>PVWP01000012.1 GCA_003003925.1 Aphanothece cf. minutissima CCALA 015
GCCCAGTGCTCGGGGAACTCCTGGACGGGAATGCCGCGGGCATCGAGGCTGCGGATCATGTCCTGCAGCGAGCAGCTCACGAAGAAGTGCTGCTGCTTGAGGCGCAGCTGGCGGCCCGCACTGGTGCCGTCGCTGGGGTAAAGCACCTTGGAGAGGGTCTCCGAATTCACTTTGGCCTCCACGGCGCCCTCGTAGTTGCCGCTGTCGAAGGCCTGGAAGTCGAAGGATTCGCACGCCTCTGCTCGCCAGAGCCGCAGCCGGTTGCAGGTGTTCACCCGGTAGCCGAGCACGGGCACATCGTGCGGGACGCCGATGGCGAGCTCGGCGGGGATCCAGCGCACCCGGTAGGCGCCGTTCCGGTCGCGGTAGCTCTCGGTGTGGCCGCCGAAGCCCACGGTGCAGGCTTTCTCCGGCTGCGCGATTTCCCATGGCCAACCGCCCTTGAGCCACTTGTCGGTGATTTCCACCTGGCGGCCGTCGCGGATCAGCTGGTCGAAGATGCCGAACTCGTAGCGGATGCCGTAGCCGGTGGCCGGGATCTCGAGGGTGGCGAGGGATTCGAGGAAGCAGGCGGCCAGACGACCCAGGCCGCCATTGCCGAGGCCGGGCTCCTCCTCCACGTGGAGGATCTCCTCGATGTCGTTGATGCCGAACGGCTTGAGAGCCTCGGCGGCCTCCTGCTGGATGCCCAGCATCAGGAGGTTATTGCCGAGCTGGGGGCCGATCAGGAACTCGGCCGAGAGGTAGGCCACGACCCGCCTGGGGTGGGCGTCGATGGCTTCCAGCCCCGCCAGGTAGCGGGTCATCAGCCGGTCCCGCACGGCGTAGCTGAGCGCCATGTAGAGGTCGTGGCGGTCAGCCCTCTGCACCCGCCGACCGAGGGAATAAAAGAGATGCTCGACCAGACCATCGAGCAGATCCTTCGCCGTCAGGCCGTTGCGCTGGGGATCGGCGTAGGTGCCCGGCTCGGGAAGGTTCATCCCGGGGGCGAGGGTGCTGGTCATGGCTGGACGGTCATGGGCACGGGTACACCCTCACCAGGAATGGTTAAGTCCCGGGGGAAGCGGCATCAACGTCGGCTAGGGAGGATGGACAGGCCTGCCAGGGTTCCATTTCCGAGTCTGACGCCCATCCAGGGGAGTCCAGCACTCCGTCCTCAACTCCCGGGGCATCCTGCCCCAGGGAGGGTTCGGTGCTGATCTGTGGCCTCGGGTCCCTCGGCCAGGCCTGCCTGCTGCGCCTGCTTCCCTTTGATGTTCCGCTGCGCTGCCTGGACCGCGAGCGGCCGGACTGGCGCGATCCGCGCCTGGAGGATCGCTTCGGAGACGCGCTCGTGCTGGGGGACATGCGCCTGCCCCATGTGCTCTCCCAGGCCGGGGTCGAGACAGCCCGCGCCGTGCTGCTCCTGAGCACCGAGAGCACGGTGAACGTGGAAGCGGCCCTGCAGGTGAGGTTGCTCAATCCCTCGGCGGACCTGGTGGTGCGCTCCTCCGGCCAGCTGGCCAGCCTCGGGGCCCTGCTCGAGGAGCGCCTGCCTGGGGTGGCTGTGGTGGATCCCCTGCTGCTCACGGCCGGGGCCGTCACCGAGGCCCTGCGGCCTGGTGACCAGGAGGCCTGCTTCCGCGTCGATGGTCAGTCGTACCTGGTGGTGGAAGGAAAAGACCTGGATCGACGTCAGCAGCGTCGCCTCCGTCAGGCCACAGCCGACCCGGCCAGATCCCTGCAGGTGATTCCGATGGGGTCACACCACCACCGTCCGTCGGACGCCGTTCCCGCCACGACGGCCAGCGGCAGGGGGATGGCCCTGCGCCGCGGCCTGGGGGCACCGCTGCGGCTGTGGCGGCATTGCAGCCGGCTGCAGCAGGGCGGGTTGCTGGCCTTCGTGGTGCTCATGGCCCTCGGTCTGGCCCTGTTTTCCACCGGCGGTGGATGGCGCCAGGGGATGTTCGTCACCCTGTCCCTTCTGAAGGGGGAGTACGTCGATCCGGTGAACGTGATGCTCCACCCGGATGACGGCATCGCCGCCGCGGCCCCCTGGCTGATCGGCGTCACCCTGCTGTATTCCCTGGTGGGCACCCTGCTCACCTCTGCCCTGGTGGCGGTGATCCTGGAACGGTTGCTGCGGGACCGCTTCGGATGGGGCCAGCCCGGCCGTTTCCGGCGTGGCAGTCGCTGGATCCTGTTGGCCGAAGGGGAGGAACTCGCCGCGAGGGTGGCCGACAACCTGGTCAGGGACGGCCTGCACGTGCTGCGCATCGATCCCAGGCCCGTGCCGGCGCTGCAACGGCCGGGCCTGGCGATCGTTCCGCGCTGGGAGAGTGCGCTCGCCGCGTTGCAGCCCTGTCGGGTGGAGGGAGTCGGCCTCCTCTCGATCGATCTGCTCGCCAACCTCCAGGAGACCTTCCAGCTGCAGAAGATCTGGCCCGGCGCTCGCTACGCCATCCTTTCCCACGCCGTCGAGGCGGCCGAACGACTCGGCGAGTTGCTGGGCGGCGTCGCGGTGATCTCCAGCATGGATCTGGTGGCCGACGCCGTCGTGGCCACGGCGTTCGGGGAACGGGTGGAAGAGATCTGTCGGATCGACGGCGCCAACCACCTGCTGGTGCGCTACCGCATTCAGCAGGGCGATGCGCTGTGGGGCCTGAACCTCTCCCGGGTGGAGCAGGGCTACGGGGTCACCACCATCCACCTCCTGCGCAGCGGCCGGCCTTCCCCCCTGGTCCTTCCCGGCCTCGATCTGGTGCTGGCGGCGGGCGATGAGCTGTTGGTGCTGGCCACCCTGACCCAGCTGCGGCGGATCGAGCTGGGCTGTCCCGATCCGCCCGGCTGGCGCCTCCGCCTGCAAGGCTCCCCCAGGGAAGAGGGCCGCTTCGCGGCTCTCCAGTCCCTGGCCAGGCATCTGGGGGGGGCACCGGGGGTGATGGCCCCCCTGCTCGATGGGGCGGAGCGCGTCACCCCGGCCCTCGACCTCGAGCTGGCCGAACAGCTGGCGGTGGAGTTGCGTCGCCAGGGCCTGCACTGTGCTGTGGAAGCCGTGGCCGTGGGTGGGGCCAACGCCACCGAGGGCCAGCCGCCATGAACGACCCCACCCCGGCCCTCTGGATGCTCGACACCCTGCGGGCCCTCAGGGCCACCCTGGAGCGCATCGCGGTGGAGGAGGCCGCCTGCCTGGAGGCCATTCACCCCGACTACCGGGCCAGTGCCCGCAACCTGCTGCATGTCATGGCCTTCCACCGCCATGCCCATCCGGGGCTGCCGAAGGCGCTGCGCCAGCGGGGCCTGTGTGCCCTCACCGATTGTGATGCCCACCTGATGTCCAGTCTGGAGGCGGTGATCACCGCCCTGGAGGCGCTCGAAGGTCTGGGCCCCTCAGCGGCGGTGACGCAGCAACAGCCGGGCAGCCCCGCGGGCCTGGGCGGTCCCGCCGCGCTGGAGCAGCATGGCGACCGGTTGTTCGGAGCCCTGGCCGCCGCGGGGGGCGCCGGAATCATGGTCACCCTGCCGGCGGAGGCGGCCGGGAGTCCCGCCCTGGTCGCTGATCTGCTGGCGGCGGGGATGTCCATCGCCCGCATCAATGGCGCCGATGACGACCCCGTGGTCTGGGGCCGGATGGTGGACGCGCTCAGAGCGGCCCGGGTGATCACGGGCCGCCCCTGTGCGATCGCCATGGACCTGGCGGGCCCGAAGCTGCGGACCGGCCAGCTGGCCCTCCAGCCCGCAGTGATCCGCGCCCGTCCCCCCCGCGACCGGATGGGGCGGCCCACCCAACCGGTGCGGATCCTGGCGGTGCCGCCTGGAGCCTTGCCCGGGCCGGAGGACATGGAAGCCGTGCGGCTGCCGGCGCGACTGTCGAAGGCGAAGCGGCTGAAGCAGGGGAGTCGCCTGCAGGGGCGGGATGGCTCCGGCCGCTGGCGCACCCTCCAGGTGGTGCGACGCGGCCCCGATGGGGTTCTGCTGATGCAGGCCGAAAAGACGTGCCACTTCACGTCCGGCCTGGTGTTCCGCCAGCGGCACGGCAAAGCCCGGCTTCGCGTGGGACCGCTGGCGCCGGAGAGCGGCGAACGGCTGCTGCGTCCGGGCAACGTCCTCCGCCTGACACCGGAGCCGGACCAGGGCGGCGGCACGCTCCCCTGCACCCTGCCGGAGGTCTTCGGCGATCTTTGCCTCGGCGAGCGGGTGCTCTTCGACGATGGCCGCATCGGTGCCGTGATCCGTGGGGTGTCCGCCCAGGAGGTGGTGATTGAGGTCACCAAGGCCCAGGCCAGGGGCAGCCGACTTCGCTCCGACAAGGGGATCAATTTCCCTGACAGTGACCTGCGCACGCCGGCCCTCACCGCCAAGGACATCGAGGACCTGGCGTTCGCGGCACAGCACGCCGACATGATCAGCTCTTCCTTCGTGCACCGGGAGTCCGACATCCAGAGCCTGCGCCACTGCCTGGAGGGGATGGGCCGGGGCGATCTGGCGGTGGTGCTCAAGATCGAAACCCGCCAGGCCTACCTGAACCTGCCCCGGCTGCTGCTGGCGGCCATGGCCCACGGCGCCCCGGTGGGCGTGATGGTCGCCCGGGGCGACCTGGCGATCGAGTGCGGCTGGGAGGCCCTGGCTCCGATTCAGGAGGAGATCCTGCGGATCTGCACCGCGGCGAATGTGCCCTGCATCTGGGCCACCGAGGTGCTCGACACACTGGCCCAGCACGGGCATCCCACCAGCCCCCTGCTCACCTGCCTGTCGTTCCGGAGCAACTGTGAACCCGACGACCCGCTGCCGTGATCGCCGTCACTGCGCAGACGGCAGGATTCAGTCGGTGGATTCGTCGAAGAGGGAACTGCGGGTGAATTTGAGCCCTTTCCAGATCTTCTTGATTTTCGCGTAGGCCTCGTCCTGGGTCATCTTGCCGTTGGCCTGCAGGCCGACGATCAAGCCGACCTGGTCAGCGAAGGACTCCAGGTTCTGGTGGAACATCAACCGCTCGGGACTCCAGTCGCTGCCCCGATAGCTGCCATGGGCCTCCATGGGAGACTTGACATCTCGGTCGGACCGGCCGCGTTCGGAATTCAGCGGTCCCGTGGATGGCTGGTTTGTCAACGCACGGACATCATCAGGAGATCACCCTAGCGGGCTTCCATTAAGGCCCCGTAAAGACCTGCGGCCAGCCACGTTGGACCGTCCCATGGACGGTGCCGTTGGCGATACCCCCTGACGGACGGTTGCGGTTGAATCGTGCCAACAACCGGTACGCCCGTGCTGCGACTCACTCCGGGGGCGCTCGATTCCCAGCGACTCGACCAGCGCCCGGCGGGCCTGCCCACCCACCTCTATGTCCACGGCGGGCTCGGGCCCACCCGCGCCGATGCGGTGGCCTGCCTCGCCTCCGGGCCCGTGCGAACGACCGCCGGCGACGTCGACCGCCTGGTCGCCCTGCGCAAGGAGGGCACACCCCTGTGGCTGCGGGTGCAGGGGCTGGGCGATCGCCGCTCCATCCTGGAGCTCCTGGATCGCCTCGAGGTGCCGGCGGTGCTGCGCGGCCCCCTGCTCGAGGTGCCCCAGCGGCCCCAGGTCAACGGGCTGGAGGACCTGGTGCTGGTGGTGCTGCACCGGCTCAGCTTCGCCAAGGACCCGGCCCATCTCGTCAGCGAGCAGGTGGCCCTGGTGCTGCTGCCCGGGTTGCTGATCACCCTGGAGGAAGGTGGCGGCGGCGATCCCTTCCCCGAACTCACCGACTGGCTGCTGTCCCAGTCGGGATCCCTGGCGGACCGGGACCTGGACGACATCCTGCACTTCCTGATCGATGACCTGCTGGATGATCTGTTCCCGATGCTGGAGGCCATGTCCCAGCGGCTGGATGCCCTGGAGGAATCCTCCCTGCGGAATCCCCGGCCGTTGATCCTGCGCCGCTCCTACGAATTCCGCAGCAACCTGCGGATCATCCGCACCATGATCTGGCCCCTGCGCCACCAGATCCGGCTGCTGCTGCGTCAGCGGCAGAGGCTGCTGGGCACCGAGGCCCTGGAGGGCTTCCGGGACATGGCCGAGCTGGTGGATCAGCTGTTCGAAGCCTGCGGGTCTCTCCGCGGCCAGTGCGATGCCATCACCCAGTCCTATGCCGCCAGCGTGGGCAACCGGATGAACCAGGTGATGAAGACCCTCACCATTCTCACCAGCATCTTCGCGCCGCTCACGTTCATCGTCGGCATCTACGGCATGAACTTCGAGTATATGCCCGAGCTGAAGTGGCGCCATGGTTACGCCATCGTCATGCTGCTGATGCTGCTCATCGCCACGCTCCAGGCCTGGTGGCTGTGGCGGCGGGGCTGGTTCCAGGACTGGACAGGGCAGGGTTGATGACCCTGGAAGGAATCCCGTGCAGGGTGGCTGCCGCGGCCGCAGCCACAATCTCCCCTTAACCCAACCCCCGGTCTTCGTGGTGCAGGATCGGCCCAGCGCCTCCCCTTCGCTGGTCACGACATGGTCCCGAAGCTGTCCGCGACAGGTCCGATGCTGCGTACCGGGGCCCGGGCCGGGGTGGCCCTCCTGCTGGGGGCCTCGCTCGGGACTGCCCTGACGGCGAAGCGGGCCGACGCCCAGACGGCCCCGGCGCCGGTGGTGCGGATCGAGGGGTCGAGCACCGTCTTCCCGATCATGGAGGCGGCGGCCAAAGCCTTCCAGGAGCGGCCGGGTGGGCCGCCGGTCTCCATCGCCCTGAAGGAGACGGGCAGTTCCGGCGGCCTGCGCAGCTTCTGCCGGGGTGAGATCCCGATCAGCAACTCCTCCCGCCCGATCAATTCCAAGGAGCTGAAGGCCTGCGCCGCCAGGGGGGTCCGCTTCATCGAACTGCCGCTCGCCTTCGATGCCATCTCGGTGGTGGTCAACCCCCGCAACACCTGGGCCAGCCGCATCAGCACGGCCCAGCTCTCCAGCCTCTGGAACCGCAAGGCCCAGGGCCGCATCCAGCGCTGGAAGCAGGTCAATCCCGCCTGGCCGGATCGGCCGATCAGCCTCTGTGGGCCCGGCAAGGATTCGGGAACCTTCGACTACTTCAACAAAGCCATCAATGGCGATTCGGGTAACTCCCGCAGCGATTACACCGCCAGCGAGGACGATAACGTGCTGGTGCGCTGTGTGGAGAAAAATCCCCAAGCCCTGGGTTATTTCGGTTTCTCCTACTACCGAAGCCAGGGCGGCAGACTCAAGGCCCTGGAAATCGCCGGGCCGAGGGGCGCCTGGCTGCCTTCAGTCAACAACGTGCAGCGGGAGCGCTATCAGCCCCTCTCCCGTCCGCTCTTCGTCTATGTGAACGACAAGGACCTGCGCGAGAGGCCCGAAGTGCGTCGTTTCATCACGTTCACCGTGCAGCGGGGTCTGCGGTTCACGGAGCAGGCGGGCGCCATTCCCCTGCCGAAGGATACCTACCGTATCGTTGAATCCAAGCTCTATCGCCATCTGCTCGGCACCTCCTTCGGCGGCGATCTGCCCATCGGACTCACCATCAGCCAGGCGATCCGCCGCAGCTTCGCGGAGATCCGCTCGACATCACCCCGTTGAGGCCCCCGGCCCCTCCCATGGCCAGCCCGTACGACGAGCCTTTCACCAGCAACGGAGCCTTCGCCGTTGACCTGATCGGGCGCCACACCCAGAAGCTGGTGTCACTCCAGGGGCCCGTTCTGGCCGACCGGGACCCCGAACCCCTGCATCAGATGCGCGTGTCCCTGCGTCGTCTGCGCACCTGTCTGCAGCAGTTCGCCCCCGCCCTGCGGCTGCCCCGAGCCGTCGGCGATCCGCGGCTGGCCAAGATGGTGCGCCGCCTCGGCATGGCGCGGGATCTGGATGTGCTGCGCCAGCGGCTGGAGCACGACCTCATCGGTGAGCTGCCCGATGGGGAGCGCAGGGCCCTGCGGCCGGTGCTGAAGCAGCTGCGGCGCGAGCGGGCCCTGGCCTACGAGCAGCTGGTCACGGCCCTGCACAGCGGCGGCTACCTGAAACTGCTCTCCCAGCTCCAGGGCTGGCTCCGGGAGCCCGATCTCACCCCGCTGGGGGCGCTTCCCCTGCGTTCCTGGAGCCAGGAGTGGCAGGCTCCGATGGTGGCCGGCCTGTTTCAGCACCCCGGCTGGTTCATCGCCGACCGGCAGGGTGACATGGAACTCGTCCACGACCTGCGCAAGCGACTCAAGACGGCGCGCTACGGGCTGGAGAATCTCGGTGCCGTCACCGGCTCCCGTTGCCGGCAGTGGATCGCCGAGCTGCGGGACCTGCAGGAGCTCCTCGGTGAACTCAACGATCTCCACGTCCTGGAGAAGGCGATCGATGACCAGCTGCCGTCGGGGCTGGCGCGCAGCGTGCCCGTGCTGGAGGCCCTGCTGCGGGGCCGGGCCCAGGCCTGCTGGGGGCAGTGGCGGCAGCGGGCCGATGGGCTGGTTCGGCCGGAGCGGCGCCGCAGCCTGTCGATGGCGCTGCTCGAACGGCGCTGCCAGGGCCAGCCCCAGCCCAGCCTGCTGACCTCCCCCGCCTTACCGAGCTCTTAACCAAAGCACTACCAGGCCTTTGCCCGTCCCTCGGGTGTCGCTGCATACAGTTCGATGCATCCGATGCGCTTTCCCCGATGGTATTCACGCCCTCCCGTGAATCCGGCAGCAAGGATGGATTCCGCGAACTTCTTGAAGCGAACTACCAGAAACGCAGTCTGGTTCATGTCAGCGCCGGGAGCCATGTCCCCCTGCTGAAGAACAACGTCTGGCTCGTGGTTCGCGGCATGGTGAAGCTCAGTGCCATCACCATTCACGGTGACGAGATGCTGCTCGGTCTGGCCGGCCCCAACGAGCCCTTCGGCGATCCGCTTAATGGTGTCGAGGCCTACGCCGCCACCACCCTGGCCGACACCGACCTGCTCTGCCTCAGCTGCAGCGAGATCCGCCAGGACGGCACCCTGGCCGTGGCGATGCTGGAGGCCCTCGGCCAGCGCATCCAGCAGAGCCAGGCCCTGCTGGCCCTGATGGGTCTGAAGCGCGTCGATGAACGGGTGCGCGGCTTCCTCGAGCTCCTGGCCAGCGAGTACGGCCAGCCCTGCGAGTCGGGTCTGCGCCTCAACCTGCGCCTCACCCATCAGGAGGTGGCCAGTGCCCTGGCCACCACCCGGGTCACCGTCACCCGCGTGATCGGCGCCCTCCGCGACGAAGGCTGGCTGCAGCTCGACAGCCAGCGGCGTCTGGTGGTCAGCTATCTGCCACGGCGTTGAGACAGTTCTGGGATCTCCCCGCCGCCGACACCGATAATGCCGGCATGCATCCCCCCCTCCTGGTCGTCGAGGACGACGACACGATCCGCGAGACCATCCGCGACGTGCTGGTGCTGGAGGGGTTTTCCGTCACCGCCTGCGGCAACGGCAATGAGGCCCTGCGCACCCTGCAGGAGTGCCCTCCCGGAGAGGAATTCTCCCTGGTGGTGCTCGATCTGATGCTGCCCGGCCTGGGGGGCCTCGATCTCTGCCGGCAGCTCCGCTCCGCCGGCAACCAGACCCCGATCCTGGTGGTCAGTGCCCGGGACAGCGAAACCGACCGGGTGCTGGGCCTGGAGGTGGGAGCCGACGACTATCTGATCAAGCCCTTCGGCCTGCGGGAACTGGTGGCCCGCTGCCGGGCCCTGATGCGGCGCAGCCGCTCGGTGGAGGTGGCCGCCAAGGTGCTCCAGCACGCCAACCTCAGCCTCTACCCCGAGGAGTGCCGCGTCACCCGCGATGGCCTGGAGGTCAACCTCTCGCCGAAGGAATACCGGCTGCTGGAGCTGTTCATGCAGCATCCCCGCCGTGTCTGGAGCCGCGACAAGCTGCTGGAGCGGGTCTGGGGCTACGACTACTTCGGCGACAGCAAGACCGTCGACGTCCACATCCGCTGGCTGCGGGAGAAGCTGGAGGCCAACCCCTCGGCTCCGGAACACCTGATCACCGTTCGGGGCTTCGGCTACCGCTTCGGCTGAATGGGAACCGTGCTGGCGGGGCTGCTGGGGCTGGCCCTGGGCTGGCTGCTGGCACGCCGCAGCGACAGGCCCGGCCGCACCGTTGCCGGGCTGTCCCTCCGGCAGCTGATGCGCTGGATCGACGCCGCTCCCGATGGCTGGGTGATCCTCGACAGCACCGACCACATCCAGCTGATCAACCCGCGGGCCGAACGGCTGCTGGAGGCCCCCGGAGCGGGGCTGCGGCGCCAGGAACCCCTGGAGCGGGTCTGCCGCTCCAGCGAACTGGAGGAGGTGGTCCGCAACACCCGGCGACGGGAGCGGCCCCAGCGGCTCGACTGGGAGCTCGGCGACCAGCAGCTGGCGGTCTTTGCCCTCCCCGGTGAGGGCGGCTGGGTGGCGCTGCTGCTCCTGAGTCGTCGTTCGCTCGAAGCCCAGCTGGAGCAGCAGGAGCGTTGGGTCAGCGATGTGGCCCACGAGCTCAAGACGCCCCTCACGGCCCTGTTGCTGGTGGGCGACAGCCTCGCCGCCCACGTCAACGACGCCAATGCCGTGCTGGTGGAACGGCTGCAGCGGGAGCTGCTGCGGCTGCAGCGGCTCGTGGGCGACCTGATGGAACTCTCCCGGCTGGAGAACACCCTGCCCGAGGGGGTGCGCCGCCGTGGCCGGGTCGAGCTGCCCCAGCTGGTGCTGCAGGTCTGGCTGGGCCTGCGGCCCCTGGCCGAACGGCGCTCCATTCGCCTCGCGCTCAGTGCCGAGGGGGACCTGGCGGTGCTGGGGGATGGCTCGCGGCTGCACCGGGCCGTGCTCAACCTGCTGGACAATGCCCTGCGCTACAGCCCGGAGGAGGGCACCGTGTGGGTGGAGATCGAAGCGACGGCGGGCTGGTGCCTGCTGACCGTGCGAGACGAGGGTCCCGGGCTCAGCGAGGACGACCTCGAGCACATGTTCGAGCGCTTCTACCGCGGTGATCCCTCCAGGGTGCGCAGCGATCGGGGGGGCAGCGGACTGGGCCTGGCGATCGTCCAGCAGATCGCCGTCACCCATGGCGGCCGCATCCAGGCCTCCAACCATCCCAGGGGCGGGGCAGTGATGGAGCTGTTCCTGCCCGTGATGGCCTGAGATGGGGTGGACAGCTCCCAAGGCCGCGGGGCGGATGGCGGCGGTGGCCGATCCGGTGATCGCCCAGGTGGGGGCCCTGATGCGCCAGCGCCCGGATGTCCTCTCCCTGGCCCAGGGCATGGTCAGCTGGGCGCCCCCGGCGGCGGCGCGCCAGGCCGTCGCCCTGGCGCTGGCGGAGGCCGACCCGCGGCTTGACCGCTACGGCGCGATGCAGGGCGAGGAGGACCTGCTGGCGGCGGTCCGGCGGGAGCTCACCGAGGCGCGGGGGCTGGATCTGGAGGGCAGCGACCTGCTGGTGACCGCAGGCAGCAACATGGCCTTCCACGCCATCGCCCAGGTGCTCTGCGACCCGGGCGACGAGGTGCTGCTGCCGCTGCCCTTCTATTTCAATCACGCCATGGCGATCCGCCTGGCCGGCGGCGTGCCCGTGCCGGTGGCGGCGGGGCTGGTGCCCGATCCCGGGCGGCTGGCGGCGGCGATCACCCCCCGCACCCGGGCCATCGTGACGATCTCTCCCAACAACCCCAGCGGTCTGGTGACGCCGCCGGAGGTGC
This sequence comes from Aphanothece cf. minutissima CCALA 015, assembly GCA_003003925.1. Taxonomy (GTDB): domain Bacteria; phylum Cyanobacteriota; class Cyanobacteriia; order PCC-6307; family Cyanobiaceae; genus Cyanobium; species Cyanobium minutissimum. Next base: position 11,625 of record PVWP01000012.1, read on the forward strand.
TGGCGGCCATCAACCGCCTCTGCCACCACCATGGGCTGCTGCATGTGAGCGACGAGGCCTACGCCGACTTCCTCCATGGGACGGTGCCCCATGGAAGTCCTGGCCGTCTGCCGGGCAGCGGGGCCCACACGGTGTCCCTGTTCTCCCTGTCGAAGGCCTACGGCATGGCCGGCTGGCGGGTGGGCTATGCGGCGGTGCCGCGCCAGCTGATGGGGGCGCTGGCCAAGGTCCAGGACACGGTGCTGATCTGTCCGCCCCTGGTGAGCCAGCGGGCGGCCCTGGCGGCCCTGGAGGCCGGCCCGGCCTGGTGCCGGCCCCACATCGCCGCCCTCGGCGAGCGGCGCCGGCAGCTGTTCGATGCGGTGGCCACCGCCCGCGCCGGCGGCCAGGCGGTGGAGCTGCTGGGCCCTCCTGACGGCGCCTTCTATGGGCTGCTGCGGTTCCCCTGCAGCCTGGGGGGCGCGTCGCTGCTGCGCCATCTGGTGCTGGGGCACGGTGTGGCCGCCCTGCCGGGCGACAGCTTCGGACTGCCCCAGGTCGGCGGGCAGTCCCTGCTGCGGCTCAGCTACGGCATGCTCGACGCCACCGCCCTGGCGGAGGCCCTGCGGCGCCTGTTCGAGGCGCTGGCGGCGCCTCAGGCCACCGGCGACTGATCCGCCTCAGGGCTTGGCCCCGGCGGCACGGCTGTCCCCTCCGCTCCGGCTGCCTTCTCCGCCACGGCTGTCGCCTGCGCCACGGCTGTCGCCTGCGGCCCGGCTGTCGCCTGCGGCCCGGCTGTCGCCTGCGGCCCGGCTGTCGCCCGCGGCCGCCAGCAGCCAGAAGGTGCTGCCATCCGGCCACAGCAGCAGCACCTTGCCGCCGGCGAGCACGGCGAGGGGGTCGCTGGAGGCCAGACCGGCGCTGCGGGCTCTGGCGAGCGGCAGTCGCCGCAGTTCCATTCCCTCCGGAGCGGTGGCGATCCCGGCGGGGGCCTCCCGGGTGGGCGTCGCCTGCTCCCACAGCGCCGTAACGGCGCTGGCCTCGGCCGCCTCGAGCGCCCTGGCCTGCAGGGCCAGGGCGAGCATCCGGGTCGCCGCCAGCTCCGGGCCCGTCCTGGCGCCGGCGCGCTCCCGGCCAGCTCCCGGCGGCGCCGGCGTGCCGGCCGCTGCCCGGGCACGGGCCGCGCCCCTGTCGGCCCCGCGACGCGGTTGCGCCGGCAGATCCGTCGGCGGGGGCGGCGGCAGGGCACTGAGCGGGGGCAGGGGCAGGGCCGCCAGGGCCGGCTCCCGCGCCTGCTGGCGGCTGAACCGCAGCAATTCCGGAGTGTCATCCGCCGGTGGGGCCGCCGCAGCGGGTGCTGTGCTGGCGGGCGGACGCAGGGCCGCCACAACGAGAAGTCCGTTCAGGGCCAGGGCCCCCAGCAGGGGCAGGCGCAGATGGCGCCAACGGGGGAAGCGGAAGCTGGCCTTGATGGTCATGGCAGCTGCAGCTCCAGGGGCAGGTCGGAACGGCCCAGGCGCTCCATCAGCTGCTGCACCGATCCCCAGGGGACGTCTCGATCAGGGATCAGACGAAGGGTCGGCTGGCCGGGGCCATCCTGGAGCCGCTGGAGCACGGCGGCCAGCTGCCCGGGCGGGACCGGCTGGTTCCAGAGCCGCAGCCGGCCGTCGACGTCCAGGTGCAGGCTGACGACCCCCTGGTGGGCCGGACGCTGGGCCAGCCGCTGGGGCACCAGCACCAGGGCCAGGGACAGCAGGGCCAGTCCGGTGGCCATGGCCCCGAGGGCCACGGCGTCAAGGGCGGCCCCCCAGGCAGGTGTCTGGCCGGTGTCGGCGTTCATGGCCCTGCCTCCGGCAGCGCCAGCCCCACCGGCCGGGGGCTGATCGAACGCAGGTGGGCCAGGGACCGGGCCACCTCGCCCAGGGGAAGGCGGGCCGCCGGCAGGAAGTGGATCTCGCTGCCGGCCGGCTGGGAGCCCAGCAGGCCCGGCAGCCGGCCGCGGGAGACGGGTTCCCCGTTCACGAACCAGCGATCGCCCGGCGCCTGCACGACCCAGACGGCGCCCGTCAGGGACGGGCCACCCGGCGGCCGCAGCCGCGGCTGGCGCTGCCGGGCCAGGTCGGCCAGCGCCGCCACCGACCCGCACAGCAGCAGGGTCAACCCCACGAGGGCGGCAAGGGCGTGGTTCATGCCGGCGGTGCCCAGGCACGGCCGAGCCGCTGCAGCCGCAGGCACTGGCTGCGCCGCAGCCACTGGTTGGCGAACAGCCCGGTGCTGGCGATCAGGCTGAGGATCAGCCCCAGGGCCGTGCTCAGCAACACCTGGCCGAATCCGGCCAGGTTGGCCCCGGCCGGCAGCAGCAGCTGGGGGCCGAGGCTGGCGAGCACCTGCATCAGACCGAGCACGGTGCCCACCAGCCCCAGCAGCGGGGCCAGCACGATGGCCGCCTGCAGCAGCGGTTCGCCGAAGCGCATCTCCAGCTCCCAGTCCTCCAGCAGACGTCCGGCGGCCGGCCCCCCGTGGTCGGCCAGCACCCGCTCCCACTGCTGGCGGCGGGAGGCGCGGCCGCGCCACCACGACCACCAGTACCGCCCCCGGTCGATCACCACCGTCACCACGGCGATGGAGAGCAGCAGCAGCAGCAGGGCGATGGGTCCATGGATCCCGGGGACCGGTGTCTTCACCCCTGACGACGCTGCATCCGATGGGGGCGATGGTATGGGCCGACGTCGCCCGGACGACGTGCCCCAGCTGCTTGACAGTCCCCGGGGATCGGACGCTGACTAAGGTGCCCATGGACCGGATCCAGAGGGAGCGCCATGAGCCCCATCCACGCCGATAACAGCCTCAGCATCGGGCAGACCCCGCTGGTGGAGCTGCATCGCGTCACGGAGGGATGCGGCGCCCGGGTGCTCGCCAAGATCGAGGGCCGCAATCCGGCCTACTCGGTCAAGTGCCGCATCGGCGCGGCCATGATCTGGCAGGCCGAGAAGGATGGTCTGCTGGGGCCCGGCAAGGAACTGATCGAGCCCACCAGCGGCAACACCGGCATCGCCCTGGCCTTCGTGGCCGCGTCCCGGGGCATCCCCCTCACCCTCACCATGCCGGAGACGATGAGCCTGGAGCGGCGCAAGCTGCTCACGGCCTACGGCGCCCACCTGGTGCTCACCGAAGGGCGGCAGGGCATGGGGGGGGCCATCGCCGCCGCCCGGGAGCTGGCGGAGTCCGAACCGGACCGCTGGGTGATGCTGCAGCAGTTCGTGAACCCGGCCAATCCCCGCATCCACCACGACACCACCGGCCCCGAGATCTGGACGGACACCGGCGGCGTGGTGGATGCGCTGGTCTGCGGCGTCGGCACCGGCGGCACCATCACCGGCGTCAGCCGCTACATCAAGACCACCCTCGGCCAGCCGCTGGTGTCGGTGGCGGTGGAGCCGCTCAACAGTCCCGTCATCCGCCAGACGATGGCGGGTGAGGACCTGCGGCCCGGCCCCCACAAGATCCAGGGCATCGGCGCCGGCTTCGTTCCCGCCAACCTCGACCTGAGCCTGGTCGACCGGGTCGAGGCCGTCAGCGATGAGGAGGCGGTGACCATGGCCCGCCGCCTGATGAAGGAGGAGGGGATCCTGGCGGGCATCTCCTGCGGCGCCGCCACGGTGGCCGCCCTGCGGCTCGCCAGGGAGCCGGCCTTCGAGGGCCGCACGATCGTGGTGGTGCTGCCCGACTCCGGCGAGCGCTACCTCAGTTCGGTGCTGTTCGAAGGGGTGTTCAACGAACGGGGCCTGGCGGCCGTCTGACCCCACCGACCGATCGAGTGCTGCGAGGCCACCGCCGATGAGTTACCTGCGTCAGATCATGCAGCGGCTCCATGACCGCAGCACCGCTCCGGTCCCGGTCGATCGCTCCGGGGACCCTGCCGTGCTGGAGGAGCACCTGACCCTCTATGCCGCCCGTCTCGAGGACTGCAGCGACGCCATGCTGCACTACGAGGCCGCCTGGCTGGAGCAGCACATCGAGACCCTCGAACTCTGCGCCCGGCAGCCGACGATGCTCGCCAGCGCCGGGGGGGGCGAGCGGGTCGAGCGGCTGCTGCAGGAGAGCCTGCGCTTCCGCCAGCTGCTGGAGCGCTGCCGGGCGGCCAGGGGGCTGACGGGGGAAGGGGTGCGGGCCGCCGTGGTGGCCAGCGAACATGCCTGGGAACTGTCCGACCCGGGACTCCGCCGGGCCTGGGGCTTCCCCGCCGACCCCTGCAGCGGTCCCGGGGCCTGATCGCCGCGCGTGTCCGCCCGCGCACCCTGTTCGCTGCGATACATACCGCCGCCCGAGGTTCCCCCAAGGATTGGCTGATCGTCCTCCTGCGGCACCATGGCTAGCTTCACAATCAGCCTGGAAGGAGGGACATCCTTCACCTGTCCCGACGACACCTACATCCTCGACGCGGCCGAGGAGCAGGGCATCGATCTTCCCTATTCCTGCCGCGCCGGGGCCTGCAGCACCTGCGCCGGCAAGATCCTCTCCGGCAGCGTCGACCAGTCCGACCAGAGCTTCCTCGACGATGACCAGATCGGCGAAGGCTTCGCCCTGCTCTGCGTCAGCTACCCCCTCTCCGACTGCACCATCCAGCCGGGGGTGGAAGAGGAGCTCTGATCGTCCCGGTCCCGTTCAGCCGGCCATGGTGACGAACTCCTCGGCCACCGAGGGATGCAGCGCCATGGTGCGGTCGAAATCGGCCTTGGTGGCGCCCATGCCGATGGCGATCGCCGCCATCTGAATGATTTCGGCGCTGTGCTCGCCCACCATGTGGCAACCCACCACCCGGTCGGTGGCGGCCTCCACGATCAGCTTCAGCAGCACACGGGGGCCCCGGGCCGGCAGGGCCTGGGCCATGGGGCGGAAGCGGGCCCGGTGCACCCGGATGCCCTCGGCACCGAAGCGCTCGATCGCCGCCTCCTCGCTCAGCCCCACCCCGGCCAGTTCCGGCTGGCTGAAGACGGCGCTGGCCACCAGGTCGTGGTTCACCTGGCGGGGCTTGTTGCCGTAGACGGTGTCGGCGAAGGCGCGGCCTTCATCCACCGCCACCGGGGTGAGGTTGATGCGGTCGGTCACGTCGCCGACGGCATGGATGTGGGGCACGTTGGTGGTCTGGTCGGCATCCACCGGGATGCGGTGCCCTTCCACCGCCACCCCGGCGCACTCCAGCTGCAGGCCCTCGAGGAAGGGCCGGCGGCCCGTGGCCAGCAGCACGCCGCCGCAGGGCAGCAGCTCGCCGCTCTGGGTGACCACCTCCAGGGCGCCGGGGACGCCGGTGATGGCGGCGGGGCTGTGGGCGAAGCGGATCTCGATGCCTTCGGCCTCCATGGCCTCCTGCACGGCGGCGGAGGCCTCCCGGTCGAAGCCCCGCAGCAGGTGGTCGCCCCGCACCAGCAGGGTCACCGCCACGCCCAGGCCATGCAGGATGCAGGCGAATTCACAGGCAATGAAGCCCGCCCCCACCACCACCACCTGGTCCGGGAAGCGCTCCTGCAGGAACATGTCGTCGCTCACCCAGCCCAGTTCGGCCCCGGGGAAGCTGGGACGGTGCGGCCGGCCACCGGCGGCGATCAGGATCCGTTCCCCCTTGAGCCGACGGGTGGTCTCGCCACCCTGGACGATATCGATGTGGTGGGGATCGGCGAAGCGGCCCCAGCCCCGCACCAGCTGGACGCCCGCCTTCTCCAGCAGGCCGATATGGAGCTCATTGAGCCGGTCCACCTCGCGGCGCACGTTGGCAAGCAGCACCGAGGCATCCGGCCGGAAGCCCTCCAGCTGCCAGCCGTAGCTGGCCGCATCGCCGAGCAGGTGGCGGTAGGCCGAGCCGTAGACCAGCAGCTTCTTGGGCACGCAGCCGCGGATCACGCAGGTGCCCCCCACCCGGTCGCCCTCCACGATCGCCACGGAGGCCCCGTAGGAGGCAGCCCGTTTGGCGGCGGCCAGGCCACCGGAGCCCGCCCCGAGGACGATCAGATCGAAGCAGTCGGTCATGGCAGCAGGGCGTCGTGGAGCAGGGTGCCTTCCAGCATGGCGTCCCGGAGATCGGTGTCCCGCAGGTCGCAGCCGCTCAGATCGGCCTCGCGCAGGTCGGCGCCTCCCATGTTGGTGCCGTAGAGGCAGGCACCGCGCAGATCACTCCCCTGCAGCAGGGCCCCCTGCATCTGGGCGAAGCTGAGGTCGGCCCCCTGGAAATCGGCTCCGCCCAGGTCGGTGCGCTGGTCGAGTCCACCGCGGAAGTCGGCCTCCACCAGCCGGGTGGCTCGCCAGCGGCTGTGGGCCCCGAGCACCCCCCGCAGGCAGCAGCGGTGCATCAGGGCGGCGCCGAAATCGGCCCCCTGCAGCCGGGCCGACGAGAGGTCGGCGTCGTGCCAGAAGGAGCCGCCGGCCTTGAGATCGGAGAGGTCGGCCCCCCAGAGCAGGGCCTGCTGGAAGCAGGCGGCCTCCACGTTCGCTCCCGCCAGCCGGGCGTGGCCGAAGCGGCCTTCCTTGAAGCAGCCGCCGCTCAGGTCGCAGTCACCGAGATCCAGCGCCACGCCATCGAGATCCCCCAGCCGCAGGCCGGCAAAGTGGCGGCGGCCCCCGGCCAGGGCGCGTTTGAGGGCGTCCAGATCGGCGGGGAGGTCGTCCGGCAGGTCGGCGGGACGGTCAGAGGATGGCCGCAAGGGCATCGAGTTGCTGGCGGCGGGAGGCGAGCATCAGTTTCCGGGCCTGGGCCAGGAGCTGGAAGACGCCCTTGTCGATCACTTCATAGAACACCAGGCTGCCTTCGGGACGGCGGCGCACCACCCCGGCGATGGTCAGCAGCTTGAGGTGCTTGGACACCAGGGCCTGGCTGAGGCCGGTCTTCTCGACGACGGCGGTGACGTTGAGCGGCCCCTGGCGCAGGGTCTCGAGCACGGTGAGCCGGTTGGGCTCGGAGAACACCTTGAAGTAGTCGGCCAGAGATTCCATCGACCGCCGCGCAGCCCGTGAACGGCTGAGGTTACCACGCTTGCATCTCAGACTGTTGATACAGAAACGTGAAACCACAGGTCTGCGACACCTGGATCACGTAGTATCACGTTGTCGTTATGACGTGAACCAGCGTCGCTCCCTGATGACCGCCACTCTCTCCTCCCCAGCTGCGGCGCCCCACCTGCGGGAAGACCTGCTGACCCCGCGGTTCTACACGACCCAGATCGCCAAGGCGGCCCGCACGGATCTGGAGCCGCAGCGGCCGGCCTTCGAGGCGATGCTCGCCGAGATGGAGGCGGACTACAACCGGGACCATTTCGATCGCAAGGCACCGCTGGACCGGCTCCGGGACCTGAGCCCCGAGGAGAAGGAGGCGTATGAGAGCTACCTGGTGCGCTCCTGCGTGTCGGAGTTCTCCGGCTTCCTGCTGTTCAAGGAGCTTTCCCGGCGGCTGTTCCAGGCGCAGCGTCCCGAGATGGGGCGGCTGTTCCAGCTGATGGCCCGGGATGAGGCCCGCCATGCCGGTTTCCTCAACCGGGCCCTGGTGGCCGAGGGCATCGAGATCGACCTGCCCAGCCTCAGCACCAAGCGGCCGATCACCTGGTTCCCCCTCAGCTGGGTGCTCTACAGCGTCTTCCTGTCGGAGAAGATCGGCTACTGGCGGTACATCCTCATCGACCGCCATCTCAAGGCCCATCCCGACAGCAACTTCGCGCCCCTGTTCGATTTCTTCGAACCCTGGTGCCAGGACGAGAACCGCCATGGCGACATCTTCAACATGCTGATCCGCTGCTGGCCCGCCCTGCGCCAGGGGCTGCGCGGCAAGTTGCTGAGTCGCTTCTTTCTGTGGTCGGTGTTTCTCACCCACAGCCTCACGGTCTGTGAGCGGGGCGAGTTCTACCGGATCCTGGGGATGGACCCGGAGGCCTTCGACGCCGAGGTGATGCGTCAGACCAACCGCACCGCCCGCCGGGCCTTCCCCTGGGTGTTCGATCTGGAGTCCGGCGGCTTCATCGCCCTGCGGGACCGCCTCGTCGCCTGCTTCCAGGAGATGGGCGCCGCCCGCCGCCGGGGGGCCGGCCCCCTGCAGCAGCTGGGCCTGCGGCTGCGCTTCGGCGGGCTGCTGTGGCAGCAGTTCTGGCAGCCGATGGTGCGGGCGGAGGCCGGCTGAGCCCGGGCTGCCCGCGGCGTTCCCTGCGGCCTCCACCAGCGGATCGTTGAGCTTCTGTTCCCTTGCCTCTTTTCCCATGCCCCAGCCCCATCTGAGCGCCGCCTACCGCGACGCCTACAGCCGCATCAACGCCCTGGTGATCGTGGGCGAGGGCCTGGCGGACAGCCACTTCCGCCTGCTGGCCGGCCTCCTTCCGGAGGACCGGGACGACCTGATGCGGCTCGCCGCCATGGAGGGGCACCATGCCCGCGACTTCTCCGGCTGTGGCAGGCAGCTGGGGATCCGCCCGGATCTGCCGCTGGCGCGCCGCCTGTTCGCGCCCCTGCACCGGCTGTTCCGTGAGGCCGTGCGCAGCGGCGACCGCGTCAGCGCCCTGGTGATCCAGTGCCTGATCGTGGAGAGCTTCGCCGTGGCCGCCTACCGCTGCTACCAGCCGGTGGCCGACCCCTTCGCCGCGCCGATCATCCAGTCGGTGCTCACCGATGAGGCCGAACACCTGGAGTACGGCGGGCGCTGGCTGGCGGCCTGGTTCCCGGAGGTGGCCGCACCGATCGCGGCCTGCTGTGAGCGGGCCGTCCCGATCGTGATGGCGATGCTCCAGAGCGTCCGCGACGACATGAAGGCCATCGGCATCGATCCGGCCGAGCTGGTGGGCGAATTCGTGGGCTGCTTCCAGGCGGCGATCGAGACGGTCGGCTTCGAGCCGCGCCAGGCCCGGGGGCTGGTGGCGCGACTGGCGGGCCGGGCGGTGGAGGTGGGGGTGTAATCGCCACCACGACGGGATTGGGAGGTCCATGGCTAGGTCTGGCTTTTCGTCGCCCCGTCATGACCTCCACAGGTTTCGCCGCCACGCCGGCGGCGGCCCTTCCCGCCTTTGAAGACAACAGCCTCACGATTGGCCAGACGCCGCTGGTTCGACTCAATCGCGTCATCGGTGAGGCCAAGGGAATCGTCTACGCCAAGATCGAAGGACGCAATCCCGCCTATTCGGTGAAGTGCCGGATCGGAGCGGCGATGGTGTGGCAGGCGGAAAAGGATGGTCTGCTCGGTCCCGGAAAGGAGATCGTCGAACCCACCAGCGGCAACACAGGCATCGCCCTCGCTTTCGTGGCAGCGGCGCGGGGGATTCCGCTCACCCTCACGATGCCGGAAACCATGAGCCTGGAGCGGCGCAAGCTCCTCATCGCCTACGGAGCGAAGCTGGTCCTGACCGAGGGTGCCCGGGGCATGGCCGGTGCGATCGCCAGGGCCCAGGACATCGCCGCATCCGATCCCCATCGCTATGTGCTGCTGCAGCAGTTCGCCAATGCAGCCAACCCACGCATTCACCACGACACCACGGGACCGGAGATCTGGGCCTCCACCGGCGGTCGCGTGGCGGCACTGGTGGCAGGCGTCGGCACCGGCGGCACGATCACCGGCGTCAGCCAGTACATCAAAAGAACGCTCGGCGAGCCCCTGGTGTCGGTGGCCGTGGAGCCGGTGGAGAGTCCGGTGATCAGCCAGGCCCTGGCGGGTCAGCCGCTTCAGCCTGGGCCCCACAAGATCCAGGGGATCGGGGCCGGATTCGTCCCAGCCAATCTGCATCTCGATCTGGTCGACAGGGTCGAACAGGTCAGCAGTGCGGAAGCGGTGGCCTTTGCACGGCGCCTCACCCGCGAAGAGGGGATCCTTTCCGGCATCTCCAGCGGTGCCGCCGCAGCAGCGGCGGTGCGGCTGGCCCATGAGGAGGCCTTTGCTGGTCGGACGATCGTGGTGGTGCTGCCGGATTCCGGCGAGCGCTATCTGAGTTCAGCGCTCTTCGAAGGGCTCTTCAATGAGCATGGCCTGGCGCTTTGATTGAAGTCGCACGAACCCGGCGATGTGGGTGAAACTACGTTGCCAGGCACACCAATCGAGGGATGATCATGTGATCACGGAGCGACCACATGTCTCTTCTGCATGGCTCGGATTTCCTTCAGAGAGCGGCGGCGGCGCGCTCGCAGATCCGGGAGTCTGATGCCAACGGCGTGAAGCACCTGATCGCTGATGGAGCCACAGTCATCGATGTCCGTGAACCAGAGGAATTTGAATCTGGGCACATCCCTGGTGCCATCAATGTGAGGGCTTCAATCCTCTCCCAGGAGATCCCTAGGATCCTCAAGGATCCATCCCATTCCGTGGTGGTGGTCTGCGCTGGTGGCAACAGAAGCGCCCTCGCAGCCCTCGAACTTCAAGACCTCGCTTACACAGCCGTGGCTTCCTTGCAGTCGGGACTGCGCGACTGGCCGGATCCGCTGGTGCGTGCTGTCGCTGCTGGGCGCTGACGTGATCACCTCTGTGCGACACCGTCGCTCCGAATCTCTCCTCGATGAGCCTGAAGGTATGGGGGATCATGGCTTGAACCTGGCAGGAATTGTCGACTCCCTCCGGGAACTTCGGGTCCAGTCTTCACTCCGCTGGCAACATCCAAACACCCTGGTTCCCCTGCCTTCAACCCATGCGCTGAAACGGGTGCTGGTGGGCCTGAGAGCCTCCCTCTATCCCCATCGCCTGGGGCTGCCGGAGCCCGATCTGATGGGCGTTCCAAGCTCTTCGACGGCCACCGACTTCTTCGTTGGTCATACGCTCGACACCTGCCTGCGGGAGCTCCGTCATCAGGTCCGCATTGAAATCGAGTCCCGTCGATCCTTGCCCCATGACGGCAGGCAGGATCCGACGCTTGATCAGCAGGCCACGGAGATTGTTTTTGCTTTCGCCCATCAGCTTCCGCGCATCCGCTCCCAGCTCGACTCCGACCTCCATGCGGCGTTCCGAGGCGACCCTGCCGCCAGCAGTATCGAGGAGGTGCTTGTCTGCTACCCAGGCATGAAGGCCATCACCGACCATCGCTTTGCCCATGCCCTTCACAGCCTCGGCGCGCCGGTGGTGGCTCGCATCATTGCTGAGCTGTCCCATTCCGCCACGGGTGTGGATATTCATCCCGGTGCTGTCATCGGCGACAGTTTCTTCATCGATCATGGCTCAGGTGTTGTGATCGGTGGCACGTCCATCATTGGCAAGAATGTGCGCCTCTATCAGGCCGTCACCCTGGGAGCCAAGCACTTCCCCGTCGATGAGCATGGGCATCTCGTCAAGGGCGAGTCCCGCCATCCGATTGTTGAAGACGATGTCGTGATCTATTCCGGGGCAACGATCCTGGGCAGGGTAACCATCGGCAAGGGATCCACGATTGGTGGGAATGTCTGGTTGACAAGCAGCGTCCCGCCAGGCACCACCATCACCCAGGCCAAAGTTCTTTCTGAGACCTTTGGAGAGGGGGGAGGTATTTAAGTGATCCCATGAGTGGCTTTCCTGATCGGAGGTGATGTCTTGCTCTCCAATCCCTGAGGGCCAGTGCACCACTGACTATCTCCTCAAGAGCATTTTGCATGCTCTGTGGTTTGTCGATTCCAGTCCTGCCCATTTTTATTGAACACCCATGGCAACCAGCAAATCCTCCCATCTGGCTTTAGGCGATGCAGCGGCACGTCAGTTGGCGAATGCCACCAAGACCGTCCCCCAGCTGCTCGGTATCTCGCCGCGTTGGTTGGTGCCGATGCTGTCCTGGGTTGGGGTTGAGGCCGGCATCTATCGCGTCAACAAGGTCAAGGACGAGTCACGGGTTCTGACGGCATGCTCACAGCGAGATGAGATTGATCTCCCCGAAACCTTCGTTGATTATGAAGAGGAGCCCCGTGAGTACTTTCTCAGCGCTGTCACAACGACGGTGGATATCCATACTCGGATTTCTGACCTCTACAGCAACCCCCACGATCAGATCCAGCAGCAGCTGAGGCTGGCGATTGAAACGATCAAGGAGCGCCAGGAAAGTGAACTGATTAACAACAAAGAATATGGACTTCTCAATAACGTCATTCCCTCGCAGCGTCTTCAGCCCATCAGTGGCGTCCCCACGCCTGATGATCTCGATCAACTGATCACCAAAGTATGGAAGCAGCCGGCCTTCTTCCTGGCGCACCCCCGTACCATTGCCGCTTTCGGCCGGGAATGCACCCGTCGCGGCGTCCCTCCGGCGACGGTCACCCTCTACGGCTCACCCTTCATCACCTGGAGGGGCTTGCCAATCATTCCCAGCGACAAGCTGAAGATCGAGGCGGGTCGCAGCAGCATTCTGCTGTTGCGCACCGGTGAAGCGCGACAGGGGGTGGTGGGCCTCTACCAGCCAGGCCTTCCCGGCGAACAGGGCATGGGGCTCTCGGTGAAGTTCATGGGCATCGGACGCAAGGCGATCGCCTCCTACCTGATCTCGCTCTACTGCTCGTTGGCCGTTCTCACCGAAGACGCCATCGCCGTGCTCGAAAACGTTGAAGTGGACAAATTCCATAACTACCAGCATGACTACCGCTGATCACCGGGGGGGCAGTGACGGGGCGGCCATTCCCCACGGTTTCCCGAGTGAGCTGGAGTTGGATCGTCTGGCCAGCCTGATCCAGGCCCAGCTTGCTGGCCATCCATCCCAATCCGTGGAGTCCGTTGTCCAGGCCCCGGCCGCTTCGGATGGTTTCTCCTCAGACCCACCACGGAGCCTGGCCGGCTCGGGAGGATCGGATCTGCTTGTGGATCGCCACCTTCGTGACGACGTCTCCGCAACCCATCTCGCTCCCCAGGCATCTGAATCGGTGGATCCCCAGGCACTGACGCCCCTCGCCATTGAGATTCCCCATGCCTTCCCTTCCTTGCAGGGGGTGGTCAGCCAGTTCCCCGTGGCGATGGAACTGCCCTACTTCGTGGCAGAGCGCGCCCCATCCCACTCTCGCCTCCCCACCACGGAGTTTCCCCAACCCGAGGCCATGGCAGGGGCACCGGTGGGAGCCTCTCCGCTGGTCCTGACCCCGCAGGCTTCCCCCCACAGCGCCCATCCCCTTGATCCGGCCTATCTGCGGCGCGACTTTCCGATCCTGCAGGAGCGCATCCACGGGCGGCAACTGGTGTGGCTTGACAACGGCGCCACCACCCAGAAGCCACTGGCGGTGATCAAGCGGCTGGAGCGCTTTTACCGCAGCGAAAACTCCAACATCCACCGGGCGGCGCATGAGCTGGCGGCGCGCGCCACCGAGGCCTATGAGCAGGCCCGCGCCACCTGTGCCCGCTTTCTGCATGCCGCCAGCAGCGATGAGATCGTGTTCCTCAGGGGCACCACCGAGGCGATCAATCTGGTGGCGCAGTCCTGGGGTCGGCACACCATCGAGCCGGGCGATGAGATCGTGCTCACCCATCTCGAGCATCACGCCAACATCGTGCCCTGGCAGCAGCTGGCCCACGAGAAGGGGGCCCGTCTGCGGGTGGCCCCAGTGGACGACAGCGGCCAGGTGATCCTGGAGGCCTATGAACGTCTGTTCAACGCACGCACGAAGCTGGCGGCCTTCACCCAGGTCTCCAATGCCCTCGGCACGATCCCTCCCGCGGAGGAGATGATCCGGATCGCTCACCGGTACGGGGCACGTGTTCTGCTGGACGGTGCCCAGGGCATTGCCCACATGCCGGTGGATGTGCAGGCCCTGGACGTGGATTTCTACGTGTTCTCCGGCCACAAGATCTACGGGCCCACCGGCATCGGCGTCCTGTACGGAAAGCACGATCTGCTGCGTTCCATGCCCCCCTGGCAGGGGGGCGGCAACATGATCCGCGACGTCACCTTTGAACGCACCCTCTACCAGGAGCCGCCCCAGCGCTTCGAGGCCGGTACCGGCAACATCGCTGACGCCGTCGGTCTGGCCACGGCGCTGGAGTACGTGGAAAGGATCGGCATGCACGCGATCGACAGGGCGGAGCAGGATCTGCTGGCCTATGCCACGCCTCAGCTGCTCGCCATTCCCGGCCTGCGGTTGTTCGGTCGTGCGGATCACAAGGCCGGCGTGCTCTCGTTCCTGCTCGATGGCCACTCCCCTGAGGCGGTAGGCTCGGCCCTCAATCAGGACGGAATCGCGGTCCGTGCTGGCCACCACTGTGCCCAGCCGATCCTGCGTCGCTTTGGTGTGGAGAGCACCGTGCGGGCGACGTTGGGTCTCTACAACACCCACAGCGACGTGGATGCCCTGGTGGCCGCGCTGCGGCGCCTGGCTGCCTGAGCTGCCGTCTCTCCCAGATCGGCCTGCCAGGAGAATCGGGCTGATCGGTGTACGAGAAGATTCAAGACTGAGTGGCCAGAACTACATCGAAATGTCATCTTGTTCTTCCTTCTCAGGATCAGGTTCTTAAGCGTATACTCGCCCATGTGGTTGAAACTACAATGGTCATGAATGCGATGACCTTTTGTGAAGTCAATGGAGGAATAACTGGCCCTTGGCGACGAGAATGTCTGTGCGCGATGAACCCTTCTTGCCGGATCTTTCGGTCGGAGAGGTACGCGTTCTTCAAACAACCTCATCCCCGCATCGGGAGAAGTAGTCACTGTCATGACCTACGACGCTTTCACCAAACTCATCGCCCAGGCAGATGTCCGCGGCGAGTTCCTCAATTCCGGCCAGCTGGACGCTCTTTCCGGCGTCGTCGCCGACAGTTTCAAGCGTCTGGATGCCGTGAACCGGATCACCTCCAGCGCCTCCACGCTCGTCACCAACGCGGCCCGCGAGCTGTTCGCCCAGCAGCCCGCCCTGATCGCCCCCGGTGGCAACGCCTACACCCACCGTCGCGTCGCCGCCTGCCTGCGCGACCTCGACATCATTCTCCGCTATGTCACTTATGCGGTCTATCTCGGTGACGCGTCGGTGCTTGAGGACCGCTGCCTCAACGGTCTGCGCGAGACCTATCTGGCCCTGGGAGTGCCCGGAGCGTCGGTAGCTGAAGGCGTCCGCCTGATCAAGGGCGCAGCGATCGATCTGGTGCTGGACCGCAACGGCATCACCCAGGGGGACTGCTCCGCGCTGGCCTCTGAGATCGGCACCTACTTCGACCGCGCCGCCGCTGCCGTCAGCTGACGGCCTTCCACCCATTCACCTCTGCCATTCTTCCCATCATGTCCAAGACTCCCCTCACCGAAGCCGTTGCTGCCGCCGATTCCCAGGGCCGCTACCTCAGCAACACGGAGCTGAATGCCGCCTTCGGTCGCTACGAGCGCGCCAAGAATGCCCTCGAGGCCGCCAAGGCGCTCACCGCCAAGGCTGACGAACTCGTCAACGGTGCCGCCCAGGCCGTCTACAACAAGTTCCCCTACACCACGCAGCTCCAGGGCAACAACTACGCCTTCGACGCCCGCGGCAAGGCCAAGTGCTCCCGTGACATCGGCTACTACCTGCGTCACATCACTTACTCCCTCGTCGCCGGCGGCACGGGCCCCCTCGACGAGTACCTGATCGCCGGTCTCGATGAAATCAACCGCGCCTTCGAACTCTCCCCCTCCTGGTACGTGGAAGCCCTGAACCACATCAAGGCCAACCACGGCATCTCGGGCGACCCCGGCGTCATCGCCAACAACTACATCGACTACGCGATCAACGCCCTCATCTGAAACCCCGCGTCCCGCGGTGCCACCGGGGCCCTCCAAGGGCCCCCTTTTTTCGGGTGCTTCCGGCCCATGGCGCCACCAGCCATCCCCTCAGAACCCCGCCGCATCGAGCATGCTCCGCAGCACCCCGGCGCTGTGGCGCAGCTGCCCCATCTCCTTCTCGGTCAGGGCCATCTGCACCAGGGCGGCGGCGCCGCTGTCGTTGACGATCGTGGGCAGGCTGAGGCAGACATCGGGCAGGCCGTAGTGGCCGTGGCTGCGGCTGCTCACCGTGAGCATCTGGTCCTTGCTGCGCAGCACCGCTTCGACGATCTCGGCAGTGGCCAGCCCGATGGCCCAGGAGGTGCTGCCCTTGAGCCGGATGATCGCGTCGGCCGCCTGGCGCACCTCGCCATGGAAGAGCTCCTGGAGCTCCGGATCCGCCAGGGTGCGGCTGCCTTCCCAGCCCCCATCCACCAGCCCGGAGCCAGCCACCGCCACCCGGCTCCACACCGGCACCTCGGAATCGCCGTGTTCGCCGATCACGCAGGCCTGGACGTCGTGGGGATCGATGCCCAACCGGCGGCTGATGGCCATGCGGAAGCGGGCGGAATCGAGCACGGTTCCCGAGCCGATCACCCGATGGGCGGGGAAGCCGCTCAGCTGGCCGGCGATGTGGGTGAGCACATCCACCGGGTTGCTCACCACCAGCAGCACCGCCCGGGGGCAGTGGAGCGCGATCGGCGGTATGAGCCTGCGGAACAGGGCCGCATTGCGCTCGACCAGCTCCCGCCGTGACTGCCCCGGCTGCTGGGCCACGCCGGCGGTGATCACCACCAGATCGGCGTCCCGTCCCTCCTCCTCCACGCTCCCGGCCCGCAGGTCGGTGCGGGGCAGGAACGGCAGGCCGTGGCAGAGGTCCATCACCTCCCCCTCCAGCCGGTCATGGGCCACATCCACCAGCACCAGCTCCTCCTGGCAGCCCCGGTGCAGGATCGCCACGGCGCAGGCCATGCCCACGGCGCCGCAGCCCACGATCACCACCTTGCGCCCGGGGAGCGTGCGCCCCCGCGCCTGGGCGCCGGTGGGCAGCAGCAGGTTGCAGAAGGGGGCGGCGGAGGTGCCGCCGACGGCCGGGGTGAGATCAGGCACCGGCGGCAGGGGCCTGGGAATGGCCCGAACGGGTCGTTGCGGTTGGGTTCACTGCGCCTCCGCCCGGGGAATCGGGCCGTCAGCCCAACAGAAACACCCCTGAGGGTCGCTGTCACGGCTCCGGGACCACCGCTGGGGGTGTTCTGCGAGGCCAGCCACCGCTGGTCGGTGGCGGCCCGATCCCCCCTCTAGGTCCTCTCGGCGCCAGCGCTGCTGGTCGCGGTGTCGGCGGCCGGCGCCCGGGGGGGCAGTGCCCCCGCCCGCTTCTGCAGCCAGCCCGTCGTCAGAGCGAGTGTCCCGGTGCAGCCACCGAAGCGCAGCTGGAGCCAGGTGATCACGGCGGTGTCACCGGCCACGATCGCTTCGATGGGGTCCTGTGGCCGCGTCTGGCCCTGGTCTTTCGCAGGGGAATGGTGAAAGGCCTGAGCCAGGTGCAGTTCCTCCACCAGCTCCGGTCCCAGATACCAGAGCTCCACGTCCGCGCCTTTGCGCTGGCGGCGTTCCTCGATCAGCTCCCGCAGCTGGCCGTCCCCACTGAGCTGGCCCCGTGGGGCCACCAGAAAGGAGAGGGAGCGCAGGGGCGCGGCGGCCGGGGCCTGGGTGGTGAAGGACATGGTGGATGGGGTGGGTTGCAACGAATCTGTTGCCACAGAAGCATGGAACAACAGTACCGTTATATCGTAGGCATCAGTGCCCCACCCGGCCCGTTCTCTTTCGGTTCCGTTCCCCATGACCGCCGCCATCCCTGCCGCCATCTCCGACCACGCCAGGCCCGCCGATGTCCTCGCCCACAGGGGGTTCGGCCCCCGGGTGCGCCGGCTCCATGGCCGCATCGGTGCCGCCCACCACCAGGCCGAGGGCATGGCCTTCTCCCGGTCGCTGCTGGCGGGGCAGGCCCACCCCGTCCAGCTGGCGGCCCTGATCCGTGCCCTTGCCCCCGCCTACGGCCTGATTGAGGCCCGGGGCCCCCTGCTCGCCGCCGCCCTGGGAGCGGAGGGATTCCCCTGGGCCGACCTGGCCCGCACCCGGGCCCTGGACGGGGACATCGCCAGGCTGGCCGTGGTCCCGGCCACGCCCGCTTCCGCGGCGGCCGCGATCTGGCTGGAGCACCTGCAGCGTCTGGCCCAGCAGGCCCCGCACCGGTTCATGGCCCACGTCTACGTGCGCTACGGCGGCGATCTCTCCGGGGGCCAGCAGCTGGCCGAGCAGGCCAACGCCATCCTCGCGGCCCAGGGCCTGCCGCCCCTGAAGTTCTGGGAGTTCCAGCGCCCCATCCCCGAACTGAAGCAGGAGCTCCATGACGCCATCGAGCAGATGGACCTCAGCGCTGACGAGGAGCTGGAACTGCTGGAGGAATCGGTGATCGCCTTCCACGACACCCAGCGGTTGCTGGCGGAGCTGGGGGACCTCGCCGCCTGATCGCCCCTCCACAACCCGTCGGCCCCTCCAACCCCTTCCGCCCCCAACCCCCTTCCCCATGACCCCTGCGGCCACCCTCTCCCCGCGTCCCGCCACCCCGATCGATCTGCTGCTCAAGCACGACCGGCCCGTCCCCCGCTACACGAGCTATCCCACGGCCGCGGCGTTCCACGGCGGCGTCAGCGCGGCCGATCTGGAGGCCCAGCTGGCCCGCCCCACCGACGCGCCGCTGTCCCTCTACGTGCATGTGCCCTTCTGTCGCAACGCCTGCTGGTTCTGCGGCTGCAACCGCATCACCACAGGCGCCGGCTCGAAGGTGGTGGAGCCCTACCTGGAGGCCCTGGCCGCGGAACTGGAGCTGATCACCCGCCACTCCGCCCAGCGCCGCCGCCTCGCCCAGCTGCACTGGGGCGGGGGCACCCCCAACTATCTGACGATCCCCGAGCGTGAGCGCCTCTGGGGTCTGATCGAGCGCCATTTCGATCTGTCGAGCGATCTGGAGGCCTCGATCGAGGTCAATCCGGAGGCCCTCAGCCGCCAGGATGTGATGGAGCTGCGCCGGCTGGGCTTCTCCCGGATCAGCTTCGGCATCCAGGATGCCGACCCCCTGGTGCAGCAGGCGGTGAACCGGGTGGTGCCGGTGGACCAGCTGCGCCGGGCCATGGCCTGGATGCGGGAGGCGGGCTTCGCCAGCGTCAACGTCGATCTGATCTGCGGTCTGCCGCTCCAGACCCCGGAGCGGTTCGACGCCACCCTGGCCCTGGTGCAGGAGCTGCGCCCCGACCGGGTCTCCCTGTTCTCCTTCGCCTACCTGCCCGAGCAGCTGCCCCTGCAGCGCAAGATCGCGCCGCAGGATCTGCCCAGCCAGCGCCAGCGGCTGCAGATGCTGGACAGCGCCGCCGCCCGCCTGGGCAGCTGCGGCTACGACGCCATCGGCATGGACCACTACGCCCTCTCCGGCGACAGCCTGGCCGTGGCGGCCAGAGAGGGGCGCCTGCACCGCAACTTCCAGGGCTACACCACCGGCGGGGAGCTGGAGCTGCTGGGGGTGGGCCCGACGGCGATCAGCCAGTTCCCCGGGCTGTTCAGCCAGAACCAGCGGGATCTCAAGGCCTACGCCGCCAGCATCGCCGCCGGTCAGCTGCCGGTGGAGCGGGGGCTGGTGGTGAGGGATCCGGAGGTGCTGGAGCGGCGGGAGCTGATCCGCGAGGTGATGTGCCAGTTCAAGGTGGCGATCGATCCGGAGCGCTACGCCGCCGAGTGGGCTGCCCTCGAGGCCCTGGCTGACGACGGGCTGGTGCGGCTCAGTCGGGCCGATGGCCGCGGCCTGGTGGAGGTCACCACCTCGGGTCGCTGGCTGATCCGCACCGTGGCGGCCGTGTTCGACCCCTCCCAGCGCCAGGTGGCCTCCGGCTCGCGGCTGATCTGAGCGGCCTCAGCAGGGTTCCAGCACGCAGTTGATCTTCAGCTCGAAGGGCACGGCGCTGGCGGGCAGCCGCAGCAGCTGGGCGGTGAGGGCGGCCAGGTCCTCGGGCTGGGTCATGGCGCCGGCCGGCAGGGCCGTCACCTGGGAGGCCATGGCGGTGTTGACCCAGCCCGGGCAGATCGCCGTCACCCGGATCCCGGCGTCCCAGCCCTCGTTGCGCATCGACTGGCACAGGGCCATCAGCGCGAATTTGCTGCAGGGGTAGGCCGCCAGGGAGCCCTTCACCCGCTGGCCGCTCATCGACACCAGGGTGATCACCCGGCCGTCGCCACTGGCCACCAACGCCGGCCAGGCGGCCCGGGTGAGCCACCAGGGACCCATCAGATTGACGCGCCACAGGTCCTCGATCTCCTGCTCGTCCCCCGGCGCGAACAGCAGGCCCACCCGGGAAAAGAGACCGGCGCAGTGGATCACCCCGTCGATGGCGCCGAACCGGGCCAGCGTCGCCGCCACCCAGGCGGTCGCCTGGCCGGGGTCGCGCGCCTCGTAGGGATGGACGAACAGTCGGTCGCTCCGCCGGTTGGCGGCCTGCCGGAGCGGGCCCTCCGGCAGGGCGGCAGGATCGCGCAGGCCGAGGCTGAGCCGATGGCCCTCGGCCAGGGCCCGTTCCGCGATCGCCCGGCCGATGCCCCGGCTGGCGCCGCTGATCAGCAGGGTGCGGGGCTGCTCCATGGTCGGCGACGACGGACCCGGAAATCCTGGCCGATGACCAGGGGGGCGGCCGGGGGCGGCCAGGGGGATCCGGCAGGGACCCCTGGTGGGTCGGATCGCGGTGGGTCTGGTGTCCGCCGGATGTCCGTGTCGGGAGCCAAAAAAAAAGCTGACCTTGATGGCCAGCTCCGGGTGGGGGGCGCCGATGCCGGCGGCTGAGGATCAGAGGGTGGATTCGCCGGATTCGCCGGTGCGGATCCGGATCACCGATTCGACCGGGGTGACGAAGAGCTTGCCGTCGCCGATTTCACCGGTGTGGGCCGCTTGGGTGATGGCGGCGATCGCCGCATCCAGCTTGGCGGAGGGGACGACGATCTCGATCCTTGCCTTGGGAAGGAACTCGACGGTGAACTCCGTTCCCCGGTAGCGCTCCACCTGGCCTTTCTGGCGACCGAATCCACGGGAGTCGGTGACCGTCATGCCGATGATGTCAAGGGCGACGAGGGCAGTCTTGATGGCATCCACCTTGGAGGGGCGGACCATGGCCGTGATCATTTTCATGGAAGGTTTGTCGTCAGTTGGTCATTGGATCGTACGCCTCTTCCCCGTGAGCCACGAAGTCGAGACCGCGCTCTTCCTCTTCGATGCTGACGCGCAGGGGCATCAGGGCACCGAGAATCCAGAGAATAATAGCCGTACCCAGCGCGACAAATCCATAGGTGAGGATAACGGCTTTGAGCTGGGCGATGAACAGGCCGAAGTTTCCTGATTCCTCAAGGATCTTGGCCGACAACGGGAAGTAATCGGCGGGCACAAGGGCCCTGGAAGCGAGGATCCCGGTCAGCAGAGCGCCCACGGTCCCGCCCACCCCATGGACCATGAAGGTGTCAAGCGAATCATCGAACTGGATGGCGGCCTTGACCCGCACGGCGATGAAGCAGGCCGCCGCCGTGAGGACGCCGATCAGCAGCGATTGCTCCATGTAGACGAAGCCTGCCGCCGGGGTGATGCCCACCAGGCCGGCGACGGCACCGGTGGCAGCACCGACGGCCGTGGGTTTGCCGTCCTTGAACCATTCGATCAGGCACCAGGTGAGCAGGGCCGCCGAGGCGGACGTGGTGGTGGTGAGGAAGGGGTACCCCGCCGTCTTGGAGGCGAACATGCTGGCCCCGTTGAAGCCGAACCAGCCGAACCAGAGCAGACCGGCCCCCAGCAGAATGAAGGGCACATTGTGGGGCGGACGCTTGCTGTTGGGCCAGGTGCTGCGTGGGCCGATGATGGCCGCCGCCACCAGGGCCGCCACGCCGGAAGCGATGTGAACCACGGTGCCGCCGGCGAAATCGATCGCGCCGATGGCGCCGAACGGACCGATGAAGCCGCCGCCCCACACCATCTTCGCCATGGGGGAATAGATCAGCAAGCTCCAGATCAGGCAGAACCAGAACCAGGCCTTGAAACTGACGCGCTCCACCAGAGCCCCGGAAATCAGGGCTGGGGTGATGATCGCGAACATCCCCTGGAACAGGGCGAAGGAGGTGGCGCTGATCGGGAAGCCGGCCGCCAGGGGCTGGTCGCCGAGTTCACCGCCGACCCCATGGAGAAACATCGATCCCAGCCCACCGATGAAGGGGCTGCCGAAGCCGACGTCGAAGGCCAAGCTGTAGCCGACCACCACCCAGAGAACACCGATGAGCCCCATCAAGAAGAAGCTCATCATCATGCAGTTCAGCACGTTCTTGGGACGGGTGAAGCCCCCGTAGAAAAAGGCCAGACCCGGGGTCATCAGCAGAACCAGGGCCGAACCCACCAGCATCAGCAGGGTGTCGGCGCCGTCGGTGGGGGCCATGGCCAGGGCCGCCTTGGCCGAGCCGGCCAGCAGCGGGCCGATGCCGGCCCCCACCGCCAGCAGGAAGAAGGCGATCCGCCTGAGTCGTTGGTCCTGAAGACCACCCAGACAACGGCTGCGGAGGCGATCGAAGGTCGTCAGCGCGGATGGCGCGGAAGACGACGATGCACCAGTCGGAGATCCATGCATCGGAAAAGGGGGGGTGAAACCTTGGAAAAGGCCAAAATCACCCTCAACGCATGGGAAGGATGGCTATGTAGCCAAACGAACAAACAGACCCTCCCACCAGCGAACGGTCACAAAAAAGCCGGGGTGTGGCCCCGGCGGGATGGCAGATGGGAGACCCGACTCAGGCGACGGCGGCGGCGGCGCGATCGAAGTAGGTGCCCACTTCGGACATCAGGGCGGAGCAGTCGCCGGGGGTGATGCCGTTGCGATCGTTGGCGATCGCGATGGCGGCGTCCTTCATCTTGCGGATGCCTTCGGCCACGGAGGCACCGGGCACGCCAAGGGCCAGGTAGGTCTCCCGCAGGCCGTTGAGGCAGCGGTCCTCGAGCACCGAAGCGTCGCCGGTGAAGATCGCATAGGTGATGTAGCGCAGCACGATCTCCATGTCGCGCAGGCAGGCGGCCATGCGGCGATGGGTGTAGGCGTTGCCGCCGGGAGCGATCAGGGCGGGCTGCTGATCGAACAGATCGCGGGCAGCGTTGGTGACGATCTTGGAAGCGTTCGAGGTGATGCGGTTGACCGTGTCCATCCGCTTGTTGCTCTCGGCCACCATCGCTCCCAGGGCGTCGATCTGGCCGGGGCTGAGGAATTCGCCGCGGGCGTCGGCCTGGGCGACGAGCTTGGTGAAGGCGTCGAACATGGGAGCTGCTGGGGAGCGTGGAGATATGAACTTTAGATTCGCCGGCCCTGGTGGTGCGAGCGCGCCGGAGGAAGCGCCCCTGCCGGCCTGACTAGGTTGGTGGGCCCCGCCCCCTTGCATGGCCGGCTCCGCAACCATGCCTCCCGAGCCGATGGACTGGGGTGCGCTGGCCCTGGCGGCCAGCCCGCTGCCGAGCGATCGAACGGCCGGTCCCGCCAGCCCCCAGGCCCAGCTGCGGCTGTTCGGCCGCCCGGAGGCGGAGGTCCGGGTCACGCTGTACCGCGATCACCACGCCTGGTGTCCGTACTGCCAGAAGGTCTGGCTGTGGCTCGAGGAGAAGCGGATTCCCTATCGGATCCGCAAGGTGACGATGTTCTGCTATGGGCAGAAGGAGCCTTGGTACACCAAGCAGGTGCCCAGCGGCATGTTGCCGGCCCTGGAGCTGGATGGTCGGCTGATCACCGAAAGCGACCGCATCCTCGAGGCCCTTGAGCAGAGCTTCGGTTCCCTGGGGGAGGCGATGCAGTCGTCCCGGGCCCTGCCGCTCCGCCAGCTGGAGCGGCAGCTGTTCCGGGCCTGGTGCCAGTGGCTCTGCGTCCCGGCCCGGGGGGCCGCCGAGGAGGCCCGGGGCCGGGAGGGCTTCGACCGCTGGGCGGAGCGCTTCGCGACCGCCCTCGACGCCCAGCCGGGAGCTTTTCTGCTCGGGGACCTGGGCACGGTGGATCTGATCTTCGTGCCCTACGTCGAGCGCATGAATGCCAGCCTGGCCTACTACAAGGGCTACCTGCTGCGGGAGCGCCATCCGGCCATCGATCGCTGGTTCCGGGCCCTCGAGGAGCGCTCCACCTACCTCGGCACCCAGAGCGATTTCCACACCCACGCCCATGACCTGCCCCCCCAGATGGGGGGCTGTTACGCCAGCGGCACTGGCGAGCAGCGGGATCTGGCCGACCGGATCGATGCGGGCCCCTGGCCGATCGTGGCGCCACCCGGCGCCGACCCTGAAACCAGCCAGAGCGAGCCGGATGACGCGGCCTCGGTGGCCCTGGCCCGGGTGCTCCGGCACCGGGGGACCCTCCTGGCGCGCAATCCCCTTGGAGCCGAGGGGTTCGAGCGGCCATTGCGCTGCGCCCTCACCCGGCTGATCACGGGCCTGGACTGTCCGCCTCCCCCCGGTTCGGCCCGGGGCCTGCGCTACCTGCGGGATCGCATCAGCGTGCCCCGGGACATGCCGCTGCACGCGGCCCGCCTGTTGCGCCGTTCCCTGGAGGCCACCGCCCGCCTCGATCCGGCCGATCCCTCGGCGGCGGGAGAACCGATCCCGGTGCAGCATCGCCGCGACCAGGATCCATCCCCCTTCCTGGCCATCACCAGCCGCCCTTCGGGCGGCGGCCCCTAGCGTTGGCCCCGGTGCCGGTGGAGAGCATGGCAGACGATTCAGCTCCCGCTTCCCTGGGGGGTCTCCGCCGGCTGGTGCCGCCCCTGGCGGCCCTGACCCTGGCCATGGCGGCCGCCGCCCCCGCCGCCCCTGCCGCCCCCGCCCAGGAACCGGGCGGTCGCACCCAGTTCCTGCGGGCCCCCTGGAAGGTCACCCTCACCAGTTACACCACCAACGTGGGCCAGTCGCCCGCGGAGTACTTCTTCACCCTCAGCCTCGAAGCGGGAGCAGGGGCCTCCCTCGGTGGCCTGACCATTCAGCAGATCCGCGGCGCCGACTGGCAGTTCCCGTTTGCCGTCGAGCGCACCCGCGCCTTTCTCGGGGTGCCCCGCCGTGAGGGGCCCCGGATCCCGGTGCAGGCCGGGTTCGATCCTGCGGCCAGGCGCTTCAACCTCAGCTTCCCCGAGCCCGTGCCGCCCGGCGCGACGGTCACGGTGTCGCTGCGGCCCTGGACCAATCCCGTCCAGGCCGACACCTACCTGTTCCAGGTGACGGCGATCCCGGCCGGCCCCGGGCCGGTTCCCAGCCCCGTGGGGGTGGGGACCCTGAGGATCTACCAGCCCAACGAGTGGTGAGACGATCGGCCGGTGTCCCTGGTCAGGCGCCAGGATGGTGCCCCCAAAGGATGCCCACGATGCAGGCCAGCTGGAACGGAAAGGTGATCGCCAGCAGTGACGACATCGTGACGGTGGAAGGCAATGCCTACTTCCCGGCCGATGCCCTCGACCCGGCCTGCATCCGGGCCTCCAGCCACCGCTCGTTCTGCGGCTGGAAGGGGGAGGCCCATTACTACGACCTGATCGTCGACGGCAAGGAGAATGCCAACGCCGTCTGGTACTACCCGGAGCCGAAGGAAGCGGCCAGCAACATCCGGGGCCGGGTGGCGTTCTGGAAAGGGGTGACGGTGGCCTGAGGCCCCAGGGGCCCGACGATCAGGTGCCGGGATAGCGCAGGGTGCGCCACTCGCCGCTGAGGGTGCTCACCTCCACGCCGATGCCCACAGGACCCTGGACGGGGCCGAACTCCTCCTGCCACCAGTTGAGCGCCTCGCTCCAGGCGGCATCCAGGGATTCGTAGAGGTCGTCGAGGATGGGATGGGGCTCACCCTGCAGATCCACCAGCCGGTAGGTGCGGCACGTCTGGCCGCTGCTGCGCGTCTGGGACATGCTGCGCGAGCGGGAGGATTGAGGTAAGGAGATCGCCACGTCTTGCCTCGTATACAGGATTGGCATTCTGGCCCCTGTGCCAGATCGGAACTGTCACCTTCACAACATCTTTCGGTGTTGCTCCACAACCGGTGCGGCGCTGGCCGCCCGGGTGGGAGGGCGCTTCCTTCCCGTGCGATGGCTCACCTGGCGGCTGCGTTCCTGGTACCGGTGGACGACCGCCAGCCGCTCCTCCTGGTAGGCCTGCAGCGCCAGCTGCGGTGTGGCGGCGGCGCCCGGCGCGAGCTTTGCCGCCAGGGCCACCGCATCCTCCAGCCCCGCCGTCATCCCCCGGGCCTGGGAGGAGCTCATGGCATGGGCGGCGTCGCCGATCAGGGCCACCCGCCCGGCCACGATGGCGGGCAGGGGATCGATGTCGAACGACCAGTTGGCCACCACGCCCTCCGGAGCGGTGGCGGCGATCACGGCGGCCGCATCAGCCGGAAGCTTGGCGAGGGCGGCGGCGGGCACCCCCTCTTCCAGCAGCCGCTGCCGGGTCTCCCGGTCGTCGGGAAGCTCCTCCTCCTGGAAGAAGCCCCAGTGGGTGCGCCCCCGGCCCTCCCGGTCGGGGCCCAGGTCGAAGAAATTGGCGTAGATGCCCCGGCCCCGGGCATAGACGAAGAAATCCCCGCCGCTGCAGAAGCTTTCGTCGGTCACCACCCCCCGCCAGACCCGGTCCCCCAGGTACTGCAGGCGCCGATCCGGGCAGAGCAGGGCCGCCACCCGGGAGAAGATTCCATCGGCCCCCACCAGCAGATCCCCGGTCCACTGCCGGCCGTCGGCGAAGCGGGCCACGACCCCGTCCTCCCCCTGGCTCCAGCTGACGAGGGGATGGTCGCCGTGGAAGCAGGCGGGATCCAGATGGCCCCAGAGGGCATCGAGAATGGCGCGGCGGTGGATCAGCAGGGAGGGCAGCTCCCCGGCCTCCCGCTCGGCCGGGCTGGCTTCGATCAGGTCGCCCCGGAGGTTGCGGAACACGAACCGCTGCACCGGATGGCCGCCTGCGAGAAGGTCGTCGAGCAGGCCCGGGACGGCGGCCGCCGCCACCGCCTCCACACCGCTCTTCACCAGCAGAATCCCGCAGCCCTCGGTGCGCAGCCGCGCGGAGCGCTCGAACAGGCAGACCCGGTGGCCCTGGCGCTGCAGCATCAGGGCGAGCAGCAGGCCGGAACTGCCGGCACCCACCACGGCGATGCGGAGGCCGGCGGGGGCGGAACTCATGCGCTCACGGCGGGCTCCAGGATGCTGGCATGGAGAACGTCCATCACCTCCAGCACCTTGGTGGTCTCCTCCGGGTCCAGGCGCAGGGTGCTGGCCAGGTCGGCGAGGATCGCCTGCTCCTGGTCTTGCAAAGGGCCGTCGGAGCGCATGATCTCCGCCGCCACCGCATAGGCCGTGTGCCGCTGCCGGTCGTCGAGCACCGCGGCCGCCTCCTCCATCAGGCCGATCGCGCCCTTGGCCCGCAGCCCCTGGAGCAGGGTGTCCATCAGGCTGATCATCTCCTTATCGCTCCTGCCCTTGAAGGGGGTGCGGTAATCGAGGGCGTGGCGAAGGGCCCGGGTGCCCGCCATGGTGAGGGCACCGTCCCAGGAGACGGCGGCGAGAGCGACCGCGGCGAAGGCCGTAGGTGCGTCCATGGACAACGTGGAAAGCTTGGGACCCCCTGTCATCGTTCGCTTCAGGGGTGTCTGTCAGTGGCCGATGCGACCGAATCCGGTAAAGGATCCCCGCCGCCCCGGTGAGCTCCTCAGCGCTTCGCGGCGCCGCCGCCGGCAGCCCCGCCCTCACGGCACAGCCTCAGATACAGGGCGTCCGGCTCCTGGTACCGCGCCGGACGGCAGTCGTGCAGCCGGGCCAGCTGCAGCCAGCAGACGGTCCGTTGCACGGTCTTGAGACTCTTGCCCTCCCGCACCAGCATCCGCATGGCCCGGCAGTAGGAGCCGTAGTGCTCATCCAGGTCCGGGAGGTCGCGGGACCGGTCGGCGCTGGGGCGCTGGTCGGAGGGAACGCTCATGCATCGACTCCAGCACTTCCGCTCGGACAGCGACTGTGACGAGGGGAACCAAGCGGACAGATCGTGAGGTTTCGCCAGGCGGCCCAACCCGCGGGCAGGGCCAGCGCAAAAAAAGAGGGCCCCGGAGGGCCCTCGCCGCCGGGACCGATGGGGTGATCAGCGGATGAACAGCATCTCCTGGTAGGAGGGCAGGGGCCAGAGGTTGTCGTCCACCACGGCCTCGAGGCCGTCGACGACCTCCCGCAGCTGGTGCATCAGCGGCAGCAGCGTGTCGGCCGAATAGCGCATGTGGGCCATGGTGCCGTGGGGGGCGTTGCCGATGGCGCTTTCCAGGGCACTGCTGAGCTCCATGAGCTTGGCGCTGAGGGACGCCACCTTGGTCTGGGTTTCCGAGGACACCTGGAGGCCCATGGAGGTCTGGAGCTGCAGGGAGCTGGCCAGCTCTCCCAGGTAGCGCATGGCGGCGGGATAGATCTGGGTCTGGGCGATCTGCACGGCCAGCTTGGCCTCCACGTCGATGGCGAGCACGTACTGCTCGGCGTAGACCTCGAAGCGGCTCTCCAGCTCGAGAGGGGTGAGCACACCCTGCTGGGCGAAGAGGTCGCGGACCTCAGGCCGCTGCAGGACGGGCAGGGAATCGGCGGTGGTGGGCAGATTCTCCAGGCCCCGCTCCTCCACGGCGATGCGGTGCCATTCGCTGGAATAGCCGTCGCCGCCGAAGACCACGTTGCCGTGGTCGGTCATGATCTGCTTGAGCACGGAGAAGGCGGCGCCGGGCAGGCTTTCCCCCGCGGCCATCTTCTGCTCCAGCTGGTCGCTCACGTAGGCGAGCGAGTCCGCCAGGATCGTGTTCATGGCCACCAGGGGGCCGGCCACCGACTGGTTGGAGCCGACGGCCCGGAACTCGAAGCGGTTGCCGGTGAAGGCGAAGGGGGAGGTGCGGTTGCGGTCGCCGGGATCCTTGGGGAATTCCGGCAGGGTGTCGACGCCCAGCTGCATCACGCCGGCGTTGCTGGAGCCTTTCACGTCCCCTTCCTTGATCTGGCGGAAGACGTCCTCCAGCTGGCTGCCCAGATAGACGGAGATGATGGCCGGCGGAGCTTCGTTGGCACCGAGGCGATGGTCGTTGCCGGCCGTGGCCACCACGGCCCGCATCAGCGGACCGAACTTGTGCACCCCGCGGATGACGGCGCCGCAGAACAGCAGGAACTGCATGTTCTCGTGGGGGGTGCTGCCGGGATCCAGCAGGTTGCCCTGGGTGGCATTGCCCACCGACCAGTTGACGTGCTTGCCCGAGCCGTTGATGCCCTCGAAGGGCTTCTCATGGAGCAGGCAGTTCATGCCGTGGCGGCGTGCCGTGCTCTTGAGAATGGTCATGATCAGCTGCTGGTGATCCGTGGCCACGTTGGCCGCCTCGAAGAACGGGGCGATCTCGAACTGGCCCGGGGCCACTTCGTTGTGGCGGGTCTTGGCGGGGATGCCCAGCTTGTACAGCTGACGCTCCACGTCCTGCATGTACACCTGCACCCGTTGGGGGATGGCGCCGAAGTAGTGGTCGTCGAACTGCTGGCCCTTGGCGGAGGGCTTGCCGAAGAGGGTGCGGCCCGCCAGCAGCAGGTCGGGGCGCAGGGGCACGTAGGCGCTGTCGACCAGGAAGTACTCCTGCTCGGCGCCGCAGCTGGAGTTGACCGGGGCCACGTCGCTTTCCCCAAGCAGCCGCAGCAGCCGCTGGGCCTGCTTGTTCATGGCGGCGTTGGAGCGTAGCAGGGGGGTCTTCTTGTCGAGGGCCTCGCCGGTCCAGGAGATGAAGACGGTGGGGATGCAGAGGGTGAGACCGTTGGGGGTCTCCATCAGGAAGGCCGGGCTGGTGATGTCCCAGGCGGTGTAGCCGCGGGCCTCAAAGGTGGTGCGGATGCCGCCGCTGGGGAAGGAGGAGCCGTCGGGTTCGCCCTGCACCAGGACCTTGCCGGTGAACTCGGTGATCACCGAGCCGTCACCCTGCACCGAGATGAAGCCGTCGTGCTTCTCGGCGGTGGCGTTGGTGAGGGGGTAGAAGACGTGGGCGTAGTAGAGCGCGCCGCGGCTGGTCGCCCATTCCTTCATCGCCTGGGCCACCACGTTGGCGACCGAGACGTCAAGCTTGCCGTTCTCCTTGATGGTGCGCTGCACCGACTTGAAGATGTCCTTGGGCAGGGCCGCCTTCATCTTGGCCAGGCTGAACACGTCGCTGGCCCAGAGCTCATCCAGCGACTCGATGGGGGGGGTCACCACCGGGGGGCGCTGGTGAATCTCCTGAATGGCGGCGAAGCGTTGGGGGCTGGGCATGGAAACAGCTTGGGTCGGCTGGGGGGTATCCAATCCTTGTGTCCTGCCCCATGGGTGGAGCCGTTGATACAGAACGGCAGGTTGCCCGGCGGCCCTCAGCGCAGGTAGGAGCGGATCGCAGGGCGGCACCAGAACACCAGGGCCGCCAGGGTCAGGCCCCAGGCCAGGGGGGCGGCCACCGCCAGCAGGAGCCGTTCCTCACCCACCAGCGCCAGGCGCACGATGCCGTAGGCCATCTCGATCGCCAGATCCAGGGACAGCGCCACGATCGCGACCACCTGGCCCCAGAGGCGCCACTTCAGCAGGGCGACACAGGCGACCACGCCCAGGGCCACCGCCGGCAGCACGGCACTGGTGTAGACGACGATATTGGCCGTCCGCCAGAGGCTGGAGAGCAGGATCGCCGCCAGGCCGAGCGGCAGGGCCAGCAGGTTGGCCACCAGGCCGAGCCAGGCGAGCACCCGGTAGCCGCGGGGCGGCTGCAGTTCCGCAAGGGCGGCAGGGGTCGGTGAGAGCGTCTGCATCCGATGGATTCTCTCAGTTGCGGTCAGGGAGCGCGCCGTCCCTGTCGGATCGAAACACCAGCTCCAGGTCGGGCATCACCTCGGCCGCGATCGCCACCAGGGTCTCGAACAGCGCCTTGGTGTGGGGCGCCCCCGCCCCCATGGCCTCCCGGCTCATCAGCACCAGTTCCAGTACGGGGCCATCCGCCTTGGCCTGCACGTCGGCGATCAGCTGCAGCCGCAGGGTCTCGTGCTCCCCCCGCACGATGGCGCTGAGATGGGCGGGGGAGCGGTGCTCCACATCGGCGTGGAACCGCAGGACCAGGGGATCCAGCCGACCGATGAGCTCCGTCGGCGGCAGGGGGACCCGGGGCCTGAAGAGCAGCAGGAAACGGGCCATGACGTCGGGCTGGTCCCCCCATCCTGGGGCCGTGCCGGGGGCGGCGTCCGACGGGGCCGTCGGGGGGCCGATCAGCGCAGTTCGAACAGGAGCACATCCGCCCCGTCAGGGCCCGCCAGGAAGCTGTCCGCCGGGGCCGCCGCAAAGCCCAGACCGTCACCCCGCCGCAGCGGCCGCCCGAAGGCCGTGCCCTCCCCCTCGATCATCTGCAGCCAGCCGTTGGCGTCGGGGGCGATGGCCAGCTCCAGCCGCTCGCCGGCACCGGCCCGGGCCCGGCAGAGCCGCACCGGCCGGTTGATGGCCAGGGCCCCATCGCGGCCGTCCGGATCGAGCAGCGGCGTCCAGCCGGGCCGGAGCACGAACGGCTCCTGGCGGTAGGCGGGCGGGTGGCCGGCACGGTCCGGCTCGATCCAGATCTGCAGCAGCCGGCAGGGGATGGCGCCCCGGTTCATCTCGCTGTGGACCACGCCGGTGCCGGCGCTCATCGCCTGCACTTCTCCGGCCCGCAGCACTTCGCTGTGGCCCATGGAGTCCTGGTGGTTGAGCTGGCCATTCACCATCACCGTGACGATCTCCATGTCCCGGTGCGGATGCATGCCGAAGCCGCGGCCGGCGGCGATGGTGTCGTCGTTGATCACTCGCAGCGGTCCGAACCCCATCCAGGCCGGATCGTGGTGGTGGGAAAAGGAGAAGCTGTGCCAGCTGTCCAGCCAGTCAAGCTGGCTGTGGAAGCGCTCGGCGGCGGGGCGGAAGACGAGGGTCATGGGGCGGGTCCTCAGGGTTGAATCGGTTCCATGCGCTGGAGGCGATGCACGATGTCATCGATGCTGGTGTCCTTGGCGGGATTGCTGCGGCTGCTGGAGAGCTGGCGACCCACCACGTGGGCCCCGAGGTGGGCCAGCTGGATGCGCAGCACGGCCAGCACCTCGATGCCGGGACCGCCGGAATGGGTGGCGATCGCCACCGGCCGGCCGTTGAACAGGGTGCGGAAGCCGTCCCCCTGAACCGAGAGCCAGGCGATGGCGCTGGTCAGCACCGGCGGCAGGGAGCCGTTGTATTCGGGGGCGCAGATGACCCAGCGGGGGGCGGTCTCGAGCCTGCGGCTCAGCCCCTCCACTTCGGCGGGCAGGCCGGAGGCGGCGTGGGTGCGGGGGTTGTAGAGCGGCAGCGGCAGGCTGGTGAGGTCGAGCACCTCGGCGGCCATGCCGCGGGCGCGGCCGGCGGCGGCGAAACGCTCGGCGAGTTTCAGGTTCTCGCCGTTGCTGGCACTGAGCACCAGGAGATCGGGGGACATGTCAGGCGGATTCCAGGAAGGGGTAGTCGGTGTAGCCGGCCGGACCGGGGGTGTAAAAGGTGGATGGATCGGCGGCCTGCAGGGGTGCGCCGCGGAGCAGGCGCTCGGGCAGGTCCGGGTTGGCCAGGAACGGCGTGCCGAAGGCCACCGCATCGAGCTGGCCGGCGGCGATGGCGGCGTTGGCCTCCTCGGCCGTGTAACCCATGTTCCCCACCAGCACCCCGCTGAAGCCGGCCCGGATCGGGGTGAGCACATCGCCGTGCTGCTGGCCGAGGAAGTCCCCCCGCATCACGTGCAGGTAATCCAGGCCCGTGCTCTCCAGCCGTTCCGCCAGCCAGCCCGACAGGCCGATGGGGTCGCTGTCGACCATGGCGTTGTAGCCGTTGAGCGGCGAGATCCGCAGGCCCACCAGGGGCGATTCGGCCCGGGCGGCCTCCAGCACCTCCAGCAGCAGCCGGGCCCGGTTGGCCACCGGCCCGCCGTAGGGACCCTGGCGCCGGTTGCTGCCGTCCCGCAGGAACGAGTCGAGCAGGTAGCCGTTGGCGCCATGCACCTCGACCCCGTCGAAGCCGGCGTCGATGGCGTTGCGGGTGGCCTGGCGGAACCCCTCCACGATGGCGGGCAGTTCGTCGTCAGCCAGCTCCCGGGGAACGACATAGGGCTGTTTCCCTTCCGGGGTGTGCACCTCATCGCCGGTGATGGCGATCGGGCTCGGCCCCACCGGCTGGCGGCCCCCGTTGAGCAGGGGGTGGCAGGCCCGGCCGCCGTGCCAGATCTGCAGCACGATGCGCCCACCGGCGGCATGGACCGCGTCGGTGGTGAGCCGCCAGCCCGCCACCTGGGCCGCCGAATGGATGCCGGGCTCGTGCCAGAAGGACGAGTTGCCCTCCATCACCATCGTGGCTTCGGCGATCAGCAGGCCGGCGCTGGCCCGCTGCTGGTAGTAGGTGGCCATCAGCGGGCCCGGGACGTGGTCCGGCTCGGCCCGGCATCGGGTGAGGGGGGCCATCAGCACCCGGTTGGGCAGCAGCAGCGGGCCCACGGTCAGGGGGGTGAACAGGTCGCTCATGGGGCGGTGACCGGCCGGCCGGGGCGGGAAGGCCCCGGGCCGTAAGGGATTGTTAAGGTCATGGGGGGACTCTGGCGGACACGCACCCTGACTGACAAGAACGCACCGGCTTGTGCCTGGGGCACCCACCGGTAACCGAGACCCGTGACGGCCTCCCTTTCCGATCCCGAATCCTCCGGTGGCTCCGAGCTCTGCCCGGCCGAGCTGGCCCTGCGGGTGATGCGCGGCCGCTGGAAGCTGCTGATCCTCTGCCGGCTCCGCGAGGGTCCCCAGCGGTTCTCGGCCCTGCAGCGGGCCCTGACGGGGGTGAGTCACAAGGTGCTGACCGCCCAGCTGCGGGAGCTGGAGGCCGATGCCGTCGTCTGCCGGCACGTCTTCGGTGAGGTGCCGCCGCGGGTGGAGTACGACCTCAGCGAGCGGGGTCGGGCGCTGCTGCCCGTGCTGGAAGGTCTGCACGCCTGGGGAGCGGCAGCCCCACCAGCGGTGGAAGCTGGGGAATGAGACTGCGGCGGAACCAGCTCTCCGGTGCCACCCGCTGCAGGGTGCGCAGCAGGACAAGGGGCAGGGTGCGGAGCTCGAAGGGGGCCCGCAGGGTGGGCCAGAGTCCCTCGCGTCGGTAGATAAGAGTGTCCAGCTCATCCCGCTGCGACGGGGTGAGCGGTCCCCAGACCCCGCCGATGGCACCCGATTCCAGGGCCATCGCCAGAAACGGCAGCGCCACACCGGGCACCAGACCCTCCAGGCTGAGGCTGTCGGCCGCCTGCAGCGTCGGCCCATCCTCTGCCCGCTCCAGGCCGAGTTCGGCGCCCGTGGCGCTGACGGCCCGCAGGCGCCCGTGCACGATCCCGCCGCGGTGAAGGAGCCGCACCGGCACCGACAGGGCGAACCAGGGAACCCCATCCCGGTGGGGCCGATCCCAGCAGCTCCGGATCGCCAGCAGCAGCAGCAGGCCGTTGAGCAGGCTCCAGCCCAGCACCACCCCGACCGTGGCGGCCGAGACCGGCAGCACCCCCTGCTGGCCGGCCAGCAGCGGCAGCCGACCCGGCGCCAGGTTCCAGAGCGCCACGAGCTGCAGCGCCAGCAGCACCAGCAGCGGCAGCAGCAGGCCCGGATCCGGGCCGGAGGCCCCCCGGCCGACCACCGCCTTCGGGGTGACCCGGAAGCGCCGCGGCCGGCCCAGGGCCGTGGCGACCACGGCGGCACAGATCGGCACCAGGAAGATCCACCGGTACAGCTCCGGCAGGATCGCGGCGCGGGCGTGGCCGCTCAGCCAGCGGGTGAGCAGCAGCTGGCTGCAAACGAACGGCATGGCGACCGTGAGCAGGGCATCGCCGCTGAAGAGGATCGGGGCGACGCCGAGCAGGCCCAGGCTGAGCGGCGTGCAGAGCAGCACCAGCTGGGCCGGGAAGGTGAACCAGTGCAGGATGCCTTCGCTGTAGGCCAGTCGCTGCAGGGGGCTGAGCCCGGGGATCCGCAGCGGATCGGCGCCCGTGCGCAGGGTCTGCAGGGAGCCGCTGCCCCAGCGGCAGCGCTGCCGCGCCATGGCCGTGGCCGTGAAGGGGGCCAGACCGGCGCTCAGCTTCTCGGAGAGGTAATGGTTGCGGTAACCGGCGGCGGTGATCCGAATGCCGGTGGCCAGGTCCTCCGACGGGGTGGCCGTCTCGAAACCGCCCACCCGATCGAGCGCCTCACGCCGCATCACGAAGGAGGTGCCGGCGCAGACCACGGCATTGAGGTTCTGGCGGGTGGGCTGGATCCAGCGGTAGAAGCTTTCCTCGTCCGGCAGCAGCCAGCGCTCCAGGCGCAGGTTGCGCATCACCGGATCGGCGTTCATGTAGCTCTGGGGCGTCTGCACGAAACCCACGGCCGGGTCGGCGAACAGGCCGACCGTGCGGCGCAGGAAGGGTTGCAGGGGCACGACGTCGGCGTCGAAGACCGCCACCAGCTCCCCCTTGCAGAGGCGCAGTGCGTGGTTGAGGTTGCCGGCCTTGGCATGGGCGTGCTCCCGGCGGGCGACATAGCGGCAGCCGAGGCGATCGCAGAGTTCCGCCAGCTCGGGCCGGTCGCTGTCGTCGAGCAGCCAGACCGTGTGGCTGGGGTAGTCCATCGCCAGGCAGCCCCGCAGGCAGCGCTCCACCAGATCGGCCGGTTCGCCGCAGCTGGGCACCAGCACGTCGACGGACGGGGCAGGTGTGGGGATCGGACCGGCGGCGGGCGCCGGCCGTTTGGGCAGGAGCGTGAACCAGAGCTGCAGAAAGAACCCGGCCAGCAGGACCAGTTCCGCCGCCAGGGTCAGCAGGCTCAGGCTGGCGGCCAGCGGGGTGGCCAGGTTGAGGCTGGCGGTGAAGCGCCAGGCCAGGT
Source organism: Aphanothece cf. minutissima CCALA 015 (assembly GCA_003003925.1). Lineage (GTDB taxonomy): Bacteria > Cyanobacteriota > Cyanobacteriia > PCC-6307 > Cyanobiaceae > Cyanobium > Cyanobium minutissimum. The sequence goes on from PVWP01000012.1 coordinate 47,258, forward strand.
AGCGGGCCCCCAGCAGTGTCAGCAGCAGCACGGCCCAGGGCAGGCGTGTCATCGACCCTGACCAATTGTTAAGACAACCTAGGCGGTTGAACCGGGCCGGCGGGATCCGGCCGCCCGACTGGCGATGGCCCATGAAAAAGCCCGGCGTCCAGGATCGCCGGGCTTGGGGCGGAACGAAGCTGTTCCAGCACTATCACTGATGATTGACGATCAGATGAAGGGTCTGACGAGCTGTTCAGAAGGGCTGACGATCGGGTCCTTGGGGACCGTGGATGGGTGATGGGGGGGAGCCGAGGATGCTCCTCCGCCATGGGCGCGCCATCAATGGGAGGTCAGCGGGGCTGGGGATCCATCGGAGTCCCCGGGGGTGGGTTTCGGAGTCGGAGCTGCGGAGGGAGGCACCTGGGGCCGAGGCATCCAGGGGCCGGTTTCCATGAACCCGTGGGCACCTGAACGATGCATCGGGTGATCGGTGAACGACCGGGAAACCGTTGATGGGAACAAGACTGTTGGAGCAGGGGCCTGCCGTCAGCACACTCCTGACATCTGACCGGGTGGGGTGTCATCCATCGCTGGAGCCTCCTGGTTTCTGAACTCACTTTCACCCCTCCCCGCCGCCCTGGCCATAGGCAATCGTGCCGGTCTTCGCCCCTGCGGGGGGCGGGCCAGCTCCCGGCGCCCTCACTCGTCGTTGCGCTGGGCCACCAGGGCTTCATAGGCGGTGCAGAACGGCTCCCCCAGGGCGTCCCGCAGGGGCGCGTCGTGGCGGAAGGCCTCGAGGGCATCGGCGTGACAGGTGGGCAGGGAGGTCGCCCCCGCCGGCGACTCCACGTAGGTGTTCACGTCGCTGCGGGCCCCGGGATTGAGCTGCCGTTCCATGCCGTCCAGGCCCGCCGCCAGCACCGCCGCCTGGAGCAGGTAGGGGTTGGCGGCGCCGTCGCCGAGCCGCAGCTCGATCCGCTGGTCGTCGGGGATGCGGACCATGTGGGTGCGGTTGTTGCCGCCGTAGCTGATCCAGGAGGGGGACCAGGTGGCGCCGGAACTGGTGACGGACCGGGCCAGCCGCCGGTAGCTGCCGGCCACCGGATTGGTGAGGGCGCACAGGGCCGGCGCATGGGCCAGCAGACCGGCCAGAAAGCGGTAGGCGATCTCCGACAGGCCCTTCTCCCCGGCCGGGTCGTGGAACACGTTGCGCCCCCCCTCGTCCCAGAGGGAGGCATGCAGATGGGCCCCGTTGCCGGTGAGGGCCGGAATCGGCTTGGGCTGGAAGCTCACCCGCACCCCATGGCGTTCCGCCAGGGCGGCCGCCATGACCCGGAAGAAGGCATGGCGGTCGGCGGTCAGCAGCGATTCGGCATAGGTCCAGTTGAGCTCGAACTGGCCGTTGGCGTCCTCGTGATCGGCCTGGTACGGGCCCCAGCCGAGGCTCTCCATGCCGTCCAGCAGTTCGCTGATCAGCGGGTAGTGGCGCATCAGGGCCAGTTGGTCGTAGCAGGGCTTGGACTGCCGGTCGAGGCCATCGGCGATGGCGTCCCGTTCCGGGTCCATCAGGAAGAACTCCGCCTCCACGCCGCTGCGGAACTGCAGGCCCAGGGCCGCTGCCCGGGCGATCTGGCGCTGGAGCACCCGGCGGGGCGACTGCTCCAGCACCTGGCCCTCCACCTGCAGATCGGTGGCCACCCAGGCCACGTCCGGCTGCCAGGGGAGCACCATCAGGCTGCTGGGATCGGGGATCGCCAGCACGTCCGGATCGGCCGGGGTCATGTCCAGCCAGGCGGCGAAACCGGCGAAGCCGGCGCCGGATCGGGCCAGTTCGGCCGCCGCGGCCGCCGGCACCAGCTTGGCCCGCTGCACCCCGAACAGGTCGCAGAAGGAGAAGAGGAAGTGGCGGATGCCATGGGTGGCGGCGAAGCGGGCCAGATCGGTCATCGGGAGGTGTGGGGGGGCGGGTGTGGGGCGGTGAGGGTGGTGGCTGGCCGGAGGCGGTCCGTCGCTGCAGGGCCGTCAGTCGGCGCAGAGCCGGTTCACGGCGGCCCGCAGCTGGCCCTGCTCGGCTGGGGAGTCGCGGGGGTTGCCGGCCCGGTGGCCCAGGTCGGACTCCAGGACCTCGAAGTGGGCATCGCGGATCAGGGCGGCCTCCGCCTGGCAGTCGTCGGGGGTGAAATAGAGGTCGTGGCGGCCGGCGATCACGGCGGTGCGGGCCCGGACCCGGCCCAGGGCCGCGGCCAGGTCGGCATCGGGATCGCCACCGCCACCGCCACTGCCACCGCCACCGCCACCGCCACCGCCACTGCCATCGCCACCGGCGGCGCTGATCCCGGCGGCGGCGGCCACGTCGTTCGCCAGCCAGACGTCGAGCATGGCCAGCAGGTCATGGGGGTCGTGGCGGCGGTAGGCCGGCAGCCAGGCCTGCTCCACGTAGGCCTCGACGCTGGCGTAGCCCAGCTGGCGGTGGGCGCCTCGGCGATAGAAGGGCTGGCTGGCGGCCCAGCTGGCGTAGATCAGGGCGAAGGTGCGCAAGCCCTGCTCCGGCACGCCCTGAAACCGCAGTCCATCCCAGTGGGGATCGGCGGTGAGGGCCTGGCGCAGGCTGAGCAGGAACACCCGGTTGTGGGCTGTGGTGCGCGCGGTGCCGCAGACACAACAGATGCGCTGGGTCCGCTCCGGCTCCAGCACGGCCCAGTGGTAGGCCTGCTGGGCCCCCATGGACCAGCCGTAGATCAGGGCCGGGCTCGCCACCCGGAAGACCTCCTCCAGCAGTCGGCGCTGGGCGGCCACGTTGTCACGGTGATCCACGGGCCAGCGCCCCGCCACGAGTCCTGGCCCGGCGTTGCTGGGGCTGGTGGAGCGGCCGTTGCCGAACTGGCTCACCAGCACCACGCACCAGCGCTGCGGATCCAGGATCGGTCCCACCACCCAGTCGATGTCCTCGGGCCAGGCGCCGTAGGAGCTCGGATAGAGCACCAGGTTGGAGCGGTCGCTGGCCAGCGTTCCGTAGACCCGGTAGTCGAGCCAGGCGGAGGCAAGGGTGCCCCCGGCGGCGAGGGGAAGGTCCCCGAGCGCGAAGCGGCGCGGGGGGGCTGGGCTGGCGGGCAAGGGAGTGGGATTCAGGGGAGGGCCAGACGGGCGGGATCGCGCAGGAAGTCGCGGTGCACCGACAGATAGCCCTGGCCTGTGTGCACCTCGTGGGGGGCCAGATGGCGATGGGCCTCGGCGAGGGCGTGGAAGGGTACCGAGGGGTAGAGGTGGTGCTCGACGTGGAAGGGCATCTCCCACATCAGCCAGCGCAGGGGAGGAAGGGTCCGGGTGGTGCGGGTGTTGCTGAGGCCGTTGCTGTCGGTGCTGCAGCCCCCGTGCTCGGCCATCAGCACGAAGCGCAGCAGGGGCTGGCCGACGGCCAGGGGCAGCAGCCAGTACCAGAACAGGGCGCCGTTGCCCTGCCAGAAGGAGGCGGCGAGCAGGGCGGCGTAGACGGCGACCTGGAGCCGGATCGAGCGGGTGACGGCCGCGGCCGCCTCGGCGGGGATGTAGGGCCTGCCGCCGAAGTCACCGCGCAGGCCGGCGGTGTGGCCCCGCAGCTTGCCGATCCACCAGGGAATCCCGCTGAGCTCCAGCAGATAGGCGGCCAGGGTGCTGGGGGGGGCCTCCTCCAGCTCCGGATCGAGGCCCGGCTGGTGGGTGAAGCGATGGTGCCACTGGTGGTAGCGGCGGTAGTAGTCGGCGTTGTAGAAGCTCAGCAGTCCGGCCCACCAGGCCACGGTGTCGTTGAGGCCCTTGCCGGCGAAGGCGGTGCGGTGGCCGCACTCGTGCATGGCGCAGAAGCCGAAGGCCAGGCCCCAGCCCAGCAGCAGCAGGCCCGTCAGACGCAGGGCCCAGAACCCAGCGCCGGGAAGGGCCTGCGGCCAGGGCCATCCCCAGAGCAGGGCCCCGAGCCCCAGCACCGCGAGGTGGAAGGTCAGCCGGCGCCAGCCGGGTCCGTCTCGACGCTCGTTGAGGCGCTGCAGCAGCGGAGCGGACAGCAGCGGCTCGGCGGCGCCCGGGCCGGCCGCCGGTGGCGCGGAGGGTGGGGAGGCGGTCACGAAGGTCGCCGTCGGCCGGCGCATGGGAGATGTCGTGTGTCCACTGTCCCGCCCGGGGTCGGCCGCACACCGTTCGTCACGAACACTTGCTCCGGGTGGGGCGGTGGGAATGGTTACCGGGCGCCGGCCGGCGGCAGGGAAGAGTGGGCCCCGCGTCGTGCCCCTCCAGTGCCTTCCCTGCTGTTCTTCTCCCTCTGGGGCTTCGAGGGCCCCCTGGCCACCGCCCTGGAGACGGCCGAGCGGGGGGGCTTCGACGGGCTGGAGCTGAACATCCTCCATCCATCCCTGGTCAGCGACCCGGCCGGACCCGCCCGCCTGCTGGGGTCCGGCAGACCCCTGGTGCTGGAGGTGGTCACCGGCGGCGGCTACGTGCCGGAGCTGGCCGTCACGCCGGCGCAGCACCTGGCGGAACTGGACGACCAGCTCCGCCGCTGCGCCGCGCTTCGCCCCCACCGGGTGACCGTGCTCACCGGCAGCGATGCCTGGCCCCTGGAGCGGCAACAGGCCTTCCTGGCCGAGGCCCAGACGCTGGCGGCGACCAGTGGCCTGGCGGTGAGCTTCGAGACCCACCGTTCCCGCTGCCTGGGGATGCCCTGGACGATCGCGCCGCTGCTCGAGGCCGTGCCGGGTCTGCGGCTTACGGCCGACCTGAGCCACTGGTGCGTCGTGGCGGAACGGCTGATGACCCCGGATCTGGCGCCGGTGCGGTTGATGGCCGACCGGGTCGACCACATCCATGCCCGGGTGGGCCATGCCCAGGGTCCCCAGGTGTCCCATCCCTTCGCCCCGGAGCATGCGGAGGCACTCGCGGCCCACCGGGCCTGCTGGCGCCTGTTCACCGAAAGGGCGCTCCAGCGTGGTGCTGCGCCGCCCAGCTTCACCCCCGAGTTCGGACCGGACGGCTACATGCCCACCCTCCCGTTCACCGACCGTCCGGTGGCCGACCTGCTGACGATCAACGTGGCGATGGCGCAGTGGTTGCGTAGCCAGCTGTTAGCCGGAAACAGCGATAAGCTGTGTTCATAGTGAACAGAGTGACGTCATGATGAACGTGATCGACGCCCCGACCGCCTCACCGTCGGCCAGCCGCTCCAGCGATGGGTCCGATCCCCGCCGGGCCGCCCTGGTCGCTTCCCTGCGGGCCCGCTACGCCATCGCCGAGCAGCGCCAGGACGCCGATGCCAAGCGCGCCCTGTTCAAGGAGGCGGCTTACCTGGGCATCCGCCCCGACGCGTACCAGGGCTCCAGCAGCGCCGCGTAGATCGCCTGCTGGTGCAGGATCCGGGCCTCCAGCCTGTGCGGCGGGCCGGTGCGGAAGCCCTCCCTGTAGCCGCGCTGGGCCGATTCCACCAGGGCCCGGTCCTCGGCCAGGAAATGGACCATCTCCGCCATCAGTGCCTCCCCTTCGTCCTGGCGTGAGGCGGGCCCCAGCAGCCACACCTGCATGTGGCAGGTGTCCAGCGTCTCGGGCAGGAACTGGATCATCGCCAGCCGTCCGTCGGGCCACAGCAGCAGGTGGTTCCAAGGCGGCAGGCCGAAGGTGAGAAACGCACCGTCCCCCTCGGGTGAGGGGGTGGCCAGCACGTTGGCCCAGGTGCCGAAGCGATGGCGGTAGTCGCGCACCGGGCCCTGGAGCCGATGCAGGGTGGTGGGATGGGCGATGGCGACGTGGTAGTCGTCGAGGGTGTTGTCGTGGGCGATCTTCCAGTTGCAGGCAAGCCCCCGTTCGTGGAAGGCCAGGGGCACCAGGGTTCGGGCGAGGGCGTCGGGGGCTTCCTGCAGCGGCAGATCCAGCTGGTCGTCGATGGGGATCGGCTCGGCCCCCAGGGCCACCCAGATCAGGGAGGCCCGCACCTGGCAGTCGAGGGCCTCCAGCGGCCAGGCGCCGCGCTCGAACGGGTCGACGAACTCCCCTTCCCTGGCGGCCGCCAGCAGCGTTCCGCCCAGGTCGTAGGTCCAGCCGTGGTACGGGCAGACCAGCCGGCGGCAGGCCACGCTGCCTTCCGCCGGCTCGTGGAAGGCCACGGCCCGGTGGGGACAGCGGTTGCGGAAGGCCCGCACGGCCCCATCACGGCCGTGGCAGAGCAGTACGGGAAGCCCCAGCAGCTCCAGCGCCCGCACATGCCCCGGCGGCAGATCGGCGGCGGCGGCGACGGGGTGCCAGAAGCGGGTGGCGTAGTGCTCGCGCTCGAGGGCGGCGACGGCCGGGGAGCCGTAGAGATCCGGCGGCAGAAAGGCGGCCCGGGTGGCGGTGTCCATGGAACGGTGGGTCAGGACGGGTCGGACGGAACGCTCAGAGCAGGGAACCATCCAGGCTGCGCAGGCGGCTGGCCAGTTCCTCCCGCAGCTCCAGGAAGGGCTGGGACACGCGCAGGTGGCGCAGGTCGGAGCGATCCAGACGGACATCGACGCTGTGGACGATCCGGCCGGGCCGCGGCGCCATGATGTGAACGGTGCCGGCCAGCAGCAGCGCCTCCTCGATGTCGTGGGTGATCAGCAGCGCGGTGAGTCCGGTGCGCTTCCAGAGGTCGTGGAGGAATTCCTGCATCGATTCGCGGATCTGCAGATCCAGCGCCCCGAACGGTTCGTCCAGCAGCAGCACCTTGGGCTCTGTCGCCAGGGCCCTGGCGATGGCCACCCGTTGCTGCATGCCCCCCGAGAGTTCCCGGGGCAGCAGCCGGGCCGCGTCCGCCAGCCCGACCACGTCGAGGAAGTAGGCGGTCCGCTCGCGGATCTCCGCCTTGTCCCGTCCCCGGAGCGACAGGCCGAAGGCCACGTTCTGCGCCGCCGTGAGCCAGGGGTAGAGGCTGTACTTCTGGAACACCATGCCCCGGTCGGAGCCGGGGCGCCGGACCGGCACGCCATCCAGCTGAATGGTGCCTTCGCTGGGCCGCTCCAGACCGGCGATCAGCCGCATCACGGTGGACTTGCCGGAGCCGGAACTGCCGACCAGGGCCATGAACTGACCCGAGACCAGTTCGAAGCTGATGTTCTCGAGAACGAGCTTGCGATCCCGCCCCTCGCCGAAACTCTTGGAGACCTGGGAAACCTGGAGATGCATGGGGTTCAATTGGCCCAGGAACAGGACCGTCGCATCAGAAACCGGAAACCCAGATCGATCATCAGGCCGATCAGTCCGATCACGATCAGGCCGACGAAGATCTCATCGGTGCGCAGGAATCGCTGGGCCAGGCTGATGCGTTTACCCAGTCCCTCGTTGGCGGCCACCAGTTCGGCGACGATCACGAGGTTCCAAGCCGAGGCCATGTTGATCCGGTAGGTGTCGAGCACCTGGGGGGCGATGTAGGGGGCCACCACCCGGGTCAGGATCGGCAGGCCCCGGCCTCCCAGGGTGAGGGCCGTTTCCACCAGTTCGGAGGGAACGAACTTCACCGCATCCATGATCATCAGGGTATTGAAGAAGAAGGTGCCGATGAAGATGAGCATCACCTTCGGCAACTCCTCAAGACCGAAATAGATGATCAGCAGGGGGATGAAAGCGGGCGCCGGCATGTAGCGGATCAGCGCCATCAGTGGCTCGAGAAAGTGGCAGATGGTCCGGTTCGTGCCCATGGCGATGCCGATCGGCAGGGCCAGCCCTGCCGAGATGGCGAAGCCGATGAACACCCGCTGGATGCTGGCCACCGCATCCGCCACCAGGATGCCGCGCTGGAACTGGTCGCTGCCCGCCAGCCACACCGCTCCGGGGCTCGGCAGGAAGAGCTTGTCGACCATGCCGCTGGCGGTGACCAGCCACCACATCAGGAAGACGGTGAGGATGCCGAGCACCCCCAGAACCCAGGGGTGGCTGAGGAGGCGGCGCAGGGCGGGGGACCGGGCCATGGTGCTCAACGGGCGTTGTCGACGAACTGGGAATTCAGCAGGTTGGTGAGGTCGGGCTTGGTCTTGGCCAGGCCCGTCTCCACCAGGAAGGCGCTGATCTGCTCGGCGGCATAGGGCAGCGACAGCATCGTGGTGCCCGGCTTGAAGTTGCTGCGGTTCTCCTCGAGGGTCTGGATGGTGGTGCCGGCGTTGTACTCCTTGAACTCGGCCTCGCTCACGCCGGAGCGTTCCACCAGAATCGGCAGGGTGCCGGCGGGGTCGTCCTTGATCGTGGCGAGCGTGGCGAACCAGGCGTTGACGATCTTCTGGACCTTCTCGGGATTCTTGGCGACGAATTCCGTGCGGCAGACGAGCAGATCGCTGATCGCCCCGGGGTGATCCTTGGAGGTGGCCAGGGCCCGGCTACCCGGCCGCTTCAGAGCCTGGGTGGTGAATGGCGCATAAACGCCCGCCGCATCCACCTTGCCCGCCGCGAAGGCGGCGGCGGCGGCACCGGTTTCGAGGGGAACGAAGGTGATGTCCTTGGCGGAGAGGCCCGCATCCTTGAGCACCTTCAGCAGCAGGAAGTGGTCGACGGTGCCTTCCTCGGCGGCGACCTTCTTGCCCTTCAGATCAGGGATCGACTTGATCTCGGCCGCGGCGATGATCTGGTCATTGCCCGTGGAGAAATCGTTCTGGAGCACCACCTGGAGATCCGCTCCACCCGCCACCGAACTGATCGTGTCGTTGAGGGTCTGGCTGTTGCAGTCCAGCTGGCCGGCGTTGAGGGCGTTGATCGAATCCAGATAGCCGTCGAACCACTGCATCGAAGCCGCCACCCCCTGCTTGTCGAACAGCCCCTTGACCTCGGTGACCTTCCAGGGGAACCAGCCCGGCCAGGCGCTGTAGCCGATCTTGACGGGCGTCTCCTGGCTGGCCGGCTGCTGGCAACCGGCCAGCAATCCTCCCCCGAGGGCGGCCATCAGGGCGAGGGCGATGGCCCGGCGTTGACGACGGAAAAAGGTGGCTTTCAACATCAGGAAATCGGGGGAGGGGCGGTGGCTGCTCGGATGGGAAGACGACCGGTTCAGGCGCGTTTCCGAGTCGATGGTGAACTGGAAAGTGGGCTGGGTTCGAGACCCTGTTGCGTGGGTGGATGGGTGAAGGGAGCCCCCCGTGAAGAGGCTCAGAAGAACTCCAGGTAACGCTGCTGTTCCCATTCGGAAACAGCCGAGTGGTAGGACTCCCACTCTTCACGTTTGTAGGAGACAAACGCCTGGAACATGGCATCACCGAATACGCTTTCGGCAAGTGGATCGGCCGCGAAGGCCTCCACCGCCTCACCGAGCGTTCGGGGCAGCATGTTCAGGCCCCGTTCGGCCCGTTCCGCGGCGCTGAGTGTGTAGGCATTCACCAGGTTGGGGGCGCCGGGATCCAGTTCTTCTCGGATCCCTTCCAATCCGGCCGCCAGCATCAGGGCAGCGCCGAGATAGGGGTTGCAGGAAATGTCGGCAGCTCGGCATTCCACCCGGCCACCGGGTGAGGGAATGCGCAGCATGTTGGTGCGGTTGTTGTTGCCGTAGCAGACGAACACCGGTGCCCAGGTGAATCCCGACATGCTCCCCTGGGCCACCAGGCGCTTGTAGCTGTTGACCGTCGGGGCGATCACCGCGCAGATGGCGGGGGCGTGGCGCAGCACACCGGCGATGAAATGTTCCGCCAGCCGGGTGACCTTGCCGGGGGTCGCCTCGGGTGTGGCGAACAGGTTGGCCCCGGTCTGAACGTCCGCCAGGGACATGTTGAAGTGGGCGCCACTGCCGGTGCGATCCCCGAAGGGCTTGGGCATGAAGGTTGCCAGCAGACCGTGCCGATGGGCGATCTCCTTGGCCATCAGCTTGAAGAAGGTGAGCCGGTCGGCCATGGTGAGCACGTCGGCGTAGTCGAAATCGGTCTCGAACTGGCCGGGGCCGTCCTCGTGGTCGAAGGAATAGACCCCCCAGCCCAGGCCGTTCATCGCCTGCACCAGTTCGTCCAGCCAGGGCAGGTTGTCGAGCAGGCCGCGCACGTCATAGGCGGGTTTGTCGAGGGTGTCGCGGTCGCTGAAGGGGACCCAGCCCCCCGCGGCCCCCTTCTTCAGCACGAAGAACTCGGTCTCGATGCCGAGGTTGAAGCGGAAGCCCATGGCGGCCGCCTCCTGGCGCACCCGGCCGAGAATGTGGCGGCTGCAGGCCTCGAAGGGCCGGCCGTGCAGGTGCAGGTCGCTGGCGAACCAGGCCACCTCCGGCTGCCAGGGGAGCACGGTGACGCTGGCGGGATCGGGAACCGCGGCCACCTCGTCGTCGCTCACCTCCTGGGGAACGCCGTCGAGGGCCGCCCCGGTGAACAGTTCGGAGCCGGCCATCATCTGGCCGAGGTGCTCGAGGGGCACGGCCTTGGCCTTGCTCACCCCGTGCAGATCCACGAAGCTCGCCAGGGCGTAGCGGACCCCCTTGGAACGCAGGTCGGCCTGCAGGGCCGTGGTGGGGTCGGAGGCGGGATGCTGGTGACTCATCAGGCGTGCATCAAGGCGGGGGAGGTCTGGACGGCCTGGCGCTGGGCGTCGAGCCAGTCGTGCCAGGCCTCGAAACCCTCTCCGGTGGTGGCGGAGAGGCGGAACACGGCGGTGCGGGGGTTCACCTGGCGGATGTGGGCCTCGATCCGCTCCACATCCACCGGCAGGTGGGGCAGCAGATCCACTTTGGTGATCAGGACGCAGTCGGCTTCCCGGAACATGACCGGGTACTTGAGCGGCTTGTCGTCCCCCTCGGTGACGCTCAGGAGCGCCACCTTGCGGTGCTCCCCGATGGCGAATTCGGCGGGGCAGACCAGGTTTCCCACGTTCTCCACCCAGAGGATGTCCAGAGCGGCGGGATCGAGCCGCTGGCGCAGCAGCTTGAGGCCGCCGCTGACCATGGCGGCATCCAGGTGGCAGGCACGACCGGTGGTGATCGGCACCACCGGAATCCCCACGGCCTCCAGACGCTCGGCATCCAGCAGGGTGGTCATGTCGCCCTCGAGCACGGCCATGGCCCAGCGGCCGGCGAGGGCGGCCAGGCTGCGCTCCAGCAGGGAGGTCTTGCCGGCGCCGGGGCTGCTCATCACGTTGAGGCAGAGCAGGTTCCAGGCGTCGAAGTGCTCGCGGTTGTGGTCGGCCCGGTGCTGGTTGGCCGCCAGCAGGTTGAGGCCGAGGGTGTCTTCGAGGGGCATGTGCATGGCGGATCAGCGGGCGGCGGTGGGGAGGGAAGCGGTGGTTGGTGCGGTAGGCGAGGCGGGGCTGGTGGACGGGGCGGTTTCGAAGCCGTAGGCGACGGAGCGGATTCGCAGTTCACGGCCGCTGACGATCTCCTCCATCGGGTGGTGGCAGCAGGGGGAGCGGAAACCGTCGGCCGGGTCGGGGCTGTAGGTGGCCTGGCAGCGGACGCAGCGCCCCACCAGGGGCACCGACTCGATCACCAGCTCGGCGCCGTCGAGCCAGCTGCCCTTGACGGCATCGGCCCAGGTGACCACCAGCTGGTCGGGTTCGACGCAGGTGAAGGTGCCCACTTCGAGATGGACCCGATCCACCGCCGGCACCCGGGGAGCGTGCTGCTGCTTCCACTCGTTCATGGACAGCAGCAGGCAGCGCGTCATGTCGACTTCATGCATGCCCTATCTCCAGGCGCGGTCGACCTGCATGTTGCAGTCCCTGGAGAGCCAGGCGGGGGCTGACTTACGGGGCAGCTGACCACTCACCACCAGGTGGGCCATGGTGTCGCAGATGACCCGGGTGGCCATCAGGGAGGTCATGTCGCTGACGTCGTAGGGGGGGGAGACCTCCACCACCTCAAGGCCGCAGACGGGCACGTTGCGCACGATCAGCTCCAGCAGCTTGAGGGCCTCGCGCGGCAGCAACCCTCCCGGTTCGGGCCAGCCGGTGCCCGGCACGAAACCGGCATCGATGCAGTCGATGTCGAAGGAGATGTAGACGCAGTCGGTGCCGTCGGTGGCCCGCTCGATGGCGTACTTGGCCGCCGCCTCCAGGCCCATGTCGCAGATGTCGGTGACGGTGAGCACGTTGGTGCCCCGCTCGCGGCAGACCTTCACCCCCTCCCGCGGCACCTGCCAGCCGCCGATGCCCAGCTGCACCAGGTTCTCAGCCGGGGCGTTGGCCATGTTGGTGGCATGGAACCACGGGGTGGTGTGCATGCGCTCGTCCAGGTCGGTCTCCTGGGTGTCGACGTGGCGATCGAAGTGGATGATGCCCACCTTCTTGTCGCCGAGGTGGCGGCAGACGCCCCGGACGGTGGGGAAGCCGATCGAGTGGTCGCCGCCCAGGATGATCGGGAAGGCGCCACTGGCGAACACGTGGGCGATGCCCTTGGAGATCTGATCGAAGCTCTTCTCGTTGTTGGCGGGGATGGTGAAGATGTCACCCACGTCGCAGAGGGTGATCTGCTCCCGCAGATCCACCCCCATCTCGTAGTTGTAGGGGGTGTAGAGGGCCGAGATGCGCCGGATGCCCTGGGGGCCGAAGCGGGTGCCGGGCCGGTAGGTGGTGCCGCTGTCGTGGGGAACGCCCACCACCGCCACGTCGAACTCGCCGACGCGGTTCACATCCTCGATGTAGGGCGCCTTCATGAACGTGTTGATGCCCGCGAAATGGGGCAGTTCACCGCGGGAGAAGGTGGAGATGCGCCGGTCGACGATGCTCGCGGCCGCCTCCAGGCCATAGCGGTGTCCCAGGTCGACTTCCTGTTGCCAGCCGGTGAGGGGCAGGGAGGCTTCCTTCTCCAGGGCCCGGGCCCCTTCACTGCCGGCCGGGTGGGGCCCCCGGTCGAAGGCGCTGGCCGCATCGGACGGGCGGCCGCTGGACGGATCGTTCATTCGGACCTCTGAGCACGGTGGGGATGGGGCGGTCTCCCGGGCTTTTGTCCCTCCGTGCCACGCACCGGTGAGAACAGGGTTCTCGCATCCGGTGGGTGCGCTTCTCTCGGACCAGGCATCCCCCCGGTTGCCGGCAGTGCCAGAAATGGCAAGGCCAGCAATGGGGGACCGGAACCCTAGAAGCAATATCCGCTCAGTGATCCTGAAGGCCCCCGGGCGGGACGGTTGTGACGGTTGCTACGGGATTCGGGCGCGGGTTCAGGTAGGGCAGGGGAGACCGGCCGCCTTGCGGTTGGTCTCGCGGCGCAGCAGCAGGAAGAGATAGTCCGGGTCCTTGTACTGGCTCGGCAGGCACTGGTGCAGTTGCTCGAGCCGGTGCCAGCAGACCGTGCGCTGGATCTTTTTGAGGGTCCGACCTTCCCGGACCAGCAGGCGCAGAGCCTTGCAATACATCGAATAATTGGCCTCCAGTTCACCGATGGTGACTTTCGGGATCGTGACCTTCGGCAGGGACGCTGGAAGCGATCGGGCGGTCATCGGCCATCCTTCGGGGCAGGCCCCGCAGAGATCCATCCACTGTCGTCCATCGGCGGCCGGGGCGCGCCCCCCATCCGGGGACATTCCCGCGCCGGTCGCCGATCGGCCAGAGGCGAGCGCCATGGGGGTTCCCTGACCAGCCCGGCGCCGGGGAGTGGCACCCCTTCCGATTCAGTTAAGGTTTGGGCAGCAGACGAATCCCCGGCATGTACGAAGACCATCCCGTGATGAACGCGCTGCTGCAGCAGCTCCGCTCCCTCAACGAGCAGTACAGCCACCTCCCCAACGAGCTCAACCGGTACCGCGTCGTGCGCCAGGAGCAGCTGATCGCCCAGTGGGCCCCCGGTGTCAGCGTCGCCGGCTGAGCCCTCCCTCCCCCTGTTGATGCCTCCCCCGTGAGGTGATGAACAAGAACCACCCCGTCTACCACTCCCTCATGGCCAGGCTGGAGAGTCTGCGGGACCAGTACCGGCAGCATCCCAGCGAGCGGAACCGTTACCGGCTGGTGCGGCAGGAGCAGCTGATCGCCCAGTGGGTGGCCGCCTCCGACCTGCCGACCCCTTTCTTCGCTTCCACGGGCGGCGCGCCGGCACCGGCGCCAACATGAAGAAAATCCCTCGCTTTGCCGTCGGGTGTCCCTTGTTGCTCTCGGGCTCCCCTTGACCCGCTATTCCGTAGACAGCACACCACTGTCGGCAGGAAGGGCAAAGGTATGGGCAAGAAGGACAAGAGTGGTCTCAAGATCAAGACCCTGAAGATCAAGTCGCCGAAGAAGAAGGACTCCGCAGGCAAGCACCGCTCGGACAGCGCCTATGGCAACGGTCTCGCCTCCTCCGGTGTGAGTGAGTCGGATCTCTACAGGCCCTCGCCGATTCTCGACGACCTCTCCCACCATTCCGAGGGACGTCCCCCCAAGCTGGATCGCAAGTTCTACGAAAAGGAACTGGCCCGGCTCCAGGTGGAGCTGGTGAAGATGCAGTACTGGGTCAAGCATGTGGGTTACCGCATGATCCTGCTGTTCGAGGGCCGGGATGCGGCCGGCAAAGGCGGCACCATCAAGCGCATCACGGAGCCGCTCAACCCGCGGGGCTGCAACGTGGTGGCCCTCGGCACCCCCTCCGACCAGCAGAAGACCCAGTGGTACTTCCAGCGCTATGTGGAGAACTTCCCCTCCGCCGGTGAAATCGTCCTGTTCGACCGCAGCTGGTACAACCGGGCCGGCGTCGAGAAGGTGATGGGCTTCTGCACGCCCGAGCAGGTGGAGGAGTTCATGCTCTCCTGTCCGGAGTTCGAGCGCATGCTGGTGCGCAGCGGCATCACCCTGATCAAGTACTGGTTCTCCGTCAGTGATGACGAGCAGGAGGCCCGGTTCCGCTCCCGCCTGGAGGATCCGGCCCGCCGCTGGAAGCTGAGCCCGATGGATCTGGAATCCAGGGACCGCTGGGTGGAGTTCTCCCGGGCCAAGGACGAGATGTTCGCCCACACCAACATCCCGGAGGCCCCCTGGTTCACCGTCGAGGCCAATGACAAGCGCCGGGCCAGGCTCAACTGCATCCGCCATCTGCTCAGCAAGGTCCCCTATGAGGACATGACACCCAAGGCGATCGAACTGCCCCCCCGCAAGAGCGGGTCCGATTACCAGCGTCCGCCGATGAACGAGCAGTTCTTCGTGCCCAACGCCTACCCCTGAATCCCCGCGTCCAGCCAGCGGCGGCCCCCGAGCGGCTCCAGCCAGATCAGCACCACCAGCCAGTGGATCAGCACCGGCGCCCAGATGGACCCGGTGACCTGGTAGGCGACCACGCAGGCCACCCCCAGCAGGCCGGCCAGGAGCAGGAAGCGGCCGTCGTCGAACAGCCTCCGGCCCTGGCGGTACCAGAGCCGGCCCGCCAGCGGATGCCAGGCGACGAAGAGCCCCACGCTCAGCGCCCCCCAGGCGACGGTGTCCGCCATGCCCAGACCTTCGAGGGGGTGCGGCAGCAGGGCGCCCCGGAACAGGGTCTCCTCCACCAGCGCCGGGGACAGCAGCAGGGCCGGGGCCCGGCGCAGCAGCAGCCACGGCCCCACCGCTGAAGCCGTCGCCGGCAGGAAGCCGCTGCGGCGCCCCAGCGGCAGGGCGATGGCGGCGTAGGCCCCCAGCAGCAGGGCCGCCAGAGCCAGGCCGGCTGGGCTCGGGGGCGTGAAGAACGCATCCATCAGCCGGGGCAGGGCCAGCCCCACCACCGGCAGCTGACCGAGCAGCTGGGTCGGCGCCAGGGGAGCCAGGCGCCGGTCGGCGCCGGGGAGCTGGTTGGTGCGCAGGACATGGAGCAAGTCTCCGTGGCGCAGGAACACCCGGGCCATTTCGTCGTGGGCGCGGCGGGGCAGCATGGAGCGCCAGCTGAGCAGCCCATCCCAGAGGCTGGGGCTGGCCCGGAACCGGTCCGGTGCATCGCCGGGGCGGTCCATCAGCGAGGCGTTGTGGCGCCAGTCGGCGCGCACCATGCCGAAGGGGGTGAGCAGGGCATCGAGGGAGCGGGCCAGGGAGGCGAGCCGGGGCAGCTCGGTGCCGTCGAGGGCACGACGGCGGCGGCGCAGCTGGTCGATGGCGATCCAGAGGGCCTGGCTGGAATCCTGCACACAGGAGATGGCCGGGGACACGAGCGAGACGCCGCCGCCGTCGCCGCTGCGGTAGCGCGCCATCAGCACCTCCGCCTGGATCGCCAGTTCCTCCAGGAGCAGGGGATCGGTGCGCACCAGCACGTCCGAGATCGGCCGCGTCCCGAGCCAGCCCCGCTGCAGGTTGCCGGTGTAGGCGCTCCAGTCCTGGCTGCCCGAGACGATGCCGTTGGGATTGTTGGCGTAGATCTGGTGGTAGCGCAGGTCGAAGCGGGGCTCCCCGGTGAAGGGATCGCGCACGACCCGGGCGGCGCCGAAGGCGAAGTGGCCCGTCACCGTGAAGCCGCTGATCGGCTCGCCATCGGGCCCGCCGATGCCTCCGAAGTTGTGAATCACCAGGGAGCGGTCACCGGGTTGCCAGGGGGCCTGCTCCCCATCGGGAACCAGGCCCACCCGGCTGAAGCGGCCGCGCCGGGTCTCGCCGTCACTCCAGTTGACCCGGCTGATGGCGTTGAGGCCGGCCGCGGTGCCCCGCAGAACCCGGTCGCTCTCCAGACGGGTGAGGCGGCGCGGTTCCAGGGCCTGGGCGGTGAAGGTCCCTTCCCTGTCCGGGGCGCCATAGAGGTACCAGCCGTCCCTGCCGACGGGGGACTCCAGCAGTCCCTGGGGGTCGAAGAAGCGCCGGCCATGGCGATCGGGGGGCTGGCGGGGCAGTCGCACCGTCTCGATCGCACCGCCGAAGTTCCCCCGGCCCCGGTCGTAGTGCTGCACCCGGAAGCGCTCCGGGTCGGCAGGGTCCCGGGAGAGCAGCCGCACCAGAGCCACCCAGCGTCCCGTGCTCTGCAGGGGCGGGCGACCGATCCGGAGCACGGTGACGCCATCCCGCCGCTCGACGCGTACTTCCTCCAGCGCCACGGTGATGTCGTCGTGGGGATGGGCCCCCGCCAGGGTCTGCAGCGGCCCCACGTCGTTGCGGCCGTCGAGGCGGGTGGGCACGACATTGCCCTGCTGCGCCGCCAGAGCGGCCTGCTCCCCGAGCCGCACCGGCGTGCTCACCTTGCCCACCAGGGCCCGCAGCATCGGTTCGTCCCGCCAGCCCAGCCGCAGGCGCTGGCCGACCAGGCCCTCGTGGTCCGCCGGGGCCTGCTCCAGCTCCAGCCACACCCAGTCACCGCCGCCCTGCACCATCTCGGCCGCTGCCGGAAGGATCAGGCGACCGAACCAGTCACCGTGGGGGCGGTAGAGGGACGGATCCGGCCGCCGCGCCAGCGGGTAGTGGTCCGGACGGTTGAAGGGGGCGCGCCACGCGAGGTCGTAGCTGGTGGGCGGTGGCGGGACCACCGCGCCCAGGACACCCGTGGCCAGGGGCAGAACCAGCAGCACCATGGCCATGGCGGCCGCCAGAAGCGCCACCCGGCGGCGGCGGTCGGGGCGGGGCCGCCCGGGCTCGGCAGGGGGCGGCGCCATGGGTGCTAACCGCCGCTTTCCCGGTGGATCGCCAGGGCCGCGAGCACGCCGCCGGCGAAACCGGAGGCGTGGCCGATCCAGCTCACCCCAGGGGGACTCAGGAAGGGCAGCAGGCTGGGCAGCGCCCCCCCGTAGGCGACCAGCGCGGTGAGCGACAGCAGAATCGAGAGGGGGCGGCGCTCCAGCCACCCGATCAGCAGCAGGTAGCCCAGCAGCCCGTAGATGACCCCGGAGAGGCCATGGCTGGCCTGGTGCCAGAACAGCCAGACCGGGATGGCCGTGGCGTAGACCCCCAGCCACACCGCCAGGTAGTCGCCCCGGCTCTTGGCCAGGACCAGCCAGGACAGGGGCAGGAACCAGAGGCTGTTGCTGATCAGGTGACCGAAGCCTCCGTGGCTGAAGGGGGCGGTGAGCACCCCGAGGAAGGGGCCCCCCGGCACCATCGGCAGGTTCCAGCGGCCCCCGAAGAAGACCTGGTCGATGATCTCCTGGGCCCAGGGCACCGCCAGGATCAGCACCGGCAGCACGGCCATGCCCTTGAGACGGGACAGGCTGCGGTCGAGCCGCTGGGCGAGGGAACCGGCCATGGCCGTAGGCGGACGGGCAGTGCGTGTCGGCCTGTCCTAGCTCCCCAGCGGACCGCTCAGCAGCCACCACCACAGCGGAACCGAGACCAGGGCCAGGGCGGTGCTCCAGAGCACCAGCATCGCCACCGCCTCGACCGCCTGCCGCCCCCCGGCTTCGGGGGACGGCCGCTGCCCGGCGCCGGCCGCTTCCGTGAGCAGCAGCACCGAGAGGGCCGTGGGGGCCGCCGCCTGCAGCACCACCGCGTCCCGCAAGGCGGAGGGCAGCCCCAGCAGGCCGGCCAGCAGCAGCATGGCCGCCGGCAGCACCAGCAGCTTGCCCACCAGGGGCGCCACCAGGACGTTCCCCTCGACCTGGCCGGCCGGGCGGCGCCGCAGCATCAGACCCAGCCGCATCCCCACCAGGGCCAGGGCCACCAGCACCACCAGCCGGGCCGGCCACCACAGCCACTCGGCCAGGGCGGCGCTCCAGGGGGTCTGCTGCAGCAGCACGGCCAGCGCCAGCCCCCGCATGGCCGGGCTGGTGGCCAGCCCCAGCAGCTGGCGGCGGACGCCGCTGGCGCGCCGTTCCACCAGCAGCGGACCGAGGCTCCAGGTGATCAGGGTGGCCATCAGATCGAAGGCGATCGTGAAGCCGATGGCCTCGGCCGGCAGCAGGGCCAGGGCCACGGGCAGCCCCCAGTAGCCCGTGTTGCCCACGATGCAGCCCAGTTGCAGGCTGCCCTCGGGGATGCGCCGGCCCAGAGCCGGCAGGCGCATCAGCAGCAGGCCCAGACCCGAGGCGACCGCCGCCATCAGGGCCGCCGTGAGTAGCTCGGCCCGGAAGCCCGCCCGCAGCAGCAGGGCCACCAGGCTGATGGGGATGCCCCAGTGGATCAACGGCGGGGCGAGCCGTCCGGGCAGCCCGGGGAACCGCATCCCCAGCAGCAGGCCGACACCCAGGGGCGGGACCAGTTCGAGCAGGAACCGCAGCACCAGCCCTCCCCAGGCCATCGGGCGCCCCCACCATGGCGGCCCCCGGTCCGCGGCGCTGCCTAGGGTCGTCGCTTCCCCAGGTGCCCAGGTCTCCGATGCAATCCCCCATGCGCTCCGGGGCCGACAACGGCTTTGGCGGCCTCTGGCAGCTGGTCTTCGCCGCCGCGCTCGCCGGCCTGGTGCTGCTCACCCAGACGGTCTTCATCGTGCCGGCGGGCAGCGTGGCGGTGGTCACCACCCTCGGCAAGGTCACCGGCGCGCCGCGACAGCCCGGGGCCAACCTCAAGATCCCCCTGGCCCAGAACACCTCCCTCTTCGATGTGCGCACCCAGGTGCGGCCGGAGCAGTTCTCCACCCTCACCAAGGACCTGCAGGTGATCCAGGCCACGGCCACGGTGAAGTACGCCATGAAGCCCGCCGAAGCGGGCCGCATCTACGAAACCATCGCCACCGACGACCAGCAGATCTATCCGCGGGTGATCCAGCCGTCCCTGCTGAAGGCCCTCAAGTCGGTCTTCTCCCAGTACGAACTGGTGACCATCGCCACCGAGTGGAACTCCATCTCCGAACTGGTGCAGGAGAAGGTGGCCGAGGAGCTGCGCAAGTTCGACTACGTGACCGTGCAGGGTCTGGATCTGACCGGTCTGCAGATCGCCGAGGAGTACCGCGCCGCCATCGAGCAGAAGCAGATCGCCGAGCAGCAGCTGCTGCGGGCCCAGACGGAGGTGCTGATCGCCGAGCAGGAGGCCAAGCGCTACCAGACCCTCAACTCCAGCCTCGACGATCAGGTGCTCTACAAGCTGTTCCTCGACAAGTGGGACGGCCAGACCTCGGTGGTGCCGGCCCTGCCGGGGGCGGCCGGGGGCGGCGGCAGCCCGGTGATCGTCAACGGCCGCCGCTGAGCGGGACACCCGATGCACGAGGCGATTCTGGATGTGGATCTGCTGGCCTTCGAGCGGGGTGACGCGGACGCCCGCGACGCCGTGGTCGACGGGGTGAGGCGCAGCCTGGCCAGCGGCTTCGTCTACACCAGCAGCGACCTGCCCGTCGACCTGCTGGACACCGCCTACGGGCTCCTGCAGCGGTTCTTCGCCCTCGAGGCCGACACCAAACGGCGCTTCCGGGCCCCGGGCTCCAGCGGCCAGACCGGTTACACGGAGGTGCTGGTGGAGACGGCCGCGGGCAACGACCAGCCGGACTGGAAGGAGATGCTGAACTGGTCGGAACCGCTGCCGCCCGGGCATCCCCTGCGGCTCCGGTTCCCGTCCCTCTACCCCGAGCAGGTCCTGCCGGAGGACGCCGTTCCCGGCATCACCGCCGTGCTGGGGGAGTTCCACCGGGCGATCGCCGACCTCCAGCGCCGCTTTCTGCGGGTGATCGCCGTGGGCATGGGCTGCGCCGAGGGCTTCTTCGAGGAGATGGTGCGTGAGGCCCCCACCCTCACCCGGGCCCTGCGCTACCCCCCCATGGCCCAGGCTCCGGGGCAGGGCCATGTGTGGGCGGCGGCCCATGGGGACATCAATCTGATCACTGCCCTGCCCAGGGCCACCGGGCCGGGGCTGCAGGTGCATGTGGCCGGGCAATGGGTGGAGGCCGACCCGCCGGAGGGGCGGGTGATCATCAACACGGGTCTGATGCTGGAGCGTCTGTCCAACGGCCGCATCCCCACCGGCTGGCATCGGGTGGTGGCGCCGCCGGGGGCCACCGGTGAGCGCCACAGCGTCGTGCAGTTCTGCCATGCCCGGCCTTGGACGGTCCTGGCGCCGGTGCCCTCCTGCTGCGGCCCGGATCAGCCGCAGCGTTACAGCGCCATCTCCGCTGCAGATGCCCTCGAGGAGGTGCTGTACCGCATCAATCTGCTCGAGAACTGATCATCCGCTGGCGAGGATGGCGCTCGTTCAGAAGTCCACCGTCGCCCATGAGTTCGACAATCCAGGGTGCCGGGATTCTCTCGATGTCGCCGGTGTCGATATTGAGCACCCGGGCGAAATCCGCCGGTGTGGGGCCGCTGAGCTCGCAGATCCTGCCGATGAACCACGGCCTGCCGGCCATGGCGACGACGGCCAGGTGGCCGGCTCGAGCTTCACGGAAGCGCTGGGGGTTGGCCCGCCGCAGCGGGGCCACCGCAGGATCGATCTGGCCGGGTGCCATGGCGGGCCTCTGGTACACCTGTACTGTAGCCGGACCGTGCGGGCGTGCCACCGTTCTGGCGGTGACCCATAGGCTGGACGCATCCGAGGGCATCATCCGTGGACGAAGACAGCAGGCAGCAACCCGGTACGGACACGGCCGAGCCGCCGTTTCTCTACGAGCCCCTGGAGCGGTTCGGGGAGGGCCTCACCACCTCCCGCCCCTGGAATCGGTCCGCCCTGGCCGGGGTCGAGCGACTCAACGGACGGGTGGCGATGATCGGATTCCTGGCGGCCCTGATCGGCGAAGAGCTCACCGGCAGGGGGATTGTCGGTCAGCTGGCCCTGATGCTGCGCTGGCTGCTGGGCTGAGCCCGTGCGTCAGGCCCACGGCTCGATCGACGGCAGGGTGGCGTGTCCAGGCGGGCAGGTGACAACGTGGGGTCGATGCGGCGACCACGGGACGTGCCCTTTGGTCTGGTTTGTTTGTTCGTGTGCTATTCGATGGTGTTGTCGTGAGAGCTCCATGCAACGACTGTGTCACCCCATCGGAAGGGTTGTCACCAGCGATTTGCGGTAGAATCGCTGTGCGTATCGAGCAGCGCGTCTAGCGCTCCGATCACCACCGCTCTCTCACCACAATTCAGTCACCACAATCCAGCCCTCGCGGTCGCGCATGGGACGGGTCGGGTGATTTTTTGAAGTGCCGCCAGGGTTGTCCGACCCCGAAACGATGCCGATGGATATCCCCGACCGTTCTCTTTACATCCTGATGATCAGCATCCATGGCCTGATCCGCGGGGAGAATCTGGAATTGGGTCGTGATGCCGATACCGGAGGACAGACAAAGTACGTGGTGGAGCTCACCAGGGCCCTGGCCCAGCAGCCGGGTGTTGCCCAGGTGGATCTGGTCACCCGCTGCATCCGGGATCCCGAGGTGTCTGCGGATTACGCCAGGCCCGTTGAGCCTCTTGAGAGGAAGGCACGCATCATTCGCATCGCTGCCGGACCGGATCTCTACCTCCCAAAGGAAGAGCTATGGGGCCATCTCGATGCCTTCACAGATGAGCTTCACTCCTGGCTCCATCGCCAGCCGCGTCGACCGGATGTGCTGCACAGCCATTATGCCGATGCCGGCTATGTGGGTGTCCGCCTCTCCCACCTCACCGGCCTTCCCCTTGTGCACACGGGCCACTCCCTGGGTCGGGACAAGCTGCGGAGGCTTCTGGCCCTGGGATTGCCGGTGGAAGAGATTCAACAGCGCTACCGGATGGCTGAAAGGATCAGTGCCGAAGAGGATGTGCTGAACAGTGCCAACCTTGTGATCACGAGTACGCATAATGAGATTGAAGACCAATATGAGCTCTACGATTGCTACACCCCGGAGAAGATGTCGGTCATTCCACCGGGGACCGACCTGAATCAGTTCCATCCCCCCGACCCCGAGGATGGCCCCGTCGCCTTTGCCAGCACCCTTGGCAAGTATCTCCGGGAACCCGATAAGCCCATGATTCTGGCCCTCTCAAGGCCAGATAAACGCAAGAACATCGTTTCTCTTCTGGAATCCTATGGGACATCAGAACGCCTCAAGAAGCTCGCGAATCTTGTCATCATTGCCGGCAATCGTAATGACATCCGTGAACTCCAGGAAGGCGCCCAGAACGTCCTCACGGAATTGCTCCTGGTCATCGACTGCCATGAGCTCAGTGGGCTGGTAGCCCTGCCCAAGCACCATTCCCCCAGCGATGTGGCCGACATTTATCGGTTAGCGGCCTCCTCCAAGGGTGTGTTTGTCAACCCGGCCCTCACCGAGCCCTTCGGGCTCACGCTCCTGGAGGCAGCAGCGAGCGGGCTGCCCCTGGTGGCCACCGAGGTGGGCGGGCCGGTCGACATCATCGGGAACTGCAGAAACGGTCTGCTGATTGATCCCCTTGACGAGACCTCCATCACCAGGGCGCTGCTGCAGATTCTTGAGGATGGGGAGTTGTGGTCCACGTTCTCCCTCAACGGATTGGTGAATGTCGCCAGGTTTTATTCGTGGGAAGCCCACGCCAGGAACTATCTCGAACGGCTGGAAGATCTGGTCCTCCAGGCTCGCGAAAAGGCCCGTCCGGCCCCTCTGTCGAAGGCCCCGGCAGTGCAGACCCGCACCCGCGCGATCTTCACGGCCATCGACAACACCCTGCTGGGTGATCCTGAGGCTCTCGCTCAGTTTGTGAAGCTGATCCGGCAGCACCATCGCAGGGTTCTGTTCGGCATTGCGACCGGACGACGGCTGAACTCCGTGCTCAAACTCCTGAAGGTGCATGGGATCCCGATGCCCGATGTCCTGATCACCAGCCTCGGCACGGAGATCTACACCCCACCCCAATTGACCACGGACATTGCCTGGACCCACCACATCGACCATCTCTGGACCCCCCAGGTCCTGCAACGCCTTATGGAATCCCTGCCTGGACTGACCCTGCAGGAGAAGGAGCACCAGAGCCGGTTCAAGCTCTCCTATTACTACGATGACCACCAGGCGCCTCCCCTCGAGGAGATTCTCACGCTCCTGCGTCAGCATGAGCTGTCCGCCCACACCAGTCTGTCCTTCGGGCAGTTCCTCGACTTCGTCCCTGCCCGCGCTTCCAAGGGGCAGGCCCTTCGGTACGTGGCCAACCGCTGGAACATTCCCCTCGGGAAGGTGCTGGTGAACGGAGGCTCCCGGGGTGATGAGGACATGCTCCGGGGCAACACGCTGGGCGTGGTCGTGGACAGCCCCCATCGCGATGAGCTCGACCAGCTCAACGATACCGAGCGGGTGTACTTCTCTGAGGGATCGCATGCAGCCGGCATTCTTGAAGCGATTGATCACTACGGTTTTTTCCGTTGATGTCGCAGCCCGTCGCCACCCGTTGATGCCACCTCTCCTGATCTGCACGGACCTGGACCGGACCCTTCTGCCCAACGGCGAGGCCACCGAATCGGTGGGTGCCCGGCCGGCCTTCGCCCAGCTGGTCTCCCGGCCCCAGACGCTGCTGGCCTACGTCAGTGGCCGACATCTGGCCCTGGTGGAGGAGGCGATCCATGACTATGGACTGCCTGAGCCTGATTGGATCATCGCCGATGTGGGCAGTTCCATCTACGCCAGGCAGAACCGTGGCTGGTCCCCTCTGGAGGCGTGGTCCAGGCACATCTCGGCGGACTGGCAAGGCGATGGATGGTCCGATCTGGCGATGGTGCTGTCCGATGTGTCCGGTTTGACTCTGCAGCCGGAAAGCCGACAGAACTCCCACAAGCTCAGTTTCTTCGTTCCACGGGAGGCCGATCTTCCGGCCCTGAACCGGGAGATCCTTGCCCGCCTGCACGAACGGGATGTCGCCGTCTGTCTTGTTCACAGTGTTGATGAAGCCGCTGCCATCGGCTTGCTGGATATCCTTCCCCGGCGGGCGGGCAAGCTTCAGGCGATTGAGTTTCTGATGCGCGAGCAGGGACTGTCCTGTCAGCAGACGATCTTTGCCGGTGACAGTGGCAATGACCTGTCCGTTCTCACCAGTTCCGTGCCAGCCGTGCTGGTCGCCAATGCCCACCCCGATGTGAAGGCACAGGCCGTGGCGGAATCCATGCGCATGGGCACCCAGGATCGTCTGTATCTGGCCAGGGGTGGCTTCCTGGGGATGAATGGCAACTACAGTTCGGGCATCCTGGAAGGAATCGGCCACTTTCATGCCGATGCCTTGCGGGAGCTGGAGTGACCGGATGCAGGCACCCTGTGCGATCACCGTTTTCGGCGAAGTCCTGTTGGATTGCTTCCCCGATGGCACCGAGGTCCTCGGCGGGGCCCCCTTCAACGTGGCCTGGCACCTCAGGGGTTTCGGCCAGTCTCCCCGACTCGTCAGCCGGGTCGGCAGGGACGCCAGGGGCGAGCGGATTCTCTCCGCCATCGGGCACTGGGGCCTGGACGGCTCCGCTTTGCAGACTGATCCGATCCATGGCACCGGTCGCGTGAGCGTCAGCCTCGTGGATGGCGAGCCCACGTATGAGATTGTGTCGGGCTGCGCCTACGATTTCATCGCATCGCCCGAGCCTGGCCAGGTTCCGGCCAGCGGGATCCTCTATCACGGCACCCTGGCCCTTCGCCATGCAGCATCGGCGGCGGCGCTGGCCAGCCTGACGTCGCGCCATCAGGGGCCGATCGTCCTGGATGTGAATCTGCGGACACCCTGGTGGTCGCCGGAGACGGTTCTGCCCCTGGTGGATGGGGCCCACCACGTGAAGCTGAATGCCGCGGAGCTGGCCCTGCTGAGCCCGGACGTCCCTCCCGGGGACGATCTGGCCGCCTCGATGCACCGTTTTGCCGGGCGTCACCGGCTGGAGACGCTGGTCGTCACCCGCGGCGCCCTCGGTGCCCTGCTCTGGTGTGACGGCGAGATCCTTTCCGTGGCCCCTGCCGCCGCCGGCCCTGTGGTCGACACGGTGGGGGCGGGGGATGGGTTTGCCGCCGTGCTTCTGCTGGGGCTCAGCCAGCAGTGGCCATGGGCCGTGAGCCTTGGCCGTGCCGGGGACTTCGCCGCGGCCCTGGTGTCGCGGCGCGGTGCCACCATCGATGACCCATCGGTCTACGCCAGGTTTCTGAATGCCTGGGGGGTCGGCTGAGCCGATGTACGAGCAGATCTCCCACTCCCTGTTGAACGCGATTCTGGACGATCTGCGACCGGAGATCCGGCGCCAGGACCTGCGCCATTTCTACACCAGGCTCGGCGCCAACTTCTACGCCATCCATTCGCTGTTCGTCACCCTTTATGGTCATCGTGACGACTTCAAGCTGCAGCTTCTGCGTCTGGTCGAAACCATGGCGAGAGGCTACATCGACCGCTCGCCTGATCTTGAATCCCTCGATATCCAGAGAGAGGATGACTACAACTGGTTCCTTTCCCAGAAGTGGGTCGGGATGGCTGTTTACTCCAACGGCTTCGCGGAGAACCTGCCGGATCTGGCCAGCAAGATCAGTTACTTCCAGGAGCTGGGCATCAACATGGTGCACATCCTGCCGATCCTGATGTGCCCATCTGGTAAGAGCGATGGTGGCTATGCGATCAGCGATTTTCGCAAAATCGATGACAGGGTCGGCACGCTTGATGATCTGCGCAGGATTGCCGACGAGTTCAGGAAGCGTGACATCCTGTTGGTTCTGGATATCGTCCTGAATCACACATCGGATGAGCACGAGTGGGCCAGGCGTGCGATGGCTGGGGAGAAGCACTATCAGGATTATTACCACGTTTTTGACGACAGGGACATTCCGGATGTCTTCGAGCAGAACATGCCCGAAGTCTTCCCTGAAAGCGATCCTGGCAATTTCACCTGGAATGGGGAGATGGGGAAGTGGGTGATGACGGTCTTCCACGAGTACCAGTGGGACCTCAACTACGCCAACCCTGCGG
Organism: Aphanothece cf. minutissima CCALA 015; assembly: GCA_003003925.1. Lineage (GTDB taxonomy): Bacteria > Cyanobacteriota > Cyanobacteriia > PCC-6307 > Cyanobiaceae > Cyanobium > Cyanobium minutissimum. The sequence goes on from PVWP01000012.1 coordinate 73,777, forward strand.
TGTTCATCGAGATGCTCGATGTGCTGCTGTTCTGGGCCAACCAGGGCGTCGATGTTCTGCGGCTCGATGCCGTTGCCTTCCTCTGGAAGAAGCTGGGAACCACCTGCCAGAACGAGCGCAAGGCCCACCTCATTCTGCAGCTCATGAAGGACTGCTGCCAGGTGACCGCACCTGGGGTCCTGTTCATCGCCGAGGCCATCGTCGCCCCCACCGAAATCACGAAATACTTCGGCGAGGATGCCATCGTGGCCAAGGAATGTGAGATTGCCTACAACGCCACCCTGATGGCGCTGCTCTGGGATGCGGTGGCCACCCGCAACACCCGGCTCCTCTGCCAGGGCCTCAAGAGCCTTCCCAACAAGCTGGAGCGGGCCACCTGGCTCAATTACGTCCGCTGCCATGACGATATCGGCTTCGGTTTCGATGACAGTGACATTGAGCAGGTTGGTTACGAGCCCCGCGCCCATCGGCGCTTCCTGATCGACTACTTCAAGGGGGATTTCGATGCCATCCCCCGCGGGCTCACCTTCATGCCCAACGACACCACGGGCGATGCCCGCATCTGCGGGTCCCTGGCCTCCCTTGTCGGTCTGGAGTCGGCCCTCGAATCGAAGGATCAGGCCCTGATCGCCACGGCCATCAGCCGCATCCTGCTGATGCATGGGGTCATTCTGTCGTTCGGGGGCATCCCGCTCATCTACAACGGCGATGCCCTGGGCGTCTTGAATGACTACAGCTTCTATGATGACCCCAGCAAGTGCAATGACACCCGTTGGGTGCATCGCCCGAAGATCGACTGGGCCAAGGCGGAGCTCAGGCGGAAGCCAGGAACCGTGGAACATACCATCTTCTCGGCGATCAAGAAGATGATCACGATTCGCAAGGAGATCTCAGCCTTCGCCGATTTCAACAATCGCCAGATTCTGCCCCTGGAGAATGACCATCTGCTGGCGTTCGTGAGGACCAACCCCCTGCGGCCATCCGAGCTGGTCCTGGTGGTGGCCAACTTCAACGACCAGCCCCGGTTCTTCGATCTCGACAGCCTGGTGCCGTCGGTCTTCAGCAGTCACGATGGACTGGTGGATCTTCACTCGGGCCGCCGGCCGTCCCAGTCCGGCAGCCGCATCGTGTTGCAGGCTTACCAGTTCTGCTGGCTGACCAAGACCTGATCGCCCGATTCCCCCCCCGCCCGACGCTTCCCCTGCCCATGCGCGTCGTCACCCCCGTGCTGCTGGCCCTGCTGCTGGCCTCGGCGGCGCTGGCGGTCACCGTGTCGGTGCCCCAGGCACCCACCGGCCGCCCCACCGGGAGCCCCGCTGCCGCCTCTTCCCCGGATGCTGCACCAGCGTCGCCACCAGCCTCGCCGACGGAGTCGGCCCCGCCACAGCCGGCCCCGCGGGCCTATCCCCGGCTGCCGGCCGACCCCGCCGCCATCGCCTCCCAGCTGGCCGCCGCGGAGGCTGCCCTGCGGTCCGCCGACACTCCGACCGGGCTCCTGGGTGAGCTGGGGCATCGCCAGCAGGTCACCTATCGCCGGCTCGCCGCCGATCCGGCCCTGGCCGCCCGGGTGCGGAGCTTCCTGCCCGTCCGCTGGCAGGGGGTGATGGACCGCCATGTGGCCGCCCGTCGGGAGTTTCTGGCCATGCACCGGGGGGGGCGGCGTCCGGCCGTCGTGCCCGCCTGGCGGATCATCCCCCCGGAGCCTGCCGCCGACCTGCTGCGGTACTACCGGGAGGCCTCCGCCGCCACTGGGATTCCCTGGGAGGTTCTGGCTGCCATCAACCTGGTCGAAACGGGCATGGGCCGCATCGATGGCGTCTCCGTCGCCGATGCGCGGGGCCCGATGCAGTTCCTCCCCACCACCTGGGCCGAGCCCGGCATCGGCAAGGGAGACATCCGCGATCCCGAGGACGCGATCCATGCGGCGGCCCGCTACCTGGTGCGGCGCGGAGGCCTGCGGGACATTCGCCGGGGGCTGTGGGGCTACAACAACAGCCGGCATTACGTCAGGGCCGTGCTGCTCTACGCCGAGCTGCTGCGCATGGATCCGGCGGCCTTCACGGGCCTGTACCACTGGGAGATCCATTACGCCTCCTCAGCCGGCGACCTCTGGCTGCCGGTGGGCTACAGCCAGAGCCGCCCCCTGGCGGTTGCCACCTACCTGGAGCGCTTTCCCGCCTCGGCCCCTCCGTGACGCTGAGACGCCTGCCAGCATGGAACCCCGTCGGGCTCCGGGTGGCCCAGCTGCCGATGACCCAGCTGCAAGCGATCAACATCGCCAAGGTGACCACCATCGTGGCCCTGCTGGTGCCTGCGCTGGTGCTGGGGCTGGAGTCGGAACGGGTCGCGATCTACCTCGCCCTCCACATCAGCTACTGCCTCTGGTGGCTGCTTGAGGAGGTGCTGTTCCCCTGGCGCACCACCCAGCTCTTCACCGAGGTGGTGGGCCCGCCACAGGCCGTCGCCGTGGTGCTCTATGTCGGGGTGTTCTACGCCCTGCCCGGCTGGCTGGCCATGGCCAATCCTGTACCGATCGGCCCGGTGACGATCGCCCTGGGGCTCAGCCTCTACATCTTCGGATCGCTGTTGAACACGGCGGCCGATGTGCAGAAGGGCACCGCCAAGGTCCTGGGGGCCACCCTGGTGGCGGACGGGGCCTGGCGCCGCGTCCGCCATGTCAACTACCTCGGCGACCTGATCCGCTACAGCAGCTTCGCGGTGATCGCCGGCTCGCCGTGGGCCTGGCTGCTCCCCGCCTCCGTGCTGGCGCTCTACCTGCCCCGCATGATCGGCAAGGAAGCTTCGATGGCGGAGCGCTATCCCGGTTTCGAGGCCTATCGCCAGAGCAGCTGGTGGCTGTTGCCGGGGCTCATCTAGCGCAGCTGATCAGGGGGGCCTATCAAGGGGGGCAGGACACGGAGCGCTGAACCTCAGCCCAGCCCCCTGCCCAGCAGGACGTCCCTGGCGGCGTTGACGGCCTGCATGGTGGCGTGGCGCCCGCCGCGGTCCGGGTGATGCTCGGCGGCGGCTTTCTTCCAGGCCAGGTTGACATCGGTTTCCCGCAGCCGGCCCGCCAGGGCCAAGCCGAGACGGGCCCTGGCCTCGATGGCTTCCAGGCTGGGGCTGCGGCCGAGGGGCCCGTGGTCGGCGGCGGAGAGACCCGTGCCTTTCTTGCGGCGGCCCTTGCTGCCCGAGGCCTTGCCCTGGCCGCGGGAGGGCGATCCGGAGAAGCCCTTGCCGCGGCGGGGCGCCTCAGCGCTGTCCGCGGGGGCACTCTGGGGCTGATCCGGCCGCAGGGAGACCAGGGTCAGACGTGGGTCGAGCAGGGTGCGAGCCATGGGTTCAGGTGCCAGCCCGACCGTTGTGTTGCGTGAGGTGGTGGGGACTCAGGCCGCGACGTCGAGGACGGGGGCCGGATCGATGCTCAGGTCGGTGAGCAGGTCGCTGACCAGCTGGTCCGCGGCGGGCTCGTCAGCCATCGCGGCCATCTCCGGAGCCACCATCGCTGCGGGGGCCTGGTTGTGGCCGCCGGCCATCGCCGGTGCGAGAAAGGCCATGGCCAGACCCACCATCAGGGCGAACAGAAAGGTAAGGGCTCGCATGAACGATGGAGAGAAGCTCCATAGTCCTAACACCGCTCCGCCCCTGACGCTGCCGGGAGGAGAAGATGGCCCCATGGAGCGCAGTGAATCTTCCCCCGCCTCGGCCATCGCCTACGCGGGATTCCGGGTCCGCACGGCGGCCTCGCTGATCGATTCGGTGCTGATGCTGATCATCACGGCCCCCCTGCCGCTCCTTCTCTATGCCGTGCCTGACGAGACGGCGGTGCTGGTCGTCAGCACGGTGGTGTCGGCCCTGGTGGTGATCCTGTTCTGGCGCTGGAAGCAGGGCACGCCCGGCAAACTGATGCTGCGGCTGAGAATCGTCGATGCCGGAACCGGCGGCGAACCTGGCCTGCGCCAGTGGTGCCTGCGCTACATCGGCTATCTCATTTCCACGCTGCCCCTGCTCTTGGGCTTCTTCTGGGCGGCCTGGGATCCCCGTCGCCAGGGCTGGCACGACAAGCTTGCCGGCACGGTGGTGATCCGTGTCCCCCGCCGGACCGACCCGCCCCCCAAACGCGCGACGGGGGGCGCGACCGGGGCCGGGAACGCTGGGGCTGGACCCCCCTGACCCCCATCCCCTGCGGCCATGACAGCTCCCTCCCGCGATCCCCTGGATGAGGCCATCGCCGCCCGCCGGGCCCAGGACCCCCTGGTGGGGGCCCGCCTGGGTGCCGAGGAGATCAGCCGCCGGCTTCTCAAGGCCATGGCGTCCGAGCGGGGTGTGCACGTCGAATCGCTCCTGGCGGTCTGCGGTGCCCTGGCGGGCCAGGCCTGCCAGGCCGGCGTGCGGGCCCGCTCCCGGGCGGCGGGCCGGGCGGAGCTCTCGGGGCTGCACGTGGTCGGTACCGGGGACGGGGGCTCCTGCCTGGTGGGGGAAGGGCTGGTCCAGGCCCTCTTCCATGAGCCGTACTCCACCTGGGGTCTGGCCGCCGGCGCCGCCCAGCAGGCCGGCTGCACGGCCCTGCCGGACCCGACGGCCCTGTGGCGCCATGGCCTCGAGCACCTCGGCCAGGGGGACTTCGGCGTGCCCCAGGTGCCCGAGGCCCATCAGCCGTCGCCGGAATCCCTGCAGTCGCTGCCGAGCCTCTGGCCGGCCCTGCTGCCGCTGGCCCGGCGGTTCTGCCCCGAGCCGGTGGAGTGGCCGATCCTGTTCGGCCTGGTGGCCCAGAAGGCCATCACCATGGGGCGGGAGGTGATCGATCCCTGCCTGGCCCTGCGCATCGTGATGGACACCGCCATCGCCAGCGCCATGGCGGTCCTGCCCCAGAGCCAGGAGCCGGCCACCGGTTCCTGACCGTCCCGGTCACCACGGGCATTCGCGTCCCGCCATCCCCGTCTTGGCAGCGGCGGCCGGGGGCGTTACCAAGGCCTGCACGGTCCCTTGCAGCAGGCGGATGGATTCCCGCTTCCGACGGTTTCTGACGGCGCTGGTCCTGCCCTGGCTGCTGCCCCTGTCCCTGGGTCCCCGTCCCCTTCTGGCGATGGGGGAGCCGCCGCCCCGGCCGACGGAGATACCCCTGGAGGTGCCGGTGGGCGACCTGGGCCAGAACGACCGTCTGCCGGAACCGTTGCGGTCCCGCTACCGGCCGGCCCCGGTGGGGGTGTTTCCCGTGCACCAGGCCGGGGCCCTGGGCTATCCCCTCGCTCTCCAGCCCACCGAGCAGGCTCCGTTCGGCTGGCGGCTGGCCGACGCGCGCAACGCCTGGCGCCTGCACACCGGCCTCGATCTGGTCGCCCCGGAGGGAACGCCGGTGTTCGCCGTGCTGCCCGGCACCGTGCGGCTGGTGGATGAGGTGGGTGGCTACGGCCTGCTGGTGGTCATCGACCACGGCCTCGGCTGGCAGAGCCTGTACGCCCATCTGCTGGATGTATCGGTTCTGCCCGGGGAGAGCCTGGTGGCGGGGCAGCCCATCGGCCGGGTCGGCAGCAGCGGCTCTGCCACCACGGCCCATCTGCACTTCGAGTGGCGCCAGCTCCGCCAGGGGCGACTGGTGGCGGTGGACCCCTCCCCGCTGCTGCAGCCGATCGGCACGGGTCCTTCCGTGGCGGGCCGGGCGCCCTTGGCGCCGCTGCCCTGAGCCGGGGTTCCGTCGGGGCTCGCCGTCAGGGCCGGTCCGGATCCAGCGGCAGGCCCTTCAGGGCCAGGGCCAGGCGCCGCGCTGCCAGCAGCAGGGGGTACAGCCGGCGGCTGCGGGTCGGCGCATCGAACAGCGGAACCAGCAGCTGCAGCAGGGGATCACTGGGCCGCATCAGGGTGCACAGCTGCCGCACCGCCTCCGCCCCGTGCCAGGCCCGCTCGCCCTGGAGCAGGACCGCCCCCTGCGCCAGCGGCAGGCCCCGCGCCAGGAGGGCGCCGCGCAGAGCCGCGTCGGCCCGCCCGTCGACGATCTGCAGGTGGGGAATCCCGCCGCGCAGTTCGCTGCTCAGGGCGAAATGACGGCAGAAGGGGCAGCCTCCGTCGTAGACGAGCCGCAGAATCTGCGGTGCGTTGAGCCCGGCGGGCTGCGGGGCCGGATCGGGGGTTGGGGATGGGGGGGCGCCTATCGCTGCAGGGGACATCAAGGGCGGTGGGCCGCGGCTTCTGGAGCGTGATCACAGGATCCGATTCTGCCGCCGGCGGCCGGAGACCGCGACAGGGCATGGCATCGGCATCGATGGATCGATTTCACCAAGTCCTGACAGGTGGCTGGTTTCTGTGATCCTCGGCACCGTTCGATTTCGGAGAACGGTTAGATCCTCTGCCAATGGATGACTGGAAAGATGCTCACACCCACCACCCGTCTGAGGCTTCAGGAGATCATCGGCAGGATTGCCGATTCCCGCCCGGTCAGTCTCCATGAACGCATCTATGTTCAGAAGTTCGCTGATCGCGATGCCAGTGTCTGGAGCTGGCTGCGGCGGGCTCAGCGCACCCAGCAACGGGGTGAGCCCGAATCGGAACTCGACCGCCTCACGGGCTCGCTGGACCTGGGCGACCCCTGTGACAGCGAAGGATTCGACCCCGGCCGGGACGATCTGGGTGACTGGTTCAGCGGAGCTCCGAATTGGCTCAGGCGCAGTTGAGTCATCCTTAAGCGGTACAAACACTCATGCCGGATTGTTCGTCGCATCGGCAACGGACATGGCCGGGGGAGCGTGTGTTGATGCCATGGTCAGGTCTCAGTCTGGTCGGAGGGCACCATGGACGTCTTACTTTGTAGCTACCGCAACTGTTCGGAACGCATGCGGATCATCCGCTGCTGTGGTCCCGAGGATTTCTTCCTCGAGCGGGTTGTCTTTCCCTTTGAGGTGCTCACCTTCCATTGTCCGCCCGCCACGGACGTGGAGATCTGGGCACGGGATTCGATGGGCGTCGTCCTCACCGAACAGCTGCCCGCCGATGCCCTGGCGATGCAGCAAAGTGGGGTGTCGCCCCGTCCGGAATGGCTGCCCCAGGTTCCCAACCGAGCGGTGGGGGTGAGAGGCAACGCCAGCTCGGTCTGCCTTCTCCCCCACTGACGCCTGCCCCGGACGTCGGCATCGTCTGCAGCGCCAGCTACCGCGACCACCTCACCGGACCCTGGCACCCGGAATGCCCCGCCCGGGTCGATGCCGTGATCCAGGGCCTGGAGCGGGCCGGTCTGCTGGCCCGCTGCCGGATCCTCCCGCCCCGCCCAGCCACGGATGCGGAACTGCTGCGCTGTCACACGCCGGGGTATCTGCAGCAGGTCCGGGAGGATATCCAGGCCGGCCGAGAGCAGCTGTCCACCGGCGATACCGCCATCAGCCCCCACTCGGAGCGAACGGCGCGGCTGGCGGCGGGGGGGGTGCTGGCGGCGGTGGAAGCCGTCATGGACCAGCGGGTGCAGCGGGCCTATGCGGTGGTCAGGCCCCCGGGGCACCACGCCAGTCCGGCCCGGGGCATGGGCTTCTGCCTCTACAACAACGTGGCCGTCGCCGCCCGCCACCTGCAGGCGGCGCATGGTCTCAAGAGGATCCTGGTCGTCGACTGGGATGTGCACCATGGCAACGGCACCCAGGACATCTTCTGGAGCGATCCCTCGGTGCTGTTCTTCGGCAGCCACCAGGCGCCGCTCTACCCGGGGACGGGCTCCCGCCGGGAACAGGGCGAGGGGACCGGGTCCGGCTACACCCGCAACTGTCCCCTGCCGGCGGGGACGTCCGGGCCCGAGCTGGTGGCCGCCTGGCGGGAGGAGCTGCTGCCGCTGGCCGAGGCCTTCGCCCCGGATTTCGTGCTGATCTCGGCGGGTTTCGATTCCAGGGCCGGCGATCCCCTCGGGGATTTACGCCTCCAGGACAGGGATTTCGCGGCCCTGACCCGGTTGATGCTCAGCATCGCGGCGGACCATGCCCAGGGCCGTCTGGTGTCCGCCCTGGAGGGCGGCTACGACCTCGAGGGCCTGGCATCCGCCAGCGCCGCCCACGTGGCCTGCCTGCTGGGGGACATCGGGCCGCGCTGAGTTCGCCACCAGAACCAGGCCTCGCGGTTGATCAGCAGGCCGATCAGCACCATCGCCAGCATCAGCACGATCTGGTCGGCCCGGGCGTCCGGCACCAGGATGTCGGCGGCCAGGTGGGGGAGGTTGGTGAGGGTGTAAGCAACGCTCATCCAGAAATGGGCACAGCGCCAGTGGCGCCAGCGCCGAGGCTGGCCCGGATCACTGGCGGCGTAGGCGATCAGCACGACCGTGGCCAGCGGCACCAGGACATAAGCCAGCATGGCCCCGAACAACAGCGGCAGCTGGGCGGCCGCCACATGGCCATGGATCTCCGGCGAGATCCCGTGGAACAGGGGCATCAGGCCCAGCTCCACATGGAACAGCATCGCCAGCAGCCAGGCGGTCCAGAGGCTGCGCAGCCGCAGGGCGTGGTCGACGGCACTGGCCATGGGAATGGTCCAAGGCTCCCTGAGTCTGGGACTCTCCACCCACGACGCGTGCGGAATGGGCCGGTTCGTGATGGCTCGGTTCGTTGCCGGGCTCCGTAAATTGTGGGGACGGTGAATGGGTTCTTTCCCCCCAGGCCGATCGTGATGACCTCCCCGACCTCCTCCCTGCCCAAGACCGCGGTGGCCACCGGCCCCGCCGGGAGGGCCATGGCCCAGCCCATGGAGGCAGGGCTGCTCGAGGGTCTGCAGGACCACCTGGGCCTGGAGCGCAAGGCCAGCGCCGCCTACTGGGCCATGGCCCTCTGGTTCGCCGAGCGGGAACTGCGCGGTTTCGCTGCCCACCTGATGGCCGAGTCCCGCGGCGAGCAGCAGCATGCCGGCCTGCTGGCCGACTACCTGATCGCCCGCGGCCAGACGGTGGACCTCGGTGAACTGCCCGCCCCCTGCCAGCAGTGGAGCGACGCCGAGTCGGCCCTGGCGGACGCCTTCCGCCTGGAGGCCGATGTCACCACCTCTCTGCAACTCCTCTATTCCCTGGCGGAGCGCGCCGGCGACGTGCGCACCACCGTCTTCCTCGACCCGATGATCCAGGGCCAGATCGCCGCTGAGAACGGCGCGGCCCACCTGCTCGGCCGGGTGCGCTTCGGGCGCCAGGAGGCCGCCTCCATGCTGCTGATCGATGGGGAACTGGCGGCGGCCCAGGCGGCCGCGGCTGCCCCGGTCTGAGCCCGGTCAACGGCCTCCATCCCCGGGGGACTCAGGCGGCCAGGGGCCGGCTGGTGAGCTCCATCAGGAAGGCGGCCCCGAGGGGATCGCGCAGGGGCAGGCGCATCAGCGCCCGGGCCTGGCGCTGGAGTTCCAGGCGGCGCTGCTCCAGCCGATGGGTTTCACGACCAAGCCGCCGGCGGAGTTGTTCGTCGCGGCAGGTGGCCCCCTGACCCTTCAGCCGCTGCCAGCTCTGGCGCACCGCGGCCATGTCCCGGCAGAGACTGCCGATCAGGCTGTCGCCGTTGCGGATCAGGACGGTCATGCCGGTTCAGGCCGCCAGGGGAGCGCCGTCCACCAGGGCCGGTGCCAGGCGCAGACCGGTCTCGCCGCTGGGGGCCTCGAGCA
>PVWP01000001.1 GCA_003003925.1 Aphanothece cf. minutissima CCALA 015
TCGCGCTTGAGCCAGTCGTCGAGGACGTCGAACCATCCACGGGTGGCAGGGGCGCGCCCCAGGGCGATCGTCATGGGAGGTGCTTCACGAAGCTTTACAAGCCGACTTTAAAAGAGAACGCCCTTTCTGCGCGTCCGAGGGGGGCGTCGCGCTCAGGGATTGAGTACAAGTACCCACACCTCCCCGACGCCCGACGATTCGCCAGAGTGGCCGGGCCAGCCTTTCCCGCCGTCCCGGCCCCCAGCAGCTTCCACCATGTACGTCGTCGAGATCTCCCTCCGGCTCAGCCCCATGCCCGTTGCCGTCCAGCGCAAGGAGCTGGAGGCCGCCCGGGCCCTGTACGGGGAGGTACGCCAGGCGCTCGAAAGCGGGCACCCCAAGGTGCTCGAGCTCACCTGCGAGAAGGACGAGCAGAAGCGCGTCAGCCTCCTGAGCGGCGAGATCGTCGCCGTGCAGATTTATGAGAAGTCGTCGGTCGCCGGCGGCGGCAAGCGTCCCGGCTTCAGCTTCGAGCCTTGAGCGCAGCGGCGACCTCCGGGGCGGTCGAGCCACCCCTGCACATCGAGGGACTCCGCTTCGGCTGGGGCGAAGGGGTCCCGGCCCTGCGCGACTGCCGGCTGAGCATTCCGGGGCCGGGCCTCTGGATGCTCGTGGGCAGCAACGGCAGCGGCAAGAGCACCCTGCTGCGCCTGATCGCCGGCCTGCTCACCCCCACGGCGGGCCACATCACCTGCCAGGGCCGGCCGGCCCTGGTGTTCCAGAACCCCGACCACCAGCTGCTGCTGCCCAGCTGCGGCAGCGATCTCCAGCTGGCGCTCCCCGATGGGCTCGACGACGGCGCCCGGGCCGGGCGGGTGGCCTCGGCCCTGGCCCAGGTGGGCCTGGCGGGACTGCAGCAGCGCCCCATCCACACCCTGAGCGGCGGCCAGAAGCAGCGGCTGGCGATCGCCGGCGCCCTGGCCAGCGCCGCCACGCTGCTGCTGCTCGATGAACCCACGGCCCTGCTGGATCCGGACAGCCAGAGGGAGGTGCTGGAGCTGATCCATCGGCTCTGCCATCGCAGCCCGTCCCCCCTCACCGCGCTGTGGATCACCCACCGTCTCGAGGAACTGGAGTGCTGCGACGGGGCCGCCCGTATGGAAGCCGGTACGATCGGCCCCTGGCAGAGCGGCGAAAGCCTGCGCCGCTCCCTCTCCCCCTTGCCCGCCGGCGGGGCCGAAAGGTAAGGTCTTCGGATCCCGGTCCGCCGGGTGTCTTCCTCGGTAGCTCAGTGGTAGAGCGGTCGGCTGTTAACCGATTGGTCGCAGGTTCGAATCCCGCCCGGGGAGTTTTTCCATCCAGATCCGCCCGTTTCCCGCGCCCATCCCCGCGGCCTCGGCCGGAGCAATCCGGGCGTTGAGTCGGATCCGCATGCTCGGCCAGGGGGAGCACCTGCACCCTGCCCCCTGCAGCGCTCCAGCAAAGCCGCGACACTATTCTCTTCCGTGCCCGTGCACCCCCGCAGGCACCACGACGACACGCCTCGCCACGCCTCGCCCCCTCCCATGAAGCCCTCGATCCTGCTCATCGAAGATGACGGCGACATGCTCGATCTCGTCGCCGGCCATCTCGAGCACGGCGGCTTCGACGTCCAGAGGGCTGCCGATGGCATCAAGGGCCAGGCCCTGGCCGTTCAGTACTGCCCCGACGTGATTCTCCTCGACCTGATGCTCCCCAAGGTCGACGGACTGACCCTCTGCCAGCGCCTCCGCCGCGACGAGCGGACGGCCAAGATCCCCATCCTCATGCTCACCGCCCTCGGCAGCACCAAGGACAAGGTGAGCGGCTTCAATTCCGGCGCCGACGACTACCTCACCAAGCCCTTCGATCTCGAGGAACTCATGGTCAGGGTCAAGGCCCTGCTCCGGCGCAGCGAGCGCGCCCCCCTCTCCGCCAAGCACAACGAGATCCTCAGCTTCAGCTCCCTCACCCTCGTCCCCGAGCGCTTCGAGGCCATCTGGTTCGATGCGCCCGTCCGCCTCACCCACACCGAGTTCGAACTCCTCCACTGCCTCCTCCAGCGCCACGGTCAGACCGTCGCCCCCTCCCTGATCCTCAAGGAGGTCTGGGGGTACGAGCCCGACGACGACATCGAGACCATCCGCGTCCACATCCGCCACCTGCGCACCAAGCTCGAGCCCGATCCCCGCAAACCGCGCTTCATCAAGACCGTCTACGGCGCCGGGTACTGCCTCGAGCTGCCTCCCACCGATCAGATCGACAGCCTCGGCGCCGCCATCCGCAGCGCCAGGGAGGCCAAGCTCACCGCCGCTCCCAAACCGGGCGAAGGGGCGGTGGCCTGACGGGCCCCCTCCTCAGCGGCCCAGGTCCAGCAGGGCCACCTCCCAGGCCAGGCGCGGCTGCACGTAGGCCAGCAGATGGCTGCGCAGCTGCTCGATGCGGCGCAGGGGCGCCGGCTCCCTGCACTGCCGCCAGAGGTGCAGCTGCCACCAGTCGAGCAGCCACAGCTGCTGCTCGCCATCCAGGGCCTCACTGAGGTCGCGGGCCAGGCCCAGGGCCTCCAGCGGCTCCCGCCCCAGGGCCAGCAGCCGGTCGGCCAGGCCCTCCGGCAGGCCCCGCCAGACCCGACGGTGACGCAGCAGGGCCCCGGGGGAGCCGGCGGCCAGCTCGAGCAGCTCGGGGGGATCGGCTGCGGCCCCCTCCGCCGTCCCCTCCCCAGCCCCCTCCGGCGCCGGCAGGGCCGCCAGCACCTGGTGCACCAGGGCGGGGGGCAGGCGCGCGAACGGGATGGCCTGGCAGCGGGATCGGATCGTGCTCAGCAGCCGGTCCGGCGTTGCCGTGAGCAGGATCAGCAGACCATGGCCCGGTTCCTCGAGGGTCTTGAGCAGGGCATTGGCGGCCGCTTCGGCCATCGCCTCGGCCGTATCCAGCACCACCAGGGAACGCTCCCCCTCCACCGGACGGCGGGCCAGGAAACGGGTCACCTCCCGCACCTGCTCCAGGCGCAGCTGGGGGGGGCTGCGGCGGCTGAGGCCCTGGACCTCGGCCTCGGAGGCCGTCACCAGCCGGCCCTGGTGCAGGTGGGTGGGCTCCACCCAGAGCAGATCGGGGTGGTTGCCCTCCGCCAGGCGTCGCCGCAGCGGCACCGATCCGGCGGTGCCACCGGCGAGCACCCCCTCGATCAGGCGCAGGGCCGCCAGGCGGCGGCCCACCCCCTCGGGCCCGACGAACAGGTAGGCGGGAGCCAGCCGCCGCCGCTCCAGGGCGGCCGTGAGCAGGGCCACCGCCTGGGGCTGGCCCACCAGATCGGCGAACAGATCAGCCATGGCCCCGTCCGCCGCCGGCGCCCAGGTGCTCCGTGATCAGGGTGCGGCACCGGGCCGTCACCTGCTCGATCGGCCCGCCGGCCTCGACCCGCTGCCAGCCCCGCTCGGCGGCCAGGCTGGCGAAGCCGTCGCTGACCCGCTGCAGGAAGGCCTCGCCCGCGGCCTCGATCCGGTCGGCGGGCCGGTCGCCGCGGCGCCTCAGGGAACCGGCCAGGGGGAGATCGAGCCAGAGGGTGAGATCGGGTTCCAGGCCGCCGGTGGCCATCGCCTCGAGCTGGTGGATGGTGGCCATCGGCAGGCCGCGGCCATGGCCCTGGTAGGCCGCGGTGGAGCCGCTGTAGCGATCGCTCAGCACCCAGTCGCCGGCGGCCAGGGCGGGACGCAGGCACTCCTCCACGTGCTGGGCCCGGTCGGCGGCGTAGAGCATCAGCTCGCAGAGGCTGGAGGGGGCGACCCCAGCCGGAGGGTGCAGCAACAGGGCACGCAGGGCCTGGCCCAGGGCCGTCCCGCCCGGTTCCCGCGTCACCACCAGCCGGGAGCCGGGCGCCATCAGGCCGCTGAGCGGCAGCCAGGCGCGCAAGGCCTCGATCTGGGTGGTCTTGCCGCAGCCGTCGATGCCCTCCAGCACCAGGAAGCGCCCGCTCATGGCGCCGGATCCGTGGGGAGACCCTGAAGCAGCAGGGCGTTGCCGACCACGGTGATCGAACTGAAGGCCATCAGCAGGGCCGCCAGTTCGGGCGAGAGGCTGAGGCCGAAGCCCGGCAGGAGCGCACCGGCGGCGATCGGCAGGACGACCAGGTTGTAGCCGAAGGCCCAGGCCAGATTCTGCCGGACCTTGGCCATGGTGCGCCGGGCGATCTCCAGGGCCCGGACGATGCCGTCGAGCCCCTCCCCCATCACGACCAGGGCCGCACTCTCCTGGGCGATCTGGGTGCCGGTGCCGACGGCGATGCCCAGGTCGGCGGCGGCGAGGGCGGGGGCATCGTTGATCCCGTCGCCCACCATGGCCACGGCCCCCCGGCCATGGGCCAGCAGCAGCCGTTCCAGCTTCTGCTCGGGCCGCAGTTCCCAGGCCAGCTCCTCCGGCCTGAGGCCCAGCCGGCGGCCCAGATCCTCGACGCTGGCGCGCCGATCGCCGCTGAGCAGGCCCAGGCGCAGCCCCAGGCGCCGCAGGTGGCTCACGGTGGCGGCGGCATCGGCCCTGGGCCGATCCGCCACCGCCAGGAGTCCCAGCAGCCGTGCCTCGGCGGCCACCGCCAGCAGGGTGGCACCATCGGCCTCCAGCTCCTGCTGCAGGGCCGTGGCGGCGGGCTCCGCGCCCACCCCCAGGCGCGTCAGCCACTCGAGCCGGCCCACTCGCACCAGGCCGGAGCCCTCCACCAGCCCCTGCACCCCGTCGCCTGGGAGGGTCCGGGCCTCGCTGACGGCCAGCAGGGGCAGTCCCCGGCACTGGGCCTCCTGAAGCACGGCATGGGCCAGGGGATGGCGGCTGTGCTGCTCAAGGCTCGCCGCCAGCTGCACCAGCCCGGCGGCGGCCGCCGCCTCGGCCGGGCTTCCCGGGTCCGCCCCCAGGACCCGGACGGCCGTCACCAGGGGCCGCCCGATCGTGAGGGTGCCGGTCTTGTCGAACAGCACCGCCTCCAGCCGGGAGGCGGTCTCGATCGCATCGCCGCCACGGAACAGCAGGCCGGAGCGGGCCGCCAGCCCGGAGCCCACGGTGATCGCCGTGGGCGTGGCCAGGCCGAGGGCGCAGGGACAGGCCACCACCAGCACCGCGATGGCCAGCTGCAGCCCCAGGCTGAAGGGGGTGCCGGCGGCCCCGCCCCCGTGGGCCAGGGCGCCATGCCCATGGGCCCCGTGGCCAACGGCCGCGCCCATCGTGAGCACCTCGGGCCAGTGCCGGCATCCCCACAGCCACCAGAACAGCAGGGTGGCCAGCGCCAGCAGCAGCACCACGAGGGTGAAGCGGCCGGCGACCCGGTCGGCGAGCCCCTGGATCGGGGCCTTGCGGGCCTGGGCCCGCTCCACCAGGCACACGATGCGGGCGATGGCGCTGTCGGCGCCGCTGCGGCGCACCTCCAGCACCAGGGAGCTCTCCAGGTTGAGCAGGCCGGCGGCCAGCTCGCTGCCGGGCTCCACCGCCTGCGGCCGGGACTCGCCGGTGAGGCTGGAGGCATCGACGCGCGAGCGGCCCTCCAGCACCACCCCGTCCACCGGCACCCGGTCGCCCGGCAGCAGCCGCAGCCGGTCCCCCGGCCGCAGTCCCCCCACCCGCACCTGGCGGGGGGGGTCGTCGCCGAGGAGCAGCAGGGCATGCTCGGGCTGGAGGGCGCCCAGCTCCTCAATGGCCCGGCCGGTGCGGTAGCGGGCGCGCTCCTCCAGGAAGCGGCCGGTGAGGACGAAACCGAGCAGCATCACCGGCTCGTTGAAGTAGCAGGGCCAGCCGCTGGCCGGCCACAGCCAGCCCACCAGGCTGGAGAGGTAGGCGCTGGCCACCCCCAGCCCCACCAGGGTGTCCATGCCTGGCACCCCGGCCAGGGCCGAGCGGACGCCGCGGACCAGGATCGGCCGGCCGGGGAAGGCCAGGGCCAGGGTGGCCACCAGGGCGTGGAACCAGGGGCTGCCCAGCAGCGGCCAGGGACCGCCCCAGGTCAGCCGGCCGGCATCGGCGAGGTGCCCCAGTCCGGAGACGAGCAGCAGCAGCAGGGCCACCAGCAGCTGGCGCCAGTGGCGCCACCACTGTTCGGCCTGGCGCCGCTCCCGCTGGCTGGCCGGCTCCGGCTCCAGGGGGCGCAGCCGGGCCTGGAAGCCCAGGCCCTCGAGGCTGCCCAGCAGGGCAGGCAGGGGATCCACGGCGCTGCCGTCGGGTCCCTCGACCCGGGGCTCCAGGTCCACCCAGGCCGTGCGGGTCAGCAGGTTGACGCTCGCCTGGCGCACCCCTGCGGTCTGGAGGAGGCGCTGCTCGACGGCGCGGACGCAGCCGCCGCATTTCATCCCCTCCACATCGAGGAGCAACGGCTCGCGGGGGCTGCTGGCGGGGGGGGTGGCGCTCAAGCGGGGGGGGGGCCGGGGCGGCGGGGCCGGGATCCAAGGCTAGGGAGCCGCCACGCCCCTGCCCCGACCACCCGAGGCAGGATGGGGGGACGATCCGGACCTGGACCCTTGCCCCGCTCGCAGCGCAACGACAACTTCATCGACAAGAGCTTCACGGTCATGGCCGACCTGATCGTCAAGCTGCTGCCGATCGATCCCAAGGCGAAGGAGGCCTACGTCTATTACCGCGACGGCCTCTCGGCCCAGAACGACGGCGACTACGCCGAGGCGCTGGAGAACTACGAGGAGGCCCTCAAGCTCGAGGAGAACAGCATCGACCGGGGCGAGATCCTCAAGAACATGGCGATCATCTTCATGAGCAACGGTGAGGAGGAGAAGGCCCTCGACTACTACCGCCAGTCCCTGGACGCCAACGGCAACTCCCCCTCCTGCCTCAAGAACATGGGCCTGATCTACGAGAAGTGGGGGCGGCTGGCGGAGGAAACCGGCGACCAGGACGCGGCCGACCGCTGGTTCGACGAGGCGGCCGTGCACTGGACCAAGGCGGTGCGCCTCTACCCGGGCGGCTACCTGGACATCGAGAACTGGCTCAAGTCCTCCGGCCGCAGCAACGTCGACGTGTACTTCTGAGCCCCCGGCTCAGTCCCCCTCGGCGGGGTTCATCCCCAGGCCGGCCACCAGGGCCTCGGCCACCGTGGCCGCCTCCAGCAGCTGCAGGCCCAGGCCGGCCGCCACCGGCCCGAGGGCGCTGCCCCGGGGCACCACCGCCCGGGCGAACCCCAGCCGGGCCGCCTCCTGCAGGCGCAGCTCCAGCTGGCCCACCGGTCGCAGCTGCCCCCCCAGGCCCAGTTCCCCCAGCAGCACCGTGCCCGCCGGCAGGGTGAGGTCGCGGTAGCTCGCCACCACGGCGGCCGCCACCCCCAGGTCCGCCGCCGGCTCCTCCACCTCGAGGCCGCCGGCCACCGCCAGGTAGCAGTCGAAGCGGGACAGGGGCAGCCCCATGTGCTTCTCCAGCACCGCCAGGATCTGGTGCAGGCGGTTGGTGCCGATGCCGGTGGCGGTGCGCCGCGGGCTGGCATAGCTGGTGGGGCTGACCAAGGCCTGGATCTCCACCAGCAGCGGGCGGGTGCCCTCGCAGGCCACGATCGTGGCGGTGCCGGGGCTGGGGCCATCCCCGGCCAGGAACAGCTCACTGGGGTTGCTCACCTCCACCAGCCCCGCCCCCCGCATCTCGAACACCCCCAGTTCGTGGGTGGCGCCGAAGCGGTTCTTCGCCGCCCGCAGCAGCCGGTGGCTGGCGAAGCGGTCCCCCTCGAAGGTGAGCACCGCATCCACCAGATGCTCGAGCACCTTGGGGCCCGCCAGCATTCCCTCCTTGGTGACATGGCCCACCAGCACCAGGGCGGTGTGCTGCCGCTTGGCGATGCGCTGCAGGGCGGCGGCACATTCCCGCACCTGGGACACCGATCCGGGGGCACTGCCGAGTTCGGCGTCGTGCAGGGCCTGGATGCTGTCGATGATCGCCACTTCCGGCCGGAGGGTCTCCAGCTCCTGCAGCACCAGCTCCAGATCGGTCTCCGCCAGCAGGCGAAGGCCCTCGCTCTCGCCGTCACCCGCCTCCGGCACGGCGCCGGGTCCAGCTCCGGGGCCGTCCTCGGCCAGGCGCCGCCAGCGCAGCTTCACCTGCTGGGCCGACTCCTCGGCACTGACGTAGAGCACCACCGCCCGGGCGGCCATGGCCCGGGCGCTCTGCAGCAGCAGGGTGCTCTTGCCGATCCCCGGGTCGCCCCCCAGGAGCACCAGGGAACCGGGCACCAGGCCGCCCCCCAGCACCCGGTCCAGTTCGCCGTAGCCGCTGGCCAGGCGCTGCAGGGGCCGGTCCCCCACCGCCTGGATCGGTTCGGAGCGGCGCGGCCGGCCCGGCGCCCCGGCCCCGTCAGGCCCCGGAGCGGGGCTGGCTGCCACCGGCCGGCGCCGGCGGCTGTCGCCGCTGGGCTCGCTCTGCTCCACCAGGGTGTTCCAACCGCCGCAGCCGGCGCAGCGGCCGAAGAACTGCCGCGTCCTGGCCCCACAGGCCTGGCAGACGAACGAGGAACCGGGACGGGCCAAAGGAAGCGGGCGGTGTGTATGAAGAAAGGTGGCGTTCGGTGAATTCCCGACCTTCCGGCCGGTTCAGTGGGTCGGAACCGTGTTGCATTCTCCTCGCCGCGCAATGACGGCCTCCCCCACCGCCAAGGAAACGATCCTCGTCGTCGATGACGAGGCCAGCATTCGCCGCATCCTCGAGACGCGTCTCTCGATGATCGGCTACCAGGTGGTCACCGCCAGCGACGGCGAGGAGGCCATCGAGGCCTTCCACCGCGTCCTGCCGGACCTGGTGGTCCTCGACGTGATGATGCCCAAGCTCGACGGCTACGGCGTCTGCCAGGAGCTGCGCAAGGAATCGGACGTGCCGATCGTGATGCTCACCGCCCTCGGCGACGTGGCCGACCGCATCACCGGCCTGGAGCTCGGGGCCGACGACTACGTCGTCAAACCCTTCAGCCCCAAGGAACTGGAGGCCCGCATCCGCTGTGTGCTGCGGCGGGTGGAGAAGGACCCGGGCGCCGGGATCCCCAACTCCGGCGTGATCCAGGTGGGCGATCTCCGCATCGACACCAACAAGCGCCAGGTGTATCGGGGCGACGAGCGCATCCGCCTCACCGGCATGGAGTTCAGCCTGCTGGAGCTGCTGGTGAGCCGATCGGGCGAGCCCTTCAGCCGCGGCGAGATCCTCAAGGAGGTGTGGGGCTACACGCCCGAGCGTCACGTGGACACCCGCGTGGTGGATGTCCACATCTCGCGGCTGCGCTCCAAACTGGAGGATGATCCGGCCAACCCCGAGCTGATCCTCACGGCCCGGGGCACCGGCTATCTGTTCCAGCGCATCGTTGAACCCGTTGCCACCGAAGGATCCTGAAGGCGCAGGGCGCGAAGGCCGTCGCTTCGCCTCCAACCGCCCCAAACCCAATCGCACGATCCGCCGCCTGGTGATCTGGTATCGGCGCAATGCCGCCGTCACCAGCCTCGTGGGCACCGCCACCGCCACCGCCAGCGGCGCCGCCTCGGGGGCGGTGTCGGTGGCCGGCAGCATGGCCGGTGCCGCCACCAACGTGGCAGGCTCCGTGCTCCAGCCCCTGGTGTTCGATCCCCTGCGGCGCCTGCAGCAGGGCAGCCACACCGGCGCCGCCATCGACGACCGGCAACGCCTCTGGGTGGCCGTCGACGGCATGGGCGGGGACCACGCCCCGGGCCCGATCCTGGAGGGCTGCCTGAGGGCCGTGGCCCTGCTGCCCCTGCGCATCCGTTTCGTGGCCGAGCCGGAGCCGCTGCGGCGGGCGGTGGCGGCCATGGGCCTGGGCCAGGAGCTGGAGGAGGCGGTGCAGCGCGGCCTGATCCAGGTGGTGGCCAGCGGTCCGTCGGTGGGCATGAACGAGGAGGCCACCGTGGTGCGCCGCAAGCGCGACGCCAGCATCAACGTGGCCATGGACCTGGTCAAGAAGGGCGAGGCCACCGCCGTCTATTCCGCCGGCAACTCGGGTGCGGTGATGGCGGCGGCGATCTTCCGCCTCGGCCGGCTGGCCGGCATCGACCGCCCGGCCATCGGCGCCCTGTTCCCCACCAAGGACCCCAGCCAGCAGGTGCTGGTGCTCGACGTGGGCGCCAACATGGACTGCAAGCCCGAATGGCTGCACCAGTTCGCCCTGCTCGGGAACATCTACAGCCGCGACGTGCTGCAGGTGAAGCGGCCCCGCATCGGCCTGGTGAACATCGGCGAGGAGGAGTGCAAGGGCAACGACCTCTGCCTGCGCACCCATCCGCTGCTGGCGGGCGACGAGCGCTTCGTGTTCGCCGGCAACTGCGAGGGGCGCGACATCCTCTCCGGCGACTTCGACGTGGTGGTCTGCGACGGCTTCACCGGCAACGTGCTGCTGAAGTTCCTCGAATCGGTGGGCAGCGTCCTGCTGGACGTGCTGCGGGCCGAGCTGCCCCGGGGCCGGCGGGGCAAGGTGGGCTCGGCGTTCCTGCGCAGCAACCTGGTGCGGATCAAGAAGCGCCTCGACCATGCCGAGCACGGCGGCGCCCTGCTGCTCGGCGTCGACGGGGTCTGCGTCATCGGCCATGGCAGCAGCCGGGCCCTCTCGGTGGTGAGCGCCCTGCGGCTGGCCCACTCCGCCGCCAGCCACGGCGTCATGGACGACCTGCACGCCCTCGGCAAGGGGAGCGCCGGAGTGGCAAGCACCTGTGGTTGACTGAGCCCACCTGTGAACCGAATGGGTGCCGCTCGGCTCAGACACGACGGGGACCACGGCCGCCTTGCGGGGAATGGCCCTGGTGGGCTGCGGTCGCGCCCTCCCCGCCGCCAGCATCAGTAACGACCAGCTGAGCGAGCGGGTCGAGACCAACGACGGCTGGATCCGCAGCCGCACCGGCATCGGTGCCCGGCGCGTGGCCGGCCCCGGTGAGACCGTCACCAGCCTGGCCGCCGGGGCGGGCCGGGCGGCCCTGGCCCATGCGGGCTGGGCCCCCGAGCAGGTGGATCTGATCCTGCTGGCCACCTCCAGCCCGGACGACCTGTTCGGCACCGCCCCGCGGGTGCAGGCGGCCCTGGGGGCCCACCGGGCGGTGGCCTTCGATCTCACGGCGGCCTGCAGCGGCTTCCTGTTCGCCCTGATCACGGCGGCCCAGTACATCCGCGGCGGCACGATGCAGCGGGTGCTGGTGATCGGCGCCGACCAGCTGAGCCGCTGGCTCGACTGGGACGACCGCCGCACCTGCGTCCTGTTCGGCGACGGGGCCGGCGCCCTGGCCGTGGAGGCCTGTGACCCATCCAGCGACGGCCTGGTGGGCTTCCGCATGCGCTCGGACGGCAGCCGCAACGCCTGCCTCACCCTGGCCCAGGTGGCCGAGCACCGCCCGCTGGTGGGGGATCTCTCGGCCCAGGTGGGCGGCTTCGCGCCGATCCACATGAACGGCCAGGAGGTCTACAAGTTCGCCGTGCGTGAGGTGCCCGCCGTGCTGGCGGAGCTGCTCGAAGCCACGGGCACCGCCGCCGCCGACGTCGACTGGCTGCTGCTGCACCAGGCCAACCAGCGCATCCTCGATGCGGTGGCCGAGCGCTTCGCCATGCCCGCCGAGCGGGTGCTCAGCAACCTTTCGGCCTACGGCAACACCTCCGCCGCCACGATCCCATTGATGCTCGACGAGGCGGTCCGCGACGGACGGGTGGGCGCCGGCGACCTGATCGCCAGCAGCGGCTTCGGCGCCGGCCTCAGCTGGGGCGCCGCCCTGTTCCGCTGGAGCGGTCCGGGGGTCCCCCCAGCCGAGGCCTAATCTCCTGCCGTTGCACGGGAGGCTTGCATGGCCATCGCCTGGGTGTTTCCGGGACAGGGTTCGCAGAAGCCGGGCATGGCCGACGGGGTGATCGACCTGCCGGGGGCCCGGGAGCGCTTCGATCGGGCCTCCGAGCTGCTCGGCCGCGACCTGCTGGCGATCTGCGGCGGGGGTGAGGGGGTCGGCGAACCCCGCGACCTCAACGACACCCGCAACACCCAGCCGGCCCTGTTCGTGGTCGAGAGCCTGCTGGTGGACGCGCTCCACGGCCAGGGCCGCAGCGCCCGGCTGGTGGCGGGCCACAGCCTGGGCGAGCTGGTGGCCCTGTACGCCGCCGGGGTCTTCGATGCCGAGACCGGCCTGAAGCTGATGCGCCGCCGCAGCGAACTGATGGCCACCGCCGGCGGCGGCGCCATGACCGCCGTGATGGGCTTCGACCGGGACGAGCTCGAGCAGGCGGTGGCGGCCACCGAGGGGGTGGTGATCGCCAACGACAACAGCGCCGCCCAGGTGGTGCTCTCCGGCACCCCGGAGGCGCTGGCCAGCGTGACCGCCGCGGTGCGCTGCAAGCGGGCCATCCCCCTGGCGGTGTCCGGCGCCTTCCATTCCCCGTTCATGGCCGCCGCCGCCGAGGCCTTCGCCGCCGAACTGGAGGCGGTGCCGTTCGCCGACGCCCGGATCCCCGTGCTCAGCAACGCCGATCCCCGGCCCGAGACCGACGCCGCGGCGCTCAAGGACCGCCTTCGCCGGCAGATGACCCTGGGGGTGCGCTGGCGGGAGACGATGGACCGGCTGCAGGCCGAGGGCATCAGCACCGCCGTGGAGATCGGACCGGGCAACGTGCTTTCCGGCCTGATCAAGCGCAGCTGCCCCGGCCTCGGCACCGCCCAGATCGCCACCGCCGGCGACCTGGGCCAGTGAGACGCCGCCGCCGGCCGCCGGCCGATCCCCCCGCCCTGCTGAACACGCCGAAGCCGAGCCTCACCTACCGGCTGATCAGCTACCTGCTGGTGTTCCCGGTGTTCCGGCTGCTGTTCCGGGGCCGGACGACCGGCAACGACAACGTACCCCTGGAGGGGGCCGTGGTGGTGGTGGCCAACCACGGCTCCCACCTGGATCCGCCGCTGCTGGGGCATGCCCTCGGCCGGCCGGTGGCCTTCATGGCCAAGGCGGAGCTGTTCCGGGTGCCCCTGCTGGGCCCGATCATCCGGGCCTGCGGCGCCTACCCGGTGGAACGCGGTGCCGGCGACCGGGAAGCGATCCGCGTCGCCACCGACCGGCTGCTGCAGGGCTGGGCCACCGGCGTGTTCATCGACGGCACCCGGCAGGCGAACGGCCGCGTCAATGCCCCCCAGCCGGGGGCGGCCCTGCTGGCGGCCCGGGCCGGCGTGCCGCTGCTGCCGGTGGCGATCATCAACAGCCACCGGGCCCTGGGACCCGGGGGCCACGGCCCCCGGCTGGTGCCGATCCACATCCGCATCGGCACCCCGATCCCGCCGCCGGCCTCCCGGCGCCGTCCTGATCTGGACGCCGCCACCCGCGCCGCCCAGGAGCAGATCAACCGGATGCTCGACCTGGGTCCGATCAGCGGATCCCTGCTCTTTCCAGCCAGGGAGCCACCCGCTCTTCCACCCACGGCCTGATGTCCTGACCGCTGACCACCCACAGGGCCGCCCTGGCACCATCGCCCCAGAGGCGCCGCCGGCCCTCGACGACGCAGAGCTCGCCGCAGGACACGGGGACCGGGGTGAGATGGATGCCGCGGCTGCCGGCCACGATCCGTCCCACCAGCAGGGCCCGCTCCATGTGGTCGGCGGAGGTGACCAGCAGGGCATGGCGGATCCGGGCCTTACGCAGGTCGTCCACCAGGGAGGTGAAGTTGGACACCGTGTCGCGGGCCCGGTAGTCGAGCTGGACCTGGCGGGGGGACAGACCCTCCTTCTGCAGGAACAGCCAGTGGGCGTACTCGGGGTTGGTGCCGCCGGTGACCACCACCGGCAGGCCGTCCACCCGGGCCAGGCGGGCCGCCGCCGCCTCCCGGTCGGCATCCCCCCCCAGCACCAGGATCATCTGGGGGGGCGGCGGCGTGGGCCACCACCCGCCCCGCGACAGCCACAGCAGGGCCAGTCCCGCCAGGCCCGCCAGCACCACCCGCCCCGAAACGGGGCGCCGGGGGCGCGGCCCGCGGCGGGAGCGCTGGGGGGCGACGACCGCGGGAATGGCGTCAGCGGCGGAACGACGCGAGCGACGGCGGCGCGGCCGGGGCTGGGGGCGGGGACCCGCACCGGGTCGGGGGCCAGGGGGGCTCAGCATGGGAGCGCCTCCACCGGACTGGTGGGATAAAGGGGCAGCACCGGTTGCCAGGGGGCGGCCCGTCCCTCGGCGGCGTTCGCCCCGCTGAAGCCGAGCAGCTGGATCACGTCCTCCGGCAGCTGCACCAGGGCCGGACGGATCGGGTGCGGGGCCAGCGCCTCCCGGTCGCGATGCAGCCGCGGCGCCTCCAGCTCGGCGACACCACCGGGCTGGCCAGGGTCGGCGCCGTAGAGCCCCGCCACCACACCGCGCCGCGGCAGTTCCTGCAGCAGCCAGAAGGGGCCGTCACCGCCGGGCGGCTCTGGTCCGGTGAGCAGGCGGCGGGCCATGAGGCGGAAACTGCTGATCCCATCGAGGGGCAGCGCCAGCTGCTGGGCCAGGGTGCGGGCCAGCACCACCGTCAGGCGGGTGCCGGTGAAGCCACCGGGGCCGGTGGCCACCGCCAGGCGGCCCAGCCGCGGCCAGGCACTGGCCGGCAGCACCGACTCCAGGCAGTCGAACAGCCCATTGGAGAGGGAGCGGCCGAGGGGGAACGTCTCCAGCCGCTCGGGGGCCACCGCCCCGAGGCGCTGCAGCCCCACGCCGAGGCTCTCGCTGGAGCTGTGCAGGGCCAGCAGCCAGGGGCGGCCGTCCGGGTCGGGGGGAACACTCATGTCGGCAGCGGTCCCTCGGGGCGGCAGCGACGCCAGCGGCCCGGGTCGGAGCGGAAATCGGAGCAGGCCCGCACGTCCCACTCCACCCCCACGCTGGTGCCGACGGCATCGAGATCGACCACCTGCACGTGGATGCGCGGCTGGCGGGGGCGGAAGTCGGGCTCGGGATTGAGGTGGGCGACGCCGTGCTGACGCTCGACCGCGTGGTAGGCCTGACACCGCTCGACCCAGTGGCAATCCACGCAGATGCACATGCCGCCGCGGCCCAGCAGGGCGCCCATTGTGGCGTGCGAGCCGGGACGTCAAGTCCCTGAACTGTGGCGGGCCCTGGCGCCGGAGACCTGGCCGGTGGCCCCCCACCAGCTGCCGGCGGGCACGGCGCTGGTGGGCGGAGCGGTCCGGGACGGCCTGCTGGGCCGTCTGACCGCCCGGCCTGATCTGGACCTGGTGGTGCCCGTGGACGCCATCGACCTGGCCCGGAGCCTGGGGCGGAAGCTGGGGGGCAGCTGCGTGGTGCTCGACCCGGAGCGCTCGATCGCCCGGGTGGTGCTGCAGGGCTGGACGATCGACCTGGCCCGCTGCGCCGGTGGGGATCTGGCCGCCGATCTGACCCGCCGGGACTTCACCGCCAACGCCATCGCCCTGCCCCTGGAAGGGGCGCTGCCGCCGGGCCGCGGATCAGCGGCGGATCTGCGGCTGATCGACCCCTGCGGCGGGCTGCCGGATCTGGCGGCGCGCCGGCTGGTGGCCATCAGCGAAGCCAACCTGCTCGATGACCCCCTGCGGCTGCTGCGGGGGGTGCGGCTGGCCTGCGAACTGGCGTTCCGCATCGCCCCGGCCACCTGGGAGCTGATCGGGCGCCACCGGCAGCGGATCACCACCGTCGCCGGGGAGCGGGTGCTGGCGGAGCTGGAACGGCTGGCGGCCGCCCCCGAGGGGCACCGGGGACTGGGGCGGGCCCTGGAGGCGGGTCTGCTCCAGCCCTGGGGAGCTGCCGACGGGACTGAGGGCCGGCTGGAGCCCCTGGGGCCGCAACGGCCGGACGCCTGCGGCCTGACGCCGATGGAGGCCTGGGCCCTGCCGCTGGCCCGGCTGGCGGCGGTGCTCGACGGCCCGACCCTGGAGCGGCTGCGGGCCAGCCGGCGCCTGCAGCAGCGCTGCCAGCGGCTGCGGGACTGGCACGAGCGGCTCCAGCGCAGCGCTTCGCCCGGGGGCCTGCTGTCCCTGGAGAGCCTGGCCGAGGCGGAGCGGCTGCCGCTGCACCGCCAGCTGGAGGCGGATCTCCCCGCCCTGCTGCTGCAGCTCGATCCCGGGGCGGCACGGGCGGCCATGGACCGTTGGCGGGACCCGGCGGATCGCCTGTTCCATCCGCGCCCGCCCCTGGACGGCCGCCGGCTGCAGCAGCTCCTGGCCATCCCCCCGGGGCCGCGGCTGGGCCAGCTGATCGACCACCTCACGGCGGAACGGGCCTTCGGTCGACTGGGTGGAACCGCAGCGACGGACACAGCGGAATTGACCGACCAGGGTGCGATCGACAAGGCCCTTGCCGCCGCCCGACTCTGGCTGGAGCGGCGGGAACCCGAAGCGAACCCGGACCGGCGGCGTGATTAACTGCTGGATGCAATGGCGCGATCGCACCGCCTGCCAGAGTTTTTTCCTTTCCTGAGCCCCTCCCCATGAGCGTTCGTCTCTATGTCGGCAACCTGCCGCAAACCTTTGATGCCAAAGAGCTGGATGCTCTCTTCTCGAGCGTGGGAGAAGGGGTTCGCTTCAAGGCGGTGAACGACCGGGAGACCGGGACCTGCCGTGGCTTCGGCTTCGCCAACGTCGACGACCTGGCCCAGGCCGAGGCGGTGATCGCCCAACTCAACGGCAAGGACTTCGGCGGCAGCACCCTGCGCATCGAGATCTCCGAGCAGCGCCGTGAGGTCCGCGGCGGCGCCGGCGGCGACCGCCGTCCCGGCAGCGCCCCGACGGCCGCCCGCAAGAGCGTCAACAAGGTGGTCCATGCCGACGCCGTCGGTGAAGGCGCCCCCGATCCCCGCTGGGCCGGTGAACTGGCCAAGCTGAAGAGCCTGCTGGCCAACCAGAAAGCCGCGGTCTGATCCGGCACCGTCCCCCCGACCCGCTGGCCCGCCGGACGCGGGGGCGGTGTCAGGGGAGGACGGCCATCAAGCCGATCACGCCGACGAAGATCGCCAGAAAGACGAACCCCAGGCGCGTCATCTTGCGCTCATGGTTGTCGATGCCGGCCTCCACATCGGCGCTGATCAGCTCCCGGAAGGCGGAGAGGGCCTGCTGCTTCTCCTCGGGCGGGACCGGCTGGATGCTCATGGAACGGGGCTCGGTGACGGGGACAGGACTCGGTGTCGCCTGGGCGGGACGGGGCTGGGACGGCCGGAGCGCCGGCTCAACCCCGGTGAAAGTACCAGTAGGAACCGATCGCCAGCAGCACCATCAGCACGATCGGAACGGCGATGGCGGCCATGCCGTTGTGGCTGCGCACCACCCGCCCCTCATGGGCCACGACCGCGTCCCGGATGCTGGCCTGCATCTCTTCGCGCAGGCGCGCCAAGTCGGACTCCAGGGTCTCGTTGGTGTAGAGGTCCCGGAGGCGGTCAAAGACGCTGCGTCCCAGCACGAGGCTGCGCTCGGGGTGCTCGAACAGCAGATCCATCAGCTCGTCGCGGTTGAAAACGAGCAGCTCCGTGGGCTTGGCGGCCCTGGCCGTATGGGTGCGGGCACGGCCGTCGATGAGCTCCACCTCACCGAACACGTGGCCGGGGCCATGGTGACCGTCGACACCTTCTCCGGTTTCGGGATACAGGGTGATCAGTTCAATCTCCCCGGTGCGGACGAGGTACACCTCCTGACCACTCTCTCCACTGCGGTAGGCGAACTCACCGGGATCCAGGTGAAGCTTGCGCAACGGTCGCCGTTCAACAGGGGGGCAGTCTAATTGCTTCAGCCGTTTCAACTTGGTTCCCGGCCCCGATGGTGCTAAACAGGATCGGTCGGCCCATGGAACCCGTGTCGCACCCGGCTCAAGTACGACCCAAGGAATGACCCAGGGACTCGAGAACTTCTGGTATGCGGTGGAGCATGCCCACGGGCTCCGCGACCAACCCGTCTCCGTCACCCTCCTGGGGCGCCGCTACCTGCTCTTCCGCGATGGGGCCGGCCAGGCCCACGCGCTGGCCGACTATTGCGCCCACCGCGGCGCCAGCCTGGCCCGGGGATGGGTGGAGGGATCCTGCGTGCGCTGCCCGTACCACGGCTGGAGCTACGACGTGGACGGCCGCTGCGTCCGGATTCCGGCCGATCCGCCGGGAACGGCCATCCCTGCCCTGGCCCGCATGGCCACCTTCCCCGTCCGGGAGCAGTCCGGCTTCATCTGGATCTTTCCCGGCGAGGCCGGGCGGGCCTCCGAGGTGCCCATCCCCCCCTTCCCGGAACTGGGTCAGCCGGGCTGGCGGGCGGTGAGCGGGTCCTACACCTGGAACGCCCACTTCAGCCGGGTGGTGGAGTCGGCTCTGGACACCTCCCACGCCCCCTTCGTGCACCGCCCCTTCTTCGGCAACCGGGAGGACGCGAGCGTGGAGAGCCTGGAGATCGTCAGCGAACCGGGCCTGGTGTCCACCCATCACAAGCTGAAGCCGCCGGCCCGGGTGGGCCTGCTGAAGTACATCGTCAAGAGGAAAAGGAGCCACTCCAGCTCCACCCTCACCGGCTACCTTCCCAACGTCAACAGGATCGCCCTGGACTTCAACTGGAAGGGATATCAGTACATCTATTTCGCCAGCAACATCCCCGTCGACGACCACACCACCCTCACCAAGTGGATCGGCGTGCGCAACTTCCTCCCCTACGGCTGGGCCGACGGCAACTCGATCCGCAACACGGTCGACACCTACGAGGAGGACAAGGCCGTGGTGGAGACCCAGCCCCCGGGCCCGTCCTGGAGCACCCAGGGGGAAGAGCTGCTGCTGGCCTCCGACCAGCTGATCCTGGCCTACCGGCGGGCCCTGGCCCGGGCCTGCCCGGCCACCGCCCCCGTGCCCACGCCCCCCGCCCCTACGCCCTGAGATGCAGCCCCCGTCGCCCTGGCCCGCCGACTGCTGGTACGCCGTCGGGCTCTCCAGCCAGGTGGGCACCCAGCCCCTGGCCCACCGCTTCCAGGGCCGGGAGGTGGTGATGATGCGCGATGGCGGCGGCCGGGTGCTGGCCTTCGATGGCCGCTGCGCCCACCGGGGCTGCTCCCTGGCGGCGGGCTGGGCGAAGGGGGACCGCCTGGTCTGCCCCTACCACGGCTGGCAGTACGACGCCCAGGGCAGCTGCGTGCACATCCCGGCCCTGCGGGCCGAGGAAGCGATCCCGCGCCAGGCGCGGCTGCGCACCTACCCCACCCGGGAGCGGCACGGGTTCGTGTGGCTGTGGCTGGCCGGCCGCCAGGCCAGCCCCGATGGCGATGTGCTCGACATCCCGGAACTGGACGGACTGACCCTGCGGGCCGGCGGTGACATGGCCTACACCTACGCCACCCACTTCACCCGCACGATCGAGAACGGCATCGACCCCACCCACGCTGCTTTCGTGCACGGCAGGAGCATCGGCCGGGTGGACCCGGCCACCGACTTCAGCCTGGAGCACTATCCGGTGCAGGTGGAACCGGGCAGCCTCTACGGGCGCATGCCGATCAAGGTCAAGAAGCTCAACGGCCTCACCCGTCTGCTGCTGAAGGGGGACAGCGCCAATGCCTACAAGGAGTACCGCTTCCTGTACCCCAACGTGGTGGTCTCGATCATCCATTTCGGTGCCGTGACCCTGGCGGCGCTGCAGGCCCACGTGCCCGACAACGACGCGGAAACCACCGTCCGGGTCACCAACGGCCGCAACGTCCTCACCGCCACGCCGGTGCTGAATCGCCTGTTCGATCGCATCACCCTGGACACGGGCCTGCAGATCTCCAAGGAGGATGCCGCCGTGATCAGTGAGCAGGAGCCCAAGCGGGTCACCTTCCGCGGCTCCCACGAGGTGCTGATCGACTCCGACCTGATCCTGGTGGAATACCGGCGGATGATGCGCGAGCGCGCCCGCGTCTGAGGCGCCCTCTTCAGTCGCCGATGTCGACGGGGACAGCCGCCGGCTCCCGGACGCCGCGCAGCAGGGGCGCCCCCAGCAGGCAGACCAGCGCCTGGAGCAGGAAGCAGAGGGTGGGGGAGAGGTCGTAGAGCACCCCCGCCAGCATCGGACCCAGGGCACTGGCCAGGCCCGTGATGGCCAGCAGGCTGCCCAGCATCACGCCCTGCCGGTTCTCCGGGACCAGCCGGGAGACCAGGCTGCGGGCCGTGGGGATCACGCAGGCCGCCCCCACCGACAGCATCACGGCGGCCGCGACGATCACGACGGCGGCGGCGGCGCCGAAGACCCGGGCCAGGGGGATCAGGGCGATGCCGGCGGCGACCGCCACCAGGCCGTAGATGTTGAGCCGGGCCTCCCCATGGCGCCGCACCAGCGGGCCGGTGAGGGCCACCTGCACGTAGGTGACGGTGAGGCCGACGATGACGAAGATGCCGCTCGACTGGGAGGCCGACCAGGAGAACTGATCCTTGAGATAGAGCACCAGCAGGGTGGTGAAGCCGCTGAAGGCGAAATTGAAGCAGCAGAAGGCCAGCGCCACGCGATTCGCCTTCGGCAGCGCCAGCAGGGCCATCACCGGGGCCAGTCCGTTGATCTGGGACCACTGGAAGCGGGGCCTGTTCTGGAGCGGCAGGGTCTCCTTGAGGTACAGAAACGCCATCAGGAAGTTGTAGGCCGCCAGGGCGGCGGCCACGAACACCGGAATGCGCATGCCGAAGCCCACCAGCGCCCCCCCCAGGGCCGGACCGGCGATGGCCCCGAGGCCGAAGGCGGCACCGCTGATGCCGAAGTTGCGGGCCCGGTTCGCCGGGGTGGAGATGTCGGAGATGTAGGCCTGGGCCGTGCCGACCGTCGCCGTCGAGACGCCGTTGATCGCCCGGGAGAGAAAGATCAGCCCCAGCGTTCCTGCCAGGCCGAACATGAAAAGGGACAGACAGTTGATGGCCACGCACAGGAGGATCACCGGCCTGCGGCCGCAGGCATCACTGAGGGAGCCGATGATCGGTGACGCCAGCACGGAAAAAAGGGTGGCCGTGGAGGCCAGCAACCCCAGGGTGAGTCCGTCGGGAGAGAACTTCTCGAGGATGAAGGGGAGCAGGGGGTAGACGATGTTTTCGCCCAGCTTGTCCAGCAACAGGGTGAGAAACACGATCGCCAGAGGACTGCGCAGCTTGCGAATCACTTGCGGATCATGCGGACGGCAGTGTGGGGCGACCCAACCTTGGCGGCGGCGCCAATCTAGGGGGTGTCGCACTCTCGATCGGGACGGTTCGCCTAAGATCCGCTCAGCATCGGCAGAGCATGTCATTCGCTGGGTCGGTATCTGGGGCCTTATCTGGGTCCGCCTCAGAGACATCCCCATCCCAGGTGTCTCAACTGGCCTGGAACTGCTGGTACGCCGTCGCCTCTTCGTTCGCCTTCCGGAAAGGCCCGGTGGCCGTCCCCTTTGCGGGCCACGATTTCGTGCTCTTCCCGGATGCGGAAGGCCGGCCCCGGCTGTTCAGCGACCGCTGCCCCCACCGGGGGGCCTCCCTGGCCCTGGGGCGGCTGGAGGAGGAGGGGTGCCTGCGCTGCCCGTTCCATGGCTGGAAGTTCGCCGCCGACGGGACCTGCCTGGAGGCCCCCGCCGAGCCGGCCGGCGCCAGTCCTCCCGCCCGCAGCGACCTGGTGGGGGAGCGGCCGGCGGTCGAATCCCGGGGCTTCATCTGGATGTGGTGGGGCTCCGGCCCGCCCGATCCGGCCCTGCTGCCCGATCTGCCCGTCTTCCCCGACGACGCCTGGGGCCACGTGGAGAGCAGCTTCGAGTGGGAGACCCACTACAGCCGGGTGATCGAGTCCAACCTCGACAATTCCCATGCCTACTGGGTGCACAAGGGCACCTTCGCCAGCCAGGATTCACCCCTGTCGGTTCCCGTCGATCTCCGCAAGGCGGATCGGATGATCGCCGCCACGGTGAGCTTTGAGCTGCCGGTGAAGGGGGTCCTGAAGCTGCTGCGCACCCTCACCGGTCAGAGCGGCCCCCTCTGCGCCACCACCACCTTCAGCTTCTATTACCCCAACCTGAACATCGTCGACACCAGCATCGGCGACCAGCTGCGTTTCATCTTCTTCAACGCCAGCCTGCCCCAGAGCGACACCCACACCCTGGCCCGCTGGGTGAAGTATTCGAAACGCAAGCGCTGGCGGCTGCCCGGCAGTGAGGCCCAGTCGATCGCCATCTCGCGCACCATCTTCGAGGAGGACCACGGGGTGGTGCGCAGCCAGCGCCCGACCCCCGTCCCCCTGGATCTCACCCAGGAGCGGCATGTGGCCTCCGACATCCTTTCGATCGAATACCGCCGCATGCACCGCCGCTGGCTGAGCGCGGAAGCGGCGGCTACCATGGCGCGCCCGGAGCCCCTCGGTTCGTGACGGAAGCGCCGCACGTTGACAGGCTCGAGGGCCTGCGGCGCTTCTGGCGGGAGCGGGCCTGGGGCAGCGGCCGCCAGAAGCTGGTGACGGTGTCGGTGCTGGCCGTGCTGGGGCTGGCGGGCTGGCAGCTGAGCCACCGCCCGGCCCCGCCGCCGCCGCCCCTGGCGCCCCGGGCCGTGACCGCCCTCGGACGGCTCACCCCCCAGGGGGGCGTCGTGTCCCTGTCCACCGCCTCGGGCAACAGCGGCGGCTCGGAAGTGGTCGACAAGTGGCTGGTCTCCGAGGGGGCCACCATCCGCCGCGGCCAGCTGCTGGGCTTCCTCAGCAGCTGGGCCAGCCTGCGCAAGGGGGTCGTCCAGGCCGAAAGCCAGCTGGCCCTCAGCGAGGCCAAGCTGGCCCAGGTCGATGCGGGGGCGCGCCAGGGGGCCCGGGCCAAGGCCGAAGCGGATCTCAAGGCCGAGCAGGTGGTGATTCCCTATCTGAAGATCAGCCAGCAGAAGAGCGTGGAGCTGTTCAAGGCCGGGGCGATCTCCGAGGAGGAACTCGGCAAGGCCGATGCCGCCCTCGCCCAGGGCCAGGCCAACATCCAGGCCCTCAAGGGCACCCTCTACGACAACCTCACCGTCCGCCCGGTCGACCGGGAGGTGGCCGTCGCCGACGTGGCGGTGGCCAAGGCCAACCTGGCCCAGGCCCGCAGCCAGCTGCGCAACGCCGAGATCCGCTCCCCCCTCGACGGCAAGCTGCTGCGGATCTACAGCTGGCCGGGCATGAAGGAAACCGACCAGGGGCTCGCCCAGATCGGCCAGGTCGGGGCCATGCAGGTGTGGGCCCAGGTGTTCCAGAGCGACATTCCCCAGGTGCGCCCCGACCAGCCGGTGGAGATCTGGCCGGAGAGCGGCGGCTTCAGCGGCAGGCTGCAGGGCCGGGTCCAGGAGATCACCGGGGAGGTCTCCGACCGGGACCTGTTCAGCGTCAATTCCAACAACAACGTCAATGCCCGGGTGGTGCTGGTGAAGATCGCCCTCAGCCCCGCCGACTCCGCCCGCCTCGCCAGGCTCAGCGGGCTGAACGTGAACGTCCGCTTCCTGCCGTGATCGGCCGCTCCCTGAGGCGCAGCCTGGGCGATCTGCCGGTGGCCTGGCTGCAGCTGAAACGCCAGCCGATCCGCTATCTGGTGGCCGTCACCGGCATCGGCTTCGCCGCCCTGCTGATGTTCATGCAGCTGGGCTTCCAGTCGGGCCTGCTGACCAGCGCCACCACCTTCTACCAGGCCCTGATCACGGATCTGGTGGTGATCAGCCCCGGCACCCGCGACAGCGGCGCCTTCCAGCAGTTCCCCCAGTCCCAGCTCTATCAGTCGCTGGGCGTGCCGGGGGTGAGCGATGTCATCCCGGTCTATGTGGCCAATGTGAACGCCCAGCAGATGGGCGGGATCAAGCCCACCAGCCTGCGCCTGATCGGCTTCGATCCCGACCAGCAGATTCTCGATCTGGCGCCGGTGCGCGAGCAGATCGACCGCATCCGCACCCCGGGCTATGTGCTGTTCGACGCGGCCGGCAACAGCAACACCGGCCCGGTGGCGGCGGCGGTCAAGGCCCAGGGAAGCCAGACGATGATCCTCTCCGACTACTCCAAGACCTTCCGGGTGGTGGGCCTGTTCCGCCTCGGCTCCACCTTCGCCGCCGACAGCAACCTGATCAGCAGCGATACCACGGCCCTGCAGCTCGCCTACAAGCAGATCAACGAGGGCGAGATCTCCATGGGCCTGATCCGCGTCAGCGATCCGGCCGCCATCGCCCCCGTTCAGCGTCACCTGCGGGCCCTCTACGGCAGCCAGCTGCAGGTGTTCACCAAGCCCGAACTGATCGCCAACGAGCAGAACTACTGGAACACCAGCTCCTCCTTCGGCATCATCTTCGGGTTCGGCACGATCATGGGCCTGCTGGTGGGCGGGGTGATCGTCTATCAGGTGCTGTACACCGATGTCAGCGACCACCTGCACGAGTACGCCACCCTCAAGGCCCTGGGCTTCCGCAACCGATTCCTGCTGCTGCTGGTGCTGCAGGAGGCCTCGATCCTGGCGATCTCCTCCTTTGTTCCCGCCCTGGTGGCGAGCGCCGCCCTCTATGCATTCCTCACCGCCGTGTCCGGCATCCAGATCGTGATGACCACCGGCAAGACCGTGCTGGTGTTCAGCCTCACCATCGGCGTCTGCGCCGTGGCGGCCGCCATCGCCCTCAACAAGCTGCGGGATGCGGATCCGGCCAGCGTCTTCTGATCCCGATGCTGCCTGTCGTCGCCGAGAATCTGCGCCACGCCTACGGGGAAGGCCCGCTGCGCAGCGAGATCCTGCACGGGATCAGCTTCACGGTGAACCCCGGCGAGATCACCCTGCTGGTGGGGCCCTCGGGCAGCGGTAAAAGCACCCTGCTCACCCTGGTGGGGGCCCTGCGATCCGTCCAGGAGGGCTCCCTACGGGTGCTGGGCAGCGAGGTGCGGCGCTCCAGCGAGCGGATGCGGGTGGAGATCCGCCGCCGCATCGGCTTCATCTTCCAGAGCCACAATCTGGTGGCCTCCCTCACCAGCCTGCAGAACGTGGCGCTCGTGCTGCAGCTGAGCGAGCCGGACCCCGAGCGGCGCCGGCACCGGGCCACCGCGCTGCTTGAGGCGGTGGGCCTGGGGCACCGGCTGCACCACTTCCCCTCCGAGCTCTCCGGCGGCCAGCGGCAGCGGGTGGCCATCGCCCGGGCCCTCGCCCCCGAGCCCGATCTGGTGCTGGCGGACGAGCCCACCGCCTCCCTCGACAGCACCTCCGGGCAGGAGGTGGTGGCCCTGCTGGGCGACCTCTGCCGCAAACGGGGCAGTTCCGTGCTGCTGGTGACCCACGACCTGCGCCTGCTCGATGACGCCGATCGCATCTGGGCCATTGAAGATGGCAGGGTCGAACCCTGGAAGGGGTCCCATTGAGTCCCCCATCGTCAGGCCCCATGCCCGTGACACCCCTGGCCGACGGCGGCACGGTTTTCCCAACGAACTGGCTGGGCACCTGGTCGTGGCAGGGCCAGACCATCAGCTATGTGGCCCACCCATCGGTGGGCCCGGAGGGGAGCGGGACGCTGCCCGCGCTGCTGATCCACGGCTTCGGTGCCTGCAAGGAGCACTGGCGCCACAATCTGCCGGCGCTGGCCGGCGGGCGCCCGGTGTACGCCATCGACCTGGTGGGTTTCGGGGCCAGCAGCAAACCCCCCTCCCGCCTTGAGGACGAGCCGGAGGACGGGCTGGCGCTGCGCTACGGCATCGATCTGTGGGCCGACCAGGTGGCCGCCTTCGTGCGGGAGGTGATCGGCACGCCGGTCCAGCTGGTGGGCAATTCGATCGGGGGCGTCGTGGCCCTGGCCGCCGCCGCCAGGCTCGGCGACGACGCCCGCCAGGTGATCCTGATCGACTGTGCCCAGCGCAGCCTCGACGACCGCCGCCTGGCCGAGCAGCCGCCCCTGCGCCGGATCGGCCGGCCCCTGCTCAAGCGCCTGGTGCGCCAGCGCTGGCTCACGGGCCGCCTGTTCCGCTGGGTGGCCAACCCCGGTGTGATCCGCCGGGTGCTGGGCGCCGCCTACCCCTCCGGCGCTGGCATCGACGACCAGCTGGTGCAGCTGCTGCTGACCCCGGCCCGCAGCCCCGGCGCCGAGGAGAGCTTCCGGGGCTTCATCAACCTCTTCCGCGACCGCCTCGCCCCGGACCTGCTGGCGGAACTGCCCGGCCCGGTCCGGCTGCTCTGGGGGGAGCAGGATCCGTGGGAGCCGGTGGCCGAGGCCCGGCGCTGGGCGGGGGCCTTCGCCGCCGTCCGCGACCTGCGCATCCTGAGCGGCCTCGGCCACTGCCCCCACGACGAAAATCCCTCCCTGGTGAACCCGGTGCTGGAGGAATGGCTGGCCCTGGCGGATCAGACCTGAGGCGGCGCCGACGGTGTGGTGGCGCCCAGCCGGGTGCGCCAGCGCTGACGGTCGGGATCCCAGGCCAGCCAGCCCCACTGCTGCAGAAGGGCCCGCAGGTCGGCGGGAGCCTGGCCGGGTGTGGCCGCCGCCGCACAGCCGGCGTCGAGCTCGGCCTCCGTCAGACCGGCCCGCAGGCCCGTGGTCAGCAATCGGCGCAGCGCGGCGGGCTCAAGGGCCACCAGCCGGGCCATGGTCAGGGGGCCCTCCGGCGGGGCCGGGGGCAGCGGGCCGTCACCGGCGGCGCCGGCGTCGGTGTCCTTGTCGTTGGCGGGCTCAGAGGAGCGCATCGGCAAGGTCGGCAGCGAGCTGGGTCACGCCGGTGCTCCAGGGGTGGGAGGGGACATCCACCAGGGCCAGGCTGCCACTGGCGATGGTGAGCAGGTCATCACTGAGGGGCAGGATCGCTCCGACCGGAATGCCGTAGCTCTGGGCCACCCGGGCGCGCACCTGTTCGGCATCGAAATGGGCCGGCAGCTTGTTCACCACGAGGCGGGCTTCCGGCACCATCAGTCTCTGGGCCACCTCGATCGCCACGGCCGTGCCGAGGTAGTCCTGCTGATCGGGGCGCATCACCATCACCAGGCAATCGGAGATGGCGGTGGACAGCAGGGTCTCCTCGTTGATCCCGGGGTGGGTGTCCACGATCAGCAGGTCCAGCCGCTGGCTCTGGCCCAAGCTGAACAGGGCATCGTTGAGCCGCTCGACTTCATAGCCTTCCCGCAGCAGCCGGGCGATCCGATCGCCCTCCATGGCGGCTGGCACCAGAATGATGCGCCCCTTGCCACCTGCCAGCGAGGCAGGTGTGACGTCATAGGAGCACTTTTCAATTGGAATCGAGCCCTGAAGGTGATCATTGAGCGTATGGGATTGCGGCCCTGCCGTGAACCCGAACAGCACATGGATTCCTGGTGAAGCAAGATCGGTGTCGAAGACGCCGACCCTGAGCCCTCGGGCTGCGAAAGCGGCCGCCAGGTTCGCCGAGAGGTTGGATTTTCCCGTTCCACCGCGAAAGGAATGGACGGAAAGGATCCTGGTCATGAAGCGATCCATCTCACGGACGTGGGAAAATCATAGGCATGGCGTTGCAGGCCCTTTTGACGATTCGCCAACGGCTCGCCGGACAGCCACAAAGAACCGCGGGAGCGAGGAAGGGGCGACCCCTGCGCCTCTCCGTGCGGCTGA
Source organism: Aphanothece cf. minutissima CCALA 015 (assembly GCA_003003925.1). Taxonomy (GTDB): domain Bacteria; phylum Cyanobacteriota; class Cyanobacteriia; order PCC-6307; family Cyanobiaceae; genus Cyanobium; species Cyanobium minutissimum. Next base: position 27,445 of record PVWP01000001.1, read on the forward strand.
TGATCCTGGGGATCAGCGGCCCGCTCGTGAGCCTGGCGATCTTCCTGGCGCTCGCCACCATCGGCTCGATCCGCCTGGCCCAGAAGGCCCGGATCGAGATCAGCACCATGTTCGACCACGACAACCTCTCCTCCCTGGCGGTCACCACCTCCATCATCCGGAAGTCGGCCGAGGAGTTCAGCCGGGTCATCCGTGAGGACTCCAAGGACCTGCGCAGGGCCCTGGCGCCGTTGCGGATGGACACCGAAGGCCGCCTGTCCTGGAAGGGCCGGCCCCTGACGCGGGAGCAGGCCCCCGCCCTGCTGAACAATCAACTGCGGCTGCCCCTGGCCCTGCTGCGGGAGCGGGCCGCCGTCTACTACCGCGACCCCAGCGGCACCTGGCGCCGGCTCACGGGCATCACCAGCCAGGGCCTGGCCCTGGAACCCGGCGCACCGGCCATGCCCGCCACGGTGGACGACTTCGAACACCTCTTCAAGGGCGCTCCGGCCGCGGAGATGAGTCGCAGCGCCATGCTGCAGCTGGATGGGGAATGGCGGATGGCCCGGCTGACCGTCCTTTCGGGTCGCCAGCCCGGCGAAGGCCACCTGGCCCTGCTGGTGGACGTCAGCACCCAGGCCGCCTCCAAGCTCCTCGCCGCCGGCTCCAGCCTCTTCCCCGCCGAGACCCACCAGGCGGCCTTCTTCGGCATCACCCCCACCGGAGGGCTGTACTGCAGCTACCAGACCCAGGACACCCAGGCCTGCATCGACCTGGCCCTGGCCCTGCGGCAGAACGGCGGCATTCCCGATCCACGCACCCTGGGCCATAGCGAGCCCTTCGAGCGCAAGGCCATGGTGCGCCCCCCGGGTTCCACCACCCCGGTGCTGCAGCACCTCTACATCGCCGCCTTCCCGGAGTGGAACTGGCTGGCGGTCGTGTCCGTGGAGGAGGAGGCCCTGGCGGATGCCCTCCTGCCGATGCAGGAGGCCAAGGACGAGATGGTCCGCCGCCTAGTGGTCCTCACCCTGATCCTGATCAGCGCCAGTGGCGTCGCCGCCTGGCTGATCGCGCGCGGCATCCGGCGGGAGCTGCGGGAGCTGGCGACCGCCGCCGATGCCATCGCCGACGGCAAGGATCATCAGGCCCTCACCTACCCGGCGGACGACGCCATCGGCCGGCTGGTGCGGGCCTTCAACCGGATGTCGGGGGCCGTGGCCGACCGGGAAAACTCCCTGCGGGACCAGATCCGGCAGATGGAGATCAACATCAACGCCAGCGAGCTGCAGGGTCAGGTCTGCTCGATCCTCAACGACCCGGGCTTCGAGCAGCTCAGTGCCCGGGCCCGGGCCATGCGCCAGAGGCGGCTGGAGCAGATCAGCGCATCTGGGCCATCCGCGTCGGCAGACGCAGGGTCTGCAGGGGATCGCCCACCGCCTGGAGAAGGTCGGGATCGGGCTGAACCGGCAGGCCGCTCGAGCGGCTGAGCTGCACCAGGGTGTCGTTGTAGGTGGCCAGGTTCTGGATGTAGGAGCTCACCGCCTGGCTGATCTCCTGCTGGGCCTGCACCACATCGGTGATCGTGCCGTAGCCGGCGTTGAAGCGCAGGGTCTGGAGGCGCAACGCCCCATTGGCCGCCTTGACCCGTTCGGCACCGGCCAGCACGATGCTGCGGCCGGAGCGGGCCTGGGCCACCAGGGACTGGACCTCGCTGCGCACCTTCAGGAGGGTGGCGCTGTAGGTCTCGGCGGCGGCCGCCGCCTGACGGCGGGCGGCGGCGGCGTTCATGCGGGCCTGGCCGCCGTCGAAACCCGTGAACGTCAGCTGCAGCAGGGCCGATCCGTTCCATTCGTCGGAGCGGGCATTGGGCACGAACGGCGGGCCCTGGTTGAGATAACCCACCCCTTTCGTCCAGTAGAGCGACGTGATCAGCTGCAGGGTGGGGCGGTAGGTGGCCAGGTAGATCTGGGCCTGGGCCTCGTTCGTCTTGACGGCCAGCAGCTGCTGCTCCAGCACCTTGCGGTAGGCGAGGCTCGCCGTGATCGAGTCGTCGAGGGAATGGCCCCAGGCGCCGAGGGGCGCGAAGGGCGTGGCGGGCGTGAGGGCCTCGGGGCTGGGGGTGGCCAGCAGCTCGGCGAGGTTGGCCCGGGCTGTCTCCACCTGCTGCTCGGCGGCCAGCAGGGCCTGGCGATCGGCCAGCAGAACGGTCTGCTGCTTGAAGACCTCCAGCCGGGAGGCCACCCCCATCTGAACCCGGGTCTGGGCGAGGCGGTAGAGAAGCTCGTCGTTCTCGACGATCTGTCGGCCGGTCTGGACGGCGGCCAGGGCCCGCTGCAGATCGATGTAGGCCGACTGGGTCTTGAGGCGCTGGTCGCGGCGGGTGATCACATAGGTGTCGGCCGCCTGGCGGACCAGGTACTTGCTCTGCCAGATCGTGGCCGACCGGGTGGGATCGATCAGGTTCCAGGTGGTATCGATCTGACCGATCGCCTGGAAGTAGCTGGCCTCGAACACCCGCTCACTGCTGAGACCGGAGCCCGAGATGGGGAAGCCCGCGGAGGCGCTGAAGGGGTAGTTGTAGAAGGTCTTGGAGGCGTAGGGACCGCCGTTGAGGCTGAGGTTGAGGGTCGGCCACCAGCTGGCGTAGGCGGCGCCGAGGCTGTTCTGGGTCGCCACCAACGACTGATAGGCGGAGCGCACCACGGGATTGCGATCGACCGCCCAGGCCGTCGCCTGCTCCATGGTCAGGGCCCCAAGGAGTTCGGGCGGCAGGGGGGGGAGACGGTCACCGGAGGGCATCGGGCCGGGCCAGCCGGCCCCCAGGGCCTCCACGGCCTTCACCTCGGGCGGACTGACGGTGGCGGGCAGGGACTGGGCCAGGGCCACGCCAGGCAGCGCCAGCCCGGCGCTGATGGCGTTGGCGACGGCGGCGGAGAGGGTGCGGCAGAGGCTGAGGCGGAGGGCCTGGCGGATGGGGCGCCGCTTCATCGCGTCTGGGCGATCACATAGGAGAGGGGGAGATCCAGCAATTTGCCGACCCGGGGCACGAAGGCGCGGTGATTGAAGACGTCATAATCCAACCTCTCGATGACATCAAGGATCCCCCGATACAGCCGCAGCGATGCCCACACCGGCCAGCGGGCATCCGGAGCCAGCCAGCGCACCCCGGCCTCCGAGCGGTTGAACCAGTCCCGGGCCCGCTCCAGCTGGAACCGCATCAGCGCCTGCCAGTTCTCATTGAGCCGTCCGGCCATCAGATCGGCTTCGGAGTAACCGAAGCGGTCGAGATCCTCCTGGGGCAGATAGATGCGACCGCGGCCGCGGTCCTCACCCACATCCCGCAGGATGTTGGTGAGCTGGTTGGCGATGCCCAGGGCCACGGCCGCTTCCGAGGTGTCGGGCCGCTCGCTCCAGGGGGCGGAGGTGTAGGCCGCATCGACCCCCATCACCTCCTGGGTCATCAGACCCACCGTGCCCGCCACCCGGTAGCAGTAGAGCTGGAGATCGGAGAAGCTGGCGTAGCGGTCGCGCAGCACATCCATCCGCTGCCCCTCGATCATGTCGAGGTAGGCCTGCAGGGGCTGGGGGAAGCGCTCGATCGTGTCCAGCATCACCCGGTCGAGACCATCGATGGCATGGCCGGCGAACAGGGCGCGGGTGCGCTCCTCCCAGGCATCGAGTCGCTCCAGCAGCACCTCGGCCGACAGCGTCTGGGCCTGGGCGCTGTCCATCAGTTCGTCGGTGCGGCGGCACCAGACGTAGATCGCCCAGATGGCCCGGCGCTTGGCCGGCGGCAGCAGCATCGTGCCGAGGTAGAAGGTCTTGGCCCACTGCGCCGTCTCCTGTCGGCAGGATTCGTAGGCCTCCTCCAGATCGGAGGCGTGGTCGAGGGGCAGCAGGGCCAGCACACTCACACCGTCGCCAGGCTCTGGGCGGGGGCCGGACCCTGGTCGCTGCCGCAGAGGTGGGCGTCGACGGCGGCGGCACAGAGCTTGCCGCTCAGCACCGCCCCCTCCATCGAGGCCAGGTAGCGCTGCATGGTGAAGCAGCCGGCCAGGAAGAAGTTCGGGATGGGGGAGTCCTGGGAGGGCCGCAGCTGCTGGCAGCCCGGCACCGTCTTGTAGACGGAGAGGGGGGTCTTGACGACCACCGACTTGCGCAGCACGGCCGGGGAGTCACCGGTGAAGTGGATGGGGAACAGACGCTTGAGCTCCTCCATGGTGGCGGCCACGATCTCCGCATCGGGGCGACCGATCCAGTCGGCGGCCGGGGCGAACACCAGCTCCAGCATGGAGCGGTCGGGATCCGCATACTCCCGGCAGGTGTTGCTCATGTCGGCGTAGACGCTGAGCAGGTCGGAGCGGCTGAACAGCAGGTGGTCGATGTCCGTGAGCTTGCGGTCGAACCAGAGATGGATGTTGATCACCGGCACCCCCCGCAGGCCCTCGAGCTTGCTGAAGTAGGGCAGCTGCTTCCAGGGCTCCGGCAGCAGCAGCTTGAGCGGATCGACGGGCATGGCGCTCACATAGGCGTCAGCCTGGATCTCCCGCTCGGGCCGCCCCTTGATGCCGCCGATGCGGAAGCCGGTCACGGCGCCGTCCATGTCGATGCGGATCTCCCGGAGCGGGGACTCCAGGTGGACCTCACCGCCCCGGGCCTCGATGTAATCGACCATCGGCTGGCAGAGCCGCTCCGGCGGATTGCCGTCGAGGAAGGCCATTTTGGAGCCGTCCGTCTCCTGGAGGAAGCGGTTGAGGGCGGTGAGCACCACCGTGCTGGAGATCTCCTCGGGGTTGATGAAGTTGAGCGCCTTGCTCATGGCGAGAAAGACTTCATCGTTGACGCGCTCGGGGATATTGTGAATCCGCAGCCATTCGCTCCAGCTGTACTTGTCGCATTCCTCCACATAGGCCTGGCCGCGCAGCATGGCCGGCACCAGACCGAGGCCGAAGGCGATCTTCTCCGGCCAGGTCAGCATGTCGTTGTTCCCCAGGATCGCGGCCACCCCGTTCAGCGGCGCCGGCAGATCAGGGAAATCGAAGCGGCTGTAGGTGCCGGGCACTTCCTTCTGGTTGAAGATCATCGAGTGGGATTTCCACTGCAAGCGATCCTCGATGTCCAGTTCGGCAAAGAGTTGGCGCATGTTGCGATAGGCGCCGAAGAAGATGTGCAGGCCGGTTTCGTACCAGTCGCCGTCGTCGTCCTGCCAGGCCGCCACCTTGCCGCCCAGCACATCTCTGGCTTCGAGCACGATCGGGGTATGGCCGGCGTCGCAGAGGTATTTGGCGCAGGACAGGCCGGCCAGACCGGCCCCGGCGATGACAACCCGCATGTCGTACCCGAGATCAGCAGCAACCTTATCGGGCCTCCCCGGGCAGGGGTGACCGGCGCCGGGGGGAGGCGCCGACGGAAACGGCCGCCGACCTACCTAAAGTCAGGGCAGCACTCAACGGGTGCCACCCCCTTCTCCCGATCCCTGCCCCCGAGGCCGAGCCCATGGTCGAGACGCTGCTCAAGTCCACCACCCGCCACATCCGGCTGTTCACGGCGCGCGTCGAGAACGACGACCTCATCCCGGACCCGGACCAGCTGACCCTCGACATCGATCCCGACAACGAGTTCCTCTGGGACGAGGCGGCCCTTGAGAAGGTGCGCGCCCGCTTCCGGGAGCTGGTGGCGGCCCAGGCCGGCCAGGAACTGAGCGACTACAGCCTGCGCCGCATCGGCTCCGAGCTGGAGGGTCTGGTGCGTCAGATGCTCCAGGCCGGTGACGTGAGCTACAACCCTGAGGCCCGGGTGCTCAATTACTCGATGGGCCTGCCCCGCAGCCCCGAAACCCTGTGACCCGCTCCCGCAGCAGCGCCGGCCGGCCCGAACCGGGCGGCTACGCGCCCCGACCCGACCGCTACGACCCGCGCACCGACCGCCGCTCCGACCGCTACGACGACCGGAGCGATCGCTTCGCCACCGGCTATGGCGGCCGGGAGGATCCCCGCTACGGCACCCCGGGCCGCCGCGGCAGCAACGGCGGCGGTGGCCGGCCCCCCGCCGGCAACGGCGGTGGCCCCTCCGGCGGCGGTCCCAACATCCAGCTGAACGTGGCCACGGTGGCGGTGCTGGCGGGCGTGCTGGTGGTGGGCATCGGCATCGGCAGCGCCGTGACCAGCACCACCCAGGGGAACCAGGGCAACATCGCCAGCGCCCAGCAGCTCGACATGGCGGTGCCCGACCCCGAGTTCTGCAAGCAGTGGGGCGCCAGCGCCTTCGTGATGGACATCGAGCTGTACACCACGATGAACCCGAGCAGCAGCTTCGTGACCCAGCCCACGCTCCAGCCCGGCTGCGTCATCCGCCGGGAGAACTGGTCGGTGCTGCAGAAGGAGGGGGCGGTGACGGCCGAGCAGATGCGCCAGTGCAAGCAGCGCATGAACACCTTCGCCTACATCGGCTCGGTGCGCGACAAGCCGATCGTGCGCTGCGTCTACCAGACCGACATCTCCGGCAACAAGTTCCAGACCCGGGGCGTGGCCGGCGCCGCCGACGACGCCGTCGGCATCACACCGGAGGCCGATCAGTTCTGACGCCGTTCCGCTCGGCCAGCCCCGGCGTGGTCTGCACCTGACGCAGGGGGCTGTCCGGGCTGGCGAACACCGGCAGCACCTCGCGGCGGAAGGCGTCGGCGGCCCGCGAGCAGTAGCGGGCCGGGTGGGTGATGAGTTTCAGCTGGCGCCGCACCATCAGGTCGGCCACCTGGGGGCGGTGCAGGGTGCCGGCGGCCAGCTCCCGCTCGATCGACACCACCGGCAGGAACGCCGCCCCCAGCCCCGCCTGGACGGCGTTCTTGATGGCCTCGAAGGAGTTCAGCTCCATCTCGATCTTGAGCCTCTGCACGTCGAGTTTGGAGCGGCTGAGCAGCTGGTCCACCATCTTGCGGGTGGTGGACTGGGCATCGAGGCAGACGAAGCCGAGGCGGTAGAGGTCGTCCTTGGTGAGCTCGGGCAGGCGGGAGAGGGGGTGCTTGGGGGGCAGCACCAGGGCCAGTTCGTCGTTGGCGTAGGGCACCACCTGCAGCAGGTCGTTGAGATCCGCCGGCAGTTCGCCACCGATGATCGCCAGGTCGATCTGGCCGTTGGCCACGCTCCAGCCGGTGCGGCGGGTGCTGTGCACCTGGAGCTGCACCGCCACGTCCGGGTACTTCTGGCGGAACAGGCCGATCATCCGGGGCATCAGATAGGTGCCCGTCGTCTGGCTCGCCCCCACCACCAGGGAGCCGCCGCGCAGGTTGTGGAGATCGTCGAGGGCCCGGCAGGCCTCCTGGCACTGGCTCAGGATCCGGTCGCAATAGCTGAGCAGCAGGTGGCCGGCTTCGGTGAGCTGGGCCTTGCGGCCGCCGCGGTCGAACAGGGAGACGTCGAGCTGCTTCTCCAGGTTCTGGATCTGGAGGCTCACCGCCGGCTGGGTGACATAGAGGCTGTCGGCCGCCTTCTTGAAGCTGCCCTCACTGGCGATGGCGCGCAGGATGCGCAGCTGGTCGAGGGTGAAAGGCAGATCTGCCATGGGTCGGGGAGGCCGCGGGGGGACCGTTCGCCGGAGCCGGCAGGCCGTGCGGAACTCTAGGGGGCTCTCCCGGTGGCAAGAATCGCCCTGTCACATCCGCCACCGGCCGCCGCTCACCATGCCCTCGCTCCCCCTGGTTCCGGCGGGTCCGCAGCACAGCAGCGTGGTCATGCTGGCCCTGCTGGTGGTCTTCGCCCTGATCCACAGCGGCGGGGCCTCCCTGCGGGCCTGGGGGGAGGAGCGGATCGGGGCCCGGCTCTGGCGCCTGCTGTTCGCCGGCCTCAGCATCCCCTCGGCGGTGGTGGTGGTCGGCTACTTCCTCGCCCACCGCTACGACGGGGTCCGGCTCTGGAACCTGCAGGACCAGCCCTGGGTGGTGCCGGTGGTCTGGACCGGCACGGCCATCAGCTTCCTGTTTCTCTATCCGGCCACCTACAACCTGCTGGAGATCCCGGCCGTGCTCAAGCCCCAGGTGCGGCTCTACGCCACGGGGATCATCCGGGTGAGTCGCCATCCCCAGGCCGTGGGCCAGGTGCTCTGGTGTGCCACCCACCTGCTCTGGATCGGCACCAGCTTCACCCTGGTGGCCTGCGTGGGGCTGATCGGCCACCACCTGTTCGCCGTCTGGAACGGGGACCGGCGCCTGCGCAACCGCTTCGGGGCCGCCTTCGAGGAGCTGCGGGCCTCCACCTCGGTGCTGCCCTTCGCCGCCGTGCTGGACGGCCGCCAGACGCTGGTGTTGGCGGAATTCCTGCGGCCCTCCCAGCTGGGCATCGCCATCGCCATCGGCGTCCTCTGGTGGGCCCACCGCTGGATCGGCCTCGGCGCCACCACCTTCTCGCGCACGGGCCTCGCCCACTGGCTGGGCTGAGGCCGCCAGCGGCCGGCGGGGGTCGATGGGCAGGCCCCCACAGAGCCGGGGCCAGGCCGACGGGCCTGCCTAAACTCGCGCCAACAGAGCCTCCAGGATGCCCGCCGCTTCCGAACTTGCCTGGCTGATCCCGGTGCTGCCCCTGCTGGGGGCCTGCCTCACCGGCCTGGGGCTGATCACCTTCAACCGCACCGTCAACCGCCTGCGCAAGCCGGTGGCGCTGCTGCTGATCACCACCGTCGGCATGGCCGCGGTGCTGAGCTTCGCGATCCTGGCCGAACAGCTGGCTGGAGCCGGGGCCACCGAGGTCCTGTTCGACTGGGCCGGCGCCGGCACCTTCCACCTGCAGATGGGCTTCCGCGTCGACGCCCTCGGTGCGGTGATGCTGTCGCTGGTGACCACCATCGCCCTGCTGGTGATGGTCTATTCCGACGGCTACATGGCCCACGACAAGGGCTATGTCCGCTTCTTCACCTACCTGGCCCTGTTCAGCAGCTCGATGCTGGGGCTGGTGATCAGTCCCAACCTGCTCGAGATCTACGTGTTCTGGGAGCTGGTGGGCATGTGCTCCTACCTGCTGGTGGGCTTCTGGTACGACCGCGACGCCGCCGCCAATGCCGCCCAGAAGGCCTTCGTGGTCAACCGGGTCGGCGACTTCGGCCTGCTGCTGGGAATCCTCGGCCTGTTCTGGGCCACCGGCAGCTTCGGCTTCGAGGAGATCGGTGAGCGGCTCTCGGCGGCCGTGGCCGGCGGTGGCCTGCCCACCGGAGTGGCGGTGCTGCTCTGCCTGCTGGTGTTCATGGGCCCGATGGCCAAGTCGGCCCAGTTCCCCCTGCACGTGTGGCTGCCCGACGCCATGGAGGGCCCCACCCCCATCTCGGCCCTGATCCACGCCGCCACGATGGTGGCGGCCGGCGTCTTCCTGGTGGCCCGTCTCCAGCCGGTCTACGAGCCCTTTCCGCAGGTGCAGCTGGTGATCGCCGTGATCGGCACCATCACCCTGTTTCTGGGGGCCACCATTGCCCTCACCCAGATGGATCTGAAGAAGGGGCTGGCCTACAGCACCGTCTCCCAGCTCGGCTACATGATGCTGGCCATGGGCTGCGGCGCCCCGGTGGCCGGCATGTTCCACCTGGTCACCCACGCCTTCTTCAAGGCGATGCTGTTCCTGGGCTCCGGCTCGGTGATCCACGCCATGGAGGAGGTGGTGGGCCATGAACCGGTGCTGGCCCAGGACATGCGCCTGATGGGAGGCCTGCGCCAGTACATGCCGATCACCACGGCCACCTTCCTGATCGGCTGCATTGCGATCAGCGGCATCCCCCCCCTGGCGGGTTTCTGGAGCAAGGACGAGATCCTCGGCCAGGCCTTCAACAGTTTCCCGCTGCTCTGGGCCATGGGCTTCCTGACCGCCGGGATGACCGCCTTCTACATGTTCCGCCTCTATTTCCTCACCTTCGAGGGCTCCTTCCGCGGCCAGGACGCCGGCATCCGCGCCCAGCTGCTCAGCGCCGCGGGCCAGCCTGCCGGCGGATCCGCCGAGGAGGGCCACCACGACCACGCCAGCCATCCCCACGAGTCGGGCTGGCAGATGGCGGCTCCCCTGGTGGTGCTGGCGGTCCCCTCGGTGCTGATCGGCCTGCTGGGCACCCCCTGGAACAGCCGCTTCGGCCTGCTCGTCGATCCCGCCGAGGCCATGGAGGCCGCCGAGCATTTCCGCTGGGGTGAGTTCCTGCCCCTGGCAGGCGCCTCAGTGGCCATCTCCAGCCTCGGCATCGGCCTGGCGGTGCTCGCCTACGCCCTGCACCGCATCGATCTCGGCACCGCCGTGGCGGGGCGCTTCCCGGCCATCAACCGGTTCCTGGCCAACAAGTGGTACCTCGATGCCATCAACGACAAGCTGTTCGTCCAGGGCAGCCGCCGGCTGGCCCGCCAGGTGCTCGACGTCGACTCCAAGGTGGTGGACGGGGTGGTGAACCTCACCGGCCTGCTCACCCTGGGCAGCGGCGAGGGCCTCAAATACTTCGAGACCGGCCGGGTCCAGTTCTATGCCCTGATCGTCTTCGGGGGCGTCATCGGCCTGGTGCTGCTGTTCGGGGCCTTCGGCTGAGCCCTTCTGTGTGTGACAACGCCCATCCGCAGGGTGGGTAGGAGGCCTGGATTTCTACACTCCGGCCAGATGGACAGCACCGTTCTGTGCCCTTTCCCTGGCTGAGCACCGCGATTCTGTTCCCGATCGGTGCCGCGCTTCTGATCCCCTTCGTGCCCGACAAGGGCGACGGCAGGCAGGTCCGCTGGTACGCCCTCGGCGTCGCCCTCACCACCTTCCTGGTCACCGTGGGGGCCTACCTGCGCGGCTACGACCCCGCTGATCCCGGCCTGCAGCTGGTGGAGCGGGTGCAGTGGCTGCCCGATCTGGGTCTGGCCTGGTCGGTGGGGGCCGACGGCCTCTCGATGCCGCTGATCCTGCTCACCAGCTTCATCACCTCCCTGGCCTGCCTGGCGGCCTGGCCGGTGACCTTCAAGCCCAGGCTCTTCTACTTCCTGCTCCTGGCCATGGACGGCGGCCAGATCGCCGTCTTCGCCGTGCAGGACATGCTGCTCTTCTTCCTGGCCTGGGAGCTGGAGCTGCTGCCGGTGTACCTGCTGCTGGCCATCTGGGGCGGCAAGAAGCGCCAGTACGCCGCCACCAAGTTCATCCTCTACACCGCCGGCAGCTCCCTGTTCATCCTCCTGGCCGGCCTGGCGATGGCCTTCTACGGCGGCGGGGCCCCCAGCTTCGAGTACACGGTGCTGGCGGCCAAGGAGTTCGGCACCGGCTTCCAGGTGCTCTGCTACGCGGCCCTGCTGATCGCCTTCGGCGTCAAGCTGCCGGTGGTGCCCCTGCATACCTGGCTGCCCGATGCCCACGGTGAGGCCACCGCGCCGGTGCACATGCTGCTGGCGGGCATCCTGCTCAAGATGGGGGGCTACGCGCTGCTGCGCTTCAACGTGCAGCTCCTGCCGGAGGCCCACGTCCAGTTCGCACCCCTCCTGGTGATCCTGGGGGTGGTGAACATCATCTACGCCGCCCTCACCTCCTTCGCCCAGCGCAACCTCAAGCGCAAGATCGCCTACAGCTCGATCAGCCACATGGGCTTCGTGCTGATCGGCATCGGCAGCTTCAGCGCCCTGGGCACCAGCGGCGCGATGCTGCAGATGATCAGCCATGGCCTGATCGGCGCCAGCCTGTTCTTCCTGGTGGGGGCCACCTACGACCGCACCCACACCCTCCAGCTCGACGAGATGGGCGGCGTGGGCCAGAAGATGCGCAAGATGTTCGCCCTCTGGACCGTCTGCTCCCTGGCCTCCCTGGCCCTGCCGGGCATGAGCGGCTTCGTCTCCGAGCTGATGGTGTTCGTGGGCTTCGCCACCAGCGAGGCCTACAGCCTCAGCTTCCGCATCGTCATCGCCGTGCTGGCGGCCATCGGCGTGATCCTCACCCCTATCTACCTGCTGTCGATGCTGCGGGAGATCTTCTTCGGCAAGGAGAACCCCGAGCTCGCCTCCCACACCCACCTGGTCGACGCCGAGCCCCGGGAGATCTACGTGATCTCCTGCCTGCTGGTGCCGATCATCGGCATCGGCCTCTACCCGCGCCTGGTCACCGACAGCTACCGGGCCGCCATCGAGGCCCTGGTGGAGCGGGAGTCGGTGGCCCTGGTGAAGGTGGGCCGCGCCCCGGTCCCGGCGGTGATGGCCACCGGCGCCTTCGGCAGCCTCCCACCGGCCCTGCTGCACGCCCCGGCCCTCGGCTGAGGCCCGTTCCCGCCACGGCGGGGGTCCGCTCCGGGGCCGGTTACGAAACCCTGCGCAGGCCCGGGGCCATGGCGCCATCCTCCGGGGAGGATGCCTACGCTCCTCCATCGCACAGCGAGGGTCTCCATGCGGCAGATCAACTTCCTTCTGATCTTCAGCTTCGGCTTGGCCACGGTGATGTTCACCCTGGAGAACACCACGGCCACCACGGTGCATTTCCTGCCGGGGGTGAGCACCACCCTGCCGCTGGCGGCCCTGCTGCTGGTGGTGGGCGGTCTCGGTGCCACCGCCGCCTGGATCTACGCCGTCTGGAGCGGCGTCGTGCGGAAGGTGGAAACCCTGCAGACCGCCGGCGAAGTGGAGGCCCAGCAGGTGCGCATCAGCGAACTGGAAAACGATCTGCGCCGCTACCGGGCCACCGTGGACGCCCAGCTGGGGCTGCTGCCGGCCGCCGGGGAGAGTTCGGCGCCGTCCTCGGCCGGGGGGGAGGAGGGAATGTCCCTGGCGGTCGACTGAAGCCTGGGGGTCGCTTCGGTCATCACCGCGACTGGTGCCGACGGGCCACAGCCGGTAGCTTGCCCAGGGACGGCACCCTCCGAGCAGGACATCGCGCGTGGCAGAAGCGGGCGCCAGACTCGCCATCCGGTTGCTCCAGGACGCGGCCGAACGAGGCGACATCGACCCCTGGGACGTGGATGTGATCGCCGTCGTCGACGGCTTCCTCGACCAGCTGCGCCAGCGCATCGAGCTGCCCAGGCGCCTGGCCCCCGGCGGGGGCAGCTACGAACGGGACCTGGCCGAGTCCAGCGAGGCCTTCCTGGCCGCCTCGGTGCTGGTGGGGCTCAAGGCGGAACTGCTGGAATCGGCCACCTTCCCGCCCGAACCGCTGCTGGAGGATTCCTTCGCCCCCGAGGACGACGATGGCTGGGACCCCTCCGCCGTGGTCCTGCCGCGGCGGCCCGAACGGCACCTGCTGCGCCGGCCGGTGGCGCCGCCCCCCCTGCAGCGCCCGGTCACCCTGGGGGAACTGATCCGCCAGCTCGAGGACATCGCCGAGCGGCTCGAGCAGGAGGGAGGGGAAGGGCGCCACAGGCCCCGCGCCCGCCGTTACAGCGAGCGGGCGGCGATCGCCCAGGTGGCCTCCCTGGCCCACCGGGAGAAACTGCCGGAGACCACCGCCGCCCTCAGCCGCTTCCTGCTGGAGTGGGAACCCACCGCCGAGACCCTCGAGTGGGTGGCCTTCGATGCCCTGGTGGGTGCCTGGGCGGAGGCCCTGGCCTGCCCCCGCGCCGGCTCGCCGGAGGACGCCGATCTCGACAGCGATCGGGTGGGGGTGTTCTGGGCCCTGCTGTTCCTCTCCTCCCAGGGCAAGGTGGAACTGGCCCAGGACGGCGGCCTCTACGGCCCCCTCAGCCTGCGGCGGCGCCGTGAGGAGCGGGGGGAGGCGGTGAGCCTGCCGCGGCTCCCTGGCCAGGGGTCAGATAGGGGGCCGGCTCGGGAAGCAGTGGCTGCCTGAGGTTTCTCCTTAGGCTGGGTTTTCACCTCCGACCTGAAACGACGCCGATGAAGGCGATGATCCTGGCGGCAGGCAAGGGAACACGGGTGCGTCCGATCACGCACACAACGCCCAAGCCGATGATCCCGATCCTCCAGAAACCCGTGATGGAGTTTCTGCTCGAGTTGCTCCGGGAGCACGGCTTCAACGAAATCATGGTCAATGTCTCCCACCTTTCGGAGGAGATCGAAAACTATTTCCGCGACGGCCAGCGTTTCGGTGTCCAGATCGCCTACAGCTTCGAGGGGCGCATCAAGGACGGGGAGCTGATCGGCGAAGCCATGGGCTCGGCCGGCGGCCTGAAGAAGATCCAGGATTTCCAGGCCTTCTTCGACGACACCTTCGTGGTGCTCTGCGGCGATGCCCTGATCGATCTCGATCTCTCTGAAGCCGTGCGCCGCCATCGGGAGAAGGGGGCCATGGCCAGCCTGATCACCAAGCGCGTCCCCCGCGACCAGGTGAGCAGTTACGGGGTGGTGGTGACCGATGAAGCCGGGCGGGTGCTGTCCTTCCAGGAGAAGCCGTCGGTGGAAGAAGCCGCCAGCGACATGATCAACACCGGCATCTACATCTTCGAGCCGGAGGTCCTCGACTTCATCCCCAGCGGCGAAGCCTTCGACATCGCCGCCGATCTGTTCCCCAGGCTGGTGGAGTCCGGGGCCCCCTTCTACGCCCTGCCCATGGAGTTCGAGTGGGTCGACATCGGCAAGGTGCCGGATTACTGGCAGGCGATCCGCAGCGTCCTGCAGGGGGACGTGCGCCAGGTGCAGATTCCCGGCAAGGAGGTGCGCCCCGGGATCTACGCCGGCCTCAACGTGGCGGCCGACTGGGACCAGATCCATGTCGAGGGGCCGATCTTCGTGGGCGGCATGACCCGCATCGAGAACGGCGTCACGATCATCGGGCCGGCCATGATCGGACCGAGCTGCCACATCTGTGAAGGGGCCACGATCGACAACTCGATCATCTTCGACTACTCCCGGATCGGCCCCGGGGTGCAGCTCGTCGAGAAGCTGGTCTACGGCCGTTACTGCGTTGATCGCAACGGCGACCACTTCGATCTCCAGGAGGCCGCCCTCGACTGGCTGATCACCGATTCCCGCCGTCAGGACGTGGGCACGCCCTCACCGCAGCAGAAGGCCATGGCCGAGCTCCTGGGCACCGACCTCGCCGCCAGCGGCGCCCCCTAGTCCCGCCAGCCGCAGGATCTGGGGAATGCGGTGTTCGGCCTTGATGGCCATCAGGTGCACCCCCTGGGCGATGGAGCGGTAGGTGGCCACCTGTTCGGCGGCGATCGCCACCCCCTCCCCTGCCGGATCGGCCGCCCCGGCGAGCCGGTCGATCAGGGCCTGGGGGATGCAGGCCCCCGGCACGACCCGATTGATGAACTGGGCATTGCGGGCCGACTTGAGCAGAAACACGCCGGCCAGCACCGGCAGTCCGAGGGGGCCGGTGATCTCCCCCACGAAGCGGCGCAGGGCCTCCGCATCCATCACCATCTGGGTCTGGAGGAAGCGGGCCCCCGCCTCCTGCTTGCGCCGCACCCGGGAGAGCAGACCGCTCCAGCTGGGCGACTGGGGATCAGCGGCGGCGCCGGGGAAGAGGGCCGTGGCCCCGTCCGGCAACTCCCCCTTGACGGGATCCTCGCCGGCGTTGAGGCCCCGCACCAGCTGCAGCAGCCGCACCGCCTCCAGCTCGTTCACCGCCCGGACCCCGGGCTGATCGCCGGCCCTCACCGGGTCACCGGTGAGACAGAGCAGGTTGCGGATGCCGAGGGCATGGGCCCCGAGCAGATCGGCCTGCAGGGCGATGCGGTTGCGGTCGCGGCAGGTCATCTGCAGCACCGGCTCGATGCCGGCCTCCAGCAGCAGACGGCACACGGCGAGGCTGCTCATCCGCATCACGGCCCGGCTGCCATCGGTGACGTTGACCGCATGCACCAGACCCCGCAGCGCCATCGCCGCCTCGAGGGTGCGACCGGGATCGCCTCCCCGGGGCGGCGTCACCTCCGCCGTCACGGCGAACCGACCATCCGCCAGGGCCTGTCGAAGCTGCAACGGCCATCTCCAAGACAGGGGCATCATGGAGCAGCCGCTGCCTAGAGTGAACCAGCCCTCGCCGAGGAGCCGATGGCTGAGCGCAGGTCCATGGCGGCTGCCAGCTCCCTGTCCCCATCCCCGTCCCTGGAGCGGCCCATGATCCACCCACGCAGCGAGTTGTCAGAGCGGGAGCTCGAGATCATCGAGCTGGTGGCCACCGGACTGACCAACCTGGAGATCGCCGGCCAGCTCACCATCAGCAAGCGCACGGTTGACAACCACGTCAGCAACATCTTCACCAAGACCGGCGCCAAGAACCGGGTGGCCCTGCTGAACTGGGCCATGGACCACGGCAAGATCTGCCGTGACGGCTTCAACTGCTGCGCCCTGCCCACCGAGGACGGGAACGGCAAGGGCTGAGCGTCGACGGCGTCCCGGTGCCGGCCCAGGGACTCCGGCTCAATCGAGCTGGGCCAGCAGGGCCCGACGGTCGGCCTCGGGCCACATCGCCAGGGGACAGCGGGCCAGGGCGGCATTGCTGAGCTCGCCGCGGCCGGTGATCTCCCTGGCGCACCAGGGGGGAACGGCCACCGGCTGGTCGGGGCGCTCCAGTTCCACCTCCGCCACCACCAGGGGCCCATTGGCGCCCTCGAACACATCCAGGACCCAGTCGCCCCCGGGCAGATCCAGCGCGAAGCGGGTCTTGCCGAGCCGATGGTCGCAGCGCTCCAGCAGGGCCTCGGCGTCGGCGGCCGGAATCGCGTACTCGTACTCCTCCCGCGTCACGGACTCGCCGGGGACCGGCAGCTTGAGGGTGAGGAAGGCCGCCACGGGCCCGGCGGGGGGGCGGGCCAGCCGCACCCGCAGGGTGAGGCCCTCGCTACCGCTGGCCAGATACCCCTGGCGGATCAGGCGCTCTTCCCGCACATGGGGGCGCCACTGCTCGCCATGGACGAGGAAACGGCGCTCGATTTCCAGGGCCATGGTCAGGGGGGCGTCGGGGCGTGGATGGGCGCGGATCAGTTGCGGGACGGCTCGACGGCGGTGAGGCTGCCGGCCCAGTGGAGCTTGTGGGTGAGGGTGCTGTAGTACGAGGGGCTCTGCTCGAGCTGGAGCATCAGCACCGGATGGCGGCCCCGCTGCAGGACGCAGCGATCCCCGGGTTCCAGCACGGTGGCATGGGCTCCGTCCTTCCAGAGCTTCACCCGGCGGCTGGTTTCCCCCAGGGGCCACACCGACAGCCTGGAGCCGGGCGGCACCACCACCGCCCGGCTGGAGAGACTCATCGGGCAGATCGGCGTGACCACGATCGCTTCGATCCCCGGGTGGAGGATCGGACCGCCGGCCGCCATGGCATAGCCCGTGGAGCCGGTGGGGGTGGCGATGATCAGGCCATCGCCCCGGTACTGATCCACCACCTCCCCATCGATCTCGAGCTCGAGCATGCAGGTGGGGGAGAGCTCGTCGAGGGCGGGACGGAAGTAGAAGTCGTTGAGGGCCGTGTGGGGGCCATCGCCGACCCCGCTGAGGTCGTCGTCGGAGGCACCGTCCCCCTCCTGGGGCACGCCATCGCCCCGGTCGACCCGGGCCTCCAGCATCATGCGCCGTTCGATGGCGAAGCGATCGTCCCGCAGCCGCTGCCAGAGGGTGTCGTCCGGATCATGGCCGCCGGGCTCCCCATGCCCATCGCCCTGCAGCCGGAGCAGGCGCCGCTCATGGGTGAGGAAGCCCAGGTGGCCGCCGACGTTGAAGCTGAGCACCGGCACCCCGTAGCTGGCCAGGTGACGGGCCGCGGCCAGCACGGTGCCGTCACCGCCGAGGACGACGGCCAGATCGGGCAGCTCAGCCTCGGTGGCCAGGAGTCCGGGGAAGGGGTTCAGACCCAGCCCGCTGACGGCGGTGGTGACGAGGGTCCCCTGGGAGCGCAGGTCCTGGGCGCAGCGGCGGGCCTGGCGCTGGGCCGCCTGGCTGCCCTTGCGCAGGATCAGCCAGACCCTCTCAAGCCGCATGGGCGCACTCCGCGGACGCTGGCACCGCTACCAGCGCAGCAGGTTGAAGCGCTCCATGTCGACGGTTTCGCGGTTGCGATAGAGCGACAGCAGAATCGCCAGACCGACGGCGGCCTCGGCGGCCGCCACGGTGATCACGAAGATCGCGAACACCTGGCCGCGGATCAGCTGACCATCGAGGTAGTTGGAGAAGGCCATCAGGTTGATGTTGACGGCGTTGAGCATCAGCTCGATGCTCATCAGCACCCGCACGGCATTGCGACTGTTGATCAGCCCCCAGACACCCACGCAGAACAGCATGGCGGCGACGGCGAGAAAGCCCTCGAGGGGGATCGGGGAGGCGGCGTCGAAGATCATGGCTTGGTGAGCAGGGTGGGGGCGTTGGCGGACGTCTCGATCAGCAGCGGGGTGCGATCCTTCTCGATCAGACCCTGATCGGCCGGCTCACCGGTGATCACATCGGTGCTGAAGACGTCGCGGCGGGCCAGCACGATCGCCCCGATCATCGCCATCAGCAGCAGCACCGAAGCCAGTTCGAAGGGCAGCAGGTAGTCGGTGAACAGGTGCTCACCGATCCGGATGGTGGCCTCCTCGCCCACCGGCGTGGGGCCCGGCAGGGCCCACGGGGTGGTGAACGCCACCCGCAGCAGCAGGGCGAACAGTCCGGCGCAGACGGCCCCGGACAGGAGACGGCGGACCAGCAGGCCGGGAATCGCAGCGAGGGTTTCCTTCTTGTTCACGAGCATGATCGCGAACAGAATCAGCACATTGACCGCCCCGACATAGACCAGGATCTGGGCGGCGGCGACGAAGCTGGCGTTGAGCAGCAGGTAGAGCCCGGACACCGAAAGGAAGACGCCACCCAGCAGGAAGGCGGAATAGACGATGTTGGGCAGCAGGACGACACCCAGGGCACCGATCACGGTGGTGGCCGAGAGCACCAGGAAACAGATCTGCTGGGTGGTGGAAGCGATCGACATCAGGACTCTGCGGTGCTGTCGGAGGGGGCGGCGGCGGACGGCCCACCGCTGGGGACCGGCTGGAGCGATTCCAGCACCTGGGACGGCAGCTGGCCGGCCCGCGGCTCGGTGGCGGGCACCCCATGGGGATCCATGGCGCCCTTGGGAAGGTAGGCCAGTTCCCGCAGGGCGAACACGGCCGGGTCGGAGGTGACGCTGGTGGGCAGGCGGCCGAGGGCGACGTTGTCGTAGTTGAGGCTGTGGCGGTCGAAGGCCGCCAGCTCGTACTCCTCGGTCATGGAGAGGCAGTTGGTCGGGCAGTACTCCACGCAGTTGCCGCAGAAGATGCACACCCCGAAATCGATCGAGTAGTTGCGCAGTTCCTTCTTCTTGGTGGCCTTGTTCATCACCCAGTCCACCACGGGCAGGTTGATGGGACAGACCCGCACGCACACCTCGCAGGAGATGCACTTGTCGAGCTCGTAGTGGATGCGGCCCCGGTAGCGCTCGGAGGGGATCAGCTTCTCGTACGGATACTGGACCGTGATCGGCCGCCGGCGCAGGTGATCGAAGGTGACCGCCAGCCCCTGGGTCATCGTCTGGGCCGCGCTCACCGCCTCCCGGGTGTAGTCACCGACTTGCTTGAGAAACCCGAACATGGCAGGGGCGTGGGGGTTACGGGATGGGGACCATGATGGCCCGGTGGGGGCCGCTGTGTTGGTATCCGGGGAACGGGTTCAGCCGCCGAAGGCGACCGGGAAGGCCAGCTTGAGACCGGCGGTGACCAGAAGGTTGACCAGGGCGATGGGCAGCAGGAACTTCCAGCCCAGGTCGAGCAGCTGGTCGATCCGCACCCGTGGGGTGGTCCAGCGGAGAAGGATCGCGAAGAACACCAGCAGGTAGGCCTTGAGGATCGTGCTGACGATGCCGATCGAACCGGTGATCACCTGGACCAGGGGGGCGTCGGGGGAGACACCGAGCCAGCCGGTGATCCACTCGACCGGCACAGGAAAGCTCCAGCCGCCCAGATAAAGCACCGACACCAGCAGGGCCGAGAGCACCAGGTTGATGTAGCTGCCCAGGTAGAAGAGGGCGAACTTCATGCCGGAGTACTCGGTCTGGTAGCCGGCCACCAGCTCCTCCTCGGCCTCCGGCAGGTCGAAGGGCAGGCGCTCGCACTCCGCCAGGGCACAGATCCAGAAGATCACGAAGCCGACGGGCTGGCGCCAGATGTTCCAGCTGAAGATGCCGGCCCCGGTCTGCTGGGCGACGATGTCGACGGTGCTGAGGGAATTGCTCATCATCACCACCGCCAGCACCGCCAGAGCCAGGGGGATCTCGTAGCTGATCGACTGGGCGGCGGCCCGCAGCCCGCCCAGGAGCGAATACTTGTTGTTGCTGGAATAGCCGCTCATCAGCAGGCCGATGGGCTGGATGCTGCTCAGGGCGATCCACAGGAAGATGCCCACCCCCACGTTGCTGATCAGCAGGTTCTGGCCGAAGGGCACCACCAGCCAGGAGAGGATCACGGGCACCACCACCAGCACGGGGCCGAGGCTGAACAGCAGGGCATCGGCCCGGGCCGGGATGATGTCCTCCTTGAACACCAGCTTGAGGCCGTCGGCCAGGGGCTGAAGCACCCCCAGGGCGCCGGCGTACTCCGGGCCGATGCGCTGCTGCACCGCCGCCGAGATCTTGCGCTCGAGCCAGACGCTCACCAGCACCCCGACGACCGCCCCCACCAGCACCAGCACCATCGGCAGGGGCAGCCACAGCAGGCGGGCCGCCGCGGGGGTGAGACCCATGGCCTGGGCGAGGTCAAGGAAGCTCGACTGGAGATCGAGACCGGGGGGAGCGATGGCGGCACCCATCAGGCCAGTGGACAGCATCAGAGAACTCCGTTGGAGGGGAACCTAGGGGGGAACGGGTCAGCCAGTGACTCAGCCAGGAACCGGACGGCTTTCCAGGGGGAGCCAGCCCCGCTCCGCGGGGCCGGTGTAGATCTGCGAGGGACGGTAGATGCGGTTGGCACCCAGTTGTTCCTTCCAGTGGGCCAGCCATCCTGCCGTACGGGCGATGGCGAAGATGGGGGTGAACAGGTCGCGGGGAATACCCAGCTTCCGGTAGACGAGACCGGAGTAGAAGTCGACGTTCGGGTAGATGCCCTTCGGCCCCAGCCGCCGGCCCGCCACCTCCTCCAGCTTGAGGGCGACGTCGTACATGGCGTCGTGGCCGAAGCGCTGGAAGAGCTCCTCGGCTAGGCCCTGCAGGATCACGGCCCGGGGATCCTTGACCCGGTACTCGCGGTGGCCGAAGCCCATGATCTTCTGCTTCTGGGCGATGGCCCGATCGAGCCAGGGTTCCACCTGGTCGATGCTGCCGATCTGGTCGAGCATGTCGAGCACATCCTCATTGGCACCGCCGTGCAGGGGGCCGGCCAGGGTGCCCACCGCCGAGGCCACCACCGCGTAGGGGTCGGTGAGGGTGCTCGCCGTGACGCGGGCGCTGAAGGTGCTGGCGTTGAGGCTGTGCTCGGCATGCAGGATCAGGCAGGCGTCGAAGATACGTGCCG
This sequence comes from Aphanothece cf. minutissima CCALA 015, assembly GCA_003003925.1. Classification (GTDB taxonomy): domain Bacteria; phylum Cyanobacteriota; class Cyanobacteriia; order PCC-6307; family Cyanobiaceae; genus Cyanobium; species Cyanobium minutissimum. The sequence goes on from PVWP01000001.1 coordinate 48,784, forward strand.
CCAGGGGATCGGGCTCCCGCTCGGTGAGCATGTAGAGAAAGTTGGCCGAGTAGGCCAGGTCGTCCCGGGGCTGGATCGGGTCCTGGCCCTTCCGGATCAGCTGGAAGGCCGCGACCATCGTGGGGATCTTGGCAATCAGCCGCACCACCGCATCAACGATGTACTGGGGGTCGTACAGGGCGCGGCGGGAATAGAAGAGCCCCAGGGAGGCCGCGCTGGCCTGGAGGGCATCCATCGGATGGCCCGTGGCCGGGAAGCACTTCATCATGTCCCGGATGCGGAAGCTGAGCCGCCGGTGCATCTGCACCTCCTGCTCGAACTCCCGAAGCTGGAAGATCGTGGGCAGCTCCCCCCAGATCAGCAGGTAGGCGGTTTCGAGGAAGCTGCTGTGGCTGGCCAGCTGCTCGATCGGGTAGCCCCGGTAGGTGAGCAGGCCCCGCTGGCCTTCGATATCGCACACCGCCGACTGGGTGGCCGGTACCCCCTCCAGGCCGGGGCGGAACGTGGGTGTGGCCGGCGCCGGGGGCGATGGGGAGGGAGGGGTGCCCTGAGGGTCGTTGGCCTCTGGGGTGCTCACCGCCGCCATGCCGAATCCTGTGGATGGGACGAACTTAGGCGCAGGAACGGGCGTCTGCCGTAGCGCCGGCTGCCGGCTCAGGGGCTGGGCAGCCAGAGCTTCGGCCGCACCAGCCATTCCAGCCGGGCGGTGCCGGCCAGGGCCGCCCCGGCCGGCACCAGGGGCAGGCGCAGCAGGGCCAGGCCCGCCTTGCGCAGGGCGATGGCGCCGGGCGGCGCCCCCAGGAGGCGGGCCGCCAGCAGCCCCAGGTCCGGTTCATGGCCCACCAGCAACAGCCGGCGGGGCGCCCCCGGGCCCCCCTCCGCCTGGCTCAGCCAGGCCGGCAGCAGGGGCAGGGGGTCACCCCCCGGCTCCAGGGCCTGGGCCAGCTCCAGGCCCTCCGCCAGCCCGACATCGCAGGCGATCTCCCCGGTCTGCCGGGCCCGGGCCAGGGGGCTGGAGAGCAGGCGATCGGCCCGCAACCCCAGACCGGCGGCCCGCTCCAGCACGGCCCGGGTGCGGGCCCGACCGGCGGCGGTGAGTTCCCGCTCGGCATCGACCCGGTCGGGGCTGCGCTCCTCGGCGATGCCGTGGCGCAGCAGCAGCAGTTCCCAGGCCAGAGACGCCATGGTCAGGCGTCCCCGAAGTCAAGTCGCGCGTCCACGGTCAGGCCCCCGGGCTCTCCGGTCAGAGCCAGGGCCAGGCCCGCCACGGGATCGCTGAGGGATCCGCCGGCCAGGGCGGTAAGGCGCTGCCACGGCTGCCAGGAGGCCAGCAGGTCGCGGGCCCGCGGACCATCGAGGGCCCACTGCAGGGCAGCCCCGGGGGCGGCCAGGTTCTCCAGCGGGTCCTGGGGGCGCGCCGCGCCCTTCGCAGTGGGCCCCTCGAGGCTCTCCAGCTGCCCCAGGGACTGCCCCCACCAGGCCTGGTCGCCCCGCTGCCAGCGCCAGCCCAGCAGGGGGGCCTGCAACTGCTCGGCCCTGCCGTCGCGGCGGGTGGGTCCGGCCTGCAGCCGCGTCCAGACCTGCAGCGGGCGGCCCTCCACCTCCAGGGGAGCGGCGATCAGGCCATCGGCCGCCAGGGAGGCCTCGACGGCCGCCGCCTCCGGCCGGTCGGCCGCCGTGCCGAGCAGCCAGCGCTCACCGCTGGCGGCGGCCAGCAGGGGCCCCCCGTCGGTCCCCACCACCAGGGCGGGCAGGGACCCCGCCGCGCCGGCTCCTCCGGCCAGGCGGGTGAGCAGCGGCTGCAGCAGGGGGATGGCGGCGATGGCGGCGGGGTCCTGCACCAGGGCGAGGCTGGCGGAGGGGCGGCGCAGGGCGGCCCGCAGGGCCCGCCCCAGGTCGCCGTCGGCACCGACCTGGGGCAGCGCCGTCTGCGGCGGCAGCTCCAGCAGGCCCGACAGCCGCAGGCTGCGGCCATCGGGCCGCAGGGCCAGCAGCAGACCGCCGGGCCGCTGGTCGGCGGCAGCCGGCAGCGGCAGCCCCAGCCAGCGCTCCAGGGCGTCCGGGGCCGCCTGCACCAGGGCGGCCCCGGTGCCCAGCCGCCGCAGCCCCTCCTGGAAGCCGGGCTGGCCGGCCTGGTTGAGCTCATCGATCTGGGACACGTCGAGGGCCTGCTCCAGCACCCCCCGTCCCGAGGCGATCAGGACGAGGTCGTCATCCACCAGGGCCGTGGCCAGGGGCATCGGCGTCCGGCCCAGCGGGGCCCCCCGGCCGCTGATCAGCCCCAGGCCCCGGTAGGTGCTGATCTGGAGATCCATGCCCGCCAGGCTGCGGGTCTGCCAGAAACGCTGCAGAAAGCGGCGGGCGCCGCCGTCGTCCCGGCTGCCCAGCACCAGCAGCCAGCCCCCCCGCCGGGTCGACCCCGCCGCGCCGCCGGCATTCGCCTCGAACAGGGCCAGACCCACCGGTGCCGCCAGCCAGGAGCTCAGCTCCGTCCCGTAGTCGAGACCGGCCGCGGCGAAGGCCCCGTCGCGCAGCCGGCCGACCGCCTCCGCCGCCTGGCGTCGCTGGCGGGGCGGGGCGACGGCCCTGGCGTAGTCGAGGGGCTGCTCGCCGTCGGTGAACAGGTGGAGGCTGAAGGGGGCGTCCCGGGGCACGAACCGGGCCGCCCGCGGCACCTCCAGCGGCAGCCGCTGGAGACGCAGGGCACTGCGCTGCCACACCAGCCACCAGCCACCGAGCCCAAGACCGAACACCACCAGCACCAGGGCCAGCAGCACCGCCAGGAATGGGCGGGCCTTCATGCGTTCTCAGCAGGATGGGACCATCCTGACGCCACCCCCCCTCCGACGCCCGCCATGGACGAGCCGACCCCTCCGGCCCCCCCCCGCAGCCTCTCCGCCATGGAGCTGCAGCGGCGCCTGGCGGAGGGGGAACCGCTCCGGATCGTGGACGTGCGGGAGGACCGGGAGCTCGAGGAGGCACGCCTGCCCCACCCGGTGGTGCATCTGCCCCTGAGCCGCTCCGGCGAATGGATCCCGGAGCTGGAGACCCTGCTCGACCGACAACAGCCGGTGGTGGTGCTGTGCCATGCCGGCGTCCGCAGCTGGCACTTCGCCTGCTGGCTGATGCAGGAGCAGGGCTACGGCGAGGTCTGGAACCTGCAGGGGGGCATCGACGCCTGGAGCCGGGAGGTGGATCCCCGGGTTCCCCGTTACTGAACCCCCTTCCACGGCGGAGGGCGGGTCCGTCGCACCTAGGATGAAGGTTCTGTTTAGCTTTTCAACTTTTCCCCCCATTCCTTGGACACGCTGCCGCGCCGACAACAGGAGGTCCTCCAGGCCACGGTGCGGCACTACGTGGACACCGTCGAACCCGTAGGCAGCCACACGCTGGTCCGGCGTTTCGGGCTGCCGGCCAGCCCCGCCACGGTGCGGACGGCCATGGGGGCCCTGGAGCAGCGCGGCCTGCTGACCCAGCCCCACACGTCCGCCGGCCGGATCCCCAGCCAGCGCGGCTACCGCCTTTACGTCGATCAGCTGCTGCCGGCCCCGGGGGCCGCCGCCCTGCAGCTGGAGCGCGAGCTGGCCGGCATCAGCCTGCAGTGGGCCGCCCTCGATGATCTGCTGCTGCACCTGGCCCGCCGCCTGGCCGATCTCACCGGCCTGCTCAGCCTGATCACCCGCCCCCAGCGGCCCAGCCCCCTGCTGCAGGCGGTGCGGCTCGTGCCCAGCGGCGACCGGCTGCTGGTGTTCCTCGTCCAGGGGCCCGATTTCAGCACCAGCCTCAACCTGCGCCTGGGCGCCGGGCTGGAGGAGGAGCTGCCGATCCTGGAGCGCTGGAGCAATCAGCAGCTCCGGGCCGGCGGCGACGGCCGCATCCCCTGGGAACGGCTGCCGGCGGAGCTGCGCCGCAGCGGCGGACTGCTGCGCCAGGCCCTCGACAGCCACGGCCGCATCCGCAGCGAGGAGCTCGATGCGGTGGTGGCCGCCGGCCTGGGCGGGCTGCTGGCCCAGCCCGAATTCCGCCACAGTTCCAGCCTGCTGCCCGTGGTGCAGCTGGTGGAGCATGGCCCCCGTGCCCTGCTGGGTATCACCGGCCCCCAGGCCCCGGTCGCGACCGAAGCGATCTGGATCGGCACCGAGCATCCCCACGCGGCCCTCGGCCAGTGCTCGGTGGTGCAGGCCACCTACCGCACGGGACACGGCGGCCGCGGCCAGGTGGGCCTGGTGGGTCCGATGCGGATGGCCTACGCCACCGCCCGCGCCGCGGTTCAGTCGGTGGCCTCGATCCTGGAGAGGCTGCTCAGCTGATGACCTATTGCCTCGGCTTCCTGCTCCACAGCGGCCTGGTGTTCGCCTCCGACTCCCGCACCAACGCGGGGGTGGACTACATCTCGAGTTACAGCAAGATGCACGTGCTGGCGCCGGCCCCTGACCGGCTGTTCGTGCTCATGGCGGCCGGCAACCTGGGCACCACCCAGGCGGTGCTCAACCGGATCCGCCGTGACATCGAGAACCATGGCGCCGGCCCCAGCCCCCAGTGGACCCGCCAGGACGACCCCCCCGCCGGGCCGAGCATGCTCACCGCCCGCTACCTGTTCGAGGTGGCCGACTACATCGGGCGGCTCAACGTGATGGTGCAGAAGGAGTTCAATCCCAACCTGCGCCAGGCGGGTGCCAGCGGCGAGGCCAGCTTCATCCTCGGCGGCCAGATCGCGGGCCAGCCCCACGGGCTCTACATGATCTATCCCCAGGGGAACGCGATCATGGCCACCGATGACACGCCCTTCCTGCAGATCGGCGAAACCAAGTACGGCAAGCCTCCCCTCGATTACATCGGCCGCCCCGACCTCTCCCTGGAGGATGCGGCGCGGCTCTGCCTGGTGTCGGAGATCGTCACAAGGCGCTCCAATCTCACCGTGGGGCCGCCCTTCGAGATCGCCCTGTTGCCCCGCGATGCCTTCAAGGTGACCCGGCACCTGAAGCTGGAGAAGGACGCTCCCGAGATCCAGCACACCATGGACGTCTGGGCCCGCCACATGCAGGAGGGGCTCAACAAGCTGCCGCGTTTCCCCTGGGAGCACGACCCCCTCTGAGGGCCCCAGGGAGGACCTACCCCGCCAGCCCGTCGCCCAGCTTTTCCGCCACCGTGTTGACGTCCTTGTCGCCGCGGCCGGAGAGATTGAGCACCACTTCGGTGCCGGGGGCCAGGGTGGGGCAGAGGGACTCCAGCCAGGCGAAGGCGTGGGCCGTCTCCAGCGCCGGGATGATGCCCTCCAGTTCGCTCACCCGCTGCAGGGCCTCCAGGGCCTGCGCATCGGTGACGGCGGCGTACTCGGCCCGGCCGATCTGGCGCAGGTAGCTGTGCTCCGGACCGACGCCTGGGTAGTCGAGGCCGGCGCTGATCGAGTGGGCCTCCTGCACCTGGCCCTCGTCGTCCTGCAGCAGCAGGCTCATGGCACCGTGCAGCACCCCCACCCGGCCCTCGGTGATGGTGGCGGCATGGCGGCCGGTGGCGACACCCTCGCCGGCCGCCTCGACCCCGATCAGGCGCACGGAGGCGTCCTCGACGAAGGGATGGAAGAGCCCCATGGCGTTGGAGCCGCCGCCCACGCAGGCGATCAGCACATCCGGCAGCCGGCCGAAGGCCTCCAGGCACTGGCTCCGGGCCTCCTGGCCGATCACGGCGTGGAAATCCCGCACCAGCATCGGGTAGGGGTGCGGGCCGGCCACCGAGCCGAGGATGTAGTGGGTGCTCTCCACGTTGGTGACCCAGTCGCGGATGGCTTCGCTGGTGGCGTCCTTGAGGGTGGCGGTGCCGGCGGTGACGGGCTGGACGGTGGCCCCCAGCAGCCGCATCCGGAACACGTTCAGGGCCTGGCGGCGCATGTCCTCGGCGCCCATGTAGATGACGCACTCCAGGCCGAAACGGGCACAGACCGTGGCCGTGGCGACACCATGCTGGCCGGCGCCGGTTTCGGCGATGATTCGCTTCTTGCCCATCCGCAGCGCCAGCAGGGCCTGGCCCAGGGCGTTGTTGATCTTGTGGGCGCCGGTGTGGTTAAGGTCCTCACGCTTCAGCCACAGGCGCGGACCACCCTCAGGCCGCTGGTAGTGGGCCGTGAGCCGTTCGGCCTCATACAGGGGGGTGGGCCGGCCCACGTAGGTGCGCAGCAGGTGATCCAGCCGGGCGGTGAAGGCGGGATCGGCCCAGGCCTCGGCCGCGGCCGCCTCCAGTTCCGCCAGGGCGGGCATCAGCGTTTCCGGGACGTACTGCCCGCCGAAGGGGCCGAAACGGCCCAGGCCATCCGGGCGGACCGACGGCTGCAGCTCGGCAGGATCGGCGCTGCGGGTTGGGGCGGTGCTGGTCACCGGCGCTGCGCAAGGGGAGATAATTCACCTTAGGGAGCCGCCACCCGGGGCGGCAGCGGCGGAGGGGCCATCCGGACGCCACCGGAGAACCCCGCACCGGAACGGCTGCCGACCGAGTCGCCCACGAACGCCACAGATGCTTCCCGCCGACTATCTGACCTCCCTGCCTCTGGCGGAACGCCTGTATCGACAGCAGCCGGAACTGGCCGGCCGGATCTACTCGGGCCCCGTGCTCGAGTTCCTGCGGGATGGGGTGGTGATCTTTCCGCAGGTGCTGGACCCGGAGCTCCTCGACCGGATGGACCGCGACCTCGAGGCCCTGCCGGCTCTGGCCCGCACCTCGCTGCTGCACGGGATGATCGGCATCGACGGCAAGGCGGAGCACTACGAGGCCCGGGTCCTGCGCAATCTGTCGCTGCTCGGCATCACCGATCTCCGCGATGCCGGCCCGGGGCTGAAGCTCAACGACCTGCACCGTTACTTCGAGGCGGCCCGCTCGCTGGCCTTCGCCGATCCCATCATCCATTTCCTCGATGAACTCTTCGGTTCGGCGCCGGGGCTGATCCAGACGCTCACCTTCTGGAAGAGCAGCGAGCAGTCCCTCCACCAGGACTTCTCCTACGTGCACCACCACAGCCGCCTGGGCCACCTGGCCGCCGCCTGGATCCCCCTGGAGGACATCAGCGATCGGGCCGGACCGCTCGTGTACTACAAGGGCTCCCATCGGCTGGAGGCCGATCAGTTCTACGACTGGAACGGGGGCGGCATCCTCGCCAGCCGCGACGGCGATCCCCGCAGGGCGGCGGGTTACGGGCCGTACCTGCAGGCCCTGATCGACGCCCAGGGCTGGACCCCGAGCATCTACCTGCCCCGCCGGGGCGATGTGCTGATCTGGCACGGGGCCCTGATCCACGGCGGCACCCCGATGCGCGATCCCAGCCTCACCCGCCGGTCCTACGTCTGCCACTACACGGCCGCCGCCGGCCACAAGGCCCTGGCCCGGCACCGCGTCGGGGATGGCTACGACTTCTCCGACCCCCCCACCCTGCCCGAGACGATGCGCCCCAGGTCGCTGCCCTCCCGGCTGGTGGCCGCCACCGGCCGCCGCTTCAGGCGGCTGATCGCGGGAGGGCCCACCGATGCCTAAGGGGGGCTGGCGGGAGTTCAGCGGGCCGGACAGCCTGCAGCGGCCGGAGGCCGCCTCGGCCACGACGCCCCGGGCACTGCAGAAGGTGAGGGTGCAGCGCACCAAGGCGGGCAAGGGGGGAAAGCTGGTCACCGCCATCACCGGGCTGGAGGCGCCCGAGGCCGAGCTGCGCCTGCTGCTCAAGCGGCTGAAGGCCAGCGCCGGCACCGGCGGCACCCTCAAGGACGGGGTGATCGAACTGCAGGGGGACCACGTGGCGGCGACCCTGGCCGCCCTGGAGAAGGACGGCTACCGACCGAAGCAGGCGGGGGGGTAGGGGAGAATGCGCCCCGAAGCCACCGCCCCGTTTCCGTGTCCGAGATGACCTCGCCGGCCAAGGCCACCAACATCGTCTGGCACCACTCCACCGTGACCCGGGCCGCCCGGGCCCACCAGCGGGGCCACCGCAGCGCCATCCTCTGGTTCACGGGCCTGTCGGGGGCAGGCAAGAGCACCCTGGCCAATGCGGTGAATTCGGCCCTGTTCGAGCAGGGGCTGGCCTGCTACGTGCTCGATGGCGACAACGTCCGCCACGGGCTGTGCAGCGATCTGGGCTTCTCGGACGCCGACCGGGAGGAGAACATCCGCCGCATCGGTGAGGTGGCCAAGCTGTTCCTGGATGCCGGCGTGGTGGTGCTCACCGCCTTCGTCTCCCCCTTCCGCGCCGACCGTCAGCGGGCCCGGGAGCTGGTGGAGGCGGGTGATTTCCTCGAGATCCACTGCGCCGCCGACCTGGCGGTCTGCGAACAGCGGGACACCAAGGGGCTCTACGCCAAGGCCAGGGCCGGCGAGATCAAGGAGTTCACCGGCATCTCCAGCCCCTATGAGGCCCCGGAGGCCCCCGAGCTGCGGGTGGCCACCGGCGAGCAGGGCCTCGAGGATTCGGTGGCCCAGGTGATGGCGGAACTGGAGCGCCGCGGCATCATTCCGGCTCCGGCGGAGGCCTGAGGGGTTCGGCGCGCAGGCGCAGCGCCCAGGCATCGAGGAAGGTCTTGGCGCAGCTGGCCACCGGCACCGCCAGCAGCAGGCCCAGCAGTTCCCCCAGCCCCATCAGCGCCCCCAGCCGGGCGCCGATCGGCAGGCTGATCAGCAGCCAGGCCGGCTGCAGCCCCACGATCGACCCCATCAGCCGCGGCTGGATCACCTGGTCGACCACCTGGCCGACGCTGATCGCCACCGCCAGCACCTCCAGGCCGGTGCGCGGATCCTCGAGGGCCAGCAGCACGCTCACCCCCACGATGGTGAGGGCACTGGCGTAGGGGATCAGGGTGGTGAAGCCGATCGCCACCGCGAACAGCACGCCGTAGGGAATCCCCAGGAGGGTGAACACCAGGCACTGGGCGCCGCTGAGGATCAGGGCCAGCACCACCTGGCCGGCGAAGTAGCCCCGGAAGGTGCGATCCAGGGTGCTGAGCACCAGGGCGCGGGTGCCGGAGGGAAGCCATTCCGCCAAGCCCCTGGCGATGCCTTCGCCCCCCAGCAGCAGGAACACCGCCAGCACCAGCACGATCACCGTGTTGACGGTGATGCTCACGGTGGCCCCCAGGATCCCCAGCACCTGCTGGCTCAGCTGGGAGGCGATCTTGCTGGTGCGGGTGATCAGATCGCTGCTCAGGCCGCCGAAATCGGTGGGCAGCCCCCGCTCCGTAGCCCAGCTCTGCAGCTGCCCCAGCAGGGTTTCCCCCTCCGCCAGCCAGCCCGGGAGGGCGAGCACCAGGTCGCCGAGCTGCTCCACCAGGCGCGGCACCAGCACCAGGGCCGCCAGCACCACCGCCGAGAGGCTCAGTCCCAGCACCAGCAGCAGGGCCAGGGCCCGCGGCAGCCCCCGCTGGATCAGCCAGCGGCTGGGGATGTCGAGCAGGAAGGCCAGCAGGGCCGCCGTCAGGAACAGGGCCGGGAACGGCGCCAGGGGCACCAGCAGCTGGCGCAGCACCCAGAGGTTGAGCACCAGCAGGGGCAGGGCCAGGGAGAACCGCAGCCAGGGGGGCAGGACCAGCCGCTCGAGCATCAGCGGGAGCGGGGCCTGGCCCCGGAGGATCGACGATCGCCGACCAGCTTGGCCTGCCGGACCGGCACCAGCCAGGGAAGAGGGGCCCAGGTCCTCATCCCCGGTCCATCTGCTCCAGGTAGGCGGCGCTGCCCAGGGCCTGGAGGCGCGCATCCTTGGCCACCACCTGGTCGTGCAGGCCCCGGCGGTAGGCCTCGAGGGCCAGCGCGAGCACCGGATCGGCGATCGCCAGCATCGCCGCCGCCAGCAGGCCGGCGTTGAGGCCGCCGCCGATCGCCACCGTGGCCACGGGGATTCCCGCCGGCATCTGCACGATCGAATGGAGGGAGTCGACCCCGGAGAGGGCCTGGCTGCGCACGGGCACGCCGATCACCGGGAGCATGGAGAAGGCCGCCACCATGCCGGGCAGGTGGGCGGCGCCGCCCGCCCCGGCGATGATCACCCGCAGGCCCCGGGATGCGGCCGCCTCGGCGAAGGCCGCCATCTCCCGCGGGGTGCGGTGGGCCGAGAGCACCCGCACCTCGCTGGCCACCCCCAGCTGCTCCAGGATCCGCACGGCCGGCTCCAGGGTCGGCAGGTCGGAATCGCTGCCCATGACGATCGCCACCCGGGGCGCTGGGGCGTCGGCGGACGGGGCGGACTCGGGATCCATGGAGCGGGGGCGGCGAGGATGGCATTGTCCCGTCCCGCCGCTGCCCGGATGCGCTGGCTGACCAACCTGCGACTGGCGGGCGATGACCCGGCCCGGGCCGAGGCGGGCTGGCGCTGGCGGGTCGGTGTCGACGACGGCGGCAGGATCGCCCGGGTGCGGCCGACGCCGCCGGGCAGCCGGGCCGCCGGCGAGGACTGGGACGGCGACTGGCTGTCCCCGGGGGGGGTGGACCTGCAGATCAACGGCGGGCTGGGTCTGGCCTTTCCCGAACTGGGCTTCGGCGACCTGCCCCGCCTGGAGGCCCTGCTGGAGCTGCTGTGGAGTGACGGGGTGGACGCCATCTGTCCCACCCTGGTGACCTGCGCCCCGGAGGCCCTGCGTCGGGCCCTGGCGGTGCTGGCCGAGGCCCGCCGCCGGCACCGGCCCGGGCGCTGCCGTCTGCTGGGCGCCCATCTGGAGGGACCGTTCCTGGCGCCGGAACGCCGGGGCGCCCACCCGGCCCAGCACCTGCAGGCCCCCAGCCGGGCCGCCCTCGAGGGGCTGATCGCCGGCTTCACGGGCGGCCCGGAGGCCGATGTCGCCCTGGTGACCCTGGCCCCGGAGCTGGACGGGGCCGACGCGGTGATCGCGGCGCTGCGGGCCGCCGGCGTGGTGGTGAGCCTGGGCCACAGCGGCGCCGATGCGGCCCAGGCCCGCCGGGCCTTCACCCAGGGGGTGGGGATGCTCACCCACAGCTTCAATGCCATGGCCGGGTTGCACCACCGCGCCCCGGGGCCGGTCGGAGAGGCCCTGCGGCAAGGGGAGGTGGCCCTGGGGCTGATCGCCGACGGCGTCCACGTCGATCCCGCCATGGCGGTGCTGCTGCAGCGGCTGGCGCCCCGGCAGGTGGTGATCGTCAGTGATGCCCTGGCCCCCTACGGACTGGCCGACGGCCGCCACCGCTGGGACGAGCGCGTCCTGCTGGTGGAGGACGGCAGCTGCCGGCTGGAGGACGGCACCCTGGCGGGGGTGACCCTGCCACTGCTGGAGGGGGTGCGGCGGCTGGCCGGCTGGGGGGGCCTGGTGGCGGCCTCGATCGCCGCCGCCACCCTGGCGCCGCGGCGCCTGCTGGGGGAGCGACAGCCGCTGGAGCTGCTGCTGGTGGGGCGGCCCCTGGCGGACACCCTGCGCTGGAGCACGGCGGCCGATGGGCGCCTGGACTGGCGGCGCCCCGCGGCCGTGGCCGGGGGATCTGCGGCGATGGCCGGGGGATCTGAGGCGGTGCCCCAGGCGCCAACTCCCTAGGATCCGGCCCACCTGAACGGCCCTGCGCCCCATGCCCCCGGAACTGCAACCCCCCGCACCCGCTGAGGTACAGGCCGAGACGCAGGCCGAGAAGGCCGAGGTGCAGGCCTACTTCGAGAGCACCGGCTTCGAGCGCTGGAATCGCATCTACAGCGACAGCGAGGAGGTGAACCGGGTCCAGCGCAACATCCGCCTCGGCCACCAGAAGACCGTGGATGCGGTGCTGGCCTGGCTGCAGCAGCAGGGCAACCTGGCGAGCCGCAGCTTCTGTGATGCCGGCTGCGGTGTCGGCAGCCTCAGCCTGCCCCTGGCGGCCCTCGGGGCCGGCGCGATCGCCGCCAGCGATCTCTCCGCCGCCATGGTGGCCGAGGCCAGCCGCCGGGCCAGCGAGGCCGGTCTGGCCTCGGAGCGGCTGAGCTTCAGCGTCTCCGATCTGGAGAGCCTCCAGGGCCGCTACGACACGGTGATCTGCCTGGATGTCTTCATCCATTACCCCCAGGCGGCCGCCGAAGCGATGGTGCGACACCTGGCGGCCATGGCCGAGCGCCAGCTGATCGTCAGCTTCGCCCCCTACACGCCGCTGCTGGCGGTGCTCAAGCAGATCGGCCAGCTGTTCCCCGGGCCCAGCAAGACCACCCGCGCCTACACCCTGCGGGAGGACGGGATCGTGGCGGCGGCGGCGGCCGCCGGCTTCCGCCCCGTGCACCGCAGCCTGAACCAGGCGCCGTTCTACTTCTCCCGCCTGATCGCCTTCGAGCGCGAACCGGCCTGACCGGCAAGCGGCGGTCGCCGCAGCCCGCCGGCGGGGTTCCACGGGCCCCGAGGGGGCGCCTGGAGCGGGGCTTCGCCCATGGCTCTGTCCCGCGTGGGTATCGCAGCGGCGCCTGGCCCCGTGGCCTCCACGGGTGATTGTTCCGATTCTGTACAGCCTGTACAGGCCCTGAAGGGCAACCCCACGCCGTCACGGCCGGGCCACCCAGGTCCGGGTCCAGCTCTCCGGCGGCACCACGCCGATCAGGCCTGCGGCACGGCGCCGATCAGTCCTGCGGTCCGCCGCCGCTGGGCCGCTCGGTGGAAGCCTGGGCCGCCGGCCGCTCCGCCGTCGTGCCCAGGCCTTCCGCCGCTGGGGCTTCCAGCTCCAGAACTGATCCCTCGGGGTGGTGCAGCCGCAGCCAGCGGGCCTGAAGCCGGTAGCCGCCCTCCCCCGGCAGGGCCCCGGGGCGGGCCCGCCCGCCCGGTCCGTACAGCGGATCCCCCAGCAGCGGCACTCCGATGGCGGCGCAGTGGATGCGGATCTGGTGGGGGCGCCCGCTGACGATCGCCACCTCGACCAGATCGGCCTCGCCGTCGCTCTCCAGCAGGGTGAGCTGGCTGTGGGCCGCCAGGGCCGCCAGGGCGGCCGGGTCACCGGCCTCGGCCGCGCACCAGATCTCCCCGAGCGGCGGGTGGGGGCGCCGGCCGATCGGCGTGGTGATCGCCAGGCTGTCGCCGGCCGCCAGGGCCAGCCGGCCCGGCACCAGCAGGGCCCGGTAGAGCTTGCGGCAGGGCGGGGCCCCGCCACCGACGCCGCCAGCCTCCCCGCCACCAACGCCACCGCTGGCGCCACTGGCCAGCGAGCCCGTGCTCTCGCGCAGCTGGGCGCTCAGCCAGGCGCGGGTGGCCGGCCGGCGGGCGCACACCAGCAGGCCGGAGGTGAAGCGCCCCAGGCGGTGCACCGGCCGCGGCACGCCAGCGGGGTCGTCGCCGTGGCGGCGCTCCAGCAGCCGCAGCACGGTGTGCTCCAGGAAGCCGCCCGCCGGCAGCACGGGCAGGCCGCTGGGCTTGTCGATCACCAGCAGGTCGCCGTCGTCGTGGATCACGGCCCAGTGGGCCGGGACGGCGGGCTCCGGCCAGGGGGGGCGCTGCCACACCAACCGCTCGCCGCCGGCCAGCACCGCGTCGGCCCGCAGCGGCAGCCCGTTGCGGCTGATCTCGCCGGCCGTCAGACGCCGCTCCCATGCCGCCGCGCTGGAGTGGCCGTAGCGGCCGGCATAGAAGGCGACCACCCCCAGGCCGGCCGCCGCGGGGGGGATGCGGTCGCGGTAGGCCCAGCCGCCGTTGGGGCGGGAGGGCAGCCAGCCCGGCGGCAGGCTCAGAGCCAGGGACGGGGGACCATCAATCCACCAGCCCATGCTCGAGGGCGAAGCGCACCAGCTCGGTGCGGCTGGCGGTGCCGGTCTTGATGAACAGCCGGCTGACGTACTTCTCGACGTTGCGGATCGAGGTCTCCAGCCGGCGGGCGATCTCCTTGTTCATCATTCCCTCGGCCACCAGCTGCAGCACGCTGGCCTCGCGGGGTGTGAAGTCGAGGCGCACATCGCTGACGGGCTTGCGGGTGCTGCCGCCGCTGCCGGTGCCGGAACCGCCGCCGCCGCCCAGCATCGAGCGGATCTCGGTGATCTGGCGCGCCATGGCGCCGATGTCGGCATCGGCGAAGCGGGCCGCCTCCGCCAGCAGCCGCTCCTGGCGCCGCACCACGTTGCGCACCCGGGCCACCAGCTCGTCCGGATCGAACGGCTTGGGGATGTAGTCGTCGGCGCCGGCCTGGAAGCCGGCGATGCGATCGGCCGTCATGCCCTTGGCGGTGAGGAAGATCACCGGCGTGCCCCCGAGCCGCTCATCGGCCCGCAGACGCTTCAGCAGGCCGTAGCCGTCGCAGCGGGGCATCATCACATCGGTGATGACGACATCGGGCATCTGGGCCTGGGCGGCCGTCCAGCCCTCCTCGCCGTCATTGGCGGTGGTGACGGCGAACCCCTCGTCCTCCAGGTAGGCCTTGACCGCCGTGCGCAGCCCGGGCTCGTCATCAACCAGCAGCAGCCGCACCGGAGTGCTGACGGCGGCTTCGGACCCCTCCGGCGGCCCGGACGGCTCGGGAATGGGGCCGGCGGCGGCGGAGGGTTCCTGGCTCATGGGGGAAATCTATCGACCAGGACCAAGCACCACCTGTTCCCGCTCGGGCAGGAGGCCGCTGTAGCCCAGCTGGCGGGCCACCGGACCGAGGCCGGCGGGGTCCCTGCCGGCCTGCTCGGGCACGCACACCGCCCACCACATCAGGTGATCGAGGCGGTTGGCCGGGGTGATCACCCCGCCGGGGTTGAGCTCGCGGATGATCAGGCGGCGGGAGCTGCCGGTGATCCGCAGGGGGGCGGTGATGCTGCAGCCGATCTTGTCAGTGGCGACGGTCACCCGGTCGTCGAGCTCCTCCCAGACCTGCACCCGCCACATCCCAGGCTGGGCCGGCTCGGGCACCAGGCCGTAGATGCCCACCACCTCCCGGCCCCGGTGGGTGACCCGGTCCAGCAGCACCCGGAAGCCCTTGGGCCGGTTCTCCTCGTTGCTGCGGGACGGCTCCTGGGCGGCCGCCGGGCCGGGCAGGGCCAGGGGCCAGGCCGCCGTCAGCGCAACCGCCGCCAGGGTGAGCGCCATCAGCGGGGCCATCGGCAAGGCCGACCCCAGCCGCAGGGGGGGGCCACCGAAGCAGCGGAGACGGTTCAGCATGGCCCCATGCTGACGTACCTCGACCACCACGCGAGCACCCCGTGCGATCCGGCGGTGGTGGCGGCCATGGCGCCCTGGTGGACGGCGAACCCCGCCAACCCCTCCAGCCGCCTGCACCGGCCGTCCCTGGAGGCGGGCGCGGCGGTGGACATCGCCCGCCACCGGGTGGCCGGGGCGCTGGGCATGGCCGACGAGGCGGTGATCTTCACCAGCGGCGCCACCGAAGCCAACAACCTGGCCTTGCGGGGGGCGGCCGAGGCGGCCCTGGAGCGTGGGAACCCCCGCCGCCGGCTGGTGACCCTGGCCACCGAGCATCGGGCCGTCCTGGAGCCGCTGGCCTGGCTGGAGCGCCATGGCTTTCCGCTCACAGTGCTGCCCGTGGGAGCCGATGGCCTGGTGGACCCCGACCGGCTGGCGGAGGCCCTGGGCCCCGACACCCTGCTGCTGTCGGTGATGGCGGCGAACAACGAGATCGGCGTGCTGCAGCCCCTGGCCGCCATCGGCGCCCTCTGCCGCCAGCGGGGTGTGCTGTTCCACTGCGACGCCGCCCAGGCAGTGGGCCACATCCCGCTGGCCATGGCCGACCTCGGCATCGACCTGCTCAGCCTCAGCGGCCACAAGCTGTACGGCCCCAAGGGGGTGGGAGCCCTGCTGCGGCGCCCGGGCGTGGCCCTGGCCCCCCAGCAGCTCGGCGGCGGCCAGGAGGGCGGGCTGCGGGGCGGCACCCCGCCGGTGCCGCTGATCGTGGGCCTCGGCGCTGCGGTGGCCGGCGCCCTGGCCGACCGGGAGGCGAGGGCCGGACGGCTCGGGGCCCTGCGGGACCGGCTGTGGGAGGGTCTGGCGGCCCTGGGCGGGGTGCGCCGCAACGGCCACCCGCGGCAGTGCCTGCCCCACAGCCTCAACGTCAGCGTCGAGCGTGTGGACGGCACCCGCCTGCACCGCCAGCTGCGCCGGGTGCTGGCGGTGAGCAGCGGTTCGGCCTGCAGCCAGGGCAGCCCCTCCCACGTGCTGGCCGCCCTCGGCCTCGACCGCCACGCCGCCGGCGCCGCGATCCGCTTCGGCCTGGGTCGGGGCACGACGGCGAAGGACATCGACGTCGCCGTGGCGGCGGTGGGCGAGGCGGTGGCGGAGCTGCGGGTGGCTGTCTAGCTTTCGGGTCTGCGCCCTTCCCTTGATGTCCACACCCGGCGGTCGGCAGGGCCCCCGGCTCAATTTCGGTGATGCACTCCAGGAGGGCTGGCGGGCCTTCAGTCGCAGCCCGGGCCCCTTCGTCGGCTTCCCCCTGCTGGTGGTGGCCCTCCAGTTCCTGATCCAGCCCCTGCAGAGCCGCATCAGCAGCGGCGGCGTGGCCTCCAGCGACCCCTTCGACTGGATGCTCTACCTGATCGGGCTGACGGCCAACCTGCTGCTGAACCTCTGGTGCGCCATCGGGCTGGTGCGCGGCGCCGGCAGCGCCCTGCAGGGCGGCCACCCCTCCCTCGGGCAGCTGATGCGCTGGGACGGGGAGGCCTTCCTGCGGCTGCTGCGCGCCTGGCTGGTGCTGGTGGCGCTGGTGGCGGTGCCCCTGCTCGGCCTGCTGCTGCTGGTGGGCGGGCCCCTGGCCCTGCTGAGCGTCTACGCCGACCAGCTGGTGCCGTTCAGCCGCACCCTGGTGGAGGTGCTCGGGCTGAGCCTGGCGGTGGTGTTCGCCCTGCTGCTGGGGGTGGTGCTGCTGGGGGTGATCTACCTGGCGATCAACCAGAGCTTCCTCACCCAGATCGTGCTGTTCGAGCGCGCCGGCTCCCGCACCGCCGTGCAGCGCGGACGGTCCCTGGTGGACCCCAGCTGGCTGATGGTGCTGCTGCTCACCCTGATCGAAGGTCTGCTGGTGCTCCTGGGTCTGCTGGCCTGCCTGGTGGGCGGCTTCGTGGCCTGGCCCCTGGTGGTCTGCATCGCCACGGCGGCCTACCGGCAGCTGGTGCTGGCCGGCGGCGGCCCCGATCCCCTGCCGCCCCTGCCCGGCCGCTGAAGGCGCCTGGGCGGCCGGCGCCGTCTCAGCTGCCGTCTCGGCTGACGTCTCAGCCGCCGGCTCCGGGCGCGAAAGGGCCCACCGTCAGCAGCACGAAGCCCAGCACCCCCACCAGGGCCAGCAGCAGCTGGGCCACCCGGCTCACGAGCATCCCGGCCACCACCGCCAGGCCCACCAGCAGGGAGCGCCGCAGCCGGCCCAGGCCGGGCGGGCCGAGGGTCGGGGGGGCCGTGATCAGCTCACCCAGGCTGGCCCCCAGCAGCGGACCCACCAGGGCCCCCAGCAGGGGCCCGCCCACCGGCAGGGCCGGCAGCAGCCCCAGCAGGCCCACCAGCAACCCCACGCCGGCCCCGACGTAGCTCCAGCGGGTGGCCTGCAGCCGGGCCGGGCCGAGCAGCAGGCCCAGGGCCTCGGCCCCCCAGCCCAGGAGCAGCAGCACCACGGCCAGGGCCAGGGCCGGCCAGCCGGCGGCCCAGCCGACGGCCCAGCACCAGAGCAGGGCGCCCACAGGCAGCAGGGTCAGGCCGGGCGCCACCGGCAGCACCGTGCCCGGGATGGCGAGGGCCTGGATCAGCAGGGCGATCCACCAGAGCAGATCGGCGCGGTCGAGGCTGGGCAGGCTGACCGGGGTCATGGCAAACGGCTCAGGCCACGCGGCGGGCCACCCGCAGCTTGGCGGAGCGGCTGCGGGGGTTGGCCTGCTCCTCCTCCTCACTGGCCACCAAGGGTTTGCGGGTGAGCCGCTCCAGGCGCGGGTCGCTGAGGAAAGCGGTCTTGACGCGCCGGTCCTCGAGGGAGTGGAAGCTGATCACCGCCAGCAGCCCGCCCGGCACCAGCCAATCGGGGGCCCGCTCCAGCAGCCGGTCGAGGGCGCCCAGCTCATCGTTGACCGCGATCCGCAGGGCCTGGAAGGTGCGGGTGGCCGGGTGGATCCGGCCGTGGCGCGCCTTGGGGGGGAAGCAGCCGGCCACGGCGTAGGCCAGATCGGCCGTGGTGCGGCCGCTGCCGGCCCAGGGGCGCTCGGCCACCAGGCGCCGGGCGATCCGGCGTGACAGCCGCTCCTCGCCGTAGCCGTGGATCAGGTCCGCCAGGGCCGACTCCTCCAGCCGGTCGATCAGCTCGGCAGCGGTCTCACCGGCGGCAGGATCCATGCGCATGTCGAGGGGGCCGGGGGCGCGGAAGCTGAAGCCCCGGCCGGGCTCGTCCAGCTGGGGACTGCTGACTCCCAGATCGGCCAGCACCCCCACCAGGGGAGCGGGCGGGGTGAAGTCGGCGAAGTTGGCCGCCTCGATCCGGGCGCGGTCGCCGAAGGGGGCGAGCCGCTCCGCGGCGGCGGCACGGGCGGCGGGGTCCCGGTCGAGGCCGATCAGGCGCAGAGCGGGGTGGGCCGCCAGCAGCAGGGCACTGTGGCCGCCCCCGCCGAGAGTGCAATCGAGCAGCAGCGGCTCTCCGGCCTCGGCAGCCCCGTCACCGGCGTCGGCCGGTTGTCCAGGCAACCCGGAGAAGGCCGCGAGCACCAAATCGGCCAGAACCGGGAGATGGGCGAACGAAACGGCCATCTCACCTTCCTAAGATCCCGGCACTCCGTTCCTTGCGAAGGGCATGACCCAGCTCGAGACCCGCACCGAGCCGATGGTGGTCAATTTCGGCCCCCATCACCCGTCGATGCACGGGGTGCTGCGGCTCGTGGTGACCCTCGACGGCGAGGACGTGATCGACTGCGAGCCGGTGATCGGCTATCTCCATCGCGGCATGGAGAAGATCGCCGAGAACCGCACCAACGTCATGTTCGTGCCCTATGTGAGCCGCTGGGACTACGCGGCGGGCATGTTCAACGAAGCGATCACGGTGAATGCCCCGGAGAAGCTGGCCGACGTGCCGGTGCCCAGGCGCGCCAGCTACATCCGGGTGCTGATGCTGGAGCTCAACCGCATCGCCAACCACCTGCTCTGGCTGGGCCCCTTCCTCGCCGACGTGGGCGCCCAGACGCCCTTCTTCTACATCTTCCGGGAGCGGGAGATGATCTACGACCTGTGGGAAGCGGCCACCGGCCAGCGGCTGATCAACAACAACTACTTCCGCATCGGCGGGGTGGCCGTCGATCTTCCCTATGGCTGGCTGGAGAAGTGTGCCGACTTCTGCGACTGGTTCGGTCCCAAGATCGATGAGTACGAAAAACTGATCACCAACAACCCCATCTTCCGCAAGCGTATCGAGGGGCTGGGGGTGATCGGCAGGGAGCAGGCGATCAACTGGAGCCTCTCCGGCCCGATGCTGCGGGCCTCCGGTGTGCCCTGGGATCTGCGCAAGGTCGATCACTACGAGTGCTACGACGACTTCGAATGGTCGGTGGCGTGGGAGAAGGAGGGCGACTGCTACGCCCGCTACCGGGTGCGGATCGAGGAGATGCGCCAGTCCCTGAAGATCCTGCGCCAGGCCATCACCATGATTCCCGGCGGCCCCACCGAGAATCTGGAAGCCCGGCGGATGGCCGAAGGCAAGAAGAGCGAGTGGTACGGCTTCGATTACCAGTACGTCGCCAAGAAGGTGGCGCCCACCTTCAAGATTCCCGATGGCGAGCTCTATTGCCGGGTGGAATCGGGCAAGGGTGAACTGGGCGTGTTCATCATGGGCAACAACGACGTCACCCCTTGGCGCTGGAAGATCCGCGCCGCCGATTTCAACAACCTCCAGATCCTCCCCCACATCCTCAAGGGGGCGAAGGTGGCCGACATCATGGCCATCCTCGGTTCGATCGACGTGATCATGGGTTCGGTGGATCGGTGACGTCGGCCGGCCGGCGCTGGATCCGCCGGCTCGCCCGTTGCGGCCCCCTCCTGCCGCTGGGGGCCACCGGTCTGCTGGTGCTCAAGGGGCTGCATCCGGGGCTGCCCGGCCTCAGCTGCCCCCTGCGGGCCCTCACCGGCATCCCCTGCCCCACCTGCTATCTCACCCGGGCCACGGCGGCGAGCCTGGTGGGTCGCTTCGACGACGCGGTGGCTCTGCACGCCTTTGGCCCGGTGCTGGCCGCCGGCCTGGTGCTCTGGTCGCTGAACGCCCTGCACACCGGCCGGCTGGTGCCCCGGGTGCTGCGGGGCTGGCACCTGGCGGCCATGGGCACGCTGCTGCTGCTCTACTGGGCCGGCCGCATGGGGCTGACCTACGGCATGGGCCTGCAGGCGTTTCCGCTTCGATGAGGACCCGGCACGCACGGCCGAGGCCACGCTGCGGCTGACGGTGGAGGGCGGCGAAACCCGAGGACCCCATCCCGGCTTCAGAACTGGAATGGCGTGCTCAGCGTCCCGAAGCCAGCGCCTAGTGTGAACTCCTCTTTACAGACGTTCCCCCTGGACAGCGGTCGTGTTCGTTTTTTCCTCTACGCCCTGGGGCCTGTCTTCATCCTGGTGTCGCACCTCGGCTGCCTGCTGCTGCTGGCCACCGGTCTGAGCCTGGCGGCCGCGGGCTGGGCGCTGGCGCTCTACCTGATCCGGATGCTGGCCACCACAGCGATCTACCACCGCCTGATCACCCATGGCAGCTACCGGGCGCCCAGGCTGGTGCACTGGATCGGGTCCCTGGTGGGGGCCTCGGCGGGGCAGATGGGACCGAGCTGGTGGAAGGCCCATCACCTGGCCCACCACCGCCATGTGGACACCGACCTCGATCCCCATTCGCCCCTGAAGCCTGAGGCAGGCCTGGGTGGGTTCTGGCGCTCGCAGGCGGGCTGGCTGCTGGCACCCTCGTTCTTCCCGGAGCGGTTGCCCGCCGATGTGGAGGCGGATCCTGTGCTCAGGCTGATCGACCGCCTGCATTTCGTGCCGCTGCTGGCCCTGGGCGGGATCTCCTATCTGCTCGGCGGACCCGAGTGGCTGGCGGCCTTCTTCCTGAGCACCACCTTGCTCTTCCATGGCGTAGCCACGGTGAATTCTCTGGCCCACATCGCCGGTGAGCGGCCGTTCCTCACCAACGACATGAGCCGGAACAACGGCTGGGTGGCGCTGATCACCCTCGGAGAGGGCTGGCACAACCTCCACCACGCCTTCCAGTGGTCGGTGCGGCAGGGCTACGGGGTGCGAGGGGGCCGCATCAGGCCGCTGCCTGATCCCACCTATGTCTTCATCCGCGGCCTCGAACGCCTGGGCTGGGCGGATCGGCTGCGACTGCCGGCGGCGGAGGAACTGCTCGAGCGGGTACGCCCCTGAGGCGGTGTCCCCTCAGCTGAGCACCCCCCGGTGGTACGCGGCGTTCTGGATGTAGAAGGTGGCCACCGGCACCGCCACCAGCGAGCCCAGGAAGCAGGTGAAGACCGATACCACCAGGACCAGCAGCCAGGCCAGCAGCTCGATGCCGGCGAACACCCGGCCCTGGGGCGAGCCGTACACAGCCTGGAACGAGGAGGAGAAGGCGTCGAGAATGGGGCTGTCGGTGAGGAACACCTTGTTGACGTACACCGGCATCACCAGGGTGACGGCGAGGCCGGGCAGGATGCACAGGACAAAGCCGATGGCCGCCACGACCGTGAACAGGGCACCGGCCAGGATGTAGCGCACCGGCCTTTGCATCAGCACCCGCAGGGCAGCCTCGGCATCGATGATCTCGCCACTGGCGTAGTGCATCGCAGGAACGGCCACGAACAGCACCCCCACCAGATTGGAGAGGATCGTGAAGGGCAGCTGCACCAGGTTGCCGAGCACCGCCCCCAGGCCTGCCGCGGCCTCCGCACCCGC
Source organism: Aphanothece cf. minutissima CCALA 015 (assembly GCA_003003925.1). Taxonomy (GTDB): domain Bacteria; phylum Cyanobacteriota; class Cyanobacteriia; order PCC-6307; family Cyanobiaceae; genus Cyanobium; species Cyanobium minutissimum. The sequence continues at coordinate 70,560 of PVWP01000001.1, forward strand.
GGCGCCGCTGGAGAGACCCACCCCCAGGGTGGTGAGTGCCAGCGAGGCCACGACGCCGATGACACCGATGACGATCGTCACCACCCAGATCAGCAGGATGGTGGGGATGTGGGCCAGGAAGGCGGCCCAGGCCTTGGAGATGCTGGGGGGCTCGTAGGCGATCGCGGCGGCCAAGGGGAGGGGTTCGTACTGGGCGGAACCTAGGGGCGTTCCGCCGGGCCAGCAACGGCTTCAGACCTGCCGGGGGCAGAAGGGGGCATCAGCATGGGTCGAGGAGCGCCCCTGAGGCTGCATGTCCCCATCCGACCCGGCCGACTGGCTGCTGCTCTGCCGCACGGTGCGCTTCGGCGACACCGATGCCGCCGGGGTGATGCACTTCCACCAGCTGCTGCGTTGGTGCCATGTGGCCTACGAGGAAAGCCTGGAGCGGTTTGGCGTGGTGGCCGGCGAGATCTTCCCCGGGCCGCGCCGGATGCCTGCCGTGGCCCTGCCGATCGTGCATGTCAGCGCCGACTACCGGCGCCCCCTGGCCTGCGGCGATCCTCTGGCGATCGAGCTGCGGCCCCTGCAGCTCGACGGCGGCAGCTTCGAGATTGGCTACCGCTTCCTGCACGAGGGCCTGGAGGCGGCCACGGGGCTGACCCGGCACGTGGCCATTGAGGCGTCCAGCCGGCGGAGGACGGCCCTGCCCGATGCCATCGGGGCGTGGCTGGAGGCCAGCCGCACGGGCCCCTAGCGGCGGTGGATCCCGGCCCAGGCCAGGGCGGCCAGCTGCAGCGGCAGCAGTGCCGCCATGAGGGCCAGGGGGTGCAGGCCGTCGTGGGGCGTGGAGGCCAGGGCCAGGAAACTCACCAGCCCGCCTCCCGCCACCAGGAGAAGGGCCAGCCGCCGCGGCCGACCCGCTGCTGGCCGCAGCACGGGCATCAGAACCACTCCCGGGTGGCGTCGATGTACTGGGCCTGGAACTCCTCGGTGGACTTGGTGAGATAGATGACGCCTTCGATCACTCCGATGATCCCCATCACCGAAGCCCCGAAGCCGCAGGTGAGCACCGTGACCAGCAACATGATCAGCCCGGCCTTGCTGTAGCCCAGGACGAACTTGTGGATGCCCAGCGAGCCCAGGAAGATGGCCAGCAGCCCTGCCGCCAGCTTCTTGTTGCTGGTCTCGACCTGTTGACTTTCGGTCATCGTTGCAGGGGCGTTTCAGAAGGCTTCTAGCGAGTCCAGCCAGCGCTGCCAACGTCCCCGTTGCCATTTGCCTGCGGCGGTGGGCGCCAGCGAGGGGCACAGGTGCCAGCCCCTGGGCCGCTCGGCGGGGGGCCAATCGGCCGTGATGGCCTGCAACCGCCCGAGCAGCTCCGCCCCTTCCTCCTGCCTGAGTGGCCGCACCAGGGCCACCAGCCGTTCCCCCCACTCCGGATCGGGCCGGGCCAGCAGCAGCAGGGCCTCCACATCGGCCCCGGCGCGGGCCGCCTGCTCCTGCAACCGTTCCTCCAGCCGCTCCGGGAACACCGTCTCGCCGCCGCTGTGCAGGGCCCCATCGAGGCGGCCGAGCAGCTCCAGCCCCTCGGGCCCGATCCGGCCGCCGTCGCCGCTGCGCCACCAGCCGTCCGGCTGCAGCGGCAGGGGCTGCAAGCGGCCCGCCACCAGCCGGCCGGGGCTGAGGCGGGCGCAGCGCACCTCCACGGCCCCGGTGGGCCCATCAAGGCGCAGGGCCACGTCCGCCAGGGGCTCACCGCAGCCTTGTACGCCGGCCAGAAAGCGCTGCGGCGGCAGGGCACACACCATGGCGGCGGTCTCGGTGGCGCCGTAGCAGGGGGCCAGGGGCAGCCGGGCCCGGCGGGCGGCGGCCGCCAGCGACGCCGGCAGCCCCGCCCCGCCGACCCAGATCAGGGCGCAGCCGGCCAGCCAGGCCGTGGCGGCGGGGCTGGCCATCAGCCGGGCCAGCTGGGTGGGCACCAGCGAGAGCAGCACGGGCCGCCCCCGGGGAAGGGGACAGGCCTCGGGCAAGAGTTCCGGACTGCGGAGCAGCGACGGGGCCAGCCAGCGCAGCTCCCCTCCCCAGCGGCGGGCCCGCACCAGCGGCAGCAGGCCGCTGACGTGGTGCAGGGGCAGAGGGTCGAGGTGGAGGCAGGAGGCCGGCTCCAGGCCCAGGCCCTCCAGCCAGGCGGCGGTGGCGGCGGCGGAGGCCTGCAGGTGGGCCAGGGGCTGCAGACACCAGTGCCGCCCCCCGCTGCTGCCGCCGCTGCCCACCACCACGGCGGCCCCGAACCGCTCCAGCTCCGCCAGCGCCCCCGGGGCGCCGCCCAGGGCCGCCGCCAGCTCCCCCTGCTGCCCCTGGCCCGCCAGGGCCACCAGCCGCTGCCGTTCCCAGGCCTGCTCCAGGCGGGCCGCCACCGCCTCGGCGTCGGCCCGGGCGGCATCGAGCAGCAGGGGCGCCCAGGGGGGATCGGCCACGCGGGGTCTCGGCGGAGCGCCACGCTCAGGCGACGCTTTCGGGCACGGTAGGGCTGGTGATGGGCGCCAGCGCGGGCTCCGGCTCAGGCCGCCGCCGCCCAGACCCGCTCGGGGTCGGGATCGAACAGGGGGCCGGATGGGGACCAGTCGGGCGCCAGACCGGGGGCCACCGGCGTCGGCCCCCGCCATTGCAGGGCCGCCAGGTGGGCCGTCCAGCGGGCGCCGATGCCGGTCTCGAAGCCGGTGCTCACCATCAGCTGCGGAGCCCCCCGGCCCAGCTGGGCCAGCAGGGGCCGGGGGTCCCCGTCCTGGGACGGACGCCGCACCTGCCAGCCCGCCCAGCGCCGCCGCAGCTGGGGCCACTGCCGCAGGGATTCATCCAGGGCCACGGGAAGGCGCAGGGCCAGTGCCTCGTGGCCCTCCTGGTCGTTGGCATGCAGGGGCTGCTCCAGCCACTCCAGCCGCGGCTCCGGCCCCAGCCGCTCCGCCCAGGCGGCGGCGGTGGCCCGGTCCCAGCCGCCGTTGGCGTCGAGCCGCAGGCGGCCATGGGCCGGCAGGCGCTCCAGCAGCCGCTCCAGCAGGCCCCGCTCCAGCCCATCGGCCGCCGCCGCCACCTTCCACTTGAACGTGGGCGGCGACAGGGGCGGCAGGGAAGCGGCGCCAGCGAGCCCCCGCTCCAGGGCGGCGAGCATCGCCTCACCGGCAGGGAGCAGCCAGGCCGAAGGGGGGGCGGCCAGCCAGCCGCCGGCCGCCGCCCCCACCGCTCCGTCGGCCTCGGCCAGGGCCGCCCCCAGGGCGAAGGCCAGGCTGGGCGACAGGGCGGGCAGGCGGCGCTCCAGATCCTCCCGCTCCACGGCGGAGCCGAGGCCCTCCAGCGCCGCAGCCACCGCGTCGGCTTCCCCCGGGTCGAGCGGGGCCGCCTCGCCCCAGCCGACACCGCCGCCTTGGCCCTGCAGCCGCAGCAGCCAGCCCCGTTTCGCCGCCACCGTGCCGTTGGCCGTCTGCAGCGGCCGGGGCAGCCGGAAGGCGAAGGCCCTCACCCGCAGCTCCAGGGGCCCCAGCGGCCCCGCCCCCCCGTCCGCCCTGGCGTTCACCGGCCCGCCAGAGCCGTCAGCCAGGGGCCCAGGGCCAGGCCGCAGGCGAGCCCCAGGCCGTTGAAAGCCTGGAAGCGCAGGGCCAGGAACTTGCTGCCGACGATGCGCTCCGGCCGGTGGTGCTCCTCGCCGAGGAGCCGGATCAGGGCCCGGGCCGGCGGCAGGCCGATGGCCCCCAGCAGGGCCGTGAGGGGCCACCAGCCCAGCAGCACCGGCGCCCACTGGAGCGCCAGGGCGGCGGCCACGAACCAGGGCACCAGGCCGGCGGCGCGCCGGGTGCCGAGACGCACCACCGGCGAACGCTTGCCATGGGCGGCGTCCTCGTCCACCTGGTGGAAGTGGGAACAGAACAGCACCAGGGTGGTGGCCAGGGCCGGTCCGCTGCCCAGAAGCAGGGCGTCCCCCCAGGGCACCCCGCCCGCCCCCTCCCCGGCCGGGGCCAGGGCCAGCAGGGCGGCGGCGGTGGCGCAGGGGCCGAAGGCCAGCCAGCAGAGGGGTTCCCCCAGGCCCCGGTAGCCGAGGCGGAACGGGGGTCCCTGGTACAGGTAGCCCAGGCCGCAGCAGGCCAGCACCAGCAGCAGCACCACGGCGCTGCTGCGCAGCGCCACCAGGGCCATCAGGCCCAGCCCCACCACCAGGCAGCCGTTGGCCAGGGCCAGCACCCGATCCCGACGGCCGGTGAGGTTGACCACCGAATGGGGCTTGCCGTGGGTGTCCACACCGGTGTCAGCGTCGAAGACGTCATTGGCGAGGTTCTCCCAGGCCAGCAGCAGCACGGCCGCCAGCAGGAACAGCAGCAGCTGCCCGGGCCGCAGACCCAGACCCTGGCCCAGCCGCCATCCCGCCGCCAGCAGCACCGGCATCACCGCCACGGCGTACATGGGCCACTTCACCGCCGCCCGCCAGAGGCGGCCGCGGGAAGAGGCCTCCGAGGCGGCGCCACCCCCCGCGGCGTAACGGCTTGCGACGACCTGTGGCTCAGACATGGGGGCCGCGGGCGTTGGGCGGGGAAAGGCCCATACATTTGAGCAGCCTTCCGCCCCGGTCCCGCGGCCCCTTGGTGCAGGCCCCTGCCACCTTCCCCGCGCTGCTCTCGGCAGCCACCGCCGCCAGCCGGCGTCTGGAGGAGGAGGGAGTGCTCAGCCTGGCCCTTCCGATGGCCGCCCTCGACCCGCTCGTGGCCCTCACCCACCTGGGCAGCGGCGGGGACTTCCGCTTCCTCTGGGACGGCGCCCCGGGGCTCAGCATCGCCGCCGCCGGCCAGTGCAACAGCCTGGAGCTGAGCGGTCCGCGGCGCTTCGAGCTGGCCCAGCGCTTCAGCAGCCTCAGCCTCAGCCGCCTGGCCAGCGAACCGGCCCCCTGTCCGGCCCTGGCCCGGCCACGGGTGCTGCTGGCCTTCGCCTTCTTCGAGAGCCCGCTGCACCCCGGCACCGGGGCGGCGGGGGTGCAGGCGGTCCTGCCCACCTGGCAGCTGAGCCGCCAGGGCCGCCACTGCTGGCTGCGGCTGCAGCGCAGCCTCGGGGGCGATGTCACGGCCCGCAGCGTGGCCGAGGAGCTCTGGGACACCCGCCAGCGGCTCGAGGCCCTGGCCGGCCCCAGCCCTTCCATGGCGGGCCGGGACACTCCGGTGGGCATCGCCCATGGCTCCCACTGGCACGCGGGCTACCGCTCCGCCCTCGACCGGGCCCTGGAGCTGGTGGAGCGGGGGGAGCTGCAGAAACTGGTGCTGGCGGTGCGTCAGCACCTGCTGCTGGATGGTCCCCTCGATCCCCTCAGCCTGCTGTCGCACCTGCGCCGCAGCCAGCCCGGCAGCTGCCGCTTCCTCTGGCAGCGCTCGGAGCGGGAAGCGCTGGTGGGGGCCTCGCCGGAACGGCTGCTCACCCTGCGGCAGGGCCAGCTGCGCAGCGATGCCCTGGCCGGCACCGCGCCGCTGGGGGAGCCGGCCGATCTTCTGCTCCAGTCGCGCAAGGACCGCCACGAGCACGAGCTGGTGGTGGAGACGATCACCGCGGTGCTGCAGAAGGCGGGCCTCGATCCGCGGCGGCCACGGCGGCCGCGGCTGGCCCGCCACGGCTCCCTGGTCCATCTGCACACCCCGATCACGGCGTCGCTCCGCGGCCAGGCCCCGCTCACCCTGGCCGAAGCGCTCCATCCCACCCCGGCGGTGGCGGGCCTGCCCCGGCGCGAGGCGATGGCCTGGCTGCGCAGCCTGGAGCCGTTCGAGCGGGGACACTACGCCGCCCCGATCGGCTGGATCGACACCGAGGGCGACACGGACCTGCGGGTGGCGATCCGCAGCGGCACCCTGCGGGGACGTCAGCTGGAGCTGACCGCCGGGGCAGGGCTGGTGCGGGGCTCCCACCCCGAGCGGGAGCTGCAGGAGGTGGCGCTCAAGCTCGGGGTGCTGCAGCAGCAGCTCAACCTGCCGGTGGCGGCTGGCTTCGGCTGAGCCGGACCCCCCTCAGCCGGCCAGCAGGCGCTCGATCACCTGATCAGCCAGGGGCCGGCGGCCCAGCCGCTCCACTTCCCGCACGCCGGTGGGGCTGGTGACGTTGATCTCGCTGAGGCGGCCGTCGATGACGTCGATGCCGACGAAGAAGAGCCCTTCGGCCCGCAGCACGGGCGCCAGCTCGGCGCAGATGTGCCGCTCGGCGTCGGTGAGGTCGGCGGCGACCGGGGCACCGCCCAGGGCCAGGTTGCTGCGGAACTCCCCCGCCTTCGGCAACCGGTTCACGGCGCCGAGGGGCTCCCCGTCCACCAGCAGGATCCGCTTGTCGCCGGCGGTGACCGCGGGCAGAAAGGCCTGGACCATGACCGGCAGCGTCTCCTGGAGGGTGACCAGCTCCAGCAGGGACCGCAGCCCGGGAGCCGCCGATGCGGTCCGCACCACCCCCTGGCCGGCCCGGCCCGCCAGGGGCTTGAGCACCACCTCCTGGTGGCCGGCGGCGAAGGCGGCCAGCTGCTCCACCCGGGCGCTGACCAGCGATGGCGCCATCAGATGGCTGAAGCGCAGCGCGCCCAGCTTCTCGTTCCAGGACCTCAGGGCGGCCGGGCGGTTGAGCACCCGCACCCCGAAGGGCTCGGCCAGCTCCAGCAACTGGGTGGCGTAGAGATAGGCCTCATCGACCGGCGGATCCTTGCGCATCCAGATCCAGCGGAAGTGATCCAGCGGCATGTCACGGGGCCCATCGGCCTCGACCCAGGGATCGGGCACGCTCCAACCCTCGGCGGTGGCGGCCATCGGGGCCAGTCGCACCGGCTGGGCCCAGGCCCGGGGCCGGTGGCAGCCGTCGTCCGCAGCGGCGCTGGAGAGATCGGCCTGGGTGCAGACCCACACCGCCAGACCGGCCCGCTGGGCCGCCTGCATCAGGGCCACGCTGGAATCCTTGGCCGGCCGCAGGCGCGTGATCGGATCGACCACGAACAGCTGGGCGTCCCGATCGGGGCTCACGCGACCAGACGCAGGATGGGGCCCAGTTCACCGGCCGTGTGGAGCTTGGCGAGCTCCACATAGCCGCCGATGGCGATGCCGTCGATGAAGATCTGGGGAACGCTGGTGCGGCCGCCGGAGCGCTTCATCATCACTTCCTTGTTGATCTCATCGTCGTCGATGATGAATTCGTTGTAAGTGACCCCGAGCCGATCCAGCAGACCCTTGGCCCGGATGCAGTCGGGGGAGAAGCGATAGGTGTAGATCTCCACCTTGGCCGGCGGCTTCTCCTCCACGGCGTCCTGCCCGGATTGCTCTGGGGGGACTCCTGGGATCTCCATCCGGTCTCACATGGGGCGTCATCGCGCAGCTTAAGGGGACCGTCCATGCCCCACCAGATCCGCCTGGGCCGATCGGCGAAGGCCCGGCATCCTGTGGCCTGATTCCCCGGCGGCGCATGGTCCGTCGGCTTGATGCGCCCCCGTCCCCCTTCGCCCCAGCAGATCCGCAACGCCCTGCAGGTGGGGTTCGCCGGGTTCCTGGCGGCCGGGATCCACGCGGCGGCCGGACCGGACGTCAACGCGATCGACGGCTTCTACGTGGTCTACGGCGCCGCCCGCAGCCTGCTGCCCACACCGGAGGCGTCACGGGAGGCGGCCTGGGCGCGGATCGTGGGCACCGTGTTCGGCGGCGCCGTGGTGGTGCTGCTCACCCTGGCCCTGCACAACTGGCTCGCCATCGGCATCGGCTACGTCCTCATCCAGCTGCTGGGACGCCGGCTGGGGCTGAGTCCGGCCACGCTGATGAACGCCGTGATCATGACCGTCCTGATCCTGGCGGTGCCGGCCCACGAGCGGATGGGGGGCTGGTACGTCGTCGACAGGACCGGCTGGCACCTGCTCGGGCTGCTGCTGGGCATGGCCGTCGAGCGCCTGTTCTGGTACCGCTCGCCGCTGCAGCGCCTGGAGGACAGTGAGCGGGGTCTGCAGGGCCGGATCGAAGCCCTGCTGGCTGGCACGTCCCCCGACGGGGCGGAGGAGCTGATCGGCGCCTATGGCGCCCACTGCGCCGTGCGCGCCGCCGTGCTGCGCAGCCCCCAGGCCCTCGGCCTGGCGAGTGAACGGATGCAGGAGCGGCACGAGGCCCTCGAGCAGGCGCTGCGCCACGCCGTCGCCCTGGTGCGGGTGCCGGCCGTGCTGCGCTCCATCGATGCCGACGCCTGCCGCGAGGCCCTGCTGCGGCTGCGCAGCCTGGCATCAGCGCCATGACAGCGCCGGGACGGTCGGCCGTGATCGTGCGCAACGGGGCGGTCCTGGCGCTGGTGGTGGCCGCCTGCAACCATCTGGCGCTGCCGGAGGGCCTGTTCCTGGCCCTGGCGGTGCTCACGATTCTCGAGACCGACCTCGGCGGCGGCGTGCTGGCCGGGCGGGAGCGGATCATCGGCACCCTGCTGGGACTGCTCGCCGTGGTGATCGGTGCGGGGATCCTGGGCGGCCTGTCCAGCGCCCTCGGCGTCTTCGTGGGACTGACCCTGGTGCGGCTGTTCGGGTTCGCCGCCGGTCTGACCAGCGGCTTCGTGGTGGGCGGGCATGTGGTGGCGGGAAGCCTGATGAACCACGGCGCTGCCTGGTGGCACTACGGGTTCTGGCGCACGGTGATGACGATCCTGGGCGTGATCCTGGGCGTGCTGGTGTCGCGGCAGATCTACAGCCAGCGGGCCTCCAGCGCCTGGCAGGCCTCCTGTGACGGCTGGCTGCTCGATCTGGCCCGCTTCCTGGAGCGCCTGCCGACCAGTCCCGCGCCGGAGCAGCAGGTCGAGGCCCTGCGGGAACGCCGCAATGGCCTGCGCCGCCGGCTGCCCCAGCTGGCGGCGGAGCGGACCCTCATCCACGGCCAGCCGGACGAGGCGGTGCTGCGGGCCCAGCAGCAGCTGCAGCACGGCAGCACGGTGATGAGCGCGGCGCGGGATCTCTGCCTGCTGCTCAAGAAGGAGGCCCCAGCGGAGTGGATGCCGCCCGGGCTGATCCCGCGGCTGCTGGACAGCGGCCGGACCCGGATCGGGGCGCTCGTCGAGGGGCGGGAGGCCCCGGACGCGCTGGCGGACCTGGGCCGCTGCCGGGAGCAGCTGGCCGCGGCGCTGCCGGGACCGCCGCCGGCGCCCCAGGCCACCGATGCGGCGCCACAGGAAGCCCGGACCCAGCTGCTGATCGCCAGCCGGCTGCTGCTGCTTGCGGATGCCCTGATCCGGCTGCCCCAGTCCCCCCAGCGGCCGGATGGGGGGCGCTGATAGGGTCGGGCCATCGCCGGATTCGCTTCCTCTTGCTGGATCTCACCGACTTCAAGCGCGACCTCTCCGAGCTCACCGACCGCCTGGGCCATGCCCAGGACTGTCTTTGACGTACCGGCCCTGAAAGCCCGCCAACGGGACCTGGAGCAGCTCGCCTCCCAGCCCGGCTTCTGGGACGACCAGCAGCAGGCCCAGAAGCAGATGCGTCAGCTGGACGAGGTCAAGGCCCAGCTGGAACAGCTGCAGCAGTGGCAGGCGGCCATCGACGACGCCCGCGCCACCCTGGAGCTGTACGACATGGAGCCCGATGAGGAGCTCCTCGGCGAGGCCAACGGCGGCCTGCAGAGCCTCAAGGGGGCCCTCGACCGCTGGGAGCTGGAGCGCCTGCTGAGCGGCCCCTACGACAAGGAGGGGGCGGTGATCTCGATCAATGCCGGTGCCGGCGGCACCGACGCCCAGGACTGGGCCCTGATGCTGATGCGGATGTACACCCGCTGGGCCGAGGACCACGGCATGAAGGTGACCGTGGACGAGCTCTCCGAGGGGGAGGAGGCTGGCATCAAGAGCTGCACGATCGAGATCGACGGCCGCTACGCCTATGGGTACCTGCGCAATGAGAAGGGCACCCACCGGCTGGTGCGGATCTCTCCGTTCAACGCCAACGACAAGCGCCAGACCAGCTTCGCCGGCGTCGAGGTGATGCCCAAGCTCGAGGAGGAGGTCAAGCTGGACATCCCCGAGAAGGACCTGGAGGTCACCACCTCCCGCTCGGGCGGAGCCGGCGGCCAGAACGTCAACAAGGTGGAGACGGCCGTGCGCATCCTGCACATCCCCACCGGTCTGGCGGTGCGCTGCACCCAGGAGCGCTCCCAGCTCCAGAACAAGGAAAAGGCCATGGCCCTGCTGATGGCCAAGCTGCTGGTGATCGCCCAGGAGCAGCGGGCGGCCGAGATCGCCGACATCCGCGGCGACATCGTGGAGGCGGCCTGGGGCAACCAGATCCGCAACTACGTGTTCCATCCGTACCAGATGGTCAAGGACCTGCGCACCGGCGAGGAGACCACCGACGTGCAGGGGGTGATGGACGGGGATCTGGATCCCTTCATCCAGTCGCTGCTGCGCCAGGGTGTGGAGATCGCCGCCGACGCGGCCGCCTGATCCCCTCCGCAGCGCCCCCCATGCCCGAGCGCCCCAGCCCGCCGCCCGCCCCCGCCGCACCGGGGGAGGAGAGCCCCAGCTTCGTCAAGCTGGCCATGCGCAACATGGTGCGCAAGGGCCGCCAGAGCCTGCTGCACTTCGGCCTCACCGCCCTGGGCCTGTGCGGGTTCCTGCTGCTGATCGCCTGGCTGGGGCGGCCCAGCCTGCCCGGATGACGGCGCCGGAGATCGACCTGGCCTTCAGCCTGGAGTCCGGGGGCTCCGGCGCTGCCCCGGCCCCGGAGCCCCTGACGGACCCCGCCGTGGCCGAAGCCCTCTGGTGCGGCCATCTGGGGGCCTGGCTGGCCCAGCTGCTGCCGGAGCTGCCGGCTTCCCTGCGCGCCGCGGGCTACAGCCTGGGGCTGGAGCTCACCGGCGACGCCACGATCGCGGAGCTCAACCAGGCCTGGCGCCAGCACAGCGGCCCCACCGACGTGCTGGCTTTCGCCGCCCAGGAGGAGGCGCCGCCCGCCCCCGCGGGGGTGGAGCCGGACTGGCTGGAGCTGGGCGACATCGTCATCTCCCTCGACACGGCCCGGCGGCAGGCCGAGGCGGCCGGCCACGGCCTCCAGGACGAACTGCTGTTCCTGGCCAGCCACGGCCTGCTGCACCTGCTGGGCTGGGATCACCCCGATGACGACAGCCTGGAGGCGATGCTGGCCCGGCAGACGGCGCTGCTGGAGGCGTCCCCCTCCTGACAGGGGCTGTTCCCAGCGACCATCGGCGGTAGGGTGCCGGTTGTCCCTCCAACGGCGGTGCGATGCCGATGCTCGTTCCCGAGGAACATCCGCCGGCCCTCCGCCAAGTACCCAGCGACGTGGCCAGCGACGTGCACCGCCGCGGCAGGCGCCTGAGGGTGGGGGCGTGGAAGGTGGCGGGCGACCTGCCGGCGAGCTTCCGCTACGCCGCCCAGGGGCTGGCCTACGGCTTCGCCAGCCAGCGCAACTTCCGCATCCATGTGGTCACCGGCGCCGTGGTGTTCGGCCTGGGACTGTGGCTGCGGCTGGCCGCCGACCGCCTGGCGGTGCTGGTGCTCACGGTGGCGGCGGTGCTGGTGCTGGAGCTGCTCAACACGGCCACCGAGGCGGTGGTGGATCTCGCCATCGGCCGCCAGTTCCACCCCCTGGCCCGCATCGCCAAGGACTGCGCCGCCGCCGCCGTGCTCGTCGCCGCCCTCTCGTCGCTGCTGATCGCCCTGCTGCTGCTCGTGCCCCCCCTGCTGATCCGCCTCGGCGTCTAGACCGTCCCCATGCTCCTGGTCCTCGACAACTACGACAGCTTCACCTTCAACCTGGTCCAGTACCTGGGTGAACTGGCCGCCGACCACCCCCTCGCCGCCGAGGTGCGGGTGGAACGCAACGACGCCCTCGACCTGGAGCAGATCCGGGCCCTCGAGCCGGCGGCGATCCTGATCTCCCCCGGCCCCGGCGACCCGGACCAGGCCGGGGTCTGCCTGGAGGTGCTGCGGGAGCTGGGGCCCACCGTGCCGGTGCTGGGGGTGTGCCTGGGGCACCAGTGCCTGGCCCAGGTGTTCGGGGGGCGGGTGGTGCGGGCCGGCGAGCTGATGCACGGCAAGACCTCACCGGTCCACCACCGCGGCGCCGGCGTGTTCGAAGGGCTGCCCGAGCCCCTCACCGCCACCCGCTACCACAGCCTGATCGCGGAGCGGGAGACCCTGCCCGACTGCCTGGAGATCACCGCCTGGCTGGAGGACGGCACGATCATGGGCCTGCAGCACCGCGACCATCCCCACCTGCAGGGGGTGCAGTTCCACCCGGAGAGCGTGCTCACCCAGGCCGGTCACCAGCTGCTGGCCAATTTCCTGCGCCAGGCCTCCCACTGCTAGTTTCGCGCCACATCCCGGGCCCGGTGGGGCCAGACGCGACTCCATGGTTGACCCCACCAGCCGGTCCGCGACAGCGCTGACCGGATCTGCGACAGCCCTGCGCAGGACCAGCACCCCAGGGCTGGGCCTGGGTGCGGGGCTGCGCCTCGGCGCGGGTCTGGCCCTGGCGGCCGGACTCACCCTGCCGATGCCGGCGGTGGCCCAGAAGGGCGGCGGCGTCTCGATCACCCATCTGGGCCACAGCGCCCTGCTGATCCAGGGGGGTGGCGCCCGGGTGCTGGTCAACCCGTTCCAGGCCGTGGGGTGCGCCGCCGGGCTGCCCGTGCCCCGCGTCAGCGCCGATGTGATCCTGGCCAGCAGCCTGCTCAAGGATGAGGGCGCCCAGGTGGCCAGCGGCAAGTTCCTGGTGAAGCCGGGCTCCTACCGGCTGGCCGGCCTGCAGATCGAGGGCATCGCCGCCCCCCACGACCGGGTGGGCGGCCGCCGCTTCGGCAACGCCACCCTCTGGCGCTGGCGCCAGGGCGGTCTCGACATCGCCCACCTCGGCGGCACCGCCGGTCGCCTCAGCCCCGCCGATCGGGTGCTGCTGGGACGGCCCGATGTGCTGATCATCGGCGTGGGCGGCGGCGGCAAGGTCTACACCGGCCAGGAGGCGGCCGAGGTGGCCCGGGAGCTGCAGGCCCGCCGGGTGATTCCGGTGCAGTACACCACCGGCAAACCCCCGGCCGGGTGCGACCAGGGGTCGGTGGAGCCGTTCCTGAAGGCGATGGTGGGAGCCACCGTGCGCCGCAGCGGCCGGACCATCTCGGTGGTGCCGCCCCTGGGGGATGGGGTGGTGGTGGAGGTGATGCGCTGAGGCCGGCGGCGGCCCTCGCGCCTCACCCCAGACCGTCGATGCGGCGGTAGGCCTCCCAGAAGCGCTCCATCTGGGCACCGGTGCCGAGGCTGACCCGCAGGGAGCCGTCGATCAGCGGCTTGCCGGCCATGGAGCGCACCAGGATGCCGGCCTGGCGCAGGTCGGCCTCCACCGCCGCGGCCGGCCGGCGGGGCCAGAGCAGCAGGTAGTTGCCGCCGGCGGCATGGTGGCGCACGCCCGCCTGGCGCAGCTGGGTCACGAGCCGGTCCCGGGCGCGCAGCACCTCGGCCACATAGCCATCCACATAGGCCTGGTCGGCCAGGGCGGCATGGGCGGCGGTGACCGCGAAGCTGTTGATGTCATAGGGCCCGCAGACCCGGCCCACACGCTCCACCAGCGCCGGGGCGCCGATGGCGAAGCCGATGCGCAGGCCCGCCAGGCCGGCCGTCTTGGCCAGGGAGCGCAGCACCAGCAGGTTGGGGAACGCGGCGAAATCGGCGACGGGCAGCACGCTGTCGCCCGTGAAGGCCTCGTAGAGCTCATCCACCACCACAAGGGTGTCCTGTGCCGCCGCCGCCAGCTCCAGGATCCGCTCGGGCGCCAGCCGGGTGCCGGTGGGGTTGTTGGGGTTGCAGATCAGCAGGATCCGCGGGTCAGCCGCCGCCGTTCCCGGGGCCTCCAGAGCCGCCCGGATCGCCTCGAACGGGAAGGCGAAATCCGGCAGGCGGTAGGGGATCGCCTCGATCACCATGCCCTGCATGCGGGCACAGGGGGTGTAGTAGCCGAAGGTGGGGCTGGTGGTCAGCAGGCGGTCGCCCGGCGAGCCGAAGGCATGGAAGACGGCATGGATGGCCGCATCCACCCCGTTGAACAGGCCGATGTGGGCCGGCGTGAGGCCCCGGCACCCCAGCGAGCGCACCACCGCCTCCCGCAGGCCGTCGTACTCGGGGTAGATGGCGTAGTGATCGGCTGGGATGGCGCGGATCGCCTCCACCACCCGGGGGCTGGGGCCGACGGTGTTCTCGTTGAAATCGAGCCGCAGCAGACCGCGGCGCCCCTCCAGGGGGGCGCTGTAGGCCGTGAGGGTCTCCACCTCCGGCCGGGCCCGGGGGCAGGGGGGAACGGCCGGGCTCTCGCCTGGGGTGGGGCTGGTCACGGCGGCGGAGCTCAGATCGCTGCGACTGCCATCCTGCAGCGCAGCCCTACCGTCTGTGCACGTCGATCTGGAATCCGGTGGCGCGATCGGAGCTGGCCCTGCGGGCCCTGGAGCGGGGCGACCTGCGGTTCATCCACGACCAGGTGAACAACCGCAGCGTGATGGCCTACTGGTTCGAGGAACCCTACGAGTCGTTCGATGAACTGGAGGATCTCTACAACCGCCACATTCACGACAATGCCGAGCGCCGTTTCGTGGTGGAAAACAGGGCCAAGGAATTGATCGGCCTGGTGGAGCTGATCGAGATCGACTACATCCACCGCCGGGCAGAATTCCAGATCATCATTGCCCCGGAGCACCAGGGCAAGGGCTACGCGCGCTTCTGCATCCACAAGGCCCTCGACTACTCCTTCACCATCCTGAATCTCCACAAGATCTACCTGTCCGTGGCCGTTGACAACGCCAAGGCCCTGCACCTCTATCAGCAGTGCGGCTTCGTCGAAGAGGGCCACCTGGTGGGTGAGTTCTTCATCGAAGGCCAGTATCGCGACGTCAAACGCATGTACATGCTTCAGGAGGATTATCTGGCCAGGATGCCCAAGGACTGAGGACCAGCCCATCGGCCGTGGATCTCGACCGGGCAAGGGCTGAACGGTGCCCTCCAGCCCCCGGAGGAACGCAGATGCGCTCAGAAAGAGGAGCTCAGAGGAACCCAGAGAAGCCCAGCGGAGGTCAGACGATCCCGGAGGCGGCAATCGTGGCGTTCGGGATGTCCAGCTTCCGGGCGATCTGATTGGCGATCCTGGCGCCAAGCCACACGCCACCGATGCGGCCCAGTTCCCGGGGGGTGGCCGGAACACCGAAGACCTCATCTTCGCTGTCGGGAAGGCGGGTGGTGATGCCATCGCATTGCCGGTGCACCCCCAGATAGACCCGGCTCACCGCGTTATCCACGATCGCCTCCCACAGGCTGCCGTAACTCAGGGTGAGACGGTCCCGCAGCCACGGGGTGCAGGGATCCCTGTTGCGACCATCGGACTCATCGGAGACGAATTCGAAGCGCACATCATCCAGGCCGCTGCCGGCTGGATCGAAGCTGCCCAACCCCCGGGCCACCAGGAACAGGCGCAGCAGCTGGAAGGCCGCCGCACCGAGGGTGGCGTGGCCGGAGGGATAGGAGGGAAGATCGGGCGTCAGCCCCGCCCCGCTGCCGGTGCCCTCCGAACGGCCCAGGGGCAACCGGCTGGCTTCGGCGAGCCCCTTCCCCACAACGGCCTCCCGAACCCCCACCGCCGGACGGCCCATCCTGTGGGTCGGGGCGTACTTGTAGTGCCAGGCATCGATGCCCGCATCGGCCATGGCCACGGCGGCGCCAGCGATGACAGCCAGTCCATCCAGCCCCTGGAGCTGGCCGGGATGGCGCTTCTCGATGGCGTCGAGCACCGTCAGCACCACCTGCAGATAGAGGCGGGGTGGGGTGCCGAGCTCCCGGGGGCCGTCGTACGCCCAGGCGATGCCGATCACCTCTTCGGCAAGGGTGCGAAAGGCCGGATCGCCGGGGGCGCGGTGGAACTCCCCCCGGGAGGCGGCGGTCTCGGCCTCGAGGCGACCGGGGGGCGGCGGGAAATCCGTCACCCGGGTCGCGGCGAGTGGCGTGGCTTGTCCCCAGTCGGCCCCCGCAAAACCCTGGGTCGGCTGGGGCGGTACCGGCCGGTGGTGGCAAGGCGTGCCATCGGGCGTGCCCGCGGTGCGCGCCTTGCTGAGGTCGTCGATGCCGACCCGGTGAACGGCCTTGCCGTAGGCCCTGCCGGCCATCTCCACCGGCGTCCCGGCCGGACCCAGGGCGAAGTCATCGAGCCATTGGCGCCAGGCCCGCTCCAGCAGGGAGGCCTGGTTGGGGTAGCGAAGCCGGAGCACCTGGTGACAGGCGGCCGCGGCGGCCAGATCCCTCTCCTCCGGGCTGGGGAAGGGGAGCAGGCCGGCGGGGATGGGAAGGCTGAGCAGCTGCATGGCCGAGCCGGCGACGACGGACCGGACGTCATGCAGGGCCGCCAGGGCCATGCCGAGGGCCCGAGCCGTGAGGAAGGGGCCCCGCTGGTCACCGGAGGACAGGGAATCGGTGTGGTCCCGGCGCGCACACTCCAGGCTCATGTCAATCCAGAAGCGCGTTCTGGAGCCGCCTGCCGCCATGGTCCTGTCCGTGAAGGGCCCCCTGATTGTGTGGAGACAGCCCGGAACGACCTGGACCTGGGATCACCCGATTCCGTCCTGTTGGTGATGGCTGGGTGTCATCGCGGTGACAGGAGGGAGCGAGCTCCCGATCCAGGGCGGCCAGGCACCGGAGCGCCGATCGGATCCCGCGCCATCAGCGGCGCAGCTGATGCACCAGCCGGCCCCGAACCGGTGGCTCGCTCGCCGCCGGTTCGGCGCGGAGGAACCTGATCGCGAGGGCCAGGGGTGGGGCGGCCAGCGCCAGCTTCGGACGGCTCTGGGAGCTCCACCACTCGTAACCCAGCCCCGGGACCGTGGCCACCCGGTGGGCCATGGCATGGAAGAACACATAGGCGGCCAGCAGCCGCCGGAGGGATCCGAAGCGGGATTCCCGGATCGCCTCGATCCCATCGTCGCTGGGGAGACGGATGCCATTGCCGCAGCCCCCATGGATCGGGCTGGGGATGACCAGGGCGGCCTGAAAGTGCTCGGCGCTGATGCAGGGATCGGAACTCAGGGCGACGATCTCGGGACCGGCACCCAGGTGACGGAGGCCTTCGGCCTGTCGGGCCGCCCCGAGCACCGCATCGGCGTGGGCCCGCTGTCGCTGGCTGCAGCGGCCGTCGGGAACCCCCAGGAACAGCAGGGTGCCGCGCACCAGCCGATGGGCATAGCCGTGGGGGAGGGAATCGGCGGGATCCGCACCATGCACATCGAGGGCCGTGAGGCCATAGCTGAGGGCGAAGAGCTTGCTGACGAAGTTGCTGAGCAGCTGGTGCAGCCCCTCGGCCTCGCCGATCACCAGGCTCCGCCGACCGATGCGGGCCAGGGGCTGGCGCCCCTGAAGGAACCTCAGGCCCAGGGTCCAGCACCAGGGACCCAGGACGTAGAGGGCCACATCGGCGGGCAGGCTCAGGGCCAGCAGCAGGGAACCCATCCCCTCCCCCTCGGCCAGGCCGGCCAGCGGCAGCAGGGCGAGGGTGAGGCCCCGGAACAGGGGCATCCCCCATCCCAGGCTGCCGAGGACGTACAGCGCGTGGATCAGCCAGGCGGCCGGGGTCTCCAGGACATGCCAGGCCCACCGCCTGCCTTCCTGCACCAGCCGGCGGGAGACGGCGCTGGGGTGGGGCTGCCCCCCCTCGTCGGCACCGATGATCTCGCGGACATCGTTGACCAGAAGCTGGTCCTCCATCGTCTCCAGAGCCAGCAGCGCCTCCGGTCGCAGCCGCAGCCCCAGGGGGCGCTGGTCGGGGAAGGCCTGCTGGACCTGGCGGCAGAGGCTGAACAGCAGCTCGGTGAGGGTCTGGTGCATGGCCGCCACCGTGGCGGTGGCGGCCTCGGAGGTGCGGCGGCCGGCCGCCGTGGTGAACAGCCGATGGCGGCGGGCCTGGTCGGGGCCGTCGGGGGCCGGCAGCGGAGACGCCGGCAGGCTGTCCGGGTCGCCGATGACCAGGAAGACGTCCTCGATCAGGGCCTCGCGCACCAGCCGGTCGCAGGCGTCCAGCACCTGGCGGCAGGGGGTGCTCTGGCCGGAATCGCTGAGCACCAGCACGATCGACTGGCGGGACAGATTCAGGGACGATCCGTCGCCGTGCAGATGCTGGAGAACGGCGCTGGCGGAGAGCGCCTTCACGTGGAGCAGGGGCATGAGCCCCTCCAGATCTCGCGCGAAGTGCGCACCCAGCCAGAGGTTGTTCTCGAGGCCTGTGACCAGCAGATCCACATGGCTGGATCGGGCCAGGGCCGGATCCAGTCCTTCGCGCGTGAGCAACGCTTGCCTTTCGGCCAGGCGCATCGCCGTGGCGATCAGCAGCCGGGCCAGGGCCTGGGCGCTGGCGCGGTTGGCCGAGAGGGGATGGATCCAGTCGTCCTGGATCCTGGACAGCAGACCGGGGATCGCCGCCAGGTCCGCACCCACCGGATCCAGGCCCCCGCGTCCAGCCCGGGATGGGGGCTCGGCGGATCCGGGGCAGGCGCGGGAGGCCTGGCGGCGGCGACGGATCTCCTCGGCGGTCAGTTCACGCTCCTGCGAGAGCGAGTGGATGGTGAGGGCCGTGGGGGAGAGAACGGCGATCTCGCCGGCGACCGGATCCAGGTCGATGCGATGGCAGCCGGGTCGCCCCCCCAGCACCGCATCCACCGCAGCCGGCTCGGTGGCGTAGAGAGCCACGGCGCCGGGTCCGTCGACGCCGATGGCGATCGACTGCCCCAGGCTGCAGAGAACCAGCCGGTCGGGCCAGGTGGCGGAGATCACGACCAGCCCGAAACGGCCCCGGGCACAGGCCAGGAACTGGCGGGCCGCGGCGAAGGGATCGTGATGCAGGAACGCGCCGATGGCCGCCCGGATCCATCGCCGGGTCCGCGAGGAGCTGTAACGCCGCAGCAGGGGATCGGCCTCGAGTCGGTGCAGGATCCGCAGGGTCAGTTCCTCCATCACGGCGGGTTGGTCGAGGCACGCGTCTGGGCGGGAGGCGATCAGGTCCTGGAAGGCGGCTTCGAAGCCGGTGGCCCAGGGCGCGAAGGCGGCGCTGGCCGGGGCGGCGGCGGGCTCCGCCAGAAGCCGCAGGGACGCCAGCCGCACGGCGGCGAACCAGTCCCCCTGGCAGATCAGCAGATCCATCAATCCGGCGACCGTCGGCGCCGCTCCGGCCGCCGCAGGGCCGCCGCGCAGGGCAGCCCGCAGCCAGGTCCCCAGGCCGTGGACGGTCGTTTCGGCGCCGAACAGGCTGTACCCCTGGAACTCGCCTTCGAGGGCGATGCGGTGCTGAACCGCCTGCCAGTCACTCACCCAGCGTCCCTGCGACCTGGACCAGAGACGGCGCCGCTGGGGCGGGGACCAGCGCTGCCAGTGGGACTCGAGGTTGCCGGGGGGGCCGCTGGAGCCGGGGCCGTACTGCCAGGCCGCGATCAGCCCGGAGGGCACGGGTCGGCGGCCCGTCCGCAGGGCCCGGCTTCCGGCCCGGCGGAAGCTGCGCTCCAGCGAGCGGGTGAGGTGGCCGCGCTTGCCGTTGATCCTGCCGTGTCCGACGACGTCGATCCGGCCCCTCCGATCACGCACCACCACCAGGCCAGCGCCTGCGGGGGCCCCCCGGGTCTCCATCTCCAGGCCCATGGTCCGGAAGCGATCGATGGCAGGCGGCGGCAGCAGCTCGCCCCGCACCGATGGATCGGCACCACTGATGAAGCCGAAATGGCCGCAGTGGAAGCGGGCGGCCCGGCCGCTCCCGATCGCCGCCCAGTCAGTGCGTGAGGCCAGCAGCAGGGCGCCGTTGGCCGCCGCCACGCAGACCAGCAGGGCGCGCACGGGGGCGGGGGTCCCTGCGCTGAACACCTCCAGGCCGCCCCAGGCCAGGGCGAGGGCCAGCAGGTTGGACAGCAGACCACCGCCGGCCTTCAGTCGCACCCGCCAGGGTGTCGGGTCCCCGGCCGCCACCCAGGGTCGCGATCGCCCCCGGCCGTCCCCCGGACCGATCGGGGCCAGGGGCGCCAGGCTCCCCAGGACCTCGCCGGGGGAGCGATGCTCCAGAAGGTTGGCCACGGCCAGGGCGTCGCCGTCGCCGTCGACCAGGGCGCGCATCAGGGCATGGCCGGTCCCGTGCAGCAGCTCCGCCGAGCACCAGCTGAGCCGGATCAGGGACGACAGCACGAGCGGCCATGGCGTCGCCGGGCCAGGCAGCCCGGCCACCACCAGGGCCAGCAGCTCTGGCCAGCAGTGCCCGATCCACCCGTCCGTCCCAGCGGGCGCGGGCCACCGATGCCGGTGACTGGGGACGTGGGACGTCATGACAGGCAGGCCAACGCACTGCCGTCACTGTCCGGGCATCGCCGCCGGCGTGTGTTGATCCCCGTCGCCTCCGACTGGGAGATGGCTGCCACTCCGCTGTCACCTGGATGACAAGCCAGGCAAACCATGGGAAGGTGGCGCGTCCGTCGGAGGGAGATGGGAGGCTTCGAGGCCGGTGAATTGAGGTCCTTCCCCCTGTTCGAGGGACTGGCGATCGAGCAGCTGGAGAGCCTTCTCGGCGAGCACCGGACCCTGCAGGTGCCGGCGCAGCATCAGCTGGTCTTCGAGGGTGACTGGAACGATGGGTTGTTCCTGATCCGCTCAGGGGTGGTGAAGGTTCGACGCCTCACGTTGCAAGGGGAAGAGGTGGTGATCGCGTTGATGGGTGCCGGGGAAATGTTCGGAGAGCTGGCGATGCTGCTCGGCAACAGCCGGCGGTCTGCCGATGTGGTGGCACTCACCCCGCTTGAAGTGGTGAAACTGCGCTGGAAAACGGTCCAGGACGAGTTGGATCGCTCGACGGGATTCGCCATCGAGATGGCCCGGCTGCAGGCCAGGCGCCTGCTCGGCCTGGGACGACGCTTCAGCCTGCGGGGCGAGGATGCCCCCACCCGCGTCCTGGCCACCCTGCTGGAGCTGGCCTACTGCAGCGGCTATGGCAACGATCCGCTCGCCCCGATTCCCGACCTGAAGCAGACGGAGATCGCCGCCATCGCCGGGCTGGCCCGCGGCACCACCTCCCGGATTCTCACCCAGCTCCGCTCCCGGGGAACCATCGTCGAGACGGCCGAAGGGCTGCAGCTGGCGAATCTGGAGCCCCTGCGTCGGCGGGGACTGCTGGAGCCCTGATGGCCCCGCTCCGGCACGGCCTTCCGGGTGGCCGGAGATGACAGAACGTCGCAGGAAAAAACAGCCGGCCGTTAGAATGGACTGGAGAAATCCACACCTCTCGACGTTGGCCGCAGCCCCGAGCACGGCGATGCATCAGCCATGGGTCCACGGGTGAAACCTGTCAAACGTCCTCCGGAACGACGTCAGGTCACTGTTCTGTTCTGCGACCTCGTCAACTCCACATCTCTCGCTGAGCAACTCGACCCCGAGGTGCTGATGGAGATGGTGGAATCTTATTACGCCATCTGTGATGACATTGTCTCCTCACACAGTGGCTACATGGCCCAGTATCTGGGTGATGGCATCCTGGCCTATTTCGGCTATCCCGATGCCTCGGAGGAGGCGGCCCCCAATGCCGTCAGGGCGGGCCTGCGACTGCGGGAGGCGATACGGGGCCTGCCGTCGCCCACCGGTGAACCCCTGCGCAGCCGCATCGGCATTGCCACGGGATCCGTGGTGGCCACCAGCATCCGGAACATCGAGACACCGCACAAAGCCGGTCTGATGATGGGGAAAACCCCGAATCTGGCCGCCAGGCTGCAATCGCAGGCGGGCCCCGACCAGATCCTGGTGTCGGAGAGCACCCATCGGATCACCCGGGAGTTGTTCCATCACCAGAGTCTTGGTCCAAGGGAACTGAAAGGCTTCCATCAGGCCGTGCAGATCTATGCGGTGGTGGAGGAAACCGACGTGTCCTGCCGTTCCCAGGCCCGCTGGAGAACCAGTGATCTGCCACTGATCGGCCGCCGGCAGGAAATGGAACGGCTGTGGAACGCATGGCAGGCCGCCGCCGCAGGGCGGGGCCAGGTGGTGCTGCTCCAGGGGGAAGCGGGAATCGGCAAGTCCCATCTGGTCGGTGAACTGAAGCGATCCCTGCTGGAGCAGGGTCACCGTCAGATGAGCTGGTACTGCGGCCCGAACACCAGGGAAAGCACCCTCCATCCCATCGCCGAACAGATCAACAAAGCCGCCGGCTTCGAAAAGGGCGAAGCCGATGGGAGCCGCCACCAGAAGCTGGCCCGGCTGATGGAGCGCTACGGCGCCACCGAAGCCAGCAGCCTGGAGGTTCTGGCCGATCTCATCGGCCTGCCCGGAGGCCAGCAGTCGGCGCTGGAGGGACTGACCCCCGAGAAGAAACGACAGATCCGACTGGACACGCTGCTGGCCATGGTCCAGGCCTGGAGTCAGGGTCAGCCGAGTCTGATCGTCGTCGAGGATCTGCACTGGATCGATCCGACAACCCTGGAACTGCTGGATCGTCTGATCGCCGCCGCCCATCGGCAGCCCTGGATGGTGCTGGCCACGGCGCGGCCCGAATTCGATGCGCGCTGGCCCCCGGGCGACAACTGTGCCCACGTCAACCTCAGGCGGCTGGACCGCACGGCCTCCGAACAGATCTGCACCTGTCTGAACGCCGATGAAGCCCTCTCCCCCCAACTGATGCGGCGCATCGTCGAACGCTGCGATGGGATTCCCCTGTTCGTGGAGGAAACGACGAAGGCCATGCTCGAGCAGGTTCGTGCCAACGGCACCGGCGGCGGCGATGACGCCGACCCGATCCCGGAGACCCTGCAGGACTCCCTGGCCGCCCGCCTCGATCGACTCGGTCCGGCCCGTCGGCTGGCCAGTATCGCCGCCGTGATCGGCAGAAGCTTCACCTACGACTTACTGGAAGCCGTTTCCAGCCAGCCGGAGGCGGTGCTGCGCCAGCAGATGGATGATCTGCTGGTGTCCGGGCTGCTGCAGTTCTCCGATCAGACAGCCGGTGAGGCCTACGAATTCAAGCATGCGCTGATTCGTGACACGGCCTACGAAACCATGCTGAAACGGGAACGGCAGATCCTTCACGAACAGATCGCCGAGACCCTCTCGGGTCATTTTCATGAGCTCGTGGATGCGGAGCCCCAGCTGCTGGCCCATCACTTCACCCGCGCAGGATCCTTCGAACAGGCGATCCCCCACTGGATCAGGGCCGGGGCACGATCCGCTGAAATGGCCTCCCATGAAGAAGCTGTGCAGCACTTCCAGACGGCCCTCGATCTGCTGCGTCACGAAGGCTGTCGCCAGGAGACGCTGCCAGCCTCCCTGGAGCTGACACTGCTGCTGGGCCTGGCCATGAGCCTGGCCGGATCCCGCAGCTACTCGGCACCTGAAGTCGGGCAGATTCTGGAGGAATCCCGGAGGCTGGCGGAGCGCCTCGAGGACAGCCAGTCGTCCTTCGCGATCCTGCGGGGAATCTGCAACTTCAGCCTCGTCTCCTGCGATCTGGAGAATGCCGAGCACTCGGCTGGCCAATGCCTCCAGCGATGGGATCAAGGCCGGAATCCCATCCACGGAATTGAAGCCCATTTCTCCATCGGTTACGTCCATTACGTCAAGGGATCCATGGCCCTGGCGCGCCAGCATCTGCGTGAAAGCATTGACCTCTATCACCTCCACGAGGGCTGGGATCTGAGCTTTCCGTCCACCCATGATCCGATGACAGGTTCCCTCACGGCCCTTGCGATGGTGGAGCAGGCCGCCGGCGATCCGGACCAGGTGGCCGCCACCCTCGAACAGGCACGACGCCATGCCGCACGGCTGGGCCGGAACTACGAGACGGTGTACACGATGAGCCACGAACTGCTGATTCTTGTGCTGCAGGGTCGCTATCTCGAGGCCATCGCCCTCAGCGAAACGATCCTGAAGATCTCCGATACCTACGGCTACCTGACCTGGCGTGCCATCGCCAAGGTCTACAAAGGCGTCGCCCTGGCCCAGGCCGGACAGGCGGAGCCGGGGGGAGATGCGCTGGCGATCGCCACCGAAGGCATGCGGGAACAGCAGCGCCTGGGCGTCAGGACGCTGGAGGGCTTTCGGCTGGCCGAGATTGCCACGCTCCACTCTCTGGCCGGCTCCACCTCCGAAGCCTTCGCCACCATTGAGGCGGCTGAGGAGGCCGTCAGGCGCTCGGGTGAGGCCTACTTCCTGCCCCTCGTCCAGGTCCGCAAAGCGGATGTGATCGCCAGGGCCAGGGGCCATGACGAGCCATCCGTGATGGAAGCCCTGGATCAGGCCCTGGCCATGGCCAGGACCCAGGGAGCCACCAGCTTCGAGACGATGATCAACGACAAGAAACAGCTCTACGCACGGGAACGGATCGGCGGATCGGCGCCGTAATCGCCCTCACCCAGGGCGCAGACGTTCCGACACACCGAAGCGATGGCGGCCCCTCAGGGTCTCAGGCCCAGCGCCTGTCGGGCCAGGGACACGGACAGGCCGGCCCACTGGATCGAGGCATCCGCCAGGTCGGCGGTCAGGGACAGGCAGGCCCTGGGGATGGTGGCGAGATCCCGGATCAGGGGGCTTCCCGTCGTCGGCCCATCACCGTTCGCTTCCGCCAGGACGGAGGCACTGACCATGCGCAGGTCGGCGCTGAGGGAATAACTGGAGCCCAGCCCCACCAGCTCGATGAAGTCTCCATCGCGCTTGTGCTGCCCAAGACCGAGCTGGTTGACCAGGGGAAGGCCAGCGTGATTGAAGATCTGGATCCGGAAGTGGCCGAGCCCCCAGAATCTGAGTTGGCGCACATTCTCCGACTGCCAGACCGTCTCCAGCAGGGCCTGATGGTCGGAATAGGCCGGATCCACACTGCTTCTGGTCTGCTTGAGGCTGTTGATGGCCAGCTTCGGAGACAGGAAGGTGAATCCCTGGACCAGCTCGGCGATCCGGTTCAGGAAAGTGCCGGAGCCGGACCCTGCCGGGCCCGGCCATGCCGGTCCGAGCCCGACCCCTGCCTCGGCGGCAGCACGATCCAGAACCGGCGATTCCTGGAGGGGGGGCACCTCAGCATCGAACGGAGCGTCCGCCGGGAACTTGGGATCCGCCTGGACGCGAATGATGGGCAGCATCTGCTCGTGGATGTCCTGTCCGTAGCGCATGTAGGTGGGCACACTGATCCCCATCGAGTCCGTATCGTCGCCGAACAGTTCTCCGGAGAGGGAGTTGCGGGACGGGGGGTGGGGCGCGCCCGACGGGCGGGAGTCCAGGCAATCGAATCGGCCCACCAGCTTGGACAGCCCGATCACTTCCCGACCCGTGATCGCCGAACGGATGTTGTCCACGCAGATGAATGGGTAGACCCAGCAGATCCTGTCCGGGAATCCATTATTGAAGCGAAGAACGGGGAACGAGAAGAAAACCTCGTGCTGCCGGGTGGAGCGCTCAGGGTGGAAGCTGCCGGAACGCATGTCTGGATAGAAGAGCACCCCAAGAACAACGAACGGCTGTCCGAAACCGGCGCCCAACAGCGGCAGGGACGACAGCGGCCAGTAGGTGAAGGCGTTGGAGGCTGGATTGAGATAACGTGAGCAGAAGCTCTCGAGGGCCCTGGCCTCGGCCCTGAGCTTGAAATAGTGCGACTGGATCCCCTTGAAGAAGTAAGGGGGGGCCTCCTGCTGGCCATCCAGTGGATTGTCGAGATAGGGAAGATCGTTCACAGATGCAGGAGCGACTGGTCCCGACACGCGTGAACTCAGCCTACCCGCAAAACACAACCCGATTCCTCCAGCAGAGAGCCTCCGTAGAGGTGGGCGGGCGACTGAAAACCCGGTGCGACCTGGCCGTTCAGGACACGCCTGACGATCGCCGACACCGTGGCAGCGGTGACGGTATAGCCGTCCGGTGTCTGGAGGCGGAGGGAGCGGCAGCGTCGCCAGCGATCCTCCGCTTCCACCACCAGGGTGAAGCCGGAGCGCTGGCGTTGGGTGGCGGAGGGGGCCTCAGGCCAGCCCTGGCTCAGTAGATCCAGCAGCCGCTGGCCCAGGGGCGACTGGGGGAGAGGGGCCAGGCTGGAGCCGGCCCGCAGGGCGACCTGAACCGGCCAGTCCGCCTCGGCATACACCTCCAAGGTGGGGATGCCGCGGGTGACCTGGCTGATGACGACGTCCGGCCAGGTGACGGCCACCGCCGTCCGCAACCCGGCGCCGAAATCGAAGCAGCGTGACAGCGACCCCGTGGGCACGGCCGTGGCGATCCCCTGCCTGCGCACCAGCACGGTGGAACTGGTGAGTCCCATCAGGCTGCGGAAGGTGCCCCGGGACATCACCTCAGGGGCGGACAGGGCCAGCCGCAGCGCCACCGCATCCGGGAACCTGGCGCGGGCCAGCGCCAGCAGACAGTCCGACGCCACGATCGAAAAGCCGATCCCAGGCATCAGCATCACGCCGTTGGCGGCGGCCAGCTCACCGTGATCCATCGCCTGCTGAAAGACGGGCCATTCCCCGGCCAGATCGAGATAGTGGGTCCCGCGGCGAAGGCAGGCGGACATCATCGGCAGGGCCGTGTGCTGAAAGGGGCCCGCCGCATGCAGAACCACCTGGATCCCGTCGAGGGCAGCCTCCAGCTGCGAACGGTCGTCGAGGGACACCACACGACCGTCCAGATGCCACCGGCGGGCCATCTCCGTGACCCTGCCGTGGTGGCGGCCGGCCAGCACGACATCGACACCCTGCTCCCGAAGCGCCCGGGTCAGCAGGCGGCCGCTGAAGCCGGTGGCCCCATAGAGCAGGACACGACCGTCAGGCGCGGCGACAGGGTCGCCAGGGGTCTCAGGCATCAGGTCGTCCGGTTGAACACCCAGGGGACCAGATCCTCGATGAAGTCCTTGTCCGGAGAGTCGGGAAGGTGCCCATAGGCTCTGGTGAATTCATGGCGCGCGGCGCCCGCCAGGGACTCCGCCACCATGCGCGCATAGTCGGGCGAGCCTTTGCTGACCATGAGGTCAGCCAGCCAGGCCACGGCATCAGCGGTGCGCTCCTCGCGGCGCAGGTTCATGAAGTGATCGAGGTCCTCGCGTTCGCGTTGATTGCATTGGTCACGAACATGAATCAACAGCAGGGTGTGCTTAGCCTCCAACAGATCGCCTCGCGGCTCCTTGCCATAGGCCGCTTCCGAGGAGAAGTTCAACAGGTCATCCTGGATCTGGAAGGTGGCACCGAGAAAGAAGCCGAAGCGGACCACGGCCTCCGGGTCCACCAGGCCATGGGTGCCGAGCAGCATCCCCACCTGGGCTGGCCAGATGGTGGCCATCCATGCCGTCTTCTTCAGCACCATGGTGAGATAGTCCGCTGTGCTGATGTCATGGCGACGGTCCATTCTCCAGCCGATATCCAGCGCCTGGCCTTCCGCCGTTTCCCTGGCCATCCGTCGCGTCACGTCCAGAATCCTTCTGGCAAACGTGCCGCCGCGACGGCCGACATGGTCGAGCAGGGGACCAAAGGCCATCAACAGCATGGCATCACCGGCGTTGATCGCCAGCGGAACACCATGCAGGGCATGCAGGGTGGGAAGGCCACGACGCTCCACACTTTCATCCTGGATATCGTCGTGAATCAGCAGGGCATTGTGGAGAATCTCCACGGCACCGGCGAAGGGGATGGCGTCCTCCAGCCTTCCCCCGAAGGCGCGGGCATTGGCCATGCAGATGCACGGCCGCATCATCTTTCCGCCCCGGCTCGGATAATCGGCCAGCAGTTCGTGGAGATAGGGAGCCCGGGGCTGGCTCGTGAGGTAACGCTCCACATACTCACGAATCAGCCGCCCATAGGCGTCCAGCAGCGGCTGGATCGTTCTGGTCATGGGCCCCAGGCAGCCCCTGGGCGACCGCCTCTGCTAACGCGGTTCGCCGGCATCGTCGCTTCCCGTGTCCGCAGGGGGATCGCGCCGCTCCGGCGAGCGATCATGGTCTGCGCGCCGCTGATCGACCTCCTGCAGGAGGATATCCATGGCATCGAAGTAGGTCGTGGCCATGTCCCGCCCCAGCTGGATCATGCGACTGGCCAACGTGCCAAGGTCGCGGGAGGCGTCGCCGGCGCCGCGGGCCGTCTCCCGGCTGTAGCGTTCGGCGGCGTCATGGCCCTGACGGACATTCTCCCCCAGGACCCGATACGCCGTCCGGATGGTGTCTTCCACGGTCTCGGTGATGGGCCGGCCCCCGAAGGGCGCCCCGCCGTCGGCCCAGCCGCTCCGGAGCGGTTGGTCACGCTCCAGTGGCGGGCGCTGCCAACGTCCGTCCGACGTCGCTCCATCTTCCATTCCCGGCTGATTCTCTGGCTTGGGGATATCCGACATGGGGCCATCAAGCAGGGAGTGATCGGGTTCTGGTCTCGGATGGCTGATGGTCTGACGGGCCGTGCTGTGGCGGGGATTTGTTGCTGAAATCTTCAAGGATGATCATAGCCATGAATCTCTGCCAGCGAAGGTGAAGCAGAAAGGGCATGGGCCGCCAGGCGCCCGGAGATCACGGCGGCTTCGGTGCATCCCTCGTTGAACCCACAGTCGGTCCAGTCTCCCGCGATGGTGAGATTGTCGTAGGTGGGATCCAGCGGAGAGATCCGGTGCTTCAGGCTGCCCGGCAGCGCCAGCACATAGCGATCGGTCGGATTGACGTTCGCCCGCCAGTACTGACTCAGGAATCGCTGCTCGCCGCGGCTCTGTTCGCCGGGAGGGCCTCCGGCAGCCTCCGGTGCGGTGGGATCGGCCAGCAGCTCCCAGCGGAACGCTCCGGCGGCGTCATAGGCGCCGGGCCAGAGGGCCGAGCCACTGTTTCGCAGGAAAGCCAGGGCGTTCTCCCTGACCTCCTCCGCCCTGCGGTGCGGATAGGGGGCGTCGGTATCCGCCGGCGGCACAGGAGGATCCCTGAGTACGCCGCAGAAGTAGAGCGCGGTGGCGGGGGGCCGCACCCACGCCTCTTCAGGAATGACATGGGCCATGTCACACCAGGTGTCAAAGGGCTTGTCGAACGCCGAGACGATGTAGGGAGGACCCTGCCATCCCAGCTGGGAGAGATCCTCCTGCAGCCAGAGCTGGAAGGCCTGGGTCGCCGTGGTTTTCACCTTCTCCACCATGGTGGCCCAGCGCTGATCCCTGGCCAGGATCTGGGGGCAGACATGGGGGATGGCGCCGACGCTCACCCCCAGGACCACGGCATCGAAATCCCGCTTCACTTCGAGGCGTCGCCTGGAGGTGAACGTGCGATCCCAGTGGGACTCGAAATCCCGCTGTTCGCGTCGGAGACGATCACCGTCGACCAGCTGCTCGAAATCGGGCTGCGACGGCCAGCAGGGGCGATCTCCCACGTTGATCAGGGGGTCATAGTCGCGATTGCCGTGAATCTCGGCCTGAACATCAAACTCGAGAGCTTCCACATGGCTGCGATCACCCGGCTGGATGGGTGGCCCCGACGGGATCTGCACGTTGGTGAGCTTATGGAAGAACTGGAAGCGCACCCCCCGGCGGCGCAGCAGTTCATACAGCGGCGCAAACACCACATCGCCCATGCCCGCCCGCAGGCGCCAGAACAGGGAGCCGCGATAGCCGAAGAACATGCGCAGGGAGCCCCGGATCGCCTGGCCGGCAGCCAGCGCAGGCTTGCTGGCATCGCCGTCCTCATAGGCCAGGGCGAGGTCATAGAGACCGACGACGAACGGAGAGCGCACGGCCCGCTCCGAGGCCCCGTTCAGGCGCAGCCATTCCCGGCACTCGTAGTGGTCGATCGCCTCCAGTCCCCGGGGATCCCGGAGCAGGTTGAATCGCACGCTGCCCACAACAATGGCCAGCACGAGATCCACGATCTCCCAGATGTGGCGCTTCGGGTGGTCCGCGAGCCAGCGCTCCTCCAGCCAGGATCGGGTGGCGATATTCAGTTCCTCGACGAAGCGGACCAGGGGGGCTTCCATCGGCAGCGGCAGGATCCGCAGGGCGCTGCTCAGCAGAGCGAGGCCCTCCACGATCAGGGCCGCTCCGGTGAAGGTGCCCCCAGAGAGCCAGCCGGCCATGGCCTCGAGAAGGTCGGCGGGCCGGCGCCCATCAGGGGCCTCCGTCGGCGTGCTCACGTCCACGTCCAGGATCAAGGTCCGCAGCATGGCGATGGCCTGCTGCAGATACCCCGCCATGGAAGAGGTGGCACCGGGTGGCAGGGGATCCCCGGGCAGTCCCGGTCGGGGTGGGAACCGGGCGCTCCATTTCCGCCAGTCCGGCGACCCCGATCGCGAGAACAGCCCCACATCCCTTTCCGGCAGAAAGGCGTCCTGCCAGGGGCCGAAGGGTGAGCCTTCCCGCGACGCCTCCAGCTCGGCATAACACTCCCGCATCATGCGGAAGGAGTTTTCATAGAAACCCAGCCACACATGCAATCCGTGCTCCTCCACCCGACCGGATGGACCACGGCCCGAGGCCCCCTTCCCCCCGAGCCTCCAGCCCTGCTGGTAGACGGTGATGGCGTAGCGGCCGTTGTGCTCGGGTCTGGAGAGTTCATAGGCCGCCGCCATGGCGCCACAGCCACCGCCGATGATGACGACTCTGACGGGCTCTCCCACGACCATCCGGACCGATCAGCCGCCGTGCCGGCAAACGCTACCGGACCTTTCCGCCGGCCTCACATCCGCTCCAGGGTGGGAATGCCCAGCAGGCCCAGGCCCTGCTTGAGGGTGTCGGCGCTGAGGCGGCAGAGCGCCAGCCGGGACGTGCGGGCCGGCTCCTCGGCCCTCAGCACCGGCACCTGGTCGTAGAAGCGGTTGAACAGCTGGCAAAGCTCGAACAGGTAACTGCACAGCCGATTGGGCAGCAGCTCCTCCTCCACCTCCTGGATGACGGCATCGAACTGCAGCAGCTGGCGCACCAGCGCCCACTCCTGGGGCTCGCTGAACGTCAGGGAGGCCGGGGACTCCGGGCCGCCGGTGCCGGCCGCGTCCTCGCCGTCGCCGCCGCCCTTGCGGGCGATCCCGGCGATCCGCACCACCGCATAGAGGAGATAGGGGGCGGTGTTGCCGCTGAGGGCCAGCATGCGATCGAAGCTGAACTGGTAGTTGGTGATCCGGTTGGTGGACAGATCGGCGTACTTGACCGCCGCCAGGCCCACGGTGGTGGCGACTTCACTGATGAAGGCCTCCTCCTCCTGGCGTCCTTCCTCCTCCAGCCGGCGACGCAGGTCGGCGTCGCAGCGCTCCACCGCCTCATCCAGCAGCTCCTTCAGCCGCACCGTGTCGCCGGCGCGGGTCTTCAGCTTCTTGCCGTCCTCCCCCTGCACCAGCCCGAAGGGCACATGCTCCAGCCGCCCGCCCTCGGGGATCCAGCCGGCGCGGCGGGCCACCTGGAACACCCCGGCGAAATGGCTGGCCTGGCCGGCGTCGGTGACGTAGATCACACGGCGGGCGCCGTCGCCGTCGGGGGGCGCCGCGAAGCGGTAACGGATGGCCGCCAGGTCGGTGGTGGCGTAGTTGAAGCCGCCGTCGCTTTTGCGCACGATCACCGGCGGCGCCTGGCTCGCCGTGCCGTCGTCGGCCTCGAGGAACACGCACTCGGCGCCCCCGTCGCTCACCAGCAGGCCGGCGGCGGCCAGATCGGCCACCACCGCCTCCAGGTAGGGGTTGTAAAAGGATTCGCCACGCTCGTCGAGGCGGATGTCGAGGCGGTCGTAGAGGCGCTGGAACTCCCGACGCGACTGGTCGCACAGCAGTTGCCAGCAGCGGCGGCTGATCGGATCGCCGCTCTGCAGCTTCACCACCTCCTCGCGGGACGTGGTCTGGAAGGCTTCGTCGCTGTCGAAGCGGGCCTTGGCCTGGCGGTAGAAGGCCACCAGATCCCCCAGGTCGACCGCGTCGGCGGTGTCGAGGGCCTCGGGTGCCACCTGCTTGAGGTGGGTGATGAGCATGCCGAACTGGGTGCCCCAGTCACCGACATGGTTGAGCCGCAGCACCGGATGGCCGCGGAACTCCAGCACCCGGGCCAGGGCGTCGCCGATGATCGTGGAGCGCAGGTGCCCCACGTGCATCTCCTTGGCGATGTTGGGGCTGGAGAAATCCACCACCACCGGGGCGCCACCGGGGGCCACGGGCTCCACCCCGAGGCGGGGATCGGCCAGGCGGCGGCCCACCTCGGCGGCCAGCACCTCCGGCCGCAGGGTGAGGTTGATGAAGCCCGGGCCGGCGATCTGCGGCGGCAGGCAGAGGGCCCCAAAGTCCGGGTCAGCCGCCAGCCGGTCCACGATCGCCGTCGCGATCGCACGGGGGGCCAGGCGCAGGGGGCGGGCCAGGGCGAGGGAGCCGTTGGCCTGGAAATCACCGAACTCCGGTTTGCTGGCGGGCCCGAGCTGGGGATCCAGCGCCGTACCGGCCTCCCGGGCGGCAGCGGCCGCCTCGGGGAACGCGCTCTCCAGGGCCCCCAGCAAATGGCTGTTCAGGGCGTGGGCAATGCGCAGCATGGAGCGAAGCCGGTCGGACGGCAGGCGGGGGCACGATCATCCTCCCCGGCGGGGCGGAGGGGCCGACGGGGAGGGCTTAAGCGCTGATGCCCGCCCGACAGGGGCCGACGCACGGCCCTGGAGCGGCAGGGAACCCAGACGCAAGAGGTGCCATGAAAGGGAAGCCGGTGCAGCGAAGGGGAGGCCTCACCCCAGTGGCCGCAGGGGATGCGGGTCAGGGAGCTCCCGCAGCGGCCCATGGCCGGCCGACAGCTTAAGAATTGACTAAAGCGCCTTGATGCCAGGTGACAAAACCTGTGGTATGGTGAGTGGACTCTCATGCCATCGCAATGTTGGGCAAGGCCCGCCGCAACCAGCTCCTGTCGGTCGGCTGCCTGGCTGGACTCCTTGCAGGGACCACCCCTGCAATGGCTTTCACGTCGTTTGACGTGGATTTCAACGCTGACAACAAGAAAACCAGTTCAGAGGCTACTGGTGTTTCCGCAAAAATGACCTTCAGCTTCAGCAAGCTGGACCCTGCCAACGATGCCGATAACCGTTACACCCTAGATCTCAACATCACAAACACTTCTCCCGTTGGACTGAACCCAACCGGAACCTTAACGGCCTTTGCCTTCAACGTTCCTGGCCCTTCGTCTTCACCAGCTTTCAAACTGCTGACCTACAACCCTTTGAACTCGAATTTCGGAGATGTCTATGGCGCATCTTTGAACGGAAACGAGCGGAATGTCAGCAATAACAATACTCTTACCTTCCCCATCACAGGAACTCCCCGACGGGCCGCCTATGCGCCGTTCGGGAGCTTCACCTTCTGCGCCCGAGATACCGGCACCAGCTGCCACGGCGGTTCGTCCAATGGAACGGGTCTGACCGATGGCCAGTCGACCGATGTCCGATTCACCCTTGCCTCCAATAGCCCGACTATCAACAGTGCCAGTCTGGTAGCCCAGTCATTCTTTGATCTCTTCAATTCCCGGACGTTCACCAACGACGGCGATTTCAAGAACGCCCAGGTGGCTCTCCGTTTCCAGAATGTGACCAACTCCAAAGGGCGGAGTGGCAAGAGCGACAAGGTGGCTGGCATTCCCATCAAGCCACCCCAAGGACCCGTGGACGAAGTGCCCGGCCCCCTTCCCGTCTTTGGCGCTGCCACAGCCTTCGCCTTCAGCCGCAGACTGCGCCGCAGGGTTGCCACCGCCGAGCTCCAGACCCAACCTGTGGCCTGAGCCGCTCCGAGGTTCTGGGCTTCAGGCCCTAGCCTTTCTCTGACAGGCTCTCCATTGATGCCAGAAACCATGCCTCGGGCCAGGCTCGCCCATGGGGCCTGATTCGCTTGCCAAGCCTCGGGAGGTAGAGGTCCTGGCGGCGCGGCTCTCCATCTTCGCGATGGCGCTGTTCGTCATCTACGGCGTCCGGGTCATCGCCATCACCCTGCCCCTGCGGCCTCTCGACACCGTCTGGCAGCTCAGTGTCAGCTCCGCCCTGATCAGCTCCGCCGCCATCCCGCTGGTCGGCCTTGCCCTGCTGCATCTGGCGGCCTACCTGGATCCGGCCAATGCCGCCCTTGAGAGACGAAGGGATGCCTTGGCCCGCTGGGCCATCCTGGCGGTGCTGGGGTTTCTGTTGCTGATCCCTGTGCAGGGCTACGCCTCCTGGAGCACCGTCACCGCGGCCAGGGCCCGTCTGACGACACAACAGACCTCCGCCAACAGGAACTTCGCCCTGATCCGGGAAGCGATCAATGCCGCCACCAGCCTGGAGGATCTGAAGGCGCGGCTGCAGGCGCTGGAGTCGCCGGAGCTGGGCATCCGCTTCGAGGACCTGGGCCTGCCGCTGCCGGAGACCCGCCGGCAGATGCTGATCCGCCTCAACGAGCTTGAGGAGCAGGTGAAGACCAGGATCAAGGCACCGCCGCCCGAGGCCATCGAGAACGTGGCGACGAACGCGCTGCGGGTGATGGCCACCAGCGTCATCTATGTCCTGGCCTTTGCGATCGCGGCCCAGCGCCGTGGCCGTGAGGTGCCTCTGCTGGTTGAGGTGCTGACGATGTGGAGCGTTCGGCAACAGAGTCGCCAGAACCGACGCGGGACCCCCGCCGCCATCGAAGAGGACTATTTCGCCCAGCTCGCCCCGCCGGAGGACGATCCTCCCCCATCCCCCTGACCCACGGCTGCATAAATCTGTGAGCAGGGTGAAAGATCTTCTGCTATGGTGAACGTGGATTAAGGAAGCGTTCATGCGACCCACAGCCAAGGCCCCCCAGAGGCTGATCGGAGGCCTCGCTGGACTCGGCCTCGGGGCGTTGGCTGCACTGGTCGGGCTCGCCGACCCCGCCCAGGCCAAAACCGCCTTTGACGTGATCTTCGACAGCGGCATCGCCGGCACCAGCTTCTACAACACCGGCGTCAAAGCCCGGATGAGCTTCGACTTCCGCAAGGACCCGGGCAACGGCAACACCTACACCCTCGACCTCGGCATCACCAACACCTCGCCGGCGTCGGGCCCCTCCTCCGGCACCCTGGTGGGCTTCGCCTTCAACGAGCCGCTGCGCGACAACGGCAGCGAGGCGATCTCCCTGCTGAGGTACAACCCGCTGGATTCGGGCTTCGGCAGGGTCTTCGGCGGTGTGAACAACACCACCCCCAACCAGCGCAGCCGCGGCGTGCGCGTCGACGAAGACGAATGGCTGGCGATCACAGGCTCGGCCACCGCCCCCTACGCCCCCTTCGCCAACTTCGACTTCTGTGCGCGGATGAGCAGCAGGGATGGCTGCCATGGAGGATCCGGCAGCACCGGCATCGGAGGAGGCAGCACCGTCAATGTTCAGTTCCAGCTGAAAGCCAACGACGCCTCCATCGCCACCGCCGACCAGGTCGCGGAGCGCTTCTACAACCTCTTCAACTCCTTCGACCCGGGTGACCGCTGGAGCAAGGCCCAGATTGCCCTGCGCTTCCAGAATGTCAAAAAGCCCAATGGACGTACGGAAAGCGGCGGCGAAAAGGTCACGGGGGCAGCGTTCTGGCGCATTCCAGATGAAGGGCCCACCGATGCGGTTCCCGGTCCCCTTCCCGTTCTTGGGGCTGCGGCAGCCTTCGGATGGAGCCGAAAGATGCGGCACCGGATCAGGCATTCCCCAACCCGCAGCAGCACTGAATTGTGACGATGATCAACCGCACTCATTGATATCCAGACCAGGATGCATGCAGGTGTCTGGTCATAACCAGTCACATATTGGCCGCCCGGTCGGTTGGCAGACTGGCAACTTCCCCGCACGGTGATTGAAGTCACTGCGAGAAAGTTCTGCGGCCTGAATGCTTCCGATCCCGTGGCGCTCGCGTTCCATCCCAAAGACATCCACGCAGGAAAACAGGCAGGCCACCCTGGCTCCCGCACCGGGGCCCGGCTGTCCTGATGGCCGGCACCAAGGAATTCAGGGCCTTCGATTCGGCGATCCTGGCCGATCGGCTCGCTTTCATGGCGATTGCCCTGTTCGTCACCTACCTCATCACCCTGCTGTCCAGCATCCTCCCCGTTCGCCTGCTGGACACGGACTGGCAGCTGCGCTTCATCGCCGCCTGCCTTGACTCGGCCACCATCCCCCTGGTGGCCCTCGGGCTGCTTCACCTTGCGGCCTACCTCGACCCCGAGAATCCTGTCCTGCAGAAACGGCGCGACGCCCTGGCCCGTCTCGCCATCGTGGCGGTCCTCGGCTTCCTGCTGATCGTTCCCCTGCAGGCCTTTGCCGGCTGGAACAGCGTGGTGGCGGCCAGGGCCAACGTGGCCCGCCAGCTCTCCGTCGCCAACGGCACCTTCGATCTCCTCCAGGAGACCATCACGACGGCCACCAGCCTCGACAACCTTCAGGCCCGACTCCAGGCGATTCAGACCCCAAGCCTGGGGATCCGCTTCGAGACCATGGGGCTGCCGCTGCCGGAAACCAAGCGCAGGATGCTGGCTCGCCTCCAGGAGGTGAGGCAGGAGGTGACCGCCAGGATCCAGGCCCCGACTCCCAAGACCATCGAATCCGTGATCAGGGACAGCCTGCGGGTGATGCTCTCCTCGTTCGCCCTGGCCATCGCCTTCGCCATGGGCGCCCAGCGCAAGGGACAGGGGGTGCCACTGCTGGTGGAGTGGCACACGGCGATCAGCCTGCGAGGTCGGGCCCTTCCGGGCCTGTCCAACGGAGCCACAGAGGAGGAGTACTTCTCCCGCCTGGTCCCCGAGGACGACGACAGCTCGGAAACCGGCGTTCCCCCACCCCCCTGAGGCTTGCCGACCTGGGCTGCGGATGGCACCATCCCGGCAGGAAGAGGCCCGCATCGGAGCGCAGCGCCAAGTCTGCACATCCGTTACAAAACTGCAGGTCATGCTTAAAGGCGCTTAGGGCGATAGAGCTCTGACCCTCAGGCTTCAGGAAGGGTTCCTCCAAGGTGCCGGCAGCCGTGATGCCGACGGCTGGAACCCCTGGCAGCACTGGGATTCTGCCGTTCTCACCCCCTCCGGAGAGGCCCCAGCCCCCTCTGGCGACACCGTCCCGGCGGCCGATGGCCGGCCTCCCGGGCAAGGCCGCAGCGGCCGACATGCAGCGATTTTTGAATCCGAAACCACAGGACTGGTGGTGCAATTCCAAGGAAATGCTCAGCGTCAGCCAGCCAACTCTCCCCGTGATTTGGCCTGTGCATAAAGGCTGCAAAGCTGCTGCAGAACGATGATGAGTGCGGGGGAAAAGGCTCCCTTCCATCAGCCCCCCCCCGGAAACAAAGTCGATCCCTCCAGACCTCTGGGCGCAACGACTTTGAAGATCACCTGAAGCATCCGCCTGTCCATGGTTGGAGGCTCCTGGTGCTGATGGAACTCGCCGTCTTTTTACCCTCTCTCCGCCATGACTTACACCGCAACTGCAGGGGGCCAACAATCACTTTCCCCCCTGTTCCCTGAACTATCCAACCAAACACGACGCTCCTCCGATACCACCCTCACCCTGCTCGCCGACGCGGCGCCGGCCACTGCCGAAGAGCCCGCCGCCGTGATCAACGCCGTTCTGGCGACGACCAAGGCCTCGCCTCCCCCCCGAGGCTCAGGCAACGCCCTGGACAACCTCGAAGCCAGCTATTCGGCTCCAGCCGCCGCACCGGCCGCCCTCTTCCAGAAGGGTGTCACCCTCGAGGCCACCACGGCGGTGGCCACGAACAGCCACCAGGTGCTGAACGATCCCTGGCCCGGGCAAGCTTCCGCCGCCGCCGCCACCGCGGCGGGTCCCGCCTGCGGCTGCCGGGCCTGCAGCGTGCTGGCCGTCACCACCGGGGACGGGGCCGCCGCCTGGGACACCACCACTGACCAGGCTCCCCTGGTCCTCAACAGCCTGGTCACCCTCGGCACGGGCGTGAACGTGAGCGATGTGTTCCGGTTGCACAGCAACCCGAACGCCACGAAGACGATCTATCTCGACTTCGACGGCTACCAGATCAACAACACGCCGTGGGAGAACGGCGGCAATCTGAGCCTCAAGGCCTTCTACAGCACCTTCGATTCCACCATCCTCACGGAGATCCAGCGCATCTGGCAGCGGGTGGCCGAAGACTTCTCCCCCTTCAACGTCAACGTCACCACCCAGGATCCCGGCACCGAAGCCCTGCGTAAATCCGGCACCGGCGATGACCGCTGGGGCATCCGGGTGGCCTTCACCAGCAACCTCAACCTGCTCACGGGCCAGGCGATCAAGAATGCCGGCGGCGGTGGCACCGCCTACTACAACAGCTTCAACTGGTCCACCGACGACGTGGCCCTGGTGTTCAACCGGGGCGAATACACCGCCGCCGAAACGGCCAGCCACGAAATCGGCCACACCCTTGGCCTCACGCACGACGGTTCCGGCACCACCACCGAGTACTACGGCGGCCATGGCGGCTCCGGTGCCACCAGCTGGGGCACCATCATGGGGGCGTCCTGGCTCGGCAACGACGAGCACCTCACCCAGTGGAGCAACGGTCAGTACGCCGGGGCCAACAACACCCAGGACGACCTGGCCACGATCACCAACGGCAACGGCTTCACGTACAACGCCGATGACCATGGCAACGCCTTCACCACCGCGACGGCGCTCACCGGGCTGACCTTCAGCAGCTTCGGGATCATCGAGCGGAACACCGACGTGGACATGTTCCGGTTCGATACCGGCGCCGGTCTGGTGACCTTCGACATCGTCAATGCCTCGCGGGCCTTCATCAACAGCGGCGGCTCCTACACCACCAGCTATCTCGCCGCGCGCGGCGCCAACCTCGACATCGCCGCGACCCTCTACCGGGCGAACGGGTCCGTGGTCCAGACCTTCAACCCGGCCGACCTGACCACCGCCAGCTTCTCCCTCAACCTTGACGCCGGCACCTACTACCTCGGCATCGACGGCGTCGGCTTCGGCACCCCCCTGGCCAGCACCCCCACCGGCTACACCGACTACGGCAGCCTCGGCCAGTACATGGTGAGCGGCACCGTCGCGCCCGCGGGCGGCACCACGACCCCCACACCCACCCCACCCCCCACCACAACCACACCGCCTCCCACCAGCACCACCCTGCAGGTGATCGATCCCAACGGCGCCGTTGAACTGCTGCGCGACACCACCAACAACCGGGTCTCCGTCCGCGTCAACGGCGTCACTTCGGCCGTCCGCCACCAGGGCAGCCAGATCACGACCACCCAGTTCGCCGATCGCCAGATCCTGGCCGCGGAAACCAACGCCTCCGGCCAGAACCAGATCCTCTGGAAGGTGGTCTCCACCGGCCAGATCCGCACCTGGACACTGGACGGCAACTGGAACTTCGTCTCCTCCGACAACAACCTGGCCACACCCACCAGCAGCGCCGGCCTGCTGCTCCAGCAGCAGTTCATGGTCGATGCCAACGGCACCCCGCTGACCACCAGCCCGCCGCCGACCATCACCACGGGCACCGCCAGCACCCTTCAGGTGCTTGATCCCAACGGCGCGGTCCAGCTGCTGCGCGACACCACCAACAACCGGGTCTCGGTTCGCGTCAACGGTCTCACCTCCGCCGTCCGCTACCAGGGCACCCAGATCACGGCCACCCAGTTCGCTGATCGCCAGATCCTGGCCGCCGAAACCAACGCCTCCGGCCAGAACCAGATCCTCTGGAAGGTGGTCTCCACCGGTCAGATCCGCACCTGGACGCTGGATCGCAACTGGAACTTCGTCTCCTCCAACGCCCTGGCCACTCCCTCCAGCAGCGCAGGTCAGCTCCTGCTCCGGCAGTTCGCCGTCGATGCCAGCGGCTCTCCGCTCACCAGCACGGCCCAGAACGCCGCCCTGGACACCCTTGATCCGGAGACGGTCGACCCGATCATCGGCGGCGGCACCAGCCTCGCCCCGGCCGTCGACAACGACGTCCTCGGCGCCCCGATGGCCTTCGACGACCCCCTGACGGCGGATCCGATCCTCACCAGCGATCCGATCCTGGCCCTGACGGAACTCGCCAGCCTCGGCGGCAGCCAACCCCTGGCCACCGATCCCCTGGTCTCGCCGTTCCCGGCCGCCGGCCTCGGCGCCACGCCGACCACCCCCTGGCTGGTCGACACCCAACCCCTGCTGTGAGAGGTCACCCACGCGCCGGCGTTTCACGGCCCACAGATCCCAGAGCCGCTGCCTCACCGCAGCGGCTCTTCTGTTTGGTACCTCCAGTGGGATCAGGCCACCAGCCCCAGCGCCTCCTCCAGGCCGGCCAGCACCACATCGGCGGTGATCTTGATCCGGTAACGGCAGGCCTGGGTTTCGCTGCAGGCGAAGGTGCCGTGCTCCCAGTACTTGTTGCTGCCGGCACCGCCGCCGCAGAGGCCGAAGTAGGCGCACTCGGCCCGGCAGCGCTCGGTGCCGGCACGCATGTCCGCCAGGATGCGCCGGAACTTGGCGCTTTCCGCGATCGACACCAGGCTGTCGGTCAGCACATGGCCCAGCACGAAGTCGCCGTAGGTGTCGGTCTGCACCGCCAGCAGCTCCGGATCGAAGGTGGAGATCCGGCCCCGCGCATCCACGTTGACGATGGCGAAGGGGTTGTTCATGTCGGTGCACGCCAGCCGGGCATCGGCCTGGGCCAGGCTGCAGATGCCCTCGAACTCCCGCACCCGCATCACCTCGGGCCGCTCCTGCCACAGCGACCAGAAGCGCTCGAGAAACCGGCGATAGGCGACCTCGGCCCGGGGGCGGCTGAGGGTGGAGACGCGGTTCTCCCCTTCGGTCTCCTCCATGTTGAAGGCCACGTCGGTGATGCCGTTCTCCACGAAGAAGGCAAACAGCTCGTCGGCGTGGCCGAGGGCCTCCTCAGTGATCACGGCGATCACCTGGAAGGGGATGGCGCGGCGGCGCAGGTGCTCGATGCCGCGCAGCGTGGCGGCATGGGTGCCCAGGCCGGTGCGGGTGCGGCGGTGGACGTCGTGCAGGAAGGCCGGCCCGTCCATGCTCACGCCCACGGCGATGCCGTTGCGCTCGAAGCAGTCGCACCAGGCGTCGTTGATCAGCGTGGCATTGGTCTGCACCGACTGGTGGATCGTCAGCGGCTCCCCCGTCCAGCCCTCCAACGCCCTCCGCACGCCATCAGCGGCGGCGTCATAGAAGGCGATCGGCACGGTGAGCGGTTCACCGGCGTGCCAGAGCAGGGTGAAGTCGCCGCCCACATAGGGGCTCTCCAGCACCCGCGCCAGGGCCGCCTCCAGCAGCTCCAGCGATAACCGCTGCCGGTCGTCCCGGTTGGGCAGGTAGCAGTAGTCGCAGTCGAGGTTGCAGTAGGGCGTCGGCTGCACCACCAGCAGCTGCAGCGGCCCGAAGCCTTCCGGGTTGCCCGGTGGCGGCGTGCCGGTGGCGGTCACCAGAAGTTGCGGAAGCCGCCATTACGGAAGCCGCCGTTGCCCCAGCCCCCGTTGCGGAAGCCCCCGTTGCCCCAGCCCCCGTTGCGGAAACCGCCATTGCCCCAGCCGCCGTTACGGAAGCCGCCGTTGCCCCAGCCGAAGCGGGGCCCGCCGCCGTTGACGAAGATGTAGGCAAGCCGGCCGTCAGGAGCCTTGGCCCGGCCCGGCGCCCCTGCCGGCTGGCCCTCTGCCCCCGCCAGCTGGCCCGTGGCCTGTCCCATGGCCTCCGAGATGCGCCGCAGCCGG
This sequence comes from Aphanothece cf. minutissima CCALA 015, assembly GCA_003003925.1. Classification (GTDB taxonomy): domain Bacteria; phylum Cyanobacteriota; class Cyanobacteriia; order PCC-6307; family Cyanobiaceae; genus Cyanobium; species Cyanobium minutissimum. Next base: position 112,168 of record PVWP01000001.1, read on the forward strand.
GCATCGATCGAGCCGGGGGCCGCCTCGATGGGAGTCGGGGACGAGGCGGCCGAGGCGGGCCTGGAGGGGCCGTCGACCACCGCCCTGGCCCCCGCGCCGGCCGGAGCCAGGGCGGCCAGCAACAGCAGGAAACCGAACAGACCGGAACGGGGGTGGTTCGTCATCGGGTTGCTGCCAGGAGGGAGGGGAGGCGGAAGAGTGGGGCGGAGGGGGGGCTTCAGGGGCGGGGCGCCGGAGCGGAGGCCCCCAGCTGGAGGCCTTCGCGGGTGAGCAGCACCGATTCGAAAAAGGCCCGCACCCTGTCAGCGGGGAGCTCCAGCACACCGGTGGGGCCGAACCAGGGGGCGACGCTGGCCACGGCATCGGGTCGCCCCTCCAGGTAGCCCTGGAAGAGGCTGGCGATGGCCAGGTTGACCACGTTCAGCAGCCGGGAATTGTTCTCCGGCACGATGCAGCCGACGCCGTAGCTCACATAGGGCTGCTCGGGCACCAGGGCCAGGCCGGAGAGCCGCCGCTCGTGCCGCAGGCCGGCCAGCACGTTGGCGTCACCCAGCACCCCCGCCACCTTTTTCTGCTCCAGGGCCGTGACGGCCTGGGGCAGGGTGGGGAAGCGGACCGCCCGGGCGGTGGGCTCCAGAGAACCGAGGAAACCGGCACCGAGGGATCCCTCCACCACCGCGATCGGCTGACCGGCCAGGGAGGCGGGGGAGCCATCGAGGCCGCCGCTGCCGGTGAGAAGCCGCAGGCCGGAAAGGCCGATGGGGAGGGAGAAGTCCACCAGCTTTTCCCGATCCCAGCTGAAGGGCACCCCGCAGGCGAGGCCGGCCCTGCCGCTGGCGACGGCCTCCACCGTGACGCCGATGCTGTCGACGGGGGCGAAGCGGATCCGCACCGACTCGCCGAGCTCCGCCTTGAGCTGGCGGTCGATGCGGCGGGCCAGGTCGATGGCGTAGCCCTCCGGCTCCCCCTTCGGCCCCATCCGGATCAGCGGCGGGCTGTCGGCGGGTCCCACCATCAGCACCTCACCGGAGGTGGACGCCTGTTGCAGCACCGCGTCGGCGGCTCGAGCCGGCACCCCCAGGCAGCAGAGGCAGGCCAGGGAACCCAGGGCCAGGGCCCTGCCGCGGCGGGATCGGAGGGAACCGGGGGCCACCGCAGCGGGAGAATCCATTCGCCGATCCGTGCACGTGCTGCACCATAGGGGCGGTTCCCTGGCTTGCCCACGGAAGCTTCCGGGCTTGAAACGCAGGCCCAGGGCCGGGCTCAGGCCAGCGTCGCCGCGAAGCGCATGCTCAGATCCAGCCAGGGGCTGCGGGTGACCGGGGCGCTGGTGGAGATCAGATCGATGCCGGTGGCGGCGTAGGCGCCCAGCTGCTCGGGCCGCACCCCGGAGGCCTCCAGCACCACCGCCGGCGCCAGGGCCCGCAGCCGGGGCACCAGGTCCGCCAGGGCCGCCGGGGAAAAGTCGTCCAGGAGCACCGCATCGGCCCCGGCCCGCACCGCCGCTTCCGCTTCGGCAGCCGTTTCGGCCTCCACGATCAACCGGGCCGGCCAGGGGGCCGAGGCCCGCACCGCCGCGACCGCGGCCGCCACGCCGCCGGCCCAGGCCAGGTGGTTCTCCTTGAGCATGGCGGCGTCATCGAGGCCGAGGCGATGGTTGCAGCCGCCGCCGCAGCGCACGGCGTACTTCTCCAGCACCCGCAGGCCGGGGGTGGTCTTGCGGGTGTCGGCCAGGCGCACGCCGGTGCCCGCCAGCACCCGCACCAGGGCGGCGGTGGCGGTGGCGATGCCGGACAGGCGCATGGCCAGGTTGAGGGCCGTGCGCTCCGCCGCCACCAGGGCGGCCGCCGGCCCCTCCAGCTCCAGCAGCCGCTGGCCGGCCAGCACCGGCTCCCCGTCACCCACCAGCAGCCGCACCGAGGCCCGGGGGTCAAGGATCGCCAGCAGCGGCCCCACCAGCACCCCGCCGCAGAACACCCCGTCGGCGCGGCTTACCCAGTGGGCCCGGCCGCTGCAGCCGACCAGGGCCGGGGCCGTCAGGTCGCCGCGGCCGAGGTCCTCATCCAGCCACTGACGCAGCTGGGCCTCCAGCGCCGGGGTGAAGGGGAGCACCGGGGCCGGGTCCCCACCGGGTGACGTCACGGGCGGCCTCAGCTGCCCGCCGGTCCGGCCGGAGGGGCCGGCACCGGGGGCGGGGCGAAGGGCGGGCAGACCCGCTTCACCGGATCACAGGCATAGATCGTGGGCTTCTGCCAGGCCAGGGGAATCTCCAGCAGGTCGCGGCTGCCGGTGATTCCCTGCGCCACGAACAGCACCGCCGCCAGGATCGAGGCGCTCAGGTGGATCCGTCGCCAGCGCAGATCCTTGAGGATCTCCGGGCGGGCGGCCAGGGAGAAGATCATCAGCCCCACCACCCCGACCCCGGCCCAGTAGTGGGACTGCCAGAACTCGGGGCTGAGCGGGTTGTCGCTGAGGCGCCACACCTCCGGCTGGGCCCCGAGGCCGAGCACCCCGGCCCAGGTGAGCAGGGCGAAGACGAGGCGGTAGCCCTTGGCCTTCACCTGCCAGAGGGCCAGCAGGGACACCACCGTGCCCACCAGCACCAGCAGCAGTTGCAGGGCACGGCCGGGCCCGCCGGTGAAGCCCTCCGCCGGCTGCTTGGTGACGATCACCACCGTGAGGGCCACGAGAACCACCAGCACCACGCCCGCCGAGAGCCACTGGCCCAGGTCGGCGTGGTCGCGGCCGGTGGTGGGGGGCAGCTTGGCCTTCTCGACCCGGCGCTGGCGGGCCTGGACCCCGAGACGCACCACCATGCCGATCAGGGGATAGATCAGCACCACCGCCAGGGCGGGGTGCAGGATCCAGAGCCAGTCGACCGTTTGCATTCGACGCTGGGAATCGTTTCCCAAAGCATTGGCGCTGGAGGTTAAGCGGTCAACAGGGGTGAGCGTTTCGTGATGGCGGCCGGAGGTGGCCGGAAGTGGCCGGGAGCTATTTGCCGATGCAGAAGCGGGAGAAGATCCGCTCCAGCACCGCCTCGCTCACCTCCTCGCCGGTGATCGCCCCGAGGCCGGCGATGGCGCCGCGCAGGTCGATGGTCCAGAAGTCCCAGGGCAGACCCAGCGCGGCGGTCTCCAGGGAGCGCTCCAGGCTGGTGGCCGCCGCCGCCGCCAGCTGCCGCTGCCGGCCGTTGAGGGCCACCTGCAGCCCCTGGACGTCGCCAGCGCCGCAGAGGCCCAGCAGGGCCGCCACCAGGTCGTCGCGACCCGCGCCGGTGAGGGCGCTGATGGTCACCAGGGGCCCATCCGGCGGCACGCCGGTCGAAGCGGCCCCGGGCGGGAGGGCGTCGGATTTGTTGCCCACCAGCAGCAGGGGCACCCCCTCGGGCACCAGGTCCATCAGCTCCTGGTCGGCGGCGGTCCAGCCGGCCAGCAGGTCGAAGAGCAGCAGCACCGCATCGGCGCCGGCCAGGGCCTGGCGGCTGCGTTCGATGCCCAGCCGCTCCACCCGGTCGTCCGTCGCACGGATCCCGGCGGTGTCGAGCAGGGTCAGGGGCACCCCATCGAGCACCAGGTCGCTTTCCAGCAGGTCGCGGGTGGTGCCCGGCAGGTCGGTGACGATGGCCCGCTCCCGGCGGCTGAGCAGGTTGAGCAGGCTCGATTTGCCCACATTGGGACGGCCGACGATGGCCACCCGCAGGCCCTCGCGCAGCAGCTCCCCCTGGCGGGATTCGGCCACCAGCCGCTCCAGCTCGTCCCGCACCGCCTCCAGTTCGGCCCGCACCAGCGTCCCGTCGAGGGGGGGCAGGTCCTCCTCGAAGTCGACCCGGGCCTCCAGTTCGGCGAGCTGGTCGAGCAGGCGCTCCCGCAGACCGCTGATGCGGCGCTGAAGGCCGCCGTCGAGGCCGGCCATGGCCAGCTCGGCCGCCCGCTGGCTGCGGGCGGCGATCATCTCGGCGATCGCCTCGGCGCGGGTGAGGTCGAGGCGGCCGTTGAGGAAGGCCCGCTGGCTGAACTCCCCCGGGCCGGCCAGGCGGGCGCCGGCGGCCAGCACCAGCTCCAGCACCCGCCGCACGGCGACCAGCCCCCCATGGCAGTGGAACTCCACCACGTCCTCCCGGGTGAAGCTGCGGGGGGCCCGCATGGGCAGCAGCAGGGCCTCATCCACCCGCTGCCCATCGGCCGGATCCACCACATGGCCGTAGAGCACCCGGTGGCTCTCCCAGGCCTGGGCGCCGGGGGCCACGAACAGGCGCCGGCCGATGGCCTCGGCCTGCGGCCCCGAGAGGCGCACGATCGCCACGCTGCCGGCCCCCGCGGCCACGGCGGTGGCAATGGCGGCGATGGTGTCGCCCGGGAGCGGGGGGGAGGGGGGAATCAAGACGGGGAGGGGCTGGGGCCGCTCAGGTGGCGCTGGAGGACACCCAGCAGGATCAGCCCGAGGCTGGCGAGAACGCCGGGCGTGAGCGGTTCGTGCAGGACGGCCGCGGCCGTGAGCACCGTGACCACCACACTGGCGCTGCCGGCGAAGGCCACCTGGGTGACGCTGAAGCGGGCGGTGCTCAGCTGGCGCAGGATCTCCGTCCCCAGGCTGAGGGTGAGGCCATAGATGACGATCACGCCGACCACCCACCAGAGCTGGAGAAGGAAGAAGTGCTGGGGGCCATAGATCAGCAGGGCGAACAGTCCGAACACCAGGGCGCCCACCAGGTTGGTGACACCGCCGGTGAGGCCGCGGGACAGGTGCTGGGCCACCAGTTGGCGTCGCAGGCAGTTGCGCGTGGCCGTGGCGATCACCGCCAGCAGCGCCCAGAGCAGTCCCGGCAGCTGATCCATACCCATGCCGAGGCCCGAGCCGAAGACCCTGCCGACCACCAGGCCCATCAGAATCAGGGCCAGGCTGAGGGCAAAGCGCTCTGGCAGCCGTTCCTTCAGCCACCACAGCGCCAGCAGGGCCGAGGCCGGCAGGGTGAGGGAGAACAGCAGGGTCTGGGTGATCACTGCCAGCTGGTCGAGGGCCATGTAGAAGGCGAGCGGGGCCAGAAAGCAGCCGAAGAAGGCATCGGCGGCGATGGCGAGACGGACCCGGGGACGGAGGCCATCGATCTCCCGTCCCACATCCACGGGCTCGGCGACCAGTAGCGCCATGCCGATCATCAGCTGCGAAAGGAAAAAGACATTGCAGAAGCTGATCGGATTTTCACCAGCGATGGCGTGGGCAGCCCCCTGCAGCTGCAGCCCCTTGAGCACCGTGCTGCGCAGGCCCGAAACCACGCTGTAGCCGATCAGGACGAGCGCCGTCATCGCGGAGCGGCGGTGCCGGGCGGGAATGGCTGGGGCTCGGAAGGGAAGGGCTCGCCCCCCTGCTGCAGCACACGGCCCGTGAGGCCATCGACCTGCAGATAGCCGTCCGCCCAGCCGGACAGCACCGCGAAGGTGGCGGGGCCGGTGGCGAAATAGCGCCCAATCGCCGCCCGGGAGACATAGCGACCCATGGCCTGATAACGCTCCAGCACCCTGCTGCGGCTGAGGGATTCGGGCACGCTCACATGCAGCAGAAACACCCGGTAACCCATCGCCCTGAGCTCGGGAATCAGGCGTCGGTAGCGATCGGCCCGGCTCATGGTTCCATCGTAGAGAAGGTCGAAACGGCAGGGCCGGCCGATGGCGGCCAGGAGCCGATCCACCAGCACGCCGCTCTCGGCCTGGGTGAGATCCGCATTCCAGCCGCGGTACGCCGGCAGCTGGGCCCGCAAGGCATCGGCATCGATGCGCAGCGTGCCCGGTGCCAGGGCCACCGGAGCATGGGTGCGGAGCCCGGTGGATTTCCCCGCCCCGGGGGGGCCGCCGGTGAGGATCGCGATCGGTGATCTGTGGGACACACAGACAGCCTTCTTCTGCGCTGCCGCGATGATGCGCTGCCGTTCCGATTCAGGGCTGCTGATCGGGGGGAAACGGCTCAGACATCGCTCCAGAAAGTCGATCGCCGCCGGCGAGATCTGCGGCTGACCCGAGACCTCCAGGATCTGGCAGCTGGCGGGAAGGGCCTCGATCGCCCTGGCCTCCGGCAGCGGCGCGACTCCGGAGACCAACCCCACCAGGCCGCACCGCAGCAGCAGGAGCGAGGCGTGCCGCACAGCCCATCCGATCACCCAGGGACGCTAGGCGGGAGGCCCCGCCACGGCCACGGTCAGACGGACCGCCGGGCAGCGGGGGATTCCTTCCCTTAACGTTTTTGCGGTGTCCACCACGGCCCAGCGCCGCCGGCCGAACGCCCCATCCTCCGCGCCCGGACCCTCACTTCTGGCCCTGCGAACCCTGAAACGTCGCCTCCGCCAGGCCATCGAATGGGTCTGGCGCCAGGAGGGCAGCCATGGCCAGCGGGCCCGGGGGCTGGCGGCCGGGGTGTTCATGGGCTGCTTCCCGATCTTCGGCTTCCAGACCCTGCTGGGGGTGGCGCTGGCCAGCCTGGTCCGAGGCAACCACCTGCTCGCCGCCGCCGGAACCTGGATCAGCAATCCGATCACCGACATCCCCCTGATCTGGTTCAACCACCGGATGGGCAGCCTGCTGCTGGGGCCCGGCAGGGGCTGGCCGGGACGCCTGACCCTGCACCACGAGACCCTGCGCCAGCTGGGCTGGGACTTCACCTCCCGGCTGCTGCTCGGTTCGGCGGTGGTGGGGGTGGTGGCGGCCACCCTGAGCGGCTTCCTCTGCCTGCGGTGGCTGGAACGCCGCCAGCGGGCCTCCTGAACGCCGCCGCACCGATGCCGGACATCCCCGTGGCCCCCTCACCCCTGATCGACATTCGCGAGGCCGACCTCAGTGACCCGGTGGATGGCGCTGCGCTGCTGGCCCTGATGGAGGTCTATGCCCGCGACCCCATGGGTGGCGGCCAGGGCCTCTCCGACTTCACCCGGGCGAATCTGGTCGACGCCCTGGCCCGGCGCCCCTCAGCCCACGGGATCCTGGCCTTCGCGGGGGAGAAGCCGGCCGGGCTGGCCATCTGTCTGGAAGGCTTCTCCACCTTCGCCTGCCGGCCCCTGCTCAACATCCACGATCTGGTGGTGGCCGAAGCGTTCCGCCGGCAGGGGGTGGCCCGGCGACTGCTGCAGCGCGCCGAGGTGATCGCCCGGCGGCTCGGCTGCTGCAAGCTCACCCTGGAAGTGCTGGAAGGCAACAGGGCTGCCCAGGCCGTCTACGGACGTGCGGGCTTCCAGCCCTATCAGCTGGACCCCGCCATGGGCCGGGCCCAGTTCTGGGAAAAGCGGCTGCCGGATGGAGACTGAAACGTCAGGATTCGGCCAGCCCGGGAAACACCATCAGGTCGATGTGGCCGCCGGAGGGTTGACGCCACTCACGGAATTCCGCCGCCAGGGCCCTGTGCTCATGGTCGAGGGATTGCGACTCCAGATCCATCAGACGCTGATGCACCAGATCGAGCGTGTTGTCGATGAGCTGGGCAGCCTGTTCGGAGGTCATGGCATCGCTGCGATGGAGAAAGCCTGAGCTTCGAGGTGTTGTAGAAGACGCCGCCCCGGTGGGTTGTAGCCCCTGACACGGGCCGTCTCCCCCGTCGGCGGACCCGCACCGATCACACCGTCCGCGCCAGCCATTGCTGCAGGGGCGTCCAGTCGTCCTGTTCATCAATGGCCGCCCAGATCCGCTCGATCACGGGCCGCACCGGCGTCTCCGGCAGGTTCCAGCGCTGCAGGCCGGCGGCGATGCCCGCCTGGTCCGCCACGGCCTGGCACCCGTGCCACCAGCTGTCCCGCCAGGCGAGCCATTCGGCCCGGGGTGGCGCCGGAGCCCCTGCCACGAAGGGCTCCAGGTCCTCGGCCGTGGCCGGCAGCCCGCCCGCCCGGACGCGCCCGGCCAGGGCGGCGAAGAAGGAGCCGTAGGCCACAGGCCAGCCCGCCAGCAGCCGCAGGGTGGCGGGCAGCGGATCGGGGAGATCGGCGGCCGCCTCGGCACTGGTGGGGGCGTCGATGCCCAGGCGGCGCAGCAGGCAACGGCGGTAGTGGGCGTCGTAGACCTCCCCGAACGGCTCCAGCGCCGCCTCCAGGGGCGCCCGGGGCAGCAGCATCGCCAGGGGCTCCTGCAGCAGCCGCAGGTTTTGCTCGCAGACCAGCGGCTGGCGGCCGTAGGCGTAGATACCGTCGTGGTCGAAGTAGGCGGCGGTGAAACCCGGATCCCAGGTTTCGAGGAAGGCGAAGGGGCCGTAGTCGAAGCTCTCCCCCGCCAGCGACATGTTGTCGGTGTTGAGCACCCCGTGGGTGAAGCCCGCCGCCATCCATTCGGCCGCCAGCCGCGCCACCCGCTGCACCAGCGCGCCGTAGAAGGCCACCAGCAGCGGTTCACCGTCGCCGTGGCTCACCGCCAGGTGCGGGTAATGGCAGGCCACCACGTGGCGCAGCAGCCGCTCCAGCTGGGCCGGCTGGCGGCGGAAGAGCAGTCGTTCGCAGGTGCCGAAGCGCAGGTGGGTGCGGGCCACGCGCACCATCACCGCACTGCGGGTGGGGGAGGGTTCGTCGCCGCGCCAGAGGTCTTCACCGGTCTCGATCAACGCCAGGGTGCGGCTGGTGCTGACGCCGAGGCGCTGCAGGGCCTCGCCGGCGATCACCTCCCGCACCCCGCCCTTGAGGGTGAGGCGGCCGTCACCGCCCCGGCTCCAGGGGGTGGTGCCGGAGCCTTTGGTGCCCAGGTCAAGCAGCTGGCCGTGGCGATCGCGCAGCTGGCCGTAGAGGAAGCCGCGCCCGTCCCCCAGCAGGGGGTTGTAGGCGCCGAACTGGTGGCCGTGGTAGCGGAGGGCCAGCAGGGGGGCGCGGCCCTCAAAACGGCCGTAGGCCGCCTCGATGTCGTCGTCACTGACGCTGGCCGGGTCCAGACCCAGCTGGTGCAGCAGGGGGTCGTTGCGGAACCGCAGCCGCGTGCGTGGAAAGGTCGCCGCCTCCACCACGTCCCAGTACTCAGGCCCGAGATCCTCGAGGGCCCCCTCGAAGGGCAGCCCCAGCAGCGGATTGAGGCGGGTGGACATGGGCATTGGGCGGTGACAGGGGCGACCCTAAGGAGCGGGCACCGACCAGAGCCTGAGCCCTTCCAGCAGCGGATCCCCAGGCGGCGGACTGCCTGGGTCCATGAAGGTCCGGTTCCCGCACGGAATCGGCGTCGTTACGTTGATTCCCTTGCGAACCGTTGGAATGGCTCGTCGGACCACCTTGTCCATCCCCGCACTCGCCCTTGCCGTGGGACTGGCCCTGGGGGCGGGACAGGCGCTGGCCAGCGAGGCCGGCACCACTGCCCGGATCACGGCCGCCCGGGCGGCCGCCATCGCCCTGCAGCGGGTCCCCGGCGGGACCGTCGTCGACGTCGATCCGGGGGGCAAGGAGGGCCGGGCGGTATGGGAGGTGCTCGTCCGCAGGCCCGACAACACCGGGCTCGAGCTTTCCATCAACGCCACCACCGGAGCGGTACTGAGGCAGGAACGGGAGTCGCTGCCGCGGGAAGCCCTCGGGCCCGGACCGGTGGTGACGGTCCAGCAGGCCATCGCAACCGCCACGGCCGCCGTCTCCGGGGGCCGGGTGATCGCGATCGATCTGGACACCGAGAACGGCCGCACCGTCTGGGACGTCGACATGGCCGGCTCGAGCGGCTGACGCACGATCAGCATCGACGCGGCGACGGGCAGGATCCTCAAGCAGGAGCGCGCCGACTAGACCGGGTCGGCATCAGATTCTCCATCCCCGCTATAAGAAAACAATCGCCATGGTCTCCGATCTCTGGGCGGCGGTTGTGCTTCTTTCCAGCCTCTCGCTGCAGCCCATCGCCGGCACCTGAACAACAACCTGCCGGACTGCAGCAGATCTGCAGTGTCACCATCCGGCCTGGGTTTTCTGCATAGGGTTAAGGGGAGAAGCAGACCCGAAGAGGAAGGTGAAGTGATGAGAATCGCGCAGATTTCAACGCTCCACGAGAGAGTTCCACCGGTTGGCTATGGGGGAACAGAACGGGTTGTTCACTATCTCACCGAAGAACTGGTGCGACGCGGGCACGATGTGGTTCTATTTGCAAGCGGCGACTCCCAGACCAGCGCCAAGCTCTGCGCCTGTGTCCCCCTGGCCCTGCGGCAAAGCGGACAGGTGTCTGACGCCAGCGTTCACAACGCGATTCAGCTCGATCGCGTGCTCGAGAAACTGGATGACTTTGACATCCTCCATTTCCACAACGGCCATTCCCATTTTCCCCTCTCCAACCTGCTGGGCATTCCCCATCTGAACACCCTTCACGGCCCCCTGCATGCGCCCGAGCAGAAGCTGCTGTACACCCATTTCCATCGGGTGCCCCTGGTCTCGATCTCCGAAACCCAGCGTCAGCCCGTGCCCAGCGCCAACTGGCTCGGCAACGTTTACCACGGACTCCCCAACGACCTCTATCGCTACCAGCCCACACCCAGGCCCTACCTGGCCTTCATCGGCCGCATCTCACCGGAAAAACGGCTGGATCGCGCCATCGCCATTGCCACGGCCGTAGGCCTGCCCCTGAAGGTGGCCGCCAAGATTGATCCAGTGGATACTCCCTACTTCCACGATCACATCGAGCCGCTGTTGCTGAACAATCCCCTGGTGGAATTCATCGGTGAAGTGGATGATGCCGGCAAGCAGGAGCTGCTCGGCCATGCCCTCGCCCTGCTGTTTCCAATCGACTGGCCCGAACCCTTCGGCCTGGTGATGATCGAAGCCAATGCCTGCGGCACCCCGGTGATCGCCTGGCGCAACGGCTCCACCCCGGAAGTCATCCGTGAGGGGGTCAACGGCTTCCTGGTGACTTCGATCGAGGAAGCCATCGCCACGGTCGGACGGCTCGAACAGCTCGATCGCTCGCGGGTCCGCAGCCACTTCGAAGTGTGCTTCTCCGTCAGTCGCCAGGCCGAGGACTACGAGCACCTCTACCGGCACCAGATCCAGGCACGCCGCTGCCACAGCCCCGCCCACCGCACACCGGTGCATGCCTGATCCGCTGCATCCCTTCGTCCTCAAGAACGAGGAAACCTTCGCGATCCTGGATTCCCGTGGCGAGATCTGCCCGGACGGCCAGCACGATGTCGGCATCTTCCACCGCGGCACACGCCACGTCAGCCGGCTGCAGCTGTTGCTGTGGGGACGACCGCCCCTGGTCCTGAGCTCCACCGAGCGTGGGGCGGTGGGGGTGCTCGTGAGCCATCTCAGCAACAACGACGGTGGTACCGGTGGCTCGGCGTCGATGACCATCCACCTGGAGCGCAGCACCGTCCTGACCGCCACCGCCTGCCTGCAGCAGTTCTGCTTCACCAGTTACGGAGACCTGCCCGTCACGATGCCGCTGACCCTGCGGCTCGATGCGGACTTCTGCGACATCTTCGAGGTGAGGGGGTACACCCGCTCGGAGCGGGGCCGAACGGTCCGTCGGGGCCTGGGAGGCACCCTGGAAATGATCTACCGGGGCCTGGATGGGGAAGACCGGGTCACGGTCCTGCGCCTGAGCGATCCGGTCGGGGAGGTGGGCGAGGAGCACATCGGGCTGCAGGTGAGCCTGGAGCCCCGGCAGACGCGACGGATCTTCCTGGTGCTGGATTTCCACCCCGATGCTGAGCCGTTGGGCGCGGAAGATCACTTCAACTCCGCCATGGCCGCCACGATCCAGCGCTTCCGGGAGGCCCGGAGCAGCGCCGCATCGGTGGTCAGTGACAACCCGGCCTTCAACAGCTGGCTGATGCGCTCCTTCTCCGATGTGCATCTGCTGGCCAGCCAGGTGGAGGATGGGCTCTACCCCTACGCCGGGGTGCCCTGGTTCAGCTGTCCTTTCGGCCGGGACGGCCTGATCACGGCGCGCCAGATGCTGATGGTGGAGCCGCGGCTGGCCCGTGGGGTGCTGGGCTACCTGGCCTGCAGCCAGGCGGTTTCCGACAATCCGTCCCACGACGAGGAGCCGGGCAAGATCCTGCACGAATCGCGGCTTGGCGAGATGGCGGCGCTCGGCGAAGTTCCGTTTTCCAGGTACTACGGCGCCGTCGACTCCACGCCGCTGTTTCTGATGCTGGCGGGCGATTATCTCTGCCGCAGCGATGACCGGGACTTCGTCGCCGGCCTGCTGCCCGAGCTGGAGGCGGCCATGGCCTGGATCCACAGGGCCGAAGCCGGCAGCTTCGATGGCTTCCTCCGCTACCTGCGGGTGGCGGAGAACGGCCTGCGCAATCAGGGCTGGAAGGATTCCGACGATGCCATCCATCACGCCGATGGCCGCCTGGCCGAGGGTTCGATCGCCCTGTGCGAGGTGCAGGCCTACGCCTATGGCGCCCGCCGATCACTCGCCACGGTCTATCACCGCCTCGGACGGCCCTCGGATGCCGAGACGCTGCTGGAGGAGGCCGCCGAACTGCGTCACCGGTTCCATCGGGCCTTCTGGACGCCCTCGATCGATTCCTATGCCCTCGCCATTGATGGCGAAGGCCAGACCTGCCAGGTGCGGGCCTCCAATGCCGGTCAATGCCTGTGGACAGGCATCGCCACCTCGGAGGCGGCGGCGGCGGTGGCGCGGCAGCTGCTGGCCCCCACCAGTTTCAACGGCTGGGGCATCCGCACCCTGGATGAGCGGGAGCGGCGCTACAACCCGATGAGTTACCACAACGGTTCCGTCTGGCCCCATGACAACGCCCTGATCGGCATGGGGCTGGCCCGGTACGGCCACCGGTCCGAAACCCTGCAGATCCTGACCGGTCTGTTCGAGACCGCCAGTGCGGTGCCGATGTTCCAGTTGCCGGAGCTGTTCTGCGGCTTCCCGCGCCGGGAGGAAGAGGGCCCCACCTTCTATCCGGTGGCCTGCAGCCCCCAGGCCTGGGCCAGCGCCAGTGTGTTCGGCCTGCTGGAGGCGATCACCGGCATGGCGATCGAGCGGGAGCACGGCAGCAGCCGGGTGCAGGTGCGCCTCCACAATCCCTGCCTGCCGAGGGGCCTGAACCTGCTGGACATCAACGGCCTGCGGCTGGGCGACGAGGAGATCAACCTCCAGTTCCACCGCAGCGAGCACGATGTGGGGGTTCAGGTGCGCAGCCGGACGCCCGGGGTGGACGTGCTGATCATGAAGTGACGGCCGGGCCCGGCGCCCCGCTCGCCCCGGTATGTGATCGCGGAAGCAGCGCCCTCCGGCGGGCCGTTCCAGATTGGACCGTCACCTCAGGAACCTCCCACCATGGCCGCCTTTCGTGCCGCTCTCGTGCTGCTGTGGCTCGCCGTGGCCGGCTACACAGCGGTGGTGGTGGCGCACCATGGCATCGACCTGGTGAGTGTCTTCCTGTCGGACTTCCGGGGGATGGGCTGGCCCGGGCAGTTCGATCTGGATTTCCTCGGCATGCTGCTGCTCACGGGCCTCTGGGTGGCGTGGAGACATGACTTCTCCGCCAAGGGACTCGGCCTGGGCCTGCTGGCCGCGGTGGGCGGGATATTGTTTCTGGCGGCCTATCCGCTGGTGCTGTCCTTCCAGGCCAACGGCAGCATGAAACAGGTGCTGCTGGGGGCCCGCCGGGCCGCCGCCTGACGGGACCGGTCCGCCGGCAAGTTCAGCCGATGCCGGTGCGGCAGAGGTCGAGCACGTCGGCCATGGAGCGGATCTGGTCCATGGTGGTGCGCAGCTGGGCGGCGCTGAGCAGCTCGACCCGCAGATCGATGCGGGCCGGCTTGCCGGCGCTCGTGCGCACCCGGGCATCGCTGACGTTGATGCGGTGGTCGGAAAGGCGCATCAGGATGTCCTTGAGCACCCCCACCCGGTCAAGCACCTCGATGCGCAGCCGCACCGGGTAGCGCCGTTGCTGGGCCTCGCCGAGCGGGTTCCAGCGCACCGGCAACCGCCGCTCCACCGGCACCTGGGGCACGTTGGCGCAGTCCTGGCGGTGAATGGTGATGCCGTGGTTGCCCAGGGCCACGGTGCCCACGATCGCTTCCCCAGGCAGGGGGCTGCAGCAGCCCCCCAGGCGGTATTCCAGCCCTTCCAGCCCCAGGATCGGGCTGTTCGAGGGGTGCCCGTGGGGGGTCTGGCGCGGCTGGGCCGCGGCCACCCCGGCGGCCACCTCCTCGTTGGTGGGGACCGGGGCGGCGGCGGCGGTGCTGAGGCGCACCTCCTCCCGCAGGCGGTTGAGCACCTGCTGCAGGGTGACGCCGCCGAAGCCCAGGGCGGCCAGCAGATCCTCGGTGCCCACCAGGTTGCAGCGCTTGGCCACCCGGGCGATCGCCTCGCCGTTGAGCAGGGCGTCGAAGCCGTCGCGGCCCAGCTCCCGCTCGAGCATCTCGGTGCCCCGCTGGATGTTGTCGTCGCGGTGGCTGCGTTTGTACCAGCCCCGGATGCGATTGCGGGCCGTGGGGGTGGCCACGAAGTTGAGCCAGTCGAGGCTCGGGTGGGCGTTCTTGGCGGTGATCACCTGCACGAAATCGCCGTTCTGCAGCGGTGTGGCCAGGGGACAGAGGCGGTCGTTGATGCGTACGCCCTGGCAGTGGTTGCCCACCTCCGAGTGGATGCGGAAGGCGAAGTCGACGGCGGTGGAGCCCTTGCGCAGCCCCACCACATCCCCCTTGGGAGTGAACACGAACACCTCCTCATCGAAGAGGTCCTCCTTGATCGAGGCCAGGAAGTCGCTGCTGTCCTCGCCGCCGTCGTCCTTCTGCCAGTCGACCAGCTGCCGCAGCCAGTTGAAGCGCTCGGTGTCGCCGGCGGCCGGCGAGCCCCCCTCCTTGTACTTCCAGTGGGCGGCGATGCCGTACTCCGCCACCTGGTGCATCTCCGTGGTGCGGATCTGGACCTCGATCGGCCGGTGGCGGCCGATCACCGCCGTGTGCAGCGACTGGTAGCCGTTGGGCTTGGGCAGGCCGATGTAGTCCTTGAAGCGGCCGGGGATCGGCCGGAAGATGTCGTGCACCACGGCCAGGGCCCGGTAGCAGCTCTCCACGCTCGGGCACAGGATCCGCAGGGCCGCGACGTCGTAGATCTCGTGGAAGGCCTTCTGCTGGCGCTGCATCTTGCTCCAGATGCCGTAGAGGTGCTTCGGTCGGCCGCTCACCTCGCAGTCCTGCAGGCCCGCCGCCACCAGCCGGTCGCGCAGCAGCTGCACCGTGGCCCCGAGCCGCTCCTCCCGTTCGCTGCGCTTGGTGGCGACCTGCTGCTGCACGTCGCGGTAGGACTCGGGCTCCAGCACCTTGAAGGCCAGGTCCTCCAGCTCCCACTTGAAGCGGCCGATGCCCAGGCGGTTGGCCAGGGGGGCGTAGATGTCGCGGGTCTCCCGGGCGATGCGCTGCTGCTTCTCGGGCTTGAGGGCGCCGAGGGTGCGCATGTTGTGCAGCCGGTCGGCCAGCTTGACCAGCACCACCCGGATGTCACTGGCCATGGCCAGGAACATGCGCCGCAGGTTCTCCGCCTGGGCCTCGGTGCGGTTGGTGAAATGGATGCCGCCCAGCTTGGTGACCCCCTCCACCAGGGCGCGTACCTCCTCGCCGAAACGCGCTTCGATCTCCTCGGGGGTGACCTGGGTGTCTTCCACCACGTCGTGGAGGAAGCCGGCGGCGATCACCGCCGCGCTGGCGCCGATGTCGCGCAGCAGACCGGCAACGGCGATCGGATGGACGATGTAGGGCTCGCCGCTGGCCCGGAACTGGCCGTCGTGGAGCTGGTAGGCGAAGTCGAAGGCCGTGGCCACCAGGGCCTCCGGATCGACCGGGCGCGCCTCCGCATCGGCGGGCTGCCGTTGCTGGAGGCTCTGGCGCAGCCAGGCCGGCAGGGGGACGCCGTAGTCACGCTCGGGGGCAGCCTGGGGTGCCGGAGCCTCCAGGCCAGAGGGCGGCTCCTGCGCCATTTCCCTCGGCCCTTCCGGAGCAGCGGAAGTTGCGGCCGAGGCGTAAGCCAGCGGAGAGGAACCTGGATCCGGCGCCACCCTCAGCATCACACCCTTCAGGGTGCACCCATGGTATGGGGCAATCGTCACGAACCAGGGGATTTGCGCATTCGGCCATCCAGACTGGGCGCCGCCGGTGTCGTCCATGGCCCTGCCCGCCCCGTCCCTGCCCGCGGCCCCGGTGCTGCGGATCGGTGGTCTGCAGGTGCGTTACCCCGGCAGTGAACGGCCCACCCTCGATGGGCTTGATCTGACCCTCAGCCCCGGCGAACGGCTGGCCCTGGTGGGTCCCTCGGGCTGTGGCAAGAGCACCGTGGCCCGGGCCGTGTTGCAGCTGCTGCCGCAGGGCAGCGTCTGCGACGGCGAGCTGCTGCTGGCGGGACAGGACCCCCGCCGCCTGCGGCGCGCCGCCCTGCGCCGGCTGCGGGGCGAGGCGGTGGGCCTGGTGTTCCAGGACCCGATGACCCGGCTCAATCCCCTGCTCACCATCGGCGAGCACCTGCGCGACACCCTGGCCGCCCACCGCGGTGGGGGCCGCGAGCGGGCCCGGGAGCTGCTGGCCCGGGTGGGGATCGCCCCGGAGCGCTACGGCAGCTTCCCCCACGAATTCAGCGGCGGCATGCGCCAGCGCCTGGCCATCGCCCTGGCCCTGGCCCTGCACCCGCCCCTGGTGATCGCCGACGAACCCACCACCAGCCTGGATGTGGCCGTGGCCGGCCAGGTGATGGCCCAGCTGAGCGAGCTCTGCACCGAAACCGGCAGCGCCCTGCTGCTGATCAGCCACGACCTGGCCATGGCCGGCCGCTGGTGCGACCGCATCGCCGTGCTCGATCAGGGGCGGCTGGTGGAGGAGGCCCCGAGCCTCCAGCTGCTCACCGCCCCGGCCTCGCCCCTGGCCCGGCGGCTGGTGGGCGCCGCCCGGGAGCGGGAGGGCGGGCGCAGCGAGGCCCCCGCCGCCGCGCCGGTGCTGCTGGAGGTGGAGGAACTGCGCAGCTGGCACCCCCTGCCCTCCCTGCCCTGGCAGCCGCGCTGGATCAAGGCGGTCGACGGGGTGAGCCTGACCCTGCACGAAGGGGAAACCATCGGCGTGGTGGGGGCGTCGGGCTGTGGCAAGAGCAGCCTCTGCCGCGCCCTGATGGGGCTGGCGCCGGTTCGGGGCGGGGCGGTGCGGCTCCAGGGGGTCGACCTGCGGCGCCTTGGGGGGCGGTCGCTGCGGCGGGCCCGGCGCCGCCTGCAGATGGTCTTCCAGGATCCCCTGGCCTGCCTCAACCCCCAGATGACCGTGGGGGAGGCGGTGGCCGACCCCCTGCTGATCCATGGACTGGCCCGCCGCCCGGAGGCCCGCCGCCGCGCCAGGGAGCAGCTGGCCCTGGTGGGGCTCGATCCGCCCGAATCCTTCGAAGACCGCCTGCCCCGCCAGCTCTCGGGCGGCCAGCAGCAGCGGGTGGCGATCGCCCGCGCCCTGATCCTGGGCCCCCAGGTGCTGCTCTGCGACGAGAGCGTCAGCATGCTCGACGCCGAGGTCCAGGCCGACGTGCTGGCCCTGCTGCGACGCCTGCAGGGCCAGCTCGGCCTGGGCATGCTGTTCATCACCCACGACCTCTCGGTGGCCGGCGGCTTCTGCCATCGGGTCCTCGTGCTCGACGGCGGTCGCGTCGTCGAGCAGGGGGCCGGTGCCGAGCTGCTGGCCCACCCCCAGGCGGCGATCACCCGCACCCTGGTGGAGGCCTGTCCGCGCCTGCCCCCCCTGCCCTGAAATCCCATCCACGCCGCACCCCCATGCTGCACCGCCTGCTCCTGCGCGCCCGCTACCTCACCCTGGTGCCGATCCTGGCGCTGCTGGCCAGCTGCCTGGCCCTGTTTCTGCGCGGCAGCCGGCTGATCCTGGAGCAGCTGCGACTGGCCCTGGTGAGCATCACCGACCTGGTGGATCTCAACCGCTTCGAGATGGACATTCTCGAGGGGATCGACCTGCTGCTGGTGGGAACGGGCTGCCTGGCCCTGGCGATCGGCATGTTCTCCCTGTTCATCAGCGAGCTGAAGCTGCCGAAGACCCTCAGCTTCCGGAACTTCCACGAAGTGAAGGGCATGTTCGCCAACTTCATCATCCTGGCGATGGCGATCTCCTTTCTCGAGCTGCTCAACAGCTTCGACCCCGACGACCCCGCCCACTCCGTCGCCGGCGCCGACATCTTCTTCCCAGGCGCCGGCATGGCCGTGGTGACCCTGGCCCTGCTGGCCTTCAAGTACTGGGGCGGTGAGCGGGAGGACCAACCCTCCGCGGCATCGCCGGAGCGCGACTGATCCGGTCGGCGGCCCCGGGCGGCCCTTCAGAGAAGGGCGCCCAGCAGGTCAGCGATCAGCAGGTTGTCGAGGGACAGCAGGCCGCCGCCGGAGGTGATCAGCACCAGGCACATCACTACATACATGGCAGCCTTCTCCCAGCTGGGCGGCTCACCGACGCCCATCGGTCCGGCGTAGTCCCCCTCGGGAATCTGATAGGGATCCGGTGCGATGAAGGGGGACCCGGAAACCAGCTCCAGCACCATGGCGTAGGCCATCGACACCAGGATCGCCAGGGCCGCCAGGGGGGTGAGCAGACCGGGAATCAGGGCGATGCCCGCGCCCCACATCGAGGCCGCCGAGAGGAAGCAGAGCCACTCCGGCGTCTTCATCGCCGTGGACCAGGTGCGGAGGTTGCGCAGCTTCGGCCAGCCGTGGCGGATGAAGGCCACCCCCACGAACAGCCGCAGCACCAGCAGCCCGGCCCCGGCCGCCAGGGACGGGCCGGTGGGCACGAGCAGGGTGACGATCTCGAGATCCATCGGCGGGCGGAACGGCGGGACGGCGTGCCGGCTCAACGTAAGCAGGGTCGGCGGACGGCGCCGCGGCGGGGCCGGGCGAAACCGGGGGTTCTGGCCATCATGCGGTGGGCGGGCCCCCTGTCCCCTCCACCCCAGCCGACGCCATGACCTCATGCACGGCGGCCCCGCCGTCCCCGGGCAGCAGTGCCCCCCTGGGCGCCTCGCTCAGCGATGGGGGAGTCAACTTCAGCCTCTATGCCCGGCGGGCCACGGCGGTGGAGCTGTGCCTGTTCGCGCGGCTCGACGATGCCGTGCCGTGCCGGCGTGTCGCCCTCGACCCCGACCGGCACCACACCGGCGACTACTGGCACTGCCGGCTGGAGGGGATCGGGCCGGGGCAGCCCTACGGCTGGCGTGTCGAAGGGCCCCAGCAGCCCCAGCTGGGGCTGCGTTTCAATCCGGCCAACCTGCTGCTCGATCCCCACGGGCTGGCCCTGGCGATGCCGTCGGGCTACGGCCGCGCCCCCGGCCGCAGCAGCGCCGGCGACTGGGGCACCGCCATGAAGAGCGTGGTGGCCGACCCGCTCGCCTACGACTGGGAAGGGGATCGGCCCCTGCACCGGCCCTCCCGCGAGACGGTGATCTACGAGCTGCACGTGCGCGGCTTCACCGCCCACCCCAGCGCCGGCCTGCCGCCGGAGCAGGCGGGCACCTACCGGGGCCTGATCAGCCGGATCCCCTACCTCCAGGACCTGGGCATCACGGCGGTGGAACTGCTGCCGGTGTTCGCCTTCGATCCCCTGGCGGCCCCCGCCGGCCTGCGCAACTACTGGGGTTACCAGCCGGTCTCCTTCTTCGCCCCCCACCCGGGCTACGCCTGCAGCGCCGACCCCCTGGCGGTGATCGACGAGTTCCGCGACCTGGTCAAGGCGCTGCACCGCGCCGGCATCGAGGTGATTCTCGATGTGGTGTTTAACCACACCGCCGAAGGGGACGCCGAGGGGCCGGCCTTCTGCTTCCGCGGGCTGGCGGACGGCGACTACTACCTGCAGAACGAAGACGGCACCTACATCGACGTCACCGGCTGCGGCAACACGTTCAACGCCAACCACCCGGTGGTGCGGCGCCTGATCCGCGAGAGCCTGCGCCACTGGGTGCAGCATCTGCATGTCGATGGCTTCCGTTTCGATCTGGCCTCGGTGCTGGACCGGGACCAGACCGGCCGACCCACCCCCCTCTCGCCGGTCCTCTGGGACATCGACACCGATCCGGTGCTGGCGGGCACCAAGCTGATCGCCGAGGCCTGGGATGCCGGCGGCCTCTATCAGGTGGGCAGCTTCGTCGGCGACAACTGGCAGGAGTGGAACGGCCGCTTCCGCGATGACGTGCGCCGCTTCATCAAGGGGGACAGGGGCCTGGCGGCCAGCGTCGGCCAGCGGCTGATGGGCAGCCCCGACATCTACGGCCACAAGCAGCGGGAGGCGGAGGCCAGCGTCAACTTCATCACCTGCCACGACGGCTTCACCCTGGCCGATCTGGTCAGCTACAACGGCAAGCACAACGAGGCCAACGGCGAGGGCAACCGCGACGGCAGCGACGACAACGCCAGCTGGAACGGCGGCGTCGAAGGGCCCACCACCGACGTCGAGGTCCTGGCCCTGCGCGCCCGCCAGAGCCGCAACCTGCTGACCATGCTGCTGCTGGCGGTGGGCACGCCGATGCTGGCCATGGGCGATGAGCTCGGCCGCAGCCAGCAGGGCAACAACAACGCCTACGCCCAGGACAACCCGATCAGCTGGCTGGACTGGTCGCTGCTGGAGCGCAACGCCGACCTGCATCGCTTCGTGCGGGAGCTGCTCGCCTACCGCCAGCGCCGCGATGTGGTGGTCAACGCCCGCAACCTCAGCCTCGGCGAACTGGTGCGGCGCCACCACGTGCGCTGGCATGGGGTCGAACCCGACCAGCCCGACTGGAGCGAGAGCTCGCACGCCTTCGCCGCCACGATCACCAGCGTCGACCACCGGTTCCGCTGGCACGCCATGGTCAACGCCTGGTGGGAGCCGCTGCGCTTCCGGCTGCCCGGCGCCGAGGGCGACCAGCCGAACTGGCGCCGCTGGATCGACACCTCCCGGCCCAGCCCGGAGGACATCGTGCCCTGGATCAGCGCGCCGGCCCTTGAGGCGGACACTTACACCCTGGGCCCCCGCTCGATCGTGGTGCTGGTGGTGGGCCTCAGTTCTGCAGCAGCTGCAGGCGATGGCCATCCGGATCCGCCAGCTGCAGGGCCCGGCTAGCCCCGAGCCATTCCGCCTGATCCCCCAGCGCGACGATCCCCGGCGACATCACTCGCCCCCCCAGGGCCCCGGCCCGGTCGGCGATGGCCTCCAGGTCGGCCATCCGCAGGCGCAGCTGCCAGTGGGCCAGGTCCTGGAGGCCCTGGTCGGCGGGCATGGGCCGGCCACCGGTGGGTTCGCGGTAGTCGAGGCACTCGACACCGGCGCCGCTGGGGCAGCGGTGGCCGGTGATACGCACCCGGGTGCCCGCCAGACCGTCGAGGCCGTCCTGCTCCGGGCCGCTGTTGACGCCGTCGCCGCCGGCGGCCAGCCCCAGGAGCTCGCGGTAGAACCGGCCGCTGGCGGCCGTGTCGGCGATGCCGATGGCGCTGTGGTCGATGCCGAGCACCGGGCCGGGGGACGCCCCATGCCAGCGGGCCTCCCCCTTGTCCGGCGGGAACTGCAGCAGCTCCAGGGGATGGCCGTCCGGGTCGCGGAACTTGAAGGCAAGGATGCCGGCGGCGGCCGCATTCCAGTCCGGCAGGCGCTGGGGCGCGGAGGAGATCGCCGTGATCCGGCCGGCAGCGAAGGCCGGCTGCAGCGCCGCCAGGGCCGCCTCCAGGCGATTGACCACCAGGCAGGCGTGCTGGAACCAGCGGTCGTTGCTGCGGGAACCGGCCGGGATCGGCCGCCCCGGACGGACGCCCGGACCCGGTGTGAGCACCTCGGTGAGCTCCAGCACCTCCGCCCCGATCGCCAGCCGCAGCACCCGGAGGCGGGCATCCGGCAGGCCCACCAACCGTGCGTAGGGGCCGCCCTCCAGCACCACGGCCTCCCCCAGACGCTGGAAGCCCAGGCAGGTCTCGAAGAAGGCGGCGCTGGCCTCGGCATCGGCCGTGGTGAAGCCGAGGCTGTCGATGTGGGGAAGGGTCATGGCTGGGGGGCGGCCACAGGGTTCTGCCCCACCAGGCTGAGCACCCCGCCGACGCAGATCAGCACCGTTCCCACGATCACGCCGGCATTGGGGATCTGGCCGAACCAGATCCAGCCGATCAGGCCGGCGAAGACCACGGAGGAATACTGAAAGGCTCCGATCGCACTGGGATCGGCATAGCTGTAGGCGCGGATCAGCAGAAACTGGAAGCTGAGCAGACAGAGGGCCGAGGCCAGCACCCACAGGAACTGATCGGGGCTGATGGCGTGGAACTGTCCCACCATCATCAGGCTGGAGACCAGGCCGCCGATGGCCAGGAAATAGACCAGCTGCGTCAGGGCAGATTCACTCCTGCCCAGGGCCTTCACCGCCAGAAATTCGATGGCGCAGACGAATCCGGCCGCCAACCCCAGAAGATCACCGGGCTTGTCAAGGAGACTGGCGTTGGGCTGAACGACAATCACCATCCCGGCAAATCCCACCGCCAGGGCCTTCCACAGGCTGGGGGGAATACGCTGCCTGAGCACCAGCCAGGCCAGCAACGGGATGAACATGGGCGTCGTGTTCAGCAGCACATTGGCGTTGACAAGATTCACCAGCTTGGCCGCCGACATGAACAACAGAAACCCTGCCATGCCCATGCCGCCACGAAGAAGGTGAAGGGGAAACACCCGCGTGGGAAGATCGCGCCCCCCGCGCATCACCAGCAAGGGAATCAGCAGCAGCAGCGCCAGCACAAATGTCAGCCAGGTGAACATCAGCGCATCCATGGCACTGCCCACCGCCCGCGCAAACGCGCTCTGCAAGGTATTGGCCAGGAAGGCCGCCACCAGCAGGGCCGCCCCCCTGGCCACCGAAGTTTTCACCGGCCCATTGCGGGTTCCGTTGCTGTCAGGCTCCTGCAACGCTTCGCCGTCCATCGGGCTGGTTCCACTCGCTTGGGCCTCAGCGTAGGGGCCATCCGGTGTGATGCCACGGTCACCGCATCCCGGTGGTGCGTTGTCCGTCGCCGCAACGATCCCAATCAAGTGTCGCTCCTGTGGGCGTCCCTAGGATGAAACCGTGGACATCCCTCCCCATTCCTTTCCTGGCCGTACCCGATGACGAGCTCCAACCCCCTGGCCGGCAAGGCCCTGTCCACCCTGCTGCAGGGCAAGGTCGCCATCGTCACCGGCGGCAACAGCGGCATCGGCAAATCGATCGTGGAATATCTGGCCGAACTCGGCGCCAAGGTGGTGATCGATTACCGCTCCCATCCCGAAGCCACCGAGGAACTGGAGCGTGAAATCGGCGCCTACGGCGGCTGCAGCTTCGGGGTTCAGGCCGATGTGGGCAAGCTCGATGACCTGCAGCGCCTGGTGGACACCACCGTGCAGAAATATGGTCGTCTCGATGTGATGATCAACAACGCTGGCATCGAAACCCGCACCTCGATTCTCACCACCACCCCGGACAATTTCGACAAGGTGCTGGACGTCAACCTGCGCGGTGTGTTCTTCGCCACCCAGTTCGCCGCCAAGCAGATGATCGCCCAGGGCGGCGGCGGCCGCATCATCAACATCTCCTCGGTGCACGAGGACTGGCCGATGCCCGACAACACCCCCTACTGCTGCGCCAAGGGGGGTGTGCGCATGCTCACCCGCACCGCGGCCCTGGAACTGGCGCCCCACGGCATCACCATCGTCAATGTGGGGCCCGGCGCCGTGGCCACACCGATCAACGACTCCACCATGAACAATCCCGAGCTGCTGGCCAAGCTCAACGCCGCCATCCCGATGGGCCGCATGGCCCAGCCGGAGGAGATCGCCAAGGTGGTGGGCTTCCTGGCCAGCGACGCCGCCAGCTACATCACCGCCACCACGATCTTCGCCGATGGGGGCCTGATGCACAGCAGCCCCGGCCTCTGAGCCTTCAGGCCGCCGCCGGCTGCTCCGTGGAGGCCGCCGCGGGTGTCACCGCCGGGGGCGCAGCGGGGTCCCCCGCCCGTTCGGCCCGCTCCAGCCCCACCTCCACCCCCAGGTGCTGGTCGGGCCGGCCGGTGATCAGCAGGCTGGCCCGCTGCTGGGTGGCGATCATCCACAGCCACTTGGTCAGCAGGGTGAGGCGGTTCTCGTTGGCGGGCATGAAGGCCAGGTGGGCCAGGCCCCACAGCAGCCAGCCGAGGGGACCGGTGAACCTGAGGCCCCGCAGGTCGGCGACGGCGCAGAGGGGGCCGATCACCGCCATGCTGCCGAAGTCGAACCAGCGGAAGGGGGCCTGGCGCCGGCCCCCCAGCTGGGCCAGCAGGTCGAGGGCAACCCAGCCCCCCATCTGCACCGCCGGGCCGGCCATGCCCGGCAGGGGCTTGCCATCGACCGTGTGGGAATAGGAGCAGAGATCGCCCACCACCCGGATCTCCGGATGGCCGGCGATCGAGAAGTCCGGCTCCACGACCACCCGCCCACCGCGGTCGACCGCACAGCCGGTGCGCTCCGCCAGCAGCTTGCCGAGATGGGAGGCGCGCACCCCCGCACTCCAGCAGATGGTGGCCGCCTCCAGCACCCGCTCGCCGGGGGTTCCCGGTGCCGGCGACTTGAAGGCCACCGTGAGGCGTCCGGCCTCGATGCTCTGCACCCGCCCCCCCAGCACCAGCTCCACACCGCGGGAGACGAGATAGTCGCCGGCCGCCTGGGACAGCGATGGATCCATGGCCCGCAGCACCCGGTCGCCGGGGTCGACGAGCACCACGCGGCAGAGGCCCGGATCCAGCTGACGGAAGTCGCGCCGTGCCGCGTGGCGCATCAGCTCGTTGATCGATCCGGCCAGCTCGCAGCCGGAGGGGCCGCCGCCGACCACCACCACCGACTGCAGAAAACGGCAGCGTTCCGGATCCGGGGTCTGCTCAGCCTCCTCCAGGGCCGTGAGCACCCGGCGCCGGATCTCATCGGCGTGCTCGAGGATCTTCATCGGCGGCGCCAGTTCCCGCCACTCCTCATGGCCGAAATAGCTGCTGCCGGAGCCGGTGGCCAGGATCAGGCTGTCGTAGCGCAGGCGGCGATCGTTGAAGACCACCTCCCGGGCGGCGGCATCGAGATCGACCACCTCACCGAGCAGCACCTGCACGTTGGCCGCCCTGGCCAGCAGCAGCCGCAGGGGCGTCGCCACATCCGCCTCCGACACCAGACCGGAGGCCACCTGATACAGCAGGGGCTGGAACAGATTGAAGTTGCGCTTGTCCACCAGCGTCACCCGCACCGGCTGGCCGGCCAGCCGGTGGGCCGCCTTCAGCCCGGCGAAACCGCCACCCACGATCACCACATGGGGCCAGCCCTTCATCACAGCCTCGCTGGGCTCCAGCTCGAGGAAGAAGCGTTCCTTCGCCATCGATGCGGTCCGCGGGATGCCTGAAAGCTAGGGAGGATCCCGGAAACGGCGAGCTCCCGGCCACGTCGGCATATCGCCACAATCCTGCAATAAAAGCTCACAGACCCAGGCCAGCCGCCGGAGCCTGGCCATGGTGAAGGGGCACAGCGTGGCCGGTGCCCATGCAGCAACTGCTGCCAGCCCTCAATGACCACAACCTGCCCTGGATGGACACCCTCCATCCGATCGTGGTCCACTTCGTCATCGCCATGGCGGTGATCAGCGTGGTCTTCGATCTGATCGGTGTCGTGCTGCGACGGCCGAATCTGTTTGAAGTCAGCTTCTGGAATCTGCTGTTCGCCACCGGGGCGATCTTCGTGGCGATCATCTTCGGCCAGGTGGAGGCGGGGCTGGCCGATCCCTATGGCGCGTCCCGGGCGATCCTCAACCTGCACAGCACCCTGGGATGGTCGTTGGCCGGCATCCTCTCGGTGCTCACCGGCTGGCGTTACGTGCTGCGGAACCGCGACCCTGAGACCCTGCCGCTGCCCTTCCTGGCCGCCGGCGGGGTGCTGGCCGCCCTGGTGGTGGTGCAGGTCACCCTGGGCAACCAGCTGATCTGGGTGTACGGCCTCCACACCGTGCCGGTGGTGGCCGCCGGACGGGCCGGGCTGATCTGATGGCCCTCTCCGTGCTCCCGGCCGAGGCGCCGATCCAGCAGCTGGGCGACTGGCTGGGGCCCAACGACCTGCCCTACAGCCTGCCGATCCATCCGAATCTGGTCCACTTCACGATCGGCCTGTTCGTGATCGCCATCGCCTTCGACATCGTCGGCGCCCTCTACCCGATCGAGAAGCGGGTGTTCCGCTTCCTGGCCCTGCCGATCACCCGGGCCGGCTTCCACGACGTGGGCTGGTACAACCTGCTGGCCTGCGCCATCGTCAGCTTCTTCACCGTGGCGGCGGGCTTCTTCGAGATGCTGCTGGCGGTGCCCCTGCCGGGCGTCACCAGCAGCATCGGCCTCCAGAGCATGGAAACCATGCTCTGGCACGGCGTCGGCGGGGTGGCGATCCTGCTGGCGATCATCGCCATGACCGTCTGGCGCGGCTATCAGCGCTTCCTCTGGCGCCGGGACATGGGCCGGCAGGTGCAGTGGCTCTACCTGCTGGTGGGCCTGGCCCTGTTCCTGGTGATCGGCCTGCACGGCACCCTCGGGGCCGAACTGGCGGCCGAGTTCGGCGTCCACATCACCGCCGACCAGCTCCTGGCCAACGGCGCCGACCTCCGCGACGCCCTTCCTTGAGGGCCCCCTTCCCATGACCTCCGCCCCCCCGCGTCGCCCCGGCCCCATCGCCCTCATGGCCCTGGCCCTCTGGGTCGGCCTGCTGCTGCTGATCAGCCTCTGGGTGGCGGGGCAGTCCCTGCGCTGGCTGCCGGTGCAGGCCTCCAATGCCGCCCCGCTGGTCGACGGTCTGTTCAGCTTCGAGACCGGCGTCGGCACCTTCGTGTTCCTGGGGGTGATCTCGGTGATGGCCTGGGTGATGCTCGTGCACCGGGCCGAGAAGTACGACGAGAGCGATGCCGAGCCGATCGAGGGCAACACCCGCCTCGAGGTGATCTGGACCGCCATCCCGCTGGTGCTGGTGATGGCCATCGCCTGGTATGCCATCAGGGTCAACACCGAGCTCGGGGTGCTGGGCCCGATGGAGCACGTCCATCTGAGCGAACCTCTGCCCATGGCGATGGGCGCCCCGAAAGGCCAGGGACCGGCGGAGGAGGTGGAGGTGATCGCCCGGCAATGGTCCTGGGAGTTCCGCTACCCCGCCGAGAACGTCTCCAGCACCGAGCTGCACCTGCAGCTGGATCGGCCGGTCACCTTCCGGCTGGTCTCGGAGGACGTGCTGCACGGCTTCTTCATCCCGGCCTTCCGGCTCAAGCAGGACGTGATCCCGGGCCGGGCGATCGATTTCAGCCTCACCCCCACCCGCATCGGGCGCTACCGACTGCGGGATTCCCAGTTCAGCGGCACCTGGTTCGCCGCCAACCAGGCCGATGTGGTGGTCGAGACGGCCGACGACCACACCGCCTGGCTGAAGCAGGCCGCCGCGGCCCCCCTGCAGGCGGGCCTCAGCGTCGCCGCCGACGAGTACGCCGCACGCCAGGGCCAGCCCCGCAGCGGCTGGCCCACGGTGGTGCCGGCCCCGCCGCCCCAGGTGAACACCCCCGGTTCCCGTTCCCTTCCCCACGACGCCTGAGGCCATGACCAGCACCGCCCTCTCCCCCGAACCGCCCGCCTCCTGGCGGCGTTACTTCGGCTTCAGCACCGATGCCAAGGTGATCGGCATCCAGTACATCGTGGTGGCCTTCTTCTTCTTCCTCGTGGGTGGCCTGCTGGCCATGATCATGCGGGGGGAGCTGATCACGCCCGAGGCCGACCTGGTGGATCGCACCGTGTACAACGGCCTCTACACGATGCACGGAACGATCATGCTGTTCCTGTTCATCTTTCCGGTGCTCAACGGGCTCAACAACCTGTTGATTCCCACCATGATCGGCGCCCCCGACATGGCTTTCCCGCGGCTCAACACCGCCGCCTTCTGGCTGGTGCCGGTGTTCGGCATCCTGCTGATCGCCAGCTTCTTCGTGCCCAGCGGTCCCGCCACCTCCGGCTGGTGGTCCTATCCGCCGGTGAGTCTCCAGAACCCCCTCGGCCACCTGATCAACGGCGAGTTCCTCTGGGTGCTGGCCGTGGCCCTCTCCGGCGTCTCCTCGATCATGGGGGCGGTGAACTTCGTCACCACGATCCTGCGGATGCGGGCGCCGGGCATGGGCTTCTTCCGCATGCCGGTGTTCTGCTGGACGGCCCTCGCCGCCCAGACCCTGCAGCTGATCGGCCTGCCCGCCCTCACCGGCGGCGCCGTGATGCTGCTGATGGATCTGAGCGTCGGCACCTCGTTCTATCGGCCGGAAGGGGGCGGCGACCCGGTGCTCTATCAGCACTTCTTCTGGTTCTATTCCCACCCGGCGGTGTACGTGATCATCCTGCCGGTGTTCGGCATCTTCTCGGAGCTGTTCCCTGTCTATTCGCGCAAACCCCTGTTCGGCTACGTCTATGTGTGCCTGGCCTCCTTCATCATCGTCGGCCTGGGGCTGATCGTCTGGGTGCACCATATGTTCCCCAGCGGCGTCACCCAGTGGATGCGCAACCTGTTCATGGTCACCACGATGCTGATTGCCGTGCCCACCGGCGTGAAGGTGTTCGCCTGGCTGGGAACGCTGTGGCGAGGCAAGATCCGGCTCACCACCCCGATGCTGTTCTGCCTGGGCGGCCTGTTCAACTTCGTGTTCGCCGGCATCACCGGCATCATGCTGGCCACCGTGCCGATCGACATTCACGTCAGCAACACCTACTTCGTGGTGGGTCACTTCCACTACGTGATCTATGGCGCCGCCGTGATGGGTGTGTTCGCCGCCATCTACCACTGGTTCCCCAAGTTCACCGGCCGCATGCCCTACGAGGGCCTCGGCAAGCTGCATTTCGTGCTCACCTTCATCGGCGCCAACCTCAACTTCCTACCCATGCACCCGCTCGGCCTGATGGGCATGCCCCGGCGGGTCTCCTCCTACGACCCGGAGTTCGCCTTCTGGAACGTGCTGGCCAGCCTGGGGGCCTTCCTGCTGGGGGTGTCGATCATCCCCTTCCTGCTCAACATGATCAGCTCCTGGGCCCGGGGCCCCAGGGCGCCGCACAACCCCTGGAACGCCATCGGCCTGGAGTGGCTGCTGCCCTCACCCCCGGCGGAGGACAACTTCGGTGAGCACGTGCCCACCGTGATCAGCCGCCCCTACGGCTACGGGACCGGCGAACCGCTGGTGGAGCACCAGGCCGAGATCGAGCGCACCCTCACCCTTCAGGACGCCAACCGATGAGCAGCACCCCCGTCACCCCCGGCGACACGGCAGCGCCCCACGCCGAGAGCCACGGCCACGGCGCAGGCCAGCACGGCAACCACAACCTCACGGGGTTCATCATCTTCCTGTGCTCCGAGAGCGTCATCTTCCTGGCGTTCTTCAGCGGCTACGCCCTGCTGCGGCTCTCCGCCATCGACTGGCTGCCCGCCGGTGTGGAGGGCCTGGAATGGCGCCTGCCGCTGATCAACACGGTGGTACTGGTCAGCAGCTCCTTCACGATGGTGGTGGCCGAGCATTTCAAGGGCAAGGGGAAGATCTGGCTGTTCCGGGGCTTCTGGCTGCTGACCATGGCCATGGGGGCCTATTTCCTCTACGGCCAGGCGGTGGAGTGGCGCGGCCTCAGCTTCGGCTTCACCTCCGGCACCTTCGGCGGCACCTTCTATCTGCTCACCGGCTTCCATGGCCTGCATGTGCTCACCGGCATCCTGCTGATGGGCCTGATGCTGGCCAAATCCTTCGTCCCCGGCAATTACGACCGGGGCGAAGAAGGCGTCATCGCCACGTCCCTGTTCTGGCACTTCGTGGATGTGATCTGGATCATCCTGTTCGTGCTGCTCTACGTCTGGAGAGCCTGAACCATGATCATCGACGACACCCACTACGACGTGATCCTGATCGGCAGTGGCGCCGGTGGTGGCACCCTGGCCGCCGCCCTCGCCGACGGGGGCCACACGGTGCTGCTGCTGGAGCGTGGTGGGGTGATGCCCCAGGCGGATCAGAACGTCGCCGAGGTGGGGCTGTTCCGCAAGCCGCGCTACCACCCCGACGAGAAGTGGTTCGGCACCGACGGTGACCCGTTCTCCCCCCAGATGGTGCATGCCATCGGCGGCAACACCAAGATCTGGGGGGGCGTGCTCGAGCGCATGCGGGAGCCGGAGTTCACCGGCGTGGCGCTCCAGGAGGGTCCGTCCCCGGACTGGCAGCTGCGCTATGCCGACCTGGCCCCCTGGTACGAGCGGGCCGAAGCCCTCTATCGGGTCCATGGCGTGGCCGGTGCCGACCCCACCGCCCCCGGGCGGGAGGGTTCCTATCCGGCCGAGCCGCGGCCGGTGGAGCCGTTCCTGGTGGAACTGCGCGCCGCCTTCGAGCGCCAGGGGCTCCATCCCTACGACCTGCCCCTGAGCTGGTCCGAGTCGGCGGTCGATCCCACCGGCGATGCCGAGCTGTTCGGCGTGGATCCGGCGCGCGGCTCCAGCACCGTGACGGTGAGGGAGAACGCCCGGGTGCTGCAGCTGCACGTCAACCCCTCGGGCCAGGAGGTGCGGGGCGTCGAGGTGGAGATCGACCACCAGCGCTGGCTGTTCCGCAGCCACCAGGTGGTGCTGGCCGCCGGGGCCATCGGCACACCGGAGATCCTGCTGCGTTCCGCCACCGACCACCACCCCCGCGGCCTGGCCAACGGCTCCGACCAGGTGGGCCGCAACCTGATGAAGCCCCAGCTCACCTCGATCCTGCAGCTGGCGGCCGCCCCCACCTCGGGCCGCTACGCCCGCGGCCATGGCATCACCGACTTCTACTGGGGTGACAAGAACGTCGACTTCCCGCTCGGTTCGATCCAGAGCGGCGGTGGGGTGCTCCAGGACGCCCTGTTTGCCGAGTCACCGCCGGTGCTCTCCCTGGTGACCCGCCTGCTGCCGGACTTCGGCCTCGAGCAGCTGGCCGCCCGCTCGATCACCTGGTGGGCGATGAGCGCCGTGCGGCCCGATCCCCACAACCGGGTCGCCCTGCGGGGTCAGAACCTGCAGGTGCATTACACGGCCAACAACCGGGAGG
The DNA here is from genome assembly GCA_003003925.1 of Aphanothece cf. minutissima CCALA 015. Taxonomy (GTDB): domain Bacteria; phylum Cyanobacteriota; class Cyanobacteriia; order PCC-6307; family Cyanobiaceae; genus Cyanobium; species Cyanobium minutissimum. Next base: position 143,178 of record PVWP01000001.1, read on the forward strand.
CCCACGACCGGCTCGTCTACCGCTGGATCGATTGCCTCAAGGCCGTGGAGGCCGACCCCCTGACCCTGGTGGCCAAGGCCGCCCCCACCCATCCCCGCGGCGAAGCCCCCCTGCCGGTGATCGGCGGCGCCTGCGGCACCTGCCGCATGGGCTCGGATCCGGCCACCTCGGTGGTGAACCTCGACGGCCGCAGCCACGAGCTGGCCAACCTCTGGATCGTCGATGCCAGCGTGCTGCCCTCCTGTCCGTCGGTGGGGGTGGGGCTCACCGTGATCGCCAATGCCCTGCGCATCGGCGCCGCCCTGAAGGCCTGCCTGTGACGGCCAGCGTCCCCAGCCCCGCCGCGATCGACGCCATCACCCCGTCGGAGACCCGGCGCATGGCCGAGCGCGACCACGGCCTCGCCCCCTGGAGCCTGTGGGGCAGCTACCTCAGCGAGCGCCAGTGGGGCACCGTGCGCGAAGACTACTCCGCCGACGGGGACGCCTGGCGTTCCTTCCCCCACGACCACGCCCGCTCCCGCGTCTACCGCTGGGGCGAGGACGGCCTGCTGGGCCTCTGCGACGACCAGTGCCGCCTGTGCTTCTCGCTGGCCCTCTGGAACGTTGTGGATCCGATCCTCAAGGAACGGCCCTTCGGCCTCGGCAATCCCGAAGGCAACCACGGCGAGGACCTCAAGGACTACTTCTTCCATCTCGCCAACACCCCCACCCACAGCTTCATGCGGGGGCTGTACAAGTACCCGCAGCGGGAGTTCCCCTACGCCGATCTGCTGGCGGAGAACGGCCGGCGCGGCCGCGACCAGCCCGAGTACGAACTGGTCGACACGGGCCTCTTCGACGAGAGCCGCTACTTCGATGTCCTCATCGAGTACGCCAAGGCCGGCCCGGAGGACCTGCTGATCCGCATCCGCGCCACCAACCGCGGCCCCGATCCTGCCCCGCTCACCCTGCTGCCCAGCCTGTGGCTGCGCAACACCTGGCGCTGGGGCTATCCCGATGAGGTCGAGCGCCGGATCCGCCCCCTCGGTGACGCCGGCGGTCCTTCGATCGTCACCGAGGCGCTCCCCCACCTGGGGGTGTACCAGCTCGACTGCCGGGAACCCGGCACCTGGATCTTCACCGACAACGAGACCAACAGCGAGCGACTCTGGGGCCAGCCCAACGCCACACCCTTCCAGAAGGACGGCTTCCATCGCCATGTGGTCGACGGGGAGACCGGCGCGGTGAACCCGGCCCTGGTGGGCAGCAAGGCGGGGCGTGTGCTGCAGCGCACCCTGGCCGCCGGCGAGGAGTGGCTGGTGGAGCTGCGCCTGCATCGGCTCGACGGCCCCGCGCCGGGCCCGGCCGAGCTCGGGGAGACGTTCGAGGCGATCTTCAGCGAACGGGAGCGGGAATGGCTGGAGTACTTCGACCATCGGGTGCCGGGGCTGTCCGAGGACGACCGCCGCATCCACCTGGCCGGCACCGCCGGGCTGCTGTGGTGCAAGAAGTACTACGGCTGGAGCGTGATGCGCTGGCTCGAAGGCGACCCCACCGGTGCCCCGCCGCCGCCGGAGCGCCGCCGCGGCCCGAACGCCTACTGGCAGCGGCTGCACGCCCACGACGTGATCTCGATGCCGGACTGCTGGGAGTACCCCTACTTCTGCCAGTGGGATCTGATGTTCCACGCCGTGGCCTTCGCCGTCTTCGATCCGGCGACGGCCAAGGAGCAGTGCATGCTGCTGCGCAAGCCCCAGTACACCGCCCCCAACGCCCAGACCCCCGCCTATGAGTGGGCCCTTTCGGACCCCAATCCCCCGATCGGGGCCTGGGCGGCGATGCGCATCTATCAGATCGATCGCAAGAACAGCGATGCCGCCGATCTGGCCTTCCTGCGCGCCGCCCTGCGCAAGCTGATCCTGGAGTACGGCTGGTGGGCCAACCGCAATGACCGCTCCGGCGACAACGTGTTCGAGGGGGGATTCCTGGGACTCGACAACATCGCCGTGTTCGATCGGCGCTTCCCCCTCGCCGACGGCAGCATCATCGAGCAGTGCGACGGCACGGCCTGGATGGCCTCGCTCAGCCTCAACCTGCTGCAGATCGCCGTGGAGCTGAGCCGCGAGGAGCCGGAGTACGCCGACATCTGCGAGCGGTTCGTGGTGGATTTCGTGCAGCTGGCGATCGCCCTCAACAATCCCGCCGGCCGCAATTACCTCAACTGGGATGAGGAGGACGGCTTCTACTACGACGTCATCAAGCGTCCCGACGGCAGCGTCGACTACCTGCGCACCCGCTCCATCTCGGGCCTGGTTCCCCTGCTGGCGGTGCAGAGCTTCGACATCGACACGGTGGCACGGTTGCCGATGCTCGATGTCACCAACGCCCTGGCCTGGTTCACCCACGAGCGCACCACGCCCTCCTGGGTGGTGGAAAACCTGGCGATCTGGAACAACGACCGGGTGCTGTTCACCCTGGTGCCCAGGGAGCGGCTGCAGCGCATCTGCGAGCGGCTCTTCGATGAGGAGGAGTTCCTCTCCCCCCATGGCATCCGTTCCCTTTCCAAGGTGTACGAACAGCACCCCTACACCTACACCGAAGGCAGCGAGAGCCAGACCCTCGCCTACAGCCCGGCCGACAGCCCGGTGGCGATGTTCGGGGGCAATTCCAACTGGCGCGGGCCGGTGTGGATGCCGATGAACTTCCTCCTGATCGAATCGCTGCAGAAGTTCGCCCATTTCTACGACGACAGCTTCAAGGTGGAGTTCCCCACCCGTTCAGGGCACTGGATCACCCTCTGGGAGGCCTCCCTGGAGCTGGAGAAGCGGCTGGTGGGGCTGTTCCGCCGCGACGGCCGTGGCCGTCGTCCCTTCCTGGGAGATGTGGAGCTGTTCCAGACCGATCCCCACTGGCGCGATCTGATCCTGTTCAACGAATACTTCCACGGCGACAATGGCAGCGGAGTGGGTGCCTCCCACCAGACCGGATGGAGCGCCATGGTCTGCAAGATGCTCAACCAGCTCCACCGCTATCCCGAAGGCTGATCCCCCACCATGCGCACCCCGTCCTCCAGCGCACCGGTCGCCGGTCCGAGCCCGTACACCTCGCCCCTGCCCCAGGCCGAGCAGCTGCAGGTGAGCCACGGCGCCCACTTCGACGTGGTGATCATCGGCAGCGGCGCCGGCGGCGGCACCCTGGCCCGCCACCTGGCCCCCACGGGCCTGAAGGTGCTGGTGCTGGAGCGGGGCGACTGGCTGCCCCAGGAGCCCCAGAACTGGGACGCCGAAGCGGTGTTCCAGCAGAACCGCTACGTGTCGAAGGATCCCTGGCTCGACAAGCACGGCAAGCCCTTCCAGCCCGGCAGCCATTACTTCGTCGGCGGGGCCACCAAGATGTACGGCGCCGCCCATTTCCGCCTGCGCCAGCAGGACTTCGAGGAGCTGGCCCACTTCGATGGCACCTCGCCGGCCTGGCCCCTGCGCTACGCCGACTTCGAGCCCTGGTACCAGAAGGCCGAGGAGATGTACCACGTGCACGGCCAGCGCGGTGAGGATCCCACCGAGCCGCCCTGCAGTGGCCCCTACCCCCATCCGCCGGTGGCCCACGAGCCGCGCATGCAGCAGCTGGTCGACGACCTGCGCGCCGCCGGGCTCCACCCCTTCCACGCCCCCAGCGGCGTCCAGCTCGATGAGGCCCACATGGCCTTCAGCCGTTGCCGCAAGTGCAACTGCTGCGATGGCTTCCCGTGCCTGGTGCACGCCAAGTCGGACGCGGAGGTGCTGGGCATGCGGCCGGCCCTGGCGCAGCCGAACGTGTCCCTGCTGACGCGGGCCCAGGTGAAACGGCTGTGCACCGATGCCACCGGTCGCACGGTGACCGGGGTGGAGCTGGAGCGGGATGGCGAGCCGCTCACGGTGAGCGGTGATGTGGTGGTGGTGAGCTGCGGCGCCGCCAACAGCGCCCGGCTGCTGCTGCTGTCGGCCAACGACCGCCACCCCCGGGGCCTGGCCAACGGCTCCGACCAGGTGGGGCGCCACTACATGTTCCACAACAGCAAGGCGATGGTGGCCCTGGCCCATGAGCCGAACCGCACCATCTTCCAGAAAACGGTGTCGATCAACGACTGGTATCTCGGGGATGCCGACTTCGACTACCCCATGGGCAACATCCAGATGACGGGCAAGACCAACGGCACGATCATGAAGGGCTACGCGCCCCTGGAAACGTTCATGATGCCCGGCTGGAGCATGGACAAGATCGCCGAACATGCGCTCGACTTCTGGATCTCCAGCGAGGATCTCCCCGATCCGAACAACCGCGTGACCGTGACCGGCAGCGGCCAGATCCAGCTGAGCTACACCCCCAACAACCTCACCGCCTCGGCGCGCCTGGTGAGCCGCCTCGAGGGGCTGCTGGATCGCCTCTACCTGCGCAAGCACCTGGTGGAGCGCCAGTTCTACATCGCCAACAGCATGGGCATCGCCGCCGTGGGCCACCAGGCCGGCACCTGCCGCTTCGGCAGCGATCCGGCCACCTCGGTGCTCGACCTCGACTGCAAGGCCCACGAGCTCGACAACCTCTACGTCGTCGACACCAGCTTCATGCCGACGATCGGCGCCGTGAACCCCTCCCTCACCGCCATCGCCAATGCCCTGCGGGTGGGCACCCACCTGGTGGAACGGCTGCGGGGCTGAGGGTGGCGATGGACACGCCGGAGGAAACGTCGGAGCGGCGGGTGCTGGTGGCCCTGGGCACCGCCTGGGCCCTGACGGCCGGGTGGTTCCTGTTCTGGCCGGTGCCCACCGAAGTGGTCGGCCGGGGGGTGGTGATCGTGCCCGGCGGCGCCACCGTGATCGATTCCCGGGCTGAAGGTCAGATCCTCAGCCTGCCGGTACAGGAGGGCCAGCGGGTGCGCCGGGGCCAGACCCTGGTGCGCCTCTACCTGCCCACCCTGGAGCAACAGTTGCGCCGCCAGGAGAAGGACCTGGCCGAGCTGATCCGCATCAACGCCGATCTCGACCGGCGCGACCGGGCGCGGCTGGCCTCGGCCCGGCGGCTGCGGGACACCGCCCTGGCCAAGCTGGAGGGCAACCGCGAGCGCCTGGACGCCCTGCGTCGCGTCTATGACCAGAAGGTGGCCGATTTCCGCCATCTGGCCCGCCGCGAGGTGGTGGCCCCCCTGGCCGCGGAGGTGGTGGCCAGTGAGGACCGGGCCATCCAGCTCGACAACAGCGTCGCCGAGCTGGGCATCCGGCAGCGGGAGGCCATCGACGCCTGGGAGAAGGTCCGGCTCGCCATCGACACCGAAGCCCAACGGCGGCGCTTCGCCATCGAGGACGCCCGCCGCGCCGTCCGGGTCACCCAGACCCGCCTGACCTACGACGGCACCCTCACCGCCACCCGGGACGGGCGGCTTCTGGATCTGCAGGTGGTGCGGGGCCAGACGGTGAAGCCCGGGCAGCGCCTCGGCACCCTGGGGAGTCCCCGGGCCGACCGCGGCAACGCCGACGGCGGCGGCCAGGCCCTGCAGGCGGTGGCCTACTTCGCCCCGGCCGATGCCCGCCGCCTGCAACCCGGCCTGGCCATGGAGGTGGTACCGGACTGGAACGAGCGGGGCCGCTTCGGCGGCATCCGCGGCCGCGTCCGCCGCATCAACCTGCTGCCCGCCACCCGCGAGGACGTCAACACCACCCTGGGCAACCCCCAGCTGGCGGAGGCCCTGGTGCGCAACGGGCCGGTGATGCGCACCGAGATCGCCCTGCTGCCCGGGGGTGGCGGCTCCGGCGTCGACGGCTATCGCTGGACCCTCAGCCGCGGCAGCAGCGTCTTTCCGATCCGCGAGGGGCTGACGCTCAAGGCCCACGGCTACGTGGAATGGCGCCCGCCGGTCAGCTACCTGCTGCCGCTGCTGCGCGACCTCACCGGCAGCTACCGCACCCTGCGCCAGCAGGAGCGCCAGGACCAGCCGCCCCTGCGCCAGCGGGACGCCCTGCCATGACCCGCGAACTTCCCTGGCTGGTGGTGGAGGCGGCCCTGCTGGTGGTGCTGCTGCACGCCAATGCCCCGGAGGTGTGGTTCTGGTTCGCCGCCCTGCTGGTGGTGCTGCTGTGGCGCTCGTTCGCCTGGCGCCAGCGCCGCTGGCAGCGGCTGCAGCAACGCCAGAGCGACGCTCAGGAACCGCCCAGCACCAGCGGCAGCGCCACCGGCTGATCGGGCCGGTCCGGCACCGGGAGCAGTTCGCGCAGCAGCTGGGCGTAGCTGACATTGGCCAGGGTGGTGGATTCGGCCACCCCCTCCATCGCCCCGGTGAGGGTGGCGACGGTGTCGGCCACATCGCTGTAGTCGGCCAGCCCCAGCTGGTAGCGGGCCCGCACGTCGCGGAAGGCCTCGCGTGAGGCGCTGTAGGAGGCGCGGGCCGCCACGATCTGGCGCAGGGCGGCCCGATGGTCGTAGAAGGCGGCCTCGAGGCGCTGGCGGATGGCGTTGCGCTCCCGGGCCAGCTGCTGGTCGGTGCGGGCGGCGGCGCTGCGGCTGGCGGCCACGGCGCCGGCGGTGACGCCGCCGTCGAAGAAGCGCCAGTGCAGTTGCAGGCCCGCCGCCCAGTCGGAGCGCTGGTTGAGCAGCTGGGGGATGAGGGCGGAGCTGCAGCAGCCCTCCAGCCGGATCACGGGCTGGGTGATCAGCCCCTGGCCGTAGCCGCCGGTGGCCACCAGCCGCAGGCTGGGCAGCAGCTCGGCGGCGCGGCGGTCGGCCTGGCGCAGCAGGGCGTCGCGGGCGGCCTGCAGGGCCCGCAGCTGGGGGTTGTCCTGCCAGCCGCGCACGATCGTCTGCTCCAGATCGAGGGGCCAGGGGGGCTGCAGCCGCACCGCATCGCTGGCCCGCAGGCTGACGTCGAAGGGCACGTTGATCAGGTTGCTGAGCTGGCGCTGGCGACTCAGCTGCAGGGCCTCCGCCTGCTCGAAGCGGTAGTGGCTCTGTTGCAGGGCGGCCTCGGCCCGGAGCCGGTCCAGCCGCGGCACCAGGCCCGCCTGCTGGAGGGCCGCCACCTGGTCGCGCACCACCGTGTCGCTCTCGACGACGGCCCGGCGGATCCGCAGCAGCTGGTCGGCTAGCTGCAGGCCGTAGTAGGCGATGCTCACATCCAGCTGCAGCTGGCGCAGCCGATCGGCGTAGCGCTGGCGGGAGGCCCTGAGGCTGTCGTCGGCCTCGGCGATGGCGGCGGCGCGATACGGGCTGAGCAGCTCCCAGGCCAGCTCCACCCGGGCGGCGGCCGCACCAACATTGGACTGCACCACATTCCAGCCCTGGTTGCGGACCAGAAACGGGGAGCCCGACGGATAGATGCCGGCGTTGTCGGTCCAGACCTGGTTGTAGGAACGCTGCTGACTGAAACCACCCGCCAGGTTCAGGCCCAGCTCTGGCCAGCGGCGCCCCCGGGCCGAACCGGCCAAGTCCTGCTGCTCGCGCACGCCGAGCCCGGCGGCGGCCAGATCGGGATCGTTGCGCACCGCCACCGCCAGGGCCTCGGCCAGGCTGAGCCGCTGGCGCCGTGCGATCCGCACCGCCTCGGGCACCTCGGGCAGGGCGTTCGCCGCCGGGGCTGGCAGCAGTGGGGCCAGCAGGGCCGGATCGGGCGGGCCGGGCATGGAACCATCCGGCTCCCCGGCTTCGCCGGCCTCGGGCGCGGCGGGCAGCAGGGTGCGGTCGAGCCGTTCGAGGTCCTCCTGGAACCCCTGGAGGCTGCGCAGCAGCGCCGGCGAGGGGGGCGGCAGGCGCCGGGGCCGGGGGGCGGCGATCAGCTCCTGGCCCCAGGCCTGGGCCAGCGGCGCCGCCAGCGCCAGGCCCAGGGCCGGGGCCAGGCAGTGTCGGAGCTGACGCCGGATCACGGCTGGCGTGTCCCGGGGGGCGGACCCAGGGACGGGGCCGATGGCGCGGCGGCTGGCGGGAGGGGTGGCGTCGGGGTGGCGGGTGACGTGGCGGTGGCGGTGGCGGTGCGGGCCTGCATCAGATCGTGCAGACCCAGGCTGGTGCGGGCCAGACAGCCGATCGAGAAGCAGATCGCCGCACTGCCGAACAGGCCCAGCTGCGCCTCGCGGGTCTCGCCCTGAAGGCGCGTCATCGCCAGCAGCACCACCCCGGCGGCCAGCCAGGGCAGGGTGACAACCAGGCCGAGCTGGGAGCGGGTCATCGCCATCAGCGCAGGCCCAGCTCCCGGCGCAGCTGCTGCTCCAGCTGGCGCACGGCGCCGACCCGCGCCATGGCCCAGGAGAGCTGGCAGACGCAGCCGATCGAGAAGCAGATCGCCGCGTTGCCGAACAGCCCCCAGGCGTGGCTGTGGAGGTTGAAATCCTCCGCCAGCAGGAGCCGCAGCGCCAGGATCACCAGCAGGCCGGCCACCACCCAGGGGCCGTAGACCCAGCCGACGAAGAACTGGTCGACGAACAGCCGTCGCGGCGGCGGGGCCATGACACCGGGATCCAGGGTTTCAAGTCTGCCGCAGCAACGCCCTCAGGACGACCGTCGCCGCAGGGCCCGCAGCAGCGTCTCGAACACCTTCGGCAGGGGCGCCTCGCACACCAGCCGCTCGCCGCTGATCGGGTGGTCGAGGGCCAGCCGCACCGCGTGCAGGGCCTGGCCGGGAAGCGCCACCGGCAGCTTGCGGCAGCGGCCGTAGGTGGCATCCCCCACGATCGGGTGGCCCGTGTGGGCGCAGTGCACCCGGATCTGGTGGGTGCGCCCCGTGTCGAGCTTGAAGCGCAGCAGGGCGTAGTCGCCCAGGGGCTCGATCAGGCGCCAGTGGGTGCAGGCATGGCGTCCGGTGCTGTCGGTCACCACGGCGTACTTCTTGCGGTCCACCGGATGGCGGCCGATGGCCGCCACGATCGTGCCGCTCTCGGCCGCCGGCCGGCCGTGCACCACCGCCAGGTACTCCCGCGAGGCGATGCGCTTCTGGATCTGCACCTGCAGCTTCACCAGCGCCTCCTGGCTCTTGGCGACCACGATGCAGCCGGTGGTGTCCTTGTCGAGGCGGTGCACGATGCCCGGCCGCATCTCGCCGCCGATGCCCGGCAGGTCGGGGCAGTGGTGCAGCAGGCCGTTCACCAGGGTGCCGTCCTTGTTGCCGGGGGCCGGGTGGACCGTGAGTCCGGCGGGCTTGTTGATCACGATCAGATGCTCGTCCTCGAACAGCACATCCAGCGCCATCGGCTGGGGGACCAGGTAGGGCAGGGGCTCCGGCGGCGGCATCCACAGCTCCACCGTGTCGTCGGTGCGCAGGGGCGTCTTGGCCCGGCCCGTGACCCCATTGACCCGCACATAGCCCGCATCGATGAACTTCTGGATCCGGGCCCGGCTCTGCTCGGGCCGCTGGGACACCAGCCAGCGATCCAGCCGCATCGGCAGCGGCTTCGGGTAATGGAGCCTCAGCAGCTCCCCTTCGCCTTCCCCGAAGGCGCCCATCAGCTGGAGGGCGGCTCCTGGGCAGGCCGCTCGGGGGGCGGCCCCGGGGGCGGCAGTTCCAGGGCGATCGGCCCCAGCAGGGAGCGGCGGAAATCATCCAGCAGCCGCTGGGCCATGCGGGGGGTGTCACCGCTGGTGTGGCGGGCCGCCGCCGCCGCGAGCCAGGCTTCGGCATCGGGGATCGGTCGCTCGGGATCCGCTCCGGGCAACGGCGGCACCGCCACCCCGTAGCGGCGCTCCAGCAGTCCCGGCGCCACGCCGGCCGCCGCCACCGGCTCCAGCTTGGCCAGCAGGCGCAGGAAGGCCTGGGCCACCGCCTCGCCGTCGTAGGAGGCCTGGCCGATGTCGTCGCAGAGGGCCAGCCGCAGCCCGGCCAGCTGGTCATCGAGGCGGGGGGGCAGCACGCCGGGGGCGTCGAGCAGATCGAGGTCCTGACCCAGCCGCACCCAGCGCAGGCTGCGGGTGACCCCGGCGCGGCGGGCGCTCTCCACCACCTTCTGGCGCATCAGCCGGTTGATCAGCGCCGACTTGCCCACATTGGGGAAGCCGAGCATCAGGGCCCGCACGGGGCGCGGCTTCATGCCCCGGCCGGCACGGCGGGCGTTGAGCGCCTCGCCGGCCCGGATCGCCGCCGACTGCAGCTGCTTGACGCCGGTGCCCACCTTGGCGTCACACCACCAGGGCACCTCCCCCCGCTGGCGGAACCAGCCATCCCAGGCCAGGCGGGCCGCGGGGCTGACCATGTCACGGCGGTTGATGACCAGCAGGTGCTGCTTGCCCCGGATCCAGCGCTGCAGCCGCGGGTGGCCGGTGGCCAGGGGGATGCGGGCATCGCGCACCTCGATCACCAGGTCCACCTTCTCCAGGTTGGCGCTGAGGGCCTTCTCCGCCTTGGCGATGTGGCCCGGGTACCACTGGATCGGTGGGGCAGCGGTGCTGAGGCGGACCGTGTCGCCGACGTCCGGCATCAGGGCACCACCAGCACCGGGCAGGGCGCCAGCTGCAGCACCCGGGCGGCGGTGCTCTGGTGATCGCCCTCGAGGGTGATGCCGCGGGTGCCCATGACGATCACATCGGCATTGATCTCATCGGCCACGTCGCCGATCACGAAGGCCGGCTTTCCCTCCCGCTCCAGCACCTCGCAGGCCACACCGGCCTGGGTGAAGCTGGCGCGGGCCTGCTCCAGCAGCTGGGCCACGGCCGCGGGATCGTGCATCACCCCCTCCTCGGCCTCCACCACCGACAGCAGCACGACACGGCTGCCGTGGCGCTGGGCGAGCTGCAGGGCGACAGCCGCCGTTTCCATCGTCTGGCGGCTCTGGTCGATGGGGAACAGGACGGTGTCGAACATGGCGGAAGGCCCGGCCCTCTTGTCCTAGCGCCGACCGTTGCGGGGGCCAGGGAGCGGGGGTGGGAAGAACCGAATCGCGGCGGCGGCGGAGCGGGAGACGCCGGAGGCTAATCTCCCCCCGCCTTTCCTTATCCGTAATCATGGCGAAGCGATCCCTCTCCAGCCTCAGCGCCGACGATCTCCGCGGCAAGCGGGTGCTGGTTCGGGTCGACTTCAACGTGCCCCTCGACGACGCCGGGGCGATCACGGACGACACCCGCATCCGGGCCGCCCTGCCCACCGTCCGCCACCTGATCGACCATGGCGCCCGGGTGCTGCTGGCCGCCCACTTCGGCCGGCCCAAGGGTCAGGTGAACGAGTCCATGCGGCTCACCCCGGTGGCGGCCCGCCTGAGCGAACTGCTGGGCAAGCCCGTGACCAAGACCGACAGCTGCATCGGCCCCGACGCCGAGGCCAAGGTGGCCGCCATGGCCGATGGCGACGTGGTGCTGCTGGAGAACGTGCGCTTCTTCGCCGAGGAGGAGAAGAACGACCCCGCCTTCGCCGAGAAGCTGGCCGCCCTGGCCGACGTCTATGTCAATGACGCCTTCGGCGCCGCCCACCGGGCCCACGCCTCCACCGAGGGCGTGACGAAGTACCTGAGCCCCAGCGTGGCCGGTTTCCTGATGGAGAAGGAGCTCCAGTACCTGCAGGGCGCGATCGATGAGCCCAAGCGTCCCCTGGCGGCGATCGTGGGCGGCTCCAAGGTGAGCAGCAAGATCGGCGTGCTCGAGTCGCTGATCGACAAGTGCGACAAGGTGCTGATCGGCGGCGGCATGATCTTCACCTTCTACAAGGCGCGTGGCCTGGCGGTGGGCAAGTCCCTGGTGGAGGAGGACAAGCTTGAGCTGGCCAAGGAACTCGAAGCCAAGGCGGCCGCCAAGGGCGTCCAGCTGCTGCTGCCCACCGACGTGGTGCTGGCCGACAACTTCGCCCCCGACGCCAACAGCCAGACCACCGCGATCGACGCCATCCCCGACGGCTGGATGGGCCTCGACATCGGCCCCGATTCGGTCAAGACCTTCCAGGCGGCCCTGGCCGACTGCCAGACCGTGATCTGGAACGGCCCCATGGGCGTGTTCGAGTTCGACGCCTTCGCCGCCGGCACCAATGCCATCGCCCACACCCTGGCCGACCTGAGCGCCAAGGGCTGCTGCACGATCATCGGCGGTGGTGACTCCGTGGCCGCGGTGGAGAAGGTGGGCGTGGCCGAGAAGATGAGCCACATCTCCACCGGTGGCGGCGCCAGCCTGGAGCTGCTGGAGGGCCGGGTGCTCCCCGGCGTGGCCGCCCTCGACGAAGCCTGAGGCCCCGTCGTCAGGGCCGGTCCGGGCCGGCCCTGAAGACAGCTCAGATGCTGCCGGGGCCTGGACGGCGCCCCTCCCCCCAGCCCCCTTTGCGCTCCCCCTTGCCCCACTGGGGCAGGGGGATGCCGTTGCGTTCGAACAGCGCCTTCATGGCGGCCCGATGCTGCTCCCGCTGGCGCTGGCTGGCACTGCGCTGCTCCTTCAGGCAGGTGCGCAGGGCCTCACTGCTGCCGGCGGCGGACAGGCAGCGCTCACCGCGCTGAAGGATGGCGATGCGGGCCTGCTGGTCGCTGAGGGCGAGGCGCTTCTGCTCGGGGAAGATCTTCTGCATCTGGGCGGGCGTGGGACGGCCGGCCGGGGTGGGGCCGCTCTGGGCCATGGCGACACCGGTGGAGCCCAGGACCATCGCCAGGACGGCGACGCGAAGGGGCTGGAGCAGGGAGGAGGGCATGGGAGGAAATGAACTGAACACATTCATGGTGACCGGCAAGTGTGACGGCGATCAGACTGGCCACCGGCCAGGTATGACCGGATGCAACTGAAGGTCGCTCACCCCCCGGCCAGGGGCCAGGCGCGCAGCGCCACGGCGAAGCGTCCCGGCGGCGGTTCGAGCGCGGCGGTGGCCTCCAGCCGACGCAGGTCCCCGCCGTGGTCCCGGGCCACCTTGGCGGCGATGGCCAGGCCCAGACCGCAGTGCCCCTCCCCGCCGCGGGCCCGGTCGAGCCGCTGGAAGGGGGTCATGGCCTTGCGCCACTGCTGCGGGTCGATGCCCTCGCCGCAGTCCCAGACCTGGATCTCGAAGCCGCTCTCCACCGCTCCGCCCTCCCCCTGGGGCCGCCCCTCCCCGTCCGCCGGACCCAGGGGCCGCAGCACCAGCCGCAGGGGCAGCCGGCCGTAGGTGAGGGCGTTGTCAAGCAGGTTGCCCACCGCCCGCGCCACGGCGATGGGACGGACCCGCCGCACCAGCGGTTCCAGATCCAGCTCCAGGGGCACCTCGCCCACCGCCGCCGCCGCCTCGGCCACCAGGGCATCGAGGGGCACCAGCACCGGCGTCTCGTCGGCTTCGGCGCCGGCGAAAATCATGAACTGGCGTGTGATCCGCTCGATCGAGCGGATGTCGGCCTGGGCCCGCTCCAGCTCCTGCGGCGCCATCGGCCCCTCGGCGGCGAGGGTGAGGCGCAGCCGCAGCCGGGTGAGGGGGCTGCGCAGGTCGTGGGCGATGCCGGCCAGCATCGTCGTGCGCTCCCGGCCGGCCTCCTCCAGCCGCAGCAGCATGGCGTTGAAGCGGGCCATCAGCTGGCGCACCGCCGGGGCCCCCTGGTCCGGCAGGGCACCGGGCAGGGCCTCGAGGCCCACGTCGGCCAGGGCCTCCTGCAGGCGGGTCAGGGGCCGCTGGATCTCCAGGGTGAGGAAGAGCAGCAGCGCCCCGAGGGCCCCCAGGCCGATCGAGAGGGTCAGCAGCAGGGGGTCGGGCGGCCAGCCGCGGGGGGAGGGCAGGGCGACGAACAGCCACGCCCGCTCCAGGGGGGACGCCATCTCCACCCACACCCCCCGCCGCGGCGACGAGGCCGGCAGCACCGCCGGGCAGCGCCCCAGGCGGCGGCAGAGCACCTCCTGCAGGCGCAGGGTCTGCCAGCGCAGCCGCCGGTCCCCCCCACGGCCGTCCCTGGCCGCCGGCTCCGGCCGCTGGCCCACCACCAGCTGCATGCCGCTGATCTGGCCGAGCACCTCGGGGCTGAAGCGTTCCAGGGCCACCTCCCCCAGCACCACGTTCGCGGCCACCTCCGAGCCGGTCTGGACCAGCTGCTGCTGGGCCAGCCGGCGACCCAGCAGCAGCTGCAGCAGCAGCAGGCAGCAGGCGGCGGCACCGGTGCCCGCCAGCAGGTATCCCAGGGTGCGCCGGAACGACGGCCGACGGCCCCGCTCAGGACTGACGGGGCTTGCCATCGGGGACGAACACGTAGCCGTAGCCCCAGACCGTCTGCACGTAGCGGGGCCGGGCCGGCTCCGGCTCGATCAGCCGCCGCAGCCGTGACACCTGCACGTCCATGCTGCGGCTGTCGGTGTCGCTGCCCGGGCCCCGGGCCAGTTCGATCAGCCGCTCCCGGGACAGGGGGCGGTGGGGGTGCTGCACGAACGCCGCCAGCAGGGCGAATTCACCGCCGGTGATGGTGAGCGCCTCCCCGTGGCGCTCCAGGGTGCGGGCCGCCAGGTCCACCTCCAGGTCGCCGAAGGCGATCCGCTCCCCGTCGGGCTGGGGCAATCCGCCGGGCAGGGTGCCGCGACGGCGCAGCACGGCCTCGATGCGGGCGGTCAGCTCACGGGGCAGGAAGGGCTTGGCCAGGTAGTCGTCGGCCCCCTGCTCCAGGCCGATGATGCGATCCACCGCATCGGCCCGGGCCGTGAGCATCAGCACCGGCAGGTCGTCGGCCCCGTCCCGCAGCCGCCGCAGCAGGCTGAGGCCATCGTCGCCGGGGAGCATCAGGTCGAGCACCAGCAGGTCGGGACGCTGACCCTCAAGCCGGGCCATCAGCTGGGCGCCGTCCCCCATGCAGCGGACCTCGTAGCCCTGCTCCCCGAGGTAGGTGGACAGGAGCTGGCGCAGCTCCGGATCGTCATCCACCACCCAGATCCGATGCGGTCGAGCCATGGCTCAGGGCTCGAGCGACTTGCGATCGGCGACGACCCGCACCCGCTTGGTGGCGCTGACGATGCCGTCGGGATGGACCAGCAGCACCGCCCAGGTCTGGGAACCGGGGGACAGGGGGGCCTGGACGATCTTGAACAGGCCACCGCCACCCAGCGCCCCCAGTTCCAGGCTGGGGCTGGCCATCGCCGCCTGCTGCTGGGGGGTGATGGCGGTGATGCCACCAGCGGCGAGGGCTCCGTCGAGCGGTTCGTCGAAGATCACGTCGACGTCGTAGCGCTGGCCGGTCAGCACCGCATCAGGGATCAGCAGACTCACGGGCAGGGGCTTCTCGCCGGTGCGCAGCAGGGACTTCTCCCGCAGCACCGTCTGGCCGTTGATGCGGGTGCCGTCGCTCTGCAGGGCAAGCAGCTGTTCCGCCTCCAGCCGGTAGGTGGTGCCGCCCTGGCGCCGGGTGCCCTCCACCCGCAGGGTGACCGTGGGCTGGCCGTCCCGCAGCTGGCTGCCGGAGCTCAGCTGCCAGCGGGCATCGGGGAACTGCTGGCGCAGCAGGCGGCGACGGTTCTCCAGCTGGGCCGGATCCAGGCCGGGGCCGGCCTGCAGCAGGCCCGCCAGGGCCGTGTCGGAACTGCTGTTCAGGGCGCTCTCGAGGGCCTGCAGCTGGGCCGCCGACGGGGGTGCCGCCACCGCGGGGCCACCGGCGCCGGCCGCCACCGCCAGGCCCACCAGGCAGGCAGCGAGCCGCTGCGGCGTCCTGACCGGGGGCAGGGGGGCGGGCAGCGGGCGGGATGGAGCCATGGAGAGGGAGGGATCCGGGGCGGCGGTGGGCGCACCGGAGTCGGCTTTTAAGTTAGGCGCGCTCGTCCCACCCGCCCATGCCGACCCTGCTGATCGCCGCCAGCGGCACGGGTGGCCACCTGTTCCCGGCCCTGGCGGTGGCCGAGGCCCTGCCGGACGACTGGCAGGTGCACTGGCTGGGGGTGCCGGACCGGCTGGAGACCGAGCTCGTGCCCAGCCGCTACCCCCTGCACACGGTGCGGGCCGGGGGGCTGCAGGGGAAAGGCCTGCGCAGGCTCTGGAACCTGCTCCAGCTGCTGCTGGCCGTGCTGCCGGTGCGGCGCCTGATCCGGCGGGAAGGGGTGAGCGCGGTGTTCAGCAGTGGCGGGTACATCGCCGCACCGGCGATCCTCGCCGCCCGCTGGTGCGGGGTGCCGGTGGTGCTGCACGAGAGCAACGCCGTCCCGGGCCGGGTGACGCGGCTGCTGGGGCCCCTGTGCACGCGCGTGGCGGTGGGCCTGCCCCAGGCGGTCGAGCGGCTGCCCCGCTGCCGCCCGCTGGTGTGCGGCACCCCGGTGCGGCGCGCGTTCCTCACCCCCGCGGCCCTGCCGGGGTGGGTGCCCCGGGGCGCCGGCCCCCTGCTGCTGGTGATGGGGGGCAGCCAGGGGGCCCTGCGCCTCAACCGCATGGTGCGGCCCCTGCTGCCGCTGCTGGCGGCCAGCGGCTGCCGCATCGTCCACCTCACCGGCAGCCAGGATCCGGACGCCGGCCAGCTGCACCTCGACGGGGTGGTCGAGCGGGCCTTCAGTGATGAGCTGCCGGGCCTGCTGCAGCACTGCGACCTGGCCATCAGCCGCGCCGGTGCCGGCAGCCTCAGCGAGCTGGCGGTCTGCGGCACCCCGGCGATCCTGGTGCCCTTCCCGCAGGCCGCCGACCGCCATCAGGACGCCAACGCCGCCGCCGCCGCCGCCGTGGGTGCCGCGGTGATCGTCTGGCAGCACGACCCCTGCGAGCCCGCCCTGGAGCGGGCCGTCTGGCGGCTGCTGGGGCCCCGCCTGCGGGGCAGCGCCGCCGCCGCCGACCCCCTGGTGGCGATGGGCGACGGCATGGGAACCCTGGCGGTGCGGGACGCCGACCGCCGGCTGGTGCAGGTGCTGGAGCAGCTCATCGGCCGCGCCTGATCCGCTCCAGGGCGGCCAGCAGGCGCCGGTTGCCGGCCCTGTCCTGGACGGCGATCCGCAGCCAGTCCTCCCCCAGGCCTTCGAAGGAGCGGCAGTCGCGCACCAGGATCCGGTGGCGGCGCTCCAGCGCCAGCCGCAGCGGCTGCAGCGACGCGGCCGGCGGGCGGCTGCGCACCAGCAGGTAGTTGGCGGCCGAGGGCAGGGGCTCCAGGCCCGGCAGCGCCGCCAGGCGGGCCGCCAGCCAGGCCCCTTCGGCGGCCACCCAGCGCTGCACCCGCCCCTGCCAGCGCCGCAGGCCGGCCTGGTCGGCCAGCAGGAACCGGCCCGCCGCCGCCGCCAGTCCGTTGACGGGCCAGGGATCACGCCAGCCGGCCCAGCGGGCCAGCCGCCCCGGGTCGCCTAGGGCGTAGCCGAGCCGCAGCCCGGCGATCGAAAAGAGCTTGGTGAGGCTGCGGATCACCACCAGCCGGGGGTGGTCCGCCAGCAGCGGCACCAGCGACTGCTCCTCCCCGCCGGGCACCAGCGGCAGGAACGCCTCGTCCACCACCACCAGGGCGAACCGCTCCAGGAGGGGCTCCAGCGAGCGCCGGCTCCAGAGCTGGCCGGTGGGGTTGTGGGGATTGGTGAGCCAGAGCACGGCGGCGCCGGACCCGACAGCCTCGACGGCGGCCTCAGCCAGGGGCCAGGGGCCCGGCCCGGCCCCGGACCAGTCGAGCGGCAGCGGCAGGGAACGCCAGGCACCGCCCCAGCAGCCCAGGGCGCGGCGGTAGTCGGCGAACCCCGGCGACGGCAGCAGACTCAGGCCGCCGGCCGCCGCGTCCCGGGCTGCCCAGGTGAACAGCTCAGCGGCCCCATTGCCGGGCAGGACCCGGGCAGGATCCAGGCCGTGCCAGGCGGCGATGGCCTCGCACAGGGCGGCGTAGTCCCGGTCGGGGTAGTCCCGCAGATCGCTGCCGAGGGACCGGATCAGGAGGCGCCGCAGCCGGGGCGGCGGCCCGAAGGGCACCAGGGAGGCGCTGGCATCGAGCAGCTGCTCCGGGGGGCAGCCGAGCCGACGCGCGGCCGCCTGCAGGTTGCCGCCATGGGGATCCGGCGGTTCAGGCGTCCCCATCGCCGGGTGGAGGGCTGGCACCGGCTCCAGCGAACATTAAGGCGGTTGTAACACGGAAGCATGGCCGGGCTGCTGCAATGGGTGGGCCACCGGTGCACCGCAGTCCCCCGTGCCCTCTTCCCCCCTCCAGCCGGTCATCAGCGCGATCGGCGAGGTGCTGCTGGGCAAGGAGCATCAGGTGCGGCTGGCCCTGGCCTGCCTGCTGGCCCGCGGCCACCTGCTGATCGAGGATCTGCCCGGCATGGGCAAGACCACCCTGGCCGAAGCCCTGGCCCGCAGCTTCGGGCTCGACTTCAAGCGGGTGAGCTTCACCAGTGACCTGCTGCCGGCGGATCTCACGGGCCTGAACGTGTTCGACCCCGCCGCCGCCAGCTTCCGCTTCCAGCCCGGTCCCCTGTTCAGCCAGGTGCTGCTTGCCGACGAGATCAACCGGGCCAGCCCCCGCACCCAGAGCGCCCTGCTGGAGGCGATGGCCGCCGGTCGGGTGAGCGTGGACGGCACCAGCCATCCCCTGCCCCGTCCCTTTCTGGTGATCGCCACCCAGAACGGCCTCGACCAGGGGGGCACCTCGGCCCTGCCGGAATCCCAGCTCGACCGGTTCCTGATGCGCCTCAGCCTCGGCTACCCCCCCCGGCAGGCGGAGCGGGCCCTGCTGCTGGGCGAGGGCCTGCGGCCCGACGGGCTCAGCGGCGCCTTCGGCCCGGTGGACCTGCTGGCGCTGCAGGACCGCTGCGACCGGCAGCACTGCAGCCCCGCCCTGCTCGACTACGTGCTCGACCTGCTGGAGCGCAGCCGCCGCCAGCCCTCCCAGGCCCATCCCCTCTCACCCCGGGCCGGCCTGGCCCTGGTGGCCGCCGCCCGCGCCTGGTCGCTGCTGGAGGGCCGCGACCATGTGATTCCGGACGACGTCCAGGCGGTGCTGGCGGCCGTCTGCGAGCACCGCATGGACGGCGGCCAGCGCAGCGGCGGCGACGGGGAGCTGAGCCAGCGGCTGCAGGAAGGCGTCGATGGACTTCGGTAGGCCCCAGCAGGGGGAGCGGGTGCGTCTGCGGATGCGCAACCTCTACATCCTGCCGACACGCTTCGGCTGGCTGTGGCTGGCGGGCACGGTGCTGCTGCAGGTGGTGGGGGTTCAGATGCAGAGCAACGGCACGCTGCTGCTCAGCTTCCTGATGCTGAGCCTGTTCCTGCTCACCCTGCACCTCACCCACTTCAACCTGCAGGGCGTGGAGCTGGCCTGCGGCGCCCCAGCTCCGGGCTTCGCCGGCGAACCGGTCCCCTATCCGATCCGGTTGCGCTGCCCGGGCCGCAGCGAGGGGGTGCGCCTGCGGCTGACGGGCGGGGCCCCGGGTCAGGCCCTGTCCCTGGCGGCGGGGGAGCATGAACTGACCGTGGCCTGGACCCCGCCGGGCCGGGGCTGGCAGCAGCCCGGGCTGCTGCGGATCCAGACGACGGCGCCCCTGGGGCTGTTCTGCTGCTGGTCGCGCTGGCATCCGCCGACGACCCAGCTGATCTACCCGGCCCGCCGGGCCGGACCGGTGCGGCTGCTGGCCGCCGGCACGGCACCGGTGGACGGCGAGCCGGCCCTGGCCAGCCGCCAGGAGGGCACCGACGACTGGCGCGACCTGGCCCCCCATCGCCCCCAGGACAGCCCCAGCCGGCTGGCCTGGAAGCTGCTGGCCCAGGGGCGGGGCGAGTACGCCAAGCGCTTCCTGGACCGCCCCGAAGCGGCCCCCCTGCTGTCCCCGGAACCCGGCGTGCCCCTGGAGACGGCCCTCGAACACCTCAGTGAGCGCATCTGGAGCTGGCACGGCCGGGGCCTCAGCTACGGCCTGGAGCTGAACGGCCAGACCGTCGCGCCCGGCCGGGGGGTGGTCCACCGGGACCAGTGCCTGACGGCCCTGGCCTGCTGCCGATGAGCCGCGCCGCCGCCCCCCTCCAGTGGCTCAGCATGGGGTTGCTGGCCCTGGGTCTGCTGGGCCTGTCGCCGGCCCTGTCCCTGAGCCTGCTGGCCTTCGGCCTGGCCGTGCTGACGGCCCTGAAGCTGCGCGAGGCCCGCAGCCTCGAGGAACGGCGGGTGGTGGCCCTGCTGCAGCTGGTCTGCGCCGGCCTGCTGGCGGCCCTGCGCCCCGAACTGGCCCCGAGCCTTCTGCAGGGCCTGGCCATCCTGATGGCCCTGGCCGGGCTGCTGGCCCTGGAACTGGGGGCCGGTCCCGACTGGAAGGCGCTGCTGCGCCGCAGCCTGCAGGTGCTGCTGGCGGCCCTGCCCATCGCCATGGTGCTGTTCCTGCTGCTGCCCCGCCTGATGCCCTTCACCACCTTCGGTGCGGGCCAGGGCATGGGGGCGATGACCGGCCTCAGCGACAGCATGGAGCCGGGCTCGATCGCCAGGCTCGCCGTCAGCCGCCAGGCCGCCGCCCGCGTCGCCTTCCCCCTCGGCGGCGAGCCCCCGCCCCTGGAGCAGCGCTACTGGCGGGTGCTGGTGCATGAGCGCTTCGACGGCCGCAGCTGGCGCAGCGCCGCCCCCCCGTTCCCCAGGCCGGCGGCCGGCCAGCCCAACCCCGCGCCGCCCCCCGCCGCGCCAGGGGAGGGGATCCAGCTCTGGCTGATCGAGCCCAGCGGCCTGGCGGCGGTGCCCTGGAGCGGCAGCGGCCGGCCCCTGTCCGCCGACCTGAACCTGCAGCGCAGCGGCGAACTGCTGAACCGGGCCCCGGGCAGCCAGCGGCGGGTCTACGCCCTGACCCGGACGGCGGACCAGCCCGGCTGGCGCACCGCCCCCCCCGGCCCCGTCGACCTGCTGCTGCCGCTGGGCGAAAACCCTCGGCTGGAGGCCCTGGCCGCCGGCTGGCGGCGCCTCGGCAGCGACAGGGAGCGGCTGGAGGCCGCCAGCGGCTGGTTCCGCCGCCAGCCCTTCCGCTACACCCTCGAGCCCGGGGCCCTGCCGCGAGAAGCCCCCCTCGACCACTTCCTGTTCGAGAGCCGGCTGGGCTTCTGCGGCCACTACGCCAGCGCCTTCACCACCCTGATGCGGGCGGCGGGGGTGCCGGCGCGGGTGGTGAGCGGCTACCGCGGCGGCCAGTGGGTGCAGCCGGTGGGCGGCACCGGCTACGTGGACCTGCGCCAGGCCGACGCCCACGCCTGGAGTGAGGTGTGGCTGGACGGGGAGGGCTGGCGGCGCGTCGATCCCACCGCCTGGGCGGCGGGGGACCCCCTGACACGCTCCGCGGCCGCCGTCGCCGGCAGGCGTGCCGGCGACGGCCCGCTGGACTGGATCCAGCAGCAGTGGTGGGGCCTCGACATCGCCTGGGCCCGCTGGTGGCTGGGGTACGACGGCGAACAACAGCAGGCCCTGGTGGCCCGGCTGCTGGGCGAGCAGCGCCACCTGCTGGGGGTGGTGGTGCTGCTGGCGGTGGCCGTCAGCCTGGCCGCCGGTCTGGGGGGCCTGGGCTGGCTGGGCCGGCGCCACCGTGGTGATCCCCTGCGGCTGGAGCTGGAGCGCACCCTGCGGGCCTTTGCCCGGCAGGGCATGGCACCGGCGGCGGGGGAAACCCTGGGCGGCTTCGCCCGGCGCCTGAGCCAGCGCTGGCCGTCCCTGGCCGATCCCCTGGAGGCCTTTGTCGCCAACTACCAACAGCAGCGCTTCGCCAGCGGCCCCAGCCGGGCGGGACGACGAACGGCCCATCGGCTGGGACGGGTGCTGCGCCGTTCCCTGCGGACCGGCAACCGCCCGGCGGAAGCGGTACAACGGGACCACCCCTGAACCGGCGACCATGACCACGCTCCAAGGGTCAGGCCAAGGGTCCGCCCGCCGTCTTGCCGGGCCGGCGCTGCTGGTGCTGCTACTGGGCGGTCCTGTGCAGGCGGGCAGCGACGCCGATCTGATGCGGCTGCTGGGCCAGCGCGACTGCCCGCGCTGCAAGCTGCAGGACGCCGACCTGGTGCACGCCGACCTGCGCGACGCCGACCTGCGCGGCGCCAAGCTCCAGCGCGCCAACCTGGGCCAGGCCCGGCTGGATGGGGCCAACCTCAAGGGGGCCGACCTGCGCTTCACCAGCCTGCAGGGGGCATCCCTGCGGGGTGCGGATCTGCGCGGGGCCGATCTGGAGGGCACCGACCTGCGCCAGAGCGACCTCAGCGGCGCCCAGATCGATCCCGGCGGACTGGCCCGCAGCCACTGGCAGGACGCCCGGGGAGTGGCGCCCACGGTGCTGAGCTACCCGGAACTCCACAACGCCGGGGTCACCGCCGCCCTGGAGGGGCGCCATCCCCAGGCGGAGCAGCTGTTTTCCGAGGCGATCCGCCTGCAGCCGGACGCGGCGATCAGCTGGGTGGCCCGGGGCCTCAGCCGCACCGAACAGGGCAAGACCGACCTGGCCGCGGCAGACCTGAACTACGCCGCCGTCCTCTACGGCCAGGCCGGCGAGGAGGCCCAGGCCAAGCAACTCACCGAGGTGGCCACTGCCCTGCTGAAGCCCGGCAAGAAGGCCAACCAGGGCAGCGGCATGGGCGGCCAGATGCTCTCCGGAGCCGCCTCCTTCGCTTCGGCCGTGGCCCCGCTAGCAATGAAGTTCCTGCTGCCCCTGGCGTTCTGAATCAGGGGGTGTCCCCGATCAGGGGGTCATGGGGGGCTGGGGCTCTCCGCCCAGGAAGGCCCGGGAGGCCGGGGTGGAGGGCTGGTAGCCGTAGCCGTAGGTGCCACCTTCGGTGTCATTGATGATGCGCGGCGTCACCATGATCACCAGCTCCCGCTTTTCGCGGTTGTTGGACGAGGCCCGGAAGAACTGGCCGATGATGGGAATGTCCCCCAGAATCGGCCATTTCGAGACCAGAGCCCGATCGAAATCGGAGATGACACCCGTGAGGATCAGGGTCTGACCATCCCGGACGCGAACGACACCCGTATCCAGGCGGCGTACACGGAGGATGCTGATCGGAGGGCAGCCACCGGCGGTGATTTCTCTCTCCACGGCCGAAATGCTGGGAGAGAGGGAGAAGGTGACGAAGCCATTGTCGTCGATCTTCTGAACCCGTGCCCCCAGCACAAGACCTGCGGTGGACAGCTGATCGATGGAACAGGTGACGGCTCCCGCCGTTCCCGTGATGGTGGTGGAAACTTCCGTTGGAACGTTGATCCCGACCCGAACCACGCCCTCATTACCTCTCCGGCGACCGATGGGAGCGTCGATATCATCGAATGCCGAGGAGAAAATGCTGGAACCTTCCCCCCCACCTGCTGCTCCTCCAGCACTGGAAGAGTCATCTCGGAGGATCGAGGGATCTTCCTGAAGAATCAGGGTGGGGCTAGCCAACACCTTGGAGTTGTCGGAGAGGATGCGAGCCTGGAAGAAATCGAAGAAATTGTTGTTGGGATAAAGCGGCTGCCCTGCGGCTCCAACGGCCGCGCCAGGGTTCGTCTGTCCGACAAATCCTGCGAGTGGCTGTCCGGGAAGCAACGGCGCATCGAGACCTCGCTGAACGGAAGCCCCACCAAGAACGCCGCCGAAGTTCGCCGCCAGAGTGCCGTTGTCGTTGACGATGAAATTGTTGCCCCAGCGGAAGGCGAAGCTGTTGTAAAGCTCAGTGTCGTTCTGGAGGTTCACATCCAGGATCTTCACCGACAGGGCCACCTGCCGCTGGCGCAGATCCAGCTGCCGGAGGTACTGCTCGGCGATGGCCACCAGCCGCGGGGCGCCCACCAGGGTGATGGTGCCAAGGCGGGTGTCGGTGGTGGCCCGCAGGCCGATGAGGGGGCCGTTCGTGGCCCCGAAGGATTCCACCGTGGTGGTGGTGCTGGCCGTGGTCGTGGAGGCCGTGGGGCTGCCGGCGGGGGCGGCGGTGGCGGCGACCCCCTCGGACACTGCCGTGGTGATCGTGTTGGTCTTGGTGACCTGGGCACCAAGGTTGGCCAGGTAGTCAGCGGCCGAGTTCGCCGGCACCTGGTTCAGGCGGTACACCTTGGAGAGCTGGGCACCGAAGCTCTTGGCCAGCACGTTGGGGCCGGCGAAGATCGTGTTGCCGTCGCGCTTGCCCTGCAGCCCCGCCGCCAGGAGCGCCGAGTTGATTGCCCTCCCGTAGTTCTCCCGTCGGAAGGAGATGGAGATGGGCCGCATGTCAGGGGACGTGCCCGCGGCCGTTGGTGCCGGGGTGGAGCCCGCCGCAGGGGTATCGCCGACATAGACGAAGCCGTAGCCCCCCAGCTGGCTGAGGGCCATCAGCACATCCTTGGCAGGGGCGTTGCGGAGGGTCATGGTGACCGGCGGCCCACTGACGCTCACGTAGCTGGGATTGCTGATGGTCATGGTGCCCACCGCCATGTCCCCCAGCGGCGGGGCCACCGCGCGGGGCTGCAGGGGCGGAACGAAGCCGGGCTGGGGGACCCGTCCCGGCGTGGTGACGTTGGGGGTGAGGGTCTGGAGGGTGGGCTGCGCCGGAGCGTTGAAGGTGAGGATCAGGCTGCGGCCATCCCCACTCACCACGGGCCGGCCCACCGGGAATCCCGGGGTGGGGGAGACCTTCAGATCGAAGACGTTGCCCGAACCCTCGAAGCTGATGCTCTGCAGCCCCGCCTCGGGCAGGGAGAGCCTCACAGGGCCGCGGCGCAGGGTCATCGGCTGGGCGGTCTGCAGCCGGCCCAGCCAGACGGCTCCCTGGGTGGTCTGCTGAAGCATCGGCGATGGGCCGGTGCCCTCGATCACCACCTCGACGGAATCCGGCAGACGCCGCAGCTTGATGTCGAGGCTGCCGCTGGCCTGGGCGATCTCAGACAGCCGGGTGCTGGAGACACCCCCTGCCCGGGACGTGGCGACAGCGGCGTCCGCGGTGGACACGCCCGTGCCCTGCAGGATCACTACGCCGAGAGAAACAGAAAGAACGCGCCGCCACTGACGTTTTGCCACGTTCTGTTGATCTCCGAATCGGCTGAATGGTATCGGCGATTGTGCGAAACGGCCAGTTGCCGAGTCGCGATGGATTGGCATGGTCAGCTGGATGGTGCAGGGGCAGGTGCTGGAGCGGGTGTCGCTGGAGGAGCGGGACTCCCAGGGGATGCGGGGGTGGCCGTCGCCGCCGGAGGTGCGGCTTGGGCGGGGGTGCGGCTGTAGAGGCCCAGGGTGAGCTTCATCACCACGGGCCGGACGCCGCCGCGGCTGGCCGCTGCACCGTCGGAGGGGGCATCGTCTGGGAGAGTGAGGCTGAGATCGCTCTGGACCACCAGCACGTTGAGAGCCTCCAGCCGCCTGAGGAAGGACAGCAGGGACGGGAACGACCCCTTGGCCGACACCAGCAGGGTGCGCAGGGTGAGGCCCTGAAGAGCCAGTGGGTCATTGGCCGCCTTGCCCTGTGCAGCAGGTGCAGCGCCTGGCGCTCCCGGCGCAGGGGCGGGCGGAGGGGGGGCATTGGGGGCGGTGGTGGCGGCAGGAGCTGCGGCCTGGGTGGGCTCGAACAGGGTCAGCTCGACGCCCGAAGCGGCCGCCTCACGGTCGAGCATGGCCAGGAACGTGGACAGGTCGCCGTTGCCCGTGATCAGCCGCTCGATCTTGGCCTTGCTGGCCATGGCGGCCTCGGTGCTCTCCTGGGTGGTCACCAGCTGACCCCGCATCAGCGTCACCTGGTCCCGCAGTTGCTCCAGTTCCTGGAGGCGCTGGTTGTCGCGCTGCAGGCCGGCCCAGAGGGGCACCAGGCCCACCAGGATCAGGAGCAGCCCGAGCCCGCCCAGCACGCCCGCCGGCAGCAGCAGCCAGATCAGGCGCAGGCTGGCGACCGGAAGGCGCTTGGAACCCTGCTGAAGGTTGGTCATGGGATGAGGCCCTCCGCCTGGAGAAGTTGCAGCCGGCGCACCATGCCCTCCGATCCCAGCTGGCGCATCACGCTCAGCTGTCGGGCGGGGGGCATGGTGGCGAACGGCCCCGACAGCTCGAAGCGGACCGTCGCGGGTGTGGGCGCCGGGGTGGGGGCCCCGGCCTGCCCGGGCGTTGCATCGCCGGGCGGAACCCGCTCCAGCTTGACGAGCGCCACTCCCTTGGGGTTCAGCAGCGGGGAGCGGGACAGCTCCAGCTGCAGGGCATTGATGCGGGCGAAGGCCAGGGGATCGAGGGCCTGTCCCTTGAGCACCAGGTTCGTGCCTTCCGCCTCGGCGCTCTGGATCTGGATGCCTTCGGGGGTGCGCAGCTGCAGGTCGGCCAGGAGGGCCGAGGAGGTGCGCAGGGTGGTGAGGCCCTCGGTCAGGCTGCGGTTGGTGGCCGCGAGCTGGTCGAGCTTGGCCCGGCTGGCCGCCATCTCCGCCTGCATCTGGGTGGACTCGGCCTCGAACCGGGTCAGCTGGGCGGTCTGCATCCGGACGTACTGGAAGCGGAGGAACACCAGGGCGGTGGCCAGGACGGACCCGCCCAGGACGATCGCCCCGATCAGGGCACCGCGCAGCAGCAGGGGGCGCCGGTCTTGCAGGGCCGAGACCATGCTCTCCTGGCCGAGCTCCTTGCGCCTCTCCCGAAGCAGATCGAGGATCGGCGGGCTCATCGGATCGACTCCGCCATCGCCAGCCCCTGGAGCACCAGGGAGCCGAAGGGCTCAGGGGTGAGGATCTCGGCCCGCACGCCCAGGGCGTCCTGCAGGCGGTCCTGGCTGGGGAGAGGTGCGCTGAGCAACAGCCGGAGCCGACGGATGGAGGGGTCCCGGCGACGGTAGAAGGTCACGCAGCGATTCACCTCCTGGATGAGGGACCCGTCGTCCTCGGGCAGGGACCAGTCGAAGACCGGCTCCGTTCCTCGCAGCAGCAGCAGCTGGCCGCCGGCCGGCAGCGGATGCAGCAGCACGGTCAGTTCATCCTCGGGAGCCGCCTCCAGCAGGGAGGTGACCGCCGCCAGCCGGCATGACTGGGCCGGGGCCAGCCGCTCCAGCTGCACGCCGGCCAGGTTGAAGACATCGATCCAGTCGTCCACCAGCTTTCTTGGGGCCACCGCCATCAGCAGCCGGGGGGTGGATCCGGCCAGGGGCCGCAGATCGATCGTGGCCTCCGCCAGGGGAACCGCCAGATTCAGGGGGGGATCAATGGTGCGCAGGGCCGCGATGGGATCGTCGGGGATAGCCTCGAACGGCCAGTCGAGAACCCGCCATTGGGCTGCGCCCTCGGGAAGGGAGGCGAGGACGACGGCATCGAGCAGGCCGTCACGCACCAGAAGATCGCCGATCAGATCACCGAGGGGCTCCTTTTCCAGGGGCTGCCCATCCAGACAGGTGAGGGGCGGCAGGGGCAGATCGATGCTCACGGCCTCCGGCCCCGACCCCCTCAGCACCTGCCCCTTCAGGGAGTCGTCCTGAAGCTCCAGCAGCAACTGGCGCGGGAAGAGCTGAGCGCGGATGGGCCTCAGACGATCTTCCAGATCATCCTTCAAGCCGATCAGGCCAGAAAAAACCAAGGCTCCGATCCGGTGCCTGCGAAAGTTACCGAATCACGGACGCCAAGGCATCCCCGAACCTACAACTTCCGAAAGCGTCCGGCATCCATGGGCGTCCAGCTGCCGCGACAATCCCTCCAGAATCGACGGCACAAGTACGGGGCCTTCATAAATCCAACCGGTGTAGATCTGGATCAGGGAGGCTCCCGCGCTGATCCGCTCCCAGGCGGCCTCGGCCGAATCGATGCCCCCCACTCCGATCAGCGGCAGGGCCGGGCCGGCGGTCGCCCGCAGCCGCCGCAGC
Source organism: Aphanothece cf. minutissima CCALA 015 (assembly GCA_003003925.1). Taxonomy (GTDB): domain Bacteria; phylum Cyanobacteriota; class Cyanobacteriia; order PCC-6307; family Cyanobiaceae; genus Cyanobium; species Cyanobium minutissimum. The sequence continues at coordinate 170,727 of PVWP01000001.1, forward strand.
ACCTCAACCGCCCGCCGGCGCAGGGGGCGGCCGCTCAGCCCTCCGGTCTCCTCGGCCAGGGTCCGGCCCGTGGCCACCAGCCGGCGACCGTCCAGGCCGAGCCGGTGGACCGAGGTGTTCACGGCGATCACGCCGGCCAGCCCCTCCTCGTAGGCCAGCCGGGCGATGGTGTCGATGGCGTCGTCCTCCAGGTCGGGGGCGATCTTGACCAGCAGGGGCGGGCAGGCGGGCAGGCGCCGCAGCCGCTCCACCAGGCGCCGGAGCTGGGCCTCCTCCTGCAGGTCCCGCAGCCCCGGGGTGTTGGGCGAGCTGACGTTGACCACGGCGTAATCGGCCAGGGGGGCCAGAAGCTCCAGGGAGGCCGCGTAATCGTCCGGGGCCATCTCCAGCGACACGGCCTTCGATTTCCCCAGGTTGATGCCGAGCACCGCGGGCCTTTGCCCGGGGGGTGGCAGGTGCTGCCGTTCCAGGGTCCGGCGCACCCCCCGGGCCCCGTCGTTGTTGAACCCCATGCGGTTGAGGGCCGCCCGTTCCTCGGCCAGCCGGAACAGCCGCGGCCGCGGGTTGCCCTGCTGGGGCTGCCAGGTGATGGTGCCCAGCTCGGCGAAGCCGAAGCCGAAACGGTGCCAGATGGCGGCCGCCACCCCGTTCTTGTCGAAGCCCGCCGCCAGCCCCACCGGATTGGCGAAGCGACAGCCGAACAGGGTCTGCTCCAGCCGGGGATCGCGCCGCTGCAGCTCCGCCCCGAGGCTCTCCAGGCTGCCGCTCACCAGGGGCCAGTTGCGGCGCAGGGCCGCCTGCCCCAGGGCCAGGAGGGTCATCCGGCTCAGCTGCTCGGCATCGGCGCCGTCGTCACGGCGCAGCAGGGGCCCGACGAACCGGGCATAGAGGGCGCCGGTTCCCACCGGGCCGCCGCTGGTCGTTGGCTCCTGCGGCATCCCTGTCTCCTCACTGCGGCCTGTCCAATCCTCCCGCGCCGCGCTCCAGGCGCCAGCTTCCGTTGCCCAGGGGTCTGACGAGCCAGTCGCGCCAGGGCCAGGGCTCCACCTTCCCTTCGAGACGGGCCGTGGGCACCTCCAGCAGCCTGGCGAGCTCGACGGTCCGCAGGCTGTAGCCGCCCGCCGCCAGCCGGTCGGCCAGCTCCAGCCGGGAGAGCAGCTGCTGGAGCGACGGCGGGGCCGGATCCGAGGGGTCGGCCCCCACCGGGGAGCCGGCCGCGGGGACGTCCGGCTCCGGATCGGCGGCGGCAGGGGCTCCCGGCGCCGGCGACCGGCCGGGCCGGGCTTCGGTCGCCAGGGCCGGGGACTGGCCGCGGGAGAAGGCGACCGCGATCGCATCACAGCGGTCATTGTCCGGATCGCCGCTGTGGCCGCGCACGTGGCGCAGGGCCAGCCCCGGCAGCCGGGCGGCATCCAGCCGCTCCCAGAGATCACGGTTGAGCACGGCCCCGCCGGACGCGGTGCGCCATCCCTTGCGCTTCCAGCCGGCCATCCACTTCTCGAAGCCGTCGATCAGATAGCGGCTGTCGGTGCGAAGCACCAGATCCGGGTGGCGCGGCAGCTCCCGCAAAGCCTCCAGCACCGCCAGGGCGGCGGTCAGCTCCATGCGGTTGTTGGTGGTGGCCCCATCCGAACCCCCCAGCTCCCGACGGGAGCCGTCCTCGAAGCGCAGCAGGGCTCCCCAGCCCCCCGGGCCGGGGTTGCCGCTGCAGGCCCCATCACAGGCGGCAGCCACTACCCGCACCGGTCGATCACCCATGGAGTCGTCTTGACAGCATCGCTTGAATGGGTCCCTCTCTCCCGGAGAACGCCCGGGCCCTGGAGGTGTTCCCATGCAGCGAACCTACCTGGCCCTGGCGGGCCTGGCCCTGGCCGGAGCCGGCCTGCCGATGGTCCAGCCCCGGCTGGCCATGGCCGCCGGTCTCTTCCAGAGCGCCGACGTCGACGCCGATCGCTTTGCGGTGCTGGCGCGCCCGGTGGGCGACAACGACTGGACGCTCCTGGTGCTGGAGCAGCTGACGCCCCAGCCCGCCTGCTGGCAGGCCCGGCCGGATGGCCTGGTGGATCCGACCCTCAACCGGTTCGACTACACCGGCATCTGCAACCGCTACCTCGACAGCAACGGCTATTCCCTGCGGGTCGCCGAGCAGGACCTTGGCACCGCCTACCGGCTGCGGGTGCAGCAGGTGGGATCCCGCCTGGAGCTCCAGGCCATTTCCCCGGGCACCTCGGCCATCCTCGTGGTGGGCAGGGCCGACATTCCCCTGCGGGATCGCGACGGCTTCGTGGCCCTCAGGCTCGAGCAGGGCTGGGATCTGAAACGGCGCACCTACGGGGAACGGGCCCTGAGCCACCTCTACTTCGCCAGCCCCACCCCCCTGGATCAGCTGATCGCCAACGCCGGCGGCTCCCCCACCTGGCGCCGGCCCCTCGGCCCCGGCCGGGCCCAGCCCCCGGCCCTCACCCCCATCGAACCGGCCGCGGGCCAGGGCGAGGACAGCATGGCGATGGGCAGCTCCGGGCGGGCCGTCGCCCTCCAGGTGATTCCCTACAGCGGCAGCGGTAGTGGCAGTGGTGGCGAAGGGCTCTGAGCCGGGGCGGGGCCGGGGCTGTGGCCAGTTGAATCTCCGGTCCCCCCTGCCGCCATCCCCCTTTCGCCCCGTTTAAATTGATCTCGTGAGGAGTGAAGGACGCTCTTCCAGGGTCGAAACGAGGACAGACTCCCGGAATCGTTCCATCTCCAGAGCCCTGCCTTCGGCGGGGCTCTTTTTTATGCCTGGATCGTTCCGCCATCCCGTGGGCCACGGCACCGACCAGCGCGCCAGCCACGGAACAGCCCATGAAAAAGCCGGCCCCGAAGGACCGGCTGACAACAGAGGGGGTTGCCGGACCAGGAGGCCCGGCGACGGCGGGTCACTTGATGGAGACCTTGCCACCCACTTCTTCGATGCTCTTTTTGAGAGCTTCGGCATCGGCCTTGGAGATGCCTTCCTTGACAGCCTTGGGAGCGGCTTCGACCAGGGCCTTGGCTTCGCCCAGACCGAGGCCGGTGGCCTCGCGGACGGCCTTGAGCACCTTGATCTTGGCGGCCGCATCGAAGCCATCGAGGATGACGTCGAATTCGGTCTGCTCCTCGACGGCCTCAGCGGCGGCACCGGGGGCGGCGGCGGCCACAACGACGCCAGCCGAAGCGGCGGCGGACACGCCGAAGGCCTCTTCAATCTGCTTGACGAGCTCGGAAGCCTCAAGCAGGGAGAGGGTTTTCAGTTGTTCGAGAATCTGGTCGGTGGTAGCGGACATGGGGGGGAATCAGCAACAGAACGGGAGGATCGGTGGAGCCCAGGGGTTCGCGGGTGCGAACTCAACCTTCGCCGGATTCGGCGTGCTGCTTGAGCGCCCTGGCGAGACCGGACGGAACCTCGTTGATGCCCACAGCCAGCTTGGTGGCCAGGCCGTTGATCGCACCGGCGATCTGGGCCATGAGCACCTCCTTGGAGGGCAGATCCCCGATGGCCTTGATGTCGTCTGGGGAAAGGAGCTTGCCTTCGAAAAGGCCGCCCTTCACTTCCGACTTCTTGCTGTCCTTCTGGAAGGACTGCAGGGCCTTCACCGCACCGCCGACATCGCCCTTGACCAGGACGAAGGCATTGGTGCCGGTGAGCAGGGAATCGAGATCCGACCAGGCGCTGTCACCATCAATGGCACGGCGCATCAAGGTGTTTTTGGTCACCTTGCACACACCGTTGCTGGCCTGCAGACGGGTCCGCAGATCAGTCATCTCCTTGATGGTCAGGCCCTTGAAATCGAGGACCAGCGCCATTTCGGCTTCACCGAGGAGCCCCTTGAGCTCTTCGACGATCTGTTGCTTGTTCTCCAGCGTGCGGCCCATAGGAGGTGGATCGGATCGGGGGAACAAGCAGGGAACGCGGTACGGACAGCCATCCCTTGCGGGTGGCTTCGAGGCCGCTCATCGCTCCGCTCCGATCTGAAGGACTCCGTTGGAGACCCCAGCCCAGGCAAAAACCAATCGCGTGAACCTCGGCAGGACTTACGGCAGAGAACGACCGACCGGAATCGGTGACCCTGACGACCTGCTGTCTTGGGTTGGGCGCGTGCCCTTCTGGACGAATCCAGCAGTCAAACCTACATCACGGCAGGCCCAGCTCCCTCAGCCGCGCCACCCAGCGGGCATAACCGGCGGCGTTGAGATGCACGCCATCCACCGTGTAGGCACGCCTGAGTCCATCGCCGTCCGCCATCACCGGGGTCAGATCGACGAAGTCCCGGGGAGGCGTCTGGCTGGCGAGCAGGGCGTTGAGCTCCGCCACCCGGCGGACCCCGTCGGCACCGCAGCGGAAGCTGGCGCAGGGAATCGTGGACTGGATGATCACCCGGGCCCCCGTGCCGATCTGGAGGCCGGTCCGCAGCCACTGGATGCGGCCGGCGATCCGGCCGGGGTCGTAGCCCCAGACGATGTCGTTGATGCCCACCATCACCAGGTAGGTACCGGCGTCAGTCCGGCGGATCTGCGGCAGGCGGGCCATCAGCTGGAAGCTGGTGTCGCCGCTGATGCCCTGGTTGAACACCACGCGATCAGGGAAGGCCGCCTGCCAGTCGCCCTGGGCCGTGAGCGAATCGCCGACGAAGGTGACCGGGGCATCACGGCGCGGGGTCTGGGCTGGCTCCACCGCCATCGAAGAGGACGGGGGCCTGGAGAACAGGCCCCACCCCAGCGCCAGCAGGGTGAGCGGCACCGCCACCCAGCCACCGATCCGCACCCATGACGAGGCAGGCACCGCGGACGCTCAGCTCTCCTGCTTGATGTCCTGGAGGGCGGCGAAGTCGACCTGCACCGAGGGGCCCATGGTGGAGGCGACGTAGAGGCTCCTCCAGTAGCGGCCCTTGGCACCGCTGGGCTTGTTGCGGTCGATGGTTTCCTGCAGGGCCTTGAGGTTCTCCAGCAGCTTGGCGGTGTCGAAGCTGGCCTTGCCGAAACGCACGTGGACGATGCCGGCACGGTCGGCCCGGAACTCCAGCTTGCCGGCCTTGAACTCGCTGATGGCGCCGCCCAGATCGGTGGTGACGGTGCCGGCCTTGGGGTTCGGCATCAGACCGCGGGGACCGAGCACCCGGCCGAGCTTGGCCACCTTCGGCATCATGTCGGGGGTGGCGATCAGCAGATCGAAGTCGATCGCGCCTCCGGCGATCTGGTCGACCAGCTCATCGTCGCCGGCCAGGTCGGCACCGGCGGCCTTGGCCTCGGCCACCTTCTCGCCCCGGGCGATCACGGCAATGCGGATGGTCTGGCCGGTGCCGTGGGGCAGGGCCACGGTGGTGCGCAGCTGCTGGTCGGTGTACTTGGGGTCGATGCCCAGGCGCACGTGGGCTTCGATGGTTTCGTCGAACCTGGCGGTGGCGGTGTCCTTGACCAGCGCGAGGGCCTCGAGCGGTTCGTAGGCGCGGTCCTCCACCTTGGCGGCGAGGGCGGTGAAGCGTTTGGAGACTTTTGTCATGGCGGTAAGGGGTGCGGACGACCGTGATCGGTCTCCCCCAGAAAGGTGATGAAGCGGAGAAGTGGACGGGGTGGAACGACGACCGCTGGCCGTCAGTCCTTGACGGCGACGCCCATGTTGCGGGCGGTGCCTTCGATGATGCGCATGGCCGACTCGACGCTGGTGCAGTTGAGGTCGGGCAGCTTGGTCTTGGCGATCTCCTCGAGCTGGGCGCGGCTGATGGCACCCACCGCTCCCTTGGCGGACGTGGCGGCACCCTTCTCGATGCCGGCGGCCTTGGAGATCAGCACCGAGGCGGGCGGGGTCTTGGTGATGAAGGTGAAGCTGCGGTCTTCAAAGACCGAGATCTCCACCGGGATCACGTACCCGGCCTTCTCCTGGGTGCGGGCGTTGTACTCCTTGCAGAACGCCATGATGTTGACCCCGTGCTGACCGAGGGCAGGGCCCACCGGTGGTGCGGGGTTCGCTTTGCCGGCCTGGAGGGCCAGCTTGATCACAGCTACGACTTTCTTGGCCATCGGCTGGGCTGGGGGACGGAACTCCCTTGCGGGAGTGCGGGACGGAACTCCCTTGCGGGAGCGTGGGACGGAACTCCGTTGCGGGAGCGTTGCGGATCGCCGGGGCGGGGGCCGGCCCGGCGGGATGGCGGCCCTCGAGGGGGCCACCCGGGGCCGCCCTCCGCAGGGAGGCGGCCGCCGTTCGATCAGCTCTGTTTGCTGATCTGGGAGAACTCGAGCTCGACCGGGGTCTCCCTGCCGAAGATCGACAGGAGGGCCTTCAGCTTGCTGCGTTCGCCGGAGACCTCGATCACCTCGCCCTGGAAGTCCTTGAATGGACCGGCGGTGACGAGGATCTGATCCCCCTCGGTGAGGTCGACCTTGAGGACGGGCTTCTTCTCGGCGGCACGCTTGAAGATGCGGTCGACCTCCTGGCGGCTGAGGGGCCGGGGCCGGATGTGGCCGCGGGCCTTGCCGGTGGCCCGGCGCTCCTCCTGCCCCACGAAGTTGATGACGTTGGGGGTGCTGCGCACCGCCATCATCGTGTCCTCATCGAGGACCATGCGCACCAGCACGTAGCCGGGGAACACCTTCTCCTCGATCGACTGGCGGCTGCCGTCCTTCTTCAGCTTCACACCGGGGGTCTGGGGGATCTCGATCTCGAGGATCCGGTTGCTCACCCCCAGGGTGACGGCCCGCTGCTCCAGGGTGGCCTTGACCTTCTTCTCGCAGCTGGAAGCCACCTGGACCGCGAACCAGCGGGCCACCTGGGGCTTGGCGGCTTCACCGGCTTCGGCCGCCTCGGCCCCGCCCTCGGCGGCGAGGTCGAGGACCTCCCCCGTGGGATCCGTACCCTCGGCGGGGAGCTCCAGCACCTCGGGGGCGTCCGGTTCGATCTCAGGCACGGCAGGCAGGGGAAGGGTCATCAACGGAAGATCTGGGTTGATCCCCAGTGGTAGAAGCGGTCGATCGCAGCGATCGCCGCGGCCGAAAGGCTCACCATCAGGATCACCGCCACCGACTCGCTGAACAGCTGCTGGCGGCTCGGCCAGACGACCTTGCGCAGCTCCGCGAGGGTGACCGCCACGAAGCCGGTGGGCTCCTTCTCCTCGGAGGGGAAGCCATCCGGACCGTCGTCGGGCGCGGACGTGCCGTTCCCGCGGGCCAGGGGCCCGTCGGGACTGCTCGTGGTGGTGGTGGCAGGGGGGATGGGGTCCACGGTGTGGATTCCGATGGCTGCCCTGGTGTCGGCAGACATCGACAAACGATCACCCTACCGGACGTCCCTCCCGGGTGTCCGCCAGGGGAACGAAGCGGAAGCCCGCCTCTCCGGGTCCGGCGAGCTCCAGCCGCACCCCCCGGGCCGTCGTGAAGTGATCCTCCAGCAGCTCGGTGGCCAGCGGGTTCTCGATGCGACGCCGCAGCACCCGGCGCAGGGGCCGGGCCCCGTACTCGGGTTCGTAGCCCTGGGCGGCCAGGGCCACCACGACGGCCTCGTCGATCTCCAGCTCCAGGTGCTGCTCCCGCAGCAGCAGGGCCAGCTCCGCCAGCTGCAGCCGCACGATCCGCTCCAGATCGGCGCGGGCGAGGGGACGGAACCGGATCACCTCGTCGATGCGGTTGAGGAACTCCGGCCGGAACTGGCGCGAGAGGGCCTCCTCCACCGCCCGATCGAGGCTGCGGTCCCGGGCCTGCTCCCCCTCCTCGGGGCCGGGATCCCCCGCCTCGCCGGCGGAGGGGGCGGCGCGGGCCCGTTCGAGGATGGCGCGGCTGGCCAGGTTGCTGGTCATGATCACCACGGTGTGGCGGAAATCGACCGTGCGGCCCTGGGAATCGGTGAGGCGGCCGTCGTCGAGCACCTGCAGCAGCAGGTTGAAGACATCGGGGTGGGCCTTCTCCACCTCATCCAGCAGCAGCACCGCATAGGGGCGGCGGCGCACGGCCTCGGTGAGCTGGCCGCCCTCCTCGTAGCCCACGTAGCCCGGGGGGGCCCCCACCAGGCGGGCAACGGCGTTGCGCTCCATGAATTCGCTCATGTCGAGCCGCACCAGGGCCTCCTCCTCATCGAAGAGGGCCGCCGCCAGGGCCTTGGCCAGTTCCGTCTTGCCCACCCCCGTGGGCCCCAGGAACAGGAACGACCCCACGGGCCGGGTGGGGGCCTGCATGCCGGCGCGGGAGCGGCGGATCGAGGCTGCCACCGCCGCCACCGCCTCGGGCTGGCCGATCACCCGTTCCCCGAGCCGCTGCTCCAGCTCGAGCAGCTTCTGGCGTTCGCCGGCCAGCAGCCGCTGGATGGGGATGCCGGTGGAGCGGGCCACCACATCGGCGATGTCCCCCTCCTCCACCTGCTCCCGCAGCATCGGATCGCTCTGCAGTTCCGCCTCCAGGGCCGCCCGGCGCTGCTGCACCCCGTGCAGCTGGTCGTACTGCAGCCGGGCCGCCTCCTCCAGGTCCCCGTCCCGCTCGGCTTCGGCGATGGCGTGGCGCAGGTCCTCGTCCTGCTGCAGCAGCTCGCGCAGCTCCCCCAGGCGCTCCCGCTCCCCCGCCCAGCGCCGCTGCAGGCGGTCGAGCTGCTCATGGGCGAGGCGCCGCTGCTCCTGCAGCTGCACCCGCTCCTCCAGGGGCGCCGCCTCGGCGGCCAGCAGCGCCAGTTCCACCCGCCGCAGTTCCGCCTCGGCCGCCTCCACCACCTGGGGCTTGGAGGTGGCCTCCATGCGCAGGTTGGCGGCGGCTTCATCGATCAGGTCGATGGCCGAATCCGGCAGGCAGCGGTCGCTGATGTAGCGGGAGGCCAGCCGAGAGGCCGCCACCAGGGCCCCATCGGTGATGGTGACGCCATGGTGGAGCTCGTAGCGCTCCTTCAGCCCCCGCAGGATCTCGAGGCAGGTGGGACCATCGGGCTCGCGGATCACCACCTGCTGGAAACGGCGTTCCAGGGCGGGATCCTTCTCGATGCTGCGCCGGTAGTCCTCGGGGGTGGTGGCGCCGATGCAGCGCAGGTCGCCGCGGGCCAGCACCGGCTTGAGGATGCTGGCCGCATCGGCGCCGGAACGGTCGCTGCCCACCACCGTGTGCAGCTCGTCGATGAACAGCACCACACCGCCGGCACGGCCGCCTTCCCCGTCCTCGCCGCGCACCCCGTCGTTGTCGCGGACCTCGGCCAGCACGCTGCGCAGGCGCTCCTCGAACTGGCCGCGGAACTTGGCCCCGGCGATCAGGGCCCCCAGGTCCAGGGCCACCAGCCGCAGGCCCCGGAGGGCATCGGGCACCTCACCGGCCACGATCCGCTGGGCCAGGGATTCAGCCACGGCCGTCTTGCCGACGCCGGGCTCACCGATCAGCACCGGATTGTTCTTGCTGCGCCGGGAAAGCACCTGGATCAGCCGGCGGATCTCGGTGTCGCGTCCCACCACCGGATCGAGCTGGCCGGCCCGGGCGGCGGCGGTGAGGTCACGGCCGTAGCGCTCGAGGGCGCCGGGTTCGGGCTCCCCCTCCCGCTGCAGGGTCATGGCGGGCTCCGGCGCCGCCGGCGGCCGCGGGGGGGCAGCGGCCGCGGCCGCTCGCGAGGGGGCCGGCGGTGGCGGGGCCGGGGCCAACGGAGCCGGGGCCGGCGCCAGCGACGGGGCGGGGGCAGCGGCGGCCACGGTGGTCCCGGCGGCAGTGGCCTCGGCCGCAGCCGGCAGGGGGCGCCACTGGCGCAGCAGCAGGTCCTCGCTCAGCCCCTCCTCCACCAGCAGTGACGCCCCGATCCTGGGCTCCACCAGCAGGGCCAGCAGCAGGTGGGGCACATCCAGCAGGCGGGATCCCCAGGCGGCCCGGCGCCGATCGGCCTCCTCCAGCAGATCCTCGAGGGCATCGCCGATGTAGAGGGTGCCGCCGCCGCCGTCCGGCTGCTCGGCGCAGAAGGTCTCGAGCCGGTCCAGCAGCCGGTCCTCATCGAGGGGCAGGGGGTCCACCCAGCTGGCGAAGCGCCGGTTCAGCAGCAGGGTGAGCAGCAGGTGCTCCACGTCCATGGCGCCGTGGCGCCAGCGGCGGGCCTGCTCCTGGGAGGCGATCAGCAGATCCCAGGCGGCGTCGCTGAAGCGGTCGGGGTCGCTGGTGAGGCTGGCCGCAGCGCCCCCCGCGCCCCGGTCGTCACGCAGGCGGGAATCAGTGCGCATCGGACCGGGACGACGTCTGGATCAGTTCCACCTTGTAGCCATCCGGATCCTCCACGAAGGCGAGCACGGTGGTGCCGTGCTGCTTCGGACCGGGCGGACGGACCACCCGCCCGCCCTTGGCGGCGATCGCCGCGCAGGTGGCATGGATGTCATCGACACCGATGGCCAGGTGGCCGAACCCCGTGCCGATCTCGTAGGCGTCGGTGTCCCAGTTGTGGGTGAGCTCCAGCACGGTGGTGTCCGCCTCGTCGCCGTAGCCGACGAAGGCCAGGGTGTAGGCGCCGCCGGGGTAGTCCTTGCGGCGCAACAGCTTCATGCCCAGCACCTCGGTATAGAAGCGCAGGGAGCGCTCCAGATCGCCCACCCGGAGCATGGTGTGGAGGAGTCGCATCGGCGGTGCACCAGCTCGGGCCATTCTGACCAGGGTGGCGCAGGGAACACAGGCGAGGGCGGAGGACGACCCATAGGATTCGCCCACCAGCACACCCCCTGTGTACGACTCCCTCGACCTCGTCATCGACTCCATCGTTGCCCGCGAAGTGCTCGACTCCCGCGGCACCCCCACGGTGGAGGCGGAGGTGTATCTGGAGGGGGGCGCCAGCGGCCGCGCCATCGTGCCCAGCGGCGCCAGCACCGGCGCCCACGAGGCCCATGAGCTGCGGGACGGCGAGAAGGCCTACTTCGGCAAGGGCGTCAGCAAGGCGGTGGAGAACATCGAGGAGCGCATCGCCCCGGCCCTGTGCGGCCTGAGCGCCCTCGACCAGGGCGCCGTCGACGAGGCCATGAACGAACTCGACGGCAGCGACAACAAATCCGCCCTCGGCGCCAACGCGATCCTGGCCGTGAGCCTGGCCACCGCGCACGCCGCCGCCAAGGCCCTGGGCCTGCCGCTCTACCGCTACCTGGGCGGTCCGATGGCCACCCTGCTGCCGGTGCCGCTGATGAACGTCATCAACGGCGGCGCCCACGCCTCCAACAACCTGGACTTCCAGGAGTTCATGCTGGTGCCCCACGGAGCGGGCAGCTTCCGCGAGGCCCTGCGCATGGGCGCCGAGGTGTTCCACACCCTCAAGGGGCTGCTCAAGGATCAGGGGCTCTCCACGGCGGTGGGCGACGAGGGTGGCTTCGCCCCCGACCTGGCCGGCAACGACGCCGCCGGCGAGCTGCTGATGCAGGCGATCGAGAAGGCCGGCTACCGGCCCGGCGACCAGATCTCCCTGGCCCTCGATGTGGCCAGCACCGAGTTCTATGCCGATGGCCGCTACGCCTTCGGCGGCGGTAGCTACACCAGCGCCGAGATGGTCGACCAGCTGGCGGCCCTGGCGGCCCGCTTCCCGATCGTCTCGATCGAGGACGGCCTGGCCGAGGACGACTGGGAGGGCTGGCGCCTGCTGACCGAGCGCCTGGGGGGCACGGTGCAGCTGGTGGGCGACGACCTCTTCGTGACCAACACCACCCGGCTGCAGCAGGGGATCGAGCAGGGCATCGCCAATTCGATCCTGATCAAGGTGAACCAGATCGGCTCGCTCACGGAGACGCTGCAGGCCATCGACATGGCCACCCGGGCCGGTTACACCAGCGTGATCAGCCACCGCAGCGGCGAGACGGAGGATGTGACCATCGCCGACCTGGCCGTGGCCACCCGCGCCGGCCAGATCAAGACCGGTTCCCTCAGCCGCAGCGACCGGGTCGCCAAGTACAACCAGCTGCTGCGCATCGAGGACGAACTGGGCAGCCAGGCGGTGTATGCCGGCGTGGAGGACCGGGGGCCGCGGGGCAAGGCCTGAGCCCGCGGGCCGCAGCCACCGTGCTGATCCTCAGCGTTGCAGCTCCGCGAACCGGATCCTCCCGGTTCGGCCAGCTGCTGCAGTCGATGAAGTCCGCCTTTGTCTGCGAGCCCTTCCACCCGACGGCCTACATCCACTGTGCCGAGGGCCCGAGCGGCCTGCGCTTCTACGACAAGGCGCCTTACGACCTGAGTGAGTTCGGCAGGTACATGGTGGCGGATTCCCTGATCAAGAGCTTTCTGCCGACCCGCACGCTTCGCATGGGAGCCGCGCCCCGAGGCGCGGCAAGCTACCTCCACGGAATCAGCCTGCGACTCCGGCGAAAGGAGAGGCTGAAGATTGCTCAGTTTCTCTCCGTCGTGCTGGAGAAAGCCAGTGCGGCGGTCGGGCCGGCCTACAACATCTTCCGAGAACCCAGAATCGCCCGACGCGTCTGCGAGCTTCTTGACGCCAGGGAAGACACCTACACGCTGGAACTCTTCCCGAACCATCTCTCACCGGAATGCCATGGCTTCCTCTGCAGAACCTACCCCCTGATCCTTCATCAACGAAGCCTGATTGACAGTTATATCTCGTTGATCAAGACCGACTCGCGACGCTGGAACGGGGTCAATACCACCGGTTGCAACGTGAGGATCTGTCCCGAATCCTTCGTGGCCTACTGCCGATTCATCTCCGGCTACTACCTGCGCAGCCTGCGGGCAGGAGACGCTTTCCGCGGACCCAGCCCGGCGCCGACCCAGGGGAGCCACCCCAGGCATTGCGTCATCAACTACGAAGACTGGTGCGACCATCCCAATCACCAGCAGGCTGGCCGGGTCCATCAACTGCTTGCCCAGCAGGGTTTCTCCGAGGCCTTCCCGGAGCCGGACAGGTCGGCCGCGACCGCATCCGGTGCGCTGAACCGGCAGGACCAGGCCAGCGACTGGTCCCACAAGGTGACGAATGCGGACGAGGTGGTCGATGCCCTGAAGCAGCGATCGCTGCAAGGGTTGCTGGGTGCCCGTCCGCTGGAGATCCCGGCCCTGGGTGTGCCGCTGCACGACTGAGCCGAACCTCCGCAGGGAGCGGCTGGCGAGGCCTGGCGTTCAGGCGCCGCCGCCGGGCGGCGATCCCACGCCCGGCAACTGGTCGAGGCGACCATCGCGCTGGAGCCGTGCCTGCATCTTCAGCCAGCCGGCGGTGAGGGGTACCGCCAGCACCAGGGGCACGGCGGTGAGCACCGGGCGGCCGCTCACCGCCAGCACCGAGGCCGCCACCGCCAGGGTGCCGAGCAGGAACGACTGGCCGGCGCTCTGCTGGGCGAGGGCCAGGCGCCGCAGCAGGCGATCGGTTTCGCCGGCGCGGATCAGCACCTGGAGATCGCCCTGTTCGATGCGGGCCAGGCTCTCGTCGAGACGCCGGGGAATCCCGAAGGCGCGGCTGCCCACCTCGGCCGCCTGGCGGGAGAGCTCGCTGAACAGTTCGTTGGGGCCGTTGCCGCTGGCGGTCATGAGGGGCAACAGGTAAGGGCGGGCGATGGCGATCAGGCTAAAGCCCGGATCGAGGCTGCGGCCCACGCCCTCGAAGGTGGAGAGGGCCCGCATCACGAAGATCAGCTCGGGCGGCAGCCGGAACGGCTGGCCGTAGACGAGTTCGTAGAGGTCGCCGGAGAGCTTGTCGATGACGTTGGCGCTGAAGGGTGGCGTGAGGGCTTCGGTGAGCATCACCCGCACCAGCCGCCGCACCGGCCCCTGGTCGATGCCGGCGGCGATCAGCCCGGCCTGCTGGAGCTCATCCACCAGGGAGGCGGCATCGCGGGCCGCGGCGGCCCGCACCATGCGTCCGAGCCGGCTCCGCAGCCGCTCGGAGATCTGGCCCATCATGCCGAAGTCGTAGTAGATCAGCGCCCCGTCGCTGGCGACGGCGAGGTTGCCGGGGTGGGGATCGGCGTGGAAGAAGCCGAAGCGCACCAGCTGCTGCAGGTAGCTGGCCGCCCCCTTCTCGGCAACGGCCGCCGGATCGATGCCGGCACTGACGAGGGCCTCGCGGTCGTTGATCTTGATGCCGGGCACGTAATCGAGGCAGAGCACCCGCCGGGAGCTCAGCTCCCAGACCACCGCCGGGATGCGGATGCCGGGGTCGTCGAGGAACTGCTGGCGGAAGCGGGCGGCGTGCTCGGCCTCGAGGCGGAAATCGAGCTCCCGCAGCAGCACCCGCCGGCACTCCTTGGCGATGCCCACCCAGTCACGGCCGGCGCCCCAGCGGGGGTGGCGCTGCACCGCGGCGGCCACCTGCTGCAGCACCTCCAGATCAAGGCGGAACAGGCGCTCCAGCCCGGGGCGCTGCACCTTGAACACCACCTGGCGGCCGCTGCGCAGGCTGGCCCGGTGCACCTGGGCCAGGCTGGCCGAGCCGAGGGGCACCACCTCCAGATCGATGATCTCGGCCCGCCGCTCCCCCAGCTCCTGCTCCAGCAGGCTCTCCACCACCGGGAAGGGGAAGGCGGGCACCCGGTCCTGCAGATGGGCCAGCTCCTCGACCACGTCGGCGGGCAGGACATCGGGGCGGGCCGAGAGCAGCTGGCCGAGCTTGATGAAGGCCGAGCCGAGCTCGAGGAACTGGGCCGTGAGCCAGCGGGCCCGGCGGCGCTGGCGGGCGGCCTGGGCTTGCGGGGTGCGTCCGCCCGGGTAGGTCCAGGGGCGGGCGTCCCACCAGAGACCCGCCAGCAGCTGGAGCACGAGGCGCCAGATGCGCAGAGACCGCCAGAGGCGGGACAGAAGGATCCCGGGGGTGGAGAGGGCCGCCATCAGGGCTGCCCCGGAGACCGCGGCGGACCGTCGGGGGTTGCCGGCATCCGGTCGAGGCGCCGGGAGAGTTCGGCCACCTTGGCCCGCAGGGCATCGATGCGCTCCTGGGGATCCTCGGCGGCGCCGCCCCGTCCCGCGGCACCGGCGCCGCGGTCGTTCTCGATGCGTTCGGCTTCCATGGCCACCTCCTCCCAGAACAGACTCAGCTCCTGCTGCACCCGGGCGGGGGCCTCCTGGGCGAGGGCCGCCAGGGTGGCGGCCACGTCGGCCAGGCCGCTGCCCAGGCGGGCGGCCAGGCGGTTCATGGCCGCCTTGGCGAGGGACTGCGGCGCGCTCATGACTTGGCCGGAGGGATCACCGAACTGTGGCAGATCAGGGCTGGCTTCCGGGGGCCGGTGGGGCGCTCAGCGGCGGCGGGGCGATCGGCGCCGGGCCGGCCTCCTCCCGCTCCCGGGCCGGCGGCGTGCGCGGCGGCGGCAGAGCAGGGGCGGCCGGGAGCCCGGCATCGGCGGCTCCGGGCGCGGCCGGCTGGTCGGTCGGCGGGGTCTCCCCGCCCTCGAGCAGGCGCCGGCGCTCCTCGGCCTCCCGCTCCTCGATCTGGCGGCGACGCTCCTCAATCGCGGCCGCCTCCTTGTTCTGCTCCTGCTCCAGCTCGAGCAGGTCCAGATCGCCACGGATCTCGCGGGCATCGCCGCCGAAGCGCTGGCGCAGGGAATCGAGCGTCGTCCCCGGGGCGGGCTGCACATCGAAGCGCTGGCTGGCTCCTTCTTCCTCGGGGCCGCCGAGGCTCAGCAGCCGCAGGCTGGCGGCGTAGCCCACGCCGAAGCAGAGCCCCACGATCGCCCACAACCGCCAGTCCCAGGCGGGGCGACCCGCCGCCCGCTGCTTGCCGCCGGGGGCCGCTCCCCGGGGAGGGGCGCCGCCGGGGGGGGAAGAGGGCCTGGCCGTGACCATCGACATCAGCACATGCGCTGCCATCTTGCCGCGGTGGGGCCGTTCGGCTCAGGTGGTGTAGTCGGCGTTGATGCGCACGTACTGATCGGAGAGGTCGCAACCCCAGGCGCTACCGCTGCCCGGGCCCTCGCCGACCCGCAGGTGGATTTCCACCGTGTCGTCGACCAGGTAGGCGCCCGCGGCGCGGGCCTTGAGGTAGGCGGAGGCCGCCGGGCGGTCGAAGGGAAGGGGCTGGCCTGACGCCATCAGCTGGTGGTCCCCCAGCCACAGGGCCACGGCGGCGGGGTCGAAGGCCACCCTTGCCCGGCCGGCGGCGGCCACGATCCGGCCCCAGTTGGGGTCGCGGCCGTGGACGGCGCACTTCACCAGCGAAGAGCCAGCCACGGTGCGGGCGATGGCGCGGGCGCCGGCGTCATCGGCGCTGCCCTCCACCCGCACCTCGATCAGGCAGGTGGCGCCCTCGCCGTCGCGGGCGATCGCCCGGGCCAGGTGCTGCGACACCGCCGTCAGGCCGGCCTCCAGTGCCTCGAAGTGCTCCGGGCCCAGGGGCTCACCGGCGGCAAAGGCCAGGTATGTGTCGTTGGTGCTGGTGTCGCCGTCCACCGTGATCGCGTTGAAGGAGCGGTCCACCGCCCGCTTCACCATGTCCTGCCAGATGTCGGCCGGCACGCCGGCATCACAGGTGAGATAACCCAGCATCGTGGCCATGTCGGGATGGATCATCCCCGAGCCCTTGGCCATGCCCCCGATCCGCAACCGGCGGCCACCCAGCTGGGCCTCCAGGGCGATCTCCTTGGCCACAAGGTCGGTGGTGAGGATCGCCTCGGCCGCCGCGCCACCGCCCGTGGGGCCGAGGGCCGCCACCAGGGGATCGAGGCCCGCCACGAGCACCTCCATCGGGATCGGCACGCCGATCACCCCGGTGGAGCAGATCAGCACCTCGTCGGGGGCCAGGTCCAGACGAGCCGCCAGCTCGGCCGTGGCCCGCAGGCTGTCGGCCAGGCCGCGTTCACCGGTGCAGGCGTTGGCCTGGCCGGAGTTGGTGAGCACCGCCCGGGCGTGGCCGCCGCCGGCCGCCAGGCGCTCGGCGCAGAGGTCGACGCAGGCGGCCCGCACCAGGGAGGTGGTGAAGCTGCCGGCACACACCGCCCCCACCGGCGCCAGCAGCAGGGAGAGATCCGGCCGGCCGGAGGCCTTCAGGCCGGCGGTGACGGCGGCGGCCAGGAAGCCCTCCGGGGCCGTGACGCCGCCGGTGATCGGGGTCCAGGGGTGGGTCAAGGCGATGCGGCCACTGGGGCCATCCTGAAACGGCACGCACCCGGCCCCGGCAGCGGCCGGCCCAGACTGGCCCAATGGCCCTTCCCCCCCAGCGCCGCATCGGCCTCACCGGCGGCATCGCCAGCGGCAAGAGCACGGTGGGACGCCTGCTGACCGAGCGCGGTCTGCCGGTGCTGGATGCGGATGTCTATGCCCGCGAGGCGCTGGCGCCGGGCAGCCCCGGAGCGGCGGCGGTGCTGGAGCGCTTCGGGGAGCGGGTGGCGCTGGCGGGAGCGGCGACGCGTGCGCTGGCGGGCGCAGCGGCACCGGCCCTGGACCGGGCGGCCCTCGGCCGGATCGTGTTCAACGACGCCGCCGAGCTCCGCTGGCTGGAGCAGCTGGTGCATCCACTGGTGCGGCAGCGCTTCGCCACGGAACTGAATGGGCTGCAGCACGAGCCGGCGGTGGTGCTGATGATCCCGCTGCTGTTCGAGGCGGGGCTGGAGGAGCTGTGCAGCGAGGTGTGGCTGGTGGACTGCGACGAGGACCAGCAGCTGCAGCGGCTGATGGGGCGTGATGGGCTCGGCGAGGCCGACGCCCGCGCCCGACTGGCGGCCCAGTGGCCCCTGGCCCGCAAGCGGGCCCTGGCCACGGTGGTGCTCGACAACCGCGGCGGGCCGGTGGCCCTGGCGCCGCAGGTGGCGGCGGCGCTCAGGGCCGGGGCAGCTGCCGCAGCACCGTCTCCACCGCCCGCCTGAGCGCCGCCAGGGCGGCGGGATCGAGGCCGGTGCTCTGCTCACGCACCACGTGCAGGCGGGGCGTCTGCACATCGATCACCCAGTAGTGGGGAATGCCGGCCGCGCCATAGAGGCGCGCCTTGGCCTCCAGGTCGAAGGCCAGGCTGCTGTCCGCCACCTCGATCACCAGGGCGGTGTCGGCGGCGGTGGGATGGGCGTCCCAGTAGTCGTCGTCGCGGCGGGCCACCAGCGCCAGATCCGGCTCGGGCTCATCGGCCGGGCCCAGGTCGAGCGGGGCCTCCACCCGCAGCTGCAGAGGCACCGGGGGAGAGGCCGCCAGGCAGGCCTGGATGGCGGCGATCAGCCGATGAACCACCGCCGTGTGGCGTGTCCCCTTGGCGATCACCTGCAGCACCTCCCCATCGATCAGCTCCAGCCGCTGCTCGGGCACCGCATCGCAGAGCCGGTGGAACTGCTCCACCGTGAAACGCGCGTGGCGTCTGACAGCTGCGGGGGCCGAGGTCATGGCCCAACGCTAGTCAGCGCGGACGGGTCCCTCAACCCTTCAGCTGCTCGCTGAGGATCCGGTTGGCCAGCTTGGGGTCGGCGCGGCCGCCGGTGCGCTTCATCAGCTGCCCGACGAAGAAGCCCTGCAGCTTGGTCTTGCCGCCGCGGAAGGCCGCCACCTCCTCCGGGTGGGCCGCCAGCAGCTCGTCGACGATGGCGGTGATCGCCGCTGGGTCGCTGATCATGCCCAGGCCGCGGGACTCCACGATCGCCGCCACCGAGCCGCCCTTCTCAAGCAGTTCGGGCAGCAGGTCCTTGGCGATCTTGCCGCTGATGGTGCCCGCCTCGATCAGCTGCACCATCTCGGCCAGCTGGGCAGGCTTGAGCGGCAGCTCGGCGATCGACAGCCGGTTGGCGTTCACGTGGGCGGCGATGTCGCCGGTGACCCAGTTGGCCACGGCCTTGGGGTCGCCGCCGGCGGCGACGGCCGCCTCGAAGTACTCGGCCATGGGGCGCTCATCGGTGAGCACCCGGGCGTCGTAGATCGAGAGTCCCAGGCTCTCGGCATAGCGGTGGCGCTTGGCGGCCGGCAGTTCGGGCAGCTCGGCCCGCCAGCTTTCCCGCTGTTCCGGGCTCACCTCGATCGGCCCCAGATCCGGGTCCGGGAAGTAGCGGTAGTCGCTGGCCCCCTCCTTGCTGCGCATGCTCTTGGTGAGCTGCTTGGCCTCATCCCAGAGGCGCGTCTCCTGCACCACCGGTTCACCGGCTTCGTAGGCCTTGATCTGGCGGGCGATCTCGAAATCGATGGCCTTCTGGATCGCCGAGAAGGAATTCATGTTCTTGATCTCCACCTTCACGCCGAAGGGGGCGTCCGGGCCGCGGCGCACGGAGATGTTGACGTCGCAGCGCAGGGAACCCTCCTGCATGTTGCCGTCGCTGACGCCCAGGTAGCGCATGATGCGGCGGATCTCCGAGGCGTACTCGGCCGCCTCCCGGCCCGTGCGCAGGTCCGGCTTGGAGACGATCTCGGCCAGGGCGACGCCGGCCCGGTTGTAATCCACCAGGGAGTGGGTGGAGCCGGCCAGGCGGTCGCTGCCGGCGTGGACGAGCTTGCCGGCGTCCTCCTCCATGTGCAGCCGCTCGATGCCCACCTTTTTGAGGTAGGTCTCCTTGCCCTTCTCGGCCACCTCCACCTCGATCCAGCCGTTCTCGGCGATCGGCTGGTCGTACTGGGAGATCTGGTAATTCTTCGGAAGATCGGGATAGAAGTACTGCTTGCGGTCGAACTTGCTGTGCTCGGCCACCTGCAGGTTGAGGGCCAGCGACGCCTTGACCGCGTACTCCAGCACCTTCTGGTTGAGCACCGGCAGGGTGCCCGGCAGACCGCACACCACCGGGTCAATGTGGGTGTTGGGATCGTCGCCGAAGCTGGTGGAGGCGGCGGTGAAGATCTTGCTGGCGGTGCCCAGCTGCACGTGGGTCTCCAGGCCGATCACAGCCTCCCAAGCGGCTTCGCCCTTGCCTTCTGCCCTGTTCCCTTCAGCCATGGTCGCGAGTCCTGCCGGCGCTGTCGGCCCCCCGCGCTCGGCCGGAGGCACTGGGGGCGATCCTAGGCAGCGGCTGGCGGCCGCTTGAATGGGGGCCTTCCGAGCTGGAGATGCGCCCCCTGGCTGGCCCCCCTCCCGACGCCGAACCCGTCCTGATCCTCGGTGGCGGCCTGATGGGCCTGGCCATCGCCCACCAGCTGGCCCGTCTCGGCCGCAGCGCCACCGTGCTCAGCCGCCGCCGCAGCGAGGCGGCCGGCTTCGTGGCCGCCGGCATGCTGGCCCCCCACGCCGAGGGGCTCAGCGGGCCGATGCTGGCCCTGGGCCAGGCCAGCCTGGAGCGGATTCCGGCCTGGGTGGCCCGGATCGAGGCCGACAGCGGCTTGCCCTGTGGCCTGCGGCCCTGCGGCATCGTCGTCCCCTTCCCCGGCGCCGCCGAGCGCGACGCCTACCCCACGGCCCCCTTCGGTGAGCCCCTCGACCGGGCGGGCCTGGAACGGGAAGTGCCCGGCATCGGGCCCGCCTGGCGGGCGGGTCTGCTGTTCGCCCAGGACGGCCAGATCGACAACCGCCGCCGCCTGATGCGCGCCCTGGAGCGGGCCTGCGTGGCCCTGGGGGTGCGCTTCGAGGAGGGCACCGAGGTGCTGGAGCTGCTCACCGCAGGCGGCCGACGCCTGCGGGGGGTGCGGCTGCGCCGGGCCGAGGGGGGCGAGCACACGATGGCCGCCAGCACGGCCGTGCTCGCCTGCGGCGCCTGGAGCGGCCGGCTGCTGCCGGAGCTGCCGGTGCATCCGGTGAAGGGGCAGATGCTGTCGCTGCAGGGCCCCAGGGCCAGCCTGGGGCGGGTCGTGTTCGGGCCCGGCACCTACCTGGTGCCGCGGGAGGACGGGCTGCTGGTGGTGGGCGCCACCAGCGAGCCGCAGGCCGGCTTCGACGACGGCCTCACCCCCGAGGGCCAGAAGCAGCTGCAGACCGGCATCGCCGCCCTGCTGCCGGAGGCGGCCCTGTGGCCGCCGATGGAGCGCTGGTGGGGCTTCCGCCCCGGCACCCCCGACGACGCACCGCTGCTGGGCCCCGGACCGATCGAGGGGCTCTGGCTGGCGACGGGCCACCACCGCAACGGCGTGCTGCTGGCGGCGATCACGGCGGAGCGGATCGCTGCGGCGATCACCGCGGCCGGCTCCGGGACAGACGTGGCGGCCGACGCCCTGCTGGCGCCCTTCCGCTGGGACCGGCCGTTCCCGGCGGCGGCCTAGCCAGGCCCGGCCGCCGGCCGCAGCCCCTGGAGGGCATACACCGCCAGGGGCACGGGCCAGCCCTTGATCCGGTGGCTCCCCAGGGGCAGCACCTCCAGCTCCTCCGGCAGCAGGGCCAGCAGGTCGCCGCTGACCAGGATCGGGTGCGCGGGGAACAGGCGCGTCAGCCCCTCCAGGCGGCTGGTCACGTTGACGCTGGCCCCCACGACGGTGAACTCCAGGCGCTGGGAGGAGCCCAGGTTGCCGGCGATCACTTCGCCGAAATGGAGCCCGATCCCGTGCTTCAGCGGTGGGGTGCCCGCCGCAGCCAGCTCGACGTTGAGGGCCTCGAGCCGCTCCTGCATCGCCAGGGCCGCCCGCACCGCGGCCCGGGCCTCCTCGGCATCCCCCCGGCTGCGGGGCACCCCGAACTCCGCCATCACCGCGTCGCCGATGAACTTGTCGAGCAGGCCCTCCTGCTCCAGCACCGCCGCGGCCATGGCCTCGAAGTAGCGGTTCAGCAGGGCGAACAGCTCGGCGGGCTCCAGCACGGCGCTCAGGGGGGTGAAGCCCACCAGGTCGCTGAACAGCACGGCGCAGCGGGCCCGGCGGCCCACCGCCTGGTTCCACAGCGGCCCGGGGCTGCGCAGGATGTCGCGCAGCAGGGTGGGGGAGACGCGCCGACTCAGCACCTGGTGCAGGTAGGCCCGCTCCCGGCTCTCCGCCAGCCCCTGGCCCACGGCCCGCACCCCGCCGCCGGCCACGGGGGCCAGCAGCAGGGCCGCCAGGGGCAGGCGCAGCTGGGCCCCGGCCCACGCCGCTCCGCCGGCGAGCAGGACACCGCCCGCCAGGGCCAGGGCCAGCTGCAGGGTGCCGCCGGCACTGGCGGGGCGCCGCAGCAGCAGCCCCGCCAGGGCGCCCCAGCCCAGCAGCAGCAGCCCGTCCCCCGCCGGGGGCAGCCGCCCCAGCCCCCGGCCCTGGAGCACGTTGGCGACGGCCACCGCCTGGATCTCGGTGCCGGCCATGGGGCCGAAGGGCGTCTCCTGCAGGTCCCCCAGGCCCGGGGCCGTGACGCCGATCAGCACCGTGCGGCCCCGCCAGGTGGACGGCGGCGCCTCCAGCAGCTTCCAGGCCGGCACGCGGGGCATGGTGCCGGCGGGGCCAGGAAAGTTGAGCCCCATCGGCGCCGGCGGTGGCGGCGCCGGCCGCACCAGGAAGGCCATCGGCCGGGGCAGGGGCGGCGGGAAGTCGCCCAGCCGGGCCTCGATCCAGCCCTGGCCCGGCACCGCCTCCACCACCCCCCGGGGCGACTGCAGCAGGGTGGTGAGGCCGGGGGCACCCAGCGGGTGGATGGGCAGCCGCAGCCGGCTCTCCTGCACGCCCCCCTCCTCCCGCACGCCAAAGTGGGCGGCCAGGTGCACCCGCTGGCGCCAGGGGTTCAGGGTGGCCACGAAGGCCCGGTCATCAGCGGGGCCGAAGCGGCTGGGCTGGCTGTACTCGATGTTGAACAGCACCCGGGCCGCCCCCTGCTCGAGCACATGGGCCGCCAGCCGGGCCTGCAGGGCCCGGGGCCAGGGCCAGGGACCCATCTGGCGCCACAGCGGCGACGCCTGGCGCTCGCCCGGGGACAGCAGCTCCCCCAGCTCCAGGGAGTCGGCATCGATGGCCAGGATCACCGGGTCGGCCGGGGCGGGGCGGGTCCCCCGCAGCTGGAAGAAGGTCTGGAGGAGCTGGTCGTCGAGCAGCCGCGGCCCCTGGCCCAGGGGCGTGAGGGGCGCCCGGTCAAGGCCCGCCAGCAGGGGGGCGGCCAGGGCCAGCCACCAGAGCCGGCGCCCCAGCCCGGGCCAGGGGGACATCAGGGGGTGAGCCCGAGTTCCCGCTCCAGCACCGGCAGCGTCTCCATCGGCGCCCCGAAACCGTTGAGCAGCTCGCTGTTGCGCCGCCGCAGCCTCGCCTCGGTGGCGTCGATCCGGCGCGGGCCTTTCCAGCCGTCGGTGGTGGCCTCCAGGCGCTGGCCGCTGCTCAGCCGGTACACGGTGCCGTCATCGGCGCGCACCTCCACCTCCCCCTCCCAGCTCAGGAAGAGCACGGAGTCGGCGGTGTCCTCGATGAAGACCGTGGTGCCCTGGATCGAGGCCGTGCCCACCCGGGTCCTGATCCGCAGGGGGGTGGGACGCTTCGCCCCGGGAGCAATCCAGGCGATGATCCGGCCGCGCACCAGATCCAGCAGCGTCGGCTCGATCCGCAGCAGGGCATTGCCCCCGAGCCGGAAGCTGCGGCCATCGGCCAGCAGGATCTGCAGCCGGCCGGGATTCTCGGTGCGCAGCACAGTGGACGGCCGCAGCACCTGGCCCACCAGGGCCGGCCGCTCCGGCGCCGCCGGCGGCATCACGTAGGCCGGCCGGGAAGGCACATCCACCACCCGGGGCACCCGGGGGGCCGCCATGGCCCCGGCGAGGGGGCCGGCGGCGGGCAGACCAAGCGCCAGCCCGACGACCAGCATGGCCACGGGCGCCAGCTTCATCGGCCCGGGAGGCCTGAGGCTCCTGCGCAGCAGCATGGCCCGGGGACCCGACGGTCCCCAGGATGGCCGCTCAGGGCTCGACCCGCCACACCTGGTCGGCCGGCGTCCACGCGCACAGCTCGGAGGGCTGGAACCAGAGCCCGATCTCGAAGACGGCGGTTTCCGGTGCATCGGAGCCGTGGATGACGTTGCGGCCGATGTTCACCGCCAGGTCGCCGCGGATGGTGCCGGGTTCGGCCTCCAGGGGCTTGGTGGCACCGATCAGCTTGCGGGCGCTGGCGATCACGCCGTCGCCTTCCCACACCATGGCCACCACCGGCCCGCTGGTGATGAACTCCACCAGGCCGGCGAAGAAGGGGCGCTCCCGGTGCACGCCGTAATGGCTCTCGGCCAGCTCCCGGCTGGGCACCAGCTGCTTGAGACCCACCAGCTTGAAGCCCTTGCGCTCGAAGCGGCCGAGGATCTCGCCCACCAGGCCCCGCTGCACCCCGTCGGGCTTGATGGCGAGGAAGGTGCGTTCGGTGGCCATGGGGAAGGGAGTTCTGTTCGGGCCATCGTCCGCGCTGGGGCTGCCGCTTGGCAAGCAACCCCGTGCCCTTTCGACGGGGCGCCCGGTCGGCCGCGCCGGGGTTGCCCGTCCGGCACCGGCGCGACTCCGAACCTGTACACGCTGTACAGGCTCGTGGATCGGCCTCCTTCGTGGATTGGCCTCCGCCGCTGACCCGAAGCTGCCGCAACGACCAGGCCGGGGCAGCCGCCACAAGGCCCCGCCTAGATTGCCCCCTCAGGCCTGAGCCAACCCAAGGCTGCGATGGTGTTCGCCGAACCGACCAGCCCCCCGGGCGTGCCCCCCGTCCCTTCCGGGCGGGCCGATGCCTGGAGCGCCGCCGACGGGGCGGCCCTCTACGGCCTCGACCGCTGGGGTGAGCCCTACTTCGGGGTGGGCACCCGGGGCCACGTGATCGTCCAGCCCCGTGGCGACCGCGGCGGCTCCCTCGATCTGGTGGAGCTGGTGCGGGAGCTGCAGGGCCGCGACCTGTCCCTGCCGCTGCTGATCCGCTTCGACGACATCCTCGAGGACCGGCTCGAGCGGCTCCACGGCGCCTTCGAGCGGGCCATCGCCCAGTACGGCTACAACGGCCGCTACCAGGGGGTGTTCCCGGTGAAGTGCAACCAGCAGCGCCACGTGGTGGAGCAGCTGGTGGAGAGCGGCCGCCGCTGGCATTTCGGCCTGGAGGCGGGCAGCAAGGCCGAGCTGCTGATCGCCCTGTCCCTGCTCGACGATCCCGACGCCCTGCTGATCTGCAACGGCTACAAGGACCGGCGCTACATCGAGACGGCGATCCTGGCCCGGCGCCTGGGGCGCCAGCCGGTGGTGGTGATCGAGCAGGCCGATGAGCTGGAGCGGATCATCGCCGCCAGCAGCGCCCTGGGCGGGGCGCCGTTCATCGGCATCCGCGCCAAGCTCTCGGCCCGCAGCACCGGCCGCTGGGGCAGCTCGGTGGGGGAGCGGGCCAAGTTCGGCCTCTCAATCCCCGACGTGCTCACCACGGTGGAGCGCCTGCGGGAGGCGGGCCTGCTCGACGACCTGCGCCTGCTGCACTTCCACATCGGCAGCCAGATCAACGACATCGCCGTCCTCAAGGACGCCCTGCAGGAGGCCGGGCAGATCTATGCCGAGCTCACCCGGCTGGGGGCGCCGATGGGCTTTCTCGATGTGGGCGGCGGCCTGGGCATCGACTACGACGGCAGCCGCACCGCCACCGCCGCCTCCACCAACTACTCGCTGCAGAACTACGCCAACGACGTCGTCGCCACGATCCGGGAGTGCTGCGAGCCCCACGACATCCGCCCGCCCACGCTGGTGAGCGAGAGCGGCCGGGCCCTGGCCAGCCATTTCAGCGTGCTGGTGTTCGACGTGCTCGGGGCCGGGGGCCGCGGCGAAACGGTGCCGCCGCCGGCCGAGGGGGAGGCGCTGATCCTGCGCAACCTGCGCGACACCCACGCCCTGATCACGGCGATCGCCGCTGAGGGCGGCCTCGAAGGGGACGACGCCGGTGAGCGGGTGGTGGTGGAACGGCTCCAGGAGGCCTGGAACGATGCCCTCAAGTTCAAGGAGGACGCTCTCACCGCCTTCCGGCTCGGCTACCTGAGCCTGCCGGAGCGCGCCACGGCCGAGCGCCTCACCTGGGCCAGCTGCCAGGCGATCGCCCGCCAGCTCGAAGGCCTGCCCCCGGGCACCGTGATCCCCCAGGAGCTCCAGGCCCTGCCGGCGGCCCTGGCCGGCACTTACTACGCCAACCTCTCGGTGTTCCGCTCGGCGCCGGACACCTGGGCGATCGACCAGCTGTTTCCGGTGCTGCCGATCCACCGCCTCGACGAGCGCCCCACCCGGCTGGGCAGCTTCGCCGACCTCACCTGCGATTCCGACGGCAAGATCGCCCGCTTCATCGACCGGGGCCAGGTGAAGCCGCTGCTGGAACTGCACGGCCTGCGGCCCGGTGAGCCCTACTGGATCGGGCTGTTCCTCGGCGGCGCCTACCAGGAGGTGATGGGCAACCTGCACAACCTGTTCGGCAGCACCAACGCGGTGCACATCCGGCTGGCGGCCGGCGGCGGCTACCGGGTCGACCACGTGGTGCGGGGCAACACCAACGCCGAGGTGCTCGAGGCGATGGAGCACGACCCCGACCTGCTGCTGGAGCGGCTGCGCCTGGCCAGCGAGCAGGCGATCGGCCGGGGCGACCTGGCGATCAGCGACGCCCGCCGCCTGATGGCCCACCTGAAGGCCAGCCTGGAGCAGACCACCTATCTGGAGGCCTGATCCCCGGCCACAACCTGTTCCGCCAGGGCGACGGTGAAGATCTCCACCTCCCCGAGGCTCTTCACCGCCTGGGGGCCCAGGGAACGGGCAGCGAGCCCGGGGTCGGCCGCGATCAGGCTGGCGGTCTGGGCGTCACAGACCACCGCCGCGTCCACATTGCGGGTGGCCGATTCGAGCCGGGCCGACAGGTTCACCGTGTCGCCGATGACGGTGAACTCCATCCGCCTGGGGCTGCCGATCTGGCCCACCATCACCTGGCCGCTGGCCAGGCCGATGCCGTTGTCGAGGGTGGCGATGCCCCGCCGGGCCCAGTCCTCGTTGAGGCGGGCCAGGGCCGCCCGCATGGCCAGGGCGCAGCGCACCGCCTGGCTGGCCTCCTCGGCCACCCCCCGGCTCACCGGTGAGCCGAAGACGGCCATCACCGCATCGCCGATGAACTTGTCGACGGTGCCGCCATGGGCCATCACCACCTCCACCATGGCGCCCAGGTACTCATTGAGCTGGAGCACGTGCAGCTCGCTCTGGCCTTCGCCGCTGCGCTGCTTGGTGAGCACCGTGAAGCCCTTGATGTCGGTCATCAGCACGGTCACCTCCAGCAGGCGGCCGCGCAGGATCCCCTGGGCCGATTCCGGGTCGGAGAGGATCTCCGCCACCACCCCGGGCGCCACGTAGCGCTCGAAGGTGCGGCGCAGGCGCCGCCGCTCCTGGCCCTCCCGCAGGTAGGCATCCCCCCCGTAGAGCAGGCCCAGCAGGACCAGGCCCGAGGAGGGCGCCAGCAGCGGCAGCCAGCGGTTGGCCTGCTGCAGCGCCACGACGACGAGGGCCCCCTGGAGGACCAGCACCAGAACCACCAGGGCGAGGCGCCAGCGCAGGTCGCTCCAGCGGCGGGCCGCCGCCAGCACGAGCAGCAGCGGCAGCAGGGCCAGCAGGGCCCGTCCCGGCGCACTGCGCGGCCAGGGCTGCAGCCCGTCCCCCTGCAGCGAGTTGGCGGTGGCGGTGGCCAGCACCTCCAGCCCCGACAGGCGGCCGAAGGGGGTGGGGTAGCCGTCGGTCCCCTGGGCGACCACCGGGCCGAGCAGCACCAGGGCCCCCTTCACGTCCTGGCGCAGGGGGTGGTTCTTCCAGCGCTCGGGGTCGAGCACCTCCCAGGCCGGCAGGCGCAGGAAGCTGCCCTCCGGACCATAGAAATTGAGGGCGCTGGCCCGGTCGTCCTGGCGGCTGCGCTGGCCCCCCAGCCGCAGCAGGGTGGAGGAGAGGGCGCTGTGGCCCTCGGCGCCCCGGGCGGGGAGCACGCCGCTGGCATAGGCCTCGGGGTGGCGGCTGGGCTCGCTGGAGGTACCGGCCAGGATGTTGGTGAGCCCGAGGGAACCGGTGCCGCCGATGGCCGCCAGGAAGCGCTCCGGCCGCACGAAGGTGAGGGCTCCCGCTCCCTGGGCATCGTCGGATTCGAGCATCTCGGCCGCCAGGGCGACCCGGCCGGGGTAGCGCCGCAGCCGCAGCTCCAGGGCGTCGTCATCGGCCGGCCCCTTGCCGCTCGGCCCCTCGAAGACCACGTTGACGGCGACGGCCCTGGCGCCGGCCTGCAGCAGCTTCTCCGCCACCATCCCGTAGGTGGCCCGCGGCCAGGGCAGGCTGCCGACGCCCTTCGCCCAGTCCGGGATCCGGCCCTCCTCCTCGAACCAGTCCCCCTGCTGCAGGGTGGCGTCATCGACCGTGACGAGCACCACCTTCGGCGGCGGCCGGCGCGGGCCCCGCAGCAGCAGCAGTTGCTGCTCCACGCCCCGCTCCCACACCCGCATCCGGGGTCCCGGCCAGCCGGCGCTGACCCCCACCCAGGCCAGCACCGCCACCACCAGGACCCGGAAGCTGCGGCGTCGGGGCATCTCGAAGACCTCTTGCGTCGGCGCCGTCGGGGCGCTCAGCCGACGGTCATCATCATGGAAGCGAGCGCGCCGCGCCAAGGTGCTTAGAGCCTGTTGTACCTCTGAGCCTCAAGCCTCGGGCTGCTTGTGAACGAGTAGCGCTCCTCTAGAAGCGCTGCCCGTCGGCTCTGGCCGCTCATGCCGTTGGCAAGGCAGCCGTGCACAGCTTGAGGATTTTTGGGATGGTTGCCATCGGCACCCGCTCGCCATTCCACTTCTCAAGGCCCAGCAACCGGAGGCGATCCAGCCCTCGGTCTCCATTGATCTGGACTAAGCACGACTCCAGGACCGTCTTGCGGAGGACGTGGATCGCCTAGCCGGCCGCTGAGCGGAGCTTGGGATACAGCCGGCTGAACGGAACTCATTCTCTTTTATTGCCGAAGAAGATCTTCGATCAATGCGTTTCTTCGCTGAACAATTTCCACAGCTGTCAGGCCATTCCCCACAATTTGCCTGAGTTGCCGAGCGCCGTCACTCAGGAGAGCGAAAGCAGGCCTGACCCACCCCTTTCCCGGAACGAGGGAAACGATATCAATGACAGCGTTCACAGGATCTCCGCCCCTATATTTAGAATAGGCCGAGAAAAGCTTTTCGCCAGCAACAATTGGCTTTAATGCCGTTTGAAGTATTTTCAGACTATTGCTTTGTGTGACAATGCCAAAGACATTCAGGGCTATGTCCACGTGAGAGGGTCGTAGTGATCGAAAATAATCAGCAATGACGCCCCTAACCGTGCCTACGTCTGTAGCCTGATAAGCTTGAAAGCTAGACACTCTATCATTAAGGAAACCCAGATTCGCAGCATCGGCAGTGTAGGAGATCTTCCGGCCAAAGAAGTTGGGATGCTCAAAGATGTCAATGCGTGATCCCCGCGGAAGATCAATCGATGAGTAATCGTCATTAAACCTAACCTGCCATCGGCTTCCAAGCGTATCGCTATGCGCAAGTCCCTGGAAGTTCGAATGCTGATAAAGAATCACTTCGTCGCTTCGTTGGCGCCGAACTCGCAGACTGCTTACACTATCATTCATATACGAGGTTCTCCAGTTGGGGTCACTCCAGTCAGCGCCAATACTGGCTTGAGAGCGGGAGACAACGGTACTTCTTCCTTGGAAATTGGCATGCTCGAAGACCTCTACAACCAAATCACTCTCGGCAGGAATGCGTATCGAAGTCGCGATGTCATTAAAATCGCTGCCAATGAATGAATAATTTCCAATTCCAAATGTCTTTGAGCGGCCAGAATACGCTGCATGCTCAAAAAGAGTTACAGAAGCATTGAATTCGACTTGGACAAGCGAACCATCAATCAAGAGGATTCCAGAATCATCCTCGCTGAGCATCGAGGTCGAAAGATCCGATAAGCCTTTCGACATCACCAAAGTCGCAAAAATCTCACCTTCATCTCCAGGTCTATCATCAAGGTTCACTCTTGCGTCAATTGCGTGGCCAATCTCCTCGACAAGGACATGCGCAATCTGCCATGTGGCAGAGCTATCAATGAAGTTGCCATCAACGTAGATTGTATTCTCAGCTCCACTGTAGGCAGCCGTTTCAAGTCCCGTGATATTGTCAACTCTGACGACATTCAAGCCCAATGCATCTACCAAGCCTTCGCTTGCACTTGCGGGCTGCCCAATCAACTCTTGAATCTTTGCGTAAGCGCCAACTCCAAAGACAGTTTCAAATGCACCGACAGGCGTCGTCAGAAGAGATGAATGAATAGAGGCCTCTGCAAAGGCAATGCCATCAGAGAGATGGCAAAAAGCAGGAGGAGAAGCGAGAACTGAACCAAGACAACTTGCACCCGCTAGCGCTGGGGGTGCAGGCACGAAGCCTTCCATATTTCCGTGGATAAGTAGGATTATTTTGCCAGGCGCCAAGACACATAGCAGGTGGAGTTATATCTCTTAATCCTTTTTTGCCCAATATGCAATATACGCATAACTAGCCGCTCAAATCGCTCAAATTCGGGTTTTCTTTATTCGGCTTGGGCTCGTGAGCTGGGTCCCTCCAGCACCGCAGGATTGGTCGCGGCATCGGGCAGCGCCGGCTGTCCTTCGCCTCTCTCGCTGAGGACGGATCCGGCTCCGATACCCAGGCCGAGCCCCTTTCCTGCCACCGACTAGCGTCGGCTGAGAAGAGTGGCGAGGCCAATCAGGGGTCGGCCACCACATGCAGCAGAAACACTGCTCCCAACTGGATCGCCCCAAGGCTTGAGCGGCCTCAAGCCTCCAGCCTGTTTGAACCAGGAGGCTGCTGAAATCGCGGCCCAGGTGGGCGCCACCCCGCTGCTCCCGCTTCCACTGGCAGGGTCAGCACCATCCGGGACATCCGGGACATCCGGGACGTTCGCACAGCCGATCAGACAATTCCTGCTGACCTCCGCCCCACCTGGCTGAGGAGTGAATCGGCTTTGATCGCCCATCAACTCCCGTTTCATGCCAGCTCCTAGCGCGGGCTGAGCCGCTTGGCCAGGCGGATCAGGTTGTAGGCCACCACGTACAACTGGAACACAGCTCCCACCCGTGAACATCCCCTGGCCTTGAGCTGCCTGAGTCCCGCTGTCAGCTTGATCCAGCCGAACACCTGCTCGATCCGCTTCCTGGCGTTGATCGACCTGCCGTAGCCCTTGTCTGCGCCCCGTAGCCATCCGCGGGGGTCACCTCACTAGCCACCACCAGACCATGGCAGGTCTACATAGGGCCATGGCCCAGGTAGCTGAGGTAGGCCCCGCTGCCGTGCGACTGGCGGAATCGTCGGGCTTCCTCGTCGCTGCTGGAGCGATGGGTCTGGTAGGAGAGCAGCATCCCCCTAACAACTCCCTTGCTGCGTGCCTTGCCCTTGCCAGGAGCCACCCCAAATCCGTTGTGATCACTGGGCGGTGGTGGACCGTTGTCGGACCTATCGATCCGCTCCAGGGAACTGGGGGAAGCCCAAACCGGCTGCAGGATGCCATCGACCGAGACGTTCCCCGAGCTCCGCCGCAGCTTGACCTCCGGTGCGGCCAGCAGCAACTCTAGTAAATCTGGCCATGAGCTCCTCGTTGAGCAGCCGGTCACGGTTCTTGCTGAACGTCGTGGGGTGGCAAACGGGGTCGTCCGGCTTGAGGCCGATTTAGCCGGTGGCCCTGCGAAGCAGCAGCACCGGAACAGCAGGTTGTCGTCCAGCTGCTCAATCAGCATCCGTTCAGTGCCGTTGCCTCATTCTCACGCGGCTGGCCAGGATTTTCAGCAGACTCTTTGCGCCACGACCTGCTGCAGTGGCTGCGGATTGAGCATTTGTCGCAGGCTGCGGCGAACACTACGTCGATCCGCCTGGGCAGATGTTCCGCCTGAACGGAAACACACGAGCCAATTGCAAGCCGTGCGCTCAATGATCCCGTGGTCTGCGGCCAGTTGAGCAAGGCTCCTGCCCTCATGGAGATGCTGCCGAATCAGGCGTTCACGACCGATAGGGGTTAGGCGGACCTTGGGGTGTATCTGGATGGGATGCGTGGTCTGGGGCTGTTGGGTCGCGCCACCACCCTGTCGACCTCACACCCTTTTGTCAGCGGGAACAACCTGGTGTCCTTACACACCAAAGGGGCATCATCGCGGCACCGGGCTCCAGAGTGTGCAGATCCCGACGGCCCGGCCGGAGCGCTCCAGCCGCACGCAGTCGATGGCCCGGGCCCTGGGACGGTTGATCAGGATCTGGGTGTGCAGGGGCGAGCCCATCCAGCGGGACACGATCCGCTCCGGGTTCCAGGCACCGGCCGGCATCGGGCAGGCGATCACCTCACTGGTGGGCATCAGCGGGCCGGAGGCGGCCATGCGGTTCTGGAACGCCCCCCAGCGGGAACGGTCGTGGTCGCAGTCGCGGCTGGCCAGCAACTCCTCCAGCACCGGCGCCAGGTAGGCGGCGTTCCGGGACGCCAGGTCCGCCGGCAGGGGTTGCAGGGCGGGGCGGCCGGCCTGGGCCCGGTAGCGGTTGATGGTCTCCACCAGGGGGTCACGGCTGACCGCCGGCGTGGACGGGGCGGCGCTCACCCCGGGGAAACGGCGCTGCACGAAGGCCTCCAGCGCCGCCATGCCGGGCAGCGGGACGGTGAATCCCTCGAACAAAGGTCCTCGCAGGATGGCGGCGTAATCGTCCGCCGTGAGGGGTCGCTGGAAGAGCAGGGCCCCCTGGCTGGAGAGCCGGACCCGGTTGCCTCCGGCCACCAGAAGCGGCGCCCCGGGCAGGGGCCGGCCATCGGCGAGGGGCTGGAGCTCCACCGAACCCTCCAGCACCGTCACGTCCTGCTCACCGCCGTCGAGCAGGGTGATCAGGTAGTTGGTGCCCCGGGTGCTGAGCCGCGAGGAGCGGGTGCAGCCGTTCTGCCGGCCGGACACCAGGATCTGGCCGCTGCTGAGCAGGAAGCAGGTGCTGCCGAGGCGCAGCTGGGTGAAGCGGTTGAGGCGGCCGGCGGCACCCCCGGCGAAGCCCAGCTGGCCGCGGCTGTTCTGGGTGCGGACCAGCTCGGGCGTGAACGCCCGCTCCCGCACGTGGGCCTGGCGGCGTTCGATGAACAGCTCCGGGCCATCAAGGATCTCCTGAACGAGCGCCGATCCCGCCAGGCTGGCTGCCGTGGCCATTGGCGAGGTCAGGCCGGTCAGGCCCGTGGCCATCGCCGCCAGCAGCACCGGGAGCGGGCGGATCACCGGCTCAGAAGAAGCGCGGCAGACCGAAGGGCAGCGACGGTGGACTGATCGGCACCGGGAGGTTCACCCCCGGCACCCGGGAGCGGATGTAGCTCTCCAGGGAGCCGTAGGCCGGCAGCGGCACCCGGAAGCCCTGGAAAAGGGGGCCGCCCAGGATGCTGTTGTAGTCGGTGACGCTCAGCCCCAGGATCGCCAGCACCACCCCGGCGGGGGAGAGGCGCAGCTTCTGGCCCGCTTCCACGGTGGTGGCGGGCTTGCCGGTGGGTTCCCCGTCAGCGAGGGGTTCCACCTCCACCGACCCCTCCAGCACGGAGATCTCCGCCTCTCCCGACTCGTTGACGTCGAGGAGGTAATTGGTGCCCCGCACGCTGAGGCGGGCGGAGCGGGTGCAGCCGCTCTGCTTGCCCGACACCAGGATCTGGCCCTTCTCGATCAGGAAGCAGCCCTGGCCCAGCTTGAGCAGGGCAAAGCGGTTGAGGCGGCCGGCGGCGCCGCTGTCGAAGCGGATCTGGCCGCGGCTGTTCTGGGTGCTGACCTTCTGGGGGGCGACGGCCTTCTGCTTCACCTTGGCCGTCTTGCCGTCGATGAAGAGCTCGTTGCCATCGAGGATCTCCTGCACCACCGCGCTCTCGGAGGCCCGCACGGGCAAGGGCCCGAGGGCGGGACCGACCAGGAGCACCAGGATCGGCACCATCGAGAGGCTCGGCAGGTGGCGGCGGCGCATGGGCTCAGGGCTCCGGTGCGGATGGCCCATTCTGCTCAACCGGGCCGGAAACGCATCGACGCCGCCGGAATCGTCTCAGCGGGCGCAGAACCGCACCATCAGCCCGAGGCGGTTGACGGGCTGGGCCAGTTCGGCCGGATCGAAGGGGGGAGCGGCCTCGGCGGCGGCCGCCCGCATCATCACCGGCCGGAAATCGTTGCCCTCCAGCTGCACCTCCAGGGGGTCCAGCCGGCTGAGGCCCACCGCCGCGGCCACGTCGCGGGCCTGGGTGAGGGCATCCTGGTAGGCCGCCCGCAGCAACTGGCGGCGCACCGCCGCGTCCTGGGCGCGATCGGCTTCGGTGCCCACCGGGGCCAGCCGCACCCCGGGGAGGGCCCCCACCTCCCGAATCAGGGGCTGCAGCCGCTCGGGAGCCAGCCGGCCACTCACCTGCAGGCTGGCCGTCACCGCCGCCGGCCGGCGGCGATCGGCCTCGCGCTGCCAGGTGCTCGGTGAGGTGACCCGCAGCTCCTCCACCTGCAGCTGCTGCAGGGCCTGGCGCACCGCCGCCAGCCGCTCCTGCAGGCCCTGGAGGGCGGCGTCGGCCGTGGGGCCCTCCGCCTCCAGCGCCAGGGAGAAGGACAGCCGGCGGGTGGGCCGTTCCTGCTCGGCGCTGCCCCTGGCCTCCAGCAGGGTGCCGTCGCAGCGCAGCTGCACCTGGGCGACGGCGGCACCGGGCCCGGTGCCGAGCGCCGTCAGACCCAGCAGGACGGCGAGGGGACGCAGGACGATCGGTCGCATGGCGGGAGGACGGCTGGAGCCAGCCTGCTCGCCCACGGAGCCGAACGCCAGGATCGGCGGCAGGATGGGGCGATCGAAGCGTGCGCCTTGGCCCTGCTGCAGATCTGGATCGGCGCCCTGGCCGCCACGGCCGGGCTGCTGGTGCTGGCCCGTCTCTGCCGCCACCGGGCCCTGCCGGCGGTGCCGCTGCGGCTGCCGCTGCTGGCCATCGGCGCCTGGGCCCTGCTGAGTTCGCTGCCGCTGCAGGGGCTGCCGCCGGCCTACCGGGTGTGGGTGCTGCTCACCGACGACCTGCTGCTCACCTACGCCGCCATCCTGGTGGCCCTGTGGGCGGTCCTGCAGGTGCCCGCCCACCTGGGGCTGTGGCGGCCGCCGCCGCAGCTGCTGCTGCAGCTGCTCACCCTCGGCAGCGGCGCCCTGGCCACGGTGGTGCTGGTGCGCCAGTCGGCACGGCTGGATCTGGTGGGTCTGGTGACCACCTCCGCCGTGCTCACCGCCGTGATCGGCCTGGCCGCCCAGGAGTCCCTCAAGGACCTGTTCGCGGGCCTGGAGCTGCAGCTGGGGGACGAGTTCACCGAAGGCGACTTCCTCGAGCTGGATGAGGGCGTGCGCGGGGTGGTGGTGCAGGTGAACTGGCGGGACACCATGCTCCGCAACATGGACGGCCAGCTGGTGGTCGTCCCCAACAGCCTCGTCACCGAGCGGGTGCTGCGCAACCTGGGCCGCTCCGGGGCCGTCAGCAACCGCTTCTCGGTCGGCCTCGACTACGACCTGCCGCCCGCCCAGGCCAGGGCCCTGCTGGAGAAGGTGGTGCTGCAGCATCCCCGGGTGCTGCGGGAGCCCGCCCCCCGCATCCGCGTCAAGGAGTTCCAGGACAGCGCCATCGCTTACGAGCTGCAGGTGTGGCAGCGGGAGATGGGGGACGGCGCCATCGGCGACCTGCGCAGCGACCTGCTCGAGCAGATCTGGTACGCCCTGGCCCGGGAGGGCCAGAGCATCCCCTTCCCGGTGCGGGAGCTGCAGCCGCGCCGCTCCCGGGACCGGCCCCAGCGGGCCGCCCGGCCCTCGCCCCAGCTGTGCTGCCAGACCCTGGCCAGCGTGGGGCTCTTCACCGACCTGAGCGCCGAGCAGCTGGAGACCCTGGTGGAGGGCAGCCACCTGGTGGCCTACGGCCCCGGCGAGGCGGTGGTGCAGGAGGGGGCCGAGGGGCGCTCCATGTTCCATGTGCTGCGGGGCGCCGTGGAGATCCTCAAGGAGCTGGAGCCGGGCCACACCGTGGCCGTGCGCCAGCTGGGGCCGGGCGAAGTGTTCGGCGAGATGACCCTGTTCCTCGATGCCCCCCGCAGCGCCACGGTGCGGGCCACCGAGGAGTGCCTGCTGCTGGAGGTGGACCGGGACAGCATCAAGGGTCTGCTGGACGAGAATCCGGACCTGCTGGAGCGCTTCGCCGCCATGGTGCAGGAGCGCCAGGCGGAGCTGCGGAACCTCGACCGCGAGCAGCACTCGGAACGCTCCAACGCGCTGCTGGACACGATGAAGCGGCTCTTCTACGCCTTCAAGGGCAGCTGATGGACAGCGGCACCCCGCCCGGCCCCAAGGCGACGTCCTGGTCGGCACGGCTGCGGGCGCTCCACCTCGCGGACGGCCTGCGCTCCCTCGTCCCCTACGCCGCCGCCGGGCTGCTGCTGCTGGCGCTGCAGCGCAGCCCCGTCAATGAGACCCTCAACCTGCTGCTTTACGACCTGATCACCAGCCTGCGTCCGGCGCCGCCGGGCACGGACAAGCCGATCACGATCATCGGCATCGACGAATCGGACCTCGCCACCTACGGCTTTCCCATCGACGACCGGGTGCTGTGCGAGGCGATCGACCGCCTGAGCGCCGGTGGGGCGGTGGCGATCGGCCTCGACATCTACCGCGACCAGGGGGTGGGCCCCGGCCAGGCCTGCCTGCGCGAACGGTTCCGCACCAACCCCCGCCTCGTCTCGATCTTCAATGTGGCCGAGGCCATCGGCCCGGTGCCGGGCACGCCGCCCGATCGGCAGGGGTTCAACGATCTGGTGCTGGATACCGACGGGGTGCTCCGCCGCGATCTGGTGCATGTGGCCGGCCAGGACCAAGCCACCGTGTCGCTGGCCCTGCGCCTGCTGGAGGTGGGCAGGGGCCAGCGCAGCCTGCGGCAGCGGCTGGACGCGGGGCGGGAACCGGGCCCGTGGCTGGAGCCGGCCTCGGGGGGGTACGACCAGCTCGATGCCGCTGGATACCAGCAGATGCTGTCCTTCCACCAGCTCGGCAGCTTCCACCTCTGGAACCTCCAGGATGTGCTCGGCCGCCGGCCGATCCCCGCCGACCAGATCCGTGGCCACATCGTGCTGATCGGCAGCACCGCTCGGAGCCTGCGCGACATTTTCCCGGTGCCCCACACCCGTTCCGTCCTCGGGGCGAATCAGTTGCTGGTGCCCGGTGTTGAGATCCACGCCCATCGCCTGGCCGCCCTGATGGACCGCAACGTCGCCGGCGACCCGCGGCGGCTGCGGACGCTGCCCGGCTGGGTGGAGAGGCTCGCCGAAGGGGTGGCGGTGGTGCTGGGGATCGTGCTGGGGGAGGCCTTCGTGCTGCTGCGCCGCAGCGTGATCGTGGTGGGGCTGGTGGCGGTGCTGATGGTGGGTGGCGCCGTGCTGCTGCTCTATCACTACGTCTGGATCGGGCTGAGCCTGCCCCTCACCGGGCTGATCGCCATGGCCGGTGCGGCATGGGTGCGCCGGGGCGCCTCCAGCCAGAAACAGCGCCAGCAGATCGAGCGGCTGCTCGGCCAGACCACCTCCCCGGCCGTGGCGCGCCAGCTCTGGAACCAGCGCGATGGCCTGCTCAGCGACGGCCGCTTCGAGGGGCGCCAGCTGCCGGTCACGGTGCTGATGCTGGACACCTGCCAGTTCACGAGCGTCTCGGAACGGCTCAGTCCCGGTGAGCTGCTCGCCTGGCTGAACCGGGGCATGGCCCTGTTCGTCCCTGCCATCACGCGCCGGGGCGGCATGGTCAACAAGTTCACCGGGGATGGCCTGCTGGCGGTCTTCGGGGCCCCCCTGAGCAGCGGCGAGGAGGCGGATGCGAAAGCGGCCATCGATGCGGCCCTGGCCATCCAGCGCGCCGTGGCCAGCCTCAACGAGGAGCTCCAGAGGGAAGGGCTGCCGGCGATGGGGCTGCGCATCGGCGTCCATTCCGGCCCGGTCCTGGCCGGATCGATGGGCAGCAGCGAACGGCTGGAGTACGCCGTGATCGGCGATGCGGTGAACTGCGCCGCCCGGTTGGAGAGCCTCGACAAGGAGCGTCAGACCAATCTCTGCCGTGTGCTGGTGTCGTCCACCACCGAGGAACTGCTGCCCAAGGGCCTGCCACTGGAGTGGCTCGACTGGGGGGCGATCAACCTCAAGGGGCGCAGCGAACCGCTGCGCATCTGGGAACTGCGGGGTGGCCTCAGGCGGGACAGCGCACTGGAATCCGCTCGGGCCACTGGGCCGTGATCAGGTCGGACAGGCCGAAGGCGGAGCCGACCTCCTCCCGGGGCACGCTGGCGCCGCAGGAGCGGTGCAGCTTCACCAGGGACGCCTGAACGGCCCCATCCTCCTTGGAGGCATCGGCCACCAGCAGGCTGAGGGCCGGCGGTGAGTCGGCGGCCACGAAGTTGAGCGGGTCGGCGGGGGTGGGGGTCGCCGCGGCCCCGGGGCAGAGGTAGCTGGACTCCCAGATCGTCGGCACCTTCACAGACGGCATGGTGATCAGGGTGATGCCCGGGGTGGAGGCCGGCAGCACCAGGCGCTGGCCCGAGGCCATCGCAGCATCGGCGGTGCCGCGGCCGCTCAGGGGGCGGAAGGTGATCTCCAGGGGGCTGGGGGAGGCGCTGGGGCCTTCAAGCAGGCCGAGGTAGCGCTCCTTGCCGGGGGCGAAGACGCTGCTGGCCGGCACCAGGTGGGCCAGCAGGCGGCTGGAGCAGTCACCGCGGGTGCCTCCGCCGACCCGGCGCCCCGGGAAGCTCTTGCGCAGATCGCTCTGGGCCTGCGCTGGCGGCGGTTCCAGCGCCGCCAGCGGGGCCAGGGTGAGAAGCCCTGCCGCCAGGGCCGTGCCGGCAGCCCATCGCCGGGTGGTCGATTGCTGAGGGAACACTGTCTTCATGACCACGGCAGATGGCAAGGATTCAGGAGAACGCCTGGCAACTCATGACAACCAGAAGCCCGGCGATGCCTGACGGATGGCCAGCCAGGCCCAGAGGAGCTTGGTGATGATGTGAAGCGCCTGATCAAACGCCAGGCTCCAGAGACGTCGGCATTTGCCGAAGTCAATCAACAGATGCACCACCCATTCTGCCACACCCAAAAGGGGGGACTGGGTGATCGCTCCCACCAGACATCCATGGATGGCGGCATGGGAGGTGAGCCACCAACCCCAGCCGAGGGTCACATCGCAACCGGGGCATTTCTCGCGGGCCATGCGATCGCTCTGGAGCCCGAAATCCCCGACGAAATGGGCCATCGCCAGCATCAGAAAGACGTTGAAGACAGCTGACAGATCAGGCACAGAGTGAAGAACCGGGATGACCGGAGAAGCTCGTCAGGGGAGGCCTCACCAGGGAGTGCCGATCAACTGAACCCCCGCCCAGAAGTAGGGATGGGTCACACCCGCCGCAATCCGACGCCGCTGGGATGGGCTCAGCTCCGTGAGAAGGGGAAGGCCATCGGACCCGATGACCTTATCGCCTTCCAGACGCACCTTGCCAGTGGACATGGCCTGGCGCGTGGACCGCAGGGCTTCGGCTTTCTGCATTCCCTGGTCGAGGAAGCGATAGAGCTGCAGGAAATAGGCGGAGGTGGCGACATCATCCACATACCAGAGCGTGCCGATGGCACTGCGGGATCCCGCCTGCAGCGCCAGGCCGGCGAATCCGAGTTCGCTGTCACTGTCACCCAGGGCCGTGCGACAGGCGCTGAGCACGAACAGTTCCAACGGGCTGCCGCTGCGCTGCTGGCGCAGGCGGGCGAACTCCTGCAGGCTCACCGAGCCGGTGCCGGTGTAGATGCGGGCCTGGGAGGGGCCACCGGGCATGAATTCGGCATGGGTGGC
Source organism: Aphanothece cf. minutissima CCALA 015 (assembly GCA_003003925.1). Lineage (GTDB taxonomy): Bacteria > Cyanobacteriota > Cyanobacteriia > PCC-6307 > Cyanobiaceae > Cyanobium > Cyanobium minutissimum. The sequence continues at coordinate 210,280 of PVWP01000001.1, forward strand.
CACATGCAGGCGCTCGTAGCGCGGGTCGGCCGCCTTGCTCAGCAGCACCTCCGGGGAAAAGCTCCGGTTCAGGAAGCGGTCGACCCCGACCCCCTCCGGGATGCCGGCCAGTTCCTCGGGCACCAGGGGCAGGGGGCTGAGCCCCTCGAACTCCGAGGCGCCCGCCGCCAGCACCCGCCCCCGGGTCTGGCGCGGAGGGCCGAAGGAGGTGAGGTTGAGGGACGGGGTGATCGAGAAGCCGTAGCGATCACCGAAGTAGCTGGTGCCGTCGTGGAGGGCCGCGAAGGGGAGACCCTGGAGGCCCCGGTCGGCAACGATCACCAGGGTGGTGATGCCCTTGGCCCGGAGTTCCGCGGCGATGGGCTCGATCAGGGCCCGGTGGATCTGCCGGGACGGGGACTGGGGATTGTCCACCTGCAGGGGTTCGAGGCGGGCCAGCTGCCGGTACAGCGCCCGCAGCTGGTCGCCGAAGCGCTCCCTGGAGAGCTCGACGCGCTTGCCGACGGGCTCCCCCCGGCGGCTGAGCAGGATCAGATCGAGGAACGAATTGGCCGGCTTCGGCCCGGTGGCGCCGGCGGCCCCGGGCTCCTGGTCCGCCACAGGCTTCGGCTCCTGGCCCGCCACGGGCTTCTGTTCGGTGAAGGACACCATCAGCACCGCCGGATTGAAGCGCTCGTCCTCCTGGCCCCCCTTCTGGGAGGCCTTGCTGAGCAGCTGCTGCAGTTCCTCGAGGCGCAGGGTTCCGCCGGACTCCCCCGCCGTTCCCACATCCCCCAGGGTGCGGCGCACGTCCTCGGTGCGCTGCTGATCGCCGTCGGTGATCGCCGCGGCCACCAGGGCCGGGGACAGGCTGGTGGTGGTGACACTGAGGGGACCGGGCACCGGCAGCGACCCGCCGGTGAGGCTGAAATCGGCCTCCGAAAGGTTCACCGCCAGGGCATCGGAGCCCACCCCGCGCCGGCTGCTGGTGAGGGTGGAGCCGAAGGGTGTCGTCTGGGTGGACGGAAAGATGCGGTAGCCGAGATCGGGCAGGAGGAACGACGGGCTCGACGGGGAGAACGGTGAGGAGGCCCCCGGAGCCGTTGCTCCCGGAGCCGTGACCGTCTGGGGCGGCGCCGGCGTGACGGGCGGGGTGGGGCTGACGGGTGGGATGGGGGTGACGGGCGGGTCGGGGGGCGCCGGGGGCGGCGCCGGTGTCGCCGCCAGGTCGCCGCCGAAGCTGAAGGGCAGCTGGGGATCGCCGGTCGTGACGACGCCTTGCAGCGTGAAACCGACGGCCAGGGACACCCTGGCGGGATCGAAGGCGCCGGAGATGCCGCGGGCCCTGATCAGCTCGGAGGGGGTGATGACCCCCACGACCGGCGGTGACGCCACCTCCAGTCCCCCGCCGAGGAGGGTGTCGCCGAAGACGGAGAGCTGGTCGGCGGTGGAGAGGTCGAACAGGAGCTGGCTGTCGGCCCCCAGGGTGAGGCTGGCGGCGCGGACGCGAAGCGATCCGACGGGATCGAGCGTGGCGACCGGTGCCCCTGGGAGCGGGGACCCTTCGTTGATGAAGGTCCCCAGGGAGGAGTCCACCTCGATCAGGCCGGACCCCTGGATCGTTCCTTCATTGCGGAAGGTGTTGTCGTCGATGCGCAACCGCGCCGCGCCCGTGCCCTGCAGCACGATCGAGGAACCGGGCGAGACGACGGCGCTCTGCAGGTCCAGCGTCGCCGAGGGACCGATCACGATGGATCCGGCGTTCTGGAGGGCCGCCAGCCGGGTGGTTCCCGACAGCTGCAGCTGGGCCCCGCTCTCCACGGCCAGATTCGGACCGGCGATCGTGGCCTGGTTGAGCGCGAGGGTCGCCCCCGTGGCGACGTTGATCCGGGTGGTCTTCACGGGCGTCGGATCCGTGACCGTGCCCCGGTCGATGCCGCTGCTCTGGGCTGATGGACCGATCCGCAGCAGCGCCGTCGAGAAGGCGGTGACAGTGCGGCCGGGACCCTGGAAGTATCGCCTGGAGACATCCAGAACGGCCGGCCTGGGATCATTGAGGAGACCCAGTTGAATGGCCCCGACACTTGAGGGGCTCCAGCTGAATTCGCCGGTCCGAAGGGTGCCGGAACGCAGCTGGAACGGTTCGAAGGCTCCGGTGAGTTCGATGTTGCCGTCGATCCGCGAGGCCCCCTGGAAGGTCCGCAGGGTGCCGGTGTTAATATCCACCGCGCCCTTCTGCCAGCTGATCGATCCCGCCGGCGTGGAGGGGTCGGCGGACTTCTGATACCAGAGATCCACATCCAGCCGGCCCCCAGCGGAGGTGTTGGAGAAGGCCGCGGGATCCACGCCGGGAACGTTGATCAGAATGTCGCCGTCGGCCCGCAGCTCCAGGGCGGCGTTCGCCCCGGCCGTCTTCTCGACCGGAGCCAGCAGGGAGATGGTGCCCGACTGGGTCCCGGCAGGATCGGTGGTGTCCACGATCACCGTCTGGCCGCCGTTGAGGGCGGTGTTGATCAGCCCCACATCGATCAGTGACGCGGAGCCCGGCAGCCCCCCACCGGAACCGCCGGGGGGAGCGCCGCCACCCGATCCGCTGGGAACGATGGCGATGTCGCGGGGATCGATGAGCCAGGTGCCCCCCCGCCCCCGCGCCGCCGACAGATCCGGGGCGGCGGAGAGCGTCAGGCGGCTGGCCGAGGTTTCGACGAAGCCGCCATCGCCACCCTGGGGACCGCCCCGGGCGCTGATGACCCCTTGGACCTCGGCCCGTTCCCTGCCCAGGATCTCGATGGTCCCGCCCTGACCCGCGCCGCCGGCGTCCGCCCGCAGGCTCGAACCGGCCATCGAGACCCGTTCCCCGGACAGCCGGATGCTGCCGCCGGCCGGACCGGACACCTCCACCGTGCTGTCCTGGAGCGACACCTCCTGCCCCTGCAGGGCCACGGTCCCCCCGGGCGCCTGCAGCCGGGCTCCCCCCAGCAGCACATGGCCGCCCTGGGCATCCAGCAGCAGGCCCCCATCGACGGTGAGCAGGCCGCCGTCGATGGCCAGATCCCCCTGGGCGGTGAGGCCCAGCTGGGTCAGGGCGGCCGGATCGGTGCCCAGGCCGGCCGCACCCAGGGCCGGGGCGCCCACCAGGGCGGCGGCCGCGGCGGCCGTGGTGCCGAGCACGTCGAAGCGCCCCTCGCCCACCCGCAGGCTGGTGGCGGTCGTCAGGTTGAGCTGCTGGACATTGCCGAACGTGCCGGCGCCGCTGAGCCGGATTCCCCCCGGCGAGAGCCAGACCAGGCTGGCCGGTTGGCTCAGGGTGACGGCCTTGTCGATGAAGCTGCCCAGGGGGTGGGTGACCCCCACCATCACGTTGCGATGCCCGCCCACATCCAGCGTGACGCCGGTGATGCCGCCGCGGGTATCGAAGGCGGAGAAACGGTGAAAGAGATTGGCCCCGGCGGACGTGCCCCCACGGATCGCACAGGCACCGCCGAAGCAACTGCCGCCCAGCTGGCCATTGACCACAGTGCCGAGGCCGAGGCTGCCGCCGGTGGCGGTGATCTCACCGGCGGCAACGGGGGAAGCCAGCAGCCCGATCACGACGGTGAGCCCCAGGGGCGTGAAGGGGGAGCGCCGTTGCGTCAGCCGAACCGGACAAATGAAGCGAATCCAGCCCAACTTACCGGATAAAAAGTAGCGGTTGTTACTCAAGATGGGGGCCACATCCCACCACAACCAGTAGCTTCCCTAGGCGCTGACGGCTGAAACTCTGGCGGGCTCATTGGTCGCGTCACTGGCTGGGTGATCATTCGCGTATCCGCACACATCAGGCGGCACTCCGCCTGATCTCATCGACTCTTCAGCAAGCTACCAGCCTGTCTTTCTGAGCGGGAACTCGGCCCACCCTGAATGCTCCTCCTTCTCGCCCAGTTGGTGGCCCCGCCCCTCCAGGATGGTCCGATCCGCCTTCCGGCCGCCCCCCGCCCGTTCGAGCGTCCCGCTCCCGCCGAACCCCAGCCGGCCCCTCCGATCGACGTCCGCCCCCTGGAGGCCCCCGCCCCCCAGCCCGACGGCAGTGCACCGCCGCCGGCCGGCCCCGCCGCCCCGGATCCAGGCCCCCAGGCACAGGCACCCCTGCCGGAGATCCGCGGGCTGACGCTCTACAGCCCCGAGCAGGTGGCCGCGATCCTGGCCGAATGTCGCCGGATCGCCGCTGCCACCGAACGGCTGAAGGCCTGCGCCGTGGCCCTGAGCACCCGGCTCGTCTTCGACGGGTACGTCAGCAGCCGGGTCTATGTGGTGAGCGACCCGGCGCCCGGGTATCTCGATGTGGTGGAAGGCCGGGTGGTCGGCATCCAGGTCTCGGGCAGCGATCCCTGGCTGAACCGCCGCGTCGGCCGGCTGCTGCGGCCCCTGCGAGGCCAGATCCTGCGGCTGTCCACGGTGGAGCTGCAGCTGCAGCTGCTCAAGAGCCAGCCGGGCATCGGCAGTGTGCGGGGCACCCTGGCGCGGCTGGGCAGCGATCCCTCCGAAGGGGTGTTCCGCGTTGCCGTGGAGCCGTCCAAGGAGCCCTGGCAGGGGGATCTGGCCCTGCGCAATGACGGCAACAGCGGCTCGGGGGAGTTCCGCGCCGTGGCCACGCTGCTGAAGCCGAGCCTGCTGCAGCGCGGGGACACCCTGCTGATCTACAGCGAGCTCAATGCCACCGACAGCCCGGAGCTGGGCGCCGCCATCGCCTCCCTCAGCTACACCTACCCCCTCAGCGACAGCGTCAGCCTCACCGGCGGCCTCGGCTTCAGCCGCCGCAACCTGGTGGAACTGCCCGCCCCGGCCGACGGGTTCTCCACCAGCCAGTACCAGGCCCTGGCCCAGTTCGAGTGGGTGTTCCGCGAATCCCTCAGCCAGCGCTGGAGCCTCTTCGCCGGCTACAGCAACAGCCGCAGCAATATCTACGAACAGGGCAGCGCCCTGCCGGCCTCGGTGCCCGCCAGCATCCGCGCCCCCGCCGGCGGCTACCTGCGGCTCGGCGTCAACGGCAGCGGCGCCGGCCGCCACAGCAGCTGGAGCGGCAGCGCTTACCTGCTGCAGGGCATCGCCGCGGCGACCCCGGCTGTTCAGCGCCAGGAACTGGCCGAAGCAGGCATCGTGGCGGGCCGGGCCACCGCCATCGGCGGCCTCCTCTCCGCCTCCTGGACGGTCTCCCCCCGCTGGCAGGTCAACCTGCGGACCGCCGCCCAGCTGGCCTTCGCCCCGCTGACCTCCTCGATGCAGTTCACCCTCGGCTCCGATGTGGGCCTGCGCGGACTGCCCGGCCAGCTGATCAGCGGTGACAGCGGCTGGCTGGCCAGCACCGAGGCCGTCTGGACGTTCTGGGACAGCAGGACCAGCGCCCTCCAGCTGGTCCCCTTCATCGGGGCCGGCGGCGTCCGCACCAGCTTCAGCGGTGGCTCCTTCGGCGACACGGTGGGCTCCGGCGGGCTGTTGCTGCGCTGGCTGGCCAGCAACCACTGGTCGCTGGAGCTGGGCTGGGCCGTGCCCTTCTCCACCACCGACAACCTGGGCCCCTGGAACGACTGGCTCCTGGGCCAGGGGCTCTACACCCGGGTGAACTACCGCTTCTGAGCCTCAGCCGCCCAGCTTCAGCCGCCACCCAGCTGGGCGGTCAGCAGCCGACGGGCCTCCGCCAGCGCCCCATCGAGGGCGGCGCCGTCCCGCCCTCCCGCCTGGGCCAGCTGGGGCCGGCCACCGCCGCCGCCGCCGCAAAGCTTGGCGATGCCACCGATGAAGGCCCCCGCCTTGGCCCCGGAGGCCACCACCGCGGGGCCGAAGGCCGCCACCAGGATCACCTTGCCCAGCTCCGCCGTGTCCGGCAGGCCGCCGAGCACCACCGCCGCCCCCTCCCCGAGCTGCTGCTGCAGGCGCTGGGCGGCCTCCTGCAGGCCGGCGCCGTCGACGCCATCGAGGCGCTCCACCAGCAGCCGATGGGAACCGAGCGCTTCGGCCCGCTCCGCCAGGGCACTGGCCTTGGCCGCCGCCAGGGCCCCCCGCGCCGCCGCCAGCTCCTTGAGGGTGGCCCGCAGCTCCTCGCCCTGGAGGGCCACCCGCTCGAGGATCTCGCCCGGCTGGGCCTTGAAGCGGTCGGCCAGCTCACGCACCACCCGGTCGCGCTCCCGCAGGTAGGGGAGCAGGGCGGGGCCGGCCACGGCCTCGATGCGGCGGATTCCCGCCGCCACCCCCGTCTCGGCGACGATCCGGAACAGGCCGATCTCGGCGGTGTTGGCGACGTGGGTGCCGCCGCAGAGCTCCATGGAGACGCCGGGCACGTCCACCACCCGCACGACCTCGCCGTACTTCTCACCGAACATGGCCACGGCGCCGGCGGCCCGGGCCCGTTCCAGGGCCATCTCCGCCACCTCCAGGGGATGGGCCTCGGCGATCCAGCCGTTGACCAGGTCCTCGATCTGCTCCAGCTCGTCCGGGGTCAGGGCCCGGGGGCAGTGGAAGTCGAAGCGCAGCCGGTCGAAATCCACCAGGGAGCCCGCCTGGGAGATGCCGTCATCGACCACCTGCTTCAGGGCCGCCTGCAGCAGGTGGGTGGCGGTGTGGTGGGCCTGGGCGCGGCGGCGGCAGCTGCGATCCACCCGGGCCTGCACCACATCGCCCACCGCCAGACGGCCGCGCTCGATCCGGCCGCTGTGGACGAACACGCTGCGGTTGCGGCTTACCGCCTCGATGGCCACGATCAGGCCTCCCCCGACCCCGGCACCCCCCTTCCCGGCCAGCAGCACGCCCCGGTCGCCCACCTGGCCGCCCGATTCGCCATAGAAGGGAGTGCTGTCGAGCACGATCTGCACCGCATCGCCGGCGGCGGCGGCGGTGGCCGGTTCCCCGTTCACCACCAGGGCCAGCACGCACGCCACCTGGTCGAGGGCCTCGTAGCCACGGAAGTCGGTGGGCTCGAGCGCACCGGCCACCTGCTCGATCGCCCCCTGCAGGGTGAGGTCGATGCTCACGGCCGCCGCCTTGGCCCGCTGCCGCTGGCGTTCCATGGCCGCCTCGAAGCCGTCCAGATCCACCGTCAGGCCGTGCTCCTCGGCGATCTCCGCGGTGAGCTCCAGCGGAAAGCCGTAGGTGTCGTAGAGCTCGAAGGCCGCGTCGCCGCTGATGCGCTCCGGCCGGGCGGCGAGCACCTCGGCCAGCAGCTTCTCGCCCCGCTCCAGGGTGTCCAGGAAGCGGGCCTCCTCCCGCACCAGCTCCGCCAGGATCACCTCGCGGCGCTCCGGCAGCTGGGGATGGGCCGCGGCCATCAGCTCGATCGCCGCCTCCCCCATGACCGCCAGGAAGGGACGGTCGATGCCCAGCAGCCGGCCATGGCGCACGACCCGGCGCAGCAGACGGCGCAGGACGTAACCCCGGCCCAGGTTGGAGGCGGTGACGCCGTCGGCGATCAGCTGGGTGATGGCCCGGCTGTGGTCGCCGATCACCTTGAGGGAGGTCTGGGCGCGGGCGTCGAGGGCGCGGTAATCGACCCCTGCCAGCGCGGCGGCGGCTTGCACCAGCGGATAGATGAGGTCGGTCTCGTAGTTGTTCGGCACCTGCTGCAGGATCTGGGCCATGCGCTCCAGACCCATGCCGGTGTCGATGCTGCGCCGGGCCAGGGGCGTGAGGGTGCCGGCCGCGTCGCGGTTGTACTGCATGAACACCAGGTTGTAGAACTCGATGAAGCGGCTGTCGTCCTCCAGGTCGATGCCGTCGTCACCCCGTTCCGGGTGGAAGTCGTAGTAGATCTCGGAGCAGGGGCCACAGGGGCCGGTGGGGCCGGAGGCCCAGAAGTTGTCGGCCTCGTCCATGCGGATGATCCGCTTCGGATCCACCCCCACGGCGTCACGCCAGATGGCGGCGGCCTCGTCGTCCTCCCGGAAGACGCTGACCACCAGGTGGGCCGGATCGAGGCCGAACACCTCGGTGGTGAGCTCCCAGGCCCAGGCGATCGCCTCCTCCTTGAAATAGTCGCCGAAGGAGAAGTTCCCCAGCATCTCGAAGAAGGTGTGGTGCCGGGCCGTGCGGCCCACGTTCTCGATGTCGTTGGTGCGGATGCACTTCTGGCTGCTGGTGGCCCGGGGGGCCGGCGGCGCGGCCTGGCCGAGGAACACCGGCTTGAACGGCAGCATGCCGGCGATGGTGAGCAGCACCGTCGGGTCGTCGGGCACCAGGGAGGCGCTGGCCATCCGCCGGTGCCCCCGCTGCTCGTAGAACGCCAGGAAGGCCTCCCGGATCTCGGCTCCGCTGCGGGGCCTGGGGCGGGTGGAATCGGCAGCCATCACGACAACGCAGGGAGAGGTCCTGGGACAGGCATGATCGCCCAGCGCGGGGGCCCGGAGTCGCCCCGGCGGCCTCAGTCGTGCTCCATCAGCAGCAGCTGGAGGCTCGCCCGGCAGCTCCAGGATGACGTTTGGATGATCAGGCCTGGGGCCCCAGCAGGGCGTCCAGATCGACCGCATCGATCTGGGCGATGGCCATGAAGCGCTCCGCGTAGGTGAGGTACACCCCGGATCGCAGGAACAGTTCGAACAGGTCCGCATCGATGCGGCCGCGGTCCCGCAGGCCGGCCAGGATCGCCAGGGACTGGGACAGGGGCATCCCCTGCTTGTAAGGCCGATCGGCGGCGGTCAGGGCCTCGAAGATGTCGGCGATGGCCAGGATCCGGGCCGGGATCGACAGCTGTTCCGCCCCCAGCCCCCGGGGGTAGCCGCGGCCGTCGAGGGTTTCGTGGTGCCCCCCCGCAATCTCCGCCACGCGAGCCAGGGAGGGGGGAAAGGCCATGCTCTCCAGCATCACGATCGTGTGGATCATGTGCTCGCGGATCTTGTAGATCTCCTCCGGGGTCAGGGTGCCCCTGGCCACCGAGAGGTTGTGGAGCTCGCCGCGGTTGTAGAGCAGCTCCGGCACCGCCAGGTTGAAGCCCCAGCGGGCTTCCGGCACCTCCTCGGCCGGCCGGGGGATGCGGTGCTGGGGGGCGTCGCTGAGCAGGGTCTCCCGGGCGGGCAGGGGCGGCGACGGCCCGCCATAGCGGGCCTGCTCCTCCCAGCCCAGGCCGATCCTGTCGTCGAAGTGGCGCCACCAGGTGCGTTCCGCCAGCCGCCGGAGCTGGGCGAGATCCTCCGGGTCGGTGCCTTCGCTGCCCAGGTTGCAGCGGGCCACGCAGGCGAAATCCGCCTGCAGCTCCTGCTCCAGCCGGGCGTAGTCCCGCTGCAGGGCCTCCGGATCACCGCCCGCCAGCAGACCCTCCAGCAGGGCGATGCGCCCGTCCCGGAGCAGCACCTCGAAGCGGGTGCGGATCTCGTGCAGCCGGTTGACGGGGGCGTCCAGCTTGGTGGCCTTCTCCACCACCGCCTCGGGGGTCACGATCTTGCCGCAGTCGTGCAGCCACGCCGCCGTGCGGAACTCCCGGCGTTCGGCTTCCCCCTGGAAGCGGAAAGCGGCCAGGGGCCCCGCCTCGGTGGCCTCCGCCGCCTCCGCCAGCAACAGGGCCAGCTCCGGCACCCGGGAACAGTGGCGGCCGGTGTGGGAACTGCGGGCATCGATCGCTCCCGCCAGCAGGGCGATCATCGAATCGATCTGCCGCTGCTGCCCCTCCAGCGCCTGGGTGCGCTCGACGCAGACGGCCGCCAGGGCGGCCAGGGCCTCGATCAGCTGCTGGTCGCCGGCGTCGTAGGGGCGGACGAGCGCGGCGGCCGTCTCAGGGGTGAGCACCGAGCCCGCCTCCCGTTTGCGGTTGATCAGCTGCATCACCCCGACCACCTCCCCGGCCATGGTCCGCAGCGGCACCACCAGCATCGAGACCGCCCGGTAGCCCATGCGGCGATCCAGTTCGGCGTCGAAGCGGTAGGGGCGGTCGGCGGGAATCGCGTAGACGTCGGGCAGGTTGAGCACCTCGCCGTGCAGGGCCGTCCAGCCCACCAGCCGCTCAGGGGTGATCGGGAAGCGCACGTCCAGCAGGCTGGCGTCGATGCCGGTGTCGCCGGCGGCCAGGGAGCTGTTCTGGAAGGCGGTGAACCAGAGCCGCTTCTCCCCCTTCTCCTCCTCCACCAGGTAGATGCTGCCGGCATCGCTCAAGGTGAGATCCCTGGAGCTGGAGAGGATCTGCCGCAGCAGGGCCGGCAGGTTGAGCGCCCCGCTGATGGCGGTGGCGATCTGGAGCATCTCCGGCAGCGCGCGCCGGGCCTGGTGGGCGTCGGAGGCGTGCGGTGGCGGATGGGCGGCGCTCAAGGGGGTGGCCAACCGTGGTGGGGTCGGTGTCCTGCCCGGCAGCAGGAACGCGTGACTGGGCCAGGGAAACACCGGAACCCCGTGAGGGCAATGGCGGGCAGGGCCTGGGGCCCGCAGGCGTCGGTTCGTACCGGAGGGGCCGGGCGAAAGGGGCTGGGTGGGGGCGCGGAGAAGGGGTTGTGCTGGTTGCCCTGCTGGGTGGGGCAGCACCAATGAATAATGTAAGCCTGCCGGTGGCCAGGCATGATCGGGCCATCGCCATGGCCTTGCCGTTGACCCAGGCGTCCGACGATTCCCGTGCCCGTCTGCGGCTGCAGTCCCTGTCGTGGGCGCTGCTGGGCGGACTCGCCGCCGCCCTGATCGGCCTGCCGGCCGGCCTGGAGAGCGGGCTGCGATCGGCGGGCTGCGGCTTCTTCTACGGCCTGCTGGCCTTCCACCTCCAGCGTGTCGATCCGGATGACGACCATCTGGCCGCCGGCCTGGTGGGGGCGGTCTGCGGCATCCGCAGCCTCGGTGGGCCCGTGGCGGTCACCCCCCTGGCCCTGCCGGTCCCGGCGATCCATTCCCTGCTGCACCAGCCCCTGGCCAGTGGGGCGATCAGCGGGATCCTCGAGCTGCTGCGCGGCTGGCTGCCGCTCTGGCTGCCCCTGATCGGCAGCGCCCTGCTGCTGCAGGCCGCCCAGCGCCTCCTGCCGGCCCTGCGGCCATGAGCCTGCTCCATGCCACCTGGCTGTTTCCGCCGGAAGGGCCCGGGGGCCGGCTGCTGCTCTGGGCCGACACCTGGAGGGTCGCGACGCCGGTGGCGCCGCTGCGCACCGTTCCCGACCATCCCCTCTCGCTCAGCGTCGACGATCTGGGCGCCTGGCTGGATGACCATGGCCTCTGGTCGGAGGCCTTCCGGCCGGCGGAGGCCCAGCTCACCCTGCCCAGCCGCAGCCAGGGGGCCCGGGGCCGCCGCAAGGCAGCCAGCGAGGGTCTGGCGGCCTGGAGCGGTCTGCCGCTGCAGGCGGGCGAACCGATCCCGAAGGAGGTGCAGTGGTGGCCCTGGCGGGTGGAGGGTCTGGCCCTCGATCCGGCGGGGGCGGGCGAATGGCTGGCCGGCCTGCCCCTCTCCGGCGACGATCCCGGCCTGGCCGACGATCTGCGCTGGTGGAGCCATCTGCAGCGCTGGGCCCTGAGCCTGATCGCCCGCGGCCGCTGGCTGCCCCAGGTGGAGGAGGAGCGGGCCCGCTGGCTGCCCCTGCTGAACCGGGAAGGGGACCGGCGCCGGCTGGAGGAACTGGCCATCCGGCTGCCCCAGGTGGCCACCTGCGCCATGGCCCCCGGAGCCCCTGGGGAGGGGGGTCTGGCCTGCCGCCGACCCGGCAGCGGCCGGCTGCGGGTGGCCAGCCTGCTGGAGGCCCTGCTCGACGGCCAGCTGCGCGCCGGCTTCCGACCCCCCACCGACGGACTCGATCCCCTGCTGGTGGCCTGGCAGAAGGCCCTCGGCCCCGGCCCCGGCCGGCTGGAACTGGACGAGGAGGAGCGGGAGCGGCTGGCGGTGGCCACCCACCACTGGCGCGAGGCGGTGGCGGGGCGCGTCGCCCCCGCCCGCGCCTGCCTGGAACTGTTCACCCCCGAAGAGGGCGAGGAGCTCTGGGAGCTGCGCTTCTCCCTGCAGGCGGAGGCCGATCCCAGCCTGCGGGTGCCGGCCCGCACGGTCTGGAATGCGGGCGACGGCCGGCTCCAACTGGGGGAAGTGGAGGTGGCCGAGCCGGGCCAGCTGCTGCTGGAGGGGATGGGCCGGGCTCTGCAGGTGTTCGAACCGATCGGGCGGGGCCTCGATGCGGCGGCGCCGGAAACGATGCAGCTCACCCCGGCGGAGGCCTTCGTGCTGGTGCGCACCGCCGCCGTCCAGTTGCGCGACGTGGGGGTGGGGGTGGTGCTGCCGGCCAGCCTCAGCGGCGGACTGGCCAGCCGGCTGGGCCTCTCCATCGAGGCCGAGCTGCCCGAGCGTTCCCGCGGCTTCTCCCTGGGGGAAAGCCTCGAGTGGAAATGGGAACTGATGATCGGCGGGGTGACGCTCACCCTCAAGGACCTGCAGCGCCTCTCCGCCAAGCGCAGTCCTCTGGTGCAGCACAAGGGGGCCTGGATCGAGCTGCGGCCCAGCGATCTCAGGAACGCCGAGCGCTTCTGCGCCGCCGGACCCAACCTCAGCCTCGACGATGCCCTGCGGCTCACAGCGAGCGACGGCGACACCCTGATGCGGCTGCCGGTGCATCAGTTCACCGCCAAGCCCCGGCTACACGCCGTCCTGGAGCAGTACCACCAGCAGAAGGCCCCCGATCCCCTGCCGGCGCCGGAGGGCTTCGCCGGCCAGCTGCGGCCCTACCAGGAGCGGGGCCTGGGCTGGCTGGCCTTCCTGCACCGCTTCGACCAGGGGGCCTGCCTGGCGGACGACATGGGCCTGGGCAAGACGGTCCAGCTGCTGGCCTTCCTGCAGCACCTCAAGGTGGAGCAGGAGCTGAAGCGCCCCGTCCTGCTGGTGGCCCCCACCTCGGTGCTCACCAACTGGAAGCGGGAGGCGGCGGCCTTCACGCCGGATCTGGAGGTGCGGGAGCACTACGGTCCCCGCAGGCCGTCCACCCCCGACAAGCTGGCCAAGGCCCTCGACGGGGTGGATCTGGTGCTCACCAGCTACGGGCTGCTGCAGCGCGACAGCGAGCTGCTGGAGAGCATCGACTGGCAGGGCGTGGTGATCGACGAGGCCCAGGCGATCAAGAACCCGGCGGCCAAGCAGAGCCAGGCGGCCCGCGACCTGGCGCGTCCCGGCAAGCAGGGCCGCTTCCGCATCGCCCTCACCGGCACCCCCGTCGAGAACCGGGTGAGCGAGCTGTGGGCGCTGATGGACTTCCTCAATCCGCGGGTGCTGGGGGAGGAGGGCTTCTTCCGCCAGCGCTACCGGCTGCCGATCGAGCGCTACGGCGACATGAGTTCCCTGCGGGATCTCAAGGCCCGGGTCGGGCCGTTCATCCTGCGGCGCCTCAAGACCGACCGCTCGATCATCTCCGACCTGCCGGAGAAGGTGGAGCTGCGCGAATGGGTGGGCCTGTCGGCGGAGCAGACGAAGCTCTACCGCAAGACCGTCGACGAGAGCCTCGAGGCCATCGCCCGCGCCCCCCTGGGCCAGCGTCACGGCCAGGTGCTGGCCCTGCTCACCCGGCTCAAGCAGATCTGCAACCATCCGGCCCTGGCCCTCAAGGAGAGCGCGGTCGACAACGGCTTCGCCGGCCGCAGCGCCAAGCTGCTGCGGCTGGAGGAGATCCTCGAGGAGGTGATCGAGGCGGGCGACCGGGCCCTGCTCTTCACCCAGTTCGCCGAATGGGGCCACCTGCTCAAGGTCTACCTGGAGCAGCGCTGGCGCCAGGACGTGCCCTTCCTGCACGGCGGCAGCAGCAAGACCGACCGGCAGGCGATGGTGGACCGCTTCCAGGAGGATCCCCGCGGCCCCCAGCTGTTCCTGCTCTCGCTCAAGGCCGGGGGTGTGGGCCTCAACCTCACCCGGGCCAGCCACGTGTTCCACATCGACCGCTGGTGGAACCCCGCCGTGGAGAACCAGGCCACCGACCGGGCCTACCGGATCGGCCAGACCAGCCGCGTGCTGGTGCACAAGTTCATCACCAGCGGCTCGGTGGAGGAGAAGATCGATCGGATGATCGAGGAGAAATCCAGGCTGGCCGCCGACATCGTCGGCAGCGGTGAGGAGTGGCTCGGTGGCCTGGAGGTGGGCCAGCTGAGGGATCTGGTGGCCCTGGAGGAGAGCTGAACGGGCTGGACCGAGCGTGGCCTCAGCGGCGGGCGAGGCTCACGTCGCCAGGCTGGGCGAGCTCCGCCGTCTCCCCGATCACGGGCAGCAGCAGGGGCAGGGCGGCCGGCGCGGGGGGCTGGCCCATGCGGCGCAGCCAGCGGTAGTGGGAGGCCACACCGGCCAGGAAGGACGGGTGGGTGCGGAAGGGGACCTGGCAGTCGCGGCAGGTCTGCTCGACGATGGCGGAGATCTGCGGGTAGTGCACGTGGCAGATCTGGGGGAACAGGTGATGCTCCACCTGGAAGTTGAGGCCGCCCAGCAGCCAGGTCAGCAGGCCGTTGGAGCGGCTGAAATCCACGGTGGTGGCCAGCTGATGGCCGGCCCAGGGACCCATGGCCGGGCTGGTGGGGTCGGCCATGGGGAAATCGGCCTCCTCCACGCAGTGGGCCAGCTGAAACACCACGCTGAGCACGAGGCCCTGCACCATCGCCGTCACCACGTAGCAGGCGATCACCGCACCGATGGGGTGGAACTGCAGGGGGATGGCGAACGCCAGGGAGAAGAAGATGGCCTTGCCGGCCAGGAACACCAGCCAGTCGGCGAGGCCCAGGCGGGGCAGGGAGTGGTCACCGCGGCCGCGGGCGGCCAGATCGGCGAAGTCATCGAAGAACTGCCACTTGATGGGCAGCATTCCGTAGAGGGGCCAGAGATAGAGGTGCTGCCAGCGGTGCCACCAGCGGTGGGGCTGATGGGGGGAGAGCCGGCCGATCAGGCCGAGGTTGATGTCGTCATCGTGGCCGGCGATGTTGGTGAAGGTGTGATGCAGCCCGTTGTGCTTGTGGGCCCAGATCAGGGAACTGCCGCCGAGCAGATCCAGGGTCATGGCGGCGGCCCTGTTGATCCAGCGATGGCGGGAGTAGGCCCCGTGGCCCCCGTCGTGCTGGATGTTGAAACCGATGGCGGCGATCGCCAGGCCCAGAACGGCCGACAGCAGGATCGCCACCGGGCCGCTGTCGGCCCGGAAGACCAGCAGCCCGTAGGTGAGGGCGAACCAGGCCAGGATGACCACCGATTTGAGCACCATGGCCAGCGAATCGCGCCGTTCCTGCCCGGTGGTCTCGAAGTGGTCGTGAACCCTTGCCCTCAGAAGACTGTGAAAACCGTCGCCGGCGCCGAACGTGATGCGATTCAAGGACTCCACGCCCTGCGTCGGGACAACCTAGGCCAGTGGGTCCGGCAGGCGTCAGGATGGGCGGCGTGAGGCCGGCGGCATGACCAGCTCCTTCCCCGGCGCCTCCGGCGCCATCACCACCCAGCTGGGCCAGCAGGGCCTGGGGCAGCAGCCCTGGTGGGTGGAGCAGTGGATGGAGCTGATCCACTCCTACCGGTTCAAGAAGCGCCTGGAGCGCGCCTGGACCTACGCCCGGGAGGGCAATGTCGTCTCGATCCGCTTCGAGGGGCGCCGGGTCCACGCCCGCGTGCAGGGCACCGACCCGGATCCCTACAAGGTGAAGCTCTGGCTCGACGTGCTCAACGACGAGGACTGGGGCTATGTGCTGGAGGCCCTGAGCCAGAAGGCCCGCTGGTCGGCCCAGCTGCTGGCGGGGATCATGCCCGCCGACATCGAGCGGGCCTTCGCCGCCAGCGGCAAGCGCCTGTTCCCCTTCAAGCTCCAGGAGGTGCGCAGCGAGTGCAGCTGCCCCGACAAGGCCAACCCCTGCAAGCACATCAGCGCCGTCTACTACCTGATGGGGGACCGCTTCAGCGAGGACCCCTTCGTGCTCTTCCAGCTGCGGGGCCGCACCCGCAGCCAGCTGCTGGGCGACCTGGCCAAGCGCCGCCGGGAGGGGGTGGCGGCCCCCCTGGAGCACGCCCCCCACCCGATCCACCCCGCCATCGCCGACCCGGCCCGCTGGTGGCGCTACGGCGCCCCGCTCGACCCCGATCTGGTGGTGATCACCCCGGCCATGGAGGGGGAATCGGGCCTCGATGGCGCCGGCCCCCTGCCCCTGGCGGAGGAACCGCGCTTCCCGGAGGCCAACCGGCTCTTCCTCGACCGGCTCAAGGACCACGGAACGGCCATGGCCCAGCAGGCGATGCTGCGGGCCATGGCCACCGGCAACGACACCGAAGCCTGAGGGGACGGCCCGAGCCAGGGGTGAATTAAGGCGTTGTTAAATTTATGGCGGTTGGGTGAGTGTTCTATCACTCGCTGCTAAGGTTCGGGCGTTGGTCGCTCACCTCCCTGGAGGCCCTGTGCACTGTCTGTCCTCAGGCAGGCTCCGCTCATCCGGAGCACCACACCGTCCCCCCATCCCATCCGCCATGAGATCCACCCTCAAGCCCCTGCTCCGGGGAGGAGCGGCCGCCGCGGCCGTCGCCATCGGCCTGTTCGGCACCTCCCAGCCGGCCCACGCCGTCACTGACGTCTTCCAGGAGCTGTTCCTGTCGCTGGATGTCTCCGGCAGCATCGACAACAGCGAATTCGCTCTGTACAAGGGCGGCTACGTGAGCGCCTTCCAGGACGCCGCCGTCCAGGCGAAAATCGCCGAAACGTTCGCCTTCGGACGCGGTGGCCTGGCCATCGCCGTCGGCCAGTGGTCCCAGGTGGCCGCTCCCACCCTCGCCATCGACTGGAAGCACATCACCGACCTCACCACGGACGGTATCAATGGCGGCACCTCCCTGAACAGCTTCATCACCGCCCTCCAGGGCATGGGCCGTCAGAATGGCATCGGTACCACCACCTGCATCGACTGCGGCATGCTGGCCGCCATCAATGCCATCAACACGAATGATTTCGTGACCACCCGCGAGAACGGCCGGGTGATCGACATCTCCACCGATGGCGTGGGCAATGTCGAGGCCTGCCCGGGGAACGTGAACGAGGCCCAGTGTGCCCAGACCCGCAGGGCGCAGGCAGTCGCCAGCGGCATCATCATCAACGGCCTGGGTGTCGGTGCCGGCGCCAGCGGCTTCCTGACGGCCAATGTGGCGACACCCGCCAACGGCCCCACCAGGGCCGGCTTCGTCCAGACCGCTGCCGACTTCGACGCCTTCGAAGCCGCCATCACCACCAAGCTGATCCGCGAAGTGGGTCCCAGTCCCGAGGATTCGGTGCCCGGCCCCCTGCCCGTGCTGGGTGCCGCCGCCGCCTTCGGGTTCTCCCGCAAGCTGCGCCGCCGCATCAACACCGCCAACTTCCACAAAGGCTGATCGGCTCCCGCCGGCAGACCTCAGCGCCCGGCCCCGTGCCGGGCTTTTTTTTCGGTGCCCCCTGGCCATCGGCACCCCCATCGATCAACCTGAGCCCCTCCTCCCCTCAGGCCAGAGCCGCTCCACCGCAGCCCGTCCCTTCCCATGAGCCCCCACGCCGACCCCCAGCCCACGGCCGATCGCCATCCGGAACACCACCCGCGGGCGGGCGCGGAGCGGCCCTTCAGCGAAAACTATGGCGAGGAGGTCGCCATGGCCCTCCAATGGGGGGCGATCCTGCTGTTCGTCCTGTTCCTGGTGGGGCTGGCGGCCGCCGCCTGGCCGGTGCGCCTGATCGATCCCCTCTGGCTCCAGGCGGTGGGCGACAAGCTGCTCGCCTCCGGTGCCATCGCCATGGTCGGCGCGGTGCTGATGCTGCTCGCCAGGCTCATCGATCCCCACGCGAGGACGATCGAGGGCCGTGTGGTGCTGATGCGGCGCCTCAGCTTCTGGGTCGCCTTCGGCTTCCTGCTGCTGATCCCCGTGCAGATCTACAGCGGCATCAGCCTGCTGCGCCAGTTCAGGGCCAACGACACCCGCGAACTGAACGCCTACATCGCCACCACCCGGGCCATCGAGGCCGCCCGCTCCTACGACGACATCCTCCGGGCCATGCGCCTGCTGCCCGGCCAGGCCCCCAACCTCCCCCCCTCCATCGACCTGCCCCTGGACGCCGTCAAGACCCGGCTGAGCAACGACCTCAATCCCTTCATCAAGCGCTACCAGAACAGCGCCGATGCCCTGGGCATGAGGCGGCTCAACGACTGGTTCGTGCAGCTGGCCAGGAACGTGCTGGCCGCCGTGCTGCTCTTCTGCAGTTTCGCGGCGATCGGCAAGCGCTTCGCCGCCCAGCCCACCCTGCTCCAGAACGTGCTCTCCGGGCGGCTGCTCTCCTCGTTCGCCAGCCGGCGGCATCAGGCCCCGCCGGAACTGGATGCGGCCATGCGGATGATGATGCCCGACGACGACGATTCGCGGCGCTGAGGTCACCGGCATTCCCCCAACCCCGGAACCACCCCCCTGGCTGAGCCAGGACGCCATCGCCACCGCCGGCCGGCTCCTCGAAGGCCACCGGCTGGCGTTCGGCCGGCCCCTGCTCGCCGGCGTCGCGGTCGAGCGCTCGCCGCTGCAGGCGGCCCAGGAACTGTTCGTGGCCGCCACCGTCGTCCTGGCCCATGACGGCGGTGCCGATCCCCGGCTGATCTACGCCAACCGGGCCGCCCTGGTGCTGTGGCGCCGCTCCTGGGGCGCGATGGTGGGCCTGCCCTCGCGGCTCACGGCGGAGCCGGCCGAACGGCAGAGCCGGGCCCTGGCCCTGGAGCGGGCCCGCCGCTGCCAGGCGCTCGAGGGCTACGGGGGCATCCGCATCGACAGCGGCGGGCGCCGCTTCCGCATCGAGAACGCCCGGCTGTGGACCCTGCGGGAGTCCGGCGGCCGGCCCTGCGGCCAGGCGGCCGCCTTCGGCCGCTGGTGGTGGCTGGAGCCCCCCCGTTCCGGTTCTCCGCCCCCGCTGGCGTAGGGGCCGAACCCGGTCCGGGGGACCGAACCTGGGCCGTCGGTTCTCCCCCTCGATGTCCCCGGGCAAGGCGGGCACATTGATCGGGCGGGTGGTTCCTCACCCGACCATCCCCGTCGCTCCCTTCGGAAGCACCAACCATGCGCACGCTTCATCCCTCCCCCTTCGATCTCTTCGACCGGCTGGAGCAACAGCTGCAGACGGCCGAGCGTGTTCCCGCCGCCGAGATCCACGAAACCGAGGACACCTACACCATCGCCCTGGAGCTGCCCGGCGTCGACCGCGCCTCCATTGACGTCAAGGCCACGGACCGCTCCCTGATCATCAGTGCCGAGCGCCGCTGCCAGCCGTCGGCCGCCACCGCCGCCGCCAGCCCCGAGGACGGCAACGGCGAAACCCCGGCCGCGGAAGCCCGCCGTCGGGCGCCGCTGCTCAGTGAGTTCCGCTACGGCACCTGGAGCCGCAGCTTCCGCTTCCCCGGCGGCATCCAGCGGGACGCCCTCGAAGCCCACTACCGCGATGGCCTGCTGACGGTGACGGCGCCCAAGGCCCAGTCCCTGACCACCGTCAGCGTGAAAGTGGCCGACTGAGCCCCGAGGCCCTCAGTCCTCGAGGCGCTCCGCGGAGTCGAGGGAGAGGCCGATCACCGAGATGTAGCTGGTGGCCTCGATCCACCGGATCGTGCCCCTCAGGTCGTAGGTCTCTCCTTCACCGTCCCCCACCACCACGTTGCAGGGATGGCCCACGGTCGGCTGGTGGCCGGCCTCGATGGCGATCTTCAGGCCATCGGCGCTCAGGTCGAGCACCTCGGCGAACACCCCTTCGGAGGGTTGCCGCGAGGCGAAATGGAGGCGGGCCGTGGCCAGACCCGTCGGAGGCTTGAAACGGTCGGAACGGGAGGCTTCCTCCAGGCGCTTCTCCAGGCGTCGAAAGGCCTCCCGAAACCGTTCCAGGTCTCCGGTGGCCATTTATCCTCTCGTCCGCGGACTATTCCTGACCATTGTTCCAGGGTTCTGCGGGATACCCGCGGTTGGTCTAACAGACCGAAAAGCCTTCTGCCCTGCCTACAGTCACACGTCTGCGGAAGGAGTCTGACCCCATGAGCAGCAGCACCGCCAGCGCCCCGACCACCCTGCAGGCTGGGCCGGAGGCCGCGCCCTCCCGGCTCAGCCTGCAGTGCGAGCCGATCGCGGCCGACACCACGGCGATCCGCTCCCTCGACTGGGACCGCAGCCGCTTCGACATCGAGTTCGGCCTGCGCAACGGCACCACCTACAACGCCTTCCTGGTGCGGGGCGAGCGCACCGCCCTGGTGGACACCAGCCACGCCAAGTTCCGCGACACCTGGTTACCCCTGCTGGAGGGTCTGATCGACCCCACGGCGATCGATCATCTGATCGTCTCCCACACCGAACCGGACCATTCCGGCCTGATCGGTGATCTGATCGACCGCCACCCGGACATCGAGATCGTCGGCTCCAAGGTGGCGATCCAGTTCCTCCAGGACCAGGTGCACCGGCCGTTCCGCAGCCGGGCCGTGAAGAGCGGCGACGAGCTCGACCTGGGCGTCCATCCCGAGAGCGGCGTGGCGCATCGCTTCAGCTTCCTCAGTGCCCCCAACCTGCACTGGCCCGACACGATCTTCTCCTTCGACCACGGCACCGGCATCCTCTACACCTGCGATGCCTTCGGCCTCCACTACTGCTCCGACGACCTGTTCGATGTCGACCCCGGCGCCATCGCCCCGGACTTCCGCTTCTACTACGACTGCCTGATGGCCCCCAACGCCCGCAGCGTGCTGCAGGCGCTCAAACGCATGGACGGGCTGCCGGAGATCACCACGATCGCCGTCGGCCACGGCCCCCTGCTGCGGGAGCACCTGCCCCTCTGGCTGGGCGACTACCGCGACTGGAGCGGCCAGCGCAGCGCCGGCGAGGCCTACGCGGCCGTCTGCTATCTGAGCCAGTACGGCTTCTGCGACCGTCTCAGCCAGGCCATCGCCCGGGGGGTGGGCAAGGCCTCCGGCCAGGTGCAGCTCGTCGACCTGCGCGCCACCGATCCCCAGGAGCTCGCCGCCCTGATCGGTGAGGCCAGCGCCGTGGTGGTTCCCACCTGGCCCGCCGCCCCCGATGCCGAGCTGCAGACGGCCATCGGCACCCTGCTGGCCGCCCTCCAGCCCAAGCAGTGGGTGGGCTGCTACGACGCCTTCGGCGGCAACGACGAACCGATCGACACCCTGGCCGGCCAGCTGCGCAACCTGGGGCAGAAATGGGCGTTCGAGCCCCTGCGCATCCGCCAGGTCCCCGGCGGCGCCGACTACCAGCGCTGCGAGGAGGCCGGCACCGACCTGGGCCAGCTGCTCACCAAGGAGAAGACCATCGCCGCCATGAAGGCCATCGACGGCGACCTGGACAAGGCCCTGGGGCGCCTCAGCGGCGGCCTGTACATCGTCACGGCCCGCCAGGACGACGAAGCAGGCAGCCGCAGCGGCGCCATGGTGGCCAGCTGGGTCAGCCAGGCGAGCTTCGATCCGCCGGGGCTCACCGTGGCGGTCGCCAAGGACCGGGCCATCGAGGCCCTGATGCAGGTGGACGACCGCTTCGTGCTCAACGTCCTGCGGGAGGACAACCACCAGCCCCTGCTGCGCCACTTCCTGCGCCGCTTCCCGCCGGGGGCCGACCGCTTCGCCGGCGTGAACGTGCTTGAGGGCGTGGCCGCCGGCGGTCCCGTCCTCGGGGATGCCCTGGCCTACCTCGGCTGCCGGGTGACCCAGCGCATGGAGGGCCCGGATCACTGGATCATCTACGCGGTGGTGGAAGAAGGGAACGTGGCCGACACCACCGCCGCCACGGCGGTGCATCACCGCAAGGTGGGCAACCACTACTGATGACCTCCTCCCCATCCGCCTCCGATCGGCGCGTCATCACCCTGCCGGTGGAACCCGGCCTGCTCTGCTTGCGCGGCCTCAGCCCCAGGCGCCTGCGCTTCGAAGTCGAGTACGGCCTCGAGCGGGGCACCACCGCCAACAGCTTCCTCTTCCAGCAGGGCGCCTCCGGCGGGGCCCCGGTGCTGGTGCACCCGCCGGGGGCCTCCTTCGCCGCCCCCTTCCTGGAGCAACTGGCCCTGCTGGTGCCGGCCGACGCCCCCCTCAAGGTGGTGGTGGGCCACGTCAACCCCAACCGGGTCGCCCTGCTGAAGCAGCTGGCGACGGGCTGGCCGGCCACGGTGCTGGTGGCCTCCAACCCGGGCGCCCAGGTGCTCGCCGAACTCTGGGAGCAGCAGCGGCCCGGCCCGGGGGGTGAGGCCGCCGCCCCCGCCGACGCCGTGCCCCTGCCGACGATCGAGGTGGTCAAGCAGGAGACGAGCCGCACCCTCGCCGACGGCCATGTCCTGACCCTGCTGCCCACCCCCACCCCCCGCTGGCCGGGCGGCCTGATCGCCTTCGAGGCCACCACGGGGCTGCTGATGAGCGGCAAGTTCTTCGCCGCCCACCTCTGCACCGAGGACTTCGCCGAGGCGAACCGCAGCAGCACCGAGGAGGACCGCCGCTACTACTTCGACTGCCTGATGGCGCCGATGGCCCGCCAGGTGGAGACGGTGGTCGACCGGCTGGACGAACTGCCGATCCGCACGATCGCGCCGGGCCACGGGCCGGCCATCGCCCAGAGCTGGCGCAGCCTGCTGGCCGACTACCGCCGCTGGGGGGAGAGCCAGGAGAAGGCCAGCCTGTCGGTGGCGCTGCTGTACGCGAGCGCCTACGGCAACACCGCCGCCATCGCCGACGCCCTCTCCCAGGGGGTGGCGCGCAGCGGCGTGCGGGTGGAGAGCATCAACTGTGAATTCGCGCCCGCCGAGCAGCTGCTGGAGGCCATCCACTCCTGCGACGCCCTGCTGATCGGCTCCCCCACCCTCGGCGGCCATGCCCCCACGCCGATCGTCTCGGCCCTCGGCACCGTGCTGGCCGAAGGCGACCGGGCCAAGCCGGTGGGGGTGTTCGGCAGCTTCGGCTGGAGCGGCGAGGCCATCGACCTGCTCGAAGCCAAGCTCCGTGACGGCGGCTTCCAGTTCGCCTTCGAGCCGATCCGGGTGAAGTTCAGCCCGGATCTGGCCACCCTGCGGACCCTGGAGGAAACGGGCACCGCCCTGGGCCGGCGCCTGCGCCAGCAGCACCGCCAGGCCCAGCGGCGCAGCAGCATCGGTGGCCTCAGCGAGAGTCGCACCAACCCGGCGATCCAGGCCCTGGGCCGGGTGGTGGGATCCCTGTGCGTGGTGCTGGCCCGCAAGGGGGACGGCGCCGACGCCATCGGAGGGGCCATGGTGGCCAGCTGGGTGAGCCAGGCCAGCTTCAGCCCCCCCGGCTTCACCGTGGCCGTGGCCAAGGACCGGGCGATCGAGAGCCTGCTGCACGTGGGCGACGCCTTCTCGCTCAACGTGCTGGCGTCAGGGCGCGAGAGCGGCCCGATGAAGCGGTTTCTGCAGCCCTTTCCCCCCGGGGCCGACCGGCTGGCGGGGCTGGAGCTGGAGACCAGTCCCGGCGGCCAGCCCCTGCTGCCGGAGGCGCTGGCCTGGCTGGAGGCCCGGGTCAGCCAGCGGATGGAATGCGGCGACCACTGGCTGCTGTACGCCGAGGCCCTCAGCGGCGACCTGCTGGATGCGGCCGCCACGACGGCCGTGCACCAGCGCCGCAGCGGCGCCGCCTACTGAGGCGCCGGCCTAGGCCGCGTGGGGCGGCGTGGGCGATCCGCCGCCGCCCGCCTGGAAGGGAAGCACGAGGGTGGCCCAGTGGTCGGGCCGCTCCGGGCGGCGGCGCCGGGCCCGGCGCACCCCGAAGGGCACCCGCACCACATTGGTGCCGTCCACCCGCTGGCTGGCCTCCGGCAGATCCGGGGAAAGGATCCCCGTGCCCGGCTCACCGCCTGAACTGTCGTTGCCGTTCATGAACCCCATGACAATGAAAGGCGGTTGCCATCGCCGTGTGGGGATGGCACAGCAATGATGCGCCATCCCAGGGAGAAAAGGTACCGCCGGAACACTCAGGCGGCCAGTTCCGGGATTGCCACTTCCTCGACGCTCGGGCAGGTGCAGACGAGGTTCCGATCACCGAAGGCGTTGTCGATGCGGGCGACGGCCGGCCAGAACTTGGCCTGCCGCTGACTCTCCCCGGCGGGGAAGGCCGCCTCGCTGCGGCTGTAGGCCCGATCCCAGTGGTCGGCGGTGACCGCCGCCAGGGTGTGGGGCGCCTGTTTGAGCGGGTTGTCGAGGGGGTCGGCGGCGCCGGTCTCGATGGCCCAGGCCTCACGGCGGATCCCCTCCATGGCCGCGCAGAAGCGGTCGATCTCCGGCAGCGACTCGCTCTCGGTGGGCTCCACCATCACCGTGCCGGCCACGGGCCAGCTGACGGTGGGGGCATGGAAGCCGTAGTCCATCAGCCGCTTGGCCAGATCGTCCACCTCCAGGCCGCAGCTGCGCTTGAGGGGCCGCAGGTCGAGGATGCACTCGTGGGCCACCCGGCCGCCCCGTCCCCGGTAAAGCACGGGGAAGTGGGGCTCCAGGCGCTCGGCGATCAGGTTGGCCGCCAGCAGGGCCACCTGGCTGGCGGTGCGCAGGCCCGGGCCCCCCATCATGCGGATGTACATCCAGCTGATCGGCAGGATGCCGGCGCTGCCCAGGGGCGCCGCCGACACCGGACCGATGGCCCGGTCGCCCGCGGCGACGGCCAGGGGGTGGGAGGGCAGGAACGGCACCAGGTGGGCCGCCACCCCGATCGGACCCACCCCGGGGCCGCCGCCGCCGTGGGGGATGCAGAAGGTCTTGTGCAGGTTGAGGTGGCAGACGTCGGCGCCGTAGAGGCCAGGCTTGCAGAGGCCCACCTGGGCGTTGAGGTTGGCGCCGTCGAGGTACACCTGGCCGCCGCGGTCATGGACCACCTGGCAGATGCGGCGGATGCCGGTCTCGAACACCCCGTGGGTGGAGGGGTAGGTGACCATCAGGGCCGCCAGGTCGGCGGCGTGGGCGGCGGCCTTGGCCTCCAGGTCAGCGATGTCGATGTTGCCCTGGGCATCGCAGGCCACCGCCACCACCCGCATGCCCGCCATCACGGCGCTGGCCGGATTGGTGCCGTGGGCGCTGGTGGGGATCAGGCACACCTGGCGATGGCCCTCGCCCCGGCTGCGGTGCCAGGCCCGGATCACCATCAGGCCGGCGTACTCCCCCTGGGAGCCGGCATTCGGCTGCAGGGACACCCCCGCAAACCCGGTGATCGCCCCAAGCCATGCCTCGAGATCCGCCACCAGGGCGGCGTAGCCGGCGGTCTGGTCGGCGGGGGCGAAGGGATGGATCTGGGCGAAGGCCGGCCAGCTCACCGGGGCCAGCTCGGCCGCGGCGTTGAGCTTCATCGTGCAGCTGCCCAGGGGGATCATGCCGTGGACCAGCGACAGGTCCTTGCTCACCAGGCGCTGGATGTAGCGCAGCAGTTCGGTCTCGCTGCGATAGCGGTGGAACACCTCCTGGCGCAGCCAGGGGCGCTGGCGAAGGGGCACCCCCTCGAGCAGCTCCGCCAGGGGCCGGGCCTCCAGGGTGGACAGGCCGGCCCGCAGGGCCGCCTGGGCCGCGGCGGCGGCGGCGGCATCCGGCGCCAGAGCGGCCAGCAGGGCGGCCAGCTCCTCGGGCGTGGAGAGTTCATCGAGGCTGATGGCCAGGGCGGCCGCGCCGCCATCGCCCCGGACCCCGCAGCGGAGGTTGAAGCCGGCGGCCACGGCCCGCTGGCGCAGGGCGGGGGCCGCGGCGGTGCGCACCACCACGGTGTCGAAGGCGGGCCCCGGATCGGCCGGCAGGCCCAGGGCGTCCAGGCCGAGCACCAGACCCTGGCGCAGGACCGGCAGGCGGCGGGCGATGGCCTCGAGGCCATCGGGGCCGTGGTGAACCGCATAGAAGCTCGCCATCACGGCGAGCAGCACCTGGGCCGTGCAGATGTTGCTGGTGGCCTTGTCGCGCCGGATGTGCTGCTCCCGAGTCTGGAGGGCCAGGCGCAGGGCCGGGTTCCCCTCCGCATCCTTCGACTGGCCCACCAGGCGACCGGGGATCTGGCGCTTGAAGTCCTCCCGGGTGGCGAAGAAGGCGGCGTGGGGGCCGCCGAACCCCATCGGCACGCCGTAGCGCTGCAGGCTGCCGACGGCGATGTCGGCGCCCAGCTCACCCACCGGGGCCAGCAGGGTCTGGGCCAGGGGGTCCACGGCCACCGTGCTGATCACGGCGCCGGAGCGGGCCGCCGCCAGCAGCGGAGCAGGATCCCAGAGCCGGCCCTCGACGCCGGGCAGCTGCAGCAGCAGGCCGAAGACGTCCTCGCCCAGCACCGCCTCGGGGCTGGCGGCGGCGGCTTCGGCGTCGAAGGTCTCGATGACGATCCCCAGGGGCTCGGCCCGGGTGTGGAGCACGGCGAGGGTCTGGGGCAGGACGGCCCGGTCGACCAGGAAGCGGCGGGCGCTGGGGCGGGTCGTGACTGCCGTCGCCATCGCCATCGCCTCGGCGGCGGCGGTGGCCTCATCCAGCAGGGAGGCGTTGGCGATCGGCAGCCCGGTCAGCTCGCTGACCAGGGTCTGGAAGTTGAGGAGGGCCTCCAGCCGCCCCTGGGCGATCTCCGCCTGGTAGGGGGTGTAGGCGGTGTACCAGCAGGGGTTTTCCAGCACGTGGCGCTGGATCAGGGCCGGCGTCGCCGTGCCGTGGTAGCCGAGGCCGATCAGGCTGCGCAGCACCTGGTTGCGGGAGGCCAGCGCCCCCAGCTCCTTCAGGGCCTGGGCCTCCGGGCAGGGCAGCGGCAGGCCGACCTCGGCCTCCTCCGCCGTCAGCAGGATGTCGGCGGGAACGACCTCGGCCGCCAGCTGATCGAGGGACCCGAGGCCGAGCTCCGCCAGCATCCGCTGCTGATCCTCGGGATCCGGACCCAGATGCCGGACCAGGAAGGAGGCGGACACGGGCGTTCGGGGTGGAGGTGGCGGGATCCTAAGGACAATCAGCCCGCCTGCACCTTGGCCCCGTAGGTGCCGGCATCCATCAGGTCGTCGAGCTCAGCGGGGGCCCCCAGGCGCACCAGCAGCAGCCAGCCCTCCCCGTAGGGATCGTTCTGGAGCTCCTCGGGGCTGGCCAGGACGGCCTCGTTGCGGGCCTCCACGGTGCCGCTCACCGGAGCCATCAGATCCTCCACCGCCTTGACCGACTCGACGCTGCCGAAGCTCGTGCCGCGCGCCAGGGCGGCCCCCACCGCCGGCAGCTCGACGAAGACGATGTCCCCCAGCTGGTCGACGGCGAAGGAACTGATCCCGAGCCGCACCAGATCACCCTCCGGACGCACGTATTCGTGGCTCTCGGAATAGCGGCAGTCGTCGGGGAAGGAGTGCGCCAAGGCCGGTGCGATGCGGAGAAGCGGCCATCAGTCTGACCG
This sequence comes from Aphanothece cf. minutissima CCALA 015, assembly GCA_003003925.1. Classification (GTDB taxonomy): domain Bacteria; phylum Cyanobacteriota; class Cyanobacteriia; order PCC-6307; family Cyanobiaceae; genus Cyanobium; species Cyanobium minutissimum. Next base: position 237,514 of record PVWP01000001.1, read on the forward strand.
AGCGGCGCAGTCCGGGGCCTTCCCGATGTCATCAAGGGACGCCAGGGCCGCCAGGGCCCGCTCGAGGGCCAGGGCCACATGGCCGTGGTGGGTGCCGCCCTGGGCGTAGAGCACCCAGGGTTCCCGCAGCGGCGCGTCGGCGGAGAACTCGCTGGTGCTGCCGTCGATGAAGGTGCCGCCCGCCATCACCAGATCGCTGGCATAGCCGGGCATGGGGGCCGGCACCGGATCGAGGTAGGCCCCCACCGGTGAGCTGCGCTGGAACGCCCGGCAGACGGCGATCAGCCGCTCGGAATGGCCGAGCCGGACCGCCTGGATCACATCGCTGCGCTCGGCGCCGGCGGCGGGGTTCACCGCATAGCCCAGACCGGCGAACACCTCGGCCACCAGATCGGCCCCGATCAGGGCCTCGGCCACCATCTGGGGGGCCAGGAACAGCCCCTGGAACAGCAGTCGGTACTGGTCGAAACCGGTGCCGCCCTCGCTGCCGATGCCCGGGGCGGTGAGCCGGCAGCAGGCCATGTCCACCAGGTCGCGGCGGCCGGCCACGTAGCCCCCCGTCGGGGCGATGGTGCCGCCGAGGTTCTTGATCAGGGAGCCGGCGATCAGGTCGGCCCCCACGGCGGTGGGTTCCAGCTCCTGCACCAGCTCCCCATAGCAGTTGTCGACGAAGCAGACGCAGTCGGGCCGCAGCGCCCTGACCCGCTCACAGAGGCGCCCGATCGTGGCCACAGGCAGGGAGGGGCGCCAGCTGTAGCCGCAGCTGCGCTGGATCAGCACCATCCGGGTCTCGGGGGCCAGGGCGTCCTCCAGGCCCGCCTCGTCCACCTCGCCATCGGCGCCGAGGGGCAGCTCGTCGTAGGTGATGCCGAACTCGGCCAGGGACCCCTGGCCCGTGCCCCGCAGGCCGATCACCTCCTCAAGGGTGTCGTAGGGACGGCCGGTGAGAGCCAGCAGCCGGTCCCCGGGCCGCAGCACCCCGAACAGGGCGGCGGTGATGGCGTGGGTGCCGCTGACGAACTGGAGCCGCACGGCGGCCGCCTCGGCCTGCAGCACCCGGGCGAAGACCCGGTCCAGCACCTCCCGGCCCAGGTCGCCGTGGCCGTAGCCGCTGACCGAGGCGAAGTGATGCACGCCGAGGCGTTCGGCGGCGAAGGCGTCCAGCACCCGCGCCAGGCGGGGCCGTACGGCGGCGGTGCGGCGGGCGGCCACCGGGGCCAGCCGCTCAAGGGCGGCGGCGACGGTGTCGGCGGGGTGCGCCGTGTCAGTGGGGCCGGTGGGGCCGGGACAGACCTGCTCCAAAGCCCTGGGACCAGCAGGGGTCACTCTGCCATCGTCGCCGTGGGTGAGGATGGGAAGCCGAGCCCCAGAGCCCCCCCGCCCTTCCACCGGAGAACCGCTTGGTCGCACGTTCCGAAGCCTCCCGATCAGGCCAGAGCGCCCGGACCGTGCGGGTGCCCCTGCAGGACACCAGCCATTCCCGCAAGAAGGCCCAGCTGCTGGCGGCCATGGAGGGACCCCGGCCGCCCCTGCCGGCCAACCAGCGCAAATTCAAGACGGGCACCACCGGCTTCATGCTGGCCATCCATGTGGGCGCCGTCTTCGCCCTGCTGCCGCGCTTCTGGAGCCTCCAGGGGGTGATCGTGCTGGCGGTCCTCTACTGGGCCACGGTGCTGGGGGTGACCCTGGGGCTGCACCGGCTGGTGGCGCACCGGGGCTTCGAGGCGCCCCGCTGGGTGGAGCGGCTGCTGGTGCTGATGGGCACCCTGGCCTGCCAGAGCGGACCGATCGAATGGGTGGGCCTGCACCGGCACCACCACCTCTTCTCCGACCAGCCCAACGACCACCACGACGCCGCCCGCGGCCTCTGGTGGGCCCACAGCGAGTGGATGCTGCACAGGATCCCGGCCCTCACCGAGATCCACCGCTTCACCGGCGACATGGAGAAGGACCCCTTCTACCGCTGGCTGGACCGCTGGTTCCTGCTGCTGCAGCTGCCCCTTGGGGCCGCCCTGTACTGGTATGGCAACGCCGCGGGCGTCCATGGCGGCGGCCTGGGGCTGGTGCTCTGGGGCATCCCCCTGCGCCTGGTGCTCGTATATCACGTCACCTGGCTGGTGAACTCCGCCACCCACGCCTTCGGCTACCGCAATTTCGACTGCCCGGACCGCTCCCGCAACTGCTGGTGGGTGGCCCTGCTGACCTTCGGCGAGGGCTGGCACAACAACCACCACGCCTACCCCCACTCGGCCCGCCACGGACTGCGCTGGTTCGAGTTCGACATCACCTGGCAGCACATCCGCGCTCTGCGGGCCCTCGGCCTGGCCAGGAAGGTGCGCATCGCCCCGGGCTTCGGCCGGCGTGCCGACGCGGGCGCCGGCGCCTGACTCAGAGCTCGGCCGGTTCCACCGCCGCCGGGATCGCCGTGCCGATCTCGCGGCGGATGGCGGCCGCCAGGTCGTCCGGGGCCTGGTGGGAGCCGTCCCCCTGCAGGCGCCGGGCCCGCTGCCGCAGCAGCTCCAGGAAGCGGTCCGGGCCCAGCTCCTCCTCCCCCGCCGCCCCCAGGGCCGCCAGGGTGCGCCGCAGCTCGGGCAGCTCGGCGTCGAGTTCCACCGCCGTGTAGTCGCGCTGGCCGGCGATCACCTCGGCGAAGCGCTCCCGCCGCTGGCGCTTGGCCACCGGATAGGCCGCCATCAGCCGGTCGCGGCAGTCGCGCCAGGGCCGGCCGGCGGTGAGCAGCTGGGCCAGGGCGGCACTGAGCCCCGCGGCCTCCGCCTCGCTGATGCGCAGATCGAAGCTGGCCGGCGGCTGGCGGAAGCCCACGAACACCTCGAGCAGGGCCCCGGGCCCCAGCACCCGCTGCTGCTCGTCGCGCACCGGCAGGGCCGAGCTGCTGAGGGCTTCGAACAGCTCGGGGTTGGCCGCCAGCAGGGTGCGGGCCGGGAGCGGCTCCAGCCGGCCCCCGGGGGCCTGGGCATCGAGCCACAGGTTGACGCTGCCCAGGGCCAGGAACACCTCAGGGCCCGGGGAGGCGAGCTTGCCGTTGCGCAGCATCGAGAGCTGGGAGTTGTGCACCCGACCCAGGTCGAGGGCCTCGGCCAGCATCGGCAGAACCCGGTGGGACCAGCCGTTGCGCTCATGCCAGACGCGGATCAGGTGGGCGAAGGCGACGCGGCCAGATACGAGTTCGTCTCGATATCCCACTCGATCAGGATTCGTATTGCTACCATTGTAATCACTCAACAGGAGCCCGGTCCTTCATGGCCGTCACCCCCCTCTCCCGCCCCGGCATCCAGCCAGGCGCCCCATCCGGCAACCGCCGTGATGCCGGCACCAGGGCCCGCCACACCCGCCGTCCCGCCACCATCAACCAGGGGGCCGATGCCCTGGTCCGGGCGCGGGCCCTGCACGATCCGCGCCGCGGCGAGCCCCGCGGCGTCTCCCCCAAGGGCACCCGCTGGGGCACGATCGGCTTCATGGTGCTGATCCACATCCTGGCGGTGGTGGCCCTGCTGCCCCGCTTCTGGAGCCTGGAGGCCGTGGCTGCCCTGCTGGTGATGTACTGGGTCACCGCCTGCCTGGGCGTGACGATCGGCTACCACCGCCTGCTCAGCCACCGCTCCTTCCGGGTGCCCCAGTGGCTGGAGCGTTTCTTCGCCACCTGCGGCGCCCTCAGCTGCCAGCACGGCCCCATCGACTGGGTGGGCCTGCACCGCCACCACCACAAGTTCTCCGATACGGAAGCGGATCACCACGACAGCAACAAGGGCTTCTGGTGGTCCCACATGGCCTGGATGTTCGAGGAGATTCCCGCCATGGCCGCCGTGCCCCGGCTCACCGGCGACCTGGCCGCCGACCCCTACTACCGCTGGCTGAACAAGGGCTTCCTGCTGCTCCAGGTGCCCCTGGGCCTGCTGCTGTTCTGGATCGGCACCGTCACCGGCGCCGGCGGCTGGGCCCTGGTGCTGTGGGGCATCCCCCTGCGCCTGGTCCTCGTCTACCAGTGCACCTGGCTGGTGAATTCGGCCACCCACATGTGGGGCGAGGCCGTCCACGACAGCGGTGACAAGTCGAAGAACAACCCCTGGGTGGCGGCGCTGACCTTCGGTGAGGGCTGGCACAACAACCACCACGCCTATCCCCATTCGGCCCGCCATGGCTTCGGCCCCCGCCAGTTCGACCTCACCTGGCAGCACATCCGCCTGATGCGCGCCCTGGGCCTGGCCACCCAGGTCCGCCTGCCCCGGGCCGCAGCCCCCACCAGGGCCATGTCGTAGGCTTGCCGATCGGATTTCAGATGGCTCAGCCGGGGCGTTGTCATGGTCAAGAAGCGTGTGCAGGTGGTCCTGAGCGAGGACATCCTTTCCCTGGGCAAAGACGGGGACCTGGTGGATGTCGCGCCCGGTTACGCCCGTAACTACCTCCTTCCCACCGGCAAGGCCCTGGCCGTCACTGCCGCGGTGCTGCGTCAGGTGGAGCACCGCCGGGCCAAGGAAGCGGAGCGCCAGGCGGCCCTGAAGGCCGAGGCGATCGCCTTCCGCACCGCCCTCGACACCATCGGCCGCTTCACCGTCAAGAAGCAGACCGGCGGCGACGATGTCCTGTTCGGCACCGTCACCAACGGTGATGTGGCCGAGGCCATCGAGGCGGCCACCAAGAAGGAAGTGGATCGCCGCGTCATCACCGTTCCCGAGATCCACCGCACCGGCTCCTACAAGGTGCAGGTCAAGCTGCACCCCGAGGTCGTCGCCGACGTCAACCTGGAAGTGGTCAGCTACTGATCGGCCAGCCGCGAACCGAACTTTTACGCCCCGGGCGCCAGAGTGATCGTCCTCACCGGCGCCCGATCCCGATCGATCCGGCATTTCCTCCGGTCCGTCGCGTTCTGGAGTCCTGTCCATGGTGAGCGTGCCCCTGGCTGGTTCCGACCCACCCCGGCCCGACGGCCCGAGGCCGGCGTCCAGGCGCGACGAGCAGGCCGGCTTTGAGGCCCTGCCCGATTCGGTTCCGCCCCAGAACCTGGAGGCGGAGGAATCGGTGCTCGGCGGCATCCTCCTCGACCCCGACGCCATCGGCCGGGTCGCGGACGTGCTGCGGCCGGAGGCTTTCTACCTCGGCGCCCACCGCGAGATCTACCGCACCGCCCTGATGCTGCACAGCCAGGGCAAGCCCACCGACCTCACGGCCATGGCCGCCTGGCTCGCCGACACCGGCCAGCTGGAGAAGGTGGGCGGCAGTGCCCGGCTGGTGGAGCTGGTGGAGCGCACCCTCTCCACCGCCTCCATCGACCAGGTGGCCCGGCTGGTGATGGACAAGCACCTGCGGCGCCAGCTGATCCGCTCCGCCAACGAGGTGATCCGTCTCGGCTTCGACCAGAGCCTGCCGATGGAGCAGGTGCTCGATGAGGCCGAGCAGAAGATCTTCGCCATCAGCCAGGAGAAACCCACCGCCGGCCTCACCCCCACCGCCGAGATCCTCACCAGCACCTTCAACGAGATCGAGAGCCGCTCCCTCGGCACCGCCGTCGCCGGCATCCCGGTCAACTTCTACGACCTCGACGCCATCACCCAGGGCCTGCAGCGCAGCGATCTGATCATCGTTGCCGGACGGCCCGCCATGGGCAAGACCTCGATCGTGCTCAACATCGCCAAGAACGTGGCCCAGCTGCACCAGCTGCCGGTCTGCGTGTTCAGCCTGGAGATGAGCAAGGAACAGCTCACCTACCGCCTGCTGTCGATGGAGGTGGGCATCGAGAGCGGCCGCCTGCGCACCGGCCGCCTGCAGCAGGAAGAATGGCCCCTGCTCGGCCAGGGCATCAACAGCCTCGGCCAGCTGCCCCTGTTCATCGACGACAAGCCCAATTCCGGTGTGCTCGAGATGCGCTCCCTCTGCCGGCGCCTGATGGCCGAAACCGGCAAGGAACTGGGCCTGATCGTGATCGATTACCTGCAGCTGATGGAGGGCAGCACCCCGGACAACCGGGTGCAGGAACTCTCCCGCATCACCCGGGGCCTCAAGGGCATGGCCCGCGAACTGCACGTGCCCGTGATCGCCCTCTCCCAGCTCAGCCGCGGTGTCGAGTCCCGCACCAACAAGCGCCCCATGCTCAGCGACCTGCGGGAATCGGGTTCGATCGAGCAGGACGCCGATCTGGTGCTGATGATCTACCGCGACGAGTACTACAACCCGGAAACCGCCGACCGCGGCATCACCGAAGTGATCGTCACCAAGCACCGCAACGGCCCTGTCGGCACCGTGAAGCTCCTGTTCGAGCCCCAGTTCACCCGCTTCCGCAATCTCGCTGCCTAGATCCGCTGCAGCGCGTCACGGCATAGGGATATCCGCCGTATCGCGCCAGCGAAACTGCCAGTAGCCTCAGGATCAAGGCATCGCGAAGCTATACGTGCAGCATCATTCCTTCTGGTTCTATCTGTTCACGTTTTTCGGCATCATTCTGGCGCGCTATCTCGCCATGGCCGGCTTTGCCCACTGGCTTCTGTATCAACGGCAGGAGGCCAGAGTGTCGGTTCTCAATGACATCCAGCTGTCCGTCATCTCCGCCGCCATCTTCTCCCTGGCCACCGCCCTGGTGATGACGTTGCAGGAGCAGGGCCTGACCCGTCTGCATGGCCAGATCCATGCCGAAAGCTGGTGGACCCTGCCACTCAGTTACCTGGCCGTCCTGGTGCTGCAGGACGCCTATTTCTACGCCACCCACCGTCTGTTTCACCAGCCGAAACTGTTCCCCTGGTTTCACCGGGGACACCACCGATCACGGCAGCCCACACCCTGGACCTCCTTCGCCTTTGACCCCCTGGAAGCCGTTGTTCAGGCCGTGTTCCTGGTCGCCATCGTGCTGCTGATTCCCCTGCATTTCGCCACCCTGCTGGCGGTGCTCACCACGATGACGGTGTGGGCCGTGGTCAACCATCTGGGCCTGGAGGTGTTGCCGCTCCACTTCCCCCACCACTGGCTGGGGCGCTGGCTGATCGGCCCCGCCCACCACTCCGTGCACCACCGCCGCCACGGCCACCATTTCGGGCTCTACTTCACCTTCTGGGATCGGGTGTTCGGCACCGAGGATCCCGCCTACGCCGCCTCGCTGCAGCCACCGGCCGCCTGAGCGCGATCAGGCCAGATCGGCGGCCCGCACCACAGCGGCCAGGCGGGAGAGCTGCCCGATGGATTGGTCGTGCTCCTGCGGGCTCGCCGCGGCGCAGGCGTCCTCCACCAGCACCACCCGGAAGTCCCGGTCGTGGCCCTCCCGGACCGCCGCCTGAAGCGCCCAGGCGGTGCTCACACCCCCCAGCAGCAGCCGCTCGATCCCCGCGGCCCGCAGCAGCGTCGCCAGGGCGGTGCCGTGGAAGGGGCTCACCCGGTGCTTCACCAGCACCGGGTCGCCGGGCTCCACCGCCAGATCGGCATGGAAGTCCGTGCCCCACTGGCCGAGCCGCAGGCCCCCCAGCTCCCGGGCCCGGCCCAGGAACGGCGCATGGGCGGGCAGCTCCGGGTAGCCGGCCCGGAAGGCCACCTTCACCAGGAGCGTGGGCCAGCCCCGGGCGCGGGCCCGCTCCAGCGCCTGGTTGGCCGCCGCCAGCACCCCGCGTCGCTGCACTTCGGCGGCGTAGGTGGGCATCGCCCCATCGGGGTGGATCAGGTCGTTGATCAGATCGATCAGCACCAGGGCGGTGCGCATGGGGGGAGACCTCGGCCGCAGGGCTCCATCATCGGCCGCCCGACCATGACCCCCAGCCCCACCGGCCCCTGCCACGCCATACATTCAAGGCATGGCCCTGAGCGCAGACCCCACCGAACGGTTCGACCTGATCGTGGTCGGCGGCGGCCATGCCGGCTGCGAGGCGGCCCTCACCGCCGCCCGGCTCGGGGTGTCCACCGCCCTGTTCACGCTCAACCTCGACCGCATCGCCTGGCAGCCCTGCAACCCGGCGGTGGGCGGCCCGGCCAAGAGCCAGCTGGTGCATGAGGTGGATGCCCTCGGTGGGGTGATCGGCCGGCTGGCCGATGCCACCGCCCTGCAGAAACGGCTGCTCAACGCCAGCCGCGGCCCGGCCGTGTGGGCGCTGCGGGCCCAGACCGACAAACGCCAGTACGCCCGCCAGATGCTGCAGCTGCTGCAGCACACCCCCCACCTGGCCCTGCGTGAAGCGATGGTCACGGGGCTGGAGCTGGAGGGCGATCCCAACGATCCGGCCGGCCCAACCGCCCGGGTGATCGGGGTGCGCACCTACTTCGGCAGCGTCTACGCCGCCGGCGCCGTGATCCTCACCACCGGCACCTTCCTGGGCGGCCGCATCTGGGTGGGCAACCGCTCGATGGCGGCGGGCCGGGCCGGCGAGCAGCCCGCCGAAGGGCTCACCGAAGCCCTGCAGGCCCTGGGGTTCCGCACCGACCGGCTCAAGACCGGCACCCCCGCCCGCGTCGACCGGCGCAGCGTGGCCCTTGACCGGCTGGAGGAGCAGCCCAGCGACGCCGCCGACCGCTTCTTCAGCTTCGATCCCACCGCCCGGGTGAGTGGCGAGCAGATGGCCTGCCACATCACCCGCACCACGGCGGCCACCCACCAGCTCATCCGCGACAACCTCCACCTCACGCCGATCTACGGCGGTTTCATCGACAGCAAGGGGCCCCGCTACTGCCCGTCGATCGAGGACAAGATCGTGCGCTTCGCCGACAAGGACAGCCACCAGATCTTCCTGGAGCCGGAGGGGCGCGACACCCCCGAGCTTTACGTCCAGGGCTTCTCCACCGGCCTGCCCGAATCCCTGCAGCTGGCCCTGCTGCGCACCCTGCCCGGGCTGGAGGCCTGCGTGATGCTGCGTCCCGCCTACGCCGTCGACTACGACATCCTGCCGGCCACCCAGCTGGAGCCCTCCCTGGAAACCAAGCGGGTGCGGGGCCTGTTCTCGGCGGGCCAGCTCAACGGCACCACCGGCTACGAGGAGGCCGCCGCCCAGGGACTGGTGGCCGGGCTGAACGCCGCCCGGCTGCTGGGGGGCCAGGACCCGGTGCATTTCCCCCGGGAGGGCAGCTACATCGGCACCCTGGTGGACGACCTGGTCACCCAGGACCTGAAGGAGCCCTACCGGGTGCTGACCAGCCGCAGCGAGTACCGCCTGGTGCTGCGCGGCGACAACGCCGACCGGCGGCTCACGCCCCTGGGCCACCGGCTGGGCCTGATCGACGAACGGCGCTGGCGCCTGTTCGAGCAGAAGCAGGCCGCCATCGACGCCGAGAAGCAGCGGCTGGAAACGGTGCGGCTCAAGGCCTCCGATGCCGCCGCCACCGCCGTGGCCGCCGCCACCGGCGCCGGCATCAACGGCTCGATCACCCTGGCCGACCTGCTGCGCCGGCCGGGCCTGCACGGCGAGGATCTGGTGCGGCTGGGGCTCCTGGATCCGGATCTGCCGATCGATGTGCGCGACGGCGCCGAGATTGACATCAAGTACAGCGGCTATCTGGCCCGCCAGGAACAGCAGATCGCGCGGGTGCGCCGCCAGCTCGATCGGGCCATCCCCCCTGGTGTGGACTACGCCGCCATCGGCACCCTCTCGGCGGAGGCCCGCGAGAAACTGGCGGCGATCCAGCCCCACAGCCTGGGCCAGGCCTCCCGCATTCCCGGGGTCAGCCCCGCCGATGTCAACGCCCTGCTGCTCTGGCTGGAGCTGCAGCGGCGCCGGGAGCCGCCGGCCCCTCGTCAGACCGTGGAAGCATCGTTACAGTGACGCACGCCTGACGCCGAGGACTGCAGATGAGCCCCTCCCCTCGGCGTCCCCTGCGCGGCATTCCCACCTCCCGCGCCTACTGGGAGCTGAAGGCCGAGCAGATGATGAACCGGGTCTTCGACCCGGAGGCCACCATCGATCTCGACGTGGCCTCCCAGGCCGAGCCCCCCCCGGCCCTGCCCCTGGCCCCCTCGGTGCGGCGGCTGCGGGGACGGCCGGCCGCCCCGGCCCCGGCCCCGTCGCGGGCCGACCGCAACACCCTGCTGCTCACGGCCATGGGCGGGGTCTGCATGGTCAGCGTCGCCAGTTCGGTGCTGTATCTCACCCACTCCAGCCGCATGCAGCAGGCCCTCAGCCAGGAGCGCAGCCTGCTGCTGGTGGAACGGCTGCGGAGCCTCGGCCCGGCCAACCCCTCCCCGCTCGGAGCCGGCGTCGGCGCCAACCTGGCCGGCGGCCCGTCCGTCCTGCCGCTCGCCAGCGACCAGCTGCCACCGCCGCCGGAGGAACCCTGGATCGAGCAGCTCTCCCAGCTGCCCCAGCCGGAGGGCTCCAGGGCCCCGGTCCTGCGGGTGCCGGTGAGTCCGAAACTGGCCGCCGCTGCGCCCCCCGCCACCGGTGGGGATGGGGGCTACGCCCAACGGAGCGCCGCCCCGGCCGCTGGGCCCGTGCCCGAACTGGTGGGGGTGGTGGGCTCGGCGGGCCGGCCCGCCTCGGCGATCTTCCAGATGGGGGGGAGCTCCACCAGCGTCAGCGTCGGCGAAGCGATCGGATCCAGCGGCTGGCGGCTTCGCTCCGCCGATGGCGACACCGCCATGATCGAACGGGGCGGCGAGGTGCGGCGCATCTCGATCAGCAACGGCTACTGACCTGCCCTCCGGCCCGCCATGAACCAAGCCACCGGCGGCCTGTTACCGTCCCCCGCGTGTCTGTGGCAAGCCAGTGCCGCCGAGCGCCCGCAGCCGCCGGCCGGCGGTGAGCTCAGCGGCCCGTGGACGCTGCTGCTGCTCGGGGACGGCAGCCCGACGCGCCACCTGCAGCTGCTCACCGGCCATCCGGTGGAGGTGGAGCTGATCGCCATGGCTTCCGAACCGGGGGTCTCCCCCGGCGCGCCGGCGGAGGTGGCCGAACTGGCCGAGCCGCTGCTGCGGCGCCAGGTGTGGCTCACCTGCGGGCCCCAGACCCTGGGCTGGGCCGAGAGCTGGTGGAACCGGGCCGAGGCGGAGGCCCATCTGCAGGATCGCCGGCTGCCGATCTGGCGCAGCCTCTCGGCGGGGCGGGCGGAGCTGTATCGCGAGGTGGATGGCCTCGGCCAGGTGCAGGAACCCTGGCTGGCGGAGCGTTTCGGCTGCGACGGCCCCTTCTGGAGCCGCCATTACCGCTTCTTTCGCCACGGGCGGGAGCTCACGGTGATCCGGGAGGTGTTCTCCCCGGCGCTGGAGCGGTGGCTGGGACCGGCCCAGGCGGGATCTGTTCGTAAAGACTCATCAATTCAGTAACGCCGTGTGGCGGTTTGCTGTTGACGAATTGACGCTCCAGGCTCCCTGGCCAGGATTCGGTCATTCGAAACCGGACCATGGCCACCCGCCACAGCGCCCAGACCCCGCCGGGAGGGGACTGGCTCACCCTCACCGAACTGGGCCGCCGCTACGGCGTCTCCGCCGTCCACACCGGAAAGCTGCTGGTCGCCTCCGGCCTGCGCCGCAGCAGCGGTGAACCGACCGCCGAAGCCCTGGCGGCCGGCCTGGCCATGCGGCCCCAGCCGGGCCATCACCACTCCAGCCTCTGGCTGCATCAGGGGTGCGCGCCCTACCTCGAGCGCCTGGGGCTGGTGCCCCAGGCCCAGCGCACCATGGTGAGCCTGTGGGCCGATCTGCTCAGCGCCCTGCAGAACGGCTCCCCGTCGATCAGCATCTCGGCCGAGGAGATGGCCGTTGACGTGCCCCGCGACCTGGTGAAGCCGGTGAACAGGGAATTGCGTCAGCGGGGCTGCAGCTTCCGGGTCAACCCGAAGCTCAGGACAGCCGCAGGGCCTGGGCCTGCTTGCTCGCCTGCTCGAGCATCTGACGCAGCCGGTCCTCGTCGGTATGGCTGAGGTTGGTGCGCAGCAGCTTGGCGTGGGGCGCATGAACCCGCAGCCGCTCGATCAGCCGGTCGGGGGTGGCGTCGCGCAGCAGCAGGCACAGGGCCGCGCTGCCGGGGGGGAGGGTTTCCCCCACCTCGCGCATGAAGTTGTCGTTGATGCCCAGATCCGACAGGGAACCTGAGGCGGCCCCCAGGCCGGCGCCGACGGCCGCCCCGAGCAGGGGGTTGAGGAACAGCAGCCCCACGAGCGTGCCCCAGAAGCCACCGCCGAGGGCGCCGGCCTTGGTGAGATTGAGCGACTGGTGCAGGCGCACCTTGCCGTCCGGTTCGGCCTCGACGACCACCGCGTCCTCGAGGGCGATCAGTTCCTCCTTCTGGATCTCCACCAGCTGACGCCGCACCTGGTCGGCCTCCTCGACGGACGGAAACCCAACCACCACCAGGCTGCTCATGGCCGACATCCCTGCAGGTACGACGTCAGTCCTAACCCACTGCCTGTCGAAATGGCGGTGTCGACGGCTCAGGCACGGCGGCGGGTGGAGCGGGGCAGCGGCCGGCCGGCCGCAGGAGGGGTGAAGGCCGGGTCCGGCTCACCGGAGCCCGGGAGGCGATCGCCACCGGCGTCGCGGCGGGCCGGCTCCGGGCGCTGCCAGCGGGGCAGGGTGAAGCTGTCGTCATCGGGCCAGTCATCGTCGCCCCCGGTGGCGGGAGCGGAGGGCGCCGAGGGAGACGGGGCGGGGGCGTAGCGGGCCTCGGCGCCTGGGGGACGGGACGGCGGAGCCGGGCGGCCGCGCCGGGACACCGCCTCAAGCATCGGCCGGCGGGAGCGGAGGGGAGCCGGGGCCGGCTCAGGGGCCCCGGGGGCGCCGCGGTCGCTCTCCTGCCAGGGTTCCCGCCAGTCGTCGCCATCGTCGAGCAGCCAGTCGAGACGGCCCTCCACCCAGCGGCCCAGGTCGTCGATCCGGGGCCGCAGCTGGGGGCGACGCTCGGCCCCCCGCCCTGCGGGACGGCCACCGGGCCGGGACCCCGCCACCCCCTCGACAAACTGCCGGCCGGCGGTCACCCAGCGATCCACGCGCTGGTCGAGGGGATCGGTGCCGCCACGGGGGCGCCGGGGGAGGTCGCGCTCGCGGCCATCGCGCTGCAGGAGGTCGCGATCACGGAATTCGCGCTCCCTGGGTTCGCGGTCACGGGATTCGCGCTCGGGGGGATCGCGGTCCCAGGGATCCCGCATGCGGCCGTCGCCCTGATCCATCGGATGCATCAGGCCAATCTAACGACGCCGACCGGAGAGCCAGTGCTCCCGCCCCATCCCCACCAGGGCAATGGTGAAGCCGCCCCATTCCAGGGTCCACAGAAACGTCGCCATCGGCCCCAACACCTGCGCCAGAACCTAGGCGGTGTTGGGCTCGAACACCAGCAGGCAGCTCGCATCCCAGCGTCCCCCATGGAGGCGCTCGCAGCAGTGGCGGCAGGCCAGGCCCTGCCGGCGGCGCTGGTAGGGCGTGCGGCTGTCGCAGCGCGGGCAGCGGGCGATCCAGCGGCTGGCGGCCACCGGCAGGGGATAGCGGTGCCGCAGGCTCACCTGAAAATCGTCCTGGGCCCGGTTGATCTGCTCCATCCGGGTTCGGAAGCGGGGACCATGGACCTCCTGCACCGCCAGCACCCGGTCCACCCAGGCATGGATCATCTCGTGGCAGAGGGTGCCCAGGGTGGCCTGCCGCGGCAGCGGCTCCAGCAGGGGGCGGGAGAGGACGATCTCGCAGAGGTCACGGCCGTCGGCCAGACGCCCCCGGCGGTAGAGCCCGGCGGTGCGGGTGAGGCGGCCGTCGCTCCAGCGCACGTCCACCAGCGGCCGGCTCTCCCGGGTGAGCTGCCCGTCGAAATGCTCGCGGTTGAGCCGGTGGAACAGGGGCAGCAGCGGTTCCAGGGGCATCGGCCCATTCTGGTGGGGTCGTCCGTCAGACTCTGCAACGCTGCGAACGGATGGGATCACCATGGACTGGGGACTGGCCCGCGACATCGGCACCAAGCTCCTGCTGGCGGGGGCCGGTGGCCTGCTGCTCTACTGGACCGTCTCGGCGGTGAAGCTGGTGCTCAGCGCCCGGGGCATCAATCCGCTGATCAAGCAGTTCTTCACCCAGGTGGCCTCCGGCCAGGTGGACGGCGCCTACCTGCTCACCACCCGCAACTACCGCTCCCACGTCAACCGCCAGCAGTTCATCCGCTTCCTGGCCGGGCTGCAGCTCAACAAGTACCGCAACCTCAAGTCCGGCCGGCCCCGGCTGCAGGAGGGCCAGGTGATCCTGACGGTGAAGCTCAAGAGCGACGGCAAGGAGGAGCTGCCCCTCGACTTCACCTTCGTGAAGGTGGAGGAGACCTGGCGGGTGGACCGCATCACCAAGCTGGCGGCCGCCTGAGCCGTGGCCCAAGCCCGGGCGGAGGAACTGCGGCGGCTGCTCAATCGCGCCGCCCACGCCTACTACGTGCTCGATGCTCCGGTGATGGAGGACCCGGTCTATGACCGGCTCTACCGGGAACTCGTGGCGCTGGAGGAGGCCGATCCGGAGCTGATCCGGCCCGACAGCCCCACCCGCCGGGTGGGCGGTGCCCCGGCCGAGGGCTTCACCAGCGTGGCCCACCGGATCCCCCTGCTGAGCCTCGACAACGCCTTCTCCCACGACGAACTCGACGTCTGGTACACTCGCCTGCTGCGGGTGCTCGACCGGGAGCCGCCGGCCGGATCCGCCGCTCCGGCCCTGCCGTTGGTGGGCGAGCTCAAGATCGACGGCAACGCCCTCGCCCTCAGCTACGAGCAGGGGGTGCTGGTGCGGGCCGCCACCCGGGGGGACGGGGAGCGGGGCGAGGAGATCACCGCCAACGTGCGCACGATCCGCAGCGTGCCCCTGCGCCTCGACCTGGAACAGCCGCCGGCCTGGGTGGAGGTGCGCGGGGAGGCCTTCATCCCGGAGTCCACCTTCGCCGCCATCAACGCCGAGCGCGCCGAGCGGGGCGAAGCCGCCTTCGCCAATCCGCGCAACGCCTGTGCCGGCACCCTGCGGCAGCTGGATCCGAGGGTGGTGGCCGCGCGGGGCCTGTCGTTCTTCGCCTACACCCTGCACCTGCCCGAGGACTGGCAGGCCGGGCCTGGAGACCCTGCCGAGCCCCGCAGCCAGTGGCAGGCCCTGGCGTGGCTGAAGGCAGCCGGGTTCCGGGTCAACCCCCACTGCGCCCTCTGCCCCGATCTGGCAGCGGTGAAGGCCTTCTGCGACCGCTGGGAGCAGGAGCGCCGCGGGCTGCCCTACGCCACCGATGGGGTGGTGGTGAAGCTCGATGACCTGCGCCTGCAGGAGGAGGCGGGCTTCACCCAGAAGGCGCCCCGCTGGGCGATCGCCCTCAAGTACGCCGCCGAGGAGGCCCCCAGCCGCCTGCTGCGCCTCACCTGCCAGGTGGGGCGCACGGGCGTCGTCACGCCGGTGGCGGAGTTCGAGCCGGTGCCCCTGGCCGGCACCACCGTGAGCCGCGCCACCCTCCACAACGCCGATCGCCTGGCGGAGCTGGATCTCTGCGCCGGAGACACGATCGTGGTGCGCAAGGCGGGGGAGATCATCCCCGAAGTGGTGCGGGTGCTGGTCGAGCTGCGTCCGGAGGGGGCCCGTCGGCTGCAGCTGCCCCCCACCTGCCCGGAGTGCGGTTCGGCCCTGGTGCGGGAGGAGGGGGAGGCCGCCACCCGCTGCGTCAACAACGGCTGCCCCGCCATCCTGCGGGGGTCCCTGCGCCACTGGGTGAGCAAGGGGGCCCTCGATGTGGACGGCCTCGGGATCAAGCTGATCGAGCAACTGGTCGACCGGGGCCTGGTGGCCTCGATCCCCGACCTCTACCGGCTCGATGCCGCCCTGCTGGCCAGCCTGGAGCGGATGGGGGAGACCTCCGCCGCCAAGCTGGTGGCCGCCCTGGAGGCGTCGAAGCAGCAGCCCTGGCACCGCCAGCTCTACGGCCTCGGCATCCACCACGTGGGGGAGGTGAATGCCAAGGCCCTGGCCCGGGCCTTCCCCAGCGCTGCGGCGCTGGAGGCCGCCGCCCTCGCCGGGAAAACCGACGAAGGCGGCGAGGCCGGCGAGGCCGGCGAGGCGCCGGATCCGCTCACGGCGGTCTTCGGCATCGGCCCCGAGATCGCCCAGTCCCTGCGGCAGTGGTTCGCCACGCCGGCCAACCGGTTGCTGCTTGAGCAGCTGGGGGCGCTGGGCTTCTCCCTGGCCGCCCCCCCGGAGCTGGACGGCAGCAGCGATGGGGGGGCACCGGCGGCGACGCCCCTGGCGGGCCTCAGCTTCGTGCTCACCGGCACCCTCCCCTCCCTGAGCCGCGCTGCGGCCCAGGCCCTGATCGAGGCGGCCGGGGGGAAAGTGAGCGGTTCGGTGAGCCGCCGCACCAGCTACGTGGTGGCCGGCGAGGAGGCCGGCAGCAAACTCACCAAGGCCCAGTCCCTGGGCGTTGCCGTGCTGGATGAGGACGGCCTGCGGGCGCTGCTGGCGGCGGATCCGGGCTGAGGCGGCCCCGTGGATGACGGCGCCGGGACGGACGGCCAGAGTGACGGTGGTGCCCCTGTCCCTGCCCATGCGACGACGGCAACTGATCGTGATCGCCGTGGTGGCGGCCCTGGGCTGGAGCGTGGCGCGGGCCCTGCCGCCGCCGGCGGCCCCGACCCTGCAGGGGCTGGCGGCGGCGCGCGGGCTGCGCTGGGGCTCCGCCGTCACCAATGACCAGCTGCGGGATCCGGGTCTGCGCCGCCTGGTGAGCGAGCAGAGCGGCCTGATCGTGCCCGAATCGGAACTGAAGTGGGATGGGGTGGAGGCCGCGCCCGGGCGCTTCGATTTCAGCGCCCCGGACCGGCTGCTGGCCTTCGCCCGCGCGCAGGGCCTGGCGATGCGGGGCCACACCCTGGTGTGGCACGAGCAGCTGCCGGCCTGGGTGAAGGCCCTGCCGCCGGCGGAGCTCGACCGGGCCATGGCCACTTACATCCGCACGGTGGTGGGGCACTACCGCGGCCAGCTGCCGTCGTGGGACGTGGTGAACGAGCCGATCGCCGACGACGGCACGGGCCTGCGCCGCAGCCTCTGGCTCGAGCGGCTGGGTCCCGACTACATCGCCCGGGCTCTCACCCGGGCGCACCAGGCCGATCCGCAGGCGGCCCTGGTGATCAACGAGTACGGGCTGGAGGGCGATGACGCCAAGACGGCGCGCAAGCGGCAGGCCTTCCTGACACTCCTGCGGCAGCTGCGGAAGCGCGGCGTCCCGCTCAACGCCGTGGGCCTGCAGGCCCATCTCTACGCCAACGGCAGCGGACCGACCACCTTCCGCACCCTGCCCGCCTTCCTGCGGGAGCTGGCGGCCCTGGACCTGGACATCCTCGTGACCGAACTGGACGTGAACGACCGGGAATTGCCGGCGGCTATCCCGGAGCGGGACCGGGCCGTGGCGGCGGTGTACGGCGCCTTCCTGGCGGCGGTCCTGCCGGAACCGCGGCTGAAACTGATCACCACCTGGGGGTTGAGTGATCGCACCACCTGGCTGAATGCGTTCATGCCAAGGGCGGATGGCCTGCCCCAGCGGCCCCTGCCCTTCGATGAAGACAACCGACCCAAAGCGGCGACCGCCACGATTCAGGCGGCCCTCGAGAAGCGCTGAGCGGCTCAGATGGGCGATCCAAGCAGAGCTCGCAGATGACGGATTCCTGCGCTGTCGATAGGGCTTACCCAAGCAAAAAAATTCGCCCCTGGTAGAATGGAAATTCGTTCATCCAACGTCGGAATGCCCCCATCCGCCGCGGGCGCCAGTGAGCCTGACTCCGCCGGGCCGGCCGGTCAGGTCCTGGATGTCACCGCCCCTGACATCGCCGCGACGGATGACGATGACGCGATCCCCAGTTCCCGCAGGGCCGATCTCACCATCCTGCTGATTTCAGCGGGGCTGCTGATCACGGCCCTGGCCATCGTGATCAATTTCTTCACCGCCCGCTCCCGCGATGCGGTCATCAATGCCACCCCGATCGTGCTGAGAAGCCCGGTCACCGGCACCCTGGAAAGCCTCAACGTGGGGACGGGGGTGGAGGTCCGCCCCGGCCAGACCCTGGCGATCATCGTCAACCCCAGGGCCTCCCGGGACACCCTCTCCGCCCTCGAGACCGAACTGGAGACGGCCCGGGGCCGCCTGCAGGAACTGCGCACCCGCCGCGACCTGCGCCAGAAGCTCGTCGAGCGGCTCAGCCAGGACGCCCGCCAGCAGCGCAACCTGGAGGTGGCCCGCGACCAGGGCGACCGCGACAGCCTCGGTTTCGCCCTGGATCGCGCCCGCAAGGAACTGGCCTTCGCCCAAAGGGAAACCCAGCGCCAGGAGGAGCTGTTCCGGGCCGGTGCCGTGGCCGCCAACGTGGTCGACCGGGCCCGCACCACCGAGCTGCAGCGGGCCCGGGAGGTGCGCGGTCTGGAGGCCCAGCTGGCCGGCCAGGCGGCGGTGCTGGAGGCCTCCCGCAACGAACTGACCCTGCGCAACAACCGCAGCAACTCCGATCCGGTGGTGCGGCTTCAGGAGGCCACCATCGCCCTGGAGAACGCCGAAGGGGATGTGCGCACCCAGGCGTTCGAGGTGAGTGGCCTGGAGCAGCAGGTGGCCGTGGCCCGGAAGGAATGGCAGGAGCGCAGCAGCGCCCGCCTGATCAGCCCCCGCAAGGCGGTGATCTGGCAGCTGGGGGCGCAGCGGGGCGACTCCGTCGATGCCATGCAGTCGGTGATCCAGATGATCGACTGCAGCCAGCGCTGGCTCACCACCACGGTGGCGGAGAACGACCTCAACCGGATCCGCCTGGGCAGCAAGGCGAAGATCGAGCTGGTGGGCAGCCGGGACAAGCTGCGCGGTGAGGTGGTGGGGATCCGCTCCGGCATCGGCCGCACCCAGCTGGGTGAGGAGGCCCCCACGCCGGTGCCGATCAACCTGGCCCGGGAAAGCGAGGTGAAGATCCGCATCCTCAACGACTTCCCGGCGCCGCCGGGGGAGTTCTGCTACGTGGGGTTCACGGCGAAGGTCAGCTTCCAGCGATGAAGTTCCTGCATGCGTTTTCGGATCCCCAGGGCCGCTCGCGGATCTCGCCCTGGGTCTGGATGGTGCTGCTGCTCTCGGCGGGGTGCCTGGTGCTGGCGGTGCTGCTGGCCAACCTGCAGGTGTCCGTGGTGGCGATCGGGCTGCTCAATCCCCTGAGCTTCCGGGTTCTGCCCGAGCTCTGGCAGGTGCGGGATGTGTGGATCGACGTGCTGCTGCCCCTGGCCCTGGCCATGGGGATCTGCCTGGGGGTGAACCTGCTGCCCCGACGTCCCTCCAGCTACCTGCTGGTGAACGTGCTGCTGTCGTTGTTCACCGTCCGCTACTTCATCTGGCGCGCCACCACCATCAACACGGCCCACCCGGTCAGCCTGTTCTTCAGCCTCGTCTTCTTCCTCTGCGAGGTCACCTACCTGCTGACATCGGCGCTGCAGTTCTACCCCTCCCTCCGCTACCGGCCCCAGCAACGACGACGCCAGGCGGACCAGTTGCTGGCCTGGGCCAAGGAGCAGCAGCCCAGTGTGGACCTCTGGATTCCCACCTACAACGAATCCGAGCGCCTGATCCGGCGCTGCGTCCTGGCCTGCCGCAACATCCAGTACGCCAACAAGACCATCTACGTGCTGGACGATGGCCACCGGCCCGCCATTGCCGCCCTGGCCGCTGAGCTGGGGGTGCAGTACCTGAGCCGGCCCGACAACCTGCACCGCAAAGCCGGCAACCTCAACTACGCCCTGGCCCATTCCAAGGGGGAGCTGATCGCCGTCTTCGATTGCGATTTCATTCCCTTCAGCCGCTTCCTCGATCGCACGGTGGGTTTCTTCCAGGATCCCGAGGTGGCCCTGGTCCAGACGCCGCAGCATTACTTCAACTCCGATTTCCACAATCGCAACCTCGGGCTGGATGTGCTGGTGCCGGACGACATGGACTATTTCTTCCATTACGTCCAGGTGATCCGGGATCCCTTCAATGCCGTGGTCTGCTGCGGCACTTCCTACCTGGCCCGACGTTCGGCCCTCGAGGCCATCGGCGGTTATGTCACCCACTGCATCGTCGAAGACAGCCAGACCGGCACCCGCCTGCTCACCCGTGGCTGGCGCATGATCTACCTCGATGAGGTGCTGAGCCTGGGGGAAGTGCCCCGCACGTTCCGCGATTACCTCGAGCAGCGGCTGCGCTGGATGCAGGGCAACGTGCAGATCTTCACATCCCCGAAGCAGCTGCCGATCTGGAAGACGCTGGATTTCTGGCAGAAGGTGTTTTATCTGAACCTCCTGCTCAGCCTGCTGACACCCCTGTTTCGCGCCGTCTACATCATTTTCCCGCTGCTGTCGATGCTGATCGGCTTCACCCTGATCGCCGCTCCGCCGGTGGAGTATCTGGCCTATGGCCTGCCCTTCGTGATCCTGCTGTATTTCCTGCCCTCCTGGCAGACCAACGGCCACTACTTCCATTTCTGGACGGAAGTCTATGAAGCCCTGTTCTGCTTCCCGGCCCTGAGGAGGCTGTCACAGATTCTGTTCCGGCCGTTCCGATCCGTGGGCAGCCTGGTGACCAACAAGGACGTCACCAGCCAGAAACAGACCCTGGATCTGCGTTTCGCCTGGCCCTTCCTCACCTA
Organism: Aphanothece cf. minutissima CCALA 015; assembly: GCA_003003925.1. Classification (GTDB taxonomy): domain Bacteria; phylum Cyanobacteriota; class Cyanobacteriia; order PCC-6307; family Cyanobiaceae; genus Cyanobium; species Cyanobium minutissimum. The sequence goes on from PVWP01000001.1 coordinate 258,052, forward strand.
TCTCGTGCTGTTCGTGGGGGTGCTGGTGTTGAACTACGGCCTGCCGCTGCTGGACATCCGCTGGTCCCGGTCCGTCTTCGAGGGGGAAGGCCTGATGGTGGGCTGGAACCTCTACAACGGCCTGCTGATGTTCATCTGTCTGCTGGCCTGCATCGACAAACCGGTGCGCCGCCAGGCCGACCGCTTCCCCCTGGAACTGGCCGCCTGCCTGGAGCTGGGGGGCAAGGATTACTGGGGCACCACCAACGATGTGTCCGAGCAGGGGGCGAGCCTGGTGCTCAACACCGCCGCCCCCACCGGCCCGGAGACGGAGGGGCTGCTGCGGGTGCCCCAGTACAAGCTGGAACTGCCGGTGCGTCTGATGCGCTCGGGCCGACGCCGCCAGCTGCCACTGCTGGGGCTCAGCTTCCAGATGCCGGCCCAGGAAACGGAGGCTGCCCTGATTCAGCTGATCTACGGGGAGAATGCCTGGTTCCAGAAGGTGACGCGGGTGGGCAGCATCGAAGCCCTGTTCCTGCTGCTGGGCAGCGTGGTGCGCGCCGAACCGATTGTGCGTCGCTCCTGACCCCCGACCCGTCAACCCGCGTCGATCCAGCCGCGGATACATCTTGATTCGGGGCTTCAGCCCCAGAATGGCCGGATGTCAGCCGATCCCGTGGCCGTCGCCCCTTCCTTGGACCACGACATCAGCCTCGATCCGCCCGCGCGTCCCTCCGGACCGCCGCTGGTGGTGCGGGCCGAACCGCTGCCCGAGATCCCCGGGGAGCTGAGGCGCCAGCTGGCCCGCCACCAACTGTTGATTCCCCTGCTGCGCCAGTCGGTGATCGCCACGGCGGTGGCCGCGGTGACCCTGACGGAGGAGGAGCGGCAGAAGGCCCAGCAGGAGTGGGGCGCGAGCCACGGCCTCCGCTCTGCCGACGACCTGCGGGCCCACCTGCAGCGCCACGAGCTGACGGAGGCCGACGTGCTCTGGCAGGCGGAGCTGCCGGCCAGGATCGAGCGCCATTGCCAGGAGCATTTCCTGCACCGGGCCGAGCAGCGTTACCTGGCCCGCAAGAACCAGCTCGACCAGGTGATCTACAGCCTGCTGCGGGTGGAGGACGGGGCCCTGGCCCGGGAGCTCTACCTGCGCATCGCCGAGGGAGAAGCCGATTTCGCCGAGCTGGCGGCCACCTACGCCAAGGGGCCCGAGCGCTCCACCCGGGGGGTGGTGGGTCCGGTGCCGCTGCTGCAGGCCCATCCCTCCCTGGCCGAACTGCTGCGCACCAGCCGCCCGGGCCAGCTGCACCCGCCCCTGCGCATCGACCGCTGGTGGCTGGTGGTGCGGCTGGAGACGCTGCGCTCCGCCAGCTTCGACGACGCCATGCAGAAACGGATGGCGCGGGAGCTGTTCGAGGAATGGGTGGATCAGGAAGTGGCCCTGCGGCTGCGTTCGGGGCAGGGGCAATGACCTCCACCGTCCCCGGGCGCACCGACTGGCTCACCCTGCCGCCCTTCGACGGCCTCTCCGCCGCCGGCCGGGAGCGACTGCTGGCGGAGGCCCGGCCGTGCCGTTTCCGCGTCGGCGAAGACCTGAGCAACGCCGGCAGCATCGGCGACCGGGTGCTGGTGATCCTCGAGGGGGAGGCCCGCCTGCTGGCGGAACGGGACGGCCGGCCCTTCACCCTGGAGCGGCTCGGACCCGGCGCTGTCGTGGGTCTGGTGTCGCTGCTGCGGGCGGAGGGCATCGAGCCGGTGAGCGCCGCCTCCGACCTGCTGGCGACGGCGATCCCGGACACGGTGATGCTCGAGCTGCTGCTGGCCGAAAACGGGCTGCGCCAGTGGTGTGGCCGCCACCTGTGGACGGCCGAGCTGCATCAGCTGCTGCTGCAGCGGGAGGGGGCCGCCGCGGGCCGCTTCGAGCCGTCCCTCTGGCGGGAGAAGCTCGAACGCCTGGGCCCGCGGGCACGGGCGGTGCTGCCGCAGGCCGATGGGGCCGTTGCCCTGTCGGAGGGGGAGGAACTGCTGCTGGCCAGCGCCAATGTTCCCGGCCTGGCGATCGGCTCGGTGCTCAACCCGGCGGAACCCCTGCCCCAGCCCCGTCCCCCCCTGCCACTGCGCCTGGTGGCCCTCACCGAGGCGGCTCCCGCCGCCGAAGAGCGGGTCGCCACCAGTGGCGCCACCGCTGCCACCGACGGCGCGGCCGGCCCGCTGGCGTCCGAAGCCGGCCCGGCCGGCAGCCTCCAGATCAGCAGCCTCGATCTGGGCCAGGACCGCAGCGACCGGGGCCTCACCCTGGTGCGGGGCAATGGCCCGCTGGAGGAGACCCTGGCCTGCTTCCAGATGCTGGGCAAGCTGCTGGAACTGCCCTACCGCCGTGACGCGGTGGACAAGATCCTGCGCGACAAGATGCGCCGCGGCCAGCCGCCGGATCTGCAGCTCTGCGGCCAGATCGCCGCCATGCTCGGCCTGCTGGTCACCGGCGCCAAGGTGCCGGCGGCGTCGGCCACCCGGCTGATCACCCCCTGCCTGGTGCCGTGGAAGGAGGGCTTCGCCATCGCCACCGCCAGCAACGCCGCCGGCCTGCGGCTGGCCTCGCCGGCGGAGGGCTGGGTGCAGCTGAGCCCCGCCCAGATCGCCGAGCAGTACCCGGAGGGGCTGGAGCTGCTGCTGCTGGAGCGCAGCATTGACACGCCGGAGCAGACCTTCGGTCCAGGCTGGTTCTGGCCGGCCCTGAAGCGCTACCGGGGCATGTTGCTCCAGGTGCTGCTGGCCTCCTTCGTGGTCCAGCTGTTCAGCCTGGCCAACCCCCTGCTGATCCAGGTGATCATCGACAAGGTGATCTCCCAGCGCAGCCTCGACACGCTGCAGATCCTGGGCATGGCCTTGGTGGTGGTCACCCTGATGGAGGGGGTGATCGGCTCGCTGCGCACCTTCCTGTTCACCGACACCACCAACCGCATCGACCTGCGCCTCGGCGCCGAGGTGATCGACCACCTGCTGCGGCTGCCGCTCGGCTACTTCGACAAGCGCCCCGTCGGCGAGCTGGGCACCCGCATCGCCGAGCTGGAGAAGATCCGCAACTTCCTCACGGGCCAGGCCCTGATCACCCTGCTGGATGCGGCCTTCTCGGTGATCTACATCATCGTGATGGCGATCTACAGCTGGCTGCTGACGATCATCGCCCTGGCGGTGCTGCCGATCCAGGTGGGCCTCACCCTGCTGGGGGCCCCCCTGTTCCGGCGCCAGTACCGCCAGGCGGCCGAGGAGAACGCCCGCACCCAGAGCCACCTGGTGGAGGTGCTCACCGGCATCCAGACGGTGAAGGCCCAGAACGTGGAGATGGTGAGCCGTTGGAAGTGGCAGGAGATGTACGCCAAATACATCTCCCGCACCTTCGAGAAGACGATCACCGGCACCTTCCTCAACGAGACCAGCTCGGTGCTCCAGAAGCTCTCCCAGCTGCTGGTGCTCTGGGTGGGGGCCACCCTGGTGCTCAAGGGGGAGCTGACCCTGGGCCAGCTGATCGCCTTCCGGATCATCAGCGGCTATGTCACCCAGCCCCTGCTGCGGCTCTCCTCCATCTGGCAGAACATCCAGGAGCTGCGCGTCTCGTTCGAGCGCCTGGCCGACGTGGTCGACACCCCGGAGGAATCCAGCGAAGCCGACCGCGGCCACATCCCCCTGCCACCGGTGAAGGGCGACGTGGTGTTCGAGACCATCAGCTTCCGCTTCAACCCGGGCGGGCCGGAGGTGCTCAGCAACGTCAGTCTCCACGTGCCCCCCGGCACCTTCACCGGGGTCGTGGGCCAGAGCGGCAGCGGCAAGAGCACCCTGATGAAGCTGCTGCCGCGGCTCTACGCCCCCAGCAAGGGCCGCATCCTCGTCGACGGCTATGACATCGACAAGGTGGAGCTCTACTCCCTGCGGCGCCAGGTGGGCATCGTGCCCCAGGATCCCCTGCTCTTCTCCGGCACCATCAGCGAGAACATCGCCCTCACCAACCCGGAGGCCTCCAGCGACGCCATCGTCGAGGCCGCCCGCATCGCCGGCGCCCATGACTTCATCATGGAGCTCTCCGCCGGCTACAGCACCCCGCTGGGGGAGCGGGGCGCCTCCCTCTCCGGCGGCCAGCGCCAGCGCATCGCCATTGCCCGCACGTTGCTGAGCCAGCCCCAGCTGCTGGTGATGGACGAGGCCACCAGCGCCCTCGACTACGACACCGAACGCCAGGTGTGCGACAACCTGCGCGAGGCGATGAGCCAGAGCACCGTGTTCTTCATCACCCACCGCCTGTCCACCATCCGCCGCGCCGACCTGATCGTGATGATGCACCAGGGCGCCATCGTCGAGACCGGCACCCATGACGAACTGATGGCCCTCAAGGGGCGCTATTTCGCGCTGTATCGCCAGCAGGAGGCGGGCTGATGGCACGTCCCACCCTGCCCACCCCTGCCGACCTCCTGCGCCGCGCCCAGAACGGCCTCGAGCGCAGCATCCACACCGACAGCGACGATGTGGTGCTGCAGCAGTCCCGCTTCTGGGCCCGCTCGATCACCTGGACGCTGATGGGGGTCACCCTGTTCGGCCTCGGTTGGCTGGCCTTCGCCCAGACCGAGGAGATCGTGACCGCCCCGGGCAAGCTCGAACCCATCGGCGCCGTGAAGGACATCCAGATGCCGGTCGGCGGCGTGGTGGACGAGGTGTTGGTGAAGGAGGGCGAGCGGGTGGAGAAGGGCCAGGTGCTGCTGCGCCTCGACACCGAGGCCACCCGCGACCGCCAGGGGAGCCTGCTGCAGACGATCCGGTACAAGCAGCAGCAGCTGCGGCTCAAGCAGGTGGAGCTCGACCGCTACCTGCAGTTCAACGACACCGAACAACGGGTGCTGCGCCAGAGCCTCACCCTGGAGAAGGACGTGCTCGGCCGGCTCGAGACCCTCAACAAGGAGGGCGCCACCGCCGAACTCCAGTACCTCTCCCAGCGCAACAAGGTGCAGGAGGTGCAGGGCAAGCTGGAGGAAACCCAGGTCGACCGGCTGCGCCAGAAGGCGATCCTGCAGCAGGGCGTCCGCGAGATCCAGAGTGAGCTGGCCGATCTGCGCAGCAAGCTGACCGAGCTCAACGTCAACATCCGCTACCAGGAGATCCGGGCGCCGGAGGCGGGGGTGGTGTTCGAGCTCAAGTCCCGCTCCCGCGGCTTCGTGGCCCAGACCAGCGAACCGGTGATGAAGGTGGTGCCCTTCGACAAGCTGGAGGCGCGGGTGGAAGTGCCCAGCCGGGAGATCGGTTTCGTTTCGGTGGGCAAGGCCGCCGACATCAGCATCGATTCGTTCCCGGCCACCGATTTCGGCGTGCTGCAGGGCACGGTGCGGCGGATCGGCTCCGATGCCCTGCCGCCGGATCAGATCGACAACTTCTACCGCTTTCCGGTGGACATCCGGCTCAACTCCCAGCAGCTGAAGCTCAAGAGTGGCAAGGTGCTGCCGCTGCAGGTGGGCATGTCCCTCACCGCCAACGTCAAGCTGCGCAAGGTCACCTACCTGCAGCTGCTGCTCAGCGACTTCAAGGACAAGGCTGACGCTCTGCGGCAGATCTGAGCCGCTCCATGGCGATGGTGTGGTCGGGGATGATGCGGGTGCGCAGCCCCACCAGGGGCTCCAGCCACGGCAGCAGCAGGCCGTCGAGGCCCCGGTTCACCAGGGCGCCGGCCACCCGGAAGGCCCGCCGCCAGCGGGCGTCAGGGGCGATCAGATGCAGAGCCCGCTGATGCACGGGGCCGTCGATGCAGACCAGCCAGGCCGGATCCATCCCCGCCCGGCCCATGGCCACCTGGAAGCTGCGGCGGCTGTGGAAGCTGATGTGCTGGCCGTTGCCGAAGGCGTAGTACCACCAGTCCGGCCCGGGGATCTCGCCCTCCCGGCGCATCAGGGTGGAGAAGACGAACAGGGGCGTGGCCCCCACCTCGTCGCGCAGGAAGTCGGGGGTGGAGGGCACATGCTCGATCACCTCAAAGGCGGTCTTGCAGCCGATCGCCCCATCGCCGGGAGGGCCGCAGAAAGGACGGATCAGCTCCATGGCCGCGTAGGCGTCGGTGCCGTGGAAATCGAAGCCGTGGTCGCGCAGCAGTCGCGGCAGCATGCCCAGGCCGGTGCCCAGGTCGCAGCCCGGCTCGCTGGGGCCGAAGCGGCCCAGCCGGCCGATCACCAGCAGCAGCCGCAGCAGGCGCGAGGCATGCAGGTTGCGGTCGACGTAGCCGGTGTCGCCGTAGAAGGACTCCTCGTAGGCCACATCCAGCCAGGTGGGCTCGGCCAGGAACAGGAAGTCGCAGTCGCTGCAGTGGGCGAGTTCCGCCGCCACCCGGGCCTTGCTCACCCGCACCCGGCGCACCGGGGTGAGGCGATCGCCGCCGCAGTTAGGGCAGGCGCCGGGGCGTGGGGGAATCTCGGCCGTCACCATCGCTGGCCTGCATCGCAACGTGGGAGGCTACCCCGCGTTCCTCCAGGGCCAGACGCACCTGGCGGCCCACCAGCAGCACCGCCGCCAGGGTGGCCGCCACCCCCACCAGCCGCAGGACCCAGGTGGCCCCATCGGCCGGGCCCGCCAGCAGCGCCGAAAAGTGGCGCGGATCACCCGCCGCCGCCCCCAGGGCGCAGAACAGCACGGTGCCCGGGAGGATGCCGATCAGGCCGATCGCATAGTCCCGCTGGCTCACCTCGCTGAGGCCGTAGGCGAGGTTGAGCAGGCTGAAGGGGAAGGCCGGCGAGAGGCGGGTGAGCAGCACCAGCACCAGGCCCTGGCGGCATACGGCCCTCTCCACCGCCTGCAGCCGCGGCGCTCCGGCCAGACGGCGGCGGGCCCAGCCCCGCCAGCGGCCGCGCCCCAGCAGGAACACCGTCTGGGCCCCCAGGCAGGCGCCGGCGAACACCAGCACGCTGCCCCCCACGGGGCCATAGAGCACCCCGGCCAGCATTGAGGCCCAGACCCCCGGCAGCAGCAGGGTGACCCAGAGCGCATAGAGGGGCACGAAGGCCACGGCCCCGAGCGGGGTACGGAGCCAGGGCAGCAGCTGATCCGACAACCAGAGCGGGTCCATGGGGCCACGGTATCGACCCTGCCTAGGCTTGGGTTCTCTGCCCGTGTCGCCATGGCTGACCCGTCGGAGCTGGCCCAGCAGGTGGCCCGGGGGGCCCTGTTCCGGGGGCGCCACAGCGTCGCCGACCCGGGCGAGCCCCTCGAGGCGGCCGTGGGCGGCACGGTGCTGGCGGCGGGCGGCGGCAGCACCGTGGGCTGGCAGCTCTGCCGCAGCAGCGAGGAGCTGGTCCGTTCGCTGCACAACGGCAGCGCCCTCGGGGTGGGCCTGGGGCCCCTGAGCCTGCTGCGGGCCAAGCGGACGTTCCGGGAGTCCCTGAACACCACCGCCTTCAGCCTGTCGCTGGTGGTGTGGGCCCGGCAGGTGAGCGCGGCGCTGGAGGTGGACCAGACCCGGCTGCTGGAGGGGGTGGCGGTGCCGGCCGATGCCGGCGAACTCGAGGCCTTCGTGGCCCTGCACGGCGATGGCTTCGTGGCGGCGGCGGAGGTGGGTGGGGAGTGCCATGGGGTGTTCACCTTCTACGCCCAGTCGCGGGAGCAGGCCCGCCTGGTGGAGCGGCAGATCGGCGCCGACCTGGGCCTCGGCGGCGTGAGCCTGAACCCCGCCCTGGTGGAGACCGTCACGTCGGTCGCCCGCAGCGCCGCAGTGAATCTCGGCTTCCGGATGCAGGTGATGGGCACCAGGGTCCAGCCGCCGGCGGACGCCGCCTCCCTGATCCCCTTCGCCCACGACTTCGCCCGGCTGCCGCTGGACCAGCCGGCGCTGATCGGGATGCGGACCCGGGGCTACGAGACGGTGCCGGCCATCGGCGCCGCCTTCGAGGCGGTGGCCGCCAACCGGCGGCTGTTCAGCGGCGACGGCTCGGGCGCCGGCCTGCTGGAGAAGCGCGAGCAGGTGGTGGGACTGCTCCGCCAGATGGACTGGGTGGCCGAAACGTACCGGCTCTATGGCGTCGCGCCGGACCCGACGCTGGCCGACCGGCGCGACACCGCCGCCGCCGATCGCCGCGCCCTCGACGCCTGCCGGGCCGCCTACCGGGCCGCCGCCGCCAGCCCCCTGGAGGTGCCGGCGCTGCCGTCCCTGGACGCGGGCAGCCCGGAGCTGAACGTATCCCTGACCGAGGAGTTGGCGATGGGAGGCAACGGCGGCGCCCCCTTCGCCTTCCCCGGGCGGGCCGATGCGATCCGCCGGCGCCAGCGGCTGGTGGAGGTGGGGCTGCGCACCGGCTCCCGGGTGGACCAGATCCGGCTGCGTTACGCCGGCGAGGGCGACCCCCGCGAGCCGGAGCTCCATGGCGGCGGTGGCGGTGGCGACAGGGGCCGGCTGCAGCTGGCGGAGGGCGTGACGATCCGGCGCATCGAGGGCCTCAGCGGCACCCGGGTGGATCGGCTGTTCCTCACCAGCAGCGATGGCCAGCGCATCGGCGGTGGCGGCGATGCCGGCGACCGCCCGATCGAATGGACGGTGCCGGAAGACTGTGTGGTGCTGGGCTTCAGCGGCCGCAGCGGCCGCGAACTCGACGGCCTGCGGGCCGTGGTGGCCCGCTTCGGGCCGCTGATCTGGCAGCCGCTGGCGGAGACCGAGGAGGGGTCCGGGTAGGTTGACGACCGCCGCAGGGCCGCGTCGATGGAGATCTGCCTGCTGGGAACCGGCCTGCTGGGGGCGGCCATCGGCGAACGGCTGCTGGGCAGCGGCTACCGGCTCACGGTGTGGAACCGCCACGCGGAGCGCTGCGGGCCGCTGCAGGCCCTGGGGGCGACGGTGGCCGCCACGCCGGCCGGGGCCGTCGCCGCCGCTGCGCTGGTGATCACGGTGCTGAGCGATGCCCCCACCACGCGGGCCGTGCTGCTGGAGCAGGCCAGCACGGCGCTGGCGGGCCGGCTGGTGCTGCAGGTGGCCACGATCGCGCCCGAGGAGAGTCGGGAACTCGCCGTCGCGCTGGCGGTGCGGGGCGCGGAGCTGCTGGAGCTGCCGGTGCTGGGCAGCCGGCCGGAGGCCCTGGCCGGCACCCTGCAGCTGATGGTGGGCGGCGAGGCGGCGGCCCTGGAGCGGGCCCGGCCGGTGCTGGCGGCGCTGGGCGGTGAACCCCGGCTGCTGGGCCCGGTGGGGGCGGCGCTGACCGCCAAGCTGGCCCTCAACCAGCTGATCGCCAGCCTCACCCACAGCTTCAGCCTGAGCCTGCACCTGGTGCAGCGGGCCGGCGTGGACGTGGAGGCCTTCATGGCGATCCTGCGCGCCAGCGCCCTGTACGCCCCCACCTTCGACAAGAAGCTGGCCAAGGAACTCGCCGACGACTACACCAACGCCAACTTCCCCACCGCCCACCTGCGCAAGGACCTGCTGTTGTTCCTGCAGACCGCCCGGGGCCTGGGGCTGGAGACGGAAGGCCTCGATGGGCTGGCGACACTGCTGGAGCGGGCGACGGCCGCCGGCCTGGATGAGCTGGATTACAGCGCGCTGCACCGGCTGACGGCGGGGGCTTAGCAGGGGGAAGGGACTCGTGCATCACAATGAACAAGTGGTTCACGGAAGCGAGGTCATCAAAAGACGTGGTTTGCGGAAACCATCTAATCAGCGTTGGCCAGACCACGGACTGCACCTTCAAAGACCAGTTTTTGATGAATCAACAGTGAAGCCTGATCATCACCAACCATCAACAACAAGCCTCGACGACCACACGGCAACCAAGGGAGCTCTTGGAAAGTTCTCCCGCGGCAAGTTCTTGGCAGCCTCGGCAATGGGGGGCATCACCGTCCTCTTGCCAGAATTCTTACGTGCCGCGACAGCTGGATCCATGACTTTTACGATCCTGCATACCAATGACATGCACGCGAGCTTCATCGGCATGGGCCCGTCTTCAGATTACAGCCCGTTCACGCTGAACGACGACACCACCCGTGGTGGTTATGCGCGGCTAGCGAGCCTCATCGCTCAGCGCATCGCTGCGCGCAAGAGCCAGGGGCCGGTGTTGGTGCTGGATGCAGGCGACTACAGCATGGGCTCCGCATTCAGCGCCGCCACACGTGAAACCGGCGGTGAACTCCACCTCATGGGAAAGATGGGTTATGACGCCACCACCTTTGGCAATCATGAGTTCGATCTCGGACCAGCGGGCCTGGGCAGTTCCATCGGCGCAGCTGTCAAGGTGGGCCCCATCCCAGCAATACTCTCTGCGAATACCAGCTTTTTGGGAAGCGATCCCAGCTTGGCCGATCTTCAGGCGCTGACCCGCAAGGGCGTGATCCGCCGCTACACGGTCATCGAGCGGGGCGGGCTGCGATTCGGCGTCTTTGGCGTCCTTGGCAAGGAGGCCATGATCTACACCAGTGGCGGCGCCACGAGCTTTGCCGATCCCATCAGTGCGGCGAGTCAGGTGGTGAAGATCCTGCGCGAGAGCGAAAAAGTTGATCTTGTCATCGCACTGAGCCACGGAGGCGTTGAGAAGGGCCCTGATGGCCGCTACGACACCGGAGAAGACGTGCAACTGGCCAAGGATGTACCGGGGATTGATATTGTGATCAGCGGCCACAGCCACACGGAACTGAACGAAGCCATCATCGTGAATGGCCGCACGCCGGTGGTACAGACCGGAAAGGAGAGCAACAATCTCGGCGAACTTGTGATCGCGCTGGACGGCAGCAAGCTGTCCGTCACGTCGTACCGGCTGCTGCCGATCGATGACAGCATCCTCGGTGATCGGACCATCGGCAAGGAGATCGATGAACTGAAGAAGTCGGTCAGTGCCACCGCCTTCGCATCGCGGGGCTACAGCATCGAACAGCCCCTGGCCATCACCCCCCGGGATCTGCCCAATACCTTCAGCGACATCGCTGCCGGCACCCTGCTGGCGAACCTGGTCACCGACTCGTTCCGTGCGGCAACCAAGGCGGACATCGGCTTCACCGCCAACGGCATGATGCGCGCGGGGCTCCTGCGCGGCAAAACCGGTGTCGTGACGGTCTACGACGTGTTCGCTGTGGCACCGCTCGGATCGGGCGTCGTGGATCCGACCCCCGGCAGCACACTGGTGACCGGCTATTTCACCGGTATGGATCTCAAGAACCTGCTTGAGTTCCTGCTCGTCGACAGCGCAGCCCATCCGGGAGAGTATTTCCCGCGCGCCTCAGGCATGCGCTTCCGCTACGACCCCACTCGTCCGAAGTTCGACGTGGTGACGGCCATCGAACTGGGTGACATCGACAGCGGCTACAAGGCTATCGACATCAGTGGCAAGGATGAGCGCCTCTTCAGTTTGAGCTGCCCGCTGATGCTCGCTCCGATTATCGTAGCCATTCCCAGGTATACGAAGGGCAAGCTGGCCCTTGTGCCCAAGAAGATGGATGGCACTCCTCTCACCTCCAGAGTTGATGCACTGAAGCTACCCCGCGAAAATCCGGGCTATTTGCTGCCGCCACCAGGCACGACTGATGTGGAGAGTATTGAAAAGGGGGTGGGCATCAATGCGGCTCATGAGATCAAGGAATGGCAAGCGATCATGGACCACCTACGTCGTCTTCCGGTCACGGTCAAGGGCGAGTTACCTGTGATTCCCACAGATGAACGCGCTGCCGAGGTGCGGGCGATCAAGTCGAGCTAGATGTCCCCGCCGTGGTGCATGACAACGATGTGCAAGATGCTCGGGGGCACTGAGATGGCTGGTTCAAGTGGTGCTGCTACCTTTTATCAATAAGCCATGTGCTCCGAGAGAACTGAAGCAGGCAGGCCAGCCAACAAGCCGCTGGAGTGATCAGGCCGCCATAGAGTTGTCAGAGCGCCATGGTCTCCTGGCCTGCCACTCAGCGGCAGCGTCAGGTCGCTCACAAACACACTGTCGGAGAACTTCGATGTCATCCGCTAAGCGCCTCCAGTTCAACAAGGACATCAATGCGCCAATTTCTGTAGTCTGGCGACATGTTACTTCACTCGAGAGCTACAAGATCTGGACAGCTGCGTTTGCTGAAGGCTCGCACTTCAACGGCTCATGGGAGCAGGGATCGAAGATCCAGTTTCTATCTCCGACTGGTGATGGCATGGTCGCCGAGATCGCGGAAAACAGACAGAACGAGTTTATCTCCATCCGTCACCTCGGATTCATTGCCAATGGCATCGTGGACACGACAAGTGAAGCAGTCAAGGCTTGGGCACCCGCGTACGAGAACTACACCTTCCTTGCCATACCAGCAGGCACGAGGATGGTGGTCGATCAAGACGTTTCCGCCGAATGGGAGGCCTACATCTGCGAAGCTTGGCCGAAAGCTCTAGTACTTCTCAAAAAACTAAGTGAAGCCTCTGATATTGCAGCCTGAAAACTAAATGCAGTGGCCGGAATCATGTGGTCACATTGATCATCTGGAAAATCACTGCCCAGCCACTGATCTGGAGCGCTACACAGTCCCAACCAAGGGCTTCTATCCAACTCCTTTGATTACCTCAGCATGAGAGTCATTCAGGTTGTCCGAGCAGAGAGGAACCGCCTTGATCATCCTTTTGGCTGGTGGAGACAAGAGCTCACAAGCCAAGGACATTGATGACGCCCTTCGATTGGCAGACAATCTGACGGAGGGGACCTGGTGAAAACGACGACCACCCCCTACGACGTTGCCGAGGATCTACGAACACCGGAGGAGATGGCGGCTGACCTGGAAGCCTGCATCGAGGAGGCGGATGGTGATGCGGCCTTCATTGCCAAGGCCCTGGGCGGCATTGCACGGCCCAGGGGATGACCCAGGTGGCCAGAGACTCAGGGCTTTCTAGGGAGAGCGTCTACAAGGCGTTGTCTGGAGAGCGCAGTCCTGGCTTTGACACCATCCTGAAAGTGGTCACCGCCCTGGGTCTGAAGTTGAGCGCGAGCGTGCGAAGCGAAGCGGAGGTGACTTGAGCGTTGCCGACGAGGCGTAGGTCATGAAACGCTTCCTGTGGAGATGCGACACCTTCGAACAAACCCCTTGAGTGAACAGGCATCCAAGGGTTCACTTCAGGAAACAGATACTCTTGACCTGCCACCTAGGGGCAGCGTTAGCCATCACATGAAGTCCGCCGATGACCTGCTAGCCGCCTTCGAATCACATTCGGTTGAGCGCATCCGCGCCATCCTTGACACTGGATTCGACATTCAGGCTCCGATCAACGGGAAGTCTCCCGTCAACCACCTGGTAGAGATGTATTTCAGGTCGGATGCCTTTTCGGCATGCCTTCGCTTGCTGCTGGATCGAGGAGCCGTCCTGGAAGACCCAGACCTTGAACCAGTTCTCCTAAACGACCCGTCGGCCATCGAGGCTGCGGTGCGGGCAGACAGTAACCTCTTAGGCCACAAGGTGACACTGCCTTGCGCGTTCACGCCGTTAGTCGGAGCGTCGCTGCTCCACGTCGCAGCGGAGTACGGACACATTGATGCGGCGGCCAAGCTGCTTGAGCTTGGCGCCGAAGTCGATGTGCGGGCTGACACTGATATCTTCGGTCTGAATGGTCATACCCCACTCTTCCACACGGTCAACTCCAACGCGAATCGGTCGGCGCGTGTCATGAGGCTGTTGCTGGAAGCGGGTGCCAGAGCGGATGTGCAACTGCGCGGCATCACTTGGGGCAAAGGCTTCGACTGGGAAACAACGTGCTTTGATGTCACTCCGGTCTCCTATGCCCAACTTGGTCTGCTGCCGCAGATGCAGCGAACTGAACACGATAGCTACGCCAACGTGGTGGAGTTACTGCGTGCGTCTGATAGAGATATTCCTCCTCTCAACAACATACCAAATCGCTACCTCGCCCATTGATGCCGAACACCTCGTTCAACCCTGACTCGCCAAAGCATGGTCAACTTGATCGTCAAGCCTTGGGCGACTACAATCCACACGTCCCGGAGACAAGCCATGGCGGACCCGAGTCATCGAGTGGCGATCACGGTTGCGATCATCGGCTTGGCGGGCACACTGGGAGCTGCGCTCCTTTCAAACTGGGACAAGATCTTCAGTCGCGCCCCCCAACCTAAAGTTGTGAATGAGGAGCTCTCCAAAAGGATCAAGCCCATCGAAGCTCCGGCCACCGTTCCAATACCAAAGATATCCGGCGTCTGGCGCGATAGTGATAACCCGGACAATGGCACAAAGGTCTCCCAGGTCGACAGCAGCTTCGCGTTCAACCGTTGGGGCAGGTTGCCGAACGGTGTCCAATTTGAATCGTCCGGAACGGGCAGTCTTGTCGGGAATCGTCTGATGAGTCGGTATACGGCAAAATACCAGTCAGGCAAAATCTCGTCTGGCGAGTGCAACGGTTCCGTATCGGCGGGCGCGACTCGCATTGAACAGAGTTGCTCCGACTCGTTTCTTGGATTATTCACCACTATCGCGGAGCGTGAGTAGCGCGATCACACGCACACCGTTTTTGGCCAGACCTGACAGGCCCCTGGCGTGAACAGAGCAGCATCAGCGCACCGGCCTAACCTCAAACCAAGCCAGATGTTCAGCCTCAGAGGACAGGTCCGCGTTACATCGCAGGGGCGCTCCGGCGATGTCGTCATCACCCTCCCTGATGGGGTGGTGCGCTTCTGGTGGGAATTCGGCGGTGGCACCTGCATCGCCATCGTCCAGGTTCCGGATGCGCAGCAGTGGCACCAGCAGGCCCTGCTCCATCCCTATCCGCGGGTCGCGTTTCTTGAGGCCCTGGCAGCGGAGGTATCGGCTCTGCAATGCCCCGGTGCAACCCACAAGATTTCCGAGAACTTCCTCGAATTCCACCACTGAAGGGTGCTCAGGCGTTGGCCGGACCCCCTCAGCCCAGATCCGCCAGCCGCTGCCGCGCCAGCGCCGCCTGGGCCTCCGCTTCGGCCAGGTTGGCCCGGCACTCGGCCACCACCTCCGGCGGCGCCTTGCCGGCGAAGTTGGGGTTGGCGAGGCGGCCGGCCAGGCCGGCGATCTCCTTGGTGGCCTTGGCGATGTCCTTCTCCAGGCGGGCCCGCAGGGCGTCGAGGTCGACCAGGCCCTCCAGGGGCAGCAGCACCTGCAGCTCGCCACTCACCGCCGCCAGGGCCCGGGCCGCCGGCCGCTCGGCGGCCGCCGCTGGATCCAGCACCGTCACGCTCTCCGCCTTGGTGAGGGTGGTGATGTCGTCGCTGCCCTCATTGAGCACCGCGGCCAGCTCCTGGCGGCCGGTGATGAACAGCACCGGAGCCCCCTGGGAGGGCTTGAGGCCCGCCACGGCCCGCAGGTTGCGCACCACCCGGATCGCCTCGATCAGCTCGGCGAACGACACCTCCAGACCTTCATCCAGGGCGGCCGCCTCGGCCGCCGGCCAGGGTTGCAGGGCGAGGAAGGTGCCCTCGGGGGCGCCGGTGAGCCCATGCCAGAGCTCCTCGCTCAGGTGGGGCATCAGCGGATGCAGCAGCACCAGCAGCTCCGCCAGCACCTTGGCCAGCACCTGCCGGGCCACCCGCTGGTCGGCCAGCACCTCGGCAGCGAGGGGCTCCCCTTCCACGGCGGGCCGTGGGTTGAGGCGCCGCTTGAGCAGCTCGATCGTCCAGTCGCAGACCTCGTTCCAGGCGAACTCGTAGAGCCCCTTGGCGGCTTCCCCCAGGCCGTAGCTGGCGTAGCGCTCGGCCGTTTCCCGCTTGACCCGCTCCAGCCGCGACAGGATCCAGCGGTCGGCGAGCTGCAGCTGCGCGGGGTCCGGAGCGCCCAGGCTGGCGGGCGTTTCACCGCCCAGGTTCATCAGGGCGAAGCGGGTGGCGTTCCAGAGCTTGTTGGCGAAGTTGCGCGCCGCCTCCACCGTGGCCGAGCTGCCGTCGCTGCGGTCGTAGTCGAGGCGGATGTCCTGGCCGGCGCCGGCCACCTCCCGCACCAGGGCGAAGCGCAGGGCATCGGCGCCGTAGCGCTCGATCAGCGGCAGCGGATCGATGCCGTTGCCGGCGCTCTTGCTCATCTTGCGGTTGTTCTCATCCCGCACCAGGCCGTGGATCATCACGTCGGCGAAGGGCATCCAGGCCTTGCCGGCGCCGAGGGGCTGCATGGCGCCGGCCAGCATCGTCATGCGGGCCACCCAGAAGAAGATGATGTCGAAGCCCGTCACCAGCACGCTGGTGGGGTACCAGCGGGCCAGATCGGCGGCCTTGCCCTCGGGCCAGCCCAGGGTGGAGAAGGGCCACAGGCCGCTGGAGAACCAGGTGTCGAGCACGTCCGGGTCCTGCTCCAGCTGCAGCTCCCGGCCGGCGGCCAGGGCCGCCGCGCCGAACTGCGCCTCCGCCTTGGCGGCGGCCTCCGCGGCATCCCGGGCCACCACGTACGGCGTGGCCTCGGTGATCACGCCGCCCGTCTCGCTGACCACGAACCAGGCGGGGATGCGGTGGCCCCACCAGAGCTGGCGGCTGATGCACCAGTCGCGGATGTCGGTGAGCCAGTCGCGGTAGACCTTCTCCCAGCGCTCCGGCACGAAGCGGGGCGCGCCGCCCTCGAGGGCCTGCCGGCAGCGGGCGGCCAGCGGCTCGGCCTTCACGAACCACTGGGTGGAGAGCAGGGGCTCCACCGGCACCTTGCCCCGATCCGAGAACGGCACGCTGTGGCGGTGGGGCTCCACCTTCACCAGGAACCCCTCCGCCTCCATCGCCGCCACCACCGCCGCTCGGGCCTCGAAGCGGTCCAGGCCGGCGAAGCGCCCCGCCGCCGCGTTCATGCTGCCGTCCTTGGCCATCACCGTGATCAAGGGCAGGCCGTGGCGGCTGCCGATGGCGAAGTCGTTGGGGTCGTGGGCGGGGGTCACCTTGACGCAGCCCGTGCCGAAGGCCGGATCCACGTGCTCATCCGCAACGATCGGGATCTGGCGTCCCACCAGGGGCAGGGTGATCGTCTGGCCCACCAGGGCGGCGTAGCGCGGGTCGCTGGGGTGCACGGCCACGCCGGTGTCCCCCAGCAGGGTTTCGGGGCGGGTGGTGGCCACCACCAGGTGGTCGGTGCCGTCGGCGGCGGGGCCGCCGTTGAGCGGATAGCGGAAATGCCACAGGTGGCCGTCGAGCTCCTTCATCTCCACCTCCAGGTCGCTCACCGCCGATCCCGAGGCCGGACACCAGTTCACCAGGTACTCGCCGCGGTAGATCAGCCCCTCCTCATGCAGCCGCACGAAGGCCTCCGCCACCGCCGCGCTCAGGCCCGGATCCAGGGTGAAGCGCTCCCGGCGCCAGTCCACCGAGTAACCCAGCCGGCGCAGCTGGCCCACGATCGTGCCGCCGCTCTCCCCCTTCCAGCTCCAGGCCCGCTCCAGGAAGGCGTCGCGGCCCAGATCCTCCTTGCTGCCGCCTTCGGCCTTGATCTGCTTCTCCAGCAGCGTCTGCACCGCGATCGAAGCGTGGTCGGTGCCGGGCAGGCAGAGCACGTTCTTCCCCTGCAGGCGCTGGAAGCGCACGATCGTGTCGATCAGGGCCGTCTCGAAGCCGTGGCCCATGTGCAGGCTGCCGGTCACGTTCGGCGGCGGGATCACCACCGAGAACGGTTCACCCGGCGCCTCCGGATCGGGGTGGAAGGCGCCGGCCTCCTCCCAGGCCGCCTGCCAGCGCACCTCGGTGGCGGCCGGGTCGTAGGTCTTGGGCAGGGAGGACTCGGTCACGGGCTGGGCGCGGGCAGTGGGCCCATGGTCTCAAAGCGGTCGTGGCTCAGCGCCGTGGCTCAGCCCCCGGCTCCGGCTCCAGCTCCACCCGGTTGCGGCCCAGCTCCTTGGCCCGGTACAGCACCTGGTCCAGCCGATGGAACCAGGCCTCGGCGGACTCCAGGGGCCGTCGCTGCACCACCCCGGAGCTGATCGTCACCCGTCCCACCACCCCGAAGGGCTCCGCCTCCACCCGCCGCCGCAGCCGTTCGGCCATCTGATGGGCCTGCCCGGCCGTGCAGCGGGGCAGCAGCACCAGGAACTCCTCGCCGCCCCAGCGGCCGACGCCGTCGCAACTGCGCAGCAGGGCTGCCACCCGTCGCCCCAGCTCCACCAGCACCAGGTCGCCGGCCAGATGGCCGAACCGGTCGTTGACATCCTTGAAGTGATCGATGTCGAAGAGCACCAGCGACAGGACATCGCCGTAGCGGTCGGCGCGGTCGATCTCGCGGCGCACCCGCTCATCCAGCTCCCGCCGGTTCCAGAGCCCGGTGAGGCCATCGGTGGTGGCCAGCCGCTCCAGCGCCCGGTTGGCGGCCAGCAACGCCCGATTGGCCGCCTCGGCGTCCGCCCGGGCCTGCTGCAGTTCGAGCGCCGTGCGCTTGCGCTCCGTGATGTCCCGGCTGACCCCCAGCAGCTCCAGGAAGGCCCCCTGCTCATCCAGCACCGGCAGGGCGATCACATCCATCCAGACGGTGGAACCGTCGCGGCAGTAGTACTCCAGCTCGCCGCGGAAGGACTGGGGCGGTCGGCCGGCCCGCAGGTCCTCGACCAGCTGGCTGAAGTAACCCAGGGAGATCGCCAGGGAGTCGGGTGGGTGGATCTGCTCGATCGGCTGGGCCATCGCCTCCTCCGGCGTCAGGCCCCTGAGGCTCTCCACGGCCTGGCTCACCGAGGTGATCGTGCCATCGGCGGCCATGGTCCAGATCACATCCCTGGCGTTCTCGGCCAGAAGCCGATGGCGCTCCTCGATCAGGCGCCGTTCCCGCTCGGCGGCGCCGATCCACCCGTCAGCAGGGCTGTCCGGATCGGACCGTGGCGCTCCGATGGCCGACACGGGACGGATCAGAGGGTCTCTGCATCATCGACACCCCCCGGCCCCCCCGATTCGCGGCGCGGAAAACGTTCACGCGGAGCGCGGCTCTGGAGCCACCCGGTCCCCGTAGCCTCCTCCCATGGCAGACGGCTGGGAATCACGGCTGGAACGCTGGCGGCAGGCGGGCCTGATCGATCCGGCCGGAGTCGAGGCGATCCTGGCCTGGGAGAGGGCCCAGCCGGGTCGCCGCCGGCTGCGGGTGCCGGTGCTGGTGGCCGTCGCCCTGGGCGGCGTGCTGGTGGCCGCCGGACTGCTGCTGTTCGTCTCCACCCACTGGCAGGCCCTCGGGCCCGGGCAGCGCTTCGGGCTGCTGCTGGCCCTGGTGGTGGGTCTGCACGGGGGCGGCGCCGCCCTCGAGAACCGCTTCCCGCCCCTGGCGGTGAGCCTGCACGGCGTGGGCACGGTGACGCTGGGGGCGGGCCTGTTCCTGGCGGGCCAGCTGTTCCACCTCGAGGCCCACTGGCCCCTGGGGCTGCTGCTCTGGGCCATCGGCGCGGGCCTGGGCTGGGCCCTGCTGCGCCAGTGGCCCCAGCTGGCGCTGCTGGCCCTGCTGGGGCCGGCCTGGCTGGTCGCTGAATGGCAGCGGGCCGTCGATGCCGCCACCGAGGGACTGCAGCGGGGATCCGGGGATCCGACGGTCGTGCTGGCCCCGGCGGCGGGCCTGCTGCTGCTCAGCCTCTGTTATCTGGCGGCGCCGGCGGGGGCGGGCGCCGTCCCGGCGCCGCGGCGGGTGCTGCTCTGGCTCGGCGGGCTGGGCCTGCTGCCGACGGGCCTGCTCTGGCAGCTGTTCAGCCACGGGGGCCCCACCTCCGCCCCCCTGCCCCTGCCCCTGGCGGCCGTCGGCTGGGCGGTCGCCCTGGGGGCACCGCTGCTGCTGGGCCTGCGCCTGCGGGGCCGGCGCGCCTGGCCTCTGGCGGTGGCGATCGGCTGGCTGCTCCCCGGGGTGGCGCTGGCCTGGTCCACCCACCAGGACGCCGGGGTGTTCCCCTATCTGTGGTGGGCCGTCGGCGGCCTGCTGCTGGTGGCCTGGGGCGTGATGGAGGGCCGCTCCGAGCGGGTCAACCTCGGCGCCGCCCTGATCGCCATCGACGTGCTGGCCTTCTACGTGTCCCAGGTGATGGACAGCCTCGGCCGCTCCGCCAGCCTGATCGGCCTGGGGGTGCTGTTCCTCGGCGGCGGCTGGGGCCTGGAGCTGCTGCGCCGCCGGCTCGTGGCCCGCGCCGTTGGCCGGGGGACCCCATGATCCCCGGGCCGGGGCGCGGCCTGCTGCTGGCCCTGCTGCAGGGCGGGCTGCTGCTGAGCCTGGCAGGCCAGCTGCTGCTGGATCGGGCCACCCGGCCCCGGGGCTGGATCCTGAGCGAGCCGGTGGATCCCCACCTGCCGATCCGGGGGCGCTACGTGAACCTGGCCCTGCTGGTGCCGGCCCCCGAGGTGCCGGCCGGCCAGGCCAGGCCCTGGTCGGGGGAGCGGCTGGTGCTGCGCAGCGAGGCCGACCGGGTGCGGGCCGAGCTGGCCGGACCCGCCACCCCCCGCTCCAAGAGCCTGCCGGCGACACCGCAGGGCGAAGGCTGGCGCCTGGGGCCGTCGGTCGCATAC
This sequence comes from Aphanothece cf. minutissima CCALA 015, assembly GCA_003003925.1. Lineage (GTDB taxonomy): Bacteria > Cyanobacteriota > Cyanobacteriia > PCC-6307 > Cyanobiaceae > Cyanobium > Cyanobium minutissimum. Next base: position 278,436 of record PVWP01000001.1, read on the forward strand.
TTCATCCCGCCCGGGGTGGCGGATCCCTCCCGTCGCCCGGCCGGCGAGCAGCTCTGGGTGGAGGTGACCCTGCCGGCCCAGGGTCCGCCGCGGCCGATCCGGCTGGGGGTACGGCGGGGCGACGGGCCGATCACCCCCCTGGAGCTGCGCTGAAGCTGGCCGTGGACACAGCCCGGCCCCGGCAGCCCGCCTAACGTCCGCCGATGGCCACCGCCCCGCCGCTGGAGTTCCTGCCCCCCCGCCTGGATGGTCGGGTGCTGGCGCTGGGCCGGCTGGTGCTGCCGCTCTGGCTGCGGTGGCGCAGCCGGATCGCGGCGGTGGAGGTGGAGGGCATGGCCACGCTGGTGGAGGCGATGCGCTCCTTCCAGGCCGGGGAGAGCCGGTTGCTGCTCGCCTTCCGCCACCCGAGCCTCGACGATCCCCTGAGCATGGCCCGGCTGCTGTGGGTGGAGCTGGCCCGGGCCGGCCGGCGGCAGGGCCTGCGCTTCGATCCGGCCCCCACCGGCCAGTTCCTGTTCGACCGCGGCATCCCCCTCTGGGCCGGGCCGACCATGGGGTGGCTGTTCACCCACCTGGGGGGCGCCTCGATCCAGCGCAGCAAGCTGGATCTGCCCGCCCTGCGCACGGCCCGGAAGCTGCTGCTGGAGGGACCCCACCCCTTCGCCCTGGCGCCGGAGGGGGCCACCAACGGCCACAACGAACGCCTCAGCCCCCTGGAGCCCGGCACCGCCCAGCTCGCCTTCTGGACGGCCGCCGACCTGGCCGAGGCCGGACGCCATGAACGGATGGATCTGCTGCCGATCGGTCTGCAGTACAGCTTCATCGAGCCGGTCTGGGGGCCGATCGAGGCCCTGCTCTGCCGCCTGGAGGAGGGGGCCGGCCTGAGCCCCGATCCCGGCCACGACCTTGACCCCACCCGACTGCATGGGCGGCTGGTGCGCCTCGGGGAGCGGATGCTCGAGCAGATGGAGGCCTTCTACCGCGACAAGGTGCACCTGGCCCTGCCCGAGGCGTGCGCTCCCGCCGCGGCCACCGCCGCAGACAGCGCCGACCCGGAGTCCACCCCCGGCTTCGGCCCCCGGCTGCAGCGACTCATGGATCTGGCCCTGCGGCGGGTGGAGCAGTCCTTCGGGATGCAGCCCTGCGGCAGCCTCACCGACCGCTGCCGGCGCCTGGAGCAGGCCGGCTGGGATCGGCTCTACCCCGCCCGGCCCCCCGACGCCGAGCCCCCCAGCCCCCTGGCCCTGGCCCTGGCCGACCGGCTGGCGGAGGAGACCGGGGCCCAGCTGTGGCACATGCGTGTGGTGGAGTCCTTCGTCGCCGTGAGCGGCAGCTATGTGCGGGAGCGGCCGAGCCAGGAGCGCTTCGCCGACACCCTGCTGCTGCTCTGGGACACCCAGTGCCGGATCCAGGGCCAGACCGCCAACCAGCGCCCCCGGCTGGGGCGCCGGAAAGTGCGGATCAGCATCGACCGGCCGATCAGGGTGGATGGGCGCCTGGCCGACTACCGCCGGGATCGGCGCCGGGCGGTGCAGGCCCTCACCGAGGAGCTGCAGCAGCGCCTGGAGGGGCTGATCGTGCCCTCGCCCCTGGACTGACCACCGGACCGGGGCCTCAGCCGGCGGCGAGGCGCGCCACGTAGGCGTCGAGGCTGCCGGCATTGATCCAGCCGGTGGCGATGGTCTTGGTGTGGGTCTGGCTGACGCGGCCCCGGTGCAGGTGGGAGAGGCCGGCGGGGAAGATCGCCAGCTTGCCCTTGACGGCCTCCTCGTGGTGGTCCTGCCAGTGGAATTCGGTGCCGCCGTCGGGGACGGTGTTGAGGTAAAGGATCCAGGCCAGGACACGCCGGATCGGCTCGGTGGCCTCGTCGCTGGTGTTCCAGTCGCAGTGCCAGCTGTGGAACCCCTCCCCCGGCGCGTAGCGCTGCAGGTTGAAGATCGGGTTGACGAACAGGGAGCGCTCCGGGCAGCAGGAGAGGAACAGGGGGCGTTCGGCCAGGTAACGCTTCAGGCCGACGGAGACGCCGCGCATGATCACGTCCGCCAGGCCCTGGGCCTCCGGATCGGAGCGGTCGATCCACACCAGGCTGATGTCGGTGGAGACCTTGCCGGGAGCCGCCGTCCCCACCGCACCGGGATCGCCGTCGCCCTCCTCGGCGCCGAAGCCGAAGGCGACGCCGCGGCGCTGCAGGTCGGTGCGGCGGTCGAAGAAGGCCATCGCCGCATCGGCCAGGGCCAGATAGCCGGGATCCTCGAAGCTGGCGATCAGCCGCATCCGCGCCCGGGTCCTCTCGGACAGGCAACCTAGACCGGAGCCTCGCCGTCCACGGCAGGTGTCGGCGGCGTCTTGACGGGGCCCGCAGGATCGGCAGAGTGCCGCCTGACGCCTCCTCCGGACCAGCCTGCCGATGTTGCCATCGCCGCGGACCACCGCCTCCCGCCAACCCCCGCTGCGGCAGGGCCAGGGGCTTCTGGGCCTGGTCCTGGGGGCCTGGGCCGGGGCCGGCCTGCTGGCGGCGGGCGCCCCCGCCGACGCCGCCCCGTACCGGGCCCGGACCCTGGTGACGGGGCTGGAGAATCCGCGCGGGCTGACAATCGCGCCCAACGGCAACCTGGTGCTCAGCGAGGCGGGCCGGGGCGGCAGCGGCCCCTGCCTCCTCGCCGGCAGCGGCAACACCCTCTGCTACGGCACCACCGGGGCCGTGGGTCAGTTCGACCGCTCCACCAACGTCTATTCCCGGGCCCTCGCCAACCTCCCGTCCCTGGCGGTCCAGTCCTCCCCCCTGTTCCCCGAGGGCACCGGCATCCAGGACCTCGCCTTCAACGGCTCCGGCCAGCTGTTCGGGGTCTTCGGCTTCGGTGCCAACCCCACCCTGATTCCCGCCGCCGGCAGCCCCCTCTTCGGCAGGACGGTCGCCATCGACCTGGCCGCCGGCAGCCTGACGCCCCTGGCCGACATCGCCGGTTTCGAAGCGACCCAGAACCCCGACGGCCAGGATCTCAACAGCAATCCCTTCGCCCTGGTGGTGCGCGGGGACGACACCTACGTCACTGATTCCGGCGGCAACAGCCTGGTGAAGGCCGACGCCGCCAACCAGGTCTCGCTGGTGAACGTGTTCCCGGAGGAACTCGTCAGCACCTCCCACCTGCCGTTTCCCTTCCCCTTCCCCGAAGTCCCGGCCCAGGCCGTGCCCACCGGCATGACCATCGGCCCCGACGGGGCGCTGTACATCACCCAGCTCTCCGGCTTTCCCTTCGCCCCCGGCAGCGCCGATGTGTTCCGCTACGACTTCACCAACCCGGTGACCAGGTTCGCGGGGGGCTTCAGCAACCTCATCGACATCGCCGCCGGTCCGGATGAGGCGCTCTACCTGCTCCAGTACAGCAATGAATTCTTTGGCCCCCCGTCGGGCAGCGTCCTGAAACTGGGCCTCGACGGCAGCGTCCGCACGATCTTCGATGACCTGGTCAGCCCCACCGGGCTGGCCGTCGGCCGCGACGGCACGATCTACGTGGCCAACAATGGCGACGGGGTGAACGGCGCGCTGCTCGCCCTCACCCCGGTGCCGACCCCCGGCCCCCTGCCCCTGCTCGGTGTCGGCGTCGCCTTCGCCCAGGCCCGGCGGCTGCGGCGCCGCTGCGGCGGCCTCAACCCGGCCCGTCCCGCCAGGGCACGGCGACCAGCGCCTCCAGCGACTGCCAGCGGAGGCGATCATCCGTCACCAGGGGGCTGAGGCCCACGGCCTCGAGGGCGGCGGCCACCCGCTCCACAGCGATGGGCTCCTGGGCTCCGGCTCCGGGCGCGGCCTCCAGGGGCAGCAGCAGCACCTGCTGCTCGGCCGGATCGGCCATCACCCGCAGGTTGAGGTCGGGGAGCTCCCGCTCGAAGAACAGCCGCCGCATCCGCGCCGTGAGCGCCGGACCCAGGGCGGCCGCGAAGGCCTCCAGGGCCCGGGGCTCGCCGGAGCAGCCGCAGCTCAGCGCCAGCCAGATGAGCAGCTTGGCCCAGCTCTCCGCCGTCCACAGGGGCGGGAAGCTCCGCCGGTGCTGGCGCACCAGCTCGGCGATGGCGAAGTCGAACAGGGTGCCCTGCAGGGAGGCCACCGATGGCAGGGGTTCCTGATCCATCCGGCCATCCTGACGGCCAGGCGGCAAACTGCAGGGGCAACGACCGTCCCTGGAGACGCCCGATGGCCCTCGATCTGAACGATCCGGAGCTCGAGTTCGCCGATCTCGTCACCGCCTACCAGAGCTGGGTGATGGCCGTGATCAACGACGAGAAGCTGGGGGGCGACAAGGTCCTCACCGATGACATCGCCGACGACGCCCTGAACGCGATGCGTTTCCTGCCGGACGTGGTGACCAGCGCCATCGAGACCACCCTGGCCCGCGTCTACGACGTGGATCCCGACGAACTCGCCGAACTGCTCTACCCCGAGGACTGAACGGCCCCCGGGCGATGACCTCAGGCGACACGGCAGCGGACACCTACGTCCTGGGGACCGAACCGGAGGAGCAGGAGCGGCTGCGGCTGCAGCATGAGCTCTGGCGACCGGCCGCCATCGCGGCCTGGGAGCGGGCTGGCCTGGGGCCGGGCCAGCGGGTCCTCGATCTCGGGGCGGGGCCAGGCTTCTGCGCCCGCGATCTGGCCCGCCTCATCGGCCCCAGCGGCCGGGTGCTGGCCCTCGAGCGCAGTGGGGCCTATGTCGCGGCGGCCCGGGCGGCAGCGGCGCGCGAGGGGTGGGGCCAGCTGGAGGTGCTGGCGGTGGACCTCGGGGATCCTGCGGCCGCAGCCTCGCCGGGCCTGGACGCTTCCGGTCTTGGCACCGGCGGCTTCGATCTGGCCTGGTGCCGCTGGCTGGCCATGTTCCTGCCCCGGCTCGACCCGCTGCTGGATCTGGTGAGCACCAGCCTGCGGCCCGGCGGTGTCCTGGTGGCCCACGAATACGTCCACTGGAACACCTTCGGTCTCCATCCCGACGGCACCGCGATCGCCCGCTTCCGCGACGCCGCCATCGCCAGCTTCCGCGACGCCGGCGGCGATCCGGACGTCAACCGGCGCCTGCCCGGGCTGCTGGCGGCGCGGGGCTTCGGGATCGAGGAACTGGTGCCTCTGCCGGTGCTGGGGCGGGGCAGTGACCCCTGGGCCCGCTGGCTGGAGCACTTCGTGACCCTCTACGGGCGGGAGCTGATCCGCCAGGGTCGCTGGACGGAGGAGGACGCCACCGCCGCCGCCGACGCCATGGCCAGGGCGCGCCTGGATCCGGGGGCCTACTGGGTGGGTCCCACCGTCCTGTCCCTGCGGGCCCGCCGCGGCGAAGGCCCCTAACCTCCCCATGTGATTCCCCTCCGCCGTCCTTCCCCCATCCCGCCCGGCCAGGGCCGGCGGCGGGCCGCCATCGGGATGATCGCCGCGGGCCTGGCCCTCCCGCTGATGGCCGCCATGGGGGGCTGTCAGGGCCGGCGCCTGCAGCCGATGCTGCGCCCCCTCGAGGGCACCCTGTACATCGCGGTGGGGGTCAGCCAGGAGGCCCTGGACACCGAGCTGCAGAAGGAGATCAGGATGCGCACCACCCTGCTCCAGACGACCTTCCGCACCCTCCAGCCCAGGGTGAGGCTCCAGGTGGAAGTCTTTCCCGAGGAGAACCTGCGCAACGAACTCCTCGTCCGCAACCGCACCGGCCTGAGCCCCGATCTGCTGCTGGTGAACGAATCCACGGCCCAGGAGCTGGCCCGGGAGCGGCTCATCAACACCGTCCCCTTCCCGAACACGGTGCTGGACCAGCTCGATGTGGGTTCGGTGGTGCGGGTGCGGCGCTCGGACGGCACCCTGACCGGCCTGCCGATGGAGCTCCAGCCCCAGGTGGCCTGCTTCGATCGGCGCCAGGTCCAGCGCAGCCCGGACAGCCTCGATGAGCTGCTGGCCTTCAGCGCCAAGGGGATGGAGGTGGGGCTGTCCCTGGATGCGATCAACCTCGCCTGGACCCTGGGCCCCCTCGGGGCGATCGATGCCGTCAGTGACCTGCTGGCCGGGAAGCCGGCGACCCCGGTGACCCGTCAGGGCCTGCAGGGCTGGCTGGAGTGGCTGCGCATGGCCGACCAGCAGCAGCACGTCACCGTGTACCCCACCGAGACAGAACTGCTCAAGGGGCTGATGGCCGGGGTCCTCGACTGGATTCCCTGCCGCAGCATCAACATCACCCGGCTGCGCTCACGACTGGGCAGGAACCTGGGCGTCGCCCCCCTGCCGTCGGGGCCGTTCGGTGAAGCCAGCCCGATCACGCGGGAACGGGTGATCGCCTTCGGCGTCAACTCCAGTCCTGGCCAGCGCCAGCTGGCGCTGGCCCTGGCCCGGTTCGCCATCAGCCCCCTGCACCAGCGGGACATGATCCAGCGCAACCAGTACGTGCTGCCGGTGAACCGGGAGGTGGCGCCGCCGGTGCGCAGTTCGTCGGTGGTGGCGGCCATGGTGGAGGGGCGGCAGCAGTCGCTGCATCGGGCGACGATCCGCCTGATCGAGGCCAGCACAAGGAACCAGCGGGAGGGGTGGCAGGCCCTGCTCACCCGCTACCTGTTCGATGACCTGAGCCAGCCGGCAGCCCTCGAGGGCCTGGTGCAGCTCCTGAGTGGCGGGAGGGCACGATGAATCTGCTGCTGATGGAGATCGCCGGCTGGTTCGGCTACCTGCAGCGCCTGGAGGTGCGGGTGCAAGTGATCCTGCTGCTGCTGGTGTTCTTCGGCCACGGCGTGCTGTCGCGGCGGCTGGGCGCCCGCCTTCCCCTGGCCGGCCGGCGCTCGCTGGTGATCTCCGGCCTGCTGGGCCTGCTGTCCCTGGCGCTGGCCCTGGCCGGCCAGCCCTTCGGCCTGCTGCTGCTGGGCCTGCTCCTCTACCTGGGCTGGCTGGGTCTGGGGGGGGTGCGTCTGCTGCTGGGCCGTTTCATCCAGCCCCAGCAGATGCAGGTGCTGGAGACCCGCCTGATCCGCCCGGCCTACCTCCTGGTGGCGGTGCTTCTGGTGATCCGGGTGTTCGACAACCCCCAGGATCTGGCCCTCATCCCCATCGGTGAATGGTTCGGTTCCGAGGTCACCCTGGGCAGCTTTCTGCTGGCGGTGCTGATCGTCTACGTGCTGGCCATGGGCACCGGGCCGCCGGCCCAGGGTGTGGCCTGGCTGGTGCAGCGCAGCGTGGGGATCAGCAACGGCAGCCGCCGGGCCCTGGCGTTGATGATCCGCTATGCCGCGGTGGCCGTGGGGATCGTCTGGGCCCTCGATCACGTGGGCTTCAACCGCACCGCGATCCTGGCGGTGGCCGGCGGCCTTTCGGTGGGCCTGGGTTTCGGCATCAAGGAAGTCTTCTCCAACTTCGTCAGCGGTCTGTGGCTGCTGTTCGAGGGATCGGTGCGGCCGGGCGAGGTGCTGTTCATCGATGGCGATCCCTGCGAAGTGCGCAGCCTCGGCCTGCGGGCAGCGGTGCTCTGGCGCGACCGGGACAACGCCGAACTGGTGATCCCGAACCAGACCTTCTTCACCAACACCACCGTGACCTACACGGGCACCGACACCCTGCGGCGCAGCCAGGTGCTGGTGAGCGCGGCGTACCACCACGATCCCGAGGACGTGATCGCCCTGCTGGAGGCCACGGCCCGCGGCCAGAACCGCATTCTGGCCACCCCGGCGCCGAAGGGCCTGCTGCTCCGTTACGGCGATTCCTCCATCGACTATGCCCTGCGTTTCTGGATCGCCAACCCGATGGATAACGTCTCCATCTGCAGCGAAGTGCAGGCCGCGATCTGGCGGGCCTTCCGGGACCGGCAGATCGAGATCCCCTTTCCCCAGCAGGTGCAGTATCAGGTGGAGGGTCCACCGAAAAGCTGAACCTGGCCCGACTGGCGATCGCAGGCCCGAGTTGTACAATTTCGAGCAATACCAACCGCCATTGCATCATGCTCAAAGGTGCTGATCTGCTCGCCAAGGTGAAAGAGCTGGGTGATGCTTCGAAGTCCGATCTGGTGCGCAGCTGCGGCTACGTGAGCACCAAGAAGGACGGCAACGAGCGGCTGAACTTCACGGCCTTCTACGAAGCCCTTCTCGATGCCAAGGGGATCAACCTCGGCGACGGCGTCGGCAAGGCTGCCACCAAGGCCGGTCGCAAGCTCGGCTATACCGCCAAGGTCCAGTTCAATGGCAACCTGCTGGTGGGCAAGGCCTACACCGCGATGCTGGGCCTCGAGCCGGGCGATGAATTCGAAATCAAGCTCGGTCGCAAGGCGATCCGGCTCGTGCCGGTGGGCGGCTCCGACGACGACGAGTGACACCATCGCGCCTGAGCCGTTCCCGGTTTCAGCCGCTCCCCAGCAGTTCCGTGAAGCTATGTACGGCTCCCCGCCGGTGCCGTCCCTCCCGATCTAGATCAAAGGTGCGGGGCCGGGGAGATTGATCAACTCCCATGGCTTCGGCAAAGTAGCCCCCCTCGGGTCATGCTCGAGGGGGGCTACGCGTTTCCGGGCACAACCCCTGTGCTTTGGAATGCACACGACGGGCCGAATCGTCAACCAATCCGCAACCTTCTGTTACGTTGAAGGCTGATGCGTGGTTCGAACCATGCCACACCCCCCATCCCACCCGGCAGCGGCCCTGCACCCCGGCAGCTTCGTGGCGCTGAGCAGCCGCCAGGGCGGTACCTACCAGGTGATCAGCATCGACGAGGAGACCGACAGCTGCTGGGTGCGGCGCTGGCCCCTCACCCGCCACGGCTCCCCCGCCTTCTCCGTCGCCCTGCCGGATCTGCGTCCCCTGCACCGCCCCAGCCACTGAGACCGTTCCCTTTGCCCCGCACCGGAGCTCACCCATGATCCCGATGGGTTTCGTCATCACCTCACGACTGTTCTGCCGTGCCGGCCGCCTGGCCCTGCTGGCGGCCTCCCTGGCCCTGGTCGTCGAGGCCCTGGAGCTGGCCCTGGCCCACCCGCTCTCCTGAGGCCCGGCCCGCCGCCCTGGGTACCCTGGGCCGATGGCTGGGACTTCGACCCTGGCGGAGCTGCTGCAGCTCCCCTTCATGCAGCGGGCCCTCCTGGGGGGCCTGCTCAGCGGCGCCCTCGGCGGCGTGCTGGGCAGCTTCGCCGTGCTGCGCCAGCTCTCCTTCTTCAGCGACGCCCTCGGCCATTCCGCCCTGCTCGGCATCACCCTGGGCCTGCTGCTGGGCATCGATCCCACCCTGGTGCTGATCCCCTTCGCGGTGCTGTTCGCCCTGATGACGAACCAGCTGGTGCAGCGCAGCAAGCTGCCGGCCGATGCCCTGCTGAACATCGTCTATTCCTCGTCGCTTGCCATGGCCGTGGTGGCCCTGAGCCTGCTGCGGGTCTACAAGGGCGGCATCCAGCAGCTCCTGTTCGGCGACATCCTGGGGGTCACCTGGCTCGACCTGGCCCTGATCGGGGTCCTGCTCGTCGTCACCGCCGGCTACCTCACCCTCACCCGGCGCGACCAGGTGCTGCTGACCCTCGATGAACCGCTCGCCCGCTCCCGGGGCATCGCCGTCTCCCTGCACCGGCTGCTGTTCCTGGTCCTGCTGGCGGTGGTGGTGGCCATCTCCGTCAAGGCCGTGGGGGTGCTGCTGATCAGCGCCTTCGTGGTCATCCCCGCCTGTGCCTCGCGGCTGGTGAGCCGGCGCTTCGGCACCTACGTGGTCCTCTCCGCCGGACTGGGGGCCAGCGGGGCCGTGCTCGGCCTGCTGGTGTCGGCCGCCTTCGCGCTGCCCTCCGGTCCCTGCGTCGTGATCGCCCAGCTGCTGGCCTTCCTGGTCGCCCTGGCGGTGGCCCCGCTGCGGGGCCGGGCGGCGACCCCCTGAACGGCGATCAGCCCTGCGGCGCGGCCAGACCCTGGTCGAGGTGGCCGGTCTTGACCCAGATCAGGCAACCGCTGCCGCTGAAGGGCACATGGCGACTGCCGGGCGGGTTGCGCAGCCAGGTGCCGGCCGGGTAGGCCCCCTGCTCGTCCTCGAACACCCCCTCGAGCACGAAGATCTCCTCACCCCCTGGGTGGGCGTGGAGGGGGAAGCGGGTACCGGGCTCCCAGCGCACCAGGGCCACGTGTTCGAGGCCGAAGGCGTGCAGGGGCAGCACACACAGGCCGGGGACCAGGCCGGGCACGAAGGTGGAGGAGCCGGTGTCGATCACGACCCGCGTCTGGTCGGCCGGATCCATCTGGCGCAGCTTCACCAGGATCGTGCAGCCGCCCTCACTGAAGGGGGCATGGGCGGAGCCGACCGGGTTGCGGACGTAGGTGCCGGGGCCGTAGTCGCCATGTTCGTCAGAGAACACGCCTTCGAGCACGAGGAACTCCTCGCCGCCGCCGTGCCCATGGGGGGAGAAGCGGCTGCCGGGGGCGTAGCGGACGATCGACGTGGCCCGGGCGACCTCGCCGCCGTCGCGCTCCAGCAGGCGCCGCTCCACCCCCGCCAGGGGGGAGGGATGCCAGGGCAGGGCACCGCTGTCGACGACCGCCCTGCGGTCCCGATCGGCATGGAGCTGGGTGGGGAAGGGGGCGGGGGCCATCGTTCAGAGGGAGCTGGTGAGCAGCATCGGGCCCCTGGGCTCCTGGCCGTTGGGGTCGCCTTCGATGCTGACGCTGACCGCGCTGGCCTGGCTGGTGGGGGAGAGGGGGATGGGCATGGCCACCTGGCCGCGGGCATCGGGCACGAAGTGGACGCAACCGACGGTCTTGCCGGCCACCGTGGCCCAGAGGCGGTAGGTGCGCTGCGGCGGCAGGGGGGGCAGGTGGCTGAGGGTCAGCAGGTTGTGGGTGCGGTTGCCGGTGACCAGCACCTCACCGACCGCCTTCTGGCCGGGCTGGACGGCCTGTAGCGGCATCAGGCGGGGATCGGCCAGGGGTGCCGGGGCCAGCTGGCGCTGCAGACCCGCCAGCTGCTGGCGGGTCTGGTGCAGTTCACCGGCGAGCACCAGCAGGCCGGCCGCCAGCAGGGAGGGCACCAGCCAGAGGCGCCAGGGCCCCGGCTGGGGCCGGGGCTCCAGCAGGCGCCGGCGCAGGGCGGGAGGCGGCACCGCGGTGGCCGGCAGGGCCAGGGGCAGCAGCTCCAGGGTGGTGCTGAACTCCTCCAGCCGCCGGCGCAGCTCGGGGCGCTGCCGCAGCAGGGTCGCCAGCTGCTCCCGCTCGGCTGGCTCCAGATCCCCGAGGGCATGGCCGGCGAGCAGGGCGTCGATGCCGGCGGCATCGGGGGTGGGGATGGCGTCGGGTGTCATGGCTGGGCGGGCGAGTCGTGGAGGAGGGCGCGCAGGCGGATCAGGCCCTGGCGGGCGCGGGTCTTGACGGTGCCGAGGGGCAGCTCCAGCAGCGCCCCGATCGCCGACTGGCTCAGCCCTTCGTAGTAGGCCATCTCCAGCACCTGGCGCTGGTTGGCGGGGATCGCCGCCAGGGCACCCCGGACCTTCTCGGCCAGATCCTCGGACTCGGCACGGTCGTGGGGCGTGGGCACGGCCGCTGGAAACAGGTGCTCCGACCAGCGTTGCACCAGCTGCCAGCGGTTGGCGCGCTGGTTGAGGCGGTTGATGGCCATCGAGCGCGTCAACAGCAGCAGGTAGGCCAGCACCGGCCCCCGGGAGGGGTCGTAGCGCCCCTGCTGCCAGTAGCGCAGGAAGACGTCATGGGTGAGGTCCTCGGCCTCCTGGCTGGAGCGGCACAGCCGCAGGGCCAGGCGGTACACCGGACCGCTGCAGCTGTCGTAGAGGGCGGCCAGGTCGGCGCCCTCGCCGGGAGACGCCGCGAGGGCGCCCCGCAGCGGTGGACGGCGGGGTGGAGCTTCGGCGTCGGAGGGGTTCACGACCGGGGAGGGGCTCGGCGGGGGTGCCGTGCTTCGGATACCGGCGAGAGCCGCGATCGGATGGGGCCCGGCCGGCGGCTGACGAACACCCCGCCCAGCACCAGGGCCGCACCGGCCAGCACCGGCACGCCCAGCGGTTCCCCGAGCAGCAGGGCGGCGCTCAGAACCGCCACCACCAGGGCCAGGGAGCTCCAGAGGGAGACGACGGCCACGCTGCAGCGGCGGTAGGCCTGGCGCAGGGCCAGCTCCCGGCCCAGGGAGAGGGTGACGGCATAGACGCCGATCACCCCCACCACCCACCAGAGCCGCAGCAGCAGGAAATGCTGCGGCCCGAACAGCACCAGGGCGATGGCGCCGAAGACCAGGGCGCTCAGCAGGGTGGGCACCCCCACACCCACGGCCGCCGGCCAGCGGCGGGCGGCGATGGCGCGGCCGCTGACGGCCGAGCCGGCGAAGGCCAGCACCCCCACCAGGGCCCAGACGATGCCGGTGAGGTCGTCCATCCGGCCGCCGTCCATGGCCATGGCCGCCTGGGGCAGCACCAGGCCGGCGCCGATCAGCCCCAGGCTGAGCCGGAAGCCGGCGGGGAGGGCTTCCCCGAGCAGCCAGCGCGCCAGCAGGGCGGAGACGGGCAGCACCAGGGCGAACAGGAGCGTCTGGCTGATCACCGACAGGGACTCCAGGGCGAGGTAGTAGGCCACCGGCCCGAGGAACAGGCCCAGGCCCCCATGCAGGGCCAGCAGGCGCCGATCGGCCGGCCCCAGCTGCGCCAGGTCGTTGGCCAGGGTGCGCCGTCCGGGAATCAGGGCCGCCAGCCCCACCGTCAGCTGGGCCAGGAAGAAGACGTTGCAGAAGCTGATCGGGTTCTCACCCTGCACCGGATGGGCCATCCCGAGGTCCTGCAGCCCCTTGAGCACGGTGGCATCCAGGCCCCGCAGCAGCACGTAGAGCAGCAGCGGCAGCAGGCCCGGGATCGGCCGCGGTCGCCCGACTGATGGATTCGGGAGCTTCATGGGCTCAGGATGCCGACCCCCAGGCCACCAGGGAACAGCCGGAGGGCGGCCCTGGAGCACTGGGCCGGGGCCCCTACTGTTCCTGCATCGGGCTCCGGGTCCTCGTGCGCCTCTCCACCGTCCTCCACCAGCTGTCGCTGCCGGCACGCCGCACCCTTGATCACCAGCGCAGCCCCTGGACCAGCCTCTGGCGCCAGCCGGTGTCGATGGCGATGCGGATGCCCTGGCCGGTGTTCTTCCTGGCGATGACGCTCATCTACCTGGCGGAGGTGCTGATCTTCGCCCTGGCGTTCCAGCTGGACGCCGGCCATGTGGAGGCCGACGGGGCGATGGGACTGCCCGCCAGCGGCATCTTCGCCCTGCAGAACCTGTTCAGCGCCAGCTTCCAGTCCGCCAGGGTCGACTCGCCCTTCACCCTGGGCCTGGCGGCGGCCCAGCGGATCGTCGGAATCCTGACCACCGCCATGGTCACGGGTCTGTTCTTCCTGCGGTTCACCCAGGTGGATTCCCCGTTGCAGTTCAGCCGCCAGCTGTGCCTGAGCTCCTGGCCCTGTGGTCACATCAGCTGCCGCTTCGTCACCGCCGACCCCAGCTACTGGCTGAAGGTGTCGTACACGATGGCCCTGTTCGTGGATGAGGAAATCGAGCCGGGGCTGTGGCAGCGCCGTGTGCACCCGCTGCCCCTGCTGAACCCCTCCACGCCCCAGCTGCACGTGACGGCGGTGCTGACCCACCCGCTGACACCGGAGAGTCCCCTGGTCCAGCTGGGTCTCGACGCCATCGCCAGGGGCAGCGGTGCCCTGATGGTGCTGGTGGAGGGTTCCGACGAAGTGACGGGCTCCTCGCTGCTCCAGGTCCATCACTACCGCATCGAGGACATTCTCCAGGGCCGTGCCTTCGCCGATCTGGTGTCCACCGACAGCCGGGGGCGTCGCCTCGTGGCGCTCGAAGCCCTCGACCGCACCGTGCCGATCACCTGAGCGGGAACCGGATCCAATCCGGACGGGCCACCCGCGGGTATCTGCTGGTGAGTGCGGGTTCTGGCGTCGCAACGCCCGGCCTGTCCCTCGCCCCTCACACCGCATTCCCCATGACCCGCTCCCCCCGCACCGTCCTCAGCGGCGCCCTCACCCTGGTGGCGGCGGCGGCCTTCTCCGGCACCGTCCTCCCCGCCCGCAGCCTCGGCCTCCCCCGGGCCGAGCCCATCACCCCCGCCCTGGGTGCGGTGGCCCAGGCCATGGCGAAGGCCACCGGCAGCTTCCGCAAGGCGGAGGCCCCCGTCAGCGGTGGCTTCACGATCAGCCAGCAGGGCGGCAAGACGGTGCTCACCCTCAGCGGCGACTTCAAGACCAACGACATGGCCCCCGATCTCTGGGTGGCCTTCAGCCCCTCCGCCACGCCCCTGGCGATGAGCAAGGCCCCCGGCTTCCCCCTCAAGCCCGGCACCTACACCCTGCTCTCGAAGCTGAAATCCAGCCAGGGGGGCCAGAGCTACGTGATCCCCGCCTCGATCGACCTCAAGGCCCAGAAATCGGTGCTGATCTGGTGCCAGAAGTTCAACGCCACGATGGCCTGGGCGCCCCTCAAGCCCTGAGCGCCGCAACACCGAGCATCGCCGGGCCCCTCACAACCCGGCGAACCACTCGTAGCCCCTGTCCTCCCAGGTGCCGCGGCGGTCGCCGAGGGTCGTCATCAGCTCGAGGCCGGTGACCCACTTGCTCTGCTTGTAGCCGAGCTTGATGGGGCTCGCCAGCCGCACGGGGGCGCCGTTGGCCACGGGCAGCGGCGCCCCGTTCATGTGGGTGGCGAGCAGGGTCTGGGGGTGCAGGGCGGAGGCCAGATCCCAGGTCCCGAAGTACTGGTCGGCGGAACGGATCGCCAGATAGGCCCCCAGGGGCGAGGGGCCGGCCAGGGCCAGCACGTCGGCGAGGCGCGGGCCCGACCAGGCGACGATCGCCGCCCAGCCCTCGACGCAGACGTGGCGGATGACGCACTCCCGCTGGGGCAGGGCGGCGAGGGCGGCCAGATCGAGGCGCAACGGGCGGCGCACCGCCCCGTTGACGACGAGCCGGTAGGTCTCGGGCGGGAGGTTGGGCGTGCCGTTGAAGCTGTTGACCAGCAGGGCGGCCGGCTCCACCTGGCTGCGCCGGAACTCGGGCACCGGCCCCTTCCCCTGCAGCAGGGCCTCGATCCGTTCGTTCAGCGGCTGGGTGGCCTCCCCCACCGCTCCGCTCCAGCGGTTGAGGCCGCAGCCGCCGAGCAGCAGGGAGGAGCCGCCGGAGAGGAGCAGGCCGAGGGCGCGGCGACGGCCGGGGAGATCGGTGGGATCGGCCATCGCGGGGATGCCTGGGTCCGCGCCCCGCATCAGAGCACCATGCGGCGCAGCAGCCGCAGGCCGCCCACCC
This sequence comes from Aphanothece cf. minutissima CCALA 015, assembly GCA_003003925.1. Taxonomy (GTDB): domain Bacteria; phylum Cyanobacteriota; class Cyanobacteriia; order PCC-6307; family Cyanobiaceae; genus Cyanobium; species Cyanobium minutissimum. The sequence continues at coordinate 293,689 of PVWP01000001.1, forward strand.
GCCAGGAGAGCCCGATGTGGGCCACCAGCAGCAGGGCGATGGCGGGGATGGTGGCCAGGTGGCAGACCCGCAGCGCCTGCCAGCTGGAGAGGCCGGCCGGTTCGGCGACGGCGAACAGCGACACCAGCCACCACAGCTGGGCCGGCTTGTACATGGCCAGCCCCGTGAGCAGGCTGAAGGCCAGCACGACCAGCATCAGGGTGTAGGTGATGCGGTGGCTGGCCAGGCGGCGCCTGGGGGGACTGGCGCTGCGGCGCAGGGTGCCCAGATCGCCTCCGTCGGCCAGGCGCCGGTGGCGCCGGTGCAGCAGCAGGCCGATCCAGAGCCCCAGGTTGGCGGCGTACAGCCCCATGGCGCCGAAGTGCCAGTCACGGCCGCCGGCCAGCCAGCCGCCGAGGGTGAGCCACGCGGGCACGGTCGCCCCCGCCCGGCCGCCGAAGACCGGATTGGCGTTGTAGATCTCCAGGCCGCTGGCGGCCATCAGCAGCAGCACCAGCAGGTTGAAACCGTGGAAGGCCCGGGTCCACAGGGGGTGGTGGCCCATGGCCTCAGACGGTGTGGAGCTGGTCGAGCTGCTGCTGCAGGCGCTGCTTCATGCGCGTCTGAACGAGGTGGCAGAGCTCCTCCACCAGTTCGGCGTCGGCCCGGTAGATGAGGCGGACCCCCTCACGCTCGCAGCTCACCAGGCCGGCCCGCAGCAACTGGGAGAGCTGGCGGCTGATGTGGGACTGGCTGAAGCCGGTGGCCTCGATCAGGGAGGCGACATCACAGGGACCCTGGCGCAGATGGCAGAGGAGCTGGAGCCGGGCGGGCTCGCTCAGCAGCCGGAAGAACTGGCTGAACTCCTCCAGCAGTTCCGGACTGGGCATCGATCCGGGGCCGACAACCCCCATGACTGCTCACTATGGCGCTAGAGACATTATGCAGCGCCGTTCCCGTCAATGGGGCGCAGAGGGCAGCAGCTTTTCACTCTTTTGCCGTTGTATGCGTGTATAGTCATAGCTAGCTGACCATCCCGCCTCGATGTCCGCCGTTCCCGCATCGCCACGCCAAGCCGCTCGGGCCCGGCAGGGGGGACGGCCTTGAGCGTGACCCTCCTGCTGCTGATGGCCGGCGGGGGTGCCCTGATCGGTTTCCTGCTGGCGGTGCTCGGCGCCGGCGGCTCGATCCTGCTGCTGCCCCTGCTGATCAGCGGCGCCGGGCTGCCCACCCGTGAGGCGGTGCCCCTGTCGCTCCTGGCCGTCACCCTGCTGGCGGTGGCCAACGCCGGCCCCTACCTGCGGCGGCGCCAGGTGGCGCCCCGGCCTGCCCTGATCCTGGGGGTGCCGGCCCTGGCCGGCAGCTGGATCGGCGGCTCCCTCGTCAAGCAGGGGCTGGTCCCGGAGCCGGTGCAGCTGGCCGTGTTCGCCGCCGCCGCCCTGGTGGCCGCCTGGCTGCTGTCTCGCCGGCGGCCCGGCGCGGGGGGCGGCAGACCGGCCGGCGCATCCCGTCGGCCCGGAGGGGCCCTGGCCCTGGCGGGCCAGGGGGTGCTGGTGGGCCTGCTCACCGGCATCGCCGGCGTGGGCGGCGGCTTCGCCATCGTGCCCGCCCTGGTGCTGCTGGCCGGCCTGCCGATGCCCCTGGCCAGCGGCACCAGCCTGGTGCTGATCGCCACCAACAGCCTGGTGGCCCTGGGGGCCCTCGGACACTGGCCGGCGGCCGGCCTGCCGTTGCTGGGCCCCCTGATCGGCGGCGGCCTGGTCGGCGCCGTCGGCGGCCAGGCCCTGGCCCCCCACCTCTCCGACCGGCACCTGCGCCAGGGCTTCGCCGCCCTGCTGGTCGGATCGGCCCTGCTCACGGGCGCCGAAGCCGTCCAGCGTCAGCGCAGCCCCAGCGCCGCCAGTCCCCCCACCCACGCCGTCTCCCCCCAGCGATGACCCACCTCCTGTTCCAGTTCCGCCTGCACAGCCGCCACGGGGCCGCCGGCGACAGCCTCAGCGTCGATGTCCGCAACGGCGAGCAGGAGCCGTGGCAGGCGTTGGAGCCCAGCCTGTGGACCCCCGGCTTCCGGCTCTACCTGCTGTCGCTGCTGCTCTGCCAGCACCATTACCTGGTGGCCAACGCCGCCGAGCGGCATCTGCCCCTGGCCTCGGTGGAGGGAATCCTGAGCGTGACAGCCTCCGCCGACTGGATGATCGAGGCGGTGGACGGCACGTTCCAGGTGCGGCTGGAGGCGGCCGACGGGGGGCCGGCCCCCGAGCTGGATGGGCCCGGCCGGGCCTTTCTGGAGCGCCGCATGAAGGTCTGCCCGGTGTCGCGGAATCTGCCCGGTACGGTGACCAAGTCGATCGTGGTGGAAGCGGCTTGATCCTCCGGCCCTACGAACCTGGCGACTGGCCGGCGGTGTGGGCGGTGCTGGAGCCGGTGTTCCGGGCCGGCGAAACCTTCCCCCACGACCCGGCGATCGACAGCGAGGCGGCCCGGCGGGCCTGGGTGGAGGCGGTCGATGCCACCGTCGTGGCCACCGATGCGGACGGAACGATCCTTGGCACCTACTACCTGCGGCCCAACCAGCCGTGCCTGGGGGCCCATGTGGCCAACGCCGGCTATGTGGTGGCCGAGGCCGCCCGGGGCCGGGGGGTGGGCCATGCCCTCTGCCGCCACTCCCAGGAGGAGGCCCGGCGACGGGGCTTCACCGCGATGCAGTTCAACCTGGTGGTGAGCACCAACACCGCCGGCGTGGCCGCCTGGAGCCGCAACGGCTTCCGCACCATCGGCCGGCTGCCCGGGGCCTTCCGCCACCCCCGGCTGGGGGAGGTGGACGCCCTGGTGATGTTCAAGTCGCTGGGCTGAGATCAGGGTCCCGGATGCTCCTCGCAGGGCATCCACAGGGAGCCCATGGAGTGGGCCCCCTCGCAGCCCAGCTCCCTGGCCTTCCTCAGGGCCTCCTCACGGCTGGGGTAGGCGTAGAGGTTCGGCTGGCCCTGGCCTGAGCTGTGGTTGTGGTGATGGTGCACCTGGCCGCTCGGGCTTCCCAGCCGGTAGGGCCCCATCCCCTCCATCCCCACCCACCAGACGCCCATCACGTTGACGCCGGCGATCAGGATGCCCATCCCCACCACGGAGGCATTGATCACCCCCATCGCCACCGCCCCCAAGCTCAGGACGCCCATCGGCACGACGCCGATGCTGATCACCCCCATGGGCACGATGCCGATCGAGATGATGCCCAGGGGGGCGATGCCGATGGCCACGATCTTCGGCCGGCCACCGCAGGCCGAGGGGCCGCTGGAGGGAGGGGCGCCGCCGGTGGTTGGATTCTCCGGCGCGACTGGGTCAGGCATCAGTGGGAGCCGTGGCCGGACGTCCCGCCTTTGGTTTCGCCATGGGTGGCACAGGGCATCCACTGATTGCCCATCTTGTGCGCCCCGGTGCAGTTGAAGTGCTTGGCGGCGGCTTCGGCTTCCGCCTTGGTGGCGAACACCGCCTTCTGGGCCCCATGGCCGGGCTGCTGGGCCAGGGCGGGGGCGCCGCCGAGGGCGGCCAGGAGGCCGGCGGCGGCCATGGGGACGAGAGGCGCTCGAAGAGGCGACACGGCAGTTCCTGAAACGACAATCATTCTGGCAGTGCTGATCTCAGGGGGTGGGTTCGCCGTCCCGGCCGAGACAGCGGCTCGCCGTTTCCCTGGCGCCGGTGGCCGGTTGATGGGTTCCTGCCCGGGCCAGGCCGAAGCGGGGCATGTTGCCGTCGACGCATGCGTAGCGACCGGGGAAGATCGGGCTCATGGGGGGGAAGGAACCAGCTCTCACAGCGTGCCCGCCTCCAGCTGGTGGAGATAGTGGAACTCCGGGGATGCGACACCGGCCTGGCGACGAATCTCCACCAGCTCAGGGGATTCGAAGAACGCCTTCGCCCCGGCGATCGATTCCCAGCGGGAGAAGTGCACCACCTTGTTGGGATCGCTCGCGTCCCGAAGCACCTGGAACGACCGCTCGCCGGCCTCACGGCGCAGGCTGGCCGCCGCGTCGAACACCTGTTTCCAGGCCCCGTAGTCCCGCACGGCGTGGATGATCAGCACATGGTCCAAGGGAGTTCACGCCCGGAGGGCCGAGGGGATCAGGCGCCGGCCGCAGAGGACCGCGCCGAAGCCGAACACGTACATCAGCAGGCTGTAGACCGCCGCCGGCACCGCCATGTCGGGGTTATTGAGCAGGCCGGCGGTGATGGCGATCGCCAGGGTTCCGTTCTGAATCCCCACTTCGATCGCGATGCACACCTGCTGGGCCACGGGCAGACGGAACAACCTGCCGGCCAGAAAGCCCGCCAGCATGGCCAACACGTTGAGCAGGGCGATCGCCAGTCCCATCTGGGCCAGAAAGCCTGGCAGCTTGGGGGCCTCGCGGATGAACAGCATCAGGATGATCAGCGCCAGCAGGCCCCCGGCCAGGCGGCCCATCTGCTTCTCCAGCCGCCGGGCCGGCCCGGGGAAGCGATGGCGGATGGCCATGCCGATGGCGGTCGGCAGCAGGGTGATCAGCACGATCTGCAGCATGGTGGTGCCGATCGGCAGGGCGATCGCGGCCCCCTCCCCCAGGAAATGCTGGAGGGCCAGGTTGGTGAACAGCGGAATCGTGACCACGGTGATGATGCTGCTGAGCGCCGTCAGGGTCACCGACAGGGCCACATCCCCCCGGGCCAGATAGGTCATCAGGTTCGACGACGGCCCGCCCGGGCAGACGGCCACGACCACCAGCCCCACCGCCATCACGGGCTCCATCGGCACCACCAGGGCGATCAGGGCCCCCAGCAGCGGCAACACCAGGCACTGGCAGACCGTGCCCACCGCGACCGCCCTGGGGTAGCGCGTGATGCGCCGGAAGTCCTCGGGCACCAGGCTGAGGCCCATGCCCAGCATGACGATGGCCAGCGCCACAGGCAGCAGGACGGCGGTGAAGACGCTGCTCTGCATCAGAGGCTCTGCATCACTTGCTCAGCATCACTGGCTCTGCATCAGTGGAGGGCCATGCCCTGCATCACGCTGCCCATGATGCTCACCCGCGCCCAGCGCGGCAGGGGCACGAGCGGCCAGCTCAGCAGCTTGGAGAGCGCGCCCGGCAGCACCGTGACCTGGCGACCGAGGGCCGCGAGAATCACCGGCGCGATCGCCTCGGGCTCCAGGGCCATCCCCAGCGCCATGCCGGCCCTGGCGGCGAAACCGCTGTGGGTGGGCCCGGGCGCCGCGGCCAGCACGTCGACCCCGTCCGCCCGGAGTTCCTCGTGCAGGGCCTCCGCCAGGGTCTGCACATAGGCCTTGGTGGCGGCGTAATGGGCCGCGTAGGGCATGCCCTGGAAGGCGGCGATCGAGCTGAGCAGCACCAGGCCGCCCCGTCCCCGTTCCCGGAAGCGGCGGCCGAAGTGGTGGCAGGCCTGCAGCACCGCCCGGCCGTTGACCATCAGCATCCCGGTTTCGCTGGCGATGTCCGCGTCCAGAAAGGGGCCGGCGCTGCCGAAGCCGGCGGAGGCCACCAGCAGGCCCACATCGAGGGGATCGGTGAGCCGGCGGATCGTCCCGAGGTGGTCGTCCCGGGCCAGATCGACGGCAATGACCTGCACCTGCACGCCGTGGGTGGCCATCAGGCTGGCGGCGAGGGTCTCGAGGCGGGGGCGGTCGCGGGCCACGAGCACCAGGTTCAGCCCGGCCTCCGCCAGTGCGACGGCCAGGGCGCGGCCGATGCCGGAGGAGGCGCCGGTGACGACGGCCCAGGGTCCGTAGCGTTCCAGGAAGCGCCGCTGGCGTCGGGTCGGGGCGGAGGACATCGCGGCTCGGGTGAAGGGAGGGGGGGAAGGGATGGGAAGGATGGGGGAAATCAACGCGGGAAGCAGGCCGCGAAGCGGGTCAGAAGCCGGCGGTCGCCAGTGATCCTGAGCCGCCGGCGCAGCAGCGCCCAGACCGGGCTGCGGCGCCCGCTGACGATGGCGAGCCAGAGGCGGGCGTCGACCCGCACCAGCAGATCGGCCGTGCCGATGAGCTCGCCGGGGGTCACCTGGAGCTGGCCGTCATCGATCCGCACCGTGCCACGCACCGCCTCGGGGCCGCTGAGATCGAAGTGGAAGGTGGCGGCCCATCCCGTCGCCGGGCCCCGCTGGAAGATCAGCGGCAGGGCGCCGAAGAATTCCCGGGGGCGGGTGGCCCGCAGGCTGGAGCGCACCCGCTGCACCCGCTTGTGGGGAAAGCGGCGGCGGACGTGGGCCTCGGCGTCGGAGCCGGCCACCACGTAGATGGTCTCCTCCCGCTCGGTGAGCGGCTTCAGCACCCGTTGCACGTGGCCGGTGCGGTCGTGCACGAAGCCGCCGAGCACGTCGTCGCCGGCGGGGCAGACCGCCACGCAGTAGGCGGCCTTGTAGCTGGGCTTGTAGGCCAGCCCCTGCCAGGTGGTCACGGCCTCGTGCAAGGGCACGCGATCGCGGAAGTCCTGGCGGTCGCGGCTCTCCACCACGTCCTCGACGAAGTCAGCGAAACCGCTCATGAACTCCCGATAGTTGTGGTCGTAGCAGGCGGAGAAGCGGAAGCCACCGCCCGGCTCGATGGCCCCCACGGGGCAGGCCACCTCGCAGAGCCGGCAGTCGATGCAGGGGTTGTAGCCCAAGGCGGCCGGGGCCTCGGTCGGCTCGGCATCGGTGAGCACGGTGCCCAGCAGCACGAAGGAGCCGAAGCGGGGATGGATCAGGTTGCGGTGGAGGCCCATCGTTCCCAGCTGGGCCGCCTGGGCAACGCGCTTGTGGGAGACGATCCAGGAGCGACCGGGGAAGGAGCCCATGTCCATGGGGAAGGCCATGGGCGGGTTCAAGGCCCGGTGTCCGCGCTCAAAAAGGGCCTGGGCGATGCGGGCGGCAACCTCATCCACCTCGTGGCCGGTGCGGTGGAACTCGAGGTTGGCCACGTTGCGGCGGGGGCTGCGCACGTTCTCGGGGTGCATGCGCAGCACGATCGCCACCAGGGAGCGGGCTCCGGGCATGGCGGAGAGCACGTGAGGCACCTCCTCGGCCAGATCGGGATGGTCGAGGGACACCCATCCGGCGTCATCGGCACCGGCGGCCAGGGCGATGGCGCGCACCTCCTCCAGGGAGAGGGGCGGCGGCGCCGGAAGGGGACCGCGGGCGCGGGCGGCCGCGAGGGCGGGATGGGGGTCGGAGGCTGCCATGATGATCGTCATCCAATAGGGCAAAAAAGAGAGGGCCGCCCGGGGCCGGCTCGGCCCGTCTCAGCCCGCGGCAGGGGTGGCGGGCGTGTCGGGCGTCGCGGGCGTGGCTGCTGAGGCGGCGGCCTCCAGCAGGCGGCGGGCCAGGGCGGGATCCTCCACGAGGCGGGCCAGCACCACGGCCCCCACCATCGCCGAGGTCAGTCGCAGGGCCGCATCGCTGGGCTCCGGCGCCGGCCGGCGGGGATGGAGCTTGCGCTCGATCGCCGCCAGCAGCCCCCTGGCGGCGGCCGCGAAGGCCGAGCGCACCGGGGCCGGCTGACGGGATCCCTCGCCGCCGAGGGCCGCGATCACGCAGCCCCGCTCCGGATGGGCGAGGTGCTCGGTGGAGAGGTAGTGGGCCAGGCTCTGCTGCAGGGGCAGGGCGTCGGCCAGCGGGCCAGCGGCACTGTCGGCCGCAGCCGTGCGGATGGCCTCGGCCACCAGGGCATCCCGGCTGGGGAAGTGGGCATAGAAGGCTCCATGGGTGAGGCCGGCGCGCTTCATCAGGGCCGGGATGCCGATACCGGAAAGGCCATGGCGGCGCAGCTCCTCGGCGGCGGCCTCGAGGATGCGCTGGCGCACGGCCTGCTTGTGACTCTCCGGATATCGCATGATGGCCATCATGGCATCCGGGGGCATGGCCGACCAGGGCTCCCTGTCGGGTGGGGTGGTCAGGCGCTCAGCAGGGGCTGCAGATGTCGATGAGGCAGCCGTTCGGGTCCGCCGTCAGGAAGCGCCGCTGCCCGTAGAACTCGTTCCTGGGTTCCTGGAGGATCGCCAGGCCAAGCGCCATGGCCCGGGCATGCACGGCATCGACGTCGGGGACGACGAAGGTGAGGTACATCCCCGTTGGCGCCTGCTGAAACGTCGCCGGAACGAGGTCGTGGGATCGGGCGATGATGCCGAGCTCAAGCTCCGGATGGGAAGGGCTGCGCAGCTGGACATACCAGTCGCTGTCGTAGTTCACCTTGAACCCGAGAAGCGAGACATAGAAATCACGACTCTCGGCCAGACGATCGGAGCAGAGATTGGTCAGCAGTCGCGTGAAGGCCATGGCTGCCTTCGTCCTCGGAATGGAGCGCAGTCTGAAGCCTCACACGGAGGTGGAATCCAGTGCCCTGGAAAGGGCATCAAGAAAACGACCGCCCCAGAGACAGCCCATCACGCCGGACGCGCTGATCACCAGGGCGGCGGCGAGCATCTCCAGGCTGCTGAGCTGAAGGGGATGACCAGCGGCGAATGGCACCGAAGCGATCAGGACACCCATGGCGGTGCCGGCAGCAAAGCGCAACGCCAGGGTGGAACGTGTCGTGCTGATGGGCGTTTCAGGAGGCATCACGTTCCGGAAGGCATGGCTGGACAGAGTTTACGCAGGATCAGGCCGACGTCAGGTGTCTGGTATCGCCAGCGTTCCACCAAGCCGCTCCAACTTGGCTGGGCGACCGGATCAGCAAACAAAACAGAGGCCGTAACCCTTGACCCGGTTGAGCGAGCGGCCAAGGACTGGAAAGCCCAGCTGGTCACTACCAGGGGGTCGATGGTCGAGCTCAGCGCAGAGCGGAGGCTGTTGATGGCCATCATCAGAAGGGCGCTGGACGCCCGACAATGGGCAGGTGCCGTGGGTCGCTGAGAGCAGCCTCAGCAGCCCTGACCGAGGAAGACCTCAGCGCCTGGCCCTCGCCTCCGCCCAACAGAGTTGAACATCCTGAATCTCAATGAAAGCGTCCATGATCAGAATTGACTGGCCAGTCGTCTGACAGGCGGACGGGAAGCACCGTAACTGACAATGGCCACATCAAGATCGACGTTGCGATAGAGGTTCAGGGCTCGCTGGATGCCTGCCAGAATCCAGTCGGATTCGTTGCCAAAGGCCCCGCCACCCAACAAGGTGAGGAACAGTCGGTTGCTTCCATGCTGAGCCGAATTCAGGATGGCCGTGCAGATCGTTGCTTCATAGGAGGCTTCCAGAATCAGACGTGCGAATGGGGCCCATAGGTTCGACGGATGCCTGGAATAGGCAACGGGCAAGGCGGAACCGTAGGCCTGGGAAACGAGGTGTGTGCACTCCTTCAGGGTCACCTGGGTCCGCCACTGAATGCCGATCCGCAGCAGCTGCCGCCAGCCGTCGCGTTCCGCTTCATCGGCTGACGTCAGACGCTCAGCCATCTCAACCAGGCCAGCCTGCGAGGCCAAGGGATATCCGTTCCTCATCTCCCAGAGACGGCCCTCTGCATTTCCCAGGGCGATGCCGAGATCCGCCAGGCAATCCAGCTGGTTGTCCGCCGATTGACCGGTTTGGCCATTGACGTCTGCGAAGTAGTTGCGAAAAATCGTGCCGGCACCAGCCGCCATGGCACACGCTGGTCCCTGGGTATGGTCATGCTCATAAATCCCCACGCCGCGCTCTGGCGTCACATCCGGTGACACCATTTCAAGCAAATTGAACTGAGAGGCCACCTGAAAGAGTGCATTGGCGTTCAATTCGTCGGCATGCAGATGCTGGACATTGGCCACCAATTCGCGCACCGTCAGCTTGCCGGACGGATAGCCAATGGAAGCAACCCGCTCTCGCAACTCCGCCAACGACGGCGTTTCCAGCCGTCCACAGACCAGAATCCTCCCATTCGCATGGGACCTCAGACATTCACCCTCAAGGGAGATCTGCTGACGCACGTCCTGTGGGGATGTCTCAGCCAATCCCGTCAGCGCTTCAAACCACATGACGAACCATCATCCCAGCATCATCGGGGCCCATCGGCGCCTTGCTTGAGAGTTGACACAGACAAGCAGAGGGTCGTGCAAAAGGAGTTGTCGATCGGGATGGCTGGCCAGCGGCTACGCCTGCGGAGGGAAGCGTTCAAACTAGGGAAGTTCATGGGCCTGCTCCATCCAGGCAATGCGTTCCGCCACCTGGATCTGAATGCGCGCCGGTACGGCCTCCGGGTCATCGTATGTCGCGCTCTGGATATCGACAATGCCAGGAAGCCCTTCAGGGTTGTAGTAGAAGAGCCCAGTGCCGCAGTCGCCACAGAAGTGTCGACGACCCTGCGGCGACGATGGGTAGATTCTGGGTATACCGCGTGTCACCCGCAGGGCCGTCTCGGGAACCATCGTCCAACCCACGACGGGGGCACCGGCATGGCGGCGGCAATCGGAGCAGTGGCACAGCACATGGGTGAGGGGATCTCCCTCAACCTCGTAGCGAATGGCGCCACAGTGGCATCCACCAGACCGTTTCATGCGCCAAGTCCTCCAGCGATGCAAGGAAGGGTCAGGGTGCTTGGGTGACGCTTGCCAATCGCCCGGTCCTGGCACTGCAGAGGCGTGATGGGGTCCATCAGGTGGCAGGCCTCACAGGGAAGGCCTCAGCTTCGGAGAAGGGAAACAGTCACAGGGCGCTCACAGGATTCATCCTCGCGTTCCGTTCCCGAGTAACGCCGTTACACATCCGTCCAAACGTTAGACCATGATGTCAGGTTCAGCGGCGCAGACGGGTGGATCCGGGGTGACGCGAGGATCTGATGTTCTGATGGTCACCTGGGCAAGCCCGCCGCCAACCTGAGTGCAGCTTTCTCTTGTTCAGACAAAGCATCCCAAGGCCTGTCCTGGAGCGCACCCTCAAGCGAATAGAGGTAGTAGCAGACTGGCAGGCGCTTTCCTGGACATTGCGCAGCCATCAACTGATAGGCTTGGGCCGCTCCAACCCTTCTCAGTTCCGCTTCGCTTTTGATCCCAACCTCACCGAGTCTCAACGCAACGGTGTTCCCGATGTTCCGCAGATGGGACAGCTGATGGGCAGCCATGGAACTCTTCTCCCTGACAACAGGACGTTCGCTAAGGAGCCATGCACGCTGGAGCATCGGAGAGCGCACAAAGCTCATCGCCGATCGCCAAGAAAGACGATGAAAGAATAGCGACCTTGCCGATGCTCATGGATCGCTTGATCCACCGGAATCAACAGGCTGATCGATCGGTGCCTACCGGGTCACTGGCTCATCATCCACAAGGGACAGGAGGGACGCCCCAAGGACGATGTTGGCAGCCCCGATCAGGCTGTCGTCCTGGTCGTCTCCGGCAAAGGCAAGGTGAACCCCGCCCGCGACCATGAAAACGGCGAGGATGTTGATGCTCCACTTGGAGAATCGCCTCATGAACAGTCCAACTTGCCACGGATTCATGTCTCGACCACTCAAAGAGATGAAGGAGGTACTAAGGAGTCACTTGAGGCCGAAAGAGTTCAGGTGTCGGGCTGGCTCATGCGATCAGGGACACGATGGTGCAGTGACTTTACCTCTTTTCCTGCTTCAAGTGTGGCGCGCAGCTGACGCTCAGAATGAACGACACCAGCTCGAAACCCGATGCTGCGGGCGGAACGACGGAAGCAGCGCTAAGCAGCTCCTGGAGTCCGAACGCCCCAAATCAGCGGAGACAGACGAACGTCAACCCAGAACTCGTACCTTTTGCCGTTTGCTGCATTTGCATTGTTCGGCGGCAATCGCGTTCATCCAACTTCCATCTCAATCTCAATCACAAGCAGGCGTTGCTGATCGGACTTAGGAATGTCTCAGGGGCGATACGCGAACAGCCCTGAAGCAAGAATGCCCATCTGCAAATCATATCTACATTCAGTAGCGCCCATAAGGATGCAGGCTTTGCTCAGGCTGTCCGTAGATGTTCAATATCTTGAATCGGCGGCGCACCGAACATCCGAGCATACTCGCGACTGAATTGCGACGGACTCTCATACCCCACCTGATAGGCAGCATTGGACGCATTAGCGTTTTCAGCAAGCATCAGACGGCGCGCCTCGAGGAGTCTCAATTGTTTTTGATATTGCAGCGGACTCATGGATGTCACGGCTTTAAAGTGATGATGAAGCGAGGAAGCAGACATCCCGGCTTGCCTTGCTAAGTTCTCAATCCGCAATGGCTGTGTGAAATCATCCTTGAGCTGTTTTATCACCTCAGCGATTCGCTGCATATGGCTACCCGATGTGGCAATTTGGCGAACCGCTGCGCCTTGGTCACTCGTTAAAAGGCGGTAATAGAGTTCGCGAATGATTAGCGGTGCCAGGATGGGAATATCCTGTGGTGTATCCAAAAGCTTCGTCAGCCTGAGGGCACCATCGAGCAACGGCATATCAGTAGTGCTGACAAACAAGCCCCTCACAGCATTTTCTTGTTGACGCTGAATCGCACTGGCTTGAATCATCAGATCGCAGAGGTGATAGGGATTTAACGTCAGCTTAAATCCCAGATAAGGCTTGTCAGACGTCGCCTCTACAACAAATGCGGTCAGCGGCAGATCAACTGAGACAACCAGGTATTGCGCCGCACCATACCGATAGATCTCGTCATTCAGCAACAGCTCCTTTTTGCCTTGAACCAAAATTGCAAAGATCGGGTCACAAACTCCGCGTAGTGCAGTGGAAACTGAAGATTCTCGCTGAAATTCCAATGGAGCGATCGCGGTTTGATGACACCCATTCCCCTTGCCATCGGTGTGACGAGTGATCAGGTCTGCCAATTCCTGGCACTGCTTTGTGATCTCAGCTTGATGGCTGACTGAGCAAATGGTTTCAGGTGTCATGGGAGTGTACCGACTCATGGAATCACCTTCCACCCAGCAGTATAGACGGCCAACACAATCCCAGCTTGGAGGATTAGGCAAGAATCCGGGAGGTCTATGTATTCTGCTTTCTTGCTTTTGCTTTTACCGTGAATCTGTTCAAACCAGTCAGCCAGGAAAAGCAACATGCTGAACGTTGACAAAAAAGTTGTCGTCATTACTGGAGCCAGCAGTGGAATCGGTGAAGCGACTGCTCGATTGCTGTCTCAAAATGGCGCGAACGTTGTTCTAGGAGCGCGACGGACAGAGCGGCTCGAGAAGATTGTCGCGGACATTCGTAATCAGGGCCACACAGCAGAGTTTAAAGCAGTGGATGTCACCAATCGCGAGGACGTAAAAGCATTCATTCACTTTGCCAAAGACAGATATGGGCGAGTTGACGTGATCTTGAACAACGCTGGCGTGATGCCGCTATCACGACTGGACGCCCTGAAAGTTGAGGAATGGGACACCATGATCAATGTCAACATCCGCGGTGTCTTGAATGGCATTGCAGCGGGACTGCCGATCATGGAAGTGCAAGGCGGTGGACATTTTATCAACACGGCCTCGATCGCCGCCCATTGGGTCGGACCTACTGCTGCAGTTTATTGCGCCACAAAATACGCCGTTTGGGCAATCTCCGATGGGCTGCGTCAGGAGTCAAAAAACATCCGTGTCACGCTGATCTCCCCTGGCGTAGTCGAAACTGAACTTGGCTCTGATATCACGGACAATGCCAGCAAGGATTTTTTACAAGAACTTCGCAAGACGGCACTCACATCAGATGCGATCGCCCGAGCTGTCTTCTATGCGATTGCTCAACCAGCGGATGTGGATGTCAATGAAATCATTGTTCGCCCGACCGCCAGCGCATTCTAAAGCATTGCCCATGCATCCCCATGGAAAGGCACAGGCCAACGTTCAGACAAAAGGACAATCAAAAATGGTGAGCTCTGTGGGGTCATCAGGTGCGACAGGACAGACCGGTGCAGCGGCGGCAAATGCCTTGGTGGGACAGCCAACGGTGCGGGTAGCGGTGCGGAATGAAAGCAAAGGTGCCGTCTGGGAAGCGCAAGGGGCTGGGGTTGCAATGGTCGAAGATGATGCCGAAGGGGATGCCTTTGGTCGTGCTGTTGAAGGGGTGTCGGGGGCGTCTGTTCTGAATCCGCCCGACGACCCCTCAGAAGATTCTTTCGCACGGGCTGAGCAGGTGATTGCAGCGGTTGTTGAAGCAGGATGACGAACTTGTGCTTCGCCGGGTTCCGTAAACAACGGGTGGAAGCTGCCGCTGTCCGAAAACCACCGATCCCCTCTGCTGCAGGCAGTGCCCCGGACCCATCACGTCTCCCGGCCCCCGATGCAATGCATCGGGATCAATCATCGTGGTCGTCCCATCACTGCACCCCAAGGGGTTAGAGGCCAGAGACTGCCGAAAGGCGCGCCAGCGTCTTCTCCAGCTCCACCCGCCACTCCCCCGGGGCGAAGTGATGCCAGCGGCCGTGGCCGGGCAGCAGCCAGCGCACGTCCAGTTCGAGCAGCCGCTCCACCGAACGCACCTGCTCCTGCCAGTCCCACCAGCAGTAGCGGCGGGAGGCCACCACCCCGGGGGGATCCACACCCCACCAGAGGTGGTCGCCGCTGAACAGCACCTGGTCGGCGAACAGCACCGCCACCGAGCCGGCCGTGTGGCCCGGCACCGGCAGCACCAGCAGGTCGTCATCGAGCGCGATGGCTTCGGTTCCCGCGAAGCGGTGCTCCGCCTCCGGGGCGGCGTCGGCGTCGGCGGCATGGATCCAGCGCTCGGCGCCGAAGTGCCGGGCCCAGGCGCCGTGGTCGGCCACGTCGTCGCGGTGGCTGAGCAGGATCCGGCCCACGCCCCCCAGGGCCCCGATGCGGCGGGCCAGGGCGCCGCTCCAGCGCGGGGAATCGATCAGCACGTTGTCGGGCCGGCCCTCGGCGTGGCGCCGGGTGATCAGCCAGCTGCTGGCCCCGAAGCTCTTGCGCGACGCCCAGCCGCCGTAGTGCACCTGCCCCGCCGGCAGGCTGCACACCAGCGACGGGAAGCCATCGGCCGGGGTCCGGGCCAGCAGCTCCCTGCTGGTGCCGATCGCCGCCACCGGGCAGGCCTGCAGTGCCAGCAGCGCCGCGCGGGTATCGCCCTCGCCCTGCGGCTGGGCCCAGACGTGGGACGTGCGGCCGGTGGGGGCGAAGTGGGCCGGATCGAACTGCCAGCAGGTGCCGCAGTCGATGCAGGTCCGATCCACATAGAACGGCCCGGGGGCGTTGGCGGCCAGGCGCTGCTGGGGACGGGCCATGGGAAGGTGGCGGCGACGCCCCTAGCCTGATCCCCATGGCCCATGCCCTGGCCCTGCTGGCAAGTGCGTCGCGCCGCGAGGCGCTGCTCGACTGGCTCGACCGGCAGTCGCTGGCGCTGGCCGGCTTCCCCCTGCTGGTCAGCGGCGAACTGGCGGCCGCACTCAGCAGCGACCCGCGCACCGCCCAGCTGCAGGTCACGGCCCTGGCGGCCCTCGCCGACGGGGGGGACATCCAGGTGGCCGCCGAGGTGCTGGCCGGTGCGGTGGACCTGGTGGTGGCCTTCCTCGATCCGACGGCGCCGGCGGGCACGCCGCCCGACGCCGGGCTGCTGATCCGCGCCTGTGATCTGGCCGCCGTCCCCCTGGCCCTCAATGCCGCCACCGCCGAGCTGGCCCTGCGGGGTCTGTCCCACGGCCGTTCGGCCTACCTGCTGTTCAATCCGGTCGCCGGCCAGGGGGATGCCAACGCCGATCTGGCCCTGATCCGCTCGATCCTCGAACCCCAGCTCCGGGTCACCGTGCTGCTCACCCGGGCCGGCATCGACCCGGCCGACCAGTGCCGCGAACTGGTGGAACTGCTCCAGGCCCGGCCGGCCGACGAGGCGGGCAACGCCATGATCGTGGCCTGCGGCGGCGACGGCACCGTCTCGGCCGTGGCGGGGGCGGTGGCGGGCACCGGCATTCCCCTTGGCGTCCTTCCCCGCGGCACCGCCAACGCCTTCGCCTCGGCGCTGTTCATTCCCACCGACCTGGTGGCCGCCTGCGAGACGATCCTGGCCGGCCACACCCACGTGGTGGACGCCGCCCGCTGCAACGACGTGCCGATGACCCTGCTGGCCGGGGTCGGCTTCGAGGCCGGAATGGTGGATCGCGCCACCCGGGAGCTCAAGACGATGCTGGGCCCGCTCGCCTACGTGCTCGCCGGCGCCCAGCAGCTGGCGTCCCAGCAGCCCTTCCAGGCCCGCGTCGAGATCGACGGCACCGTCACCGAGGTCCAGGCCGCCGCCATCACCGTGGCCAACGTGGCCCCCGCCACCTCCGTGCTGGCCCAGGGCTTCGGGCGGGTGATCCCCGACGACGGTCTGCTGGAGGTCACGATCGCCTCGCCCGCCACCCGGCTGCAGGGGCTCAACGCCCTCGCCTCCCTGCTCACCTCCGCCGTGGTGCAGTCGCCCGCCAACCACCCCGACCTCCTGTGCCTGCGGGCCCGCCGCATCACGATCACCACCGACCCGCCCCAGCGGCTGGTGATCGACGGCGAGATGGTCGAGGCCGACCCGGTCACCTTCACCTGCCTGCCCGGCGCCCTGACGGTGTTCGCGCCGCTGCCGCCACCGTGAACGGACGTCCATGAACCTGGCCACCGAGGCGGGCGTCGCCACCAAGATCCGCCGCATGGCCGACCGGGTGCGCTGGGGCCATCCCGCCTTCGCCCGCCATGGCATCGACCCCTGCCGCCTGGCGATCGCGGGCGATCCGGACACCCCCGAGGCCTTCTCCTTCCTCGTGCTCGGCGACAGCGGCACCGGGCTGCATCGCCGCGCCACCCCCCAGCGGCGCGTGGCGGAGCAACTGCTCGCCCATGGCGCCGATGCCCGCTTCCTGCTCCACACCGGCGACGTCGTCTACCCGGTGGGCTCCAGCGAGCAGTACCCCGACAACTTCATCCGTCCCTACCGGGAGTGGATCGTCGGCGGCGAGGACTGGCGGCGGCTGCGCTACGACCAGCTCGTCTTCCGGGTGCCGTTCCTGCCGGTGCTCGGCAACCACGACTACTACGACCTGCCCTTGCCGCTCGGGGTGCTGGCTGGCCTCACGGCACCGCCGCGCCGGCTGCTGCGCCGCTGGATCCAGCTGGATGTGGGCTGGCACGGCTCCTACGTGGGCCAGGCCTGGGCCCGCGCCTTCCTCGATGGGCTGGCGGCCGTGCCCGAGGCCGGGCTGGAGGAGCACCTGGCCCGCACCCGTACCGCCACGGTGGACGGGGCCCGCTGCCTGCTCTACCGCCCCGGCGCCTTCACCCGCCTGCCCCATCGGCACTACACCTTCCGCTGGGCCGGCCTCGATGTGTTCGCCCTCGACTCCAACACCTTCAACCAGCCCCTGCCCGCCGGCGACGACGGCGGGGAGCTGCGCCGGCGGCGCCAGCAGCTCGACGCCGAGCGCGCCGCCCTGGTGCTCTCCCTTGGTCCCCTCGACGGCGACGAGGACGCCCGCGACGACCGGGCCGCCAAGGCCGAGCAGCTCGACGAGCAGATCCGGGACATCGACAAGCAGCTCGAGAGCGGACCGCCGGCGGTCGACCAGGAGCAGCTCGACTGGTTCGCCGACGCCCTGATCGCCTCCTGGCGCAACCCGAAGGTGCGAGGCCGGCTACTGGTGCTGCACCATCCCCCCGTCGTCACCGAAGTCAGCAAGTGGGACCAGGGCCAGACCCTGGCGGTGCGCGCCCGGCTGCGCGGCGTGCTGGATCGCGTCGCCGCCGCCCTCGGCGACCGGCCGGCCGGCCGCCCCCTGATCGATCTGGCCTTCAGCGGCCATGCCCACTGCCTGGAGCTGCTCCACACCGGAGACACCGGCCACGGCGACGCCCACATCCCCTGGCTGATCTGCGGCGGCAGCGGCTACAGCCTGCGCCGCCAGCGGCCGGAGGGGCCCGAGCTGCTGGAGGGTCCGGCGGGCAGCGAGCGGGTCGTGGCCCGCTCCCGCCTGTTCCTCGGCCGCAGCGGCCGGGGCTCCTCCCTGCGTCGCTCCTACTCGGCCCTGCGGGTCGACGTGGCGGCCGGCAGCCCCCTGACGCTCACGCTCACGCCGCTGGTGGCGGAGAAGGCCGAGGGCCGCTGGCGTCACGGCACCCTCGATCCGATCCCGCTGCCAGCGACGGGCTGATCCGGCGCGGGGCCGGTGCGACGGAGGGGGGCGCAGCGGATCAGCGGTGTTCGATCAGCTCATCGAGCGGGTAGCGCACCTTGGCCAGGTCGGCGTACTTGTCGGCCTGATCGCGATACCCGGCGGCGCACACCACGGCACTGCGGTAGGGGGTCGTCTCCAGGCCCAGCAGGCGGTCGTAGTCGGGGGGCGAAAAGCCCTCGATTGGACAGGTGTCCACCTGCAGCAGGGCGGCGGCGGTCATGAAATTGCCCAGGGCGATGTACACCTGGTTGCTGGCCCAGCTGGCGATGGCAGCGCTGCGGGGGCCGTCGACCAGATCCTTCTGCATCATCTGCCGGTAGCCCTCCAGCGGCTCCGCCGGCATGCCGCGGGCCGCACTGGTGGCCTCGATCAGCCGGGTGAGATCGGCCAGCTCGATCGTGCGACGCGCCAGGAACACCACCAGGTGCGAGGCCTCGGTGATCTGGGACTGGTTCCAGGAATGGGGCCGCAGTTCGGCCCGCAGGGCCGGATCCTCGATCACCAGGAACCTCCAGGGCTGCAGGCCGTAGGAGGAGGGGGTGAGCACCAGCGCCGCCTCCAGCGCTGCCCAGGTGTCGGCGGGAATGCGGCGGCTGGGGTCGAACTGCTTGGTGGCGTAGCGCCAGCGGAGGGCATCAAGCAGCTCGGTGGAGCTCAGGGTCATGGCCGGGCAGCGCGGTGACGGAAGGTGTCGAGCGGAACTTAAGCGGGGGCGGCCCGTTCCGCCGGTGATCTCCGATGCCCCCGCTGGGGACCGGGGGCAGGTGTAGACCGGCAACGCCCCGCCCCGCCTCGATGGACCCCAGCGCGGATCTCTCCGGCCCATTCCTGCAGCTCGCCTGCGGCAACTGGGTGACCCAGATGCTGAACGTGGCCGCCGAGCTGGCGATCGCCGACCAACTGGCGGCCGCCGGCCCCGAAGGCCTGACGGCCGAGGAGCTCGCTGGCCGCTGCGGCGCCGACGGCGAATCCCTGTTCCGGCTGCTGCGGGGTCTGGCCAGCCTGGGCGTGTTCGCCGAGAGCGGCAGCCAGCCGCGCCGCTTCGTGCTCACCCCCCTGGCCGAACTGCTGCGCAGCGACCACCCCGGCTCCCTGCGCCAGTTCGTGCGCATGCTCGGCGGCGAGCACTACGACGCCTGGACCGACCTGCTCCACAGCGTCCGCAGCGGCGAGAGCGCCTTCCGCCACCATTTCGGCGAGCCGGTCTTCGACTGGTACGGCCACAACCCCGACCGTGGCGCCATCTTCGACGGCGCCATGACCGACTTCTCCCGCGTCGAGACGGAGGGTCTTCTGGCGACCTGGGACTTCAGCGACGCCCGCCACCTGATCGATGTGGGAGGCGGCCGCGGCGGGCTGCTGCAGGCGGTGCTGCGCCAGCACCACCACCTGCGCGGCACCCTCTTCGACCAGCCGGCGGTGGTGGCGCCGGTGACGGTGCCGCCGGAACTGGAGGGACGCTTCAGCATCGCCGGCGGTGATTTCTTCGCCGGCGTGCCGGCCGGCGGCGACACCTACCTGCTCAAGCACATCCTCCACGACTGGGGCGATGACGCCTGCCTGACGATCCTGGGCCACATCCGCGCCGGCCTCGCCCCGGGCGGGCGGCTGCTGATCCTTGAGCAGGTGATCCCCCCGGGCAACGATCCGGCCCCGGGCAAGCTGCTCGATCTGAACATGCTGGTGATGACCGAGGGCGGCCGGGAGCGCACCCCCACGGAGTACGGCCAGCTGCTGGAGCGCGCCGGCCTGCGCCTGGCGGGGATCCACCCGACCCCGTCACCGGTCGCCGTGGTGGAGGCGGTGGCGGCCTGAGCGCGGGCCCCGGCGTCACACCAGCAGGCCGAGCACCAGGGCGATGGCCCCACCGATGGGGCCGAAGAAGAAGAAGCTGCCCATCGCCGCGGCCAGCTCGCGGTCGTGGCGGGTGTACAGCTGCAGCACCAGCACGTAGCTCAGGCCGGTGCTGAGCACGAAGCCCGCCAAGCCGAACAGCAACCCCCGTCCCAGCCGTTTCCAGCGCATCCCCGGGGGCTCCGCTTGGCCTGCTTTCCTCAACAGGCAGTGTGCCAGAGGCGTTCCACGCCCTAGCGTCGGAGCCAGCCCAGCCCCGGATCCGTGAGCCTTTCCATCGCCCTGCTCACGGTCTCCGACACCCGCACCCTCGCCGACGACGCCTCGGGCCATGCCCTCCAGCAGCGGCTGGAAGCGGCCGGCCACCGGCTGGTGGAGCGCACCCTGGTGCCCGATGACCGCTACCGCATCCGGGCCGAGCTGAGCCGCTGGATCGCCGACCCCGCCGTGCAGGTGGTGATCAGCTCCGGCGGCACCGGCCTCACCGGCCGCGACGGCACCCCCGAGGCCGTCGCGCCCCTTCTCGACAAGACCATCGAGGGCTTCGGCGAACTGTTCCGGGTGCTCTCCTTCGAGACGATCGGCACCAGCACCCTGCAGAGCCGCGCCCTGGCCGGGGTGGCCAACGGCACGGTGGTGTTCGTGCTGCCCGGCTCCCTCGATGCGGTGTCCACCGCCTGGGACCGGCTGATCCGCGCCCAGCTCGACGCCACCACCCGCCCCTGCAACCTGGTGCAGCTGCTGCCACGGCTCACGGAAACCTGATGGGGACCCTCCCTCGGTGGCGGACCCGCCCCTGGTGGCTGGGGGCCCTCGCCCTGCTGCTCAGCGTCGGCCTCTGGTGGCTGGCGCCGGCCGGAGCGGGTGTCGCCGCCCCGGCCGATGGCGGCGGGGCCCGGGGGGCCGGGACCGGCCCGGCCGACCCGGGGGGCGTGGTGGCCGCCGGCAGTTTCGAACTGGCCAAGGTGAGGATCCTCGGCGTTCCCGCCCTCACCGTGGCCTCGCCGGTGGTGGGACACCAGGACAATGCCCCCGACGCCCGGCGCCGTGCCGAGGTGATCGAGGGCAACCTGCGCCTCCTCTACGACCCCGAGCACCTCTGCAGCGAGAGCGAACAGCTGGCCGAGTGGGTGCTGGTGAAGGTGCTGGGGGGCAGCGGCGAGGCCTGTGAGCCCTGGCCGCTCCTGGGCGGGAGCGGGAACGCCCCCGGGTCGCTGGTGGTGGAGCGCCGGCAGCTGCCAGGTGGCGATGTGGTGCTGGAGGCCAGGGTGCCGGAACGCTCCGAACCCCTGCCCCTGCTCACGGTCACCCGGGCCGATGCCAGCCTCAACGGCGTCAGCGCCATGGCCCTGGGGGAACGCTGGCAGAAGCGGCTGCAGAGCCGCCTGCGCCATGCCCGCCAGGTGATGCAGCCGGCCGATCTGCGCCGCCGCTGGCAGATCACCGTCGCCGTCCAGCTGGCGCTGGCCCTGGTCACCGCCGCCACCCTCTGGCTGTGGCGCTGGAACCGGCAACGCTGCGCCGCGCTGGTCGGCCGCCGGCTCCCCACCCCTGACCGGGCCCTGGAGCAGCGCCTGCAGCTCCGCCAGGTCTTCGGGCTGGTGCTGCTGCTGCTGGTGCTGCTGCAGCTGATGGTCATGCTGGCCCTGGGCGTGATGGCCGTCCCCGGCAAGGTGCCCCTGGGGCTGCAGTTGCTGCTCCAGCCGGTTCACTCCGTGCTCAAGGTGCTGATGGTGGGGCTGGTCGCCCTGCTGGCGCGCTCCCTGGCCACCTTTCTGCTGCACCAGTGGGCCGACGGCGCCAGGGTGCCGGTGGAGGAGCAGGCCCGCCGGGAGCAGCGCCACCGCAGCCTGCTGCGGGTGAGCCATCGCCTCATCGATCTGGCCTGCATCCTGGTGGCGGCGGGCTGGATCCTGATCGACATTCCCGGCATCCGCGCCGCCTCCTCCTCCGCGCTGCTGGCCGGCGGCGCCCTGCTGGGCGGCCTGGCGCTGGTGTTCCAGGGGCTGCTGCGGGACTTCGTCGCCGGCCTCGCCGTGCTGATCGAAGACCGCTACGCCATCGGCGACTGGGTGGAGATCGATGGCCTCGAGGGCGACGTGGTGGATGTGGGCGTGCTGAGCACCCAGCTTCACTGCCTCGACCACCGGGTGGCCGTGGTCCAGAACAGCGCCTTCGACCGGGTGGTCAACCACACCAAGCTGCGCTCCGGGGAAGAGGTGAAGCTGCTGATCTCCCACCGCTGCACCGCCATCGGCCAGGCCCTGGCGGTGGTGGCGGACGAGCTGGCCGCCTTCCACGCCGACCCCACCTGGGGACCCCGGCTGCTGGCGCCCCCCCTGCTGCGGGGCGTCAGTGCCACCGGCCCGCTGGGCATCACCGTCAGCGTCCTGCTCACCACGGTGACCGGCGAGCAGTGGGCCTGCGCCCGGGAGCTGCAGGGGCGCCTGGTGGCCCGCTTCCAGCGGGAGGGGATCCCCCTGGCCGATGGCCTGGAGCTGGCCGCCCGGGGCTGATCAGGGCGAGCCCATCCCCCGCGGGTCGCGCCAGAGCAGCAGGCCCTCGCGTCGCTGCGCGTGGAAATCCCCCGCCCGGCCATCACCCCGGCCGCTGAGGCCCCCGTCCGGGGCGCCGATCACGGTGCCCCCGGCATCGAAGAGCACGCTCATCTGGTCGCAGCACTGGGGCGGCAGGTAGTACACCACCTGGCCCCGGTAGCGGTAGCGCCATACCGTCCGGGGCGGGTTGCCGGGCGGCTGGGCCCGCAGCTGGCCGATCAGCCGCTGCAGCCAGGGCGGGCCGGGAAGCGCCGATGGCGGCGGGGCCGCGGGGGAGGGGGACGCCAGGGCCGTGGGGGCAAGGGCGCCCATCGCCACGCTGCTCACCACCAGGGCGATGGCCGCCAGGCCCGCCCCCCGCCACGGCCCGCACCGGGCGGCACTCCCTGCCATCGGTGCCCCCGGGGTGATCGCAGCAGGAAGGCTGCCATGGCCGGCGCCGGTACGGTGGGGCACGCGGAGGAAGGTTCATGGCTGCAGCGACGCCGGACCACGAGACGTTCATCCGCCAGGCGATCGACCTGTCCCGCAAGGCGGCCCTGGAGTACGGCACCGGCGGGGCCTTCGGGGCGGTGATCGTGAGAAACGGGGTGGTCATCTCCCAGGGGATGAACCGCGTCGTGGCCAGCCACGACCCCACCTGGCACGGGGAGATGGAGGCGATCCGGCTGGCCTGCATCACCCTGCAGAGCTTCAAGCTGCCCGGCTGCATCCTCTACACCTCCGCCGAGCCCTGCCCGATGTGCATGGCCACCTGCTACTGGGCCGGCATCGAGGAGGTGTACTACGCCGCCACGGTGGAGGACGCCCTCGAATACGGCGACTTCGACGACCGCCCGATCTACGAGCAGCTGGCCCTGCCCAAGGAGCAGCGCTCCATTCGCCTGACCCAGATCCTGCGGGAGGAGGCGGTGGAGGTCTGGAAGGCCTACCAGGCCCGACCCGACCGGATCCGCTACTGACGCCCAGCGGCGACGGGCGATCCGGTGGCGGCGGCGCTCAGCCGCGGGTGGCGGGCATGGCGCGGAACAGCTGCAGCATCAGGGCCAGGCCCACCAGGATCGCCGTCAGCGTGAGCCGCTGGCCGCGCCGGCTGCCGGTGCCCTCCAGCCACGGCCCGCACAGCCGACTCACCCCGGGCACCAGCCACCAGCCGGTGAGGGCCACACTGCAGACATTGGCCAGCAGCAGGCCGCTGGGGCCGTCCAGCGGCAGGGGCCGGAGCAGCACCCGCAGCAGCTCCACGGTGGGATAGAGCACCAGCAGCACCAGCAGGTTCACCTTCCAGACGGGCACCCGCTGGCGCCCCGCTTCCCCCAGCCAGCGGGCATAGCCGTCCCAGTCGCCGGCGCCGGCGTAGCGATACCCCCCGCGCTCGGCGGGGTTGAGGAGGCTCCGCCGCTCCGGACTGTCCATCCAGCCCAGGAAATCGGCCAGGGTGGCGAAGGTGAGCGCCGACTCGTAGAGCAGCTCGCCGTTGTCGGCCTGGCCCAGGGGGAGGGGCAGACTCTCCGCGACGAAGCCCGGATAGCCGCGGGCCGCGGTCCGCAGCCGTTCCTCCAGCTCCAGGAAACCGGTTCGGGCCGCCGGCGCGACGCGATGCAGAAACCGGTAGTGGAAGGGTGGGCCCTGGGTGTCGGGAGCGGATCGCGTCAGAGGCATCGCAGAGGCTTCGCAGCGGCGCCGGGGTCGGCTCACCTTGCGTCATTCTCCGGAGGCGTGCCACGCGGGCTCCTGGTTCAACCAGTCGCTGACGGCGGCGACCACCTCCATGTCCGTATGGCCGACGCCCATGATCGCCAGGTGATCACGCGGCTCGAGCCGGATCAGGTGACGGAGCCGCGGCCCCAGCAGGTCCACGAAGGACGCCACCGTGGCGGTCGCCAGCCGGCTGCCGAAGCCGACGATGGAGGTGAGGTTGAACAGGCGCGAGTTCCCGACGATGCAGAAGCTTTCCGACCGTGACGGCAGCACCCGGATCCAGCGATTCAGCAGCTTCTGCAGCAATGGCAGTGGCACGGCGCCCTCCAGGTCCGCCATCACCGGGTCAAGCAGCAGGGTGGGCTGGTTGTGGAGAGACTGGTGGTCGAGGGGCTCCGAGGAGAGGGCGGCGATGAGCCGTCCGGCCTGATCGGCGCCGACGCAATCGGCCAGGGCTCGCCGCAGGGCATCGAGCTCCAGATCGCTAAGCAGCTCCAGCAGGGCCAGGTACTTGCAGCCGAGGCTGTGGCCGATCCAGGTGAACGGTTTCCAATCGACGTAGGGGTCGGGCGCATGGCCGAGGCGGGTGGCCAGCTCGGCGAGCTCCCGGCGCAGTTCGTCCTGATAGGCGACCAGACTGAGGGCGATGGACCAGTGGCGGAAGGAAAAGCGGAATGGCAGGGCCACCAGCGTGTAGCCCTGGGCATGGAGCAGGGACAGGAACCTTCGGTAGAAGACGGTGGGGAAGGTGCCGAAGAAGGCACCGCCGATGAAGACGACCACACCCCTGGGCCGGGGATGAAGGGCAGCCCAGCAGAAATGCAGCGGCTGAAAATGCAGCGGCTGAACGGGAAGGGACATCGGTGGTACGCGCTGATCGCTGGGCGCTGTTCTACGACCATGCGGCAGGAGGACAAGCGACCTCGATTGCAGGCCTTCTGCATGGTCGTGACAGGCCCGAGTCACCTCGAAGACACAACCGTGAGATCGATACATTGCATGTAGAAACTGTCAACTCGGCTCGGACTATTGATTCAGAGTGCGTCCACAGGCAGGCCCTCGCACAGGGTCCCATCGTCATCGCCAGGATTGACTCGTCCCGGCGTTGCTCGTTCCGGTGTTGTGTGATCTTCCCTGCCTGCAATTGATCTCCAACATCGAGCACCCCCATGGCCATCATCTCCACCTTCGAACTGCTTGCGAAACCCCAGCTTCCGAGCGGTATCCCAGGCCCGATCGCCAGCCTCAGCCGCAATGTGATCATCGGCTACTTCCTGACGATCTCCAATACGAGTCTCACCGATCTGCTGCTCTCCGTGGTGTTCACTGCCCGCACCAATTCCGGCTCCGGGCTGGAAGGCAGCATTTCCTTCCTTGACACGTCCGGCACCAACATTGCCGGCGCCCTCGAGCCGACGTCGACGGCCAACAAGTTCCGCTTTTCACCCCTGAGTCTGCCCGCGTCGGCCACCGCCCAGCTCCTGGTGCAACCGACACCCGACAAGGTGGAGACCCTGGATTATGAGGTCCGGGGGTACGTGGAACTCTCGCTCTCCTCGCTGTCGGGCTCCCTCACGAACATCCCCCTGCAGGTGAGCGCGGAGCAGCGCGGCACCTTCTTCGCCGATCTCAAGGGCGCCACCCTGGCCGACAAGGCTCTGGATCAGGTGGCCTGGGCGCTGCCGGTGCCCGACGGGGGGCGCGTCCTGCTCAGCAGCACCTGAGCCGGCGCCGCGGGCGGCCCCTCAGGCCGCCCGCAACCAGCGGCGGCGCGCCCTGTCGCTGAGGTCCTCGCCGACCAGGGTAAGCAGGGCGTAGGCGGCCACCAGCGCCAGCAGCTGGTCCCAGGCGAAGGAGCTGAGGCTCTCCAGCAGCTGGCTGCCCAGCCCGGTCGCCCCCACCAGGCCCACCACCACCGATTCCCGCAGGATCACATCGGCCCGGTAGGCGCCGTAGGCCAGGTAGGGCCGGGCCAGGGCACTGAAGCGGCCGTAGAGCAGGGCCAGCCGCGGCCCGCTGCCGCCGCAGGCCAGGGCCTCCTCGGCGGCCGGATCGGTGGCGTCGGCACTCTCCAGCAGCAGCCGGCCCAGCACACCCAGGTTATGGAAGCCCAGGGCCAGGGCGGCGGTGATCACCCCCGGCTCCAGCACGAACAGCAGCAGCAGGGCCGTCAGCGGCGGCGGCCACAGGCGCCCCAGGGCCCACAGCAGCCGCAGCCCCTGCCGCGCCCAGCCCACCGGAGCCGCCACCAGCAGCAGCAGCGGCGCGAGCCCCACCGCCAGGCTGGCCGCCAGGGCGGTGAGCAGCAGGGTGCCCCCCACCAGCCGGGGCCAGGGCAGGGCCCAGGTGGCGGCCCAGTCGCCGGCCCCCAGGCCCGGCAAGGGCTGCCAGCTGAGCAGGGCCGCCGGGTCCACCCCCAGGGCCCGGCCCACCACGACGCAGAGGGGCAGCAGGGCCACCAGGGCCATCAGCATCTCGCGGCTGCGCTCGCCCACCCCCCGCCGGGCCAGCACAAACCGGCCGGGCACCAGCCAGCGCCGCCGCAGCAGGCTGATGCCCGCTTCCAGGGCCAGCATCACCGCCAGCAGCAGCCACAGGCCGCTCCAGAGCTCATGGAACTGCAGCGACTGCAGCGTCAGCTTGAGGTCGGTGCCCAGGCCCCCGAGGCCGAACACCCCCAGCAGGGTGGCGCTGCGCAGGGCGCACTCCAGCCGGTAGCCGCCGTAGCTGAGCACCCCCGGCAGCAGGGCCGGCCCCAGGGCCGTGAGCAGGGCCGCCGGGGCCGGGGCGCCCGCCGCCCGCAGGGCCTCCAGGCCGGTGGTGGGCAGGGCATCGAGCAGGTCGGAGAGCACCCGGGCCACCAGGGCCCCGAAGGGCAGGGCGATCGCCAGCACCGCCACCGCAGGCTGCAGCCCCACCAGCTGGAGCAGCAGCAGGCCCCAGATCAGCTCATGGATCGCCCGGGGCAGGGCCAGCAGGCGGCGGATCAGTTCCGCCGGCACGCCGCTGCCCGTCAGGGTGCGCCACACGGTGCGGGAGCTGGCCGCCCCCAGCAGCAGGCCGAGCACCAGGCTGCCGGCCCAGCCGAGCAGGGCCATCCCAGCCGTCACCCCCAGCCCCTTCAGCAGCGACGTCAGCACCACCGGATCCAGGGAGGGCGTCACCGCCGCCACCAGGAAGCCGCCGATCAGCTCCCAGCCGCCCCCGTGCACCAGCGGCGGCAGCAGGACGGCCAGGGGCACCAGCACCAGGGCCGGCAGCAGCATCAGCAGCGGCGGCGCCGGTTTCAAGGGGCCACGCCGGGCGGGGTGCCCCCGTAGAGGTCCGCCAGCAGGGCCTCGCTGACCTGCGCCACCGGCCCGTCGAACAGCACCCGGCCGTCCTTGAGGCCCACGGCCCGATCGAAACCGGCGAGCAGGTCGGGGCGGTGCAGGCTCAGCAGCAGGGCCCGGGGGGCCACGGCCTGGGCCAGCAGCAGCGCCAGCAGCTCGCCGGCCAGGCGCGGATCGAGGCTGGCCAGGGGTTCATCGGCCAGCAGCAGGGTGGGCTCCTGGCGCAGCAGCCGGGCCATCGCCACCCGCTGGCGCTGGCCGCCGGAGAGGGCCGTCACCGGCTGCTCCAGCAGGGCCGGATCCAGATCCATCGCCCGCAGGGCCGCCGCGCAGGCGTCGGTGTCGAGCGGCAGCAGCAGGTTGAGCAAGGCCCGGGGCCAGCCCCAGCGGGCCAGGCGGGCGGCGTTGAGGTTCTGCTGGACGGTCAGCTCCTCGATCAGGCGCAGGTCCTGCCAGAGGGTGCCGATGCGCGCCTGCTGGCGCCGCCGGCCGCGGCGGGAGCGGGCGGGGGGCTGGCCCTCCCAGAGCACCGTGCCCGCCGCCGGCGGCAGCAGGCCGTTGGCCACCGCCAGCAGGGTGCTCTTGCCGGCACCGCTGGCCCCCAGCAGCGCCACCCGCTCGCCCGGGGCCAGGCTCAGGTCGACGTCCTCCAGCCGGGGCCGCCCGCGGCCGGCCACACGGACGCCCTGGAGCGCGAGCACGGCGGTGGCGGGGCCGGCGGCCATCGGGGGCGGGAAGCGCGAACGTCGGATCCAGATTGCCAGCCGTCAGGCCGGGGCCCCTGGCGCGTCTGGACGACCCCCCGTGGCTCGTCAGGCCGAAGGGAGCCCCAGCAGAATCAACCCACCCCCCGTCCTGCGCCGCGGCCCCCGATGACCTCCTCCAGCGGATCCAGGCCCTCGCTCCTCGATGGAGTCGCCAGGGTGCTCCTGTGCCTGGTGTTCCTGCACGCGGCGATCGGCAAGCTGACGGGCTTCGCCGGCGTGGCCGGGATGATCGCCGGCCGGGGCATCCCCCTGGCGCCGGTGCTGCTGGCGGCGGCCGTGGCGCTGATGGTCGTGGGATCGGTGCTGGTGATCAGCGGCTTCCGGGCACGGCTCGGGGCGATCCTGCTGCTGCTGTTCCTGGTGCCCACCACCCTGCTGTTCCACAGCGATGTGGCCGACCCCCAGGAGCGGATCCAGCTGCTGAAGAACCTCTCGATCATCGGCGGCCTGCTGCTGGTGGCCGATCGGCAGCCCTGAACGGGCCGAACCGTGACCCCACGCGGCGCCGTGGCCAGGCTGGGCGAGCATGGCCGGGCGGCCTCCTGCCCCTGCCGCCCGGTCCGATCCCATGGTCTTCGCGTCCCCCCGCTCCTACATCCTCCTGTCGGTGGCGGCGGCGGTGGCCACCATCGTGCTCAAGACCGCGGCCTGGCGCTACACCGGCTCGGTGGGCCTGCTCTCGGATGCGATGGAATCCGGGGTGAACCTGGTGGCGGCCCTGGGGGCCTTCTGGGCCCTCAGCCTGGCGGCCAAACCGGCCGACCGCACCCATCACTACGGCCACTTCAAGGCCGAGTACTTCTCCAGCGGTCTGGAGAGCGTGCTGATCGTGCTGGCGGCCGTGGCGATCATCCACTCCGCCGTGGGGCGGCTGCAGCACCCGGAACCGCTGGAGCAGCTGGGGCTGGGCATGGCCCTCTCCCTGGTGGCGACGGTCCTCAACGGCGTGGTGGCCTGGGTGCTGCTGCGGGCCTCCCGCCACTTCCACTCGATCACCCTGCGGGCCGACGCCCACCATCTGTTCACCGACGTCTGGACCTCCTGCGGCGTGCTGCTGGGCATCGGCCTGGTGAAGCTCACCGGCCTGACGATCCTCGACCCGATCATCGCCATCGCCGTGGCGCTCAACATCACCCTGACCGGCTGGAATCTGCTGCGGGAGACGGCCACCGGCCTGCTCGACCGCTCGCTCCCCATCGACGAGCAGGACAAGCTGGAGGCGCTGCTGGCCTCCCATGCCTCGGAGGAGATCCGCTTCCATGCCCTGCGCACCCGGGTGGCGGGGTCGCGCCGCTTCGTCGCCCTGCACGTGCTGGTGCCGGGCCGCTGGACCGTGCAGGCCGGCCATGACTTCTGCGAACGGCTGGAACAGGAGATCGCCGACGCCCTGCCCCGCAGTGATGTGCTGACCCACCTCGAGCCGATCGAGGACCCCAGGGCGTGGGACGACCAGGGGTTCCGCTGGGAGGAGGGCTGAGCCCCATACGATCCAGCCAGCCGTCGCAGCGCCCCCGTCCCCATGGCCACCGTCCTGATCACCGGCACCAACCGCGGCATCGGCCTGGAGTACTGCCGCCAGCTCCAGGCCAGGGGCGACACGGTGGTGGCGGTCTGCCGCACCCCATCTCCCGAGCTGGAGCGCCTCGGGGTGCGCATCGAGGCGGGGATCGACCTCACCGACGCGGCCGCCATCGACGCCTTGGTGGAACGGCTCGGCGGCCTGAGCCTCGATGCCCTGATCCTCAACGCCGGCATCCTGGAGTCCACCAGCCTGGGGGCCCTCGATGCCGAAAGCCTGCGGCGACAGTTCGAGGTGAACGCCATCGCCCCCCTGCGGCTGACGCGGGCCCTGCTGGGCCATCTGGGCGAGGGCGCCAAGGTGATCCTGATGACGAGCCGGATGGGCTCGATCGACGACAACGGTTCCGGCGGCTCCTACGGCTACCGGATGTCGAAGGTGGCGCTCAACATGGCCGGCCGGTCCCTGGCCATCGACCTGCGCCCCCGCGGCATCGCCGTGGCCCTGCTCCACCCCGGCCTGGTGAGCACCCGCATGACGGGCTTCAGTGGCCAGGGCATCAGCCCGGAGGAGTCCGTGCGCGGCCTGCTGGCCCGCATCGACGCCCTGACCCTGGAGACGAGCGGCACCTTCTGGCACGCCAACGGCCAGGTGCTGCCCTGGTAGGGGCACCCGTGAACCGGCGATCAGACCGCCGCCGTCTGAGGCGGCACGTCGTAGTGGAGTTCGGCGAACGCCTCACCAAGGGCCTGCACCGATGTGAGCCTCAGGGGCGGGAAGGCGATCCGCCGGGGCAGGAGCGGCCATCCCTGGCCCAGCGTCACGGAGGCCACCTGAATGATCAGCTCATCCAGCAGGCCGGCATCGAAGAACTGACCCGCCAGTTCGCCCCCACCGGCAATCCAGATGTTCTTGCCCTCCGCGGCGGCGACCATCTCCCGGTGCACGGGGGAGACAGCACCCTGCACGATGCGCAGATCCGCGTTGCGGACGGAGGCAAGCGTGCGGCTTGTGAAAATCCACGTGGGCTGCTCAAAGCGCCAGGGCTTTTCCTCCGACGTTCCCGCTTTGATGTAATGATCCAGCAGCCACTGATAGGTGGCTGAACCCATGGCAATCGCCCCAACCCCAGCCAGGAAGTTCTCATAGCCTGGGCCTTCCGCTTCACCGAATTGAAGCAACCAGTCCAGGGAATGGTCCGTGGTGGCGATGAACCCATCCAGGCTGCATGCCGCGTAATACTGAGTTTTCACGGAGAGGTTGACGCAGTTGGTGATTGAGATCAACGCCGAGGTCAAGGGAGCAGGATCACATCGGCGGCCCTCCATTGAAGGCTGCTGGTTTTTGTGGGATGAGGGCAAGATACGAAGCGTCCCATGTGCCGCAGATCAGCACCTTGACTGCGCCTTCGGCAACCGGAAAAACTCCATCAGTCGACGTCTGCCTCACTAGGCTGATTCCAGTCCAACGCAATCGAACCGATGATGGTGTTAGCCGACCAGGTCAACAGCTCCCCTGAGGACATTGGTGCCAACCTGACTCCAGATGAGATCAAGGATTCCCTGGGCTCCCTTCCGGGCTGGGATCTGGTGGATGGCCATCACTTGCACAAAGCCTGGACCTTTCAGGACTTCAGCTCAGCCCTGGACTGGGTGGGTCACGCTGGAGCCATCTGCGAGAAACAGGGCCACCACGCCGACTTCAAGTTAGGCTGGGGCTATGCGGAAGCGATCACCTACACCCACCAGTCTGAAGGACTCACCCGTGCTGATATCACTCTGGCGACAGAACTTGATTCCATCGAAGGGCCCGACATGAGCTGAGGAGAACCTGCTCCTCGATATCTGCAGGCTGGGAACTTCCCATACCAAGGTGGAGTTCCTCAGTCGTGGATGCCAGGCCGCGCCGCTGATCCTGATTCAGCCCATGCCGGCCTTGTCCTTGACAGTCTCGACGGCATTGCGAACCTTGGCCTCAGCCTGCTTCGCCTTGCCAGCGAGGCGATCTCCCTTGCTGCCAGTGACCTTGCCAATCGATTCCTGAGTCTTGCCCTCCATGTCCTTCGTGCCAGCCTTGAAGCGGCCGGCAGCGGCGGCCAGGGGCACGCTGGAGGCGCTGAGGAGGGCAACTCCAGAGGCCTGAGCGGAAGCGCTCAAGGCCGGCGTGGCGATCAACACCAGCAGGCTGAAGACCAGGCCAAGGCCAGTGGCGGCCAGCTGGCGCAGCAAACGAATGTGGCGATTCATGGCGAGAATGGAGAGGGGGAAACGAGAATGAATGGGAATGAACTGTGGCAGCTGATGCGTCATGAATGACGCAGCTCTTCAAATCACGTTGCGCCGCCCGGTGAGGAACGAGATCAGGGCAAGCACGAGAAACACAAGGAACAGGACCTGGGCGATGCTCGCAGCTGACCCGGCGATACCACTGAAGCCGAGAACGCCAGCAATGATCGCAATGACAAAAAAGGATATGGCGTAGTTAAGCATGACGGGGCTCCTAAGGTGTGTTGATCAGCTGGGCGATCTCTTGCTGACTCTTGCCAAGCTTCTTCTGCAGATGACCTAGCAGCTCCTCCTCCTGGCCCTGGGTGTAAGCCAGGTCGTCATCAGTGAGATCGGCAAACTTCTGCCTGAGCTTGCCTTTTAACTCATGCCATTCACCTTTGAACTGAAGCTTGTTCATGGCTGGGTCCGCAAGGATCTGGAAACAATGGATGGGGCACAAGGAAGGGTCGGATTGCTGGCAGAGCAGAGCCTTTCGCTGGTCACACCCCAAGGCTCCTCTTCCTTCACTATGGGCCTCCAGCAGGTGGTTGAATGCTGTGGATGCGCCTCAAATCCACGGCATCTCCATGGTGCAATAGATTGCGCAGGCTCGGTTGTGTTGCTGGTACAACCCTGCGCCATTGAGGGATCAGCCAGCGCATAGCCTCCAGATGTCACGACCTGGTGCCGTGATGACGCCGCTGCGAGAAGAAAGCTGACCAACAATTGCGCCTCGGCAACACCAGATCAAAAGAGCAGGGTCAAACCCCGGACTTCCATCACCAGCATTGGCCTGAAGGGGACACGCGCAAGCCATCGCCGACACCAGCGTGACCAGCGTCCATCCTGTCCTTGATGGACCGTTCAATCCGGTGCGACTCGGCATCGCCCGACGCGGCGTTCAGAAGGGAGCCACCCTGGACAACCTCCGCGATGGGGACATCGATGGTGGGCTGCAGAGCGTTCGCCATCTTCTCCACCAGAAGGGCCCAAAGCTTGCAGCCCCTACCGCCAGCTGGCCCACTGTCCCGAGAGAAGCCTGGGCCGCGCCCACCTCGCCTTCATGGACCGCATCGGCTTCCGTGTCCCCGTTGAACGTGGTGGCCCTGGTAGGGACGGCAGCGAAGGATCTCAGCGGCCCGGCAGGGCCAGCTGCAGGGTCAGCAGCCGCCCATCCCGCCGCAGGGTGAGGCCCAGGGGCCGGCCCACGGGGTGCGCGGCCACCCGCTCGATCACCTGGCGGGCGCTGCTCACGGGCTGGCCATCGATCGCCGCGATGTCATCGCCGACCTGCAGCCCGGAGCGCTCCGCCAGCGAGCCGGGAGCCACCTGGTGGATTTCCACCCGGCCGCCGTGGGTTTCCAGATACACCCCCAGCCGCAGGCCCGCCGGCGGCGGGGACACGACGCCGTACACCGCCGTCGCCAGGCCCGGCTGCAGCGCTGCGCAGTCGAGGCTGGCCTCCCAGGGCAGCAACCAGGCCACGTCCGCCAGGCCCAGGGCCCGCAGCTGATGGGGCACGCCGTGGCCCCCGGCCAGGTGGCCGTTGCCGATCAGGGCCACGACCGGAGCCCCGGGGCGCCGGCGGTGCTGCTCGGCGATGGCCTCGGCCATCGCCCGGTCCCAGAGGAGCTGGCTCTCCACGAAGCGGCCGAAGGAAGGGTCCTCCAGCCCCGGCACCCCCTGGCTGCCGCTGGGGACGAAGGGATGGTGCCGCCAGAGCCGGTGCAGCTGGGCCCGGTAGGCGGCGCTGGCCGGCGCCGGGCGCCCCACCCCCTCCCGCTCGCGGACGGGCACCGCCGCGGCGCCCTCGGCCCGCACCCGCCGCACCAGCCGGCGCTCCACGTTCAGGGCCACGAGCGGCAGCCGCCGGTCACGGGCAAAACGCAGGATCGGCAGATACAGCTCGGCGTCGTAGCCCCAGATGGTCGGCCAGTCGAGGGCGTCGAGAAAGGCGCGCTCCTCCAGGGCCCCGGCCACCCAGCGGTCGAGCACCGGCTGCAGCCGGCGCGGCACCATCTCCAGGCCGAGGCTCAGGCCGGGGCTGCGCTCCTGCAGCGCCTGGAGCGTGGCCAGCTGCCAGCGGTGGTGGGCGGCGCTGTCGTGGCGCTCCCCCAGCAGCACCGCCGGACGCCGGGCCAGGCGATCGATCAGGTCGGCGGCCGCCAGGGTGCGGGGACCCGCGGCAGTGGGCTCCACCCAGGCCCCCGAGGGCACACAGGCGCCGGCGGCCGCCGGCCCAGGCCAGCCCAGCAGGGCCGCCAGGGCCAGCCCGGCGGCCGTGTAGCCGCGGCGCTGCCGGCGGGCGGGGCCGATCAGCGGATCTTGCCGATCTGGCGGCCCACCTTCTCAATGGGGCTGTAGGCCGCCGCATTGGCGGGGATGAACCGCTGGGCGCCGAACAACGCCAGCACCTCCCTCTGCCGGGGATTGGTGGGGCGCCAGCTGAGGATCGCCGACCTCATCTTGGCGGTGAAGCCCTTGCCGAAACGCTTGTCGAGATCGGGCTGGGCAATCCAGTGGTAGTTGGGATAGCCGGGGGTTTTCCAGATCTGCACCACCTTGGCGCGGTCCACCTTGCCCTCGCTGAGGCTGCTGCGCCAGACCTCTTCGCTGACGGCGCCGGCCTGGTAGGCGCCGCTCTGCACCAGGGCGATCGTGGCGTCATGGCTGCTGCTGAAGCCGGGGGCACCGCCGGCGAAATCGCTCAGCTTGACCCCGGCCTGATTCAGATAAAACTGGGGCATCAGGCGGCCGGAGGTGGAGCTCTCCGAGCCGAAGGTGAAACGCTTGCCCTTCAGCTCCGCCAGCCCCTTGACGTTGGTGATCGGCTTCAGGCCGCTGCTCCTGTTGGCGATGAAGACGCTCTGGAACGACGCGTCGATGTCACGCTGGGCGATCACCACGGCGCCGGGCTTCTGCAGGCGCGCCTGCACCCCCGTGAGACTGCCGAACCACACCAGATCCAGGCCACCGGTGCGGAACGCGGTGACGGCGGCGGCGTAATCCACGACCGGCACGTAGACCACCTTCACCCCCAGCTGCCGGCTGAGCTCATTGGCCACCAGCGGGTAGAGCCGGTTGAGCATCTCGGGCTTCTGGTCGGGGATGGCACCGATGCGCAGCACCTTCAGGCTCTGCTGGGCCGCCGCCGGAGCCGGCCGGCCGGGGAGGGGGGCGGCGGGGGGCGCCAGCAGGGGCAGCATCGCCAGCGATACCCCCATCAGGGCGGCGGTGGCAGTAGTGCGGATCCGGAACAACATCGGGCTTGGGCAGGGGAGCAGGCCGTTGCTCCACTATGGCGACCAGGTGGGTGCCGGCCCGCGGCTTTCGTCATCGCCAGACGCCCCCGTCCCTGCCGCGAGCCCCATGGCACCCAGCCTTCCCATCGATCCATTCCTGGCGGCTGGTGGCGCCCTGCTCGATGTGCGAACGCCGGCCGAATTCCGCCAGGGCCACATCCCCGGCGCCGCCAATCTGCCCCTGTTCAGCGACGGCGAGCGGGCCGAGGTGGGCACCCTCTACAAGCAGCAGGGCCGCCAGGCCGCCGTGCGCAGGGGCCTGGCCCTGGTGGGGCCGCGAATGGAGGCCCTGGCCACCGAACTGGTGGCCTGGAGCGAACGCTCGGGCGGGGCGCCGCTGCGGCTGCACTGCTGGCGGGGCGGCATGCGCTCGGCCAGTGTCGCCTGGCTGGCCCGGCAGCTGGAGCTGCCGGTGCAGCTCCTGGAAGGGGGCTACAAGAGTTACCGGCGCTGGGTTCTGGAGCTGTTCGAGCGGCCCTGGCCCCTGCGGCTGCTGGGGGGCCGCACCGGCTGCGGCAAGACCGAACTGCTGCTGGCCCTGCGGGAGCGGGGGGCGGCGGTGGTGGACCTGGAGGGGCTGGCGCACCACCGTGGCAGCAGCTTCGGCGGGCTCGGACTGCCGGAGCAGCCCAGCAGCGAGCACTATGAGAACCAGCTGGCTGCGGCCCTGGCCCCCCTGGCCGGCGCCGAGCAGATCTGGCTGGAGGCCGAGAGCGCCATGGTGGGCCGCTGCCGCATCCCCGCCGGCCTGTGGCGCCAGATGAAGGCCGCGCCGGTGCTGGCGGTGGAGCGGCCCCTGGCGGAGCGGGTGGACCACCTGGTGGAGATCTACGGCGCCCAGGATCCGCTCGCGCTGGCGGAGGCCACCCGGCGGATCGCCAAGCGGCTGGGGCCCCAGCGCACCGCCCTGGCCCTCGAGGCGATCGAGCGTGCTGACTGGGCCACCGCCTGCGAGCAGATGCTCGATTACTACGACCGTTGCTACGACCACGACCTGGACGGCCATGCCATCACCCCCGTGGATCTGGGGGGCCTGGCGGCACCGGAGGCCGCCGGGCAGCTCATCCGCCGGGGGCTGGTGACGCCGCAGCAGCCCCCGACCGGCTGACCACCCGCCCGACCACCGCCGCCGCCCCGAAGCCGGCGGCCCGCAGGGCCGCCAGGGCCGCGGGCGCCTCCGCCGCCGGCAGGGCCGCCAGCAGCGGTCCGCAGGTCTGGGGGTCGATCAGCAGACCCGCCAGAGCGGCCCGCCCCGCGCCGCTGCCGCCCACCAGCCGCACCGGCCCCTCCAGCAGGGCCAGGGCGGCGGCGTTGGCGGGGGCCAGGCTGCTGGCGAAGCCCCGCTCCAGCAACTCCAGGGCACCGGGCCAGGCGGACATGGCGGCAGCCTCGAGCTCCACCGCCACCCCGGCGCCGGAGGCTTCCAGCATCTCGCCGAGATGGCCCAGCAGGCCGAAGCCGGTGATGTCGGTGCAGGCCCGGCAGCCGTGGGCAGCCAGCAGCGGCACCAGGGGCGCCTGGCTGCGCTGCAGCGCCTCCAGCAGGGCCTCCATCCAGGCGGGCGCGGCGGCGCCGGCCATGGCGGCGGCGAACAGCACGCCGCTGCCCAGGGGCCGGCTCAGCAGCAGGGCTTCGCCGGGCCGCAGCGGCCCCTTGCCCCAGTGGGCCGCCGGCGCCACCCGGCCGTTGACGGTCAGGGCCAGGGCCAGCCCGGCCCCGTCGCGGCCCTCCAGGGTGTGGCCGCCGACCAGGGGGGCCCCGAGGGGCTCCAGCACCGAGCGCACCCCGGCCAGGGTCTGCAGCAGCAGCTCCTCCTGGATCCCGGCAGCCGCCTCCGGCACCGTCACCAGGGCCTGCACGCTGTCCACGGCGGCGCCGCTGGCCCACAGGTCGCTGCAGGCATGCAGGCTGGTGAGCCGTCCGTTCAGCCAGGGGTCGTCCACCAGGGCCGGAAAGCCATCGACGCTCTGCAGCAGCAGGTCGCCGTCGGCGGCGGTGCCCACCACGGGCGCGTCCTCCACTGGCCGGCGCGGTCCGGCTGGGTCGAGCCGGGCCAGGGCGGCCGCCAGGGGAGCGGCCCCCAGCTTGGCGGCGCAGCCGCGGCAGGCCATGGCAGCGGTGGCCATGGGCTGGAGCTCAGCGAAGCGGGCCATGAAGGCCCGGTCGATGCGCTGCTTCCAGTGCCAGATCCACGCCGATGGCCCCAGGGCCACGGGCCCGTAGAACGCCAGGGCCCGCGGGCCACCGGTCTGCCAGCCGCCATCGCCCAGCATCTGCAGGGCCCGCGCCTGGGGCCGCCAGGGCCGCAGCGGCCGGGCGGGCTCGGCCAGGCTGCGGCGCAGGTTCTCCGCCAGCACCGGCGCCGCCCGCACCGCCCACACCCCCGAGGGGGGCCGGGAATCGCTGGCGATCAGTCCGCAGTCGCCGCTGGCGAACAGGGCCGGATGGCCGATCACCGCCAGGCTGGATTCGGTCAGCACCCGGCCGTTTTCGGGGTCCACCGGCAGACCGGCGGCCGCCAGCCAGGCGGGGGCGCGGCTGCCGGTGCAGGCCAGATCAGCCGGGGCCTCCGCCGGCGCCCGCCGCTGAATCGGGATGGCCGCCTGGGCCAGCAGCCGTTCGGCGGCCCGGTTCGCCGCCGTCGAGCCCAGGTTCAGGCGCTCCCCCTGCAGCAACAACTCGCAGGCCATCCCCCGGGCCCGGAAGGCCAGGGCCAGTTCCACGGCGGCGGCGCCGCCCCCCCTGATCACCAGGGGTTCGCCGGCGACACGCTGCTCCGCCCAGGCCAGGAAGGGCTCCAGCGGCTTGACGGCCATCGCCTGCCCCCCCGACCATCCCGAGGTGGTGGTCACGGCGCCCAGATCGAGGCTGAGCCGGTCGAAGCGCAGGGGCGGACGGCCCGCCAGCCGCAGCTCCCGGGCCGCCAAGTCCAGCCCGGTGATCTCCGCCTGCACGAAGGTCACGCCCGCCAGGGTGCAGAGGCGGCGCAGGTCGATGGCGGCGGCCTCCGGGGGCTCCAGCCCCGCCACGACGGCGGGCAGCAGGCCCGAATAGAGGGCGGTGCCGTGGCGACTCACCAGGGTGATGCGGGTGTAGGGCGGCCGCAGGCGCGGGCGCATCAGCCAGCGGCGCAGCACCAGCACGTGGCTGTGGCCGCCGCCCGCCAGGAGCAGCTTGTGGCGCTCGGGGGCGGCGTTCATGGGCTGGGCAGCGGCGCCCCGCCCGTGCGGGCCTGGAAGGCGGCGATCGCCGTGGGCAGGGTGGGGAAGAACAGGCGCGGCCCGATCCGCTCCACCAGGCCGGCGCGCTCCAGCTGGGCATGCAGGTCCTGCTTGACCCGCACCAGCGCGAAGGTGATGCCCCGGGCGGTCAGCTCCCGCTGCAGTTCCTCGAGCACGTCGGCCGCCGTGATGTCGATCTCCACGATGGCCTCGGCGTTGAGCACGAACCAGGCCACCGGCTGGGATTCGGCGGCGATCGTCTCCAGCACCCGCTGGCGGAAGTGCTCGGCGTTGGCGAAGCACAGCGGCGCATCGAAACGGAACAGCACCAGGCCGGGAATCGTGCGCGCCCCCTCCCAGTCGCGCACGTCATGCAGGCCCGCCAACCGGGGCACGATCCCCATCACGGCGTCATGGGGACGCACCAGACGGGCGAACAGATCGATCACCGACAGCCCCACCGCCAGGGCCACGCCGGTGAGCAGGTCGGTGAGCAGCACCCCCACCAGGGTGATCAGGGCCAGGCGGAACTCGCTGGGGCGGAAGCGCTGCAGCCGCAGAAACTCCGGGATGTCGATCAGGCGCAGGGCGGCATAGATGACGATCGCCCCCAGGGCCGCCGTGGGGAACAGGGCCAGCACCGGCCGCAGCCACAGCAGCACCGCCAGCACCATCGCCAGGGCCACCAAGGAGAACAGCTGGGACCGGCTGCCGAGGGAATCGCCGATGGCGGTGCGGCTGCCGCTGCTGCTCACCGGGAAGGCCTGCATCAGCCCGTTGCCCAGATTGATGGTGCCCAGGGCCAGCAGTTCCTGGTTGGCGTCGATCCGGTAGCCGCCCCGGGCGGCGAAGGCCCGGGCCGTGAGCACATTGTCGGAGTAGCCCACCAGGGCGATGCCCACCGCCGCCGTGAGCAGGGAGCGGAGCTGGGCGCCCGACACCGCGGGCGGCAGGGAGGGGTGGGGCAGACCGGCCGGGATGGCGCCGATCACGGCCACCCCCTGCTGATCGAGATGGCCCACCGCCACCACCGCCATCGCCAGCAGCACCGCCAGCAGGGGGCCTGGGGCCCGGGGGAAGCGCCGCTGCACCAGCAGCAGGAACACCAGCACCCCCACGGCCAGCAGCAGGGTGGGCCGGTGGATCTCCTCCAGCCGGCCCAGCAGCTCCAGGAGCTGGCCGGGGAGCGCGGCCGCCTGCAGCTTCAGGCCGCTGACCCGCCCCAGCTGGCCGCCGATCATGATCAGGGCCACACCCCCCAGGTAGCCCACCAGGATCGGCCTCGAAAGCAGATCGGCCAGGAAACCGAGCCGGGCCCAGGCGCCGGCGCAGCAGACCAGCCCCACCAGCAGGGCCAGCAGGCTGCAGAAACCCGCATAGACAAGCGGATCCCCCGCCACCAGCGGCCCGACCGCCGCGGCCGTCATCACGGCGGTGGTGGACTCCGGCCCCACCGACAGCTGGGGGGACGAGCCCAGCAGGGCATAGAGGAGCAGGGGCGGCAGGATCGCCCACAGCCCCGCCACCGGCGCCAGACCGGCCACCTCGGCGTAGGCCATGCACTGGGGCACCAGATAGGCCGCCACGGTGAGGCCCGCCAGCAGGTCGGGCCGCAGCCAGCTGCGCTCGTAGCCCAGCAGCCGTGCCAGGCCCGGCAGCACCACGGCCAGGCCCTGGCGCGGCTCCATCAGCGTCCCCCGTGGCGGCTCATTTGCGGCGGGGCGGCAGCACCTGGCTGGGGCACAGCGATTTGTCCTCCTCGACGCCCTTCATGCCGGCCAGAACCCCCTCCAGATCGTCCTTGGTGGAGGGATCGCCGCCGATGACGTCGAGCTGTTCCTGGGCCAGCTTGGCGCGGGTGGCGGTCGCGATGTAGCCGTCCTTCTCCAGGTTGCAGAGGGCACTCATGTAGCCGGAGCCCACCCCCACCATCACCATGAATTCCTCCCGCGGGCTGAGTTCCCCGCTCTGCGGCTGGGCCTCGGCGATCCGCGGCGTCGCATCAAGCAGCGCCAGGAGCATCAGGGCGAAGGAGGTGGGCATGCCGGGGCCGGGGCGATGCCGTCAGGGTAGGGGCGTACCACGGTCCGCAACACCTCAACCGATCAGCCCCCGGCCACGCACGATCGCCAGGACATAAACGCCGTACAGGGTCAGCAGCAACCAGCCCCGCCAGCGTTGCAGGAGGTCAGAGCCTTTGGGGAGGATCAGCAGGAACAGCGCCGCGAGGCCGAAGCCAAGGACCAGCTGCACCTCCTGGAGCGGCACGGCGATCGGGGTGATGGTGGCGGCGACACCCACCACCCAGAGCCCGTTGAAGATGTTGCTGCCGAGGATCGTGCCCAGGCCGACCTCAGCCTGACCCCGCCAGGCCGCGATCAGCGACGTGGCCAGCTCCGGCATCGAGGTGCCGATCGCCACAAGGGTGGCGCCAACCAGGAAGGCATCGATGCCGAAGGACTGGGCAAGACCCCGGGCCCCCAGCACCACCAGCCTCCCGGCCACCAGCAGAAGCCCCAGGCCGACGCCACAGAACAGGACGGCAGGCCAGCCGCGCCGCTCCCCCCGAAGCACCTCGGCGACGCTGCGTTGTCGACGCACCTCCTGCACCACGCCCGTCATCCAAAGGAGGAAGACAACCAGGAGCAGGACGCCATCCAGCCGCGAGAGGGTGCCGTCGAGAAGCAACAGCCCTGTCAGCAGCGGGCCCGCCAAGGCCACCGGCAGATCGCGACGGGCGCTCTCCGCAGGCATGCGCTGCCCTGAGATCGCCACCGTGAGGCCCAGGATCAGGGCCACATTGACCACGTTGCTTCCGAGGGCATCCCCCAGCGCGATCTGGGGCTTGCCTTCGAGCGCCGCCATGGTCGCCACCGACAACTCCGGGCTGGATGTGGCAAAGGCCGCCACCGTGGCCCCGACGATCCCGGGTGAGAGGCGTGCCCAGTGGGCCAGGCCCACGGCGCCACGCACGAAAAGCTCCCCGCCCACACCGGCGGCCAGGACGCCGGACCCGAGGAACACAAGGTCAGCGGTCGCCATGGGGACGCCGATGGCTGGACAGGGAGCTGGCGGCTGGCTCAGGCCTCCTGGTACACCGACACGTAGACGGTGCCCTGTTCCACCAGCGGCAGCAGCCGGTCGCGCAGATCCTCGTTGTGCAGCCGCACACAGCCCAGGGTGGCGTGGAGGCGCTGGCGCGGCGCCCAGGCCCCGGGCCAGCCGCAGGCGCTGCCGCCGCCGTGCACCATGATCCCGGCCCGGCCGAAACGCCGTTCCTGCATCTCCAGATCCTCCAGATCGAAGCTGTACCAGCCATAGCTGAGGCGATCATCTGAGTAGGTGGGACTGGGGTCCTGCTCGTAGTCCCGGTAGACCTTCTTGGCGATGCGGTAGATCCCCGGAGGGGTGTCGGTGGAGGTGTCCCGGTACTGGTCCTCCCGGCCATGGCCGCGCGCCAGCGCCGGGATCTCCCAGAGCAGGCGGCCCTCCACGTCATAGGCCCGGGCCGTCTCGCTGACGTCGTTGACCACCACATGGCTGTCGGAGCCGCTGAAGCCGAAGTCCCGGGGGGTCTTCTTCGGACCCACCAGCCCGGGAGGGTCGGTGGGCCGCTCGGTGGCGGGCGCAGGGGCAGCGGAGGCGGCGGGCGGAGCCGTGAGGGCCTTGGCCGCCGGGGTCGGGCCGGCGATCTCCTGCTTCAGACGCTGCTCCCAGGCTTCGCAGTCAGCCGGGGTGCGGATCTCCCGCTCCGCCTGGGCGCAGGCGGCGGCGGGCTCCATACCGCCCCACACCAGTCCCTCGGCCCGGCGACGGCGGCCCAGCCCCACCTCCACCGTCTCGCCGGGATTGCGGTAGAGCATCAGGGCCGCGGGAACAGCCGACCAGCGGCGCTCCCGCAGGTGGCGGTCCAGGGTGTCGTGGTAGCCGTCCCCGTGGAAATGGGCGCCATTGTTGTAGGCGAAGCTGCACAGGGCGGCCCGCTGGCGATCCCCCATCTCCGCCCAGAAGGGGATCGTGGCCTCGAGCACCTTCCAGAACCGCTCGCGGCAGTTGTGCTCGTAGAGCGCGTCGGCCTGCTCCTGGGTGATCACATCCCCCAGCCGGATCGGAGAGCCGTCCTGGTAGAAGGTGCTGCCCCAGCCGATGGTGATCGGCGCGCCGCCGGTGCGGGGATCGGGGTAGGCCTGGAGCCGGCAGCCCTCGTAGTGGTGGTTGAGCTGGGCCACCTCCGGGGGCAGCGCCCCGCCACCGGGCGCCGGCAACCAGGCCTCATCGGGAATGATGAAGCGGGCGGGATTGAGGTAGCGCTGCTCGCCATCCGGGAGCGGCACGGCGCCGCCGGGGCAGGTGTAGGGCCCCGCCAGCCGGGCGATCGCCAGGTCCGAGCCGGGGGCGGGGCGCACCCAGGTCACGGCGATGCGGGAGCCGGACGCCACGTAGGAGTCGGCATCGGCGGCGGCGGGGCTGGGGCTGAGCCCCGCATCCTGGCGGGCGGTGATGTACGGCATCAGAGGCTTCCCCCCAGCCGGATCCGCTCCAGGGGGGTCAGGGCCGGCGCCGGCGGGGCGACGGGGGTGGCCGGGCTCACCTGGATGGGGGTGCGGCTGCGCTCAAGCTCGGCGCGCAGGCGCCCCAGCTCCTCCCGCAGCTGGCCCAGGCGTGGATCCTCCACGGCGCTGGTGGCCGCGGCGCCGGTGGGGTCGCCGGCCGCGGCCGGCTCGGACCGGACGACGCCGAGCACCAGCTCCCGCAGGCCGGTGGACCCCAGGGCCCCGAGACGCTGCTCGGCGAACTTCTGCACCACCTTGGGGGCGAAGGCGGCGAGCAGGAAGGCGAAGGTGACGATCATCCCGGTGTCGTCCCGGGGGGGATAAGTGAGGCTGTCCTGCCCGGCCGCGTCGCGGCTGACCATGGGGGCGCTGCGCAGCATCGTGATCGACCCGAAGGCGATCGAGGCCAGCAGGGCCAGCAGGCACATCAGGCGCATGCTGGAACGGTTGCCGGGGGACTCCTCCAGAAACCCGGTCGTCGGTCCGGCGGCGGCACGGGCGGGGGTCGTCATGGGGCACCGGGAGGCACGGGCTGATCTCATTGTGGCCCGATCTACCCGGGGCCCCTCCCGGCCTCCATGGGCCTCCCGGAATTCCATTCCTACATTCAGCGCAGACGCTGCCGCCCCCGATGGAAGGACTGTCCCCGCCGTCCGGTGCCGACACCGGCGGGAAATGCCCCTTCCTGCACGGCACCCTGCGGGGCAGCACGGCCGGGGCCCGCTCCAACCGCGACTGGTGGCCCCGGCAGCTGAACCTGGCGGTGCTGCATCAGCACGCGCCCCAGGCCGATCCGATGGGCAGCGGCTTCGACTACGCCGCGGCGTTCCGCACGATCGACCTGGAGGCCCTGCGCCAGGACCTGTTCACGCTGATGACCACCTCCCAGGACTGGTGGCCGGCCGACTACGGGCACTACGGGCCGTTCTTCGTGCGCATGGCCTGGCACAGCGCCGGCACTTACCGCATCCACGACGGCCGCGGCGGCGGCGGCTCCGGCACCCAGCGCTTCGCCCCCCTCAACAGCTGGCCCGACAACGGCAACCTCGACAAGGCGCGGCGCCTGCTCTGGCCCATCAAACAGAAGTACGGCAGCGCCCTCTCCTGGGCCGACCTGATCATCTTCGCGGGCAACTGCGCCATCGAGTCGATGGGCCTGCCCACCCTGGGCTTCGCCGGGGGCCGCGAGGACGTGTGGGAGCCGCCGATCGACA
This sequence comes from Aphanothece cf. minutissima CCALA 015, assembly GCA_003003925.1. Taxonomy (GTDB): domain Bacteria; phylum Cyanobacteriota; class Cyanobacteriia; order PCC-6307; family Cyanobiaceae; genus Cyanobium; species Cyanobium minutissimum. The sequence continues at coordinate 338,035 of PVWP01000001.1, forward strand.
TCGACTGGGGCCCGGAGACCGAATGGCTGGGGGACAGGCGCTACAGCGGTGACCGCCAGCTGGAAGACCCGCTCGGTGCCGTGCAGATGGGTCTGATCTACGTGAACCCGGAGGGGCCCAACGGCGAACCCGATCCCCTCGCCGCCGCCCGGGACATCCGCGAGACCTTCGCCCGCATGGCGATGGACGACGAGGAGACCGTGGCCCTGATCGCCGGGGGCCACACCTTCGGCAAGTGCCACGGCGCCGGCGACCCTGACCTGGTGGGACCGGAACCCGAGGCCGCCAGCCTGGAGGAGCAGGGCCTGGGCTGGCGTAACCGCTTCGGCAGCGGCAAGGGGGACGACACGATCACCAGCGGCCTGGAGGGCGCCTGGACCGCCAACCCCATCCAGTGGGACGGCGGCTACTTCGACAACCTGTTCGGCTACGAGTGGGCGCTGGAGAAGAGTCCGGCCGGGGCCTGGCAGTGGCGGCCCACCGATCCGGCGGCGGCGGCCACCGTGCCCGATGCCCACGACCCCTCGAAGCGCCACGCTCCGATGATGGCCACCACCGATCTGTCCCTGCGGGTCGATCCGGCCTACCTGGAAATCTCCCGGCGGTTCCATGCCAACCCCGACCAGCTGGGGGAGGCCTTCCGCCGCGCCTGGTTCAAGCTCGTCCACCGGGACATGGGGCCCCGCTCCCGCTACCTGGGCAGCCTGGTGCCGGAGGAGGTGATGCTCTGGCAGGACCCGATTCCGCCCGTCGACCATCCCCTAGTGGAGGCTGACGACATCGCCGCCCTCAAGGGGCGGATCCTGGCGACGGGGCTGCCCATCTCCCAGCTGGTGGCCACCGCCTGGGCCGCGGCCGCCAGCTTCCGCGGCTCCGACAAGCGCGGCGGCGCCAACGGCGGCCGGCTGGCGCTGGCCCCCCAGAAGGACTGGGAGGTGAACCAGCCCGCCAAACTGGCCCGGGCCCTGGAGGCCTTTGAGGCGATCCGCCAGGAGTTCAACGGCTCCCGCCACGACGGCAAGCGCATCTCCCTGGCCGATCTGATCGTGCTGGGCGGCTGCGCCGCGGTGGAGGAGGCGGCCCGGCGGGGCGGGCACACGGTGACGGTGCCCTTCACCCCCGGGCGCATGGATACCTCCCAGGAGCAGACGGACGTGGCCTCCTTCGCCGTGCTCGAGCCGAAGGCCGACGGCTTCCGCAACTACCTGCGGCCGGGCCTGCCGGCCTCCGCCGAGGAGCTGCTCATCGACAGGGCCCAGCTGCTCACCCTCACCGCCCCGGAGATGACGGCGCTGGTGGGGGGCCTGCGGGTGCTCGATGCCAACCACGGCAAGTCACGCCACGGGGTCTTCACCCACCGCCCCGAGACCCTCAGCAACGACTTCTTCGTGAACCTGCTCGACATGGGCACCACCTGGACGGCGACCTCCGAGGCGGAGGACAGCTTCGAGGGCCGCGACCGCCACACCGGTGATCTGAAGTGGACCGCCAGCCGCGTCGACCTGATCTTCGGCTCCAACGCCCAGCTGCGGGCGATCGCCGAGGTGTATGCCTCCGCCGACGCCGCCGAGCGCTTCCTGGCCGCCTTCGTGGCCGCCTGGGGCAAGGTCATGGACCTCGACCGCTTCGAGCTGGCCTGAACGCCATGAACCCCCTCCTCTCCGCGCAACCGCCCCCGGAACGCCGCGAGGCCATCGGCCGGGCCGGCCTGGGCAGCCTGCTGGCGATCGCCTCCGAAGGCGGGCCGCCCAGCCCAATGGCCGTGCGCACGATCACGGCCATCCGGGACCACCTGATCCGGCTGCCCATTCCGCTCGAAGAGCTCGAGCCCCTCACGCCGGAGCAGCTGGCGGCGGCGGTGCCGGAGCCCGAGTGGCGCGAGCGGATCCTGCGCGGCATGACCGTGCTGGCCCTGCTCGAGGACTCCCCTGGCGAGGCCCGCCTGGCCCGGCTGGAGGCCACGGCCCGGGCGCTGGCGATCGATGACGCCCCGGTGCAGGCGTTCCACCACGTGCTCGAGCACCAGTTCAACCTGGTGCGCCTCGACATCATGCGGCGAGGGTTCCAGCGGGGGGCCGCCGCGGCCTACGTGCGCGATGAGGGCCCCGCCGGAGCCCTGCAGATCGCCCGCTCGCTGCTGAAGCAGGAAGATCCCGCCCTGGCCCGGCGCTACCGGGGCCTGGCTGACCTGCCCCACGGCAGCCTGGGCCGGGCCTACCTGGCCTTCATCGATGCCAACGGCTTCAGCGTGCCCGGCGAGCTGGGCGGGCCGCCGCCGCCGGTGGTGCGCCACGACTGCTGCCACGTGCTCGGCGGCTACGGCACCAGCCCCAGCGAGGAATGCGGCGTGCTCGGCTTCCAGGCCGGCTTCGGCCGCAACGACCCCTTCTTCACGATCCTGTTCGGCCTGGCCCAGTTCCAGCTGGGCATCGGCTCCACCCCGGTGACGGCGGCCGAGACCGGCCAGGCTGATCCGGAGGTGATCTTCCGCGGTCTGGAGCACGGCCTCGGCGTCACCCGGGACCTGATCAGCGACTGGGATCCCTGGGACGACTTCCCGTTGCCCCTGGAGGAGGTGCGCCGTCAGTACGGCATCCGGCCGCGTCAGGCGGTCTGAGGTGGCGGCGTGAGCGGCGGTCCGGCCCTGTGGAACTCCACGTAGAACCGCACACCGGGGCCCGGCTCGGCCTGGTGCCGCTGGGTGGGCGCCACGATGCCGGGCCGCTCGGGCGTCAGCACCACCAGCTCCTCGTCGGGCTCCAGAAACCGGAACGGCAGCGAACCCTCGAGCACCACGACCCGGGCCCACACCCCCGCCTTGGTGCTGTGCTGCGCCCTCAGACCCGCCGGCACGGTCTCCGCGTCAAAGGTGGCCGTGCGCTTGTAGGCCATCAGGCCGGTGGGCAGATCAGGGTGCATGGGTCTCGGCCCGAAGCCGCAGGAACGCTCGCACGGCCGGATCGTCCGCCAGGTCGATGGCGCGCCGGCAGGCCTGCTGCTGATTGACACAGCGGCTGCTCAGGGGAGGTTGATGGAATCAACCATCACCTGCCGTTCCGTGATGTCCAGGTTGCTCTCCAGCTGGGTGAGGAGCCCAAGCGCATAGGCAGGGTCCCTGGATGAACTGGCAATCGCCAACATGATCGAGGCCTTGTTTCGGCAGCCATCCCAGACATAGGTGGTGATGCTGCCGTTCCTGATCGTGGCTTCCTTGCCCTCGCCCTGACAGTGCGTATTGAGGTCCGCGATGTCACGTCCGTTGATCTTCTGCGCATGCCTGGAGATTCTTATTTCGACACCGTTGGCGAGATAGCTCTTGTTGAAAGCCCCTGCATCAGGGGCAGCGACCCGACGCACGTAGGCGCGGTCTCCCTCGCCTACGGTTTCCTGATCGCTACGGCTCCAGTTGGTGGGAACCAACATGTCGTAGCCAGCGAAGGAGAAGGGGGTGAAGCTCGTCTTCGTTCGCAGGGGATCAGCTTTGCCCAGGGGGCCCGCCAGGATCTGACGATCGGCCCGCCGGTAAAGCTCCACCATCAGCGGCTGGTCCTGCCCCCGGGAGGCGATGGTTTCGCAGAACTGCGGTACGGAGTTCTGCGACTTGACCGCCACGTTCTGGAGTGAGGTGATCAGATCCCCGGGCTCCACCCCGGAAAGGTTCGCCGGCGACCCCGCTTTCACACTCGCCACCAGCAACCCGGTGATGGCACCACGGTAGGAGCCGTCGATGCCGATGCCCAGGGAGTCATCCTTACCCTGGCGCAGGGATGGCAGCAGGTTGGCCACCAGCCGGGAGGAAATCGCCAGTGGCTGTTTATAGTCCCTGGCGCCGGCGAAATGGATGCCCACCACCTTGCCGTTGGGCCGCACCACGGGCCCGCCAGAGTTGCCGGGCTGGGAGTCGGCGGAATGCTCGAAGGCTTCCGTCAGGACGGCCGAAGGAAGATTCACCGTGCTTTTCAGGGTGCTCACCGCACCCGGCTTGAGGGTGTAGGTTTCGGTTCCTCTGGGGAAACCAGCCAGGAAAAGTGAATCCCCTTCCTTGATCGGCTGGCGAACGTCCAGTTCGAAGAACGGAAGATCCCGACCCTCGATCTTCAGTAAGGCCACGTCGTTGCATTGCGACGCCCCGACCAGGGACGCACTGCGAGGTGTGGGATCACCATTCAGAAAGACTTTGAGATTGGGGGCGTTCATCGCCACGTGATAATTGGTGAGGATCAGCCCATCACCTGACACCAGAAAGCCACTGCCGGAGCCCCCACCGGTCCCGATCTTGATCTCGCCGTTTTCCCCCGCTTCGGCCATGGGGCCCTCAGCCAGGATCCGAACCGTCGCTGCCTTCACTTCGTCGATGTTGTCGACGGCCCGGGAGCAACCGCCGGCAAGCGTCAGGGCCGGCAGCACAAGCCAGGCACCGAGGCGGCGGCCTCGGCGGTACCCGGCCCGATGGCTCCGATCACACGTTCGGTCCGTCCAACGCCGCATCGTCCGTCCTTTGTGGGGAGTGGCCCTGATCATTCAGCCTGGCTTCAGGTTTTAGGTGCGTCAAGTCAGGCGCTTTGGGTCTCGGCCCGAAGCCGCAGGAACGCCCGCACGGCCGGATCGTCCGCCAGGTCGATGGCGCGCCGGTAGGCCTGCCGGGCCGCGCCGGCCTGGCCGGTCCGTTGCAGCAGGTGGGCTCGCAGCGCCCACCAGGGCTGGTGGTCCCCCAGGGCCGGGTCGGCGGTGGCCAGCGCCTCCAGTTCGGTCAGGGCGCCGGCCGGGCCGGCCAGCTCCGCCAGCACGGCGATCCGGCTCACCCGGGCCCCCGCACTCGGGGCCAGGGCCAGCAGGGCGTTGTAGAGCCCCAGCAGGGCGGGCCAGTCCACCCTGCCGCTGACGGCGCGATGGGCATGGAGCGACTGGATCGCCGCCTCCAGCTGGAAGCGCCCGGGCCGCCCCGCCCGGGAGGCCTGGGTCAGGGCCGCCTCCGCTTCAGCGATCAGGGCGCCGTCCCACAGGGCCGGATCCTGCTCCAGCAGCGGCACGTAGCTGCCGTCGGCGGCCCGCCGGGCCCCGCGGCGCGCTTCGCCGTGCAGCAGCAGGGCCAGCAGGCCGCGGGCCTCCGGCTCCTCGGGCAGCAGGGCGGCGCACAGCCGCGCCAGCAGCACCGCCTCCTGGGTCAGCCCCCGGGAGCGGCCGTCGCCGCCCTCACCATTCCAGCCGGTGGTGTAGGCCGCGTAGATCGCCTGCAGCACCGCCGCCGAGCGCGCCGGCAGGGCTTCGGCGCCCGGCAGCACGAACGGAATGCCGGCATCGCGGATCTTGGCCTTGGCGCGCACCAGCCGCTGGCCCATGGTGGCCGGCGCCACCAGGAAGGCGGCGGCGATCCGGGAGGCGTTGAGCCCCAGAACGGTCTGGAGCATCAGCGGGGCCTGGATCCCCGGATCGATCGCCGGGTGGGCGCAGAGGAACAGCAGCCGCAGCCGCTCGTCAGGAATCTCCATGGCGTTCTCAGGCACAGCGGGATCCGGGGCGACGGCGAAGGCGCCCAGCTCCGGCAGCAGCTGCTCCAGGGTCCGGTCGCGGCGGGCCCGGTCGATCAGCCGCCGCCGGGCCACCACCAGCAGCCAGGCCTCGGGGGCCCGGGGGACCCCCTCGTCGGGCCAGCGCCGCAGGGCGGCGAGGAAGGCATCGCCGAGGGCGTCCTCCGCCGCCGCCACATCGCCGCAGCGGGCGGTGAGCCAGGCCACCAGCTTCCCGAAGGACTGCCGTGCCGCCAGCTCCGCCGCCCGCCGCCCCTCCATCTCAGGAGGCGGCCATGGCGAGCACCGGCCGCACCTCCACGGCGCAGCGCTCCGCCGCCGGGCAGCGGGCGGCCCAGGTGAGGGCGGCGTCGAGATCGGGCACATCGATCAGGAAGAAGCCGCCCAGCTGCTCCTTGCTGTCGGGGAAGGGCCCGTCCTGCACCTGCCGTTCGCCGTGGCGCAGGCGCACGGTGGTGGCGGTGTGGGGGGACTGCAGGGCCTCGCCACCGGCCATGTGGCCGGCCTCGGCCAGGGCCTGGGAGTAGGCGGCGTAGGCCGGCATCAGGCCAGGACGGTCAGCGAAGTCCTGCTCGCTTTCGAAGATCAGAACGGCGTACTGCATGGGGGGCACTCGAAAGGTTGGTGGGGGACACACTCCCGAAAGGCGTGCGTCATCTCCATGACGGACGGCAGGCCGCCATTTCGACAGAATCAACGGGTTCCGCTCCACCCCGTGTGCCCTCCATGCCCAAGGTCGAGATCTACACCTGGCGCTTCTGCCCGTTCTGCATCCGGGCCAAGCAGCTGCTGGACCGCAAGGGGGTGGCCTACGAGGAATACGTGATCGACGGCGACGAGGACGCCCGCGACGCGATGGTGGCCCGGGGCCGCGACGGCCGGCGCTCGGTGCCCCAGGTCTTCATCGACGACGCCCATGTGGGCGGCTGCGACGACCTCTACGCCCTCGAGCGCCAGGGCCGGCTGGATGCGCTGCTGGCCGTCGCCAGCTAGGGGGCGGCGGCGCCCTTCCATTCCGCCAGCTCCACGGTGATGCCCTCCGGGCCCCGGAGAAACACCAGCTTGCGGTGGTGGAACTCCATCACCGCATTGCGCAGCTCCACACCCCCGGCCTGCAGCCGGGCGACCGTGGCCTCCAGGTCGTCGACGGCGAAGCAGATGTGGTTGAACCCCACCCGGGCCAGGTTGTCCATGGCCGGCTCGGGCAGGGGATCCGGGTGGCGGTAGTGCAGCAGCTGCACCTCCAGCCGCGGTGTGGCCCCGGCCAGCACCAGCGTCACGTGGTCGGCCTCAAGGCCCTCCACCCCCATGTAGGCGGCGAACTGGGGCCCGCTGATCAGCACGGCCTTGTCCTCCACGAAACCCAGCAGGCCGAAGAAGTGCCGGGCCGCCGCCAGGTCGCGCACGACGATCGTGACGTGGTCGAAATGGCGGAGCATGGGTCCCTCCTCGCTGAGGTTCTGGCCCGTGGCCTCAGCCATGGGGATTAATCGAAGGTCCGATTCTGGCGGGGCCCGGCGCCACGGGGAACCGGACGTGGCTCCAGCCCCCCACCCATGGCTGCCAGCGGCCAGAGTGAGGGGCACCAATGGCCGGCCCGATGAGCGACAACGCCAGCCCCGCCGATGCCGCCACGCCCGGCCAGGGCGGCGGCTGGCCCCTGATCGACGGCTGGGCCAAGGCCACCCTCTCGCCGCGGGGGCCGAAGCTCTGGCAGACCCTCAACCACAAGAGCGCCTGCCTCTCCTGCGCCTGGGGCACCGGCGGCCAGCACGGCGGCTTCGTCGACGAGCTGGGGGAGCCGCTGCAGCGCTGCCTCAAGAGCGTCGAGGCGATCATGGCCGAGCTGCAGCCGGCGGTGAGCGAGGGCGTGTTCGGCCGCCGCAGCCTGGCGGACCTCCAGCAGCTCTCCTCGATGGAGGCCGACCGCCTCGGCCGCCTCAGCCACCCCCTGCTGCTGCGCGAGGGCGGCAGCCACTACGAGCGCATCGGCTGGGACGACGTGTTCGCCATCGCCGAGGCCGCCTTCCAGCGCCCGCCGGAGCGGGTGGCCTCCTACAGCTCGGGCCGCTCCTCCAACGAGGCCGCCTACCTGCTGCAGCTGCTGCTGCGGGCCATGGGCTCCAACAACCTGGCCGACTGCTCCGACCTCTGCCACGCCCCCTCCACCGTGGGGCTGAACGCCATCTTCGGCTCGGGCACCTCGATGGTGAGCCTGGAGAGCCTGCAGCAGGCGGATTGTGTGGTGCTGGTGGGCTCCAACGCCCCGGCCAACCACCCGCGGCTGATGAACGAGCTGATCAAGCTGCGCCAGCGGGGCGGCACGGTGATCGTGATCAACCCGGTGATCGAGGTGGGGCTGCTGAAGTTCGGCTCGCCCGCCTTCCCGATCCGCTCGATGCTGGCGGGCTCGGAGATCGCCTCCCTGTTCCTGCAGCCCGTGCCGGGCAGCGACACGGCCGTGTTCCTCGGGCTGCAAAAGGCCCTGCTGGAGGCCGGTGCCGTCAAACGGGATTTCCTGGCCGCCCACACCGAGGGCTGGGAGGCGCTGCTGGAGCAGCTGGAGCGCACCTCCTGGGAGGCGATCAGCGGCGCCTGCGGCCTCAGCCGCCGGGAGCTGGAGCACGCCGCCGCCGTGATCGCCGCGGCCCGGGGCGTGGTGTTCGCCTGGGCGATGGGCATCACCCACCACGCCAACGGCATCGACAACGTGCAGGCGATCGCCAATACGGCCCTGCTCAGCGGCAACGTGGGCCGTCCCGGGGCGGGAACCATGCCGATCCGGGGCCACTCCAACGTGCAGGGCTTCGGCTCGATGGGGGTCACGGTCAAGCTGCGGGCGGAGATGCAGCAGGCCCTCGAGCAGCTGCTGGGCCGGCCCCTGAGCCGGGTGCCCGGCTACGACACCCGCGCCCTGATCGAGGCCGCCGAAGCCGGCCGGGTCGACAGCCTGCTGTGCCTGGGGGGCAACCTCTGGGGCGCCAACCCCGACAGCGGCGAGGCGAAGCGGGCCCTGGGCCGCATCGACACGATCCTGTATCTGGCCACCAAGCCCAACCAGGGCCATTTCCACGGCCTGGCGGCCCGCCAGACCCTGGTGCTGCCGGTGTTCAACCGCTTCGAGACCCCCCACCGCACCACCACCGAATCGGGCAACAACTACGTGCGCCTCAACGAACCCGGCACCACCCACCTGCGCGGCGCCGACCTGATCAGCGAGGTGGCCTTCCTGGCGGAACTGGCCCGGCGGCTGATGGGCACCGACCCGATCGACTGGGGGCGGCTGCAGGATCCGGCCTACGTGCGGGACCTGATCGGCCGCACCGTGCCCGGTTACGGGCCGATCGCCCGCATCGATGCCACCCGCGAAGAGTTCAGCGTCGAAGGGCGCCTGTTCGACTCCCCCCACTTCCCCACCCCCAGCGGCCGGGCCCGGATGGCCCCCACACCCCTGCCGGAGCTGTCGCTGCCGGAGGCGGCGCACTTCGGCGGCCTCGGGCCCGGAGAAGGGGGCCTGGTGCTGGCCCTGATCACGGCCCGCAGCTACGGCCAGCACAACACCGTCGTCTACAAGCCCGGCGACAGCTACCGCGGCATGCTCCACCGCCACACGATCCTGATGAACCGGGCCGACCTGCGCCGCTGCGGCCTGGCGGCCCACCAGCGGGTGACGGTGCAGGGGGAGGCGGGCGCCCTGGAGGGGGTCGAGATCATCCCCGGCGAGATCCGCGAGGGGGCGGCGCTGATGTTCTACCCGGAGGTGAACGTGCTCATGAAAGCCGTGATCGACCCCCGCTGCGGCACCCCGGCCTTCAAGCGGGTGCCGGTGCTGGTGCGGGGGGCGCTGGCCGCCGGCCATGGCGTCTGACGTCCCTGCCGGGGCGGCCGAAGTGCCGGAGGGGGCGGCGGCGGAGCGGCAGCGGCTTGCCGATGATGATCGCCGCGAAGCCCGCTGGCGCCGCTGGGGGCCCTACCTGAGCGACCGCCAGTGGGGCACGGTCCGGGAGGACTACAGCGCCGACGGCAACGCCTGGGAGCATTTCCCCTTCGAGCAGGCCCGCTCCCGCGCCTACCGCTGGGGGGAGGACGGCCTGCTGGGGCTCTGCGACAACCACCAGCGCCTCTGCTTTGCCCTCGCTCTCTGGAACGGCCGCGACCCCTTCCTCAAGGAACGGCTGTTCGGGCTCAGCGGCCCCCAGGGCAACCATGGCGAGGACGTCAAGGAGATCTATTTCCACCGCGACAGCACCCCCAGCCACAGCTGGATGAGGGCGCTGTACCGCTACCCCCACGGGCGCTTCCCCTACGAGGACCTGATCGCAGAGAACGGCCGTCGCGGCCGCGACGCCCCCGAATACGAACTGCTCGACACCGGCATCTTCACCGGCGACCGCTTCTGCGACATCGAGGTGACCTACGCCAAGGGGGCCCCGGACGACATCCTCATCCGCCTGTGCGTCACCAACCGCGGTCCCGATCCCCACACCCTGCACCTGCTGCCCACCCTCTGGTTCCGCAACACCTGGAGCTGGGGCGGCGAGGAACCGCGCCCCTCGATCCGGCCCGTTCCGCCGGAGCCGGCGGCCGAGCCCGCTGCGCCGCCAGCACCCGAGTCTTCCCGGCCCGTGCCCTGGCGGACCCTGGCCGCGACCCACCCCGAGATGGGCACCTTCTGGCTCCACGCCGAGCAGCCGGCCGAGCTGCTGGCCACCGACAACGAGACCAACGCCCGGCGGCTGTTCGGGGCCGCCAACGCCGGCCCCTACGTGAAGGACGGCATCAACGACCGGGTGGTGGCGGGCGATCGGGGGGCGGTGAATCCCGAGGGCGTCGGCACCAAGGCGTCGCTCCACTACGTCCTGACCCTGGCGGCGGGGGAAACCCGGGTGCTGAAGCTGCGGCTGGTGGATCGCCGACTCACGGATGACCCCCTCGGTGCCGGGTTCGAGGCCATCAGCCGGGAGCGGCAACGGGAGGCCGACGCCTTCTACGCAGACCTGCTCCCGGCCGGGCTGCCCCCCGAGCGTCGGGCGCTGCAGCGCCAGGCCTTCGCCGGCCTGCTCTGGAGCAAGCAGACCTACCTCTACGGGATCCGCGACTGGCTGGCGGGGGATGCGGCCACCCCGCCGCCGCCGTCCCGCCGCCACGGCCGCAACCACCAATGGCCCCACTTCCATGCCGACGACGTGCTGTCGATGCCCGACGGCTGGGAGTACCCCTGGTTCGCCGCCTGGGATCTGGCCTTCCACTGCGTGCCCCTCGCCCTGGTGGATCCCGGCTTCGCCAAGCACCAGCTCGACCTGCTGACCCGGGAGTGGTTCATGCACCCCAACGGCCAGCTGCCCGCCTACGAGTGGGCCTTCGGCGACGTCAACCCGCCGGTGCACGCCTGGGCCACCTGGCAGGTGTACAGCCTGGAGAAACGGGCCACGGGCAGGGGCGACCGGCCGTTCCTGGAGCGGGTGTTCCAGAAGCTGCTGCTCAATTTCACCTGGTGGGTGAACCGCAAGGACGCGGAGGGCAACAACATCTTCCAGGGCGGCTTCCTCGGCCTCGACAACATCGGGGTGTTCGATCGCAGCGCCCCGCTGCCCACCGGGGGCTTCATCGAGCAGGCCGATGGCACCAGCTGGATGGGGATGTTCTGCCTCAACATGCTCACGATCTCTCTGGAGCTGGCGCAGGAGAATCCCGTCTACGAGGACATGGCGACGAAGTTCTTCGAGCACTTCCTCTACATCGCCGCGGCCATGAATGCCTCCGGCAGCGACGGTGGCCACCACCTCTGGGACGACGGGGACGGCTTCTTCCATGACGTGCTCCACCTACCGGACGGCCAGCGGCTGCCGCTGAAGATCCGCTCGATGGTGGGGCTGATCCCCCTGTTCGCCATCGCCATCCTCGAACCGGAGGTGCTCGAGCGGCTGCCGGCCTTCCGGGCGCGGCTGGAGTGGTTCATCCAGCACCGGCCCGATCTCAAGGTGAACGTGGCCTGCATGGAGACCAGGGGGCAGAAGGCCCGCCGCCTGCTGGCCCTCACCTACCTCAGCCCCAACCGCTTCGTGGCGGAGGACCGTTTCCGGCGCATCCTGAAGCGCCTCTTCGATCCGGCCGAGTTCCTCGGCGACCACGGCATCCGCTCCCTCTCCCGCCACCATGCCGAGCACCCCTACGTGTTCAGCTTCGAAGGCCGGGAGCACCGGGTGGGCTACGAGCCGGCGGAATCGCGCTCCGGGCTGTTCGGCGGCAACTCCAACTGGCGCGGCCCGGTGTGGTTCCCCGTCAACCATCTGCTGATCGAGGCGCTGCAGCAGTTCCACCGCTACGCCGGTGACGGCTTCCAGGTGGAATGCCCCACCGGCTCCGGCCAGTGGCTCAGCCTGCAGCAGGCCGCCGACCTGATCAGCGAGCGGCTCATCGGCCTGTTCCTGCCCCGCCCCGGTGAGCCGCCGCCGGCCTACGGCGCCACCGCCGCCTTCCTCACCGATGCCGAAGGCCAGCGGCTGCACCTGTTCCACGAGTACTTCCACGGCGATGACGGCACCGGCCTGGGTGCCAGTCACCAGACGGGCTGGACCGGCCTGGTGGCCCAGCTGATCCACGACCATGGCCTGCGCATGGCCGGGGAGCCGCCGGGCACCGATCAGCCCCCCAGGTAGGCCATCTCCGCCGGCGCCGGCCGCTGGTCGACGGCTTCCTGCCGCTCCTCGCTCCAGCGGTCGCGGCGGGCGCGCCATAGCCCCTCCAGCGCCTGCTGCAGCCGGCCCGGTTCGGGCCGGGGCCGCAGCCAGGGCTTGAGGTCGGTGCCGTCGGCGGCGAACAGGCAGCTGTAGGCCACCCCGTCGGCGGTGATCCGCAGCCGGTTGCAATCGCCGCAGAAGGGCGCCGTGATCGAAGCCACCACCGCCAGGTGACCGCACCCATCGCGGTAGCGCCAGCGGCCGGCGGTGCCGTGGGGCGCCCGTCCCACCGGCTCCAGCGGCCAGGCCGCCCCGATGCGGGCCACCATCTCGGCCGCCGGCAGCACCTGCTCCGGCGACCAGTCGTTGCGGTTGCCCACGTCCATGAATTCGATCAGGCGCAGCTCCAGCCCCTGCTCCCGGGCCAGCGCCGCCAGGGGCAGCAGCTGGTCGCCATTGCCGGAGCGGGTGATCACCGCGTTCAGCTTCAGGGCGCCCGTGGCCGGATCGAAGCCAGCCTCCCTGGCATGCCGGATCGCCGCCAGCACCTTCGCCAGCACGGCCTCGCCGGCGGTCTCGCCCGGGAGGCCGGCCATGCGGGCCACGCTGGCCCCATCGGTGCCATCGAGGCTGAGGGTGATCCGGTCGAGCCCCGCCGCCTTCAGCTGCCGTGCCCGCTCGGCGTTCAGCAGCACCCCGTTGCTGGTGAGGGCGATCTCCCGCAGGGCGCCGCGGGGATCACCGGGGTCACGCCGCCGCAGCGGCTGCAGGGCGGCGATCAGCTCCTCCAGGCGCCGGTGCAGCAGGGGCTCGCCGCCGGTGAGGCGCAGGGTGTGGACCCCCAGGCCGACGGTCGCCTCCACCAGGGCCACCCGCTCCGCCAGGGTCAGCAAGTCGGGCGGATCCTCGAGATCCGGACAGCAGTAGGGGCAGGCCAGGTTGCAGCGGGCCGTCAACGACAGCCGCAGCACCCCCAGGGGCCGGCCATGCAGATCCAGTGGACGCTCCGCCATGGCAGGAAAGCTAGGGCCAGAGGCCGGTGGCGTCGTCGGGTCGGTTGGCGTTCCGCAGCCCCGCGGCCGGCAGGGCCACCGGCACCACCAGCTCTGCCGCGAGCCAGTCCTGCAGCCGCCGCCCCCCCGCTGCCGTGAACGCCCGCAGCCGCCGGCACCGGCCCGGATGGGCCGGATAGAGCCCCAGCAGCGGCTGCAGCCGCCGGCCGTCGTGGGCCAGGTGGATGGGGGCGGGCCCAGTGGCAGCCGGGGTGCCAGCGGCGGCGTGGGTGGAGGCGGCCGCCAGCAGGGCCTCGAGGGCGGCGGTCTCCAGCCAGGGCATATCCACAGGGCAGAGGAGCAGGTCCTGGCCGGGGTGGTGCGCCATCAGCCGGTCGAGGGCCAGCAGCGGCCCCTCCCGGGGCGGCGGCTCCTCCAGGACCGTGATCGGCTGGCCCAGCCCGTCCCGCCGGGGCCGCGCCAGGGCGTGGTGGGCCCGGTGGTGGCTGACGAGGGTGATCGGCAGCGGCAGCGCCGCCAGTCGCCCGAGGCTGAACTCCAGCCAGGTGCCCCCGGCGGGATGGGGCAGCAGGGCCTTGTCCGTGCCCATGCGGCGGCTGGCGCCGCCGCTGAGCAGGCAGGCCCGCAGGCCGCTCATGGCAGCGGCGAACCGTCGGGGTCCGGGCCCACCAGGCCGAATTCCGCCAGGGCCCGCGGCAGGTTGCGGTGCTCATGGCCCGGATGGCTGAGCTTCACCAGGGCGAAGCGCTGCAGCTCATCGAGCTCCCCCCAGGCGTGGGGGGGCAGGGTCAGCCCCAGCTGGCGGCAGGAGGCGAGCAGCACCTCCGGGGGCTCGTCGCCCTGTTGCCAGGGGGCGCTGCAGGCGGGCTCCAGCCGGCCGGCGACGCCGGCGGCCATGGCGGCCGTGCGCCGCTCGAGCCAGCGGTCCAGCTCCGCCAGGGCCCCGGGGTCGTCGGGCCAGGCCAGCAGCCGCTGCCGTTCGGCCTCGTCGAGGTCGCTCCAGTGCACCAGCTTCAGCTTGACCCCCACCAGATCGAGCTTGCGCCGCACCGCCATGGGGATGCAGCGCAGGTCACCGACGAAGTCGGCCTCAAAGCCGAAACAGTGGTCATGGCGGCCCATGGACCCGGCCCCAGGCGGAACCCGAACCCTAGGAAGCCGGCGGGCGGGCCCTGGGCTCAGTCCAGCTGGAGCACGCCCCTGGTGCGCTGGCGGCGCTGCTGGTCCTGCTGCTCGAAACGGGCCAGGCAGTCCCCCTGGGGCACCAGGACGCAGCTCACGTACTCGGAGGCGTCGACCAGGGCCGCCCGGATCGCCTTGCCGGCGGGCGTGCGCTGGGCCTGGGACTGGTTGCTGCCGAAGTTGAGCGTGCCGGCGGCACCGGTGAGGGCCTGGCCGGTGCGGCCCATGTTCGGCGCCAGCCAGAGGGCCAGACCCGCCGCCGGCAGCAGGCTCACGCCGCTGGCGCTGGCGCTGGCCGTGTTGCTGGCACGGCCTTCCACGGTGCGGGATCCGACCACTTCGCCGGTGGAGCTGTCCACCACGCGGATGTCGATCGCCACGTAGTCCTTCGTCTCCACCTGCTGGTTCTGCTTGCCGAAGCCCAGCAGGCCGAAGCTGTTGCCCGACTGCTTCTGCTCCACGTTGGTTTCGTAGGAGGTGACCGTTCCCAGCACGATGTAGCGCGCGCCGCGCATCTGACCCCTGCGGGCGGCGTCGGGGCCCTTCTTGACGATCCCCAGTTCCGCCAGCTCCTGCTCGGAAAGCACGTCCTTGAGCTGGCGCCGCTCCACCACCTGCAGCGTGCCGGTGCCCTGCAGCTCGTTGGCCAGGGCGGCGGCGAGATCATCGGCCACCGGACCCTGCCACCACCACGTGGGCTGGGTGACGGTGTTCTTGAAGGCGGGCACCGAGACGGTGGGGCGGGCCACCGGCTGACGGCTCTGGGCCAGGGCGGCGGCGGGGACGGCGGCGGCGACGGCACCAAGGCTGAGGCCGAGGGCAAGCAAGCGGGGGAGATCACGGGCGACTCCGCCCAGGGTGCGTCTGCGCATGATCTGCGACGTGGCCATGGCGTGCCGTCCTGAAGCTGGTCCCGATACGGCGGGCATTCAAGCAAGTTCCGGCCGCGGCTGGGCGTTCCGCCCCGGTGGGGTCGGAGCGCACTCCAGCGCTGGAACTGGCCCAGGCCCGGCGGGCTTTCGTAGCCGATCTCACCGTGGGACCCCGCCAGGATTAGGTTCACTGAAGAGACCGCAGAGGCTTCTGACGAAGTCGCTCCCATGACCGCCACCGTCCCGTCGAGAGACGAGCTGCAGGACCACAGACCCTCCGGGGCCAGCCAGGGTCCCCGGCCGGCTCCGATGTTCGAGCTGATCCCCTACGAGAAGTTCCGCGACACCCCCTCGGTGCGCTTCTTCGACATCACCGTGCCCAGCTCGAACAAGCGGGATCTGGTGGTCCACTCGGGCCCGGCGGTGAGCCCCCCGGACTGCCAGGAGACCGGCAGCTGGCAGTTCTATCTCCACCCCCACCAGGAGGACAACCTGCTCGCCATGCATGGCGGCCGCACCTTCTTCCTGGTCAATCTCGGCTGGAACTATCCGTATCACATCGTTCGCCTCGACTGCGGCGGCGACATTCTGCGCATACCTCCCGGCACGTTCCACCGCTCCGTCTCCGACCCCGACGGCTCCCTGGTGCTCAACCAGGCCGTGCGCGAAGAGGGTGCCAGCGTGGTGCGGGAGTTCCGGGTGTACAACAGCCACCGCATCCCCCGGCTGTTCGCCGTCACCTCCAAGACCGCCCCGCTGCCCAAGCTGCACGGGGTGAGCTGGTAAGCGGAGGGCTCAGGCCGCCGCGGCGCGGCCCAGGAGGGCGCCGAAGTCCCTGGCGGGCATCGGCTTGCCCAGCAGGTGACCCTGGAACTGGTCACAGCCCAGGTTCCGCAGCATCTCCAGCTGCTCGGCGGTTTCCACCCCTTCCGCCAGGGTCATCAGCCCCAGCTCCTTGGCCATCACGATGGTGGCCTTGACGATGGCCAGGTCGGCGTCGTCGTTACCCAGCCGTTCCACGAAGAACCGGTCGATCTTGAGTTTGTCGAGCGGCAGGGAGTGGAGCATGGCCAGGGACGAGTAGCCCGTGCCGAAATCGTCGATCGCCAGGCTGAAGCCGCTCTCGGCGAGCTGCCGCAGCTGCTCC
Source organism: Aphanothece cf. minutissima CCALA 015 (assembly GCA_003003925.1). Lineage (GTDB taxonomy): Bacteria > Cyanobacteriota > Cyanobacteriia > PCC-6307 > Cyanobiaceae > Cyanobium > Cyanobium minutissimum. The sequence goes on from PVWP01000001.1 coordinate 354,457, forward strand.
CCCGCACGCTCGGGATCGTTCAGCAGGGCCGTTTCGGTGATCTCCAGCTCGAGATTCTCCGGCACCAGGTCGTAGGCGCTCAGGGCCCCGGCCAGCAGCTCGGAGAGGGAGGGATGCTCGGCCCCCAGCTGGAGCGGCGAGATGTTGATCGCCAGTTTTCCCAGCCGCAGCCCCTGGCGGTGCCACTCCTGCAGCTGCCGGCAGGCCTCCTCGATCACCCAGAGGCCGATGGTGTGGATCTGGCCGGTCTTCTCCGCCAGCGGGATGAACACGTTGGGGGACACCATCCGGCCGTTCTGATCACGCCAGCGCAGCAGGGCCTCGGCCCCGGCGATCCGGCTGCCACCCCGGTCGATCTGGGGCTGGTAGAACAGCCGCAGCTGCTCCCTGTCGATCGCCCGGCCCAGGCTGAGCTCCAGCTCGAGGCGCTCGCGCAGCTGCAGGCTGATCTCCGGGGTGTAGAAGCGCAGCTGGTTCTTGCCGTGCTGCTTGGCCTCCATCAGGGCCGTGTTGGCACAACGCAGCAGGGTGTCGGGGTCGGAGCCGTGGTCGGGGGCCAGGGCCACCCCGAGCGAGGCGCTGGGCTGGACCGCCAGGCCGGTGCCCATTCCGGGGCTGTTACCGAGGGTGCGCCGGATCTGCTCCGCCCACTGCAGGGCCTCGAGCCGGTCGGCCATGGCCATGGGCCGCAGCAGGATGAACTCATCACTGCCCACCCGGGCCAGCCAGTCGTCCGGCCGCATCAGGTGGCGCAGGCAGCTGCCGCTGGCCTGGAGCACCTGGTTGCCGATCTCATGGCCCAGGCTGTTGTTGATCGACTGGAAGTTGTCGAGGTCGAGGTTGATCAGGGCGATGCCGCGCTCGGAGCCGGCCATGCGCAGCAGGCGGGCCAGCTGGCGGACGGCAGCGGCCTTGTTGGGGAGCCGGGTGAGGGGATCGACGAAGGCGATGCGCTCCAGCCGCTGCTGGATCTCGTGCTGCTCGCTGATGTCCTGGACGGTGCCCACCGTGGTGAGCGGCTCGCCGTCGGCGCCCAGGGTGGTGCGCCCCCGCTCCAGCACCATCTTCAGCAGCCCGTCGCCGAGCAGCAGCCGATGCTCGATCCGGTAGGGCCGCCCCGTGCGGAAGGACTCCTGGAAGGTGGCGTCGACCAGGGAGCGGTCCTCCGGGTGGACTGTCTGGAGAAAGTGGCCATAGGAGGGGGCCGTCAGCTCCGGGGCGGTGTTGAAGATGCTGTAGGTCTCGTTCGACCAGAGCAGTTCCCCCGTGCGGTGGTTCAGCTCCCAGCTGCCCACATGGGTGAGCCGCTCGGCCTCCTGCAGCAGGGATCCCAGCCGGGAGCTTTCCCGCAGGGCCGTGTCCAGTTCGGTGCGGTCGCGGTGACTCACCAGGGCCACCAGCCGGCCGCAGAGGTCGAGCACCTGATAGCTCACGGACACGTCCCGGCAGGCGCCGCAACGGGCCCGGTGGCGTGTGGCGAAGCTGCCCCTGGGCTGCTGGCGCATCACCCGCAGCTGGTCGTGCATCAGGTCGTCGGCCAGCTCCGCGTCCGCCTGGATCGCCGCCGGATTGAGGGTGAGGAAGTGCTCCCGGGAGTAGCCGAGCCGCTCGTGGGCCGAACGGTTGCAGTCGATGAAATGGCCACTGGCCAGATCAAGGACAACCAGATCGTCGCTGCCCAGGTCGGCGGCAAAACGCAGTGCATCGCCGACGCTGTCGACGCAAGGAATCAGCCCCTGTTCCGCCGGGGTGCTGAACCAGAAGGATTGCACTGACGGTTCCATTCACGCAGGATCTTAGGCAGCGTTTTCATTGCTGACCAGGATGGGGAAGAAAACCCCCTGCCAAGCTGAAGCGCAGCGGGATGGAGGCTTCGCACCTGAAGATTCCACTGGAAACGTGGGAAGTCCAGGGCCTCAGAAGTGAGGAAAAGAGAAGAATTGAATGCAGCCTGATCGCCGGGCCGAGCTCGGTTTTCGGTGCTCGTGCGGTCCAGCGATATGGGGCGCCGCCGGCGCCTCAGTCGATCCTGAGGTCGATGGTGAGATCCGTCGGGCGCTGACGTCCCCGCCAGGGGGGAGCCTCGGGCCGCGGCCCGGCCTGGGGCGCCGCCACGGGATCGAAGCGGTGACCGTCCGGGTGCAGCTGGAAGGCCCGATCGCCGCCGGGGGTGCGCAGCAGGAGCTCCAGGGGCATGTGGGGCTCGATCGCCGGATGCAGGCATGGGTAGAGCCGCTGGAAGCGGAAGCGGACCGCCAGCGGCAGGCCGGCCCCGTCGGCGGCGGGCTCCAGCGGCAGGGGCCGGCCGTTGAGGAACAGCCCGCAGTCGCGGCGGAAGGCGGCATTGGCCACCACTTCGAAGCGGCGCAGGGAGCCGTCGATGAACCGGCTGGTGAAGCCTCCCTGCACCGGGGTGTCGCAGATCAGGGGCCAGGGCTCGGGGGCCGGCCGCAGCTCCAGGGCAGGCGCCGTCCCGGTGGCGTCCACCTCCCCCTGCCAGCGCAGCAGGGGCGGGAAACGCCACTCCCAGATGGCCCGGAAGGGCGCCGGATCCAGGGCCAGATCATCGGAGGCCAGGTCGGCCAGGATGGCCTCCAGGTCGGCCCACAGCTGGCTGGGCAGCAGCTGGCGGTCGTGCAGGGCCGACCCCCAGTCGTGCAGGCTCCCGGGCCGGTGGCGCGGCTCCAGCAGGTGGGCCGCCAGGGCGCTCCACAGCAGGGCGATCGTGCTGCTCCACTCCATGCGGGGCAGGCTCTCCAGCGCCCGGAACTCCACCAGCCCCAGGCATCCGGCCGGGGCCCCGGGATTCCAGAACTTGTCGAAGCTGATCTCGCTGCGGTGGTTGTTGCCGCTGCGGTCGGCGTGCAGATGGCGCAGCGTCTCGCCGATCAGGCCCCGGACATCGCCGAAGGGCTCCCCCGAGGGCTGGCCCTCCGCCTGTTCGATGGCCCGGTAGGCCAGCTCCAGGTCGAAGCATTCACCGATCGCCTCGTCCGGCCGGGGCGACTGGGAGGCCGGGCCCACCCCGGGGCCGCAGAACAGGTAGGCCAGCGACGGATGCCGCTGCCAGTAGCGCAGGATCCCGGTCAGCCAGGCCGGGCGGGAGAAGAAGGGGTGGTGGGCCAGGTCGGGGCCACCCCAGAGCAGGTGGTTGCCGCCGCCGGTGCCCTCCTGGCGGCCGTCACCCAGGTCCTTCCAGCTGCGCAGCCCCACCCGCTCGCCGGCCTCCTCCAGCCGCTGCAGCCAGCGGCGGTACTCCATCCAGCTGTGGCAGACGGGCAGGTTGATCTCCAGCACGCCGGGGTCGGCCGTGAGCCCCAGCACCTGCCAGCGCTCACCGGCATCGAGGGGAAGCACGCCGCTCAGCCGGGGCGCCGCCAGCGGGCCGAGGCTGTCGGCCACTGCCTGCAGCAGCAGCCGCAGGGGTTCCCGCTCCAGGGGGGGCAGGAACAGCTCCCAGCCGTCGGGGTCCACCTCCAGGGTGAGCACCTGGCGGGGCACGTCCTCGGGCAGGTGCTCCAGGGGCAGGCGCAGGCCGGCGGGGCCGGGGGCGCCGGTGAGTTCCCGCAGGCTTTCCTCGAGGGGCCAGGGTGCCACCGCCCAGGCCACCGCCGCCGCCGGGTCGTCCGCCTCGGGCGGCGCCACGCTCAGGGGGGCGGCCCAGACCCGGCGCTCGGGTTCGAAGGGATCCCGCAGCACCACGGGCTGGAGCGTGAGGCCCAGCCGCCCACCCAGCTGCTCCAGCCAGGCCGGGGCCGCCTCGGCCGTCAGCGGTGTTCCCTCCAGGCCGGGCTGGCAGAGGCCGGGCCAGCGCACCGGCGCCGTGCCGTCATCGCCCAGGAACAGACGCAGGGCCCAGCGGGGGTTGACCTCGCCGTCGTAACGCTTGCCGGGGCAGTACAGGAGGGTGCTGCCGGGCCAGACGCGCTGCTGCAGATCCCGGGCCAGGGCCCGGGCGATCGGCAGCTTGGTGGGTCCATCGGCGGTGACGCTCCACTCCGGCCCCTCCGGCTCGAGGGGCACCAGGGTGGGCTCACCGCCGAGGGTGAGCTGGATGCCGGCGGCCCGGAGGCGGGACTCGGCCGCCTCGGCCACCCTGTCCATCCAGCTCATGCGGGCCAGCTCATGTGGGTTGGGGGAGGCTCATGGGGACGGGCTGGGAATCACGCTGCAGGCATTGACGGGAACCGGCGCCACCTTCCAGATGCGCTCGGCGTACTCCTGGATGGAGCGGTCGCTGCTGAAGAAGCCGCAGCGGGCCGTGTTGAGCACGGACATCATGCTCCACCGTCCCGCATCGCACCAGGCGCTGTCGACCTCGTTCTGGGCGCGGCGATAGTCGCCCAGGTCGGCCATCACCCGGAAGGGGTCGCTGCTGCAGAGGTTGGCCAGCAGCGGATGGAACAGGTCGCGGTCCCCTTCGCTGAAGTGGCCCGAACCGATCAGGTCGATGGCCTCCTTGGCCAGGGCGTCGTTCTCCAGCCAGGGCATCGGATGGTAGCCGCTGCGGTTGATGGCGGCCAGCTGCTCGGCGGTGTGGCCGAACAGGAAGAAGTTGTCGTCGCCGACCCGCTCGCGGATCTCGATGTTGGCCCCGTCGAGGGTGCCGATCGTGAGGGCGCCGTTGAGGGACATCTTCATGTTGCCCGTGCCGGAGGCCTCCATGCCGGCGGTGGAGATCTGCTCCGACAGGTCGACGGCGGGGTAGATCTTCTGGCCCAGCTTGACGCTGAAGTTGGGCAGGAAGATCACCCGCAGGCGGCCGTCCATCGCCGGGTCGATGTTGATGATCTCCGCCATGCCCACGATCAGGCGGATGATCAGCTTGGCCATGGCGTAGCCGGGGGCCGCCTTGCCGCCGAAGATCACCGTGCGCGGCGGCAGGTCCTCCCCGGCCCGCAGGCGCAGGTAGCGCTCCACCACCTGCAGGGCGGCCATGTGCTGGCGCTTGTACTCGTGGATGCGCTTCACCTGCACGTCGAACAGGGAGGCGGGGTCCACCAGCACGCCGGTGTCCTGGCGGATCGTGGCGGCCAGGCGCTCCTTGGACTGCTCCCGCACCCGCTGCCAGCGCTCCAGGAACGCCGCGTCGGTGGCCAGGGGCTCGAGCCGGCGCAGCTGGTCGAGGTGCCGGCACCAATCGGTGCCGATGGCGTCGTTGAGCAGGGCGGCCAGGGGCGGGTTGGCGACCGCCAGCCAGCGCCGCGGTGTGACCCCGTTGGTGATGTTGGTGAAGCGATCCGGCCACACCCGGGCGAAGTCGGCGAACAGGTTCTCCTTCAGCAGGCGGCTGTGCAGTTCCGCCACCCCATTCACCGTGTGGCTGCCCACCACCGCCAGGTGGGCCATGCGCACCTTGCGGTGCGGCCCCTCCTCGATCAGGGACAGCCGCTCCAGCAGCTCCGGCTGGCCGGGGAAGCGGATGCGCAGGGTGCGCAGGAAGCGGGCATTGATCTCATAGATGATCTGCAGCTGGCGCGGCAGCAGCTGCTGGAACAGCTCCAGCCCCCAGGCCTCGAGGGCTTCCGGCAGCAGGGTGTGGTTCGTGTAGCTGATCGTGGCGGTGGTGATGCTCCAGGCGGTGTCCCAGTCGACCCCGTGCACGTCGATCAGCAGCCGCATCAGTTCCGCCACGGCGATCGCCGGATGGGTGTCGTTGAGCTGCACCGCGAACTTGCGGTGGAACTCGGTGACCGGGATCCCCTGGCTGGCCAGGATGCGGAACATGTCCTGCAGGGAACAGGAGACGAAGAAGATCTGCTGGCTGAGCCGCAGGCGCTTGCCCTGCTCCAGCTCGTCATTCGGGTAGAGCACCTTGGAGAGGGTCTCCGACTGCACCTTGTGCAGCACGGCCCGGGTGTAGTCGCCGGCGTTGAAGGAGGCGAAGTCGAAGGCGTCCGGCGCCTGGGCCGACCACAGCCGCAGGGTGTTGGCGGTGTGGACGCCGTAGCCCAGGATCGGGGTGTCGTAGGCCACGCCGATCACGGTCTGGCCGCCGATCAGCACCGGATAGCTCCATTCCGGCCGGATCACCTCCCAGGGGTTGCCGCGCGCCAGCCAGGGATCGGTGCTCTCCATCTGGCCGTTGGGGCCGATCTGCTGACGGAAGATCCCGAACTCGTAGCGGATGCCGTAGCCGATGGCCGGCAGCTCGAGGGTGGCCATCGACTCCTGGAAACAGGCCGCCAGCCGGCCCAGGCCGCCGTTGCCCAGGCCCGGCTCCGGCTCCTCCGCCAGCATCTCCTCGAGGGAGAGGCCGAGGGCCTCGCAGGCGGCCGCGGCCTCCTCCCGCAGCCCGAGGCTCACCAGGTTGTTCTCCAGGTGGGGCCCCAGCAGGTACTCCGCCGACATGTAGGTGGCGGTGCGGACGTGCTGGCTGGTGTAGGTGTCGGCCGTGTCCACCCAGCTGGTCAGCAGGATGTCCCGGACTGCCAGCGACAGGCAGACGTAGTGGTCGTGGGTGGTGGCGAGGGAAGCGGACTTGGCCTGGCTGGAGAACAGATGGCGCCGCATCGCCTCCAGGAGGGCCTGGCCCTTGGGCGGGCACGGGGCGGGTGTGGGGCTGGCCATGGGGACGGGCGGCGGTCGGCGGAGTGGACCAGTCCTGGCCTGGGGAGTACCGCCGCCGCTGATGCATCGGCTACCAGCCGGCGCACCTTAAGAGTGGCTTCGCTTCCGCTGGCCTCGCTTCAGCCGTGCAGCACCTCGTGCCAGGCGGAGCCCATGGGGGTGGGCTCCAGCAGCTCCGCCTCGATCCTCCATTCCAGCTCGCTGTCCACCCCCGTGGGGCCCGAGAAGCTGCCGTTCACCGCCGCGGTGAGCGTGGGCTTGGAGGAGGTGGCCAGGGTGATGTAGCGGTCGTCGACGCTGCCCATGCCGCTGGGGTCGAACCCCCGCCAGCCCGCCCCGGGCAGGTAGACCTCCGCCCAGGCGTGCAGGTCGTACTGCTTCGGCTGTGGCTCCACCAGGTGATAGCCGCTCACGAACCGGGACGGCAGGCCGACACAGCGGCAGGTCTCGACCATCAGCATCGCCAGGTCGCGGCAGGAACCGACCCGTTCCTTGAGGGTGCGCCCCGCCGGCCAGGCGGGCCCCACGTGCCGCTGGGTGTACTTGACCCGGTCCTTGATGATCTCCACCAGCTGCTCCAGGAACATCAGCCCCCGCTGGTCGCTGCCCATCAGCGCCTCCTGGGCCAGGTCCACCGCGGCGGGATCGTGCTGGCCGTTGGGCAGCCAGCCCTCCAGGGAGCCCAGCAGATCGCCGTTGAGGTGGCCCACCGGATAGGGCAGCAGCGGCTCCTGATCCTCCAGGCAGCTGGCCAGGGCCGGGGGCTGCTGGGTCTCCACATCGCTGATGGCCTGCACCCGGAAGTGCTCGGTGCTGCCCGTGAAGCGGGCCCGCAGGATCTCATCACCGCTGGCGGCCAGCAGCGGATAGAAGCGGGAAGGCTCCGGCGTGACCGCCAGATGGAAGTGCAGCAGGCGCTGGAAGCCGTGGCCCCGCGGCTTCAGGCAGAACCGGTGCGGACCCAGGAAGACCGGAGCGCTGTAGCGGTAGTCGAAGGTGTGGGTTATGCGGGCTCGCATGCCGCCTCCTGACTGGCGGTGGTGCCGGCAGGGGCGATGAAGTAGCGCGCTTCGATCAGCTCATGCAGGCGATTGAGATCGGACTGGAAGTTGTCGATGGCTTCATGGAGCCCGGTGGCCACCAGTTCGTCGATCCTGGTGAAGCTCCAGTGGGCCAGGGTGAGCCCGATCAGGCACTCCAGATCGTCAGCGGGGCGGGGAACGGAGCTGCCGCGGATGATCCGCAGTGTCTCGTTGATCCGCTCCAGGCAGTAGCGCACCGAGCGGGGGAAGATCGGATCCAGCAGCAGGAACGCCGCCACGGCCTTGGGTTCGATGGCCTGCTGGCTGGACTGGCGGAACATCTGGTAAGCCCCGGCCGAGCGCAGCAGGGAGATCCACTGCAGCTCGTCGAGCACCCCGCCCACCTCCTCGGGGGACGGCAGCAGCAGGAAGTATTTAACGTCGAGGATCCGGGTGGTCTTGTCGGCCCGCTCGAGCAGCCGCCCCAGCCGGCTGAACTGCCAGGAGAGGTCGCGGCTGAGGGTGGCGTCGGTGATGCCGTAGAAGAGCTGGCAGGCGCGGCGGATCTCCCGCAGCTGCTCCTGGGGCGGCTGCTGCCAGAAGGCGTCCTCCTGAAGCGTCCAGTAGATGTCGTTGATCTGCTCCCACATCTCCGTGGTCATCACCTCACGGATCTGGCGGGCGTTCTCCCGGGCGTTGCCGATGCAGTTGAGAACACTGCTGGGGTTCTCAGCTTCCCGCACCAGGAAATGGATCACCGCCTCGGGGGTGACCACCGGGCAGAGCTCATCGAAGAGCTTGCGGTCGCCGCTGGCATCGATCAGGGGCAGCCAGGGCTCGGCGCTGCCGGGGGGACAGTCGAGGGCCATGGCCTCGCTCACCTCCACGAACCGGGAGATGTTCTCGGCCCGCTCGACGTTGCGGTTGATCCAGTAAAGGGAGTCGGCGACGCGGCTCAGCATGGGGCTTCATCCACGATCCAGGTGTCCTTGCAGCCGCCGCCCTGGGAGGAGTTGACCACCAGGGACCCGCGCCGCAGCGCCACCCGGGTGAGGCCGCCGGGGCTCACCCAGGCGTCCTTGCCGCGCAGCACGTAGGGCCGCAGATCCACGTGGCAGGGGTAGAGCTCCCCTTCGCTCAGGGAGGGCACGGTGGAGAGCTCCAGGGTCGGCTGGGCGATGTAGTTGCGGGGGTTGGCCTGGATCTTGACGGCGAACTCCTCGATCTCCGCCTGGGTGGCATGGGGGCCGATCAGCATCCCGTAGCCGCCGGCCTCTGCCACCGCCTTCACCACCAGCTCGCCGAGATGGGCCAGCACGTAGGCCTGGTCGTCGGGGCGGGAGCAGATGTAGGTGGGGACGTTCTCGATGATGGGCTCCTCGCCCAGGTAGTAGCGGATCATCTCGCCCACGTAGGCGTAGATCAGCTTGTCATCGGCGACGCCGGTGCCGGGGGCATTGGCGATCGCCACCCGACCCGCCGCATAGGCGCCCATCAGCCCCCTGACGCCGAGGAGCGAATCGCTGCGGAACACGGCTGGGTCGAGGAAATCGTCATCGATGCGGCGGTAGATCACGTCGACCGCCTCCAAGCCGGCGGTGCTGCGCATCCAGACCCGATCCCCCTCACACACCAGATCGCGCCCCTCCACCAGCTGGATGCCCATCTGCTGGGCCAGGTAGCTGTGCTCGAAGTAGGCGCTGTTGAACACCCCGGGGGTGAGCAGCACCACCTTGGGGGTGTCGGTCCAGGGGGCCAGCTCCCGCAGGGTCTGCAGCAGGTGGGAGGGGTAGTCGTCGATGGGCTGCACGGTGCGGCCGGCGAACAGGCTCGGGAACATGCGCTTCATGACGCGCCGGTTCTCGAGGAAGTAGGCCACCCCCGAGGGACAGCGCAGGTTGTCCTCCAGCACCCGCCAGGTGCCGTCGCCGTCGCGCACCAGATCGAGGCCGGAGATGTGGCACCAGCGGCCGAGGGGCGGTTGGAAACCCTGCATCTGGGGCCGCCAGCCCTGGGAGCTTTCGACGTCGGCCCTGGGCACCACCCCGTCGGTGAGGATCTTCTGGTCGCCGTAGACGTCGGCCAGGAAGCGGTCGATCGCCTCCAGCCGCTGGAACAGGCCCCGCTCCAGCCGCTCCCAGTCCCGGGCGCCGATCAGGCGGGGGAGGGGATCGAAGGGGAGGATCCGCTCGACGCCCTTGCTGTCGGAATCATTGAGCCGGAAGGTGGCGCCGAGCCGCTTGAGCAGCATGCCGGCGGCGGCGTGGTTGCGGTTCAGCTGGTCCAGACCCATCTGGCCCAGGGAGGACAGCAGGGGGGTCAGGGTCGCCCTCGGCTGGTCGGTGGAGGTGAAGTACTCGTCGTACCCCTGGTTCGGTTTGTACTGACTGAACATTCCACACCCGTCCGCGCGCTTGGATCCTGCAGTGCCGCCGGGGTGGCCACCCGTTGCCGTTGCTACGAAACCCAGGGTGCCTTGCCGGCCTCCGACGGGTGCCGGCAAGGCACCCCGACGGGCGGCGCCAACGAATAGCGCTTTGATAAGCGTTGGTCCCTGCGGGATCGGCAGGGTTGAGGATGAATAGAACGGCAGGGGGTAAGGGCCATGCTAATGAGCCAGAGCGGATCCCAGCCTTCCTCGGCTCCGCGGGCCCCGGGCGTCCAGCTGCGCGAAAAGGAGCAGGGCGGAACCCGCCGGGAGAAGCGCCTCTTTGCCCGCCATTCCATCGAGAGTTGCCGCACCATCGCCGTCCGGCGCCTCGACGGCGAGGGCCAGCCCTGCGGGCGCTGGTTCCTCGCCGACATCGCCGACGTGGCCGAGGGCGGGATGTGCCTGATCGCCAATGAGGACCAGGCCCTGGAGCTGGGGCAGTGGCTCCTGCTGGATGTGCGTTCCCATCCCGGCTTCGGCCAGCTGCGCCTGCGGGCCCGGCTGCGCTGGCTCACCCGGGCCCATTTCGCCCTCAGCTTCGGCGTCGCCTTCGCCACCCCCCTCCAGGAGGTGCCTGTGCTTTCGGTGGAGCGGCGCGGCACACGCCGCGATCCCAACCAGGAGGAATGGGCCGTTCAGGAGGAGCGGGAGCGGGTGGCCCTCTGACCCCCGGCCCCCTCCCTCACCGGTCCTCAGCGCAGCCGTTACAGCAGGAAGTAGCGCTGCGCCATCGGCAGCAACTCCGCCGGCTCGCAGGTGAGCAGCTCCCCGTCGGCGAAGACCTCGTAGGTCTGGGGGTCCACCTCCACCTTGGGCAGGGCGGTGTTGTTGCGCATCTGGGCCTTGCCGATGCCCCGGGTCTGGACCACCGGCACACAGGCCCGCTTCAGGCCGAGGCGGCTGGGCAGGTCGTCCTCAAGGCAGGCCTGGCTGACGAAGTTGAGGCAGCTGGCCGCCAGGGATCCGCCGTAGGCGGCGAACATCGGCCGGCCGTGGACGGGGCCCGGGGTGGGGATCGAGGCGTTGGCATCCCCCATCTGGGCCCAGACGATCGAGCCCCCCTTGATCACCAGCTCCGGCTTGACGCCGAAGAAGCCCGGCTTCCACAGCACCAGGTCGGCCAGCTTGCCCACCTCCACCGAGCCGATCTGGCTGTCGAGGCCATGGGCGATGGCGGGATTGATCGTGAGCTTGGCGATGTAGCGCTTCAGGCGGGTGTTGTCGTTGCGGCCGCCGCGGGGACCGGCGGCGTCCTCGGGGAGGAAGCCGCGCTGCACCTTCATCTTGTGGGCTGTCTGGAAGGTGCGGGTGATCACCTCACCGACGCGGCCCATGGCCTGGGAATCGCTGGCGATGATGCTGAAGGCCCCCAGGTCGTGGAGGATGTCCTCGGCGGCGATCGTCTCGCGGCGGATGCGCGATTCGGCGAAGGCCACGTCCTCCGGGATGCGGGGATCGAGGTGGTGGCACACCATCAGCATGTCGAGGTGCTCCTCGAGGGTGTTGACGGTGTAGGGCTTGGTGGGGTTGGTGGAGCTGGGCAGCACGTTGGCCTCGCCGCAGATCCGGATGATGTCGGGGGCGTGGCCGCCGCCGGCCCCCTCGGTGTGGAACGTGTGGATGGTGCGGCCGCCGATGGCCCGGATCGTGTCCTCCACGAAGCCGGCTTCGTTGAGGGTGTCGGAGTGGATGCAGACCTGCACGTCGTACTTGTCGGCCACCGTCAGGCAGCAGTCGATGGCCGCCGGGGTGGTGCCCCAGTCCTCGTGCAGCTTCAGCCCACAGGCACCGGCGCGGATCTGCTCCTCGATCGCCGTCGGGGTGCTGGCGTTGCCCTTGCCGTAGAAGCCCAGGTTGATCGGCAGCCCCTCGGCGGCCTGGAGCATGCGGGCCAGGTGGAAGGCGCCGGGGGTGCAGGTGGTGGCGTTGGTGCCGGTGGCCGGGCCGGTGCCGCCGCCCAGCAGGGTGGTGACGCCGGAGGCGAGGGCGGTTTCGATCTGCTGGGGGCAGATGAAGTGGATGTGGGTGTCGATCGCCCCGGCAGTGACGATGTGCCCCTCGCCGGCGATGGCCTCGGTGCCGGGGCCCACCACGATCGTCACCCCATCGGTGATGTCGGGGTTGCCCGCCTTGCCGATGGCGCAGATGCGGCCGTCCTTCAGGCCGATGTCGGCCTTGACGATGCCCCACCAGTCGAGGATCAGGGCATTGGTGATCACCGTGTCGACAGCCCCTTCGGAGCGGGGGGTCTGGGCCTGGCCCATGCCGTCGCGGATCACCTTGCCGCCGCCGAACTTCACCTCATCGCCGTAGGTGGTGCAGTCGCTCTCCACCTCCAGGATCAGCTCGGTGTCGGCCAGCCGCAGCCGGTCGCCGGTGGTGGGGCCGTAGGTCTCGGCGTAGGCACGGCGGTCAATTCGGTAAGCCATGGGGGTTCAGTCGAGGGGGCCGTTCACCAGACCGTTGAAGCCGAACACGCGACGGTCGCCGACGTAGGGCACCAGATGCACGTCCCGCTGGTCGCCGGGCTCGAAGCGGATGGCGGTGCCGGCGGGGATGTCGAGCCGCAGGCCGCGGGCCGCCTCGCGGTCGAACTCAAGGGCGCCGTTGGCTTCATAGAAGTGGAAGTGGGAACCCACCTGCACGGGCCGGTCGCCCCGGTTCGCCACCGACAGGGTGGTGACCGGGCGGCCGACATTGAGCTCGATCGTGCCGGGCTCGGGGATCAGTTCGCCGGGGATCAGGGGGGGCATGGCGGGGTGGGAGGTCAGCGGATCGGTTCGTGGAGGGTGACGAGCTTGGTGCCATCGGGGAACATCGCCTCGATCTGCACCTCGGGAATCAGCTCGGGTACCCCCTCCATCACCTGATCCCGGCTCAGCCAGGTGGTGCCCTCCCGCATCAGCTCCGCCACACTGCGGCCGTCGCGGGCCCCTTCGATCACCTGGAAGCTGAGCCAGGCCACCGCCTCGGGATGGTTGAGCTTCAGGCCCCGGCCGAGTCGCCGTTCCGCCAGCAGGGCGGCGGTGACGATCAACAGCTTGTCTTTCTCCTGGGGGGTGAGGTTCATGCAGGCTGCGCTGGCCGGCCCCACTCTCGCAGCGCTCCGGCACCGGGTCAGGTTCAGAAGGAACGTTCGCTGCCCCGATCAGCGCCGCTGGAGCACCCCCTGGCCGTTGAGGTTGAGGTTGTCGATCCGCACCGCCGTGGCCCGGCCGTCGGCACCCACCGTGAAGCTGACGGCGCTGGGGCCGTAGGCGTTCTCGCCGGCGGGCTGGTAGCGGAAGGTGTCGCCGCTCACCGGGGTGAGGGGGAACGGCGTGAGGCGGGGCCCTAGCTGCAGCTCGAGGCCATCGCCGCGGCGCACCACCGCGACCGCGCCCACGTAGGCATTGGCGTAGCTGCCGGTGTAGGCGTCGGCGGGACGGGCGGGCAGGGGCCGGGCCGGGGTGACCACGGCGGGGTAGTCCTGCTGCTCCATGCCCCGGAACAGGGGGCGCAGGGCGGCGAGGTAGTCACGCTTCACCGTTCCGGTGGTGGCCAGGTCGAGGAAGCTGAGGCTGAGGGCCTCCGGCACCCCCAGGGGCTGGCTGTTGGAGAGCACGATGATGCCGAGGGATTCCGCCGGCAGCAGGTAGACGGCCGTGGCGGCGCCGAGGTCGAAGGCGCCCGAATGGCCCAGCTGCACCGTGCCCCGATCGGTATAGCTCACGTTCCATCCCAGCCCGTAGAAGCCGGCCCGGTCGGTGGCCGGATCGCGGGGCGGCTGGCTGACGATCTGGGGCCGGTGGGTCTCGGCCAGGGCGGCGCCGTCCACCAGCACACGGCCATCGACGCGGCCGCCGGCCAGCTGCAGCCGCAGCCACTGGCCCAGATCCCGCACGCTGGAGCTCACGCCGCCGGCCGGGGCCTGGGCATCGGCATCCCGCTGGTAGCGGGCCACCCAGCGGCCCCCCTCCGGCACGTGCAGGGAGGCGCGGTTGGCGGCGGCCGCGAAGTCGGCGTGGCGGGAGCTGGTGCGGCTCATGCCCAGGGGCCCGTAGAGCCGTTCGCTGGAGAGCTGCTCCCAGGGCCGGCCGACGGCGTTGGCGGCGGCCACGGCGCCGGCGGTGAAGCCGAAGTTGGTGTAGGCGTAGTCGGCGCGGAAGCGGTTGCCGGTGGGCAGCAGCCGCAGCCGCTCCAGGATCGTGGCCCGATCGAAGCCCAGGTCCTCGAGGTGATCGCCGGCGTGGTCGGGCAGGCCGCTGCGGTGGGACAGCAGGTCGCGGATGGTCACCAAGGGGGCGATGGCCGGCGGACCGATCCGGGCCACCGGCAGGGTGCGCAGCACCGGGTCGTCCCAGCCCACGCGCCCGTCGCCCACCAGGCCAGCCACCACCGTGGAGGCGATCGGCTTCGAGAGCGACGCCAGCTGGAAGACGGTGTCGGCATCCACCGCGCCGGGCTCGCCCACCCGCCGCAGGCCGTAGCCCTTGAGGAACACCACCCGGTCGGCATGCACCACCACGATCGCCAGGCCCGGGACACCGGTGCTGCGCTGCATCTCCGTGGCCAGGGCATCGAGCCGGGGCAGGGCGGCCGCCAGGCTTTCCGCCGTCACCTGGCGCGGCGGCGGCGGCGGGCCCGATGGCGCCTCGGCGCTGCGGGCGGCCCCCGGGAGCTGGAGCGCCAGACCCAGAACCAGGGCGGCCGCCCCGGGGCGGCGCAGGACGCTTGGGGCCACGGCAACGCCGGCAACTCGGGGCAAGCTAGGCCTGGCGGAGCCCCCGACCCTGGGTCAGAAGCCACCGCCGCCGCCGCCGCCATCCCCGCCGCCGGAGCTGCCTCCACCGGAGCTGCCGCTGGAGCTGCTGGAGCTGCTGGAGCTGCTCGGCGACGACTGCATAGCGCCGGCGGTGCTGCTGAAACAGTCCTCCAGGCTGGTGCCGAAATCCGTCAGATCGAAGTCACCGCTGCCGACGTACCAGCTGGGGGCCACTTCGAGGATCCCCTGGAACGCGGCTGTCCACTGCCGGGTCAGGCCCGCCACCATCGCGTAGGGCAGGAAGCGCTCGAACAGCTCCGGCGTCAGCACCACCCGCTCCAGCCGCGGCGCCTCCACCCGGCGCAGGAACTCCTGGAAGCCGAGGGTCTGGCGCAGCACCGCCGTGCCGCGGGTGGTGCGGCTGGGCATGATCCAGGCGAACACGCCCACCAGCACCACCGTCAGCGCCAGGGAGCCGAAGGTCAGCCACGGGTGCGCCTCCCCCTGCAGCAGCACGATGTCGTGGGGCAGCAGCACCAGGGCCAGCGCCACCGCCGCACCGGCCAGTCCCAGGCCACCGAAGAAGGTGAGGGCCCGCACGGTGCCGGGCCAGCGCCGGAAGAACCGCTCCGCCAGCACCGCCTGCTTCACCAGCCGCTCGAAACCGGGCACATGCACGTAGTAGTGGTCGCGAAGCTGATCGGTGCTGACCGTGTCCCCTGCCGTGCCTGAGGGGAACAGGGTGTCGAGGAGGTAGGCCTCATGGGGCAGCAGCGCCGACCTCTGACCCGGCTCGCCCAGCAGGGTGAACACGTAGCGCTTGCCCAGATTCAGGAACAGCAGCTTCCGCTGGTCCTGCTCGATGCGCAGCTGGCCCTTCACCGCCAGCGCCACCAGGGTGGCCGAAAGGGCGGTTCCGCTCACCTGCTCCGCCACCAGGCTGCCCAGCACCGCCGGCGGCAGCCCCTCAGGGGGTTCGTAGGCCACCGGCACCGCGCCCACCGCCGGATCCCGTCCGATCCGCCACCAAAGCGGGCCCAGCACGCCGGCGCACAGCAGGGGCAGCAGCAGGGCCAGCCGACCCTGCCACCAGTCGATCAGCTGGGCCAGGGCCGAGGGCGGCGGCACCAGCCCCTTGGCGAAGCCCACCGCCAGGGTGAAGCCCTCGCCGGGCTCCAGCCGCCGGGTGGTGGTGCTGGACACCGTGTCGGCACCGACCGTCAGGGTGGCGTTCCGGTCACGGGCGCCGCGGGGCCCGGTGTAGATCGAAGCGTGGAGTCCGGACACACCCGGCGGCAGCTGCACCCGGGCCGAGGCCCGCTCGATCGGCACCTCCCAGGCGTTGCCGGTCACGTTCCAGTTGAATTCGTCGTGGTCCGGGTAGAAGCGCAGACCGCGCTTCAGCCGGTAGGTGATCACGGCCGTGCGGCTGGTGTTCTCGGCGCCGGGGATCCAGATCTTCAGTTTCAGGTCGGCACCGGGGTGGCTGCTCTCGTAGCGGAAGGGCCGGCCCTCGGGGTCGGTGACCGCCAGCACCCGCAGCCCGAGGGGTTCGAGCCCACCGGGCCGCCGGGCCAGCAGGGGGATCTGGCGCACCAGGCCGTTCCAGGAGCCATCGAAGCGGGCGGTGAGGGTTTCTCTCACCTGCACGGCACCGGTGGGCTCCACCACTGCCTGCATCTGGAAATCGGTGAGCGTGAGCTGGCGCTCACCGGCACTGAGGGCGGCGCCGGCCCCCCAGGGGGCCAGGAGCAGCAGTGACAGGGCCAGGCCGAGAAGCCCCCCCAGCCCCCAGCGCCAGCGCCGCCACAGTCTCCGGGTGGCCGGAGGGCCCTCAGCCATCGAAGCGGACGGCGGGAACCGCCGCTTCGGCCGGGTTCTCCAGCTCGAAATAGGTGCGCGGGCGGATCGCGAAGCCACCGGCCACCAGGTTGGAGGGGAACTGCACGATCGCCGTGTTGAGGTCGCGCACCACGGCGTTGTAGTAGCGACGGGCGCTCTGGAGGGTTTCTTCGATCTGGCTGAGGTTGGTCTGCAGGGTCTGGAAGCTCTCCACCGCCCGCAGGGCCGGGTAGGCCTCCGCCAGGGCGAACAGCTGGCCGAGCGACGCCCCGAGGGCCTGCTCCGCCTGCTGCTGCTCCCGCGGTCCCCGGGCCGCCACGGCAGCGTTACGGGCTTCGATCACGGTCCGGAAGCTTTCCTTTTCGTGGCTGGCGTAGCCCCGCACCGTCTCCACCAGGTTGGGGATCAGGTCGTGACGGCGCTTCAGCTGCACGTCGATGTCGGCCCAGGCGTTATCCGCCAGCACCTGCAGCTGGGCCAGGCGGTTGTAGATCAGGATCAATCCGACGGCGGCGACCGCCACCAGGATCAGCAGCAGCGGCATGGCCCAGCGGTGGGTTAGGGCCCAAGCCTAGGGGCGTTGTCCGGCTGGTCCATCAGGGGGCCTCGGCTCAGGTCTTGAGGAAGTACAGCAGCGCCACGAGCACGCCCACCACGACCACGAGGGTGCGGAGAGTGGCTGGCTGAATCCGGCCGGCCAGCCGGCCGCCCAGCGCTCCGCCGAGGATGGCGCCGATGGCCATCACCGCCGCCAGGGCCCAGGCCACCTGGCCGGAGAAGAGGAAAAAGGCGGCGGCGGTGAGGTTGGTGGCGAACGCCACCGCCTGCTTGAGGCCGTTGAGGCGGGTGAGGGTGTCATCGAGACTGAGGGCCAGCACCGCCA
Organism: Aphanothece cf. minutissima CCALA 015; assembly: GCA_003003925.1. Lineage (GTDB taxonomy): Bacteria > Cyanobacteriota > Cyanobacteriia > PCC-6307 > Cyanobiaceae > Cyanobium > Cyanobium minutissimum. The sequence continues at coordinate 371,949 of PVWP01000001.1, forward strand.
GCACGATCACGCTCAGGCCGCCGCCGAAGAAGCCCCCGTAGATGGCCGCCAGGAACACCGGCGGCACGGCCCAGAGTTCCGAGGGGCGGCGGCCGTGGCGCTCGGAGCGGCGCTGCACCCAGCGGCGCACGGGTTCCTGCACCGCCAGCAGCCCCGAGGCGAACAGGATCAGGAACGGCACCAGCTGGGTGAACAGGCGCTCGCCGGTGTGCAGCAGCAGCAGGCCGCCCACCAGGCCGCCGGCGGCACCGGCCGGCAGCAGCAGCCAGAGGCGTCGCTGCTGGCCCTGCAGGTCCTGGCGCTGGGCCACGGTGGCGCCCAGGTAGCCGGGGGCCAGGGCCACGGTGTTGGTGATGTTGGCCATCACCGCCGGCAGGCCGATGGCCGTGAGGGCGGGAAAGCTGATCAACGACCCGCCGCCGGCCAGGGCGTTGATCCCGCCAGCGGCGATCGCCGCCAGGAACGCCACGGTCGCCTGAATCCCGAAGGGCAGGGGGTCCGTCATCGCTGCTGGGTCGGGCACATCAGCCCCGTTCAGGGATGGTTGATCCCATAGGCCTCCCCATCCGCCGGCAGGGTCACCCCCAGCCGCTGCCGCCACTCCGCCACCGGCAGCTCCCAGCCCTCCTCCCAGCGCGCCGTGGCGAAGGGATGGGCGGTGAAGCCGATCGTGGTGCCATGGCTGATGGAGCGGCTGAGGCTTTCGTAGCCGTCCAGCCTGAAGCGGAACCCGGCGATCTGGGCGGCGTGGGTGAGGCTCACATAGGCGGGGAAGCCGATCTGCACGGCGGTGATGGCCAGCACGCCGTTCTCCCCCACCGGCATCGTGCCGAAACCGCTGACCACATGGTGGATGTCGTGGGTGGTGGCGATCCGCTGGGTGAGCCAGCGGCCCTCCGTGTCGACGGGACGGGGGCGGAAGAATTCAGGGTCGTAGTTGAAGCGGCGGATCAGGGCGGCGTAGGTGCGGCCCAGGCTCCCCTCCGGCAGCGCCTCGAGCCGCTCCAGATCCGGCTGCAGGGGAGGGTAGCGCTCGTCCATCATCTCTGCCCCGCCCGGCAGGTCCCGGAAACGGGCGATGCAGGCCTCCATCTGGGGCGTGTCCAGGAAGCTGTCCACCAGATCGGCGATCCGGGCGAGATCCCCCTGGCTGCGGCCCACGGCGATCAGGTGGCGCGCCTGGACCAGGGCCTGCAGGGAGAGCTGGAAGCGATGCATCGGGGAGACGGCGCCTGGGGCGAACCTAGGCCCGTTGTTGCGCCTGGCCGGGGATCACCAGCTGCGGGCCGTGGTCACCGGCAGCGGGTCCTGGTTCAGGGGCTGCTCCTGGAACGGCCAGACCCGGGGCAGCGCCGGAGCCGCCAGCCCCCGCTCGGCCCGGATCCGGGTCCAGATGCGCGTGAACCAGAAGCGGGCCGCCTGGGTGGAGCGGCCCCGGTAGCGGGCCACCAGGCCCCGCTCCAGCCGGCCGCAGGCCATCGCCCCCTCCAGCCCGTGCCGCTCGGCGCGGCAGGCCTCCAGCAGGGACTCGCCCACCGGCGCCGGGGCGGCCCACACCAGGCTGGCGAACACTGGCTGGCCCCCCAGGCCGTGGGGGCTCTCCAGGCTGGCGCCGCCCAGCTCCAGCCGGTCCACCAGTTCCCACTGCCCCTCCCGCCGGATCTCCAGCAGGGAGCGCCAGCGGCCGGATCCGAGCGTCTCGCCGTCGGCGCTGCGCCCCAGCCGCACCACCTCCGCCCCCAGCCAGCTCGCCCCTTCGGCCAGCTCCACCCGACAGGTCTGCTGGAACAGGCCGTCCCGGAAGACCACCAGCTCCTGGGGCAGCCACTCCAGGTCGGCCCCGGCGGCGAGGCGGAAGTCGAGGCTCTGGTGGGTCCAGCTGCCGGCGGGGACCCGCCGGGAGCGGCCCACGGTTCCGTAGACCTTCTGGGCCGCCACGCTGGTGATCAGGGCGCGGCTGCCGGCGCCGAGTTCGGCCTCGATGGCCAGCTCATCGCCGCCCACCAGGCCCCCGCCGGTGTGCAGCAAGGGCAGTTCGCAGCGGCCATCGGCGGCGGCGAAGGCCCGCTGGATCTTCAGCGGCGCCGTCGCCCCGCCCTGGTGCCGGGTGGCGCCGTCCACGCCGGTGCCGGTCTCGAAACGAAGCCGGGCCTGGGCTCGCCAGGGGGCAGGGGCGGTGAGCTGCATGGCGCCGATGCTGGGTCCCCAGGGGGCGGGATTCGGTAGCGCCCGACACACGGCCGCCGGCCGGCGGCTGGCCAGGGTGGACGATCCCTCACCCCTGGCCTGCTCCATGCCCGGCCCCACGGTTTCCGACGGCACGGTGTCCGACGCCACGGCTGATGTGACGCTTCCCGACGCCGCCGGGCCCCTGGTGCTGGTGCGGCACCTGCGCCAGGGCGAGGCGCCAGGTCCGGAAACGGCGGCGGAGCCGGAGGCGAGGTTGCGGTTGCCGCTCCGGGCCGACGAGCGCACCAGCCTGCGGGGCCACCGCCGCAGCGCCTGTGGACGGGACCTGCTGCTGCAGCTGCCCCGCGGCGGGGCCCTGGAACCCGGCGACCGGCTGGCACCGGAGGCCGGTGGCCCCCTGGTGGTGGTGGAGGCCGCCGATGAGCCGCTGATGGTGGTGCGTGCCGCCGACCCCCTGGCCCTGCTGCAGGCGGCCTATCACCTGGGCAACCGCCACGTGGCCATGGAACTGCACCGCGACGCGCTGCGCCTGGGGGTCGACAGCGTGCTTGAGGATCTGCTGCGGCACCGCGGTCTGAGCGTGGAGCGGACGATGGGGCCCTTTCAGCCCGAGCCCGGGGCCTACACACCCTCCGGCCACGGCCACCACCACCCCCATGGCCATCAGGATCATGGTCACCAGGACCATGCCCACCCATGAGCCTCACCCGGCTGCGGTTGTTCCAACTCGTCAGTCCCGCCCTGCCGGTGGGGGCCTTCAGCTACTCCGAGGGCCTGGAGGTGCTCGTGCAGGCCGGCGAGCTGGGCGACGCCGAGGCGGTGGCCCACTGGCTGGAGGCGGAGCTGGCCCGGGGGGCGCTGGCGATCGAGGCCGCCAGCCTGGGCCGACTGATGCAGGCGCTCACCCGCTGGCGTGAGTCCCCGGACGGGCCGGCCCGTGGGGAAGTGCTGGACCTGGACGGCTGGCTGCTGGCCCAGCGGGAGGCGGCCGAGGTGCGGGCCCAGCAGCGCCAGATGGGCCGCTCCCTGCTGCAGCTGCTGGCCGACCTGGACCTGCCCCTGCCCGGGGAGCAGCGAGCTCGGCTCGCCTGGCCGGCCGCCTGGGCCTGGGCCGGTGTGGCCCTGGCCATCGCGCCCCAGGAGCTGGTCGAGGCCTACCTCTACGGCTGGATCGCCACCCAGCTCAGCGCCGCCGTGCGGCTGGTGCCCCTGGGCCCCACCGAAGCCCAGCGGCTGCAGCTGGCCCTGGCGCCCGCCGTCGCCGCCCGGGCGGCGGAGCTGGTGGCGGCCGATCCCGAAGCCCTCTGGAACGGGGGGGTGGGGGCGGGCCTGGCCCAGCTGGGTCATGGTGAGCTGTATTCCCGGTTGTTCCGCAGCTGATGGCCACGACGGCAGGGGCCAGCCGGCGCCAGGCGCTGGGCCTGCTGGGCGGGGCCGCCGCCGCCGGTACCCTCCTGGCCGCCGGCTGCAACCCCCGCCGCCGGCCGCCAGGGCCGCCGCGACTGGGGATCGTCCAGTACGTGCGGGGGGCCGGCCCCGATGCCGCCCGCCGCGGCTTCGTGCGGGGCCTGGCCAAGGGCGGCTTCCGGGCACCGGCCGGCGTGACCCTGCTGGAGCGCTTCGCCGCGGGCAGCATGGCCACCTGCCGCGCCCAGGTGGAGGAGCTGCTGGAGGCCGGGGTCGACATGCTCGTGGCCATCGGCACCCCGCCCCTGGCGGCGATCCTGGCGATCGCCCCGGCTCGGGTGCCCGTGGTGTTCTGCTACTGCTCCAACCCGTGGGGGGCCGGGGCCGGCACCAGCTACACCCGCCACCGGCCCAATGTGGTGGGCACGGTCAGCACCAATCCCCTGGCCGAGCAGCTCGATCTCGCCAGCCGGATCAGGCCCGGCCTGGCCAGTGTCGGGCTCGTCTACAACCCCTCCGAGGCCAACGCCAGCTTCGAAGCCGAGCTGCTGCGCCGGGAAGCGGCGCCGCGCTCCCTGGCGGTGATGGTCGAGCCGGTGGCGGGGCCGGCGGAGGTGACACGGGCCGCCGACTTCCTGGCCGGCCACCGGGTGGGGGCCCTGGTGCGGGTGGGCGACTACGCCACCAGCGTGGGCTTCCCCGCCCTGGCGGCAGCCGGCCTGCGCCATCGCCTGCCGGTCTATTCCGTCGACCCGTCCGACATCACCACGCCGGGGTGCCTGGCGGTGGTGGGCTGGGATCCGGAGGCCGACGGGGCCCAGGCCGGAGCCCTGGCGGTGCAGGTGCTGCGCGGCCGCTCCCCCGCCACGATGGCCTTCGTGCCGGTGACCCGGAAGCTGCTGCTGCTGAATCGCCGCACGGCCCGGGCCATCGGAGTGACATTGCCGCCGCCGCTGCTGCGCCAGGCCGACCGGGTGGAGGGGTGACGCCGCCGGCAGCCGTCGCGGCGCTCAGCGGTCCCGCTCGCGTCGGGGCTCCCCGGTCCGCTCGATCAGTTCGATCACCCAGCTCTCGTTGAGCGTCTTCACCAGGCGGTTGGTGGCGGTGGCCATGGTGGAGAGCTCGCGCAGGGTCTGGAGCAGCAGCGGCCGCGTCTGGGATTCGGTGCTCTCCAGCCGCCGGATCAGGGCGGACAGATCCGCGGCGGTGCCGTCAGCCCGGTCCTCCAGCCGCTCGGCCAGGGCGCGGGTAGCCCCCAGGGTGCGATTCAGTTCGCTGCTGCTGCGGCGGGTGTCCGCCTCCAGGCGCGTCGCCAGGCGACGGCTGGCGACCAGGGTGCGATCGAGCTCGTCGAGGCTGCGGGGCAGGCGGGTCTCCGCCAGGGTCAGGCCGCTGCTGACGGCCCGCTGCAGGGGGATGCGGCTGCTGGCCACCTCGGCGATCAGGTCGTCGATGTCGGGCCGGCTGGTGAAGACGAGCGTCTCGCCGTCGCCGATCGGGGGCTGGCCGATCGCCGCCGGGTCGGGGGTGATGGCGATGTAGTTGTCGCCCAGGAGCCCCAGCTGGGCCAGTTCGGCCCGGCTGCGGCGACCCACCATGGAGCGGTAGGGGTCCCGCAGCTCCAGTTCCACCAGCACCTGGGCATCGGGCTGCAGCACGATCCGGCGCACCTGGCCGACGGCGAACCCCGAGATGCGCACCGCCATGCCCGTCTGCAGGCCGGCGGCGTCGAGGGTGCGGAACTGCAGGCGGACGCTGGGCGCCAGCCAGTTGCCGGAGCGGGCGATCCCGAGCACGAACACCCCCAGCAGGGCCACCGCTCCGGCCAGGAAGACCAGGCTCTGGGGCCCGGGGCGCCGCGGCCTGGCGGAGGTGGACACGGTCAGGTTCCTCCCATGCGCAGGGGATCGACGACGATCGTCCAGAGCACATCGAGGCAGACCATCACCCCGATGCCCAGCCGCAGCGACCGGGCCATGCCCGAGGCCATCCCCACCTCGCCGGAGGCGCTGCGCCGGGCCTGCTGCAGGCAGATGGCGGCGCAGATCCCGCCATAGGCGGCCGCCCTGGCCAGGGCGGCCGCGAAGCGGGCCGGCTCCAGCTGGCCGATCAGGAAGCCCACCTCCGCCACCCCATCCCCCTGGTTGAGCATGAGGCTGGCGATGATGATCACGGCCGCCATGAAATAGAGCAGCAGCACGACGCTCAGCAGGCCGCTGGCCAGCAGGTCGGGCCCCCAGGAGGCGGGGGGGCGACGGCCGCCCAGGAGCAGCGGGCCATCCCGCAGCAGCAGCAACAGGCTGACCAGCAGGGGAGCCAGAAACAGCAGGGCCCGCACCGCCAGCAGTTCGATCGTCACCCTGGAGAGCTGCTGCAGGGGACTGCGCAGCAGCTCGATGAACCCCAGGCAGACCACCACCCCCGTGCCCATGACGGTGGCGACGAGTCGGGCATCCAGGCGCTCGAAGCGACGGATCAGCGTCGGCATCGGTCCGTCACTCACCGCAGCCCTCGGCGCTGGCGTCAGGATGGCACCCATCCTGGACCGGGGCGATGGGCAGCAAACTGAGGGTCGGCGTGGCCGGTCCGGTGGGATCGGGCAAGACGGCCCTGGTCGACGCGCTCTGCCGGCGGCTGCGGCAGCGGCTGCAGCTGGCGGTGGTCACCAACGACATCTACACCCAGGAGGATGCCCAGTTCCTCACCCGTGCCGGCTCCCTGGCCCCCGAGCGGATCCGGGGCGTGGAGACCGGCGGCTGCCCCCACACCGCCATCCGGGAGGACTGCTCGATCAACCGGGCGGCCGTCCAGGAACTGGAGGAGGCCTTCCCGGACCTCGACCTGGTGCTGGTGGAGAGCGGCGGCGACAACCTGGCGGCCAGCTTCAGCCCGGAGCTGGTGGATCTGTGCATCTACGTGATCGACGTGGCCGCCGGGGACAAGATCCCCCGCAAGGGGGGGCCCGGCATCACCCGCTCCGACCTGCTGGTCATCAACAAGATCGACCTGGCCCCCATGGTCGGGGCCAGCCTGGCCGTGATGGAGAGCGACACCGAACGCATGCGCGGCGGTCGCCCCTGGTGCTTCACAAATCTGCGCAGCGGCGAAGGCCTCGATCGGGTCGAAAGCTTCCTGCTGCGGCAGCTGCCTGAACCGGCAGCCGCCTGAGTCGAGCACGCGTTCAAGGATTCTGGTATTCGCCTTTCAGGCGTTGATCAGAGAAACCGTAGGTAATGCAACATATCGACAGGTCTGCGACGTTCAAATCCTCACTCCGGCGGGCCCTGGGCAGCTTTCTGTCTCATTGGATACCGGGGGTAACCACGTCCTTCCGTACCTTTCCCTTTGCCGTCGGTTACGGCGACTACAATTCATCTTGAACAGGCATCAATGTCTCTGCATCTTTCAAGGCGACTGGCAGCTGCAATCGCCGCAACTGCCGTGAGCGTAACCCTCGTCTCCTGCGGGGGCGAGTCCGGGTCCGGCGGCAATTTTGACGGTGAAGTGAAGGTCGGCATCCTTCACTCTCTCAGCGGCACCATGGCCATCTCCGAAACGACTTTGAAAGAAGTCGAAGAGATGGCGATCAAGGAAATCAATGACGCCGGCGGCGTCAAAGTCGGCGGCAAGTCCTACAAGATCGTTGCCGTTTCCGAAGATGGCGCCTCCGACTGGCCCACCTTCGCCGAGAAGGCCCAGAAACTGATCGACTCCGACAAGGTCGCCGTCGTCTTCGGTGGTTGGACCTCCGCCAGCCGCAAAGCGATGCTGCCGGTCTTCGAGTCGAAGAACCACATCCTCTTCTACCCGATTCAGTACGAGGGTCAAGAGTGCTCGAAGAACATCTTCTACACCGGCGCTGTTCCCAACCAGCAGGCTGAGCCCGCGGTTCAGTGGCTGATGGACAAGTTCGGAGACAAGCTCGGCAAGAAGGTCTACCTGGTGGGCTCCGACTACGTGTACCCGCGTACGGCCAACACCATCATCAAGGAGCAGATGAAGGCCCTTGGCGGTGAGACCGTCGGCGAGGATTACATCCCCCTCGGCAACACCGAGGTGGCTCCGATCATCGCCAAGATCAAGAAAGCCTTCCCGGATGGCGGGATCATCATCAACACCTTGAACGGTGACTCCAACGTCGCCCTCTTCAAGCAGTTCAAGGCTTCGGGCATCGATCCGGCCAAGTACCCGATCATGTCCTTCTCCATCGCCGAGGAGGAGATCCGCCAGATCGGCCCCGAGTACACCACCGGCACCTACGCCGCGTGGAACTTCTTCATGAGCCTGGACACCCCGGCCTCCAAGAAGTTCACCTCCGACTTCCAGGCCATGTACGGGGCCGACCGCGTCACGGGTGACCCGGCCGAATCCGCCTACAACATGGTGTACCTCTGGAAGAACGCCGTCGAGAAGGCGGGCACCTTCGAGGATCTCGACAAGGTTCGTCAGAACATGATCGGGATCACCTTCGCCGCTCCCCAGGGCGAAATCAAGATGTTCCCCAACCACCACACCTCCGAGCGGGTGCTCATCGGCGAAGCGGAGCCCACCGGCCAGTTCAAGATCCTGTACGACAGCGTCAAGGCCATCCCCCCGATTCCCTGGAACCAGTTCGTTCCCGAGACCAAGGGCTTCACCTGCGACTGGACCCAGGATCGGCCTGACGCCGGCAAGTTCAAGATGTGATCACGGAGCCATCCGTGAGGGAATGAAAGTCGGGTGGTTCCTGCGGGAACCGCCCCTTTCCGGTCCGCCACACCACCACGTTCGACCCGATCCAGCGTCGCCTCAGCAGCGCTGGATCTAACGTTCAACCTTCATTCCGTTGGAACTTTTCTTTTCTCAGATCCTCGATGGCCTCAGCATCGGGTCCGTGCTGCTGCTGGCAGCGACAGGCCTGGCCATCGTCTTCGGATTGATGGGTGTCATCAACCTCGCCCATGGCGAATTCATGATGCTCGGGGCTTATGTCACCTACGTGGTGCAATCGGCTTTCAAGCCCATGGGTGGTGTGATCTTCGAACTGTATTTCCCGGTCTCGCTGGTGTTGTCCTTCATTGTGACGGCACTGATTGGAGTTCTGCTGGAAAGAACGTTGATCCGGCAGCTCTATGGCCGACCGCTTGAAACTCTCCTGGCCACGTGGGGGGTCAGCCTGATTCTGATTCAGCTGATTCGGAGCGTGTCGACGGCCATGATGCTGGGCATCCTCGTGGGTGTCGGCGTTGGCTTCATTATCTCGAAATTGCTCGCGGCGAAGTTCTCCGCCAAGCCTTTCTTCACCTATCTCAACGGACTGGGCTGGGCGATCGCCATCGGCATCGGCCTGATCGCCGTCAACCTCTTTGACCAGGTCCGTCCGCTCTCCAAGGCCTGGTTCGGTCCGCGCAACATCGATGTCACCGCCCCGAAATGGCTGCAGGGAAGCTGGGGGATGATCGGCACGATCGAACTGCCCGGCCTGCGCATTTTCATCATTCTGCTATCCGCCCTGTTGCTGCTGGCCACCTACTGGTTCCTCAACAAGAGTGTCTGGGGCCTGCGCATCCGTTCGGTCACCCAGAACCGTCAGATGAGCAACTGCCTGGGCATCCCCACCGACCGCGTCGACAGCATCACCTTCGGCATCGGCTCCGGCCTGGCGGGGGTGGCCGGGTGCGCCATCACCCTGCTCGGTTCGGTGGGTCCGAACCTCGGCGCGGCCTACATCGTCTCCTGCTTCATGGTGATCGTCCTCGGAGGCGTCGGCAACCTGCTGGGCACCGTGCTGGCCTCCCTGTTGCTGGGCATCATCCAGTCGGTGATCGGCTCGGGCACCTTGCTGACGATCTTCCCTGACATGCCACTGGCGGCGAAAGGGGTGATCGAATTCTTCGCCACCACCAGCATGTCCCTGGTGCTGGTGTTCATCTTCATCATCGTCTTCCTGCAGTTCCGCCCCAACGGCATGTTCCCCCAGAAGGGTCGCTCGGTCGATGCCTGACCCGGTCCGTCCCAACCTCTGCAGATTCCCGTTCCATCTCCCCACCAGGAGGCCCTACCTGTGAAAATCTTCCAACGACTCGTCCCCTGGATTCTGCTGGCGATCGCCCTGTTCATCCTGCCGGCAGCGCTGGATGATTTCCGCCTCAACCTCTTCGGCCGCTATTTCTCCCTGGCGATCACGGCCCTGGCCATCGACCTGATCTGGGGATACACCGGTCTGTTGAGTCTGGGGCAGGGCATCTTCTTTGCCCTCGGGGGCTACGCGGTGGCCATGTACCTGATGCTCAACACCAAGAGCCTGGCGGGTGGCAACGGGATTCCCAAGTTCTTCGAGAACTACGGCGTCGACCAGCTGCCGTTCTTCTGGCAGCCCTTCTGGTCACCGGTGTTCACCCTGATTGCCCTCTGGGTGATTCCGGCGGTGGTGGCGGGCCTGGTGGGATGGCTGATCTTCCGAAACCGCATCAAGGGGGTGTACTTCTCGATCATCACCCAGGCGGCTCTGATGGTCTTCTTCCACTTCTTCAACGGCCAGCAGAAACTCTTTGACGGCACCAACGGTCTCAAGACCAGCACCAGCGAACTCTTCGGCCAGCTGGTGGGCTCCCCGGACATGCAGGTCTGGTTCTACCGCCTAACGGTGGTGCTGCTGCCCCTGGCCTTTCTGGTCTGCCGCTACTTCACCAGCGGTCGCTTCGGTGATGCCCTGATCGCCATCCGTGACGACGAGAGCCGCCTGCGCTTCGCCGGTTTCAACCCCGTCCCCTTCAAGACCATCGTCTTCCTGGTGGCCGGAGCCCTCTGCGGCATCTCCGGAGCCCTCTACACCGTCCAGTCCGGCATCGTCTCGCCCCAGTACATGTCGATCTCCTTCTCGATCGAGATGGTGATCTGGGTCGCCGTGGGCGGCAGGGGCACCCTGGTGGGTCCGATCATCGGTGCCACCCTGGTGAACTACCTGCGCAGCCTGGTGAGTGAGGCCCTGCCCGAGGCCTGGCTGTTCGTGCAGGGGGCCCTGTTCATCTTCGTGGTGGTCCTGATGCCCGATGGCATCTACGGCTGGATCACCAAGGGTGGCTTCCGCACCTTCCTGGCCGCCTTCGGCATCGCCCAGAAGGCCAAGACCTACCCCCAGATCGACAAGGAGGCCGTTCCTGTGGATTAGTCCCCCAGGAAGACGCTTCCTGGCTTATCTGCTGTGACCGCTCCTTTGATTCCGCACCCTTCCGAAGTCCATGTCAGAACCTCTACTCGAGCTCAATGACGTCAGCGTGAGTTTCGATGGCTTCTATGCCCTCACCGACCTCAGCCTGAAGCTCTACAAGGGTGAGTTGAAGTCCATCATCGGCCCCAACGGTGCCGGCAAGACCACCTTCCTGGATGTCATCACAGGCAAGGTGCGGCCCACGAAAGGAACGGTGAGCTTCAAGGGCAAGTCGCTGCTTGGCGTCTCCGAGCAGCAGATCTCGCGCAGCGGCATCGGCCGCAAATTCCAGACACCGCGGGTGTTCGAGAACCTCACCGTGCTCCGCAACCTAGAGCTCTCCGCCTCACCGGTCAAGAACGCCTTCAGCCTGCTGGGGTCCGGTCTGCCCCAGTCCTCCAAGGACGAGGTGCACCGGATCATGAACTACGTGGGCCTGACCCCCTTCGCCACCGTCAAGGCCGGCTCCCTGTCCCACGGCCAGAAGCAATGGCTCGCCATTGCCTCCCTGGTGGCCCAGGCCCCGGAGGTTCTCCTGCTGGACGAACCCGTGGCCGGCCTCACCGATGAGGAAACCCTGCGCACGGCCGAGCTGATCAAGTCCCTCGCCGGCGACCACACCGTGGTGGTGATCGAGCACGACATGGAGTTCATCCGCGACCTGGGCTTCGACGTCACCGTGCTCCACCAGGGACAGGTGCTGACCGAAGGACCGCTGGAGAAGGTCAAAGCCGATCCGCGGGTGATCGAGGTCTACCTGGGGCCGCCCGAACACTGATCGTTTCCCGACCATCACCCACCGCGAGCCCATGTCCACCACCAGCGCCCAGCCCCTGCTCCAGGTCTCCGACCTCAATGTGTATTACGGGGAGAGCCACATTCTCCGCAACGTGGATCTGACCATCCACGAAGGCAAGATGGTCTGCCTGATCGGCCGCAATGGCGTCGGCAAGACCACCTTCCTCAAGACCGTCATCGGACTGCTGCAGCAGCGATCCGGGACGATCACCTACCAGGACGGCCAGCTCACCAACCAGCCCCCCTACAAACGGGCCCGGTCCGGCATCGGCTATGTGTCCCAGGGCCGGGACATCATTCCCCAGGTGACCGTCAAGGAGAACCTGCTGCTGGGCATGGAGGCCCTTCCCGGCGGCCTGGAAAAGAACCGCCACATCGATCCGCTGATCTTCGATCTTTTCCCGATCCTCGAGAAGTTTCTCAAGCGCAAGGGCGGTGATCTCAGCGGCGGCCAGCAGCAGCAGCTCGCCATCGCCCGTGCCCTGCTGGGCAAGCCCAAGCTGCTGCTCCTCGATGAACCCACCGAGGGAATCCAGCCCTCCATCATCCTCGACATCGAAAATGCGGTGCAACGGATCATGAAGGAGACCGGCATCAGCGTGCTGCTGGTGGAGCAGCACCTGCACTTCGTGCGCCAGTCCGACTTCTACTACGCCATGCAGCGCGGCGGCATCGTCTCCAGCGGCCAGACCGACCAGCTCTCCGACGACGTGATCAAGGAGTTCCTCACGGTCTGAGGACTCCGGCGCAACAGCAAGTCCCGGGCCGAGGCCACCAGTGGTGGCGCGACCCGGGACTTTTGCTTTGGTGGGGCGCTCAGCAGCCGCGGTTGAGCATCCAGGGACGGGTGCCACTCTCCTTGAGCCGGGGCTTGCCGGTGGCTTCCCTGGTTTCCTTGCGAACCAGACGCGGTTCGGACTGCTCCTGCTTCAGTCGGAAAGGGCCGCTCAGGGACATGACCGGTGTGAACACACGGAGGCCTTCGGCGCTGCAGCTCGGGCAGTTGGTTTCCTTGTGGCGCTCATCGATGCTGCGCCAGACCTCATAGTTGTCGCAGCCGTTGCTGCAGCTGTATTCGTAGACAGGCATCGCAAGACGAGGGGAACGACAGGGAGGAAAGAGAGGGCCGCCAGGAACACAGGCAGGCCCGAACAGTGGCAGACAAGAACAGTGGCAGACAAGAAAAAGGGGCCTGGTGTCCAGGCCCCTCCCGCCAGCCTGCTGATCAGCAGGGGAGGATGTCCTTGTCGAAGATCCCCGTGGGGATGGCCAGGGTGCAGCAGGCGTTGGGGATGTCGACGATGCCGCTGATCCTGCCTTCCACCGGCGCACAGCTCAGCAGCAGGTAGGCCTGCTCACCGGTGTAGCCGAACTTCTTGAGGTACTCGATGGCGTTGAGGCAGGCACGCCGGTAGGCGATGTGGACGTCCATGTAGTACTGCTTGCCCTCGAACTCATCCACGGAGATGCCTTCGAACACCAGGTAGTCGGTGTAGTGGGGCTCCACCGGGCTGGTCTTGAACATGGGGTTGACCATGCCGTACTTCGCCATGCCGCCCTTGATGATCTCGACGTGGAGGTCGAGATAGCCGGACATCTCAATGGCGCCGCAGAAGGAGATTTCCCCATCCCCCTGGGAGAAGTGGATGTCGCCCATCGAGAGCTTGGCCCCTTCGACATAGACCGGGAAATAGATCCGGGTGCCCTTGGTGAGGTTCTTGATGTCGCAGTTGCCGCCGTGCTCGCGGGGCGGCACCGTGCGTGCGGCCTCGTTGGCCACCCGCTCGAACTCGCTGCCGGGGAGGGTGCCGAGGATGGCGCTGTTGGGGTTGGGCAGGGCCGCCAGCACGGGCTCGCTGCCGGAGAGGCCGGCGCCGTAGGTGCGGCGGTCGGGGGCGGTCTTCACCAGCTCCGTTTCACGACGGTTCCACTCGTTGAGCAGCTCGTGGGAGGGGGCGCAGCCGATCAGGCCCGGGTGGGTGATGCCGGCGAAACGGACACCGGGAATGTGGCGGGAGGAGGTGTAGATGCCTTCGAGATCCCAGATGGCCTTGGCGGCCTTGGGGTAGTGATCGGTGAGGAATCCGCCACCGTTCTCCTTGGCGAAGATGCCCGTGAAGCCCCACTCATCCCCCTGCAGGGCACCGACATCGAGAATGTCGACCACCAGGATGTCGCCGGGCTGGGCACCGTTGACCCAGATCGGGCCGCTGAGGACGTGAACGACCTCGAGATTCACATCCTCGATGTCCTTGGGGTCGTCATTGTTCTTGATCTGACCATCGGTCCAGTCCTTGCATTCGATCCGGAACACGTCGCCAGGGTTCACCGAGGCCACGGCAGGGATTTCCGGGTGCCAGCGGTTGTGCCCGGGCATGTCCTGTTGATCCATCGGCTTGGTGAGATCAACGGAGAAGAGTGTTTTGGGCATCGAAGAACCGAGGCGCAATTTCCCATCCATCCAAAAGGATGACCTGCGGCCCGAAAGTGTCGATTGCTACAGGACATTGGGGCCCTGTGTCCGCTCCAGGGAACGGGATCAAGAATCATTCTCACATCCAGGAGACCTTTCTCCCTCCCCTCGACCACCGGGGGATCAGGTGTCGTCGAAATCCCCTTTGCGGCAGAGATTATCCTTCAATCGGGCTACCCAGACACTGGGATCCAGCTTGCCGACCTGCTCCGTGCGGCCATCAAAGTGGAACAGAAACTGCCAGCGATCCTTGACTGGAAATGTTCTCTTGGCGTTGAGATCACTGATCGGATCTCCATAGATATTGTCATACGATTGCCAGCCCGGCTCTCCCTTGACGCTGCAGATCGCCGTGGTTTCGTACAGCTGGCCCTTGGCATCGCCGCCAACTGAGGTGACCTTCACCACACCCTTGTGCAGCCCGTTGGCAACGCCCGGCTGGAACGCCCGCACCAGCTCCACCCGGCTCCCGTCCACCTGCACCAGCAGGTCGCCCGGCTTGGCGTCCTGAACGGCCACCTCCTTCGGGGTGGCGCCGCAACCGGCCAGGGCGAGTCCCGTGCCCGCGAGCAAGCCGGCCAGCAGTCCTGCCAGGTGCTTCCGGGACCCCAGGCCCCCCACAGCGTCGAACAACGTGATGGATCGATTCTGGCGCCAACCTATGACGACGCCAGCAGCCGTCTCCAGAGGCCATCAACCCCGGCGGGCAGGGGCAGATCGATGGCCCCGCAGCGCCGGATCGGGCGGCCGCCCAGGCTGTTGACCAGCAGGGCCGCCTCGCTCTCCAGCAGGTCCGCCACTGACAGCCGCTCCTCCCGCAGCAACCCCATGGCCAGGCCGCGGCCCCGCATCACCCCCGGCAGACAGCCGCTCTCCAGGGGCGGGGTGACCCACGCGCCCCTGCGCCGCACCAGCAGGTTCGCGCTGGTGCCGCAGCACAGGTCGCCGCCGCTGCCGAGCAGCAGGGCGTCATCGGCCCCGGCGGCCCGGGCCTCCCGCAGGGCCTGGATGGCGCCGCCGTAGGCGAAGGTCTTGCAGCGGCTGACCAGGCTGGCGGCGTTACGCCGCTCCACCCCACTGACGATCACCGCAACCGGCGTGGAGGCGGGCCTCCAGGGGCTCAGCTGCAGCCAGAAGCGGGGGCGGCCCTGGGGTTCGTCCGGCCCCGGCAGCGCCAGGCCCCGGCCGGCGCCGCTGCCCCGGCTCCAGTTGAGCCGCAGGGCCCCGCTGCCGGTGAGGCCACTGCGGGCCACCGCCTCGGCCAGCAGCGGCCGCACCCGGTCGGCCCCGGGGGGTGGCGCCAGGCCCAGGCTGGCGGCCGAGACGCGCCAGCGCTCCAGGTGCTCCGCCAGCAGCCGGGGCGTCCCCCCTTCGATCAGCACCGTTTCAAAGAGGCCATCAGCCAGCAGCAGGCCGCGGTCGTTCAGGGGCAGACAGAGCCGGTCCGGATCGCCCCAGGTTCCCTCCGGCGTCGGCCCGTCGATCCAGGCGATGGCCGTGCCGGCCGGAGCTGGGCCAGCGCTCATGCCAGGGCCTCCAGCAGCGGCTCGATCTTCCAGCCCATCTCCCGGGCCTCCCCCACGGGGTCGGAGTCGGCCACGATGCCGCCGCCGGCATGCAGCCGCAGGCGCCGATCCTTCTGCAGCAGGGTGCGGATCAGGATGCTGCTGTCGAAGCCGCCATCGGCTCCCAGGTGAAACAGGGAGCCGCAGTAGGGCCCCCTCGGCACCGGCTCCAGCTGGCTGAGGCGCCGGCAGGCCCGCACCTTGGGGGCGCCGGTGATCGAGCCCCCCGGCCAGCAGGCCCGCAGCAGGTCGACCAGGCCGCGCCCGGCGGCGAGCTGTCCCATCACCACCGAGGTGAGGTGGTGCACGTGGGCGTAGCTCTCCAGCCCCAGCAGCTGGGGCACATGCACCGAGCCGGGTACGCAGACCCGGCCGAGGTCGTTGCGCAGAAGGTCGACGATCATCACGTTCTCGGCCCGGTCCTTGGGGTCGCAGATCAGCTCGGCGGCGCGGGCGGCATCGGCGTCGGGGTCGGCGTGGCGGGGCCGGGTGCCCTTGATCGGGCGCGTTTCCACCCGGCCGTCGGGGTGCAGGCGCAGGAAGCGCTCCGGCGAGGCCGAGATCACCGCCTCCCCACCGGCGATGGCCAGGCCGGCGAAGGGGGCCGGGCCATGGCCCACCAGACGGAGGAACAGCGCCAGCGGATCGGGCGGCTCCTCCCGCAGGCTCTCGCAGCAGGCGGTGAGGTTGGCCTGGAAGAGGTCGCCGGCGGCGATCCACTCCCGCAGGATCCCCACCTGGGCGGCATAGGTGTCCGGGTCGGTGTGCCAGTGCCAGGCGCCGCGGGCGATGCCGGGCCCCTCGGCCGGGCGCTCCCCGGCCCCGGCCACCGCCGCCGCCAGGGCGGGATCCGCCAGCAGCCCCGCCATGGCCGCGAACCGGGCCGGGTCCTGGCCCTCGAGCCACAGCCGACCCTCCCCCCGGTCGAAGTGGATCAGGGGATCGTGGCGGGCCGCCCAGAGGGTGGCCATGTCGGAGGCCAGCCAGTGCCCGGCCGGCTCCACCCAGGCCCCGGCCTCGTAGCCGAGCCAGCCCAGCCAGGGTCCCCCCTGGCCCTCCAGATCGGCGAAGACGTCAAAGGGATCGGCTGCCCCCGGACTGCCCGGCAGCCCCCGGCAGGTCACGCTGGCCACCGGATCCACCCCGAGCACGCCCCGGCAGCCGAGGGGGCTGCCGTCTCCGTCGAGCAGCACCAGCCCGTCCCGGCCGAAGCGCTCGGCCAGGACCCGCGCCAGGGCCCGGGGCTCCAGCCATGGAAGCGGATCGCTCCTCAACGGTCGGCTCCGGCGCGGGAGGCGGCTCCGGCGCGGACGGCGGCGCTGGTCAGGTCGGCCCGGCCCGCGGCCACCAGGGCGGCATCACGGATGCGGCAGCTGTCGCAGCGGCCGCAGGGGAGATGCTCGCCGCTGTAGCAGCTCCAGGTGGCCGCGATCGGCACCCCGAGCCGCAGGGCCTCGCGCACGATGGTGGCCTTGTCCCAGGCCACCAGGGGGGCCCAGAGGCGGGCCCCCTGACCCTCCCGTCCCGCCTTGGTGGCCAGGTCGGCCAGGGTCTGGAAGGCGGCCAGGTAGTCGGGGCGGCAGTCGGGATAGCCGGAATAATCCACCGCATTGACCCCGAGCACGAGGCTGGTGGCGCCGCGGGCTTCGGCCAGGCTCAGCCCCAGGGCGATGAACACCGTGTTGCGGCCGGGGACGTAGGTGCTGGGAATCACCCCCGCGACCACGCCGCCGTCGGGGACGGGGATGGCCGGATCGGTGAGGGCCGAGCCGCCCCAGGCCGCCAGGTTCACGGCGATCACGTGGTGCTCCTCCAGCGCCAGGGCGCCGGCCACCGCGGCGGCGGCGTCCAGCTCGCGCCGG
Source organism: Aphanothece cf. minutissima CCALA 015 (assembly GCA_003003925.1). Lineage (GTDB taxonomy): Bacteria > Cyanobacteriota > Cyanobacteriia > PCC-6307 > Cyanobiaceae > Cyanobium > Cyanobium minutissimum. The sequence goes on from PVWP01000001.1 coordinate 389,433, forward strand.
TGGCGCTGGCCATAGTCGAAGGAGAGGCCGATGACCCGGTGGCCCGCCTCGATCGCCAGGGCCGCGGCGGTGGCCGAATCCAGGCCGCCGGAGAGCAGTGCGATGGCGAGCGGCGGGGGTGGGGAGGGCGTGGCGGGGGAGCGGGTGATGGGGCGAGCGGTTACGACGGCCCCCCCATTGTGGAAGCGGCGCCGGGGGCGGAGCGACCGGACGCGACGGAGGATGCCATGGTGGTGGCGCCGGTTTCCGGTCCCTTCCGAGGTTCCCCATGGCCCATGCCCTGCGCCGCGCCACGGCGGCCGCGGCCACCGCCAGCGTCATCGTCATCGTCAGCCTGCCGTCCCTGCTGGCGCTCACGGTGGCGCCGGCCCGGGCCATCCCCCGGCTGGATCTGACGCCCTACCCCAAGCCCACCGCCGCCCAGACCCGCTGGGTGATCCAGCTGCCCGGCGTGTTGCCGCCCACCGCCGATCCCCGCCTGTCCCCCCACCCGAGCGACTGGCGGGTGCAGCTGATCGCCGGCCGGGAGGTGGAGGCCGACTGCAACCAGCGGGCCTTCCGCGGCCGCTTCCGCGCCAGCAAGGTGAAGGGGCTGGGCGTCAGCGTCTACACGGTGAGTGATGTGGGGCCAATGGTCTCGACCCTGATGGCCTGCCCCCCCGGCCAGGCGACCCGCAAGGTGTTCGTGCCGATGGGCAGCAAGCCCTTCGTGGTGCCCTACGACGCCAGCCGGCCGATCGTGGTGTACACCCCGAAGGATCTGCAGCTGCGCTGGCGGCTCTGGAAGGCGGAGAAGGTGCAGCAGCCGGCCCAGGCCCTCTGAGGTTTCAGCGCAGGGGGCCGTTCCAGGGGCTTCAGCGCACCCCCAGCCACTTGTGGCTCTGCAGGCTGAGGCGCCAGTCGGGGTGGGCACGCACGTAGGCCACCGCCAGCTCCCGGCCGGCCGGTTCGTCCCAGGCGGGCTGGAGCAGGAGAGCGGGGCCGGGGGCGGCGGGCGGACGCAGGCGGGCCGCTTCGGCGGCCATGGCTTCGGCGAAGGCCAGGTCGGCCGGGGAGGTCACCACCACCTTGAGCTCATCACAGCGGGCCAGGAGATCGGCGGCCGGGGGGCGGTGGGGCTTCGGCGAGAGGGTGATCCAGTCGAAGCGGCCACTGAGCTGCCCCACGCCGCTGGTTTCCAGGTGCAGCGGCAGGCCCGTTGCCGCCAAGGCCTTGCAGAGGCCGTCCATGGGCTGCTGCAGGGGCTCGCCGCCGGTGATCACCACGAAGGCGGCACCCGCGACGGCGGCGGCGCTGGCCTCGGCCGCCAGGTCGGCCAGGGGGCGCGTGGGATGGGCCGCCTGCGGCCAGGAGTGCTTGGTGTCGCACCAGGGACAGCCCACATCGCAGCCCGCCAGGCGGATGAAGAAGGCGCTGCGACCGGCGTGAAGACCCTCCCCCTGCAGGGAGTGGAAGGTTTCCACCACCGCCGGGCCGTCAGCCGTAGATGGGGCTGGCGACACGGTCCACGGCCTCGCTGGGGGAGCCCGGCAGCCGCTGCTGGGCCGCCGCGATCAGCCCCCGGAACAGGGGATGGGGCTTGCCGGGGCGGGAGAGGAACTCCGGGTGGTACTGGCAGGCGGTGAAGAAGGGGTGGTCCTTCAGCTCGATCAGCTCCACCAGGCGGCCGTCGGGGGAGGTGCCGCTGATCTCGTAGCCCGATTCCAGGAACAGGGAGCGGTAGGCGTTGTTGAACTCGTAGCGGTGGCGGTGGCGCTCGTAGACCACCTCCTCGCCGTAGAGGCGCTGGGCCATGGTGCCCGCCGTCAGCCGGCAGGGGTAGACGCCCAGGCGCATGGTGCCGCCCAGGTCCACCACGTCCTGCTGCTCGGGCAGCAGGTGGATGACGGGGTGGGGCGAGGCGGGATCCAGCTCGGCGCTGGTGGCCCCCTCCAGACCCGCCTGGTGGCGGGCCCACGCGATCACGGCGCACTGCATCCCCAGGCAGAGGCCCAGGAACGGCACCCGCTGCTCGCGGGCCCAGCGGATCGCCGCCACCTTGCCGTCGACGCCGCGGTGGCCGAAGCCTCCGGGCACCACCACCGCATCCATGCCCCGCAGCAGGGCGTCGGCACCCTGGCTCTCGATCTGCTCGGCGCAGATCCAGCGGAGATCGAGGGAGGCGTCCCGTTCCAGACAGGCATGGCGCAGGGCCTCCACCACCGAGAGGTAGGCGTCGTTGAGCTGGACGTACTTGCCCACCAGGGCCACCTTCACGGCGGGACCGGGGTGGCGCAGCTTCTCCACCAGTTCCGCCCAGCGCGCCATGTCGCTGTCGTGGTCGACCAGGGAGAGGACGTCGAGCACCTGGCGGCAGAGGCCCTCGCTCTCCATCGCCAGGGGCACGGCATAGATGCTGTCGGCGTCGAGGGCCTGGATCACGGCGCTGGCCGGCACGCCGCAGAAGCCGCCGATCTTGGCCTTGAGGTCGGTGCTGATGGGCCGGTCGCTGCGGCAGACGAGCACATCGGGCTGGATGCCGATGGAACGCAGCTCCTTGACCGAATGCTGGGTGGGCTTGGTCTTGAGTTCGCCGGAGGTGCCGATGTAGGGCAGCAGGGTGACATGGACGTAGGCCAGGTCGTGGCGGCCGACGTCACCGCGGAATTCGCGGATGGCCTCCAGGAACGGCAGCGACTCGATGTCGCCCACCGTGCCGCCGATCTCGGTGATCACCACGTCGGCGCCGCTGTTGGCCGCCACCCGGTGGATGCGTTCGCGGATCTCGCCGGTGATGTGGGGAATCACCTGGACGGTGCCGCCGTTGTAGTCGCCGCGGCGCTCCTTGTTGATCACCGCCTGGTAGATGGAGCCGGTGGTCACGCTGTTGAGGCGCGACATGGCCGTGTCGGTGAAGCGCTCGTAGTGGCCCAGGTCGAGGTCGGTCTCGGCGCCGTCCTCGGTGACGAACACCTCCCCGTGCTGGTAGGGGCTCATCGTGCCCGGATCCACGTTGAGGTACGGATCCAGCTTCAGGATCGAGACGCTGTAGCCGCGGGACTTGAGCAGCCGCCCGAGGCTGGCCGCGACGATGCCCTTGCCGATGCTGGACACCACCCCGCCGGTGACGAAGACGAACTTCGCGGCATGGCCCCGCGTGGCGGACGGTGCGGACATCGGGCGCTGCGCTGATCCCCCAATCTACCGACCCCTTCCAGTCCGCCCGCCCTCAGGGACCTCCTCGCCCAGCCCCCCTCTTCCCCCGTGCCCAGCCTCCTGGGGAGGCGTCAGCGGCGCGACCGAAGCCGGCCGTTGCCCGCAACGCGGGCGCGGACCGGCGCAGGCCGCGCCCGCTGACGCTCACCCCTCCAGAAGGCTCCTCAGCATCCACGCCGTCTTCTCGTGGATCTGCAGCCGCTGGGTGAGCAGGTCGGCGGTGGGCTGGTCGCTGGCGTCGTCGGCGGTGGTGAACACCGAGCGGATCGTGCGGGCCACGGCCTCATGGCCCTCCACCAGCTCGCGCACCATGGCCAGGGCGGCGGGGACGCCTTCGGCCTCGGGGATCGAGGAGAGCCCGGCATACAGGGTGCCGCCGTAGGGGGCGGGGAAACCGAGGGCCCGGATGCGCTCGGCGATCAGGTCGAGGGCGGTCCAGAGTTCGGTGTACTGGTCCATGAACATCAGGTGGAGCGTGTTGAACATCGGTCCAGTGACGTTCCAGTGGAAGCCGTGGGTCTTGGCATAGAGCACGGTGCTGTCGGCCAGCACGCGGCCGAGTCCATCGGCGATCTGCTGGCGCTGGTCCGCCGGGATGCCGATGTCGATGGGGGGAGCTGTGATGGCCATGGCCAGGAAGCGGGAAGCACCAGTCTAAGGCGAAGTGATTCCGCTTAATGACCGCAGCATGGCGGCAACGGCGCGGCAGTGGCTGCCCCTCAGCCCTCCTCGTCGCTCCAGGTGCTGGCCACGTGCAGCTCCTCCAGCTGCTTCGGGGCCACATCGGCCGGGGCCTGGGTCATCAGGCAGCGCGCCTGCTGGGTTTTCGGGAAGGCGATCGTGTCGCGGATCGACTCCTCGCCTGCCAGCAGCATCACCAGCCGGTCCATGCCGAAGGCGATGCCGCCGTGGGGCGGGGCGCCCATGTCGAGGGCCTCCATCAGGAAGCCGAACTGGCGCTCCGCCTCCTCCAGGGGCAGGCCGATGGTCTGCAGCACCTGGCGCTGCAGGGCCGCATCGTGGATGCGCAGGGAGCCGCCGCCCAGCTCCAGGCCGTTGAGCACCAGGTCGTAGGCCTGGGCGCGGGCGGTGGGCAGGGTGGCCGCCCAGGCGGCCGGATCGCCACCCAGATCCTCGGCGTTGGGGGCGCAGAAGGGGTGGTGCAGCGCCTCGAGGCGGTTCTCGCCGGCGTTGAACTCGAACATCGGGAAGTCCACCACCCAGAGGAAGTTCCACTGGTCGTTGTCCCGCTCGGCCGGCACCAGGCCGAGTTCGCGGGCCAGGTACTGCCGCACCCGGTCGAGGGCCTTGTTGACGGTGGCGGTGTCGCCGGCGCCGAACAGCAGCAGGGTGCCTTCCGTGGCGCCGGTGCGCTCCAGCAGTTCCGCCTTCCTCTCGGCCGTGAGGTTGTCCTTGATGGCGCCGATCGTGTCGATCTCGCCGCCGGCCCGCACCCGGATGAAGGCCAGGCCGCCGGCCCCGGCCTTCTGGGCCTCGCTGAACACATCCCCACCGGGCTTGATGCGCACGTTGCTGACGGCCTCGTTGCCGCCGGCCACGGCGATGCACTTCACCGAGCCCCCGGCGGCCACCGCGCCGGAGAACACCTTGAAGCCCATGTCCCGGACGATGTCCGAGGCGTCGGTGAGCTCCATGCCGTAGCGGGTGTCGGGCCGGTCGGTGCCGTAGCGGGCCATCGCCTCGTGCCAGGTGAGGCGGGGGAACGGCCGCGGCAGCTCGATGCCCTTCACCTGCTTCCAGATGGCGGCGATCAGGCCCTCGTTCAGCGCCAGGATCTCCTCCTGGTCCATGAAGCTCATCTCCATGTCCAGCTGGGTGAACTCCGGCTGGCGGTCGGCCCGCAGGTCCTCGTCACGGAAGCAGCGGGCCACCTGGTAATACCGCTCGATGCCCCCCACCATCAGCAGCTGCTTGAACAGCTGGGGCGACTGGGGCAGGGCGAACCACTCACCGCCGCAGACCCGGGAGGGCACCAGGTAGTCGCGGGCGCCCTCGGGGGTGGAGCGGGTGAGCACCGGGGTCTCCACCTCGATGAAGCCCTCCGCCTCCAGATAGCCGCGGGCGGCCTTCACGGTGGCGTGGCGCAGGCGCAGGTTGCGGCCCATGCGCTCGCGGCGCAGGTCGAGGTAGCGGTGGCGCAGGCGCAGTTCCTCGCGGGTGTTCTCCTCGTCGTGCACCGATACCGGGAACGGCAGGTTGCCGCGCACCTCGTTGAGCACCGTGATGCCGGCGGCCAGCACCTCGATGGCGCCGGTGGCCAGCCGTTCGTTGAGGGACTCGGCCGGCCGGGCCCGCACCTTGCCCTCCACCCGCAGGACGGTCTCGTTGCGCAGCCGTTCGGCCACGGCGAAGGCGGCGGGGGCCAGGTCGGGATCCACCGTGATCTGCACGGTGCCGCTGCGGTCGCGCAGGTCGATGAAGATCACCCCGCCGTGGTCGCGGCGCCGGTCGACCCAGCCGCCCAGCTGAACGGCCTCGCCGATGGCGTCGATGCGCAGATCGCCGCACCCGTGGCTGCGCATGGTGGCAAGCAGAACGAATCCGCGAGTTTCCCACAGGGCAGCGGCGGGCCGTTCTTAAGGGGCCGGGACAGCGCCGGAAGGGCGCTCAGCCGCGCCGGTAGAAGGGCCGCCTGACCACCACGGCCGGCTCGGCGCGCCCGCGGATCTCCACCGCCAGTGCGGTGCCGGGCTTCGCCGCCGCCGCCGGCACGTAGGCCAGGGCCACCGCCTCCCCCAGGGTGGGGGACCAGGTGCCGCTGGTGACCTCGCCCACCGGCTCGCCATCGAGGAGCACCGGATAGCCGTGGCGGGCGATGGCCCGGCCCTGCAGCTTGAGGCCCACCAGCTTGCGGGCCACCCCCTCGGCGGTCTGGCGCTCCAGGGCGGCCCGACCGATGAAGTCCGCGGGCATCTCCAGGTGCACCAGCCAGCCCAGGCCCGCCTCCAAAGGCGTGGTGGCCGCATCCATCTCGTTGCCGTAGAGGTGCATCGCCGCCTCCAGCCGCAGGGTGTCGCGGGCGCCGAGGCCGCAGGGGGTGACCCCCTCGGCCAGCAGCCGCTGCCACAACGCCACGCCGGCCTCGCGGCCCAGCAGCAGCTCGAAGCCGTCCTCACCGGTGTAGCCCGTGCGGCCCACGAACACCGGCGCCCCCTCGATGGCCAGCTCCCGGTGGCCGAAGCGGGGCAAACCCGCCAGGCTCGTGCCCACCAGGGCCTCGAGCCGGGCGGGGGCCTCCGGGCCCTGCAGGGCCAGCAGCACCCCGTCGCCCTTGCGATCGCTGATGGAGAGGCCCTCGGGCTCCAGCTGGCTGGCGATCCAGGCGGTGTCGGCCTCGGCGCAGGCGGCGTTGATCACCAGCACCAGCTCATCGCACTCCCCCTCGGGGCCAGCGACACGGCCGCGGTCGTAGACGATCAGGTCGTCAAGGATGCCGCCGGCCTCGTTGAGCAGCACCGTGTAGCAGGCCTCGCCGGGGCCGATGCGGAACAGGTCGGTGGGCACCAGCCGCTGCAGGGCGTCCTTGGTGCCCTGGCCCCGCAGGGTGAGCACCCCCATGTGGGAGATGTCGAAGACGCCGCAGTGCTGCCGCACGGCGTTGTGCTCCTGCACCAGGCCGGAGAACTGGATCGCCATCTGCCAGCCGGCGAAGGGCACCATGCGGCCCCCGGCGGCGATGGCGGCGGCATCCAGGGGTGTGCGGCGCAGGGGGGTGGAGTCCATCGGAGGCGGCCGGCCGGCCAGGGGGACGCCGGAGCTCGGTGGCGCGATCCTATGGAGCGGCTGCGGCGAATACCGAAGAAAGCCTGTGATTCGGCTTCCACCCCTATCACACCGTCAAGGAAATGCGTACCTTGAATGGCCCAATGGGTCAAGAGGATGGGCAACCGTCCCAACTGCCGCAGCTGCCGCCACTGCACCCCGCCCGCCGGGGTGGAGCTGGGATGGTGCCAGCTGCGGCAGCTCCCCATCCACCCCGAGCTGGTGGCCGATCTCTGGTGCCACCACTGGACGGCGCGTCCGCCCCGGCTGCCGGTGGTGTCCCCTGAAGCCCTGCTGAAGCATGCCCGCCTTCCCGTGGCCAGTCAGCAGCTGAGCCTGGCCACCGGCCTGCCCTGAAAGCTGATCAAAAGCTGAAAAGCGTGACGGATGCTTCCGTTTCGCCCTTCTTCTCCCTAATCTCCATCCCTTCCAGTAGCGGAACGGTCCGTTTGGCCCTAGGAAGGCAGGACCCTGTCCACCACGACCACGGAGGTCCCCTGCATTGATCAGAACCGCCACATCCCCATCGCCCATCGAACTGATGGCCGTTCATGTGGATTGTGAAACCTTCACCCTCCCCACCGGAGCCCACGTCTTCTGCCGCGGCGCCAGCGCCAACGCCATCTACGCGGTGCGCCGCGGCATCGTCGAGCTGGTGGGCGAGCAGGGGGAGAAGACCTGCTACCGCCCCGGCGAGCTGTTCAGCTACCAGGACATCACCTGGCGCGAACTGAGCCACCGCAGCGACGCCTTCGCCCGTACGCCCGTGGAGGTGCTGCGGCTGGACCGGCTCCGCTTCCTCAACCTGCTGCACAACCACCCCACCATGGCCGTGCAGCTGATCGGGCAGCAGCACAGCCGCCTGCGGGAGCAGCGGGCCAGCGGCACCTGCTGCTACTGAGCCGGGGCGCCAGAGGGCACCGGCCGCCCGAGCAGCAGCAGCAGGCTGCGGGTCACCTTGGCCGCCAGCACGGCGCTGACGCCGCTGGCATCGAGCTGGGGTGCCAGCTCCACCACGTCGGCGGCCACCAGCCGGTGGTGGCGCAGTTCCTCCACCAGGGCCGCAAAGTTGGGCCAGTGGAAGCCGCCGGGTTCGGGCGTGCCCGTGCCCGGCAGCACGGCGGGATCGAACCAGTCGAGGTCGACGGTGAGATAGAGGGGCCGGCCCCGCAGGGGCGCCAGCGCCGCCGCCATGGCGTCGATCGGCACCAGCCGTCCGGTGGCGTGCAGCTCCTGGAACTCCTCGCGGGTGCCGCTGCGGATGGCGATCTGGCGCAGCTCGCCGCTGGGCAGCGCCTCCAGGCAGCGGCGCATGGCGCAGGCGTGGCTGTGGCGGGCGCCGAGCCACTCCTGCCGCAGGTCGGCGTGGGCATCGAGCTGCACGAGCACCAGATCGGGATGACGCCGCGCCACCGCCGCCACCGCGCCGCTGCTGATCGAGTGCTCGCCCCCCAGCATCAGCGGCGCCAGACCCAGCTCCAGCACCGCCTCCGTGGCCCTGCCCACGGCCGCCACCACCGGCTCCGGGGCCCCGAAGGGGATGGCCACGGCCCCGAGGTCGGCGAAGGCCAGGTCGTCGAGGTCCAGATCGAGCTGGGGGTCATAGCTTTCCAGGCCGCTGCTCACCTCCCGGATCGCCGCCGGGCCGAAGCGGGCGCCGGGGCGGAAGGAGGTGGTGCCGTCGTAGGGAACGCCGAAGAGCCCCACGGCGCACCCCGCGGGCTCGCGGCGGGCGCCCATGTAGATCGCCCCTTCGGTGTCGAACAGCTCCGGGGTCATGGCTGGCCTGCCGCGTCGGCCAGCGCGCGCTCCACGAAGGCCGGCACCGCCTCGAAGGCCCCCCGCTGCCAGCGGGGCGACCAGATGCTGCAGCCCGGCGCCACCACCGCGGCCCGCTCCGGCAGCGGCTCCCGGTAGCGGGGGCCGTCGGGGCAGGCGAAGGTCCAGCTCCACCAGCCGCTGGGATACATGGGAACCCAGCCGTAGAGCGGATCGGCGTGGCCGAACACCTCCCGCAGCAGCCGGACGGTGTCGATGTGGACCTGGCGGAAGGCCTCGGGGGATTCGCTCTGGGTGGCGAACACACCGCCGGGGCGCAGCAGGCGGCGGCAGTTTTCGAAGAACGCCCGGTTGAACAGGCCCTCGGCCGGTCCGGCGGGATCGGAGCCGTCCACCAGCACCACGTCGTAGCTGGCGGCGGGGGCGTTGGCCGCCCAGGCGATGCCATCGCCGACGGTGAGGTGGAAGCGGGGGTCGCTCCAGGCGTCGCCGCCCAGGCCGGGCAGGTGCCGGCGGGAGAGCTCCACCACCAGCCCGTCGATCTCCACCATGTCGAGGTGGGCGACGCCGGGATGGCGCAGGCACTCACGGGCGGTGCCGCCGTCGCCGCCGCCGATCACCAGCACCCGCTCGATGGCAGCGGCGGCGCAGAGGGCCGGATGAACCAGGGGTTCGTGGTAGTGCCGCTCCTGGCGTTCCGCCGTCATCCAGCAGCCGTCCAGCAGCAGCCCCTTGCCGTAGGTCAGGCTGTCGATGATCGTGATCCGCTGGTAGGGGCTGGTGTGCTCCTCCACCACGGTGGCGGCCAGGCCGTAGCGCACCCCGCCCAGCTCCTCGTCCACCCAGGCGCCCGGGGGGCAGGCGTCGGCCGGTGGCTGTTGCGGTCCCATGCGGTTGGCTCGTGGGTTTCCAGCTAAACCTTCGGCAGGACCCCTTGTCACGGCGCCATGGCACATTCCAGACGCCACCTGCTGAGGATCCTCGCCCTGGCAGGCGCCGGGGTCGCCCTGGACACCCTGGGACCCCGGCCGGCGGCGGCCGCGGAGGGGGCGGCGGAGGCGGAGGGCACCCTGGTGGAGCGGCTCTCGGTGTGCCGCCCCGGCGGCGATCCGCTCCAGGAGCTGCTGCGCCGCAACCGGGACTTCTGCCGCACCTGGCAGGCGGCCGAGCGCAGCGAGAATCCCCTGGACCGGGCGACCCTGCTGCACGACAGCTGGCCGCTGCACTGCCAGGTGCGGCCCGATGCCCTGGCGGCCGGCCAGCGGCCCTGGGCCTCGGTCCTCTGCTGCGCCGATTCGCGGGTGGCACCGGAGTGGATCTTCGCCTGCGGTGCCGGGGAGCTGTTCGAGGTGCGCAGCGCCGGCAACACGGCCTTCGATGCGGGCGTCGCCTCGCTGGAGTACGCCGTGGCGGAGCTGGCGGTGCCCCTGATCCTGGTGATGGGCCACAGCGGCTGCGGCGCGGTGACGGCCGCCATGGCCAGCACCCCGCTCACCCCCCTGCTGGAGGAGCTGGTGGCACCGATCCGGGCGAACCTGCAGCCGGGAGCCGACCTGGCCCAGGCGGTGCGCCGCAACGCCGCCGCCGCCGCCGCCGCCCTGCCCCGGCGCAGCGCCCTGCTGGGCCAGGCGGTGGCGGAGGGGCGGCTGGCCATCCAGGCCGCCTACTTCGACATCGGCAGCGGCGAAGTGAGCCTGGTGTGAGCGGCGATCTGCCCCTGGGGAACGGCCTGGTGATCCCGGCGGCGGAGCTGGGCTGGCGCTTCTCGCGCGGCTCCGGCCCCGGGGGCCAGGGGGTGAACACCACCGACTCCCGGGTGGAGCTGGTGTACGACCTGGCCGCCAGCGACGCCCTGCCCCCCGCGCTGCGGGCGCGGGCCCTGCGGCGGCTGGCGGCCCGGCTCACCCCGGCCGGGGTGGTGGTCGTGGCGGCGGAACACCGCTCCCAGTGGCAGAACCGTCAGGCGGCGCAGAAGCGTCTGGTGGAGCTGGTCCAGGCGGCGATCGCGCCACCGCCGCCGCCGCGGCGTCCCACCAAACCCAGCCGGGGCTCGGTGGAGCGGCGGCTGAAGGCCAAACGGCAGCGGGGATCGATCAAGAGCAACCGGCGGCTGGGCCCTCCTGAGGAGGTCTAGGGCCGGGATCCTGCTCGGCACGGATCTGTGCCTTGGCGGCCCGCCAGTGGCCCTCCAGTTCGGCGATGCCGCGGCCGCCGAGATCGCCTCCCAGGGCGGCCTCCACCCGGGAGAAGCGGTCGAGGAAGCGGCGGTTGGTGCCGGCCAGACCCTCCTCCGGGTCGAGGCCGCACCAGCGGGCCACGTTCACCAGGGTGAAGAGCACATCGCCCAGCTCCTCCTGGGCATGGGCCCGGTCGCCGCTGGCCACGGCCTCCCGCAGCTCGTCCCATTCCTCCTGCACCTTGGCCCACACCCCCTCGATGTCGTCCCACTCGAAACCGGCGGCAGCGGCCTTGCGGGAGATGGTCATGGCACCGGCCAGGGCAGGCTGGCCGCGCACCTTCTCCGCCAGGCGGTCGCTGAGGGGGCTGGCGGCCTCTGGAGGCGCGTCAGGGCCGGCGGCGGTCCGCTGGCGCTCCTGGCGCTCGGCGGCCTTGATCGCCTCCCAGCTGCGTCGCACGGCCTCGGGATCGGCGGCGCGCACCGCCGCCGGATCGAACACATGGGGATGACGGCGCACCAGCTTGGCGGCGATGGTGCGGGCGACGGTGGCCAGATCGAAGCGACCCGCTTCGCTGGCGATGCGGGCGTGCAGCACCACCTGCAGCAGCAGGTCCCCCAGCTCGTCGGCCAGGTGATCGTCGTCGCCGCGGCGGATCGCATCGGCCACCTCATGGGCCTCCTCGAGCACGTAGGGAATGAGGGAGGCGTGGGTCTGGGCCAGATCCCAGGGGCAGCCACCCTCCGGGTCCCGCAGCCGGTCGACGATCGCCACCAGCTCCGCCAGGGCCTCCGGCGCGGCCCCATCGGCCAGAGATGCGGAAAGAGGGCGGGAACTGGACATCGCAGGGAGAGAAGGACCAGGGGCACCATCCTTGGCGATGGAGGCATGGGCGTGGACGGGAGGGACCGGGTGGACTGCTTCGGTGGCTGCGGATACCCATGGGGGTGGCTGTGAATACTGTGGGAATGGGATCAGCGATGACCCGATCCTCACGTCCGCCCCAACCTGAGAGCGACACCGACCCCTTCCACCACCCCCTGGCGCCGCCGACGGGTATCGCCATGCCGGTGGTGGCTGGGAACACCAGGGCTGGCATCGGCGACCACAGGACAAGATTCCGGCGCGATCGATCGCGCCGTAAAGCCATGACCCATCGGGCCACAGTTGCACCGAACGCGACCACTCCAACCGGCGGCATCAGATCATCTGGCCATGATCCGACCACCGCCTGAGGCCTTGCAGGGCAATGGGTAAGGGCGACAGAGGCTTCATAGGCCTGGCGCGGGACGATCCATTCACGAACGCAAACACTGCCCTGCTTCAGACACAGAAAAGAGCGATCCCGGAATCACGGAAAGGCTGCTGTTTCAAGATCCCTGAATGACCGTGGCGGCACGGACTTTGCCAAGATCCTGCTCCATTTACCGTCGCCGTCTTCCGACACAGCAGAAACTCACAGCCAGGCAAGGACCATCCGCAAGGCGTGCTCTTCACACTTTGTTACTTTCGGCAGGCAAGCTGTGGCGGCTGCTACCTTTCACGGCCACTCAACCGAAGAGAACTCCGACACCACGTGGCATTCTTCTCCGACTTCCTCCCGCTCTTCCTGGAGCAGGTTCAGTCCCCGACCCTGGGATTCCTGATCGGCGGGATCATCGTTGCCGCCCTTGGCAGCCAGCTGGCGATCCCGGATTCGATCTACAAGTTCATCAGCTTCTTCCTGCTGATGAAGATCGGCCTGACGGGCGGGATCGCGATTCGGAATTCCAACCCTACGGAGATCTTTCTGCCGGCACTGGCGGCCGTGGGACTGGGCATCGTGATCGTCTTCATCGCCCGCTGGACCCTCGGCAAGCTGCCCGGCATCAGCGTGCCTGACGCTGTGGCCACCGGCGGTCTGTTCGGGGCGGTGAGTGGCTCCACCCTGGCAGCGGTGCTGCCGCAGCTGGATTCCGCCAAGATCCCCTATGAGGCCTGGACAGCGGCCCTCTATCCCTTCATGGACATTCCGGCGCTGGTGACCGCCATCGTGGTGGCCAGCGTCTACCTCTCCAAGAAGACCGGTAACACCGCCGAGAAAGTTGAGGTCTGGCCGATCATCAAGGAAAGCATCCAGAGTTCGGCCGTCACGTCGCTGCTCCTTGGCGTGGCCCTTGGCATCCTCACCAAGCCCGAACCCGTCTACGAAAGCTTCTTCAACCCCCTGTTCCGCGGCTTCCTTGCGGTGCTGATGATCATCATGGGGATGGAAGCGGCCCAGCGCATGAACGAACTGCGCAAGGTCGCCCAGTGGTTTGCCATCTACGCCTTCATCTCCCCGATCGTCCATGGCTTCCTGGCCTTCGGTGTCGGCCTGATCATTCACAAGATCACCGGCTTCACCATCGGCGGCGCTGTCGTGCTGGCGGTGATCGCCGCCTCCAGCTCCGATATCTCGGGCCCGCCCACCCTGCGTGCCGGCATTCCCTCCGCGAATCCCTCGGCCTACATCGGCGCTTCGACCGCCATCGGCACGCCCGTGGCAATCGCCATCTGCATCCCCCTGTTCATTGGGATTGCAGAGGTCATGCTCGGTCGATAAGCTCTCACCCACCTATCCATTTCCTGCCTTCAACCCTTTAGGTCAAACCCATGAGTCAACAGGTCTGGAAGCTTGTCATCGTTGCGGAGGAGGTTCTCTCCAAGAAGCTCGTCAAGCTCATCAAGGCGGCAGGTGCCACCGGCTACACCGTCAATGCCGCCGGTGGAGAAGGCAGCCGCAATGTGCGCTCAACGGGCGAGCCCAGTGTGTCCCACACCCTCTCGAATGTGAAGATCGAAGTGCTCACCGGCACCCGTGAGCTGGCCGACACCATCACCCGTGAGATCGAAGCCAAGTTTTACGCGGACTTCTCGATCATCACCTACATCTACCCCGTGGAAGCCCTGCGCGACCACAAGTTCTGAACGCTCGTCGGTTCCACGTTGCCATCCCGTTCCTGCCTGGTCGGGAGGGTTTCTTCCAGGGCACCGGATGGAGGGCGGTACCGTTCTCTACCGGTCCCGCCCTGCACTCGACGGTCCACCGATCACCAGCGCTGATCGGACCCATCACGGCATCCATTCGTTTCTGGTGTCGTCCAGACAACAGCGCGAGCCACCTTCCTTCTAAAACTGCACCCACCCGTACCCCACCTGATGGATCTGCTGCCCACCTTGCTGATGGAAGTCGGCAGCCACCAGGTTGAAGTGACGGAAACCCTGATCGGGGTCGGCCGTTTTCTCGTCATTTTCGTGGCGGCCCGCATCATGGCCGAGCTGATGGTGCGGCTGCAGCTGCCCACCATTCTCGGCGAGCTGGTCGCCGGGGTGATCATCGGTGCCTCCGGTCTGCATCTGGTGGTACCCCCCGAGGCCCAGGCCCAGCTGAGCGGGGCTCTGCTCGGGCTGCTGAGCTCCCTGGGAGGCCTCACCCCGGAGTCCATCAGCTCCCTCTACACCGAGACCTTCTCCAGCCTGAAGGTGGTCGCCGAGATCGGCCTCTTTTCCCTGCTGTTCCTCACGGGCCTGGAAAGCGAACTGGATGAGCTGGTGGCCGTCGGCATCCAGGCGGGCACCGTGGCCTTCACCGGCGTGGTGCTGCCCTTCGCCGCCGGCACCGCCGGCCTCTACTACCTGTTCCATGTGCCGTTCATCCCGGCCGTCTTCGCCGGCGCCGCCATGACGGCCACCTCGATCGGCATCACGGCGAGCGTGTTCGGTGAGCTCCAGTGGCTGAAGCGCAAGGAGGGCCAGATCGTCATCGGTGCCGCCGTGCTCGACGACATCCTCGGCATCGTCATCCTGGCGGTGGTGGTCTCCCTGGCCGGCGGCGGTTCCTTCACCCTCGGTCCTGTCATCCAGCTGTGCGTCGCGGCGGTGATCTTCGTGGCCGTCGCCCTGGTGCTCAGCCGCTTCGCCGCCCCCGCCTTCGACTGGGTCGTCGACCATCTCAAGGCCCCCGGTGATGTGGCGGTGGCCAGCTTCGTGGTGCTCACCCTCTGCTGTTTCGCCGCCCAGGCGATCGGCCTGGAGGCCGCCCTGGGGGCCTTCGCCGCCGGCCTGATCCTCAGCGCCTCCAGGCACACCCATGACATCGAAGCCGCCGTCAAACCCCTGGTGGCCCTGTTCGCCACCGTGTTCTTCGTGCTGATCGGCACCGGCATGGATCTCTCGGTGCTCAACCCCTTCGATCCCGCCAACCGCGAAGGGCTGGTGGTGGCCCTGTTCCTGCTGGTGGTGGCCGTGGCCGGCAAGGTGGCCGCAGGCTGGACTTACACCAGCAAAGACCCCACCAACCGCCTGGTGGTGGGCCTGGGGATGATGCCCCGCGGCGAGGTGGGTCTGATCTTCCTGGGACTCGGCACTCAGGCCGGCATCCTCACCCCGGCCCTGGAAGCCGCCATCCTGTTGATGGTGATCGGCACCACCTTCCTGGCTCCGGTTCTGCTGCGGCTCGTGATCGGTGGTCAGAAGGAGACGGCGCCTCAGCCCAGCTGAGCCACCTCTCCCGCGATCCGTATCGCCGCCCGGCCGGTACCTCCGGCATCCATCCCCCTGATCCATGGGCGTCGCCGATCTGACCGGCTCCACCACCACCCTGGCCCCGCCGTTCCCGGCCCTGCGCCGCGGCCGCCTCGACACCCTGCAGGTGAACCTGGGCTACCGCTGCAACCAGAGCTGCAGCCACTGCCATGTGAACGCCGGCCCCAGCCGCACCGAGATGATGGGGTACGACACCATCGCCCTGGTGCCGGCGGTGCTGGAGGCTCGCGGGATCGCCACCCTCGATCTCACCGGTGGCGCGCCGGAGCTGCACCCCGGCTTCCGGGACCTGGTGCGCCAGGCCCGTGCCCTGGGGGTGGCGGTGATCGACCGCTGCAACCTCACGATTCTCAGCGAACCCGGCCAGGAGGACCTGGCCGCCTTCCTGGCCCAGCAGGGGGTGAAGGTGGTGGCCTCCCTGCCCTGCTACCTCCCCGACAACGTCGACCGGCAGCGCGGTGATGGGGTGTTCGAGCGCAGCCTGGCGGGTCTGCGCCAGCTCAACGCCCTCGGCTACGGCGAAGCCGGCTCGGGCCTGGAACTGGATCTGGTGTACAACCCCCAGGGCCCCAGCCTGCCGCCCCCCCAGGCGGCCCTCGAGGCCGACTACCGGCGCGAACTGGCCGATCGCTTCGGACTGCGCTTCAACCGCCTGTTCACGATCACCAACATGCCCATCCAGCGCTTCGCGGCGGTGCTGCGCCAGCAGGGGCAGCTGGAGGACTACATGACGCTGCTGCGCCAGCACCACAACCCGGCCAACCTGGCCCAGGTGATGTGCCGCTCCACGGTCAGCGTCGACTGGCAGGGCTTCCTCTACGACTGCGACTTCAACCAGATGCTCGGCCTCCCGGCCGGCAGCGGCCTCCCCCGGGCCCACCTGCGCCAGCTGCTGGACCAGGATCTCGAGGGGGCGCCGATCGCCGTGGCCGAGCACTGCTTCGGCTGCACCGCCGGCGCCGGCTCCAGCTGCGGCGGCGCCCTGAGCTGAAGCCCCGCCCGTCCCAGCCCCACGCCGCCCCAGCCCCCGCGAGCCCTCCCCGATGACCAGCGCCACCGATCTGCACCGCAGCGTGCAGGAGTACTACGGCTCCACCCTCAGCAGCAGCGCCGACCTGCGCACCAGCGCCTGCTGTGATGCCAGCAGCGTGCCGCCGGCGCTGCGGCCCCTGCTGGCCCGGATCCACCCCGAGGTGCTGAGCCGCTACTACGGCTGCGGCCTGGTGGTGCCGCCGCTGCTGGAGGGCCTGCGGGTGCTGGATCTGGGCTGCGGCAGCGGCCGCGACGTGTACCTGCTCTCCCAGCTGGTGGGGGCGGGCGGCGAGGTGGTGGGCATCGACATGACGCCGGAGCAGCTGGCGGTGGCCCGGCGCCACGCCGACCACCACGCCGAGGTGTTCGGTTTCGGCAATGTGCAATTCCTGGAGGGGCGCATCGAGCAGCTGGAGGCCCTGCCGCTGGAGCCCGGCAGCTTCGATCTGGTGATCTCCAACTGCGTGGTGAACCTCTCGGCCGACAAGCTGGCGGTGCTGAACGGGGTGCGGCGGCTGCTGAAGCCCGGCGGGGAGTTCTTCTTCGCCGATGTCTATGCGGATCGGCGCGTCCCCGAGGCCCTGCGCCACGACCCGGTGCTGCACGGCGAATGCCTCAGCGGCGCCCTCTACTGGAACGACTTCCTGCGGCTGGCGCGCCAGGCCGGCTTCGCCGATCCGCGCCTGGTGGGCGACCGGCCCCTGGAGATCACCGACCCGGAGCTGGCCGCCCGCACCGGAGCGATCCGCTTCTTCTCCGCCACCTACCGGCTGTTCCAGATCGAGGCCCTGGAGGACGCCTGCGAGGACCACGGCCAGGCGGTGGTCTACCGCGGCAGCATCGCCGGCCACCCCGACGCCCTGCCCTTCGACAAGCACCACCACATCGAGGCCGGCCGGGTGTTTCCGGTCTGCGGCAACACCTTCCGCATGCTGGCGGAGAGCCGGCTGGCGCCCCACTTCGACTTCATCGGCGATTTCAGCCGCCACTACGGCCTGTTCGAGGGCTGCGGCAGCACCCTCCCCTTCGACGCCACCGCGCCGACTACCGCCGATGGGCCCGCCGCCGCGCCGGCCCCCGCCAGCGGCGGCTCCTGCTGCTGAGGCGGCTGAGCCGACGCCCCAGGGCGCGCAGGGGCCGCGGCAACCGCGGGATCGGATCGCCGTCCTGGAGCAGGTGCAGCCAGCTGCTGGCCTCCAGGCCCACGAACGCCGCGATCAGCAGGGGCCTCTGGGAGCCCCAGAGCTCCCGGCCCCGCTGCAGCAGCTCACCGGGTGGCGGGGCGCCCAGGGGCCCGAGGGCGACGCAGGCGGCCAGCACCAGCGCCGCCAGCCAGAGGAGCCGCAGGCTGGTGCCCAGCAGGGGGCTGTGGGAGAGCAGGGAGCGGTGGCTGAGCAGGCGCCGGTAGGGCCACCACAGCAGCCGCAGGGGCCCCCAGCGGCGGGTGGCGTTGGAGCGGGTGTCGAGGTCGGGGGAGAGCCAGAGGCCGCCGACCAGGAAGGCACCGGTGGCGACCGCCACCCCCGCCGGCCCCAGGGCCGGGCCCCAGAGCAGCCCGAAGGGCAGGGCCAGCCAGCCGGTGGTGCGATCGTGGCGGCGGCCGCTGGCCATGGCCGGGCTCCGGACGCTGCCGGCAAGGTACCGGCCGCCGGCCGCCGATGTCTGGTCCGCGTCGCCCCCTCCGACAGAATGGGCCCACCGCCCGATTAGCTCAGCGGTAGAGCGCCTGCCTTACAAGCAGGATGTCGCTGGTTCGAAACCGGCATCGGGCATCACACCGGCTGCGCCAGACCTCAGGGGACCTGCTCCGAGACCTTGTTCGAGACCTGATGTGGGACCTAAAGTGGATCCACGAACTGGTCTGAGAGGTTGATGGCCCATCGCATGCTGGCCGAGACTGCCGTGAGCATCTCGGAACTCAAGAAGAATCCGATGGCCACGGTGGCGGCTGGCGAGGGGCTGCCGGTGGCCGTTCTCAACCGCAACGAACCGGCGTTCTACTGCGTGCCGGCCAAAGCCTATGAGGACCTGATGGACCTGGTCGAAGACCTGCAGCTCAACCGCATCGCCGACACGCGTCTGGCGGATGGGCAGGATCCGGTGCTCGTGACCATGGATGAGCTTTGAGCTGGCCTTCCACCCCGAGGCCCTGCGCGAGTGGCACAAGCTGACCGCAGAGATCCGGGAGACGTTCAAGAAGAAGCTGGCTGAACGGCTGATCCAGCCGCGCATCCCCGCCAGCAAGCTGCGGGGCTCCAGCGATCGCTACAAGATCAAGCTCCGCGCCGCTGGCTTCCGCCTGGTCTATGAGGTGCGGGACCAGCAACTGCTCGTGCTGGTGATCGCGATCGGCAAGCGGGACCGCCAGGCCGTCTATCGGCTGGCCGATAGGCGCTGAGACCGTTCCCTGGCACTGCTAGCGGCCGGGAAGATCGGGCCATGACACCAAAACCCGCCCTAAAGTTGGTCATCTCGATGACCAACACCATGCGACAGGTCACGGTGGCGGAGGCCAAAGCCCAGCTGTCGAGCCTGCTCGACGCGGTGGAGCAAGGCCAGCCGGTGGTGATCACCCGACGCGGCAAGCCCATCGCTGAGCTGGTTCCGCGGCAGGCCGTGCGCGATCTCCTGCCCCAGCTCCAGGCTCTGCGGGACTCCCTGCCCCATCAGGCCACCAGCGGTGTGGAGACGGTGCGCACCCTGCGGGATGACGTCGGCTCCTGATGCTGTACCTGGACACCTGCGTGCTGCTGGCGGCCCTCACACCAGAAGCCCACTCCGGCGCCGCCGCGGCCTTTCTCGAACAGGCCCCTGCGCCACTGGCGATCAGCCCCTGGAGTGCCACCGAGCTCCATTCCGCTCTCGGGCTGAAAGTGCGCACCGGGGCCCTGAGCCCCGCGCAGGCCGAGGCGGTGCTCGAAGGCTTCGAACGCAGCCTGGCCCCAGGGTTCCTGATGCTGGAGGTGGAACCCCAGGACTTCCGCAATGCCAGCGCCTGTCTGCGCGGCTGGACGACGGCCCTGCGGGCCGCCGATGCGCTGCACCTGGCCATCGCCGCCGGACGGGGCGCCACCCTCTGCAGCCTGGATGCACCGTTCGTGAGGGCCGCCCGGCAGCTGGGGCTCGAAGCCCAGCTGGTCGGGGCTGACTGACGCGCGTCTGGTGGCAAGCCCCGCCGCAAAGACCCTGGAGCCCCAGACGCACCCAGGCCAGGCGATCATGAACGCCGCTTGTTCCGTCGGCTGTGGACCTCACGGATCTCATCCCGGGGATCCCCGCCCTGCTGGTGGAGCTCGAGGACATCCTCGCCGGCCTGACCACCGTGGCCTGTCTGGAGCACATGAAATGGCTGGGGGCCTTCATGTGCATCACCCCGGTCCAGAGGAGCCTGGTGGGGGCCGCCACCACGGAGGAGGAGGGCTTCCGGCTGGTGGAGCGCCAGCGGCCGTCGCTGCTGGTGGTGAGCCAACGGCTGCAGGAGGGCACCGGGCTGTCGCTGGTGGAGCGCACGGAAGCGCTTGACCCCGCCATCCGCACCCTGCTGATCGCCGACGATGCCAATGAGGACCTGGTGCGGGAGGCCCTGGCCCGGGGCTGCAACGGCATCTGCTTCGAGTCGGGCCTGTTCATGCCGGCGCTGCGGGTGGTGGCCGGCGGCGGCATCTACTACCCCGAACCGGTGGCGGCGGTGCTGCGCCAACAGCCGCCCGTGGCCCTGATCGAGCCGCTGACCGAGCGCGAACGGGTGGTGCTCAACCATCTGATGCTGGGCCTGACCGACCAGCGGATCAGCCAGGAGCTGGTGGTCAGCCCCGAGACCGTGCGGACCCACGTGAAGCACATCTTCCAGAAGCTCCAGGTCGACAACCGCACCAAGGCGGTCGTCAAGTCGATCGCCGCCGGCCTGATCAACCTGGAATCGGCCCTGGAGGGTCGCACCCCGGTCACCGGCTGAGCCGGCCAGCTCTGCGGCAATCCCCCGTTCTGGGGATGCGGGCCGAGGGTGCTCCAGGGGAAGGTGGTCAGGTCCGGGGATGACCCGAGCGGCCTCCCGATGCCAAGCCGGGATGTCGCCAGCCGTGTTCCCCGGCAACCCGCTCGACCTCAGCAGCTCTGCGCACCATGGCCGTCCACCTCAGCTTCGCCGCGGCCGGACACTCCCGCGTGTCCGAGGTCATCCTGGCCGGCCGCACCGGCTACTGGCTGTGCGACCCGGACCGGGTCCTGGCCCATGGCGTCGTCAAGCTGTACGAGCGTCACCCCGAGGGTGGCGACTTCGATCTCAACGACAACGTCGTGGGCCCCTGGGTGGCCACCCTGACGGTCACCGGCGCCGACCGGGTGCAATGGCTCGACCGGACCCGGACGATCATCACCTTCGACCCCGCCACCCTGACGACGGAGTACGTCACCAGCATGCCCCCGTTCAACGCCTCCGGCGTCTACTACGACCCGGAGCCGGGCGCCTGAGGGCGGATCAGACTGCGGCCTGCACATGCTCTCCGTAGGCCACGAGGGTGCGATCGGCGCTGAGGAGCCGCAGGCCCTCCAGCTGGGCCTGAACCACCAGCAGGCGGTCAAAGACGAAGTCTTCCGCGCAGCGGTAGGGGTCGCGGTGGATCCAGGGCAGGTGCTGCACTGCCAGCGCATGTTCGGCGCGGACGGGCAGTTCGCGGAATCCCTGCCCCAGCAGGCCCAGGCGCAGGGCGGCCGCCTCCACCTGGAAATCGGCCCGGCCCAGGGACGACTTGATCGCCACCTCCCACAGACTCACGACGCTGAACACCAGGGGCTGGGCCGGATCCGCCAGCAAGCGTGCCGTCCCGGCCGGCAGCCGACCCGGTTCGATGGCCCACCAGAGCAGCAGCTGGGTGTCAAGGAGCAGGGGCATGGGTTCGCTGCGGCTCACGGCGTTCGGATCAGCCGAACAGGCTGTCGATCTCGGCGGCGAAATCGGCCTTGAGATCGGCTCCCAGCACTGCGGAGCTGCTCAGGAAGCCGCCCCGGCGGGGTTCGCCGCTTACGGCTAAGTCCAGTTCCGCCACGAACTCCCCACTGCTGATCTGCGCGCCGTAGCCGGCAAAGCACGCCAGGGCGGCGGCATGGCGCTCCGGCGTCACCGCCTGGCAGGCGTCGGTGACGCACACCACCCGGTAGCCGCGGTCGGCGGCGTCCTTCACCGTGTGGTCGATGCACTGGTCGGTGAGCAGGCCGATCACCACCAGGTTGCGAATGCCGAGGTTGCGCAGCAGGTAGTCGAGGACGGTGGAGCTGAAGGGCGAAGAGGAGCTCTTGGGGAGCACCAGCTCGTCGGCCAGCGGCGCCAGCTCGGCGATCACCTCGGCGGCGCGGCTGCCGGGCCGGAAACCCATGCCGCAGCGCTTGTAGTCGAGGCTGCGGTCGCGCCCGTCGGCGGTGAGGTTGGCGATCACGGTGTGGATCACCTCCAGCCCGCCGCGGCGCGCCGCCGCCAGCACCCGCTGGGCGTTCGGCAGGGTGGTGGCGCGGAAGCGGCGATCGAAGTCCGCATCCGGGCGGGGCTGGGCGTCGCCGCAGGTGCCCTGCTGCAGATCCACCAGGAGCAGCGCGGTGGCGCCGGGGTGGAGCCACTCCGCGGGTGAGCTCGACGGCATGCAGGCCCCGGCGATCCGTCCAATCATGGCGGCAGACGCTTGCCGGGCCCGTGTCCATTCCCCCCGCACCCATGGCCGCGACCCTGGCCGCCCAGGGGATCCGCTGGGTGGCGATCACCTGGGTGAACCACGCCGGGGCGCCGCTGGTGAAGGTGGTGCCCCTGACCGGTTTCGAGGCGGCGGTGGCGGTGGGGGTGGGCTTCTCGCCGGTGTCCGATGCCTTCAGCGCCGACGGCGCCATCGCTGCCGCCCATCGCCTGGCCCGGCCCGACGGCGACCTGCGCCTGCGGGCGGACGCCGCCGCCCTGGCGCCGCTGGAGCCGGCCAGCGGCTGGGCCTGGGCGCCGGGGGAGCGCTACGAGCGCAGCGGCGTGCCCTACGCCGGCGACCAGCGCCACCTGTGCCGCCGCCAGATGGAGCAGCTGCGGCGGGCCGGGGTGGAACTGCGGGCCGGCTTCGAGCTGGAGTGGCTGGTGGCCAGCCCCGCTGCTGATGGCACGCCGGCACCGGCGATTCCCGGGGGGCCGTATGGCGCCGATCGGCTGGTGGAGGGCCTCGACTACGCCACGGCCCTGCTGGAGGCCCTGGAGGCGGCCGGCCTGCCCTGGCTGCAGTTCCACCCGGAGTACGGCGCCAGCCAGTTCGAGCTGTCGCTGGCGCCGGGCACGGCCCTGGAGGCCGCCGACCGGCTGGTGCACGCCAAGTTGCTGATCCAGCGGGTGACGCGCCGTTTCGGCTGGCGCTGCAGCTTCAGCCCCAAGCCCAGCCTGGAGCGGGTGGGCAACGGCGGCCACCTGCATCTGAGCGTCCGGCAAGGCGGGGCGGCGCTGCTGGAGGGCGGCGATGGCGAGGCCGGCCTCAGCGACGCGGGCGCCGCGGTGCTGGCGGCGCTGCTGGAGGAACTGCCGGCCCTGCTGGCCCTGGCTTGCCCCCTGGCGGTGTCCTACCGGCGGCTGGCCCCGGGCTCCTGGTCGGCCCCGTTTCAGGTGTGGGGCGTGGAGAACCGGGAGGCGGCCCTGCGGCTGGTGCCTGCCGCGGCCGATGGTGCCCCGGCCCACCTGGAGCTGAAGGTGGCGGATCTGGCCGCCAACCCCTACCTGCTGCTGGGGGCCGTTCAGGCCGTGGTGGCCGACGGCCTGGCGCGCGCCCGGCCCCTGCCACCGCCGGTGAGCGGCGATCCGGCCGGCCTGCCCGCCGGCACGGCAGAGCGCCTCCCCGCCAGCCTGGCGGAGGCCTCGGCCGCCTTCGCCGCCAGCGACCTGCTGCGCCGAGCCCTGGGGGAGGAGCTGCACGGCTCCCTGGGCGACAGCCAGGCGACGGAGGTGCGGCGCGCGGCGGGCTGCAGCGAGGCGGAGCTGGTGGCGGCGAACGCCTGGTGGCCGGTGGTGGGGGGGAGCGGCTGAGGGGGGTGCGCGGCCTGTAACCGGATGCGCGCGGATCCTCCAGTTGGACAAAACGGCTGCGGCTGCAGGGGAGAGCGGCTTTGGCGGCTCCGCGCGCAGCGCCGGAATCCCCGAAAACCCCAGTGATTGCGTGGAGCTGCGCGCTGCCTTGCAGCGCAATGGATCTCAGGGTTTTCCACAGGCTTGCGACTAGGCCGGTGGGGGTTCATGATGGGGCTGCGCGCAAACGGCCTCCAAACCGCTTGCGGGACCCGGCTTCTCAAGGCCGGAGTTCCGGATGACTCGCTCATCCGGGGAAGTTGAAACGAGCCATTGGAGCTTGATCGCCTGGTAGACGATGTGTGAGGTTCCGGATGACTCGCTCATCCGGGGAAGTTGAAATAACCCTCGGAAATAATCGGAGCGATGAGGTTTAGCCATGGGTTCCGGATGACTCGCTCATCCGGGGAAGTTGAAACTAAATCCAGCCGCAAAGGCCGTGCATGTCTTTTATTCTGTTCCGGATGACTCGCTCATCCGGGGAAGTTGAAACGCCCCATCGGGAACCTCCGGAGGAACCGGGAGTCCCACCGTTGCGGATGACTCGCTCATCCGGGGAGTTGAAACGTGAGAAGGGCTACCGATGAGGCGTGGCCGTCTTGGCTAGTTCCGGATGACTCGCTCATCCGGGGAAGTTGAAACGCCTCAAGCTCGGTGAGCTCCTCGAGGTCCCAGTCCCGGAAGGTTCCGGATGACTCGCTCATCCGGGGAAGTTGAAACACAAGCTCAGCGCACAGGGCGCGGAAGTCGGTGGGTTCATGTTCCGGATGACTCGCTCTTCCGGGGAAGTTGAAACTACTTCTCGGGTTGCAGGTAGATGATGTCACCCGCATTGGTTCCGGATGACTCGCTCATCAGGGGAAGTTGAAACTTACCTTCTCAACACATCTGATACTGCTTCAGTAGTGACGTACCGGATGACTCGCTCATCAGGGGAGGTTGAAACCGGCCGCTTTCGCGCCCTTGGCCGTCAGTTGCATGTACGCCGTTCCGGATGACTCGCTCATCCGGGGAAACTGAAACTCCGTCAAGAGGCGGCACTCCGGGAAGCCGTCAAGCTCGTTCCGGATGACTCGCTCATCCGGGGAAGTCGAAACCCAACCATCAGCCAATAGAAAGAAAGAGCAGCCCTTCAAGGGCCTGTGTCCCCATATCCAGCCCATCTGGACGCTGCCGCATGCCGATGACCACCCACGCCCACAAGGCCCGGGACAGCAGGGGAGGTCACAGGCCCGCCATGGGAGGCACAGATCCATGGCCCGGCAGGCCCATCGCCAACTCCCTGGTCGAACACACGAAAATTCCGCTATCGAGGGAGCGCTGAAGGCACGCTGGAACAACACCAAAGGATTCCAGGTGCCTGTCCCATTCAGCGAGGCCGCCGCCGAGCGGCGCATGCAACTGGCGGCCCAGCTGCTGCGTGGTGACGAGGTGGTGGTGACCCAGCAGGGCGCCATCCAGCCCGCCAGTGATCGCGGCAGCAACGACGAGGCCATCACGATGCCCGAAGGCAAGCTCGCTGCCTCTGGCATCTGCAGCTCGTCGATGACCACCACCATCCCCACAAGAACTGCTGGGGTGGCTCGATCCCTGTGTTTCCGGTGGAGCCCGACCTGCGGCTGCTGGAGCAGCAGCTGGGCGAACCGATCCCCCACACCCAGCGCGAGAACGGCACCGGTGAGCTGAGCATCTGCACCGTGGGCAAGGAATCGTTTCGCCATGGCACCGACCACCACGCCGCCCGGCTGGCCGCGGCCCTGGAGCTGCCCTTCCTGGCGATCGGGCTGTGGGAACGCGCCTTCGCGGGAGAGATCTTCTACAGCCACCCCGGCGAGCCGATGCCCTGCTACAGCTGCACCTTCGCAGGCCTGGGCGAGACCTTCGGCGCCCGGCCGGAGCCGGCACGGCGCTTCCACAGCAACGAAACCGAGCTGGGCGGGGAGCGGGCCGAGATCTTCGCCCATCCGCTGCAGGTGACCCGCTCCATCCAGGTGCGCTACGGGGAGCACTGCCCCCCCTGCCGCTGGCGTCGCTGAGCATCGCCATGCCGTTCAACGAAAGGGGGGAATGCATCCGCGCCTCGCGCGCCGCGCCACAACCTGTCTCCTCCGCCGGGGTGCGCCCGCCGATCCGCCGCCAGACCCTGATCCGGGTGGCCCAGGTCCTGGGCTGGCTGCTGCTGGTGGGCGGCGTGATCTGGTTCCTGGCGACCTTCCGTGTGTGGATCGTGATCGGCCTCTTCCTGCTTGGATCGGCCCAGGGGGGGTAGCGAGGCCCCGGAGCTGGCCGGGTGAGGGGGGGGTGCGCGAGGCTCCCGCAGGGCAGTCCGCCCGGTTTCATGGGCTTCTCCCGTTTCGATCCGCCGCGCACCCCCCTGCGATTCGCCGAAACCCCAGTGATTCCGTGATCCGGCGCGCTGCCATGCGGCGCAGGGGATCTCAGGGTTTTCCACAAGGTTGACGCCCCGCGCAGACGTGCGCATAGTGGAGGGATGCGCAAACGGCCTCGAAACCCCTTGCGCCGCCGGGTTTCTCAAAGGCCGGCGTTCCGGGTGACTTGTTCATCCGGGGAAGTTGAAACTAGATATTGCCCCACTTGGCGATCACCTCATCCCAGGTGTTCCGGGTGACTTGTTCATCCGGGGAAGTTGAAACCACGGCAGGGGAATCCCATTCTCCGCAGCCACCACTTGTTCCGGATGACTCGCTCATCCGGGGAAGTTGAAACTGGGAGACTCGATGGGGCCGGCAGTGACCAGTCCCTCTTGGTTCCGGATGACTTCTTCATCCGGGGAAGTTGAAACGTCGCCTTCTGACCCCAATGGGGCCCGAAGAGCACCAGGTTCCGGATGACTTCTTCATCCGGGGAAGCTGAAAAGACATCGGGGTCGAGGCTGGCGAAGATTTCACCACTGGTTCCGGATGACTCGCTCATCCGGGGAAGTCACGACCCTGCCCCGATCAGGGTTTCAACCCCTCTCAGACATCACCAGCAAGGGAGTCGCCCCTGTTCTGTAATTCCTTGCCGCAGGAAATACACCCCCGCTGCGGAGTCGATCGGCAGCCAACACCCGACCTCCAGGCAGGGAATCAATCGCTGCTCAAGGCCACGAGCCGCCCGGCCCCGAAGTGGCGACCCCACCCCACCCCGAGCAGCGGCAGGGGCTGGTCCGCTTCCAGTTCAGCGTGAAAACCACGTGTGGAGGCCGCACGGCGATCGCCGCGGCTCGCCACCAGGTTCGTTTCCGCCGCGTTCCAGGTGCGGGCGCTGAGCCGGCCGAGCCGGGGGTGGTCGATGCGGCAGGCCCCGGCCTCGGGGCCGTCGAGCACGAACGCCTCAGGGCTGAGCTTGCCCTCTTCACCCAGCCCCCACAACAACGACTGGATCGCCTGGGCCGCCGCTGAACGCTGCGGCCGGCCGGCCCGTGGCGTGGTGTACAGCAGCATCGGGGTCGTGGTGCGGGCGCGTCGAGCCTGGGCCAGCGCCGGCGCGTCGAGCTGCAGCAGCTGCAGTGGCACCCGCATCCCCCCCGGTCCGAAAAGCACCCGCAGGCCCGTGAGCGCCTCCAGCTCCTGGCCGTCGAACGGCTGGGGACTGAGCACCTCCAGGAACGCGATCCGTTCCCCGCTGGCCTCCCAGCGGTACCAGGCCCGCTGATCCTCCGGCAGCGGCCGCCCGGCCAGCACACCGGCGAACAGCGCCGAGCCCGGCGCCCGCTGCAGCAGGGCGCGATGCAAGCGGTCCGTCCAGGCGATGCCCGCGGTCGACGGCAGGGCCACGCTCGCCTCCACCGCGTACAGCGCCCGCCTGGCCAGCTCCGTGGCCACGCCACCGGCCCGGGGGAGCCGCCGGATGGGAGTGTAGCGATACAGAACCGGCTGCTCCAGCCCCAGGACGGGCAGGGGCAGTGTTCCATCCGCCGCGGGCACGCAGTTGGGCTCCGGCATGGAGCCGGCGGGCACCACCTGCCAGAGCGCCGTGTCCTCCGGCGATCCCAGCCAGCACAGCTCGGCCAGGGCGGCGCTCAGATCGCGCTCCTGCTCGGCCGTGAGACCCAGCGGCCACGACACATGCAACGCCGCTCCGGCGCCCAGCTCGAGCGGGGCAGCGGCAGACGCCGCCGCCGTGGAGCGTCGCAGCCCCTTCGAGGTGCCCACCTGGCCGTAGGGCAGGTGGTAAAGCGGCGGCTGGGTGGCCAGCAGATCGACGACCTCCCCAAGCCCATCGCTGGTCTGCGCCAGGGTCTGCAGCAGCAGCTGGGGGGACGGGGGATAGTGCTCCTGGCGGCAGGAGCCGCGCAGCAGGGTGATCCGGATCGTGGTGGCCATCAAAGGTCCTGTTGGGGCTGGCCGCCGGGATGCGCTGGCGCCGAGCATGGCCGTTCCGGAGCATTGGAGCAACACGCGTCGGTCTTTGGTTTTTCGTACGAACCCAGTTGCGGCATCCACACGGCGATAAAGCCCTACGACCCCATCCACGGGCTGCCAGGTGAGGTTGCGTTCTGCCTCGAGCCTTCCTAAAAGTTTGCTGGGTTTCGCGCCACCGTCAGTGACGCTGACCAGAAGCCTTCCAGCCGTCCTCCATCACCGCAGTCTCCCCCCGATGCGTGAATGCTCGATCGCTGTCCGCCATCAGGGGGCGGACTGCCTCTGAACGATGGCCATCCAGATCGAAGCGCAGTACCGGCTCACCACTCCGCTGTTCTGTGGCGGGGCCGTTTCCAGTGCCGCCGAGCTGCGGCTGCCCAGCTTCAAAGGGGTGCTGCGCTTCTGGTGGCGCGCCCTCGCCTGGAGCCGCTGTGAAGGGAATCTGGCCCTGATCCAGCAACAGGAGGATCTGCTCTTCGGCAGCGCCACCGGTGGGCAGGCGCGGGTGGTGATGCGCCTCGGATCGGTCTCGCGGCTCGACCCGATCGCAGTGGGTGATGTGCTCAGAGAGGCCAGGGGCGATCAACAGGTCGTCGGCATGGGGGCCCGCTATCTGGGCTACGGCCTGATGGCGGCGTTCCCCAGCGCCAGAACCAACACACAGGCCGGCCAGCTCAGCCGTGGCGCCCTGCAGGCCCCTCTTCAGTTCACCGTGCAGATGCGGTCCTCCGGGCTCGACCCACAGCTGCTGGATTCCCTGCTGCAGGCCCTGATCGCCCTGGGCACACTCGGCGGCATGGGATCCCGCAGCCGTAAGGGCTACGGCTCGCTGGTGCTCGAGTCCCTCACGGTCGATGGCGAGAGCACCGCCGCCCGTGAACCCTGGAGTGCGCCGCGCAACGCCCTCGAGCTCGCCGGCTCGATCGCCGAGCTGCAGCGGCAGGCCAACCGGGAGGGCCTGCCGGAGTACACCGCCATCTCCAGCGGCGCGCGCCATGTGGTGCTCACGGCCGAGGACGGCCGGGGCCCCCTGCACCTGCTCGATCGGATCGGCCGCGAGATGGTGCGCTACCGCAGCTGGGGGAAGGACGGGAAAGTCCTGCGCGATATCCCCAGCGAAAAGAACTTCAGGCACGACCATGACCTGATGAAGAAGCGCAGCGATCAGCGCAGGGCACATCCAGAGCGGATCGCCTTCGGGCTGCCCCACAACTACGGCAAGGGCAAGATCTACGAAGTCAGCCCAGCCGGGCTCGACCGCCGTGCCAGCCCCCTGTTCATCCACATTCACTCCTGCGCTTCCGGGCCGGTCGCGGTCCTCTCCTTCCTGCCGGCCCGCTTCCTTCCGGCCTCCGGCGACGGCAGCCGCGCCAAGATCGACGTGGGTAACCAGACGATCCCCCAGAAGCCCGAGCAGGAGCTCTACCAGCCGGTTCACGCCTTCCTCGATCGGCTGCTCAATCCGAGCAAGCGCAAGGAACCCTTCACCACGGCCCAGGAGGTGACGCCTTGAGCCTCCTGCTCGACATGAGCATCGGGCCGGTGCAGGGTTTCGTCGCCCAGTCGCGCCGTACCCGCGATCTCTGGGGCAGCTCCTACCTGCTGTCCTTCCTCTCGGCCCACGCCATGCGCGGCATCAGCCAGGCCGGCGGCACGATCGTGCGCCCCTCTGTGGAGGGCGATCCCCTGTTCGCCTGGGTCTGCGCGGAGCGGCAGGGGAGCACCGGCCCCGGCGAGCCCCCGCGCATCGGTTCGGTGCCCAACCACTTCGTGGCCGAACTGGAGGCCGGCGTCGACCCTGCCGCCGTGGCCCAGGCGGGAGTGGCGGCGCTCGAGAAGGCCTGGCGACGGGTGCACGAGGCCGTCTGGGAGCGGTTCGTGGCGACGCCCTCCTCCAGCGGCCAGGGCACCGATGAGATCTGGGCCCGCCAGACTGCCGCCTTCTGGGAGGTGCTCTGGACCGCCGGCGACGACGGCGCCGCGGCCGGCGGGCTGCTGGCGCGCCGCAAGCACTGGCGCAGCCAGCGCCTGCCCGATGAGCCCGGCGACAAGTGCACCCTGATGCCCGAGTTCCAGGAGCTCTCCGGCCTGGTGCGCGCCCAGGGCGAGCCCTCCCGCAGGCAGCAGGACAGCTTCTGGAATCGCCTGCGCCGCGATGTCGGCCCCCTGGAACTGCGCCCCGACGAACGCCTCTGCGCCATCGCCCTCGTCAAGCGTCTGTTCCCAAAGGTGGCCGAAGACTCCATCGGCTGGGAGCTGGACGTGGGCCGCTGGCCCTCCACCGCCGGCCTGGCCGCCGTGCCCTGGCTCCAGCGGGTGTGCCAGGCGGCCCCGCCTGAGGCCGAGGCCTTCGCCGAGGAGCTGCGCAAAGCGGTGCCCGCGAAGGACCTCAAGGCCTCGCCCACGGCCATCCCGGCCCTGGCGAAACTGAACGGCCCCCTGCTCGGCATCGACGCCAACTTTCTCCAGGCTGGCTTCCTCACCGACAAGCAGCTGGAGCTCCTCAACGACGGCAGCTCCCCGGAGCAGCGTCCCGAGCTGGGCAGGCTTCTCAAGGAGCTCCAGAAGGCCCGCGACGTCCAGGGCGTGCCCTTCGGCAGCGCTCCGGTGTTCTATGCCCTGCTGCTCGCCGACGGCGACCGCCTCGGCCAGCTGGTGGGCAGCCTCGGCGGGCCGACCGTCGGCGCCGCCCTGTCCGCCTTCACCGCCAGGGTTCCCGGCCTCGTCGCGGCGCACAGCGGTGTCACCGTCTACGCCGGCGGCGACGACGTGCTCGCCCTGCTGCCGCTCCCCGGGGCCCTGGCCTGCGCCGCCGCCCTCGCCGACAGCTACGCCGCCGTCTTCCGGGAGCAGAAGGCGCAGGCCCGCGCCACGCTGTCGGCCGCCGTGGTGCTGGCCCATGTGCGGCTGCCGCTCGGCGCCGTGCTCGCCGAAGCCCATCACCTCCTCGATGACGTGGCCAAGGATCGCAACGGGCGCGATTCACTCGCCGTCGCCGTGCTCAAGCGCGGCGGGCGCAACGTCCTCTGGAGCACCACCTGGCGCCGGCCCGGTGGTGCCGATTCCGCCGCCGGCCCGCTCCCGGCCGTCGAACAGCTCGAGGCCCTGGCCGCCGTGCTGCGGCAGAGCCTCCGCCAGCCCGGCGTCTCCTCCTCGCTCCTCTACCGCCTGCGCGACACCCTCAGCCTGCTCTGCAGCTGGCCCCAGTGGTCGCCGGGGGCCTGGGGCGCGATCCCCGCCGGCCTCGACCTGCGCGCCTTCCTGCGGTCCGAGGTGCTCAGCAGCCTGGAGGATCAGGGCCTCCAGGAGGTCGACGACCTCAGCGAGCGGCTCACCGACCTGCTGCTGCCGCTGCTGCCGCCCGCCCGCGCCGTCACCGCCGACACCGTCAGGGAGGTGGGCGTCGATGCGCTGCTGCTGGCCCGCTTCCTCGCCGCTCCCGCCCAGGAGGACGACCTCTGATGCGCCTGCAGCTCGAACCGCTCGACACCCTCTTCTTCCGCGACGGCACCCCCTTCTCGGGGGAGAGCACCGGGCCGAAGGAGGTGGGCGGCCTGTTCCCGCCCCATCCCGCTTCGATCACCGGCGCCCTGCGCGCCGCCCTGGCCCGCGCCAACGGCTGGACGGGCTCGGGCCGCTGGCCGGCCGAGCTCAATGCCGCTTTCGGCCCCGGCCCCGACGATCTCGGCCTGCTCTCCTTCACCGGCCCCGTGCTGCTGCGCCAGGGCGAGCCCCTGTTCCCGGTGCCCCTGCACCTGCAGGGCGCCAGCGAGGGCGGCGGCTGGAACCCCCGGGCCCTGCTGCGGCCCGGTCCGCCGGTGGCCTGTGATCTGGGTCCCGCCGTCCGCCTGCCCGAGCTGCCCGCGGAGATCCAGGGCCCGGAGCGGGCCGAACTCAAGGAGGGGGAGGGCTGGTGGCTGACGCTCCCGGGCCTGGAGCGCGTGCTGCGGGGAGAGCTCCCGCCGTCCGGCGCCCTCGTGGCCGGTGGCGACCTCTGGAAGGAGGAACGCCGCATCGGCATCGAGCGCGACCGGAGCAGCCGCACCGCTGTCGACGGCATGCTCTACACCACCCGCCATGTGCGCCTGGCGCCGGGTGTGAGCCTGGGTGTGGAGATCGCCCTGGCGCCCTCCGACAGGAACTGGAACGCCCCCAGCGGCGTGCTGCCGCTCGGCGGCGAGAGCCGCCAGGCCGCGTGCAGCCCCTGGACGCAACCGTTCACCCTCACCGCGCCGCAGGCGGCGATCGACGGCAGCGGCCGCCTGCTGGTGATCGCCCTCACCCCGCTCGATCTCGACGCCGACCAGGCCCTCGGCCGTCGTCCCCTTGCCGACCTCGGCGACGCCCGCGTCGTCAGCGCCTGCCTGGGGCGCCCCCTGCGCATCGGCGGCTGGGATTCGCTCGCCCGCCGCCCCCTGGACCTGCAGTCGTTCCTGCCGGCCGGCAGCGTGCTCTTCTGCGAGCTCCCCGACCCGGGGCGCCTGGCCGACACCCTGGCGGCCGGCGGCGGCCTGGCCCGCCTCGGCGCCCGCCAGCGCTGGGGCTACGGCCTCGTCGCCCTCGGCACCTGGACCGGCACACCGGCCTGACCCCCACCGACTGATCCCATGAACACCACCCTGCTCGGACTCCTTGCCGAGACCCCCATCCACCCCGGCTGCGGCCGCAGCCTGGGGGTGGTCGATCTGCCGGTGGCCCGTGAGGCCGCCACCGATTACCCCGTGATCGCCGGCTCCAGCCTCAAGGGGGCCCTGCGCGACAGGGCCGAAGCCGTGATCAAGGACGAGGAGCAGGTCAAGCAGCGCTTCGGCAGGCCGGATCAGGCCGGTGACCTGCTGGTGTCCGACGCCCGCCTGCTGCTGCTGCCGGTGCGCAGCCTCACCGGCGCCTACCGCTGGCTCACCTGCCCTCACCTGCTGGAGCGCTTCCGCCGCGACCTCGCCCGCGCCGGCCTCACGCCGCTGCCCCCCGCCGTCACGGTGGCCTCCGGCTCCGCCCTGGCGGCGGGGTCGGGCGATCTGTTCCTCGAGGAACGGCAGTTCGCCATCCAGGGGCCGCCCGAGGCGGCGCTGGTCTCCGCCATCCAGCCGCTGCTGGCCCACGAGGCGAGCCGGCAGCGACTCGCCGGCCAGATCGCCGTGCTGCACGACAACGATTTCGCCTGGTTCGCGCGCTACGGGCTGGCCATCCAGGCCCGCAACGTGCTCCAGGACGGCACCAAGAAGAGCCAGAACCTCTGGTACGAGGAGACCCTTCCTCCGGACACGCTCATGTACACCCTGGTGATCGGCCGGCAGGCCGACTCCGTCGCCTCCCTCCAGACCCTCTTCCCCGCCGACGGGGCCTACCTGCAGGCCGGCGGCAACGAGACCGTCGGCCAGGGCTGGTTCGCCGTGTCCGTGCGCCGGGCCGGCCGTGGAGGTGCGCCATGAAAACCATCGAGCAGCAGCGTGCCGCCGATGCCCTCGAGCGCGTCTCGCAACTCAGAGATAAATCCGAGTCGTTCCGCAAGAGCTACCGCGCCTATGTCGACCGGCTCGCGCCGACGATCGTGATGAACGGGCTGGGCCAGGCCCTGGCCAGCGAGCGGGCCTCCGCCGGGCCGTCCCCCGACAACGACGACAAGAAGTCCCACCAGGAGCTCTACCGCAGCCTGCAGACCTGGCTCTGCCGCAGCGAAGGAGGCGTCTTCCCCGGCGCGAACGATCTGCTGCAGGCGCTGATGAGCCACGACGAAGCCTTCTATCTGCGCGCCCAGGCCGAAGCCCTCGCCTGGCTGCTCTGGCACAAGAAGTTCTGCCGGGCCGAATTCCCCCGCGGCGAGGTGGAGTGAGATGGCGCTCCCCCTCTACCGACCAGCTGCCGATGCCAAGCCAAGCCGTGCGGCCGACGGCAACGCCGGCCTCTGGTACGACAAGTTCTGCGATAAGTGGAAGGTTCCAGGCTGGACGCTGCAGGCGGACAGGAATGACGAAAGGGACGCCAATCCCAAGCTCGACTGGATTGCCACGCTCACCAGCCACACCCACGGCAGGGCCGCCCAGCTGGAGGAATCCACCACCCGACTCATCCGGCTCAGCCTCCGGCAGGGCGGGCTTTCCCTGGTCTTCCGCACGGAGAGCCGTTTCGTCACCGGCCTGGGCCGCAGCCATCCGGTGGAGAACGGTTTCGCCTGGCACCCCACCCTCGGCACGCCCTACCTGCCGGGCAGCTCGATCAAGGGGATGGTGCGCGCCTGGGCCAAGCAGCACGCCGATCCCAAGCCGGATCAGGACACTCTCGATCGCCTGTTCGGCGCCCCGGCTCAGGCCGGCCAGGTGTGCTTTCTCGATGCGGTGCCGATCGCCCCCGTCAGGGTGGAGGCCGACGTGCTCACCCCCCACTACGCCGGCTGGAGCCCTGCCGATCCCCCCGGCGACTGGAAATCACCCACGCCGGTGCCGTTCCTGATCACCGCGGCGGGGATGCGGCTGCTGTTCACCGTGGTGCCCTGCGGAGCGCTGGCCGAGGGCGATCTGGAGAATGTCGAGACCTGGCTGATCGAATCGCTCACCTGGGCCGGTGCCGGCGCCAAGACCGCCGTGGGCTACGGCCGCATGGTGCTGGAGCCGGAGAAGAGCGACGAGCTGCGCCAGGAGGAGCAGCGGCGCAGCGCGGCGAAGCTGAAGGCGCAGCACGAGCAGGAGCGCCTGGCCAGCATGGATCCCCTCGATCGGGAGCTGGAGGAGATCGCCCAGGCGGCACCTCAGACGGCTCCCTACCGCGTCTGGATCAAGGCGGTGGAAGACGGCCGCTGGCAGGATCAGCCGGCGGTCGAGCGGGCCGTCCTGCAGCGGATCGAGGCGACGATGCGCGCCACACCCGGCGGCTGGAAGGACATCTCCATGAAGAAGAACCCCGACAAAGACACGGAGTTCAAGGACACGAACCGCGTCAAGAAACTGCTGGCCCAGAACCGGGACAAGCCAGGCGCTGCGGGTTAAGGCCGCCTCCGCTGGGCACACCGGGGCCGGGGCAGCGGGATCACCACCGGAACGATGGCGTCGTCATCGGCAGGAGCAGGGGTGGGGAGGGTCGGGGTCTGGTTCCAGCGGATGAAGGTGTGGAACTGCTCCCAGGAGCCGCGTCGGGTCATGGCGTCTGTTGAAGAAGGGCTGTACAGCCTCTCGCCGATGGAGCCGGAAAGCGCGGGGTTCCGTGCGAACGACCGTCAGGCCAGCACGGCGGCCAGCCGCAGAGTCTTCACCTTGATCCGGAAGCGGTTCTCGTTGGCGGCTCCGTACATCCAGGCGATGCCCTGGGGAAGCCCCAGGCGATTCTCCACGGCATGCACCTGCCCCTGATCATCCAGCAGGATCCGGGCGCCCTGTTCCTCCAGAAGCTGCCGCAGCAGGGTCAGCCCCCGGGTGCAATCCCCGCAGCCGGCCTGATCGCTGGCCAGCACCAGGGTGCCGCTCCTGAGCAGTGCGAGGCGCCGGCGCAGCCCCTGCCGCACGCGCCCGATCCCGAGCCCCACCAGCTCGTTGAGGCAGTTCATGGTGGTGAACACATCGGCCCCGGCCAGGGCCCGGCGCTCAGCCGCGGCCATCGTGGCGCTGAACAGATCGGTGACCACGCCCGTGATCCGCACGCTGGGGTGCTCCGGGTAGTTGCCGGCGATCGCGCCGGTGATCGGCCAGCAGTCGTCCCAGTGGGACGCGTTGCGATCGAGCACGGTGACATCCATGGCGACGCCGCCCAGCTGCCGGTGCAGGCAGGAAAGGGCAATCGCCTCCGGACAGGGTCCGCCGCAGAGGGCGGCCAGCCGCAGCCGGCGCCGGCCCAGCACGGCGGCGACCTCCGGGCGGCCATCGAGGGCCGTGAGCAGGTCGCCCATCTGCAGGGTGTAGTGGCCCAGGTGGCGCAGCAGGTAGGCGGCCCGGATCAGGGGATCGGTGTAGATCTCCGGGGACACGGGCCCGTGGGTGCGGAAGTGCTCCACCAGGCGGATGTCCGCCTGCTGGACCTGCTCCAGGAAGCCGCGTTCGGTGGTGGCGGCAGGGGTGAACTGCTCCAGCACCCCAGGAATCAGCACGTCATACATGGCGGACGGCCTCGGCTCGGATGACGCGGAACGTGAGGTTGAGGCGCTCCTGCCGGACGCGCAGCCGCCGGGGCACCTGGTGCAGCCAGTGCCGCTGGGTGGGGGGCGCCATGATCAGCAGGTCGCCGTGGCCCAGCTCCAGGGTGAGCGGCGCTGCGGGGTTGGCGGCCGGATCCCGGGGCCGCAGCCGGAAGCTGCGCGCTGCCCCGAGGCTCAGCGAGGCGATCGGCTGGCCGGGATCGAGCTCCGGCTCGTCGTCGGCATGCCAGTCGAGCTTGTCGTTGCCGTCGCGGTAGCGGTTGAGCAGCAGGGAATTGAAGCGGCAACCGGCAGCGGCCTCCACCAGCGCCTTGATCGCCAGCACCGGCGCCGACCAGGCCTCGATGGCGTTGCGCACGCCGCTGTAGGTGTAGTGGCAGCCGGGATCCCCCATCCAGCAGGTGAGGCGGGGAATCGGGTGGCTGCGGCCGAACAGGGTGATCCGCTCCTGCTTCCAGGGCACGGAATCCCGCAGGGCGGCCAGGTGCCGGTCGGCCTCGGGCAGCCAGCCGGGACCGTGGCGCAGGGCCAGCCCCTGGGCGCGCAGCTCCCGCAGGGCGCCGTGAGGGGGCGGGGGCTCGCTGGCAAGCAGGTCGAGCTGGTGGGTCATCGGCAACAAAGGAACACCATCGGAAGCATCGTGTGCACGACCACCGGCTGGCGGCCCGTTGGTGCGAACAACCAAAGGGGTTCAGAGTTTCCTGGCGTCCAGGATCTGCCAGCGGCCGTCCTGCCAGCCGAAGGTGTACAGGAACGGGTGGTTGGAGCTGGTGGTGCGGCTGCCCTTCGGCCCCTGCAGGGTCGACTGCTCGTCGATGGTCACGGTGATCGACGGCGGCGTGCCGCCGAGATTCATCGCCGTGGTCCCGGAGATGCGGTTGCGCTGGTAGCTGTACTGGCTGCCGTTGGCGCGCAGCCAGTCGATCGAGCCGTTGGGTTTGGTGATGTCGTGGCGCAGGGGCCCCTCCGCCACCACGCCGTCCATCGCGCTGATGTCATAGGGCGGGGCGAACACGCGGCCCTTGGCGCCCAGCCATCGCTCGATGAGACCGATGGCCTCGGCCTGCTCGAGGGGGCGTGCCGCGGGCCCGGAGGCCGACGGCGCGGCGGTCTGGGGGGAAGCCGCGATGAAGTCGCTCCGGATCCAGCCCTCGGCACGGCCGTTGGGGAAGCGGACGAAACTCCAGACCTGGCCATCGTTCCCGGTGGCGGTGCCGGTGATGGTCACCTGGTCGCCGACGAGGCCGTAGCCGAGGGAGGCGCCCGAGGCACCGGGCTGCTGGCGCAGGTTGATGCGGGCCGCCGGGTCCCGGGCCGTCAGCCAGCCCAGGGTTTCGTTCTGGTTCGGCGGCGGCGCCTGCGGCTGGGTGGGCTGGGGCAGCGGCTGCTGCATCGAGGGCTGGTACGCCACCGGCGGCTGGGTGGGCTGGGCCATGGGGCTGTCGCGCTGGACCAGCCAGCGGTGCAGGCCGAGAACGGTGGGGGTGGGGTTGCGGCGGTAGTCGGCGCAGGAGACGCTCTGGGGGTCGTGGCACTGGAGGGCGCCGAAACCGGTGGCCACCAGCTCATTGGTGGGCAGGGCACCGGCCGCGAAGACGGCGGGCAGGATCGCCCAGCGCCAGCGGTGGCGTTCGGCCACCGGTTCCACCCAGCGGCGGTTGGTGAACTTGGCCAGCCAGACACCGGCCAGGATCGGCAGGCCGATGTAGAGGAACAGGAACACAAGGAACAGGACGAGCAGGGCCCCGACCAGGAAGGCGATCCCGCTGAAGGCATCGTCGCCGGATGAGCTCGACGGGCTGGGGCGCGGCAGGGAGAAGCGCGTCGGCCGGGCGGGCCGCTCCGGAAGGATCGGCGTGTCGCTGTCGGTGACCACCTGCCGTCCCCCGAAGGGCCCGGTGTCGTGCCGGGTCCGCTGGCCTTCCTCGTCCACGAACGTGGATCCCTGGGGCCCGGGGATTTCGGAGCTCCGGCCGCCCTCGCCATCGTCGACATAGCGGCCGCCGAAGGGGCCGGTGCGCTCCTGCACCTTGCGGCCCTCGTCGTCCTCGGTGTACTGCCCCCCGAACGGCCCTTCCCGTTCGTGGATCCTGTTGCCCTCTTCGTCTTCCCAGTAGCGGCCGCCGAAAGGGCCCTCGCGTTCGCGGAATCGCCGGGTCATGGCTGGCGCTCCCAGGCCTCGAGCCTGGCGGCGTTCTCCGCCTCCGCCTTGGCGGCGATGGTGGCCATCAGGCGCCTGGCCTGATTCACCTGCATGATCCGCAGCTCCTCCGGCCTCTCGATGTAGATGGCATCGCCGAAGCCGAACAGCCAGCGGCGGAAGTCGACGTCCTCCTTCAGGGTCCAGGGCGGCAGCCGGATCTCCACCGGATAGGGGTGGTCGGCGTCGTTGAGGTCCGGGGCGATCTGATGCAGGGCCTCCGCCTCGGGTCGGTGGCGCCAGGGATCGTTCAGACGGCGCTTCGACAGGCGCATCTGGCCCGGGAACCGAGCCGTCCCGGCCATGAAGAAGGGGAACACCTGCTCGTTGCAGCGGAAGCGCAGGACCGACATGGCCTCGCGGGCCCGTCTCGCGTTCGTGCCACCGATCAGCCACTGCAGCCTGGCGTCGCGGCCGAAGTGGATGCCGCCGCTGCGCTTGATCAGCCGACCCAGCAGGTCCACGCTGGCCTTCTGGACGGCATGGGATCGGGGCGGGGGCGCGGTGGTCGGCGATGGGCGCCACTCCAGCCAGTCGAGACGGTCGGTGCGGAGGCGGCCGTGGCTCTGGCCGGGCTCCGGCTCCATCTCATAGGCCAGATACCAGGCGACGTTGTGAAAGAGCAGCTGCAGCGGCCAGACGGTCCAGGGGCCGGTGTCGCCGCGCGTGGCCGTGGCCGGCGCGGACTCTTCGATCTGGAAACGGCCGGCATGGCGCAGCTTGGCGATCACGATCGGCTCCCGGCTGGCGATGGCCTGCTCCAGTTCCCTGGCATGACGCGTGAGGGCATGGGGCGCCACCAGCTCCGGGTCGACGATCGAGCGATTGGCCGTGGCGCGCACGGGCAGCCGATCGTCGATGGCGATGCCGGCACGCGGCAGACAGTGCTGGAGCTTGTCGCGCAGTTCGTAACCCGCCGGCGAGGGATCGTGCTGGCGGGTGGTGGCGTCGAGAACGATGTTGTGCATCTCGACCAGCTCCTGGGCACTCAGCAGCGACGTGCCGATCGTGAAGCCCATGCGCGCATGGCCGTTGGAGAGTCCGTAGGCATGGATCACGTCGGTCACATCGTTGTGGAGGGAGTGGCGCCAGCCGCCCCAGGGGAAGATCTCCGGGTAGAGCGTGGTGAGCTGCTGGCCGAGGTGCTCATAAAGAACCTTGTCGGGCCCGGACGTTCGCCTGGCGCGACCTTGCTGATCGTCGTCGTCCTTGCCGGGGCGCTCGAAGGGGTGATGCAGAAGATGGCGCAGGAAGGTGATCAGCTGGCGGAACTTGTCGCGATCGCCATAACTGCACCAGCCACCCAGATGCTCATCAACGACCGCACAGGCCGGCGGCACGATCAGGGTGGTCACCGGGGTGGCACTGACGAATCCCTGGGCCTCCAGCCAGGCCAGATCCGCGGCGATGGCCGCCCCGTCGGCATAGCAGCGGCCATGGCGCTGCTCCAGGAGCACAGCCGCCTCCACCGCGGTGGGCGCCTGACCCTCGCCCAGCAGTTGCAGAAGATGCATCAGCCGCTCGAAATCGAGCAGGCGGGAATAGCCATGGAGGCTCTGCCGCTTCGGTGAACGCCGGCGGCCCTGGGAGATCGAGGTGGCCAGGCCCGCCAGGCGGGCCCGCACCAGCGGCCCGATCCCCTCCTGACCAGCGCCGGAGGGATCGATCTTCACCAGGGCCGCGAATCCCTCCTGTCGGCCCGGCTGGAACGCCTTGCTGGCGTTGAGATGGTGGTGGGCGCTCTCCACTTCCCCATCACCCACCTCCTGCCGGCCTGGGTGGCGATTCCACTGCCGGCAGCACTCGAGCGGCGTGGTGAGCCACCAGCCGATCCATTCCACCGGCTGGGGCCATGGCGTTGCCTGGATCAGCTCCAGCCGCGAGGGCCGGGTGACATGGGAGCCGTCGACGATAACGCTGCGACCAGCGTCGATGGCCTGGCGAAGTTGCTCCTGGAGGCGCTCATCGGCCGTGAGCAGCAACGGCGGCGGCTGCCCCGGCTCCGTGAGCAGGCCGGCAAGCACGGCCGCCAGCTGCGACTTGCCGCTGGCGGGCGGACCGATCATCAGGTGACCGCGAATCATGGGGCGTTCGGATCGCATCGGCCGCAGCTACAGGTAGCGCAGATCGGTCGGTATCGGCTGGCTTTTTCGTGCGTACAACCGAAATCACCCCAACCGATTCCCCGCGAGCTGGGTAAGGTTGGCCATGTGGTTTCCATGGCGTCGATGGCAGGGTCCCTCTCGTTACTTCCCGGGGAAGAAGTCAATCTCGAAAGCGCCAAGGTGTCGTTGCAGCTCACCAATTACCGGGTGCGGCATCGCTTCCAGATCGCCTCCGATCCCCAGCTCGACAGCATCACCCTGGATGCCGTGGCGTCGACGGGCCTGCGGGTGATCTCGAAACCGGGCCTGCTGGCGATCGCAGCGATTCTGCTGCTGGTCGCCCTGGTGGCTGGGGCCTCCCAGGGAGCAGGCAGCGGGCTGGCGGGATTCCTGCTGTTCCTTGCGGCCTGCTTTGTGGCGGCCTACTTCCTCGGCCGCCGCAAGTCGATCGCCATCGAATCCACGGGAGGCCACTGCATGCTGGTCCCGGCACTGAGCCTGACGCTGGACGAGTGCTACTTCCTGATCAACGCCATTGATCGCGCCAAGCTCGAGTTTCTCAAAGGGGAGCTGCCGCAGCCATGACGCCGTCCCAGGGGCCCACTCCGGGGGAGCATTTCCGCGGCCGTTACGCGGAGCAGCCGACCAGGAAGGAAGCGTCCGCGGCAGCGATCCCGCCGGCGGCACCCAGGGAGCCACAGGCCGAGCCGCCACCGGATCGCGCCGGCCTGATCCTCCTCGCCATCGTTCTCGCTCTGGCGGTGTGCGGTATTGCCGTGGAGGTGGTGCGACGCAACCCGCGCCTGGCCGAGCAGGCGCCTCCCGGCGCGGGGGCGGGCTCCGAGGCGCTGGCGTCCTGGCAAGCCAGCTGCGGGTCCTCACCCGTGGCCGGGGCGAGCTGGTGGCCGGTGCTGGGGCCGCCCGAAACGCTGAGCCTGGTGCGGAGCCGCCACTGCGGCGATGCCTTCATCACCGCAGAGGGCGCCGTGCAGGTGGCCAGCTTCTCCAGCGTGGGGGAGGCCACCAACTTTGCCCAGAAGCTGTCCGCCCTCACCGGCTACCCCTTTCGGGTGGGGCAGTCGCGGACTCCATGACCGGGCCCCGCTCAAGGCTGGCCACGGTCCATCCCAGCAGGGCGCCGGCGGACAGGCCGAGCCCCAGGGCCCAGGCCAGGGCGAGCCGGGTGCGGCGCTGCTGCAGCCGCAGGGCCCGCAACCCATGGGACACCTGAAGCGCCAGACAGAGCTTCTGGCGATCGGCGGCGGTGAGGCTGGCCTCCCGCTCCTGGAGCTGACGGCGCAGCTCCAGCGCCGGATCGATCGGACGGGGGGCCCGGCGGGTCACCACCACGTCGCGGACCTGGCCGGCAAAGCCGATCACCTGCTCCCGCACCCGGGCGCCACCGTTGCCGGAGCGGGCCCCGTCCTGCCAACCCTTGGTGACGCGATGCACTTTGGCGGTGAACTGCACCGCATCACCGGGCTGCAGCGCCAGATCGCTCCACTCCTGGCTGAGGCGGAACCAGGCATGCTCCGGCTCCACCACCCGGCCGCTGGCGGTGTGCCGCAACGAGCGGATGCAGAGCGTCGGGACAATGGTCCCGAGCTTCACCTTGCCACCGAAGCGATCCACCACCCCGCTGAAGCGGGCCACCTGGCCGTGGATGCTGCCCAGTGCCAGCGGCCCTTTGTCCCGCAGGACCGGGTGGGTGCGGCGGGGCTGGCTGGTGCGGATGGAGTTCGTCATGGTCCTGCCTGCGGCGGTGTCCGATCAGCTTCCCGGGCCTGAACCTGATCGATCAACGCGTTGCTGCGAAGATCCAGCCGGACGCTCCCGAAGGCACTGAAGGAAGCTGCGCGCGGATCGGGCCGCCGGGCAGAAGCCTGGCCCTGAGGAGCGTGAGGCGTCTTGCGGTCGATGCGCGCAGCCCCGGAATCACCGCAAACCGCCGTTCTTCCGTGGAGCTGCGCGCTGTCATGCAGCGCAAGGGGTTTCGGGGTTTTCCATAGGCTTGTCAGGTCTCCTGGAAGCGTCCATACTGGGGCTGCACGCAAACAGGCCTTCAACCCGCTGCGCCGCAGGCCTTTTTGGGGCCGGAGTTCCGGATGACTTGTTCATCCGGGGATGTTGAAACTCGGTTCCGGCGACGGAGATGCCGTTGCTGATGAACTGTTCCGGATGACTCGTGCATCCGGGGAAGTTGAAACTGCTCCGGTTCGACCCAAACGCTTCCGTCTTCGGTCGAGCTCCGGATGACTTGTTCACCCGGGGAAGTTGAAACGCCGGGACTTCGTAAGTTCCACAGTCACGACGCCCACGTTCCGGATGACTTGTTCATCCGGAAAAGTTGAAACTTGCTGTTGCGGCGGCGGTGCCGCCACATCAGGAACTGGGCTCCGGATGACTTGTTCATCCGGGGAAGTTGCACATCATGCAAAGACGGCCCACCAAACACACACGCTCTCAAGTCCCGGATAACGCGCTCGTCTGGGCTTGATCACAGTCGTCCTGGAATGACTTCCGCAAGCCTTGTCGTTGTGCAAACAGTCAGACCAGGGCCCTGAAATCCGACTAACCTCACATCCCCAGCCCCACTCTGCGCGATGTGGTGATGCCATACGTTTCCCCCATCGGAGCGCCTTGGTCCGGGCCTGGACAGGCCATTCGCTGAATGAACGCGTCGCCCAGGGGAGACTGGATCAAGGGTTCGCTGCTGGTGGGCCTCGCATCGGTCGCCCTTGGAGCGGCAACGTCCGCTCTGGCACCCAATCCGGCGGCGGTCGGGCTGGTTGGTGGCGGGGTGGGAGCGGGCGCCTGCTCCGCGCTGCTGCGGCGGCGCCGACGGAGCACTTCAGCCGCTGCTGTTCAACTCTCAGCGGAACCCGGGTCAGCAGGCACCGTTGCGCCGCCTCGGCTCACGGTGCCAGCGGTCGCAGCTGCCCCGGGGGCTGCGCCCCCTCGTCCTCCCTCGCCCCGCTCCCCCTCGACATCGTCTGCCGAGGCTCCGGCGTCCGCCGTTGTCTCCTGGCTGGCGGACCGGGGCATCACCGTCGTGAGCCATGCAACGCCGGATCCCGCCAGGGATCCGATCTTCGATCGACAGGCCCTGGTCCTCGGCAAGGCCGTGCGGGATAAGCAGGGCCAGCCCCTGCTGCTGCCCCTGCTGAAGCGCCTGAACTGGGCGGTCTCCAATGGCAGGGGTCTGAGCTTTGATCTGCGCAGCGCCAGCCAGGACCAGATCAGCGGCATGACACGCGTCTGCAGCGGTCTGCTCAAGGATTCCCTGCTGGCCGAATACCGCTATCGCAAGGGCAGCAAGCTGCTGCAGGTGACCGTTCAGGATCGGGGCGACATCCGTTCCTTCTTCAGCGGCGGCTGGTTCGAGCGTTTCGTGTGCATCAGCCTGCAGAAGGCCCTGCTGCCGCAACGCAAGGATCTGGCCTGGCTGATGAATACCAAAATCATCTTTCCCAACGGCGCGAAGCATGAGTTGGATCTGCTCGTTCTCATCAATCGCGATCCCTTGCTGGTGGAGTGCAAATCAGGCGGCGACTACAATGCCCATCTTCGCAAGTTCTCGGATCACATCAAGCGCCTCTCGATCCAGCCCCATCAGGCCATGCTTGTCATTCTTGATCTTCCCGCCGAAGACTCCAGCCGGCTGAGTGCATTCTGGGGCTTTCCGGTGATCAATGAACGGCAGCTGGCTGAGGCCGTCCGCACACGGCGGTGTCCCCTTCATCCCTGAGCCTCCGCCACGTGCCATTCCAGGCCCGCTTCTTGATCGGCAAGAACAGGCCCCACCTAAACTCCACGCGCGCAGCCCGGTCCTGCAGGCGAAAGGGACGGGGGACATCTGAATCAAAACGGCGAACACCTTTGGCCCCATGCCCCGCACCCTCCTGCTCACCACCGGCACCTCGATCGCCAATGGCACAGCGGCCCTCAGCTCCTATCAGCGACGCGCCACCACCTGGGAGGAGGAGGCCCTCGACCTGCGGGAGCAGATCCGCGAGCGCCTCAAAGGGTTTGACCTTGGTGCAGAAGCCGGCCGTGTGCGCGCCAGTGCCGAACTGAACATCCTGCACCGCCTGCCGGTGCAGCCCGATGACGAGGTGGTGCTGTTCTCCACCGACACGGCCGAAGGTCGCGCCTGCACCGAGGAACTGAAGCGGGTGATCGAGGCTGACTTCGCCGTGGCAGATGTTGCG
The DNA here is from genome assembly GCA_003003925.1 of Aphanothece cf. minutissima CCALA 015. GTDB lineage: Bacteria > Cyanobacteriota > Cyanobacteriia > PCC-6307 > Cyanobiaceae > Cyanobium > Cyanobium minutissimum. Next base: position 434,045 of record PVWP01000001.1, read on the forward strand.
ATCGAGCGGGTTCAGGGCCTGCAGGTGCGCGACGCGCACACCCTGCGCCACACCGGCCTCAGCAACCTCACCCGGCGGCTGATCCACTACCTCGAGGATCCCCAGCGCCAGTACACCGGTGGCTGTGTGCTCTGCCCCAACGGCGGCTTCAAGGGGGTGGTGCCCTTTCTGACGGTGCTGGGCATGATCTTCCGTGCACCGGTGGTGTACGTGTTCGAGTTCGCCGAAACGGTGATCTCCCTGCCGCCGCTGCCGCTGGAGCTGGCCAGCGATCTGTTCGAGCGCGCCCTTCCTGCCCTGTCGTGGGCCGATGCCACCGGCATCTTCGAGGTCGGCGAGTTTCAGCGGCGCATTCCCGGCTTCCTCCCGGAGGAGGCGCCCCTGTTCGACAGCTTCCTGGAGATCGTGCCCGACGCCACCGATGGCCGTCTCGGCTCTCTCTCGCCTCTGATCTCCGCCCTCAGCAGACGCGGACCCGGCGGCGAAACCCTGCGGATCTCGGAGCGGGCGCAGCGGGAGCTGGCGGGCCTCGATGCCACGCTGCGCAGGGAGGTGGAGCACCACCTGCTGAAGCTCACCAGCTCGATCTGGCGCAGCCAGCACCGGGACAGCAAGTTCAACAGCAACCTGGAGTACTACCCGCGCGGGCACAATCCCTGGCGCTTTGCCGGTTACACCGAGGACGGTCAGTTCCACCTGTGTTGGTTTGCCCAGCACGATGCCTACGATCGGCTGATCCCCCATCTGGGCCAGCGGGTGAGGTTCTCCGACGAACTGTTCACGGACTACACCCCCCAGTCCCCGGCAGATTCGCCCCCGGCGGCGGACGACCCCTACCGGCAGCACACCTGGTCGGATCTGCGCGCCGTGGTCGCGAAGCTGGAAGCCGAGAACCAGCGGCTGGCGAGTGTGGAGCGGCTGGCGAGCCAGAACGCCGCTCGGCTTCAGAAGCTGCACCACGAAGCCCGCCGCAGCATCGATGAGCTCAACGACACCAACCGCGAGCTCCGCGATCGCATCCGGCAGCTGGAGGAGTCGTCCTGAGTACAGCAGGATCCGAAGCGGGAGCTGGGATCAGGGTCCCAACGCCCCTGCCAGCAGCACTGACAAACCCAGCGGCGGCGAGGCTGGCCAGGCACGCCTCCCTGTCCAAAGGCTGCCCCAGGACCCCGACCTTGACGGGAGCGCGTTGAAGAGCGTCAATCTGCTCATGTCCAGTGGGCGGAGCTGTTCCAGGCGGTCGCGGAACCATCATCACAAGGGTTCCCTACGTCTTGGTGCCGGGAATGACCGATCGCCGGACCTCTCTGTACCATGGCTGCCCTGTCGCGCTCCATCACCTGCACCCGAAACGGCAATGGGAATTCACGTCATCCGAATCCGAGCAGTGTCCTCGTAGGTGGCAAAAGCGGCCCAGCGCCCGTGCTATCAGAAGGAATACATGGCAATAGACTTCTTGTCACTCGGCCACGCCTCTGGCAGGGGATGAGGAGCTTTTCGTTTAAACAAATGGTTCTTAACCAGAAATACCACATGGCGGACATCAAAGATAGAGTTTAGAGATGAATAGTGAGGATTGGCATCGACGACAGAGATGTTGACTCTGGTCTCCGAGAAATCTATTCTAGCCCGGAACACCAGCCTGGCGTCCCAGCTTCGTGCGATGAAGAGATAATTCCCTTGCAGAAAGATGTCCCACATATCCTCCAGGACGTCACTGATAAACAAAGGACCATCCTTGACCCTCTAAGGCAGAGGATAAGATAGATCACAGGGCGCCGTAACCAGATTGAGTGGGAGCTTGCCAATATATTGCTTTCCAACTGACTTCCTGAGCGAAATGTACAGCGATAAATCGTTCCGATTTCTCAGGCCTGCCAGCATGGTCTGCGAATATCTCCGGCAATCCAGACACCTCACCCCGAATGGGTTGCGTGCTTCATCCAGCCAAACGAGTTCGTCAAAGATTGAGGTTGACATGGCTACCCAGCTTGCTGATGTTGACAATGCGGTGGTGAAGCGTCGTCATGGGTGAATGTTGTGGGCTCCCGGAAGAACATGCTCGGCATCTATTACTGCGCTGACTCAAGAACCCAGTTCACCTGCAGGGTGCCCGAGCCATGAAAGACAACGCCTGACAATTGGGCAGGCGTCAAGGCCATCGCGTACCCTGGATAGCCCGTGCGCCACCCTTTCCTGCGGTACCCCTGGGTTGCGACTCTTCCATGGGAGTCCATGACGAACTCGGCGCGTGACATGGTCTTGACGGCACTGATGCGGTCATTCGGTTGGTGCAACCGCAGTTCGAACGTATCGCTAGGTGCGAGCCACTTGATCTTGAATTGCTCTGTGTAGCGCCAAAGGGCTGGAGAGCCTTGAATTCGCTCCATGCGTCCATGTTTCACATAGTTGATGCCACGACCCAGGCGGGTTTCATCTTCTCGAATGCGATCCCACTCAAGAAGCAGGAAGCCTTCCGGGGTAACGGAATGGCGGTAACCATGATTGGTCAGCTCCTGTCCTCCAGTTATGGATACCTTGTCAGCAGGATGTTCCACCAAGTATCTGGAAAGCATGTATTCTGAATCATGCCTGAAGAATGAATAGGCAACGTCTCCTGATGGATGGAGAGATACGTAAAGATGTCTGCAGGTCATTAAGATGCTTTGCGCGGGTTGGTAAATCGATTGATCGGGCGAATTTGCGGATAACAGGTCTACTCGTCTCTGGTGTGGCAGGGGTCCCCATCAGTTGACGCCGATAATCTGTTCAGTCTAAGCGGGTTCGCCTGATCTCCTATATCCACCGCCCGCCTCACCTGATTCCACAGACCGGGCTCCACCTGCCATGCATCCAGCAGCCGCGGCCTGGCTCCCTCCAGAACCAGCGCTGGGTCAACGGCCAGTGCCTGCCGAGCGGCGAGGTCCACGTCCAGCAGAACCCTGGAAGCGGCCTGCTGGGTCGGCGTCATGGTTTTGCCGCAGGCCTTCGGGCCCTCGATCACCACCGCCCCTGCGGAACCGAGCCGATCCAGCAGTTCACCATCGACAGTTCGGGGCCGATAGGCCGGCATCCCTCGCCGTGATGGGGTGAACGCGGACAATTTACTGCTGGTTTCGCCGCCGCTCCGATGCGGCATTCGCCGATGGCGACAGCCCTCAGGTCCGCAGCCCGCGCCGGAAGTCGGCGAGCAGGCCATCGAGATCCTGGATGTTGAGGGTGTTGATCCAATCCTGGATGTCGCTGATCAGAAAGGCCTTCTCATCACTGGGGTCGTCATAGCGGGGCCGGATCTGGCGCTCGAACCACTGCTGCGATGCCGCCACCCCATCGGCCAGGCCAAGGCCGTGGGCCAGGGCCTCGAAGGGTTCCTCGTCCATCACCGCCACACCGAAGTCGATGATGTGGGGCTTGAGCCGCCGGCCGCTCGCATCGGTGCCGATCACCACGTTGCGCACGTGCAGATCCCCCTGCAGCACTCCCGCCGCCCAGACCGCGCGGATCCCCTCACTCACCCCCTGGAAGATCTCCGCCCACACCCCCTTGGGGATGGGCGAATGGCTGTGGAACAGCAGCCAGTCCTTCAAGGTGCCGCCGTTGTTGATCTTCTCCATCTGGAAGCTGAGGGGGTAGCCGTAGAGCCCCTCATCCAGGTCGACCTGCGGCACCACACCGGTGCCGCGCAGATGCTCGGTGATGATGAACTCCCGCGCCACCAGCGGCAGCTCATCGCGGCGGTCGGATTTCTCCACCACGCCGTCGTCGAGCTCCCGCACCAGGGCCATGGTGCCCTGGCCGGCCCGGCTGGCAAAGCTGCCCGCCTGGCTGACCCGTTCGTAGATCTGCAGCGGGCTGGGGTCGGCTGGCGTCATGACTGGATCGTCCCTTCCCCGGGCACCTTGGCAAAACCCCATGGCTGCAGGCTGTAGCGATCGATCAACTCCTGAAGCTCGGGGCTGGATGGGTGGGGGTCGTTCGGTGAGCTGTACAGAAACAGCCGCAGCTCCTGCATGAAGGCCTCGAAGGCCCTGGCATCGGCGTAGCGATGCCAACCGCCCCGGTGCCGACGGGTCTGGTCCGTCGGCTCGGGAGCACGGATGGGATCCGCACTCTGGCCAGGCGCGTGGGGATGCAACAACCGTTGGTCGATCATCCAGGCGAGATCCTTTGAATACTCGATGATTTCAAGCAGCTGACGCCAATGGCCCAGATCGCTCGTCTGCATGAGGTCGCGTGAACGACTCCCGGGCATGAGTCGCTCAGCCAGATCCTCCATCAGCCGTTCGAAGTCGATCAGACGAGAGTAGGCATGCAGCTGCAGTTCCTCCCGCTGGGCGATCACCTCCGCGCAGCAACCGGGAAGATCATCAAGGAGGAGATCCAGAATCTGGTCAAGCGCATGACCGTCGTTGCGGAGGAAGAACTCGAACGGGTCGAGGTGCACAAGGGCGCTGAACCCCTCTTCGATCGACGGCATGGCCTGGCGATCCCGCAGCTGCCAGAAGGCCTCGACGATGGCCCGCTGCGGCAAGCTGTCCGCAGCCCGCCTGGCGTTGCGCCGCAGGCAGATGGACAGAGGCGTGTGCAGCCACCAGCCGATCCACTCGATCGGGACCGCCTGATCCGTCATCAGCATGTAGCGCAACCGCTGGGCGCGGGTGATCGCCATTCCATCGATGACGACATCCAGCGGATCCCTCCCTCCCGGGTCAACGGCGGCGATGACCCCCAGACCAGCCGCTTTCTTGATCCAATGATGGGGCCAACCCGTGCGCCATAGGGGCAACAATTCCAGCTCCTTCTGAAGCGCCTCACGGAACGTCAACGTCAGAGCCTCACGGCCCCGAGCCTCCAGGCGCGACGCCAGACGGCCCGCCACCGCTGTTCGGCCGCTGAGCGGCGGGCCGATCAGCAGATGAAAACGCAGGGACGTGGCCATCGCCGTCGCACGACTGGGTCGCCCCAAAGCTTGCAGCGGGTCAACATCGGATGGCGTGCCGCTGGTGCGAACATCCATCGAGGCAAACGGGGCTTTCTGCAGCCATGACCAGCCTTCTCATCGGCATCGTCGGTCGGGCACCGGCCAGCATCGTGGTGGCGGCCCGGGCCTTCCGGCCGGATCGCACGTTGCTGGTGCACAGCGTCGGCACCCGACCGGTGGCCGAGGTCGTCCAGCGCCAGCTTGCAGACCATGGGCTGCCCCGTCCTGAGCTCGTTGCCGCCGACCCCGACCGCCTCGATGCCACGGCTCAGGCCGTCACCGCAGCGCTGGCGGATGTTCCGGACGGCACACCACTGGTCGTGGACCTCAGCGGTGGCACCAAACCGATGTCGCTCGGGCTCTGGGAGGGCACGCGGGGCCTGGCCGCGTCCCTGCCCCCCGGGCGGCGACGCGCGGTGTACCTGAATGCGGCCGGGGCCCTGCTGGATGCGGACACGGGGGAGAAGGTGCCGGAGGCCGAAGCCGTGTCCATTGATCCCCGCGAGGTGATCGCCTGGGCCCGTCCGGAGGCACGGGTCGTTGCAAGCTGGGCAGGAACCCCGGAGGAGCTGGACGAGGCTGTGCGCGAGCGGGCCATGGTGTGGCAACAGCTGGCGAAAGCGATCACGAAGGGCACCTGGCGATCGAATGTTTCCCGTCCCCAGCGACGCTTCCAGCCCCACCGGGCGCCGGCCACCCTGCCACCTGGATTCGCGTTCAAGGGCAACGGCATGATCGAGATGCCCCTGGAGTACCTGGTTCAGAACGGCTGGCTGGAGGAGCTGGCGCTGGCCAAGGTGGCGAGTGCTGTGAAAAAGCTGCCGGGCGTGCGCCTGGCGCTCAGTGCCACAGTGACGGGAAGGACATCCGGCAATGTGGAGCTCGACCTGGTGGCCACCCGCGGTGCACGGACGCTGGTGGTGGAGGCCAAGACTATGGCCGGGAGCCCCGGCCAGAAACTCTCCAGGAAAGCCTCCGACGTCTTTAGCCTGCTGGGTCCGAGCGCCAGGTTGCTGGCCTTCGTGCCGAGCGTGTTCGGGGATGGCAGGGCTGCGCAGTCCCGTGCTGACATGGAGGCCAACCTTGGCCCCAACGGCAAGGTGTGCCGCTCGATCGCTCATCTCGGAGCGCTCGCGCGAGCCCATCTGGGGTCCTGATCACCCCATCAGCAGCGCGCCATCATCGGCGGCGAACTCCACGGCCCGGCGCATGTCGGTGTAGAGCCGGCCGAACCAGGAGGAAGGCCCCAGCAGCTCCATGGCCTTCGGCTCCAGTTCGGCGAAATCTGCCGCGAGGTTGCGGCAGACCACCGCATTCAGCATCGGGGATTCCCAGTCATTGAAGTAGTGAAGTTCATGAAAGGGGAGGGTATCCCTGGTCTCCGCCCACAGGCGCCTGGCCTCCGCCACGGGCAGGTTGCGCCAGTTGTTGTGGAAGGCCTCCCACCGCTCAAAGGCCAGATTGTGTCCAGCCACAATGCCGAGGACGTCCCTCATCCACTCATAGAAGCCCTCGCTTTTTCCGCCATAGAACCAGTGCTTCTCGGCATAGGCGTAGCAGGCGCCGGACTCCAGCCCGGCGACGTAATCCGCTCGGGCCTCCCCCAGATAGGGGGCAGAGAAGCAGGGAGTTCCATCCCCGGGTTTCTCCTCCAGCTTGCGGATGCGGCGGTAGCCCCAGATATCAATGCCCATGGTTGCTGCCGGTTCGCCTGTCTCCCTGGCTTGTGCTCAAGATATCGATCGCGGAGACAACTCTTCCGCCGTTATGTGCGAACGACCAATCCACTTGCCTTAGGCCGGACAGACCACCAACCGGACCGCCCCCGGGAACCCTTAGGAGGCCCCCGGCCTCCACCTATGCGCACCCTCTACCTGCTGCGTCCCCACGGCACCGCCGGCATCGACGGCGAGCAGCTGGTGGTGAGCAGCGGCGAGCAGGAGCTCGATCGCATGGCTCTTCCGTTGTTGGATCAGATCCTGGTGATGGGCCACCTGCAGCTCACCACCCAGCTGATCCGCGCCTGCCTGCGGCGCGGGATCCCGATCGCCTACCTCACCAGCGGCGGCCAGTGCCTGGGGCGCCTGCAGCCGCTCGATGGTGGCTACCGGCACCGGGCCCGCCGCCAGGCGGAGCTGCCGGAGGCCCAGCGGCTGGCGGTGGCCCGCACCCTGGTGGCAAGCAAAATTGCCAATGGCCGGGTGGTGTTGCTACGCTTCACGCGCCGGGGCGGGCGGCCGATCGTGGAAGCAACGCTGCGGCGGCTGGGCCAGCTGCAGGCCCTCACGGCCAAGGCCCCCAGCTCCAACCATCTGCGGGGGCTGGAGGGGGCGGCGGCGGCGCAGTACTTCCGCAGCCTCGGCAGCCTGCGGGAAGGCGATGGCTTCGGGTTTGCGGTGCGCAGCCGGCGGCCACCGCGCACACCGTTCGATGCTCTCTGCGGCTTCGGTTACGGGGTGCTGTGGAATGCCCTGCTGCTGCGTGTGGGCTCGGCCCGCCATGCGGCCCTGGTATCGGATCTGATCGAACCGCTGCGCACCTATCTGGTGGATCCTTTCCACGGGCAGCTGATCCGCAGCGGACAGATGCGTGCGGAGCAGCATTTCGAACCCAGCGCTGGCGGTGTGTATCTCTCCGAGGCCGGACGACGCCTGTGGCTGCAGGCCTGGTCGGCCTTCATGGCCGAGCCGATCCGGCTGGGCGATGGCAGCACCGGGCCGCGTTGGGAACTGCTCGATCAGCTGGTGCAGAGCTTCGCCCGCTTCGTGGACGATCCTGATCAACCCCTGCTGGTGCCCCTGCGCCGATGAGCCAGGAGCAGCTCTGGGTGATCGCCTACGACAGCCCCAGCAACAAGCGCCGCCGCAAGCTGGCCAAACTGCTAGAGGGCTATGGCGTCCGCCTGCAGTGGAGCGTGTTCGAATGCCGGCTGGAGCCACACCAGCTTCGCCGGCTGCGGCAGGGTCTGGATCGCATCGCCGATCCAGCCGACAGCATCAGGCTCTGGGCGCTGCCTGCACGGGCCGCCGAGCCTGTGCAGCTGGGCAAGGACGTGGAGCTGCCCGTCTGGCAGGACAAGGTGATCTGAGCCCAGACCAGGAACCTATCGGCCTTGTGCTGGCGGGGTGCGGGAGGGTGCGCGGAAGACCCAACACGTAAGAACCGTTGCGAGGAGCGAGCTCTGGCCGTTTCGATCCGGCGCGCACCCCCCGGCCATTCGCCGAAACCCCAGTGTTTTCGTGATCCTGCGCGCTGCGTTGCGGCGCAGGGGTTCTCAGCGTTTTCCCCAGGGTTGACGCCCCGCGAACGGGTGCCCATAGTGGAGGGGTGCGCAAACGGTCTTCGGATCGCCTGCAGCGCAGGCCCTCTCGGGGGCCACGGTCACCACTCGCTGGTGACACCATTTGATTGGAAACGCATGGGCCTCCTGCGGCGTCAGCAGCGGCGGCGCGGCTGCGTCACCACTCGCTGGTGACACCATTTGATTGGAAACCCGAGCCCCCCGCCGCGCCGCCGCGCTGAGACGAGTTGAGTCACCACTCGCTGGTGACACCATTTGATTGGAAACGCCCGTGGATTGCCTTTTGCCCGTACCGAAGGACTTGAAGTCACCACTCGCTGGTGACACCATTTGATTGGAAACTTGGGTGAACCCATCAGAAGAGGGGCTTCCACGTGGGTTTCGTCACCACTCGCTGGTGACACAATTTGATTGGAAACATAGCTACTATCGTTTTAGCTTTGCTTCAGAGCCCGAGTCACCACTCGCTGGTGAAACCATTTGATTGGAAACTGGGAGCAGGAAGACTCTTTTGGAAGAGAATGGCCATCGTCACCACTCGCCGGTGAAATGATTTGATTGGATACTTGATCACGATGGGAGCCATTTCTCCTGGGGGATTTAACGTCTCCTCTGGCCGGTGACACCTATGGATGGGAGGCCCCTCCCCCGCTGGTGTATTCAGCCAGTGGGGCTTTTCAGTGCCAGTATGATGAGTTCGAGCGGTGGAGCCATCATGGCACTCAAGTGTTGCCTGATCCCCTCCGCATGTGTTTGTCCAAGGCTTGAAGTTCTCATCAAAGGCGGCGAAGGCGTGACCCATCATTCCCTTGTCTATCCCTTACCCCTGCTGGTTCCCCCAAGGAGTGGCACCAGCGAATGGCCTCCACCTTTGCCTCAGGCCATCCGTGCAAAAGCCAGCAGCAGTTCAAGGTCGCCCCGATCGGCACAGCGCAGGGCATCGATGTAAGCAGCGCGCAACTCGGTTGTTTCCATGAACGAGGCTGTTCCTCCCCATGGGAAGGCAGAGCCACCCAGCTGTTCCGCCAGCACATCGGCCATCAGGCGCGCATGGCGCCCGTTGCCATGGAGGAACGGAAGGATCACCACCAGGCGATGATGGAAGGCGATGGCGATCTCATCAGCAGAGGCCACCCGATGCTCGATCTGATAGCGGATGTCCCCGAGAAGGGCGGCCAGCCTGGGGCGCACCTGCCGCCCATCCACAACCAGGTTCTTGTCGCTGCGTCGGTACTGACCTGCCCAGCGCCAGGTCTGGGCGTACATCTGCCGGTGCAATCCCCGCAGCCAGGCTTCGTCCAACGGTCGGGGGCGCCTTTGCACCCGCAGCCAGATCATGGCTCATCATCAACGTCGAACGTAACGAGCACAAACTGATGTGGTTGTCAGGTATTCCCTAGATGAATTGTCGTTTGTGCTTGGTGGCATCCCTATAGACTTTGGGATGAAGATCTATCATTTTTTGGTAGGGATGCACCATTGTGTTCTCTTGTTCCAGGACAAACTGAACACACTGAAGAAACGAGCCATTGAAGCCCCTGTAGACCTTGGCTCTCTCGAATCTACTGGCAAGCATCCAAGACCCATCATGATGGGTTGCTGTTACATAACGATGATGCGTGCATTTGCCGAAAATCGCTGAGGATAGGTCCATCGAAATCTCTGGAGTGCCGTTGACGGCAGAGAAATGAAAAGCATAAACAAGATCAGTTGAAAGAAAAATTATATCAAGGCTTTCATTCCCGGCATCCTCGAGTGCAAACAAGAGTTTCTGCTCGATTAGCGACTCAACATCAACTAGGCTTGCCTTGGCGTGGAACGAATTTTGCTTATGCCATCTTTTCTCATCGTATCGACTCCAGTCGACATCGCCAAACAGATAGTGATCTGTGTGAAAAACACTTTCACCGTCACTGATGCGCCGTGCATTCTTTATGTGAAGAAGGTAATCGTCGGATAGCAGTTCTCTCCAGAGTGTGATGAGCTGAATGATTGAAGCCTTAAGGATGTCCTGCGGAGTTGGCATCATCTCCCATTTGTTCATTCTCGCTTTCCATTCTAACGCTGCCTCGATATTCTGCTGCTCCCATTTCTTCAACTGAGCACAGCCCACAATCGACGGGTCGGGCTCGTTTCCTCCAGCCCATCGAGATCCAGAAGTGCGGCTCCGACCGGTAGCCCGTCGTTCCACCCCACGGCCCATCACGCCGCTTGCGCAGCAACGTCTCGGCCAGCTCGAGGTGCCGCCCATCGCCACCGTGACAGGCGCCAGGAACTGTTGAGCATCCAGGGTGATGGAGTCGGCGGCTTCCGCCTGCTCCAGCTTGCGCAGACCTGAAGCTGTGGCGCCCAGCATGGTGGCCAGCACGACGACTGCGGGTGACGGGCTGCTTCCTGGCGAACAGCATCCACCTGGCCAGGCCGTAGCCGCTGAACGTCCATGGCAAAGGGCGTGATGGGTCACCGCATTTCTCTCTGGTCGCAACTGATTCAGCCGGCCACACCAGCACCTTGCCGCAGAGCGGGAGGCTTCGATCGAGGGCACTCCCGCTTGCACGGCCAGATCGCCCCAGGGCAGCCGGGCCGCAGCCTGCTGGCGCCGCAACTGTTCACAGGAATCCCAGGGTCGCCGCAGGGAGAGATCCAATCTGGACGGCCGTCGATTCCATTCCAGCCGCCTCTTCATTCCAATCTGGACGCTAGCCTGATCCCATCGGGCCGAACCTGAACTCAATGGCGACCGGGCCTCTGCTGGAGCGACGCCTCTCCCCCCTGCTGCAGGAGGCCCTGACCGACACGCCGGTCGTCCTGCTCAATGGACCACGCCAGGCCGGCAAGACCACCCTGGCCCGTTCGCTCACGGCCAGCGGCTTTCAGTACCTCAGCCTCGACGACGCGGCCACCCTGCTCTCCGCCCGGGAGGATCCCACCGGCTTCGTGCGCAACCTCGATCGGGCCGTCATCGATGAGGTGCAGCGGGCGCCCGAGCTGCTGCTGGCCATCAAACGGGCCGTGGACCATGACCGCCGGCCCGGCCGCTTCCTGCTGACAGGTTCGGCCGATCTGCGCACCCTTCCCGCCGTGGCCGACTCCCTGGCGGGACGCATGGAGGTGCTCACCCTGCTGCCCCTGGCGGGCTGCGAACTGGAGGGAGGTCCGGGCCGGTGGCTGGAGGTGGTCTTTGCCGGGGAAGCCCCCCGGCTCAGGGGCCCAGATCCTGTTGCCGGCAGCGCCGCTGCCTTGGTGGAGCGGGTGCTGCGCGGGGGCTACCCGGAAGCCGTTGCCCGTGGCACGGCCCGGCGGCGCGAGGCCTGGCTGCGCCAGTACACCAACGCCCTGCTCAGCCGCGATGTGCGCGACATCGCCAGCATTGAGAAGCTGGAGCAGCTGCCCCGCCTCCTGCGCGCCCTGGCCCAGGTGTCGGGCCAGCTCACCAACGTGAACCAGCTGGCCGGCCAGGTGGGGCTCGACCACAAAACGGCCGCGAAATACATCGGGGTGTTGGAGCAGTTGTTTCTGCTGCGCCGCATACAGCCCTGGTGGAGCAATCGCCTGGCCAGGATCGTGAAGGCTCCGAAGATCCAGTTTCTCGATTCCGGCCTGCTGGCCAGCCTGCTCGGTTGCACCAGCGCCAGCCTGGAGCGTGACCGCACACCGTTCGGCCCCCTGCTGGAAAGTTTTGTGGTGAGCGAACTGATCAAGCTCTCCAGCTGGAGCGCCGATGATCTGCAGGTGCTGGGCTATCGCGACAAGGACCAGAAGGAAGTGGATGTGGTGATCGAGAACGCGGCAGGCCAGGTGTTGGGCGTGGAGGTGAAAGCGAAGGCCACGGTGCAGCGCCAGGATTTCTCAGGCCTGCGGCGGCTGGCGGATCTGGCCGGGGAGAGTTTCCTGGGCGGTGTCCTGCTCTACGACGGTTGCGACACGCTGCCGATGGGGCCAGGGCTCTGGGCCGTGCCCCTGGCCACGCTGTGGCAGCTGTGAACCGGGCCTGCCCAGCCCGGCAGGGGGTGGAGCTGCCCATCGGCCGGTGTTCCGAATGATTCGTTCATCCGCGAATCACAGTCCATTTAAATCGCCTACTGATTGGCATCAAGTTGAATGTCTTCAAGGCTGTAGAGCAGGACGCGCAGCCAGTGATTGGTGTTGCCGATAGATTGGGAAGTAGCCAGATGGCAGGCATGGTCTCTGTTCTTTCTGCGTAGCTCACTGTTTCTGGGTGTCGACGGTTCCATCACCACAAGGCACGAAGCGAAGCCGCACGCCACCTTCCCCCAGCCCCACGCCCACACCCAGCCACCATGCACCTGAGAGCCATCCAGACCCAGCTACAGGAGCTGGCCTGTCATCTGAACTATTCCACCAAGCAAGACAAGTATCTGTCCTCAGGCCTGCAGGAGACCATCACGTCTGCGCTGCAGGCCATCGAGCAGGTGCTGGGCTTCTCCGCAGCGCTCTCGGAGCTCGAGCCAGCCGAGGTGCGCGACACTCTCTTGCAGGACGCCTCCCAGAACCTTGATCGCTACGACGCCATCACCCAGGCATTGGATGCCCTGGATGAACTGGACTCGCATGTGATTCAGATTCGCCTGATGCAGGAGGCCGAGCCCGAGTTCGTCTACAAGGAAACCATCCAACCCTTCAATCAGGTGTGACCGCGCGTCGCGGCCAGCGCCAGAAGGCCGCAATCAGCCGCCTGAACACGGTGGCGGTCAGGCCGCCCTCTGCCGCCATCAGCACACGACACTGCTGCAGGCCACCTGCAGGGCGAACAGATCGATGTTCAGCACCCGGACGGAGGCGTGGTGACGTGACCCCTGCGGCGATGAGCCAGGAGCAGCTCTGGGTGATCGCCTACGACAGCCCCAGCAACAAACGCCGCCGCAAGCTGGCCAAACTGCTGGAGGGCTATGGCGTCCGCCTGCAGTGGAGCGTGTTCGAGTGCCGCCTGCAGCCCCACCAGCTGCGCCGGCTGCGGCAGGGTCTGGATCGCATCGCCGAACCGGCCGAGAGCATCAGGCTCTGGTCGCTGCCGGCATGGGCCGCCGAACAAACCTATCGGCATTGCGCTGGCGGGGTGAGGGAGGGTGCGCGGAAGACCCAACAGGTAAGAACCGCTGCGAGGAGCGAGCTCTGGCCGTTTCGATCCGACGCGCACCCCCCGGCCATTCGCCGAAACCCCAGTGTTTTCGTGATCCTGCGCGCAGCCATGCGGCGCAGGGGATCTCAGCGTTTTCCCCAAGGTTGACTCCCCGCGATGCGGTGCCCATAGTGGAGGAGTGCGCAAACGGTCTTCGGATCGCCTGCAGCGCAGGCCCTCTCCGGGGCCACAGTCACCACTCGCTGGTGACACCATTTGATTGGAAACTTGACGGAAGGAGAGTCGCGTGAGGTTGGGCTGCTGGTTTGCGTCACCACTCGCTGGTGACACCATTTGATTGGAAACACTCGGACGTTCGAGGATTGCCGGATTCATCTTGTCACCACTCGCTGGTGACACCATTTGATTGGAAACCTCGTTCGCGGAGACGTTGGCGAAGTACAGACCACCCGGGTCACCACTCGCTGGTGACACCATTTGATTGGAAACACCGAGACCACCAGCGAACGTGCCAGCCGCACCGAGGGCGTCACCACTCGCTGGTGACACCATTTGATTGGAAACTGATGTGAATGGGAGAAGGCATTGAAAATGGGCGATTTGGTCACCACTCGTTGGTGACACCATTTGACTGGAAACCCTGGATCATCGTCACTGAAAAAACGCTGTCGTTAGGTCACCACTCTTTGGTGACACCATTTGATTGGAAACTTCATATGCCTCCGAGGCATAAGGTTCTGAGTGATGGTGTCACCACTCGTTGGTGACACCATTTGATTGGAAACCTCTAGAAGCAGTGCCCTGTACACCATTAACGCGAACAACCTGTACAAGCTGTTCTTTGCCCACTTACCAAGACATTCATGTCAGATATTCAAGGCCGGGGGATGGATGAATTAATCCAAATCCTGGGCACAACAAAGCTCTCTCTGGATGAATTGACCGATAAGCTTGTCAGTCACGAAAAGTCCATGACGAGAGCTGAGCTCGTTCGGTGCGCCCTGGAGCTAGACACCATCAGAGTCAATGCAAGAGTTGTGTACAAGGAACTGATTAATAGGTTTCCCGATGATTACAGATAAATACTCCACACGCCCATCTCCCCTTAACCCTTGATGTTCACCCTTTATGATGAACCTTGACGCAATCCAGCTCCAGCTACAGGACTTGTCCTGCAAGCTGAATGATGCAGCAAAGCAAGATCTGCACATCGCGTTGTGCTTGCAGCAGACTATTGACTCCACATCACAGACTCTGGACAACCTACTGGCTCACGCCTCAGTCAATTCGGCACTGACTCTCAGTGACATCAGGAACACACTCATCAATCAATTACTTGATGATCCCGAAAGGCATGCCGAAGCCGCTGACATGTTAGGAGCATTGGATCGGCTTGATTCCCATCTTCTCGAATTAAGCATTATGCAGGATATGCTGCCGAGCTTTGCCTACAAAGAGACCATTCAGCCGCTTAACCAGGTTTGACCTTCTCCCCAGAGTATTCAGCTCGGTCGGCTAAATTCAAACGCGCGACGATCAGCACCGGGCATCGGGGAACGGCGGTGCAACGGGAGCCGGTCCTGCAGGGCGCCGGGATCCGTTGTGCTCATCACTGCAGATGCAATCCCATTGGCAGCACGTCAGAGGTGCGCTCTTGCAGGCCATAGCGCACGATCACGTCGGCCAACGCGGGACTAAGTTGGGAAGAAGCGTCGTCGGGCTGGCTGTGCAGGTACTGCCTCAGCTCCTCCATCAACGACAGGAAAGCCCGCGCATCGGCGTACCGATGCCAGCCGCCACGATGGCGCTGGATCGCCGGTGTCGGCGGTGGTGCCACAATCGGCCGCCGGTTGGGCACCTCCATGAGCATGTCGTTCTCGAGCAACCAGAGATGATTCGGCACATAGTTGCCATGACGGTTCATGCCGATCCCCTGGATCGTCCTCATGACGATCTCGCTACGAGTAGGGCGATCAGGGCACAGCTCCAGGGCCAGATGCCTCATCAGTTCAGCGAACTCGACCAGACAGGAATAGGCGTGCAGCACCAGGCCCTCCCGCTGGGCCGCCACTGCGGCGCAGCAGCCGTCGAGGTCCTCGAGGAGGAGATCCAGAACCCCATCCAGTACCGGGGCGTCGCCATCGACACGGAACTCGGAGGGGTCGAGATGGACGAGGGCGCTGAAGCCCTCCTCGATCGAGGGCAGGGCCCAGCGATCGGTGAGCTGACGAAAGGCGTGGTCGACCTTCTCGTGGGTTCGCGAAGACATCTTGCCGCGGCTGCTCCAGCGGTGGCAGGTCTCGAGGGGCGTGTGAAGCCACCATCCGATCCACTCAACCGGCCGCCCCGGATCGAGAATCTGCATGATGCGCAAGCGTTGGGCGCGTGTCGTGGCGACGCCATCGGTCACCAGCTCCACCGGGCCACCTCCACCCATCGGCAGAGCGGCGAGAGGAGCCTGTGCCGCTGCCTTTCCAGCCAGCAGACTCCAGGGAAACATCGCCTCCAACCGCTTCAGATGCTGCTCCGTGATCGGCAGCCCGATGGCGTTCCGGCCGCCGGCCTTGAGCCGCCCCACCAGGTGGCGCATCAGTGTCGTCCTGCCACTGGATGGCGGGCCGATCAGCACATGGAAGCGTAGAGGAGTCGTCATCGCCTGTTCCGGCACCGAGCCGAGTGGCATCCTGCAGCGCTTCGGTACGCCAGGCCACCGGTCGGTGCGAACAACCAGAACCTTGCCTGATCCCATCTGGCCGAGCATCCAAGCCATGGCGACCTCTCACCTGCTGGAGCGTCGGCTAAAGCCTGGGATCCTGATGGCCCAGCACCGCCAGAAGGCCGCAATCAGCCGCCTGAACACGCTGGCGGTCGGACCGTCCTGAGCGGCCAGCAGCTCACGGCAGTGCTGCAACCCACCGCCGGCCCAGAACAGCCCCCAGGCTCGCCGGTCGAGCTGCAGCACCACCCAGCGGTGCGGCCGCGGGTCGTGGCGGATCAGCTGCGCCGCCTCCGCCAGGCTCCAGGTGCGTGCCGCAGCGAGCGTCGGCTGGGTCTCCAGCACCCGGCAAGCCAGCAGCGTCCGCCGGCTTCCGCTGGCCACCTGCAGGGCGAACACATCGATGATCTGCACCCGGTCGGAGGTGTTGCACGGGAGCGCCTCGGGAGCCCGGAAGACCAGGACGCCGCCTTCCCTGGTGATGCAGTGCGCCGTACGACGATTGGTGGGCATGGTTCGAAGAAGCTGAGGGCCCGATGACGCAGGATGACTCCTGGCCGCCGTGATCAACGCACACCTTGACGTGAGTCAGACGCAAGGGGCTGCAGGCCGTAGCGGTCGATCAGTTCCTGCAGCTGCTGGCTGGGGTGATGCGGATGCTCCTGGTCGCTCTGGAGGAACAGCCGCAGCTCCTCCATCAACGTCTCGAAAGCCCCGGCATCGGCATGGCGATGCCAGCCGCCACGGTGCTGCCGGATTAGATGGTTGGGCTCAGGGGCGCGGATCGGGTCCTGGCTCTGGCCGTGAATCCGCGGCTGCAGCGGCCCGCTGCCCAGCAGCCAGTAAAGATCCGCTGCTCGGTTGATGAGGCGATCCAGGCTCCAGTCCAGCTCAGCCCTCAGCGCGGCCCGGCGGTCAGGCGGCGGCGGCTGGAGCCTGGCGGCCAGATTCCGCATCAGTCGATCAAAATCGATCAGACGGGAATAGGCGTGAAGCTTCAGCCGATGCTGCTGGCTGAGGACCTCGGCGCAGCAGGCATCAATGCCTTCGAAGACCCTATCGACGACGTCCTCGAGAACCCCGCCCTCCGCAGCATCCTGAAGAACCCGTGGGTTGAGGTTCACGATGGCGCTGAACCCTTCCTCAATCGAAGCCATGGCCGGGCCGTCCATCAATTCCTGAGCGGCTGAGGCGTTCTGCTCGCTGGCCAGGGGCGTAGGCAGCCGCCAGCCCACCCACTCGATCGGCCAGTCGGAGTCAAACCTCCGCATGCACCGCAGGCGCTGCTCCCGGCTGCTGTAACCGCCATCGATCACCATGGCCAGCTGACCATGCAGCCCCTGCATCCGGTGCATGATCCGCCAGACCAGGCCATCGCCAGTCCTGTCGAACGCCTCGTCAGGGATGGTCACCAAAGCAGCCCAGTGGCCGCAGGCCTTCAACTCCCCCACCAGGCGCGCCGCCAAGGCGGTGGTCCCGCTGCCGGGTGGCCCGATCATCAGGTGGATGCGCATGGGAGTGTCCATCGGACGTCAACGAACCGGGTTACTCGATCCTGTCCGGTGGGTCCGTGGCTAGGGGCCTGGCTTGTGCGAACAACCAGGAGGCGATCATGAAGGAAGACACACGATCGATTCATGCGATAAACTGCCAAAAGGCCATGAACAGGCCAGATCCAGTGGCTTCAGGTTCGAAAGAAGCCGGTACAGTTATTCCAACACCCGGGCCTGGCAACACTGAAGTCCAGGATTCAGCCCCCTCCATGACCACCTACCTTCTGAACACCACCATCGTTCCCTGTCCCGGTCTTTGGGATGTGCAGTTGGTGAATTCGGATCCCGGACAAGCCGTGGCTTCCGTCGTGGCAGAGGATCTCTATCAGTCGGAAGCCGATGGTCGTTTCGCCCGGCTGCGTCCGGAGGTCGTGTCGGCGATTGGCCACCTCGAAACGGCCTCCTACGTGAACGCCCTGTTCGCCACAGTGCCGGAGATGATGGAAGACTTTGAGCCCATCCCTGCCAACCGCTTGGTGGTTCAGCCCGAGGTGGGAGATCTGCTGGTGTGCATCAAGCTGAAAGGACGACCGCCGGAGGGTGTGATCCTCAGTGAAGAACAGATGGCCGCGATCGGCCATCAATGGATGCGGATGCGGCTGATCAGTGCGCCGGACGTCGCCTGAGTGGTTCATCGCACGAGGCTTCTGTCTGATCGCCCCTGATTCCTGCAGGCTTGGGTTCTGACGTTCCACCAAGCTCACCGCTTGTTCCTTCCGATGGTCGACGCCACCGCCCTGTCCCTCTGCCTCCAGGTTCTGTTCTGGCTCACCCTTGGCTTGAGCAGCCTGCCGCTCATCCACAGCCTGCGCTTGCACTGGCTCGGTATCTCCCTCGCCGCAGAATTCGCCAGGGAATGTCGACGACGGAGGAGGACCGTCCTCGCCTCCGCCCAACGGTGAGGCAGGAGCACACACTGAAGGGCCAGGCCTACGGCTGCTGAGCCGGCTGGGGGCGCTGAGGCTGGGCGGCTGTCCATCCCAGGACAGATCCGCCCAGCCCGCCCACCACAAGCGACGCGACCGTGACCAGCACCAGGCGCTTGCTGTGTCGCCGCCTCAGACGATCACGCTCCCCCATCAGATCGGAATGCGCGGCCTCCAGACCTTGCATGGCCGCCTGCGCTTGCGTGATCTGTTCCTGCTGACGCTCCAGGGTGTCCTGCAGAACCTGATCGGCTCGATCAGGAGGCAAGGGACGCCGCACAACCACCACTTGGTTGGCTGCGCTGAGAGGGGTACGCGGAGCCCTGGTCAGACTTGGCTCCAGCCCTTCCTCAGAGAGGGGCAGGAAGGTGGCATTGAAGATCACGGTGTCGCCTTCCTGAACTCCGGCCTCGCTCCAGTCGGCCTGGGGCTCAAACCAGCCACTGCCGGGAATGATCGGCCTGCCGTTTCTTGCCCGTTCAAGACCCACAAGAAAGACCGCCGGCCGAAGCTGATCCCGGTCAGCCCCGGGGGGGACAGCGAAACGGGCGACGGTGCCGCGAAGTCGATTCTTTGATGGGGGCATGGTTCCTGGCTGGTTGTTCTGAGTGAAGGGCGTGTTGTCGATCATGGCCCCGGGGCGACGCCCCTGGGGCCTGTGATCCATGCATCGTCAGGGTCCTGAACCTATGGCTGACTCTTCGCGCTGACACTGGAACCCTGGGGGGTCACCCGGGCCTCGCCAGCCACCTTCAGATCAGCCCAGTAACGCTTCACCTTGTTGGCGAGGTAGGCGTAATCGATCTCGCCCGTCAGGCTGCTGCGCTGGATGTAGAGATCCACCAGCCGCTCGTAGTACTGCTGCCGGGCCAGGCGCTGAACCTCGGCATCGCCCTTCTGCACCAGGTTGGCAAGCGTCTGCAGCTCGGGATTGAGCTTGTCGACCTCATGAAGCTTCACGCCCTCCTTGGGGGGCTGCCCATCCCGCCGCTCCTTGGCCTCCAACTCGCGCACTTGGGCGGTGATCTCATCCGGGAGGCTCCTCTGAAGCTCGGACAGCAGCTCAGCCCGGTACTGGCCGCAGGGCTCGGAGAACGACATGCGGGTCTCGTCCTTGAGCGAAAACCTC
Organism: Aphanothece cf. minutissima CCALA 015; assembly: GCA_003003925.1. Lineage (GTDB taxonomy): Bacteria > Cyanobacteriota > Cyanobacteriia > PCC-6307 > Cyanobiaceae > Cyanobium > Cyanobium minutissimum. Next base: position 453,752 of record PVWP01000001.1, read on the forward strand.
AGCAGCAGCAGGAAAGCTGCAGCACTGGTGCCGATGGACAGCCACATCATCATGTAGCTCAGCGTCAGATCGCTGCGGCTGTCCGCAGGGGGAGACCAGAAGAACTGCCACGCCGCCCCGAACGCCTTCATGGCATCTTTCATCTCCACACTGCCATCGGGCTTGGTGCGGAAGTGCTCGGCGAACACCTTCGGCTGGTGCTGGCGAAGGAAGGCCGCCGGGCTGGGAGCCTCCTGGAGCTGCAGCTCAAGCCGTTCAAGCTGGCTGGATTCCTGGGCGATGCGGCGTTCCAGATCGGCCTTGTTGGCCGCAGCCCGCGGACAGATCGGCCAGCGTTCGCGGGGCCAGTCCTGAAGCACCCAGCGGGGCTGGTTGGACGGGGCCACACGGCGATCGTTCCAGCGCCCGAAGGTCTCCACCGACAACTGCTGGTAGGCGGGGTTGTTGAGACCCACCGTGTCCAGCTGCTTGATGTTGGCCTCACAGGTGGCCAGATCAGCCAGAAGCAGGGTGTTGGTAGCCGGATCACGCCAGCTGGCGATGCGCTGCTGACGCCGGGTGACATCAGCCGCCACGAGCTGGGAGGCCGTGTGATTGACCACCTTCGCCTGGCCGCTGAAGAGGAAGATGCCGGTGCCCGTCGTCAGGGACTGAAAGGTGGAGATCGCCACAAACATGGCCATCGAAACAGAGGCGGTGCCATTGCTCTTGAGGCGGTTCACCATGCCGCCGCCGCTGCGATGGCCCAGGTAGAGCAGGACACCCGAGGTGAGCAGGGCCGGGGGAATCGGGCCCAGCGGAAACGACTGATAGATGAACTTGAACAATCCGAGGGAACCGACAAAGTCGAGCAGGGTGCTGGCCGACAGCACCTGGGCGGGCAGATGCGACTGATCGCGGAGGCTGCTGGTCACAGCCTGATGGCCATGGAGATCCTCACCGAAGGTCCAGAGGCCCGTTTTGCCCAGAACCGAGCGCAACCAGCTGCGCCGCGTCCTGGTGGTGGTGGACTGATCCAGCAGGTGCTGGCCGGCCTCGGCGACCAGTTCCTGGGTGGAGCCGCTCGACTCGAGGAAGCGCACCAGCGCCATGGCGGTGCCGGGATCACCGGCGGTGCCAGCCGCCACAGGCCGCTCGACGCTGCCCTTGCGGATCACCGGGTGCGGCTGTCGCCGCTCCGGTGCAGGGCTGGTGAAGATGAACCTGCCCTGCGGGTCACGCGTCAGCTGACGCCTGCTTTTCTGCACGGGCCGCGACGGCTGCTGGCGGCTGCCGAAGCCGTTGGAGCCGTTGGTGTTGCCGGAGTTGAAGGAGGTCATCGGAGGGGGTGGGTAGGCGATGGGACAACCATGCCGCCATCCACCCGTTGCAATCGATCAGCTCGTGCGATGAACCAGAAAGGCAGCGGCTGTACGGAACCTGGGTGGATCAGACCTCACTGTGCTGTTCAGGGGCCAAGGGGTCCTGGGAGACAGGGCCAAACAAGTGGCGTGCCGCCGGCAACGCCAGAAGCGAGCTACCTGGGAGCTGCTGAGGAGGCAGGCCCTGTTCAAAACCATCCTGCTTGAGAATATCGTCCACGAAGCTGGTGATGTCGCGCTGCAGATCCCGCCAATGCCCCTCCGCCAGGGGGCTGAAGCCATGGGCAAGCAGCGAGCTGTTGCGCGCCCTGAGCAGTCGATAGAACTGGCCTTTGCGTCGGCCGAAGATTCCCCCGAGTCCGGAGCGGCCCTCACGTCGCTCCAGCCACATATAGATGGCATTGATTCCCTCTCCGGAAGCCTCCACCTTGGTGCCATCGATGAGAAAGCACCTGTCTTTCTCCCAGCGGCTCTCCGGTGTGGTCTTGAGTTCGAGGGTGACATAGGTCTGGGCCAGAAGCTCAAGAGCCCGGTAAAGGCGAGCCACCGCATCGTCAAACCAGCCACGTCTGCCCCTGCGCTCAGCACTGAGCAGCAGGTCCTGCACCAGTTCGTAGCCCGTCATCCCATCACCCGGGGGCTGGCCATCCATGCAGTCGCGGGCCATCACCACACGCTTCCACCAATGAAGCAGATAAGGAGTGTGCATAGCCAGAGACGAGTTGTCTGCCAGGTTGAGTGCATCCTTCCATTGAAATTGATCCCAGGCCTCCAAAAGCTGGAACACAGCCTGTAACTCCTGCACCTGTAGAAGAGAGTCAGGGGCAAGGCTCCGCTCATGGACAGTCCGGAACTCCCAGACAATCTGCGCAGCCTCGCCGTAATTGTGGAGATCCAGAATGGGCACAAGCTGGGTCTCAAGCCGATGCATCGCCTGCAACGGCGCGATGTCCATCAGGCGTGTGGTCGCGCTCTGGTCGACCTTCTCCAGGTTGGTACGCGGCCCCGTCACCACACCAACCTCCTCTCCGAGCTGAACACAGGCCATCGCCAGCGCGGCACTCATGCTCTTGGTACCTCCGGTGTAATCGCCGAGAATCCGGCCACGAAACCCTTCATCACGCAGGAACTGGATGTGGTCTCGGATGCGCCGGTAGGCATCGGCGAGATCATCAGGATCGGGGAGACCGATCAGCTGGCGAGCGGGATCGAACCGATTGATGTCCAACTGGAGCAGCAGGTTGGCGCCAACCTCCTTGCTGCCATCGGGGAGCATGTGAAAGCAGGGGAACCCCTCACCGATCACCTGGGGAAGACTCGGCTTCTGGCAGGGATCCACTGAGCAGATGAACACCACCTCCACGGTTGATGGGGCCAGTTCACGCCGGAGGGAACGTACGGCGTAGAGAATCGGCTCGGGGCTGCCGCCAACAGTGACGAGAAGAATGCAGGTCATGGCTCAGGAATCGAGACACGGTGAAAGGGCGAGCCGGGAGCATCCAGGCAGTTGATCAGATCCGGCTGATGGGAGGGATCCGAATCCATGGCGTGTCTGTCTGAAAAAAGAACGACGATCTCGCTGTATGGCCCCGGCCAGGCTTGAATGCAGGCCGTTTCAGGCGCCAACCCGGAACCCGCACCCCGGCACCACTCACCTAAAGAGTCGGCATCAAGGCAAGGAAGCATTCTGTTCCAGACACGACCGACTTCGCTGGGAGAATCGTTGCGATCTCTCTGAACACGGCCAGCCAGACTCGTGCCCTTCAAGCGGCGGGGATCCATGTGTCCGTAGTTCTGAGTATCCGGGGATTGGTGGAACCAGTGAATGACCATGGCATCCTGAGCTGAGCGGGACTCTCGCAGCCAGATATTCATCCAGGTGGGGTGAATGACTTCACGCCATGAAGCGACAACACGGCCTATTCCATCTCGAGGAACAATCTTGTCACGCACGAGCCAGGCCGCTGCTGACCGTCGCGCCACTCGCAATAGATTTCCAAGATCATGTGGAGTACGCACCACAAAGTCAGGATGCTGTTTCAAAATCGACGCATCACTCCACTGCCAGTGGCACCCAATGGCTGGCTTGGATTGATGGTAGTACTCAGGGAAAAAGATGAAGTGATCTGGACGTCTCCAGCCCCTCCCAAAGCCAGCCAGCGAAAACGTCAGTGCGTGGAGATAGGCAACAAGCGTGTGGAGACACTTTTGTTCAGAAGGCTCCAGGTCATTGCATGTCAGCCTCCACTGCAACGTTCCCGAGACAGCATAGACATGAGAAGGATTCCTGTCGTCTCCCCAGGGTCGTACTTCTGCCTGATAGTCAGCAAAGACGGAATCAAGCAAACCACGCTGCTGACCTCCATCGCGTGGGTCTATCGCGCCAAACAGCCGTCCAACGGCCCTTCTTGCATGCTCCGCGGAACACAATCCACCGAACAGCCTCAGCGCCATTCCTCTGATCGCTGCTCGGAAGATATTTGGACGGAACTCACCAACCTTGCCAGAAAGTAATGATGAAGCTCTGCCCTGGCCTTCCAGCTTACATTCGAAGAACACATTATCGGCAAGTCGACCCGTTGAGCCGTAGCCGGCACAGGTGCGCCCCCCGATGCCCTGCAGGAGAGCGGCCCTCAGGGTGAGCTCGATCTGAGTCCACTCCTCTTCTGCCACATCCGGCTCTGAGCTGCTGAGGCCAATCAGAAGCTCAGGCTGATACAAGCTGATGAGTGCATTGGCGTTATGCTTGATCTTGGGATCCCATCGATTGGATTGCCTGTTCTTGATGGGGTCCCATAATTGCCAGTTCTGCTGGGGATGCGCTACATCGAGAAGGCGCTCTCTCCAATTGGCATTCGTCGGCCAAGCTCCATGGAATCTCAGAATTCCTGGCTTCAAGGACTTGCTGGTGGAGGAACCTGCCAATGAGCTGCCACACCACCGCTCCGCTGTTGCCGGCGGCTGGAGGCTGCTGCAGGCGCGGCAGAAAAGGCCCTTGATGCTGCTTCCAGGCAGAAAGGGCCAACCGCCGGCGGCGATGACTGGGCGAATAAAACCTGCATCAATGCCGCTATTCGTGATCAGGCGCCATTCAATCTGAACATGATAATGACGCAGGTTCGCAACAGAGAAAGGAAACTGCGAACTGGAGCTCCCCGTCCATTCCTGCACCCAACGTGATGCATGCCCACTGCTCGCATGCTGGCGCTGACATCGGTTACGAATCTGTGCACGATATTCCATTGGAACAGCTTCATACTCACCATGGCGGAGGCCAGCCTGCTGTCGATCCGGCGTTCGGGAGGTCACTACATCGTACGGATTGGAAGCATCAGGGTTGGGATAGACCATGGGATCAGTCCTCCTGAATGGAACCTGGAGCCAACCTGTTCTTCCACCAGATGATGGCTTCGCAGAAATTGGTAAGAACAGCGAGGACCACTTGGGCTTGCCGTGGGTGAGCCGTGCGCAACTGCCAGATGCTGCTGAGTGACTCGTTTACAGCGCTGGCATCATTAACATTCAGAGCATCATCAAGTGGAAGTTCAATGCCAGTGCCTCGCAAGATATCAGCCTGGAGGAATCTCCAGGTGTCAAGGATAATCTCCGCCTTGTTCTGATCTACTGCCGATCCACTCTTGAGGCGCAGATACTCGCCCCAGAAACGTTCCAGTCCATAGGCACAGGTAAACCGCATCTTGAAAACCTGGTTGAGGCTTTTTCGTGACGAGTCACGCTGGATGGCATGTTCGACAACCTGCCTGGCACAATCATCAATTGGGTACGGTTGCCAGACCATCAGCCCACTCCCCCATTGGAAAGATACACAAGGCACCGACCAAAACCGATGCTCTCCAGCCCTCCAAAATAGAGTTCATTCGCTAAGAAGCCATTCAACTCCTCAGAATACGTCGCCCCAGTCTCGGCAAAGGTATGCCAAGGCCTCTGATGAGAGCCCTCAGCGGCCCTGGCTCGATTGACCGCCACCGGGAAAACCAAAATACTGCCCTCTGGGAGAGCTTCCACATTAAAGAAGAACTCAACACTCTTCTCAGAGTCCTTTAGCTTCACTCGGCTCTGACGGTAGAGTGCCATATCATGAATGGCGCCGATTGAAGCATCATCCACAACCACCAACTGACTGGAGTCAACTTCGCTTCGGAGTGGAGCGGGAACAAACTGAGACAACAGACTCGCTTTGGCACCAGCAACATCCTCAAGTTGGATCTCGAAAAATCCGAGGTTAAAGAACAGCTTGATGGACGTTGCCGAGTCTGTGGCGACATTGGCCCCCTTTAGCTCACTGCTACCTGTATTCTCCAGCTTCTTGATGTCATTCAGATTGATCGGAAGTCCCGCAAGCGTCGCGTAACGCTTCAGCAGCTTCGGTGAACTCACCCATACAACAGGCTGTCCTGGGCAGAACAGTGGCAGCCAAAGAAGAGAGGCATACTCAAACTTCACCAAAGCCTCGCGGAAACTGCTGTCGTAGGCTTCACCATCAGATGAACTCTCCGATCTTCGCTCTTGTGGTGAACTGCCAAACCAGAAGTCCGTATCTTCTGGATGCTCCTGTCGAGCTCGCCTGAGCTCAGCGCGAAATCGCCCCCGGATGGAACTCCCGGGGACGACACCCGTCTGGGTGAAGGCATCCCGGAAGATCAGGTTGAGATTACCGGCCTCTTCACCCGCTGATGCACCAACATGAAGTGGGGCAAGTGTCTGGATGAAGGCGTGATGGCGCGTATACATGGTGACCGACTCAGAGGTAGATATGGGATTCAGTGGTAAGAAACGTCAGCACGAATGGTACGGGAGTCAGAAAGCCCATCAGCTCGAATCGGCCTCTGACAGAGGAAGTGCAAGACCTGTGCCGAAATGCTTGAGGCTCAAGCGATCATTCGGGAACCACTCTGGGTTCCAGTGGGGCCAGGCTGGCAGGGACGCTCCGTCGCGGAGGTGATAACAACTACCCGCAGGGAGCGCCCATCGGCCTCGTGAAAGGCGAGAGCCTCCGACTTCAGGGCGTCCACTCCCAAGCCGATACCTCCATGGCCTGGGTCGATCCGTCAACACAGCCGGTGCAGCTTTGCCATGCTGGCGCCAGGGGTAGTACTGGCCAAGCAGAGGCTCTCGTTGCGAGAGGCGATTACTTCCCCAGACGCCAGGGGTGACCAGTGAAAAGGTGCCGTGAAGATTTCGCTTCAGCAACGATTCCAATACTTCCGGCACACCATGGACTTCAAGATTGACGAGGTGCCCTTCGCCACCAAAGCGATAGGTTCCGCTTGGGATCGTGTGGCTCGAAAGATAGGCAAGCGCAAAGCCAGTATCGATGGCCATCCCATACTCCAGAAACAGGGCATCTTCCATGGCGCTGACGCGCTGGCCACTTTGGAGCCTTGGATGAAGGTGGGGCACAGCACACCAAGGCGCGGCCAGAATCGAACGTGGATCCTGGTCTGTCCACCTGGAAAGCGGAATCCATCCTCCGGAGACCGGCTTACGCGGTACTGCGGCACCAGCTGGTGGATGCCAGCCTGGCTCAGGATGCTCGCACCATTCCAAACGAATCGCTTCTCCACTTTTCTTGTCACGGATCAGATTGAGCGGAGCCGGCAGGTATGGGTCTGTGGGCTGATCCAGGGAGACCCAGAACGGCCCCGCAGTGAAAAGCTCCAGATGCTGTCCTGCTTCCCTGGGGATATGGGCAGAGATGAGCCCTGAAAACGCCGGACTATCAGGTGGAAAGTGCTCAGCCGTTCGGCCAGTAAGGTTCTCGGCAGATAGAAAACGACCACTGCTGCCATGCAGGAGCCCCAGCGGCTCCAGGGTGATGAGGTGGTTGAAGAGAATCACGCTTACAGGTCCTCGGCTTTCCAGAAGGACGGTTGCTCCAGCGTGGCCATCACCCTGGCCAGCCGCACCAGCCAAGGGGCCAGGGGCATGCAGAGGCTGTGGGCATCCATGAGGGGATTCCCTGTCCGCTCAGTCCGTGGAGCCTCAAGATCGGGGAAGTAAACCTTCCACAGGGCGGTGGCGATGGCTTCGCTGCGTGCCTGATCAGCCAGCTCAAGCCCCCTTGAGCGACCCTGAAGCGCGGACCGATTGACCAGGTACTGCACATCCTCGGCAAGGTGACGCCATTTCGGGGCTGGAGAGGGCTGGATCGGATGGCTGGCGTGACTACTCGGTCTTTGATGCTTCCGTCCCTCGCGATCGCAGTAGTGCATCCGGAGGTTCTGTCCAGGTCTCTGGGGATCATCAGGACTGTGCTTCGCCATCAGCCACCAAGGACAGATCCATTCGAGATGCTGACCATTGGCAAAAAGAACACGCAGGCCGAACCTATTCCTGCCTCCGTCTTTGGCACTGCTCTCAGCCTCTCTGGCATGCTGCAGAGCTTCACGCTGGGGGACCCTCCTTTGAGCCACCACAAGGCCCATGGATATGGAAAGTGGCTGGCCCGATTTCGAATGCCGGCGACCACCCACTTCGGCGTTGGCCTCCCATAGGGAAGGGAAGACCGACTCAAGCCAATGGAACAGGTCATGGCTGCTTAATGCCCTATCCTCACCTGCGCGCTCGTTGCGAGGTGCGGCATGGAGAGCCCCAAGGAGGTCATCGCCACCTGCATAAACCACCGTTGCCTTGCGACTCATTTCGCTAGGAACTCTGCTGTAGAGGCCGGCCGCCCAGTCGCGCATATTGCCACTGAACTCAGCCAACACCTCAGCCTCCGTCCGTCCGGTACAGGCATTCCCTGCCAAGGCGTCACTCCGCACACGCAGCGCTTCAAGATGCTCGCCAATACTGTCCCCATCCGCAACAAACCAGCACTTCAACGGTGAATTGGCAACCGCTCGGAAATGGCTCGGCAGCAGCACCTCCAGAGCTCTTTGGTAAAGGGGGTCAGCCGGGGATGCGGAAGCCTGATCCTCGGGCCGCACCGGTGGCAGAAGAACCTGTCTTGCCACCTCCCGATACGTGACAAGACGCTTCACCAGCTCAGGAATTGAAATCTGCTCCTCTGCATCTCCCAATCGGCTTTCCCCAGAGAACACTTCGCCCAGGACGTCCTCCTGGTTGAGGGACTTCATGAACGTCCTGCATCCCTCATCAGCCTCCCTGCTCCATGGCCCATGGGGCCTGGGAGCATCCATGCCAGGCCAGCAGATGGCGTCGGTGCCTGAAAGGGTAGAGCTTTCTCCTACCCAGTTCAGCGCCCTCCAATCGCGCTGCTGCTTGCGCATCGCAAGACCCGCTCGCGCCTCCTGGATCGTGGCGCCTTGAGCATGAAAGAACTCCCAGGCATGCGTCTGCCATGCATGCCAACTCCTGTCCCAGAATGGCTCAGGCTGTTTTGGCAGCTTGCCTTCAAGCCAATGCTTGCACTTGCTCAACACATGAGCCCAGGCGCGGTCGAGAGCCGCTTTCCCTTGGGCCAGGCTGTAATCACCTGCAATAACCAAGATATTCGGGACTCCGCGAGCACTATCAATCGATGCCGGGCTGACGACGGCAAAGAGATTTCGGCCATCAGCATTCTTCCAGGTGCCGACGTCATCAGCGATGGTCTTCGCCAGAAACGATAAAAGCAACGAGCTCCCATAGAGATCACGCAGCTTTCGAGAGGCGCTGATAAAACTCTGAACTGGCGCGAACGTGACCACCGTGAAGATGGTGGTCACGGGAGCCCTCTGAGCTGAAGGCTCAGGGATCTGAGACAACGCACTGACTCAACTCCGGTAGTTCTAGCCGGATCGCACCGGGACGGGAACCATTCTCATGCGAACTTCCGACCGCCGTAACGAATCTGAACCTCTGGCCTGGCACCGGTTCCTCGCACGGGTGCAGAGAGAAGCAACGGCATCGCCATAAGGCTTGCAGGTATCCATTGATGCCATGGTGCGATGCCTCCAGCTTTCCACCGCCCTTCCCTGCTTGTGCAGGGCCTGATCAGCCTGGTGAACGGAGCGATCACCCTGGTGCTGCTGCTGATCGCCCCGCTGGGGCTGGCCAGCGTGATCACCCTCACCTTGCTGATCACCGCCAGCACCTTCTGCTGCGGGGCCCTGGGCCGGGTGCTCCAGCAATGGCTGGAGGGCAGCGATCCCGGCCCCGGCACGTCCCCGGGACAGCGAAGGGCGATTCCCAGGAGCCTGCCACCGGCCACCCGGCGCCTGCCGAAGCGCTGATGCGCAGCCTGTATCTGCTTCGGACCCATGGCAGCGCCGGCATCGACGGGGAGCAGCTGGTGGTGCGCTGCCGTGGCCAGGAGCTGGAGCGGGTGCGGCTACCGCTGCTGGATCAGATCCTGGTGATGGGAAACGTGCAGCTGAGCACGCCTCTGATCCGCGCCTGCCTGCAGCGGGGGATTCCGATCGCCTATCTGAGCCGCCATGGATGGTGCCTCGGCCGGGTGCAACCGCTGGACAGCGGCTACCGGCACCGCGGCCGCCACCAGCCTGATCGCCGGGAAGATCGCCAATGCCAGGGTCCTGCTGCTGCGGCTCACCCGCCGCGAGCGGCGGGAGCAGGTGGCCAGCGCGATCGAGCGGCTCCACTGGCACGGGCAGCAGGTGCGCCGGGCCCGGTCGGCCGAACGGCTGCGGGGCCTGGAGGGCAACGCTGCGATCGAGTACTTCACAGCCCTCGGGGGCCTGCTGGCGGGAGATGGCTTCGCCTTCCTGGGGCGACACCGCAGGCCGCCCACCACGCCGTTCGATGCCCTCTGCGGCTTCGGCTATGCCGTGCTCTGGAATGGCTTGCTCACCCGCATCGAGCTGCAGGGCCTGGACCCCTACGAAGGGGTGCTGCACGTGGGATCAGCCCGCCACGCGGCGCTGGTGTCGGATCTGATCGAACCCCTGCGCACCCTGCTGGTGGATCCCTTCAACGTCTGGCTGATTCGCACCCGCCGGATCCGGGCCGGGGACGCCTTCGAAGCCCGCGACGGGGGCATCTTTCTGGCTGAGGGCGGCCGCCGCCTCTGGCTGGCGGCCTGGTCGGCGTCCATGGCCGAGGCGGTGATGCTGCCGGACGGCAGCCAGGGGCCGCGCTGGGAGCTGGTGGATGGCCTGGTGCGGTCCTTCGTGCGCTTCGTCTATGCCCCCGCCGAGGGGCTGGTGGTGCCCCGGCGGCGCTGAAGGATGGAACGGGAGCAGCTCTGGGTGATCGCCTACGACAGCCCCAGCAACAAACGGCGCCGCAAGCTGGCCAGGCTGCTGGAGAGCCACGGCGTGCGGGTGCAGTGGAGCGTGTTCGAATGCCGGCTGCGGCCTGGGGAGATCGGGGCGCTGCAGCAACGGCTGGCCCGGCTGATCCAGCCCGACGTCGACAGCGTGCGCCTCTGGCCCCTGCCGGCAACGAGCTGCGCGCGGATCATGCATCTGGGCAGACCCGTTGCCAGCACGGACTGGACCGATCCCGTGATCTGAGCGCGCAGCGCCGGAATCGCCGAAAACCCCTGTGCTGTGGTGGTGCTGCGCGCTGCCATGCGGCGCAGTCGATCTCAGCGTTTTCCACAGGCTTGCGGCTGTCCCCAACGGGGGCCATGATGGGGCTGCGCGCAAACGGCCCTCGGACCGCTTGCACCGCAAGGCCCTTCGGGGCCGCGGTCACCACTCGTTGGTGACACCATTTGATTGGAAACGGCGAGTCATGCCCCTCCTTTCGAAGTGCGTCCATAAAGTCACCACTCGCTGGTGACACCATTTGATTGGAAACAGAGATAAAGCATGTGGTCCTCGGTGCTTGTGGACTGTGTCACCACTCGCTGGTGGCACCATTTGATTGGAAACGCTTACAGGTTCAGGATTGAGCATCCTCCCCACCAGGCTGGTCACCACTCGCTGGTGACGCCATTTGATTGGAAACGAGGGCACATTCCCGCTCCCGAGGAACATAGGGCTTCCGTCACCACTTGTTGGCGACACCATTTGATTGGAAACATCGAATGTCTCCTGTTCACAGAACAGTCTGTAGGCATTTGTCACTACTCACTGGTGACACGATTTAATTGGAAACAACTTACCATCTTCACGGAAGTTGGTCTTGGCGTATGTCACCACTCACTGGTGACACTATTTGCCAGGCAACGCGAAGTCCTTCACTTGTGACCGAGCCCCAGTATCCAGGGAAGCCACCTTTCGTTGGTGACCCTCTCTCAACGACCAGGTTCATCGTCTGGGCGCTCAGTGGCAGCATCACGACCCGATGCCGCCACTTTTCCTTGAAGCCAGGACGCCAACAGAACCGTCCTCAGAACAGCGCCGCGAACGCCTCCAACAGCCGGTCCCGTTCCTTCAGCTGATTGGCGATTCCCTGCTGCAGATCTGCCAGTCCCTTCTCGAGGGCGTCCAGATCCCGCTGCAGCCCCTGCACCGCCAGCTCCGCCGCCTCGATCCGGCTCACCTGGGCCGCAGGCACCAGATCCTCCAGCTGCAGCGGCCAGAGGTGGCGGCCCAGGGAGGTGCGCAGACCCGCCAGCACCCCATCAAGGTGCGTCCGCAGCCGTGCCTGCAGCCCCTCGCCGATGCCCGGCAGCTGCGTCAGCCGATCGATGTGGCGGCGCAGGTGCTCCCCGTTGACCAGGCCGCGGCCCTCCAGCAGCGCCAGGCGAGCCTCGCCGAAGCCCTCGATCTGCCAGGAGCGGATGGGCTGGTGCTCCAGCTCCCGGCTCAGCCAGCGCTCCTCGAGCTCACCGATCACCGCCGCCACCTTCGCGCTGGCGATGGAGGCGGGGCTCTGATCCACCGGTGGCAGGTCGGCAAGCGGCTCCAGGAGGCGGCGGTGCCGTGTCAGCAGCGCCCGCCGCTGCTCCTCCAGCTGGATCGCCGCCTGCCGCACCCCCGTGGACGTCTCGATGGCGAACCGGTCGAGCTGCTCGAGGGTCTCCTGGCGCCGTCTCACCTTGTCGTGATGGCCCACCATCCGGCTCATCCAGGTGCGCAGCGGGTGCATCCTCGCCGCGAGCGCCCCCCGGTCGATCAGGCTCTCGGACGTGCCGGCTTCACACACCACCTGCCGCAGCCCCGGCTCCAGCCGCTCCAGCCGCTGCCGCAGGTCCAGCCCCTGCCGGGCCAGCCGCTGGCCGCGCCGCACGCTCGCCTCCAGCTCCTTGAGCAGGCCCCCGTAGCGGTTCTGCAGCGAGGCGGAAGCGGGCGCCGGGGGCGGCTGTGCGGGCGGGCGCTGGGCCCCGGGATCGGGGAAGACGCACAGGGGCTGGCCCACCTTCCGGTCCACAGCACACCACGGGCAGGCCATGCCGCGGGGGTGGTGGTGATGGGGGGAGCTCCGGCAGGGCACCACCTGGCGGTGCAGGTCCTGCAGCAGTACCACCCACTCCGCCGCCGTGGGGCGCTGCGGCGGGCCCGGCCCCCCGGCGCCGATGGCGAAGCTGCGCTGGAAGGCCCGGTGCAGCTCCGCGGAGATCTCCAGGGGGGCGGGCCGGAAGGGGCTCGGCCGCAGCCCCGGCGCGGGGGAGATCGCATGGGGGTAGAGCCCCCGCCGGATCCGGGCCGTCACCTCCAGGTCGGGCTCCGCAGTGTTCACGGCATTGTCGTAGGGGTGGTCGTGCAGCAGGAGCTGGTAGATCACCACCGCCAGGGAGAAGTCGTCGGTGCTGGAGGCCCGCCAGGTCCGCGAGAAGTTGCAGCCGATCAGCTCCGGGGCGGTGTAGGGCGGCCGACTCACCGGGCAGTGGTGGCGGCGCCCGCCGGGGCCCTCGATCTGGAAGCTGTCGGTGTCGAGCAGGATCGCCCGCCAGGTGGCACCGCCGCTGGCCAGCGGCCGCTGCTCGAACAGCACGTTCTCCGGGTTGAGATCACCGATCACCACGCCGTGGCGCTGCATCAGTGCCACCGATTCGGCCAGCCGCAGCGCCGCCAGCACGGCATCGCGCCAGGTGTAGCGGGTGAGCTTGCCGATCTCCTCGAAGTTGAACAGCCGGGCGGCGGAGAGACTGCGGCCCGGATCCAGCCGGCGCATGGCATAGCCGGCCAGGTCCCGACCCCGGCCGGCCTCGACCCGGTAGACGAGATGCTTCGGGAGGGTGGCCAGGTCGCCGCAACGCTGCTCCAGCTGCTGCAGGGCCCGGAGCTTCTCCGCGTCGGCGTTCCTGATCAGCTTCACGGCCATGGGCTGCCCGCCGATGCTGGCGGCATGGACCTGCCCCTGGCCACCGGCACCGATCCGGCTGCCGGCATCCATCTCCAGGGAGAAGGCTTCGCCGGTATCGGTGTGGAAGGCGCGCGGCATCGCATCGGCCCCGTCAGGCGGCGATCACCAGGGTGCGGTCGTCATCGCTGAGCTGGCGGATCGCCCCATCGGCCAGGGACGCCCGCAGCCAGGCCGGATAGCCGCGCCAGCCCCGGCGCAGGCGGTGCTGGCGGATCACCAGCTCCGCCAGGGCACCGTTGGGCTCCAGCTGCTCCGGGGCACCGGGCCGCGGGGAGAGGAAGGCGGCCTCCAGCCCGTCTGAAAAGCCGATCACCGCCTCCACACTCCGGCAGGGCAGCCAGCGCAGGGCGATCGCCTCCGGCGGGGTGTCACCCCGCAGAAAGGTGGTCTCGTTGGCGAAGGTGCCCTTGGCCGGTGGCACCGCCAGCGACCAGGTGCCCCCACGCCGGACCAGGGCGCTGGAATCCCCCACCTGGGCCAGCAGCAGGCCGCGCCGATCCCACACCCCGGCCAGCACGGTGTGGTTCACCCAGGGCGCCCCGCGTCGCCGGTGCAGAAACACATGGCGGAAGCGCGCCTGCAGGGCGCCGAGGGCCGGGCGGCGGCGGCTGCGCTCCAGCTCCCTGCGCACCGCCAGCAGGGCCAGCCAGGCGGCACGCGCTCCGACGGCGGCACCATGGGCGACGGCGACGGATCCTCCGGCCCCGTCACAGATCACGAAGCCGCTGCCGTGGCGTGGCTTCGGCGGGATCCAGAGGGCATCACAGCAGGGCTGGTCGGCGACGGCATGACGTTCGCCGCGCAGCTGCGCGCCGATGAACACCGGGGCCCGACTCACAGCACCCATCCGCCGTAGAGGTCGTCGCCGGTGACGGGATTGACCAGCGGCACCTGTTCCCCCGGTGTCGACTGGGACACCCGGATGAGGCTGCCCGACAGCCACAGGAACATCTCCTCGAAGCGGAGATCGGCCAGATCCAGGCAACGGCCGCCGAAGGGGCGGCTCAGGTCATTGAGCACCTGCCGGCCGACCGTGCTCACATCGATGCCGATGGTGAACAGGGTGAAGCGCTTCTCGGCAGCGGCCAGTTCCAGTGGCTGTAGCAGTTGCCGGTAACTCTCGGAGTAGCGACCGGCACTATCGGTGGGTTCGCCATCGGTGAGCAGAAAGATCCAGGGCCGGTAGGAGCTGATGCCGTGCTGCGCGTAGGCCTGCTTGCGCTCGTTCAGCTTGAGCATCGCCAGCTCCAGCGCCTCCTTCATCGGCGTGCATCCCTGGGCTTCCAGCTCCATGGCATCGGTTTCGCTCACCTGGGAAAACTCCCGCCGCACCACCAGCGGCCCGAAGCTGATCACACACAGCTCCACGCTCTGGGCGGCCACCGGGTTGCGCAGGATGTCGTCCCGGAAGGCGCGGAATCCGGCATTGAGGCGCCGGATCTTCTCTCCGTCCATGGAGGACGACGTGTCGAGCAGGAGCACGCAGGGCGTGCGGCGGTGCCGGTTGGCCAGCAGTCCGCGGGCTTCCGGGTTGTCGAAAAGCATGGATCGGCTGCTGTCGTTGGGCCCAGTCTGGTCGGCGCGTTCCGGGAATCGGGGTTCCCTCGTGCGAACGTCCGCGGGTTCAGGGACTGATCAGCTCCAGCCCCGGAAACGCCTGCCGGTAGCGGCGCTGATCGCGGGTGAGCAGCGGCATCCGCTCCACCAGCGCATGGGCGCCGATCAGGACATCCGGCAGGATCGTGCGCCGTTCTCCGCCGCGGCTGCGGTCATCAGCATGGGCCCGGGCGGCCAGGAACGACGCCTCCCGTGGCAGGGCCCGGTAGTCGAACAGATGGGGAGGCAGCAGCTCATCCACCGACTCGATCGTCTCGCAGGCAAAGGCGATCTCGCCGTAGATGATGGCGTTGATCGCCACCGGTCCGCGGTCCAGGCACTGGCGGAGTTGACCGGAACTCCAGCGGCTCCAGAGGGGATCGTCCGTAGCGACATCCAGGATCACGCTGGAGTCGACCAGCACCATCAGCCCCCTTCTCCCCGGGTGAGGGCGAGCAGTTCATCGGTGCTGAGGCGGGTGCGCAGCCGCGCCCGGCGCAGCCGCCGGATCGCCTCGGCCCCGGGCTCCTGATGCTCCGGGGCCTTCTCCAGCAGCGACCATCAGGCCGGGCCCCGCCCGTCCCTCAGCCCGCCACCATCACCCGGTTGCGCCCGGCGGCCTTGGCGGCGTAGAGGGCGCCGTCGGCGTTGTGCAGGCCCGTCTCCAGAGCCGCCAGGCCCGTGCCCTCCACCATGGCCACGCCGGCGGAAAGGGTGAGACTCTGCCCCGGTGCTCCGGGATGCGGCACGGACGCAGCGGCCGCCCTGAGCCGCTCCAGCAGGGGCCCCGCCCCCCTCGCATCGACACCGGGCAGCACCAGCGCGAACTCCTCACCCCCCACCCGCGCCAGCACGTCGCCGGGGCGCAGCACGGCTCGCATGGCGGCGGCGACGTCGCGCAGCACCGCATCACCCGCCGCGTGGCCCCAGCCGTCGTTGATGGCCTTGAAAAAGTCGATGTCGAGCATGGCGCCCGTCACAGGCCGGCCATCGCGGGCGGCGGCGGCCAGCACCGGCGCGGCCGCCTCAAGGAAGCCTGCCCGGTTCGGGAGGCCGGTCAGCGGGTCGTGCCGTGCGGCGGCGACCAGGGCCGCCTCCAGCGCATCGCGCTGGCGCAGGGTGGCCAGCACCGCAAGCACCTGGGCGGGGATGGAGATGTCGAGCAGCACCCAGACCCAGCTTCGCCAGCGCAGCGGCTCACCCGGCCGGCCCAGCGCCTCGCCCATCCCATCCTCGAGGGCGAACAGGCCCAGGGCCAGCAGCACCGCCGCCGCCAGGCGGGACCGCCAGCGCCGTACCCGCGGCTGGCCGGGCAGCCGGGCCCGGGCCAGGGCGCCACGGGCCGCCGCCACGCAGATGATTGCCGTGGCGCCCCGCAGCAGGAGGAAGACCAGGTCGGCGGCGTTCAAGGGTGAGGGATCCCGTTCACGATGGAGCCGATGTTCCCGGGAGATGGCCCCTGACGCCAGGGGCGGCATAGAGCGCAATCACCTCCTCGGCGATCCGGCGGTGCAGATCGCGGAGGCTGTCGGGCTTCTCGATCCGGATCGCCGCCCCAAAGCGGAACAGCCATGCCTGCAGATCCCGGTCCTGCTCCAGCGTCCAGATGGGCAGATCGATCTCCACCGGAAAGGGATGGCTGTCCCCCGCAGGATTCGGGACCAGGCAATGGAGCCGGTCCGCCTTCCAGCCCGCCTGAGCACTCAGGGGCCTGGAGTAGCGGGTCTGGCTGGCGGGGAACTTGCCCGAGGCCTCGCGCACGAAGGCGAAACTCGTCTCCTGACAGGAAAACCGCAGAGTGTGGCCGAGCTGCCTCCGCTGGCGGGCCGCCGAGGGGCTGGCCAGATCCAGCTGGGCCTCCAGGTCGTCGCCGAAGTGGATCCCCCCGCAGACCTGGAGCAGCCGCTCCAGGCGATGCAGGGCCTGCCGATGGCTCTCCTCATCGCGGCGAAAGCCGCCATCGTCCCGGATCCAGTGGAGCCGATCCAGGCGTTCGGTGCGGATCAGGCCGTGCTCCTGGCCGGGATGGAACTCCTCGTAAGCCAGATACCAGGCGATGTTGTGGAAGATCAGCTGCAGCGGCCAGAGAGTGAGAACGCCCCGGGGGCTGTTGGGATGCGACGACGCCCGCCTGTCTCGGCCCAGCTGCAGGCGCCGGTGCTCCACGATCGCCGCATCCACCCGGCTGCCGTGGCCCGAGGCGGCCAGGCTGCCGGGGCGGGGGTGAATGATCGAGCGGTTGGCGAAGGACCGCAGCGGTCGCTGGGGCTCACTGTCCTGCAGGATGCCGCCCCAGCGCAGCCGCCGGCCCAGATCCTCCAGCATCTGGCGGTGCGAGGGATCCGACAGACGCTCGCTGGTCTGGTGCAGCCAGCGGTACATCTCCAGCAGCTGGGGCCCGGACAGCACTGCATTGCCGATGGCGTAGCCATGGCGGGCATTGTCATGGCGGCTGCGAAACCCGTAGGGCGTGAGCAGGTGCCGCACGTCCTGCTGCAGCGTGTCCTGCTCCCCTTGCACGTAGCTGCCGGGTATGGGCCGGAGTCGCTGAATGAGGTGGGCCGGCAGCTTCTGCTCGCTGCCCGCCGGCGGGGGCGCCGCCGGGGGCTCCCCACCACCGGGGGCATCGAAGGGTTCCAGCAGGATGTGGCGCAGCAGGGTGAACACCCGCTGGAAGATGTGGCGGTCCCCCAGCGGGGGATAGCCCCCATGCACCGGACCGGAGGCCTTCGCCCGGAAGGGGCCGGGATCGATCGCGGCCCGGGACGGCTCCGACTCCGGGAAGAAGCCATTGGCCTCCAGCCAGTCGAGGTCCCTCTCGATGGCCGTGGGATCGGCGTAGCAGGCACCGAAGCCCCCATGGATCTCCTTCCAGCAACTCAGGCAGGCCGCGGCCCGCTCCGAAAGGGCGCCCGGCGGGAGGGGATTGACGATGGCCTTGAGCTGGTCGGCCGTCGCCTCGTCCCGGGCCTCCAGTCCCGGGAAGCAGCTGAGCAGCCGGATCAGATAAAGCAGCCGCTCCAGATCCAGCAGGCGGGAATAGGCATGCAGCTGCTTGCCCTTCTTGCGCCCCAGTTCCTTGTTGACGGCATTGCGGATGCGGCTGTCGAGGCCATCCAGCCTCGCCTGCAGCGACGCCTCATCCAGGCTGTCCTTGCTGGGGTCGATCGTCACCATCGCCGCGAAGCCCTCCGCCCTGGAGGGCCCGAAGGTCTTGTGGCTGAGGGCGGCGGCCATCTCGCGGATCACCGGCTCCGGCACCTCCCGCTGGCGGCTGCGGTTCCAGAGCAGACACTGGTCTTCAGGGGTCCTGAGCCACCAGCCGATCCACTCCACCGGAACCGGCAGCTCCAGGGCCTGGGTCCAGGCCAGGCGCCAGGGCCTGCGGGCATGGGTGGCGTCGAGGATCACCGGCCGCCCCGCGACGATCTCCTCCCGCAGCCGTTCCAGCAGCCGCTCCTGGATGTCGGACCAGGGCCCCTGGACCGCCGCATCCCCGAACAGTTCCGCTCGGATCCGGTCGGTGGAGAGCACCAGGGCCGGGGCGCCTCCAGGACCGGCCAGCAGGGGCGCCAACCGGTGCGCCAGGGTGGTCTTGCCGCTGGCTGGAGGGCCGATCAGCAGGTGGCAACGGACGGGGGCGGTCATCCGCTCACCCTGGCGAAACCGCCGGAAGGATGGGTGGTTTTACCTACGAACAACGAAGGGCTCCGGCGGGCCCTCTCCGCCGAGGTCCGGCAGGGTGCGGCGGTCAGCCGCAGGCGGCCCTGCAGGTCCTGCACGTCCCGAAGCAGGGCATCGCGGTGGATCGCCAGCCGCCGGGCCTCCGCTTCCGCTTCCGCCAGCAGCAGGGCCTGGCACCG
Organism: Aphanothece cf. minutissima CCALA 015; assembly: GCA_003003925.1. GTDB lineage: Bacteria > Cyanobacteriota > Cyanobacteriia > PCC-6307 > Cyanobiaceae > Cyanobium > Cyanobium minutissimum. The sequence goes on from PVWP01000001.1 coordinate 472,755, forward strand.
CACCTGCTGCTCCAGCTCGCTCACCATCAGGCTGGGCCACTGGGAGCGGCGGGTCACCACCACGTCCCGAACCGTTCCACCCAGGCCGACCACCTGGTCCCACCCCTTGGAGCATCGCTGCACCTTGGCGGTGAACAGCACCGTGTCCCCCTGGTCGATGCCGACCCGGACCCAGTCCTCCCGGAGCCGGAACCACCAGTGGTCCGGGGCCACGGGCTGCTCGGTCCCGGCCAGCTGCAGCTGGCGCACACAGAGGGTGTGGATGAGCCGACCGGCCTGGGGGAAGGCGCCAAAACGGTCGAGCACACCCCGGAAGCGGTGCACCTGGCCATGGAGCGCATGGAGAGAAAGGGGATTCATGGGGGCTGTCCGGAGAGGTGACCCCAGCCTTCCTCAGCTGCCCAGGAAGCGGCGGGGCCTTCGTGCGACTGACCAATGCCGCGCCGGCGATGCCTGCTTCCGCCGCCCCCGCCAGAATCCCCACGACCGGCCGCACCGCCCCATGGACCGCCCCCACCCATGACCTTTGCGGTGGCGCTGGCGATGCTGGAGCGCGAGGGGCGCTGGCTGCTGCAGCTGCGGGACGACATCGAGGGGATCGTCCATCCAGGCTGCTGGGGCCTGTTCGGCGGCCACCTCGACCCCGGCGAGCGGCCGGAGCAGGCGATCCTGCGGGAGCTGCGCGAGGAGATCGGCTGGGGGGCGCCCGCGCTGCCGCTCTGGTTCGAGCACCACGACGACCAGCTCAGTGCCTACTACTTCCGCGGACCCCTCACCGTGCCGCTGACGGCGCTGCAGCTGAACGAAGGCCAGGACATGGCGCTGGCCGGGCTGGAGGAGCTGCGCAGCGGCCGGATCTGGAGCCCGAGGCTGCAGCAGCGGCGCGGCCTGGCCCCGTCCCTGGAGCGGGCCGTGCGCCGCCTCGAGCCAAGGCTCGGCCCAAAGAACTAAAGAATGGTGAGTGGTGGCTTAAGCTTGGAGGTATCAGACCGTTCTCCTGCGTCTCAGGGTTGATGAGGATGCGCTTCCCGGCAAGATTCGCGACAATCTCAGGGATCTTCCATTCGGAAGCTGTAAGCGCCGTCACCCCCTCCATGGCGCCCGCAGGCCTGCCCCCCCGACCCGCGTCCCTTCGATGACCAACGTCTGGTGCGTTCGGGCGGGCGGCGGCATCTACGCGGACAACTTCCTCAGCGGCGGTTTCGTCGGCATCGGCTGGCGGGAGATCACCGAGGACCTCGGCCCGGTCCGGAACCGGGAGCAGCTCTTCTCGGTGGTGCGCCGCTACTTCCCGGACATCCAGAGCGCGATCCTGCTCTCCAACTACGTCAACGAGATCCACCGCTTCCTGTTCGAGATCCGTCCCGGCGACCACGTGATCATTCCGGCAGCGGAAGCCGACCTGCTGCGCTTCGGAGTCGTCGATGAGGGCCGGGCCTACTACGACCCCACCGGCGACGACGGCTGTCCCCTGCGCCATCGGCGTCCCGTCACCTGGTCACCCGAACCGCTCCGGCTCGACCACTTCTCGGCGCCGTTCCGCAATTCCATCCGCACCCTGCTCACCGTCCCGTCCCACACCCGGATGCGTTCCCTGCTGACGGTGTTCCTGGTGGAGCACCAGGCCGAATTCATCCGCGCCATCGGCCGTCAGGAGACAACGACCCCGGCCCGGTCGACGACCAGGAAGGAGGAGTCCCACCGCAGCGTGCTCGAGCAGCTCCTGCAGCTGGATCCCGGCGAATTCGAGCGGCTGGTGGTCCATCTGCTGGATGCCCTCGGCTTCCAGGACTGGGAGCGGACCGAGCACCACGGGGTGCTGCGCGACGTGTTCGATGCCTGCGGCGACATCAGCCTCTCGCTGCCGGCCCGCATCCGCATCCACGCCCGTTTCCACCGCGGCAACCTCGGCGCCCGGATCGGCGCCGATGCGGTGCGGGAACTGCGCCAGTTCATTCCTTTCGGCGGCCATGGGATCTTCATCACCACCGCCGATTTCCAGCCGGCGGCGACCACGGCGGCCGGTGAGGAGGGCTTCGCCAGGATCAGCCTCGTCAACGGCCAGCAGCTGGCCGAGCTGATCGCCCGCCACTGGACCCATCTGCCCCGTGACATCCGTGATCATCTGTCGCTGGAGCAGGTGCTGGTGAAGAATTGAGGCCCCTCCCCCTCGCCTCCATGGCTTCGCGATCACGCCGACGCACGCCCGGCCACGGCAGAGGGACGCCCCCCCGGCAGGACGTCGCCGGGGCCGCCCCGGAGGCCACCGGCCTGCGGCCGCGGCTGCAGATCCTGGCGGGATTCCTGCTGCCGCTCCTGGTGCTGGGGCTGTGGCTCAACGCGCGCGGCTTCTGGAGCCCCTGACGGAGCCCGCCAGCCCAGGGGGCCCTCAGGCGCCTGTTCCCGGGAAGCTAGGCCCGCAGCCCAGCAGCTCCACCTCCGGATCGTCGCCGAGGATCGCCAGCAGTTCCCCGTGCAGGGCCTCGGCCCAGGGGGCCGTGTCGATGAAGCGGAAGCGGCGCCAGTCCCAGATCCGCTCGGCGACGGCCCCGTCGGTGCAGCAGAAGGCCATCCCCACCCCCTCCGTCGCCGCGTCCGCATCGGCGTCCGCTTCCGCCTCTGGCGGCAGGCTGTAGATGCAGACGCCGAAGCGAAACGGGGCATCGGCCAGCTCCACCCACCAGCCCCAGTCCTCGCAGCAGAGGAAGGGAGCCCGTCGGCCCATGGCCTGGAGCCGCTGCTGCAGGTGGAGCGCCAGGGCCTTGCCGACCGTGCCCGGATTCACCATCTCCCCGGCCTCGCCGGGCAGCTCGGGGAACCGGGCGGATCTCAGGTGGATGAACGCCTTCATGGCCCTGGCGAGCGGATCCCGGCGTGCGCTCTGCGGACGGTAGGTGCTGCTACCGGCGTTGTCGCGCCTCCGCCCCCAGAGTGCGCCGGCAACGACAGGCGACAGGCGTGCAGGATCTGGTGGGAACGGTGCAGACGCTCTGGCGCTACCCGGTGAAATCGATGCTCGGGGACTCCCCCAGCCAGCTGGCGGTGGATCCCCGCGGCATCCGGGGCGACCGGGCCTACGCCCTCTGGGACCACGACAGCGGCCGGGTGGCCAGCGCCAAGAACCCGCGGCTCTGGCAGGGCCTGCTCGGCTACCGGGCCCGCTTCCGGGAGGAGCCCGCGGAGGCGGCGCCCCTGCCACCGGTGCTGATCAGCCCCCGTGAGGACGACGGCAGCGCCGGGCTCTGCAGCGCCGAGGACGACGTGGGCGCCGTCTTCAGTGAGCGCTTCGGCCGCCGGGTGAGCCTGATGGACACCCCGCCGGAGGGCGCCAGCCTCGACCAGTACTGGCCGCCGGTGGAGGGGCGCGCCTTCCAGAACGTGACCAACGCCCTGGAGCTGCCCGAAGGCACCTTCTTCGACGCCTGCCCCATCCACGCCATCACCACCGCCACCCTGGAGCGGCTGCGGCAGCTCGAGCCCGAGCTGGATTTCGCCGTCGAGCGCTTCCGCCCCAACCTGCTGATCGCCACGCCGCCCGAGGCCTCCGGCTTCGTGGAGGAGGCCTGGAGCGGCGCCTGCCTGCAGATCGGCGAGCAGCTGGTGCTGCGGGTCGACGGTGGCTGCCCCCGCTGCGTCGTCACCACCCTGGCCCAGGGCGCCCTGGAGGAGAACCTGGAGATCCTGCGGGCCACCGCCCGCCACAACGGCGTCGTGGCCGGCATCCGCCTCAGCGTGGTCACCCCCGGCCCGATGGCGGTGGGGGACCCGGTGCGGCTGCTGCCCTGAGCAGCTCCCAGCTGGCTAGGGCCCCGAGGTCAGTCCGGCCGCCAGGCGCTCGAGGGCCTCGGCCAGCAGGGCCTCGGAGGTGGCGAAGCTCAGCCGCAGGTGGCCCGCCGCCCCGGGGCCGAACCAGCGGGGACTCCCCGGCACCACCGCGACCCCGTGGTCCCGCCGCAGCCGCTCCACCAGCGCCTCGACGCTCTCCTGGAGCGGCGGCAGGCCGACAAACAGCACGAAGGTGGCCGCGGGGGGCCGCACCCGCAGGCCGGGGATCGCCGCCAGCCGGCTGACGGCCTGGTCGCGGCGGGCCTGGAGGTGGCGCAGGAAGGCCTCCAGCCAGGCCAGGCCGTCGGGGCTGTAGGCCGCCGTGGCCGCCACCTGGCTGAGGGTGGCGACGCCATCGACGGTGGAGGGCAGCTCGCTGGCGGCCAGCAGCCGGGCGGCCGCCTCCGGATCCGCCATCGCCACGTAGCCCACCCGCAGGCCGGCCAGACCGAAGGACTTGGAGAAGCCATGCACCACCGCCCCGAGGCCGGCCAGTTCCGGTTCCAGGGCCAGCCAGCTGGTGAAGGTGGCCGGCGGGTAGACCACATCGCTCCACACCTCGTCGCTCAGCACCCGCAGGCCCCGCTCCAGGCAGAAGCGACCCAGGGCCTCCAGTTCGTCGCGGCGGAAGCAGCGGCCCAGGGGGTTGTGGGGATTGCAGAGGCACAGCAGCCGGGTGCGGGGGGTCACCAGGGCCTCCAGGGCCGCCAGATCCAGGGGGGCTTGGGGATCGATGCGCCACAGCAGCGGCACCCCGCCGGCGCTCCGTACGGTGTGGGCGAACAGGAAGTCGACCGGATCCCAGACGATCGCCTCGTCGCCGGGCGAGAGCCAGTGGCGCGTCAGCAGGGCCAGACCGGCGGCGGCACTGTTCACCGCCACCACCGCTTCGGGGGGCACGGACGCCCCCCGCTGCCGCAGGTAGCCCGCCACCGCCTGCCGGAAGGAGGGCAGCCCGCCGGCGGGGCCGTAGCTGAACACCCCGGAGCGGGCGTAGTCGGCGATGGCCTCGCGGATGACCGGCGCCGCCGGGAAATCGGGATCGGCGGCGGTGAGCGGGATCACCCCGGGGGGCTGTTCGGCCCAGCGCAGGTTGTGGGCCCGCTGGCGCAGCAGCTCGAGCGGCACCGCGCCGTCACGGAAGCTGTCAGTGAAGCGATCGCTCATGCCATCAGCGGCAGCTGGAGCCGGGTGGGCGACGGCTGGACGAAGTCCCGTGCCATCTGGCGACCAGCCTCCACACAGCCCAGCAGCGCCGGCCGCCGCTGGCGTTCGTAGGCGCAGAACAGCTCAGGAAGCTCGTCGGGGTCGCGGCAGCCGACCAGCAGGTCGCTGAGGAGCACCGCATCCTCCAGGGCCGTGTTGACCCCCTGGCTGGTGAACGGCAGCAGCGGGTGGGCCGCGTCCCCCGCCAGGGCCACGTTGCCCTTGCTCCAGCGGGTGGCCGGGTCCTCGTCCACGGTGTGCCACACATGGGCGCGGGCCGGATCGGTGGCGCCCAGCACGTGGCGCACCACAACGGGGAACCCCCGGAAGTGGTCCTGGAGGAAGGCCCCCACCTCGGAGGGCTGGGGAGCTGTGAAACGCTGGCTGTCGAACTGAACGAACCAGACCAGCCGGTCATCCCCCAGGGGCACCAGGCCGACCGCCAGCCCTCCGGAGGGGTCGAGCACCTTGAGGAAGCGATGGCCCAGTTCGGCGGCCACCAGGGGCTGGCGCACATGGGCCACGATCTCCTTGACCCGGCCGGGATTGGTCATCGCCCCGCATCCCAGGGACAGGCGGCAGCTGGAGCGCACCCCATCGGCCGCGACGAAGGCATCGGCGGGTTGGGAGCGGCCGTTCTGGAAACACACCGCCCGGGCCCGCTCCCGGTCCCAGTCGAAGCGCTCGAACGGGTGGTTGTACTGGACCAGCGCGTCGGGGGCGCCGTGCAGCAGCACATTGAGCAGATCGTGGCGCAGCATCGCCACCGCCCCCTCGAGCGGGTGCTCCACCAGCACCTGCCCGGAAGCGCAGAGAATCCTCACCGATGTGATCGGATGGCCCAGGGTGCCGTCCGGGTCGCAGCCGAGTCGCCGCAGGGCGGCGAGCCCATTGGCCAGCAGGAGAAACCCATGGCCATGGAGATGGGAGGCCATGGCCCGTTCGTAGACACGCACGGGTCGTCCCTGCTGCCACAGCCCCCTGGCCAGGGCCAGCCCGCAGGCGCCTCCTCCGACGACAGCTGTATGGATCACCGCTGAAGATCCAACGCTGAGGAGAAAACAGGCCCGCAGATCAGGAACGGATGGTCTGACACAACCACCGACAGAACGGCTGGCGTCACCGCCCGCAAAACCACTGAACTCGTGATCCGTGCGGCGCCCACGGCCTGAAAGGATGCATGCCCGTGAATGTTAGGGGCGTGGGCAAACCGATCGACGTCGCCGTCGTCACCTTCGAGGGCTCAGAAAGGAAGCCTGAGTTTTTCCCTGAGCAAGGGTGAAGGCGCCGAGGGAATCGGGCGCTGGGCCACATCATCAAACCGCTGCGCCGGGCAGGGAAGCGGCGTCGGCCCGGGGCTCCACACGGCAGCTGTGGCTAAGGTGAGGCCGGTGAGGGAGGAACATGCGCCGACGCACCACATTGATGATCATCAGTGGAGCGCTTCTTTCGGGCACCTCTCTCCTGATCTTCACCCATCTGCTGGATCAGCGCAGTTTCAACGACTTACGCCGCCAGAATGATCGGATTGCCGGGCGGCTGTGCACCACCCTGCAGGACGTCGAGCGTTTTTTCGCCACGCCATCGGCGCCGGGGTCCGCCGGCGCGGAGGCCAAAGGGCCGCCCATGTCCCCCCCCGGTCTGCAGTCCGTCAGCGCGGCGGAGCTGGTGCCCCCCCCCGTTGCGGCGGTGATGGCGACCGGATCCTCCTCCCTGAAGGGCAGACTGCTGATCTGCCCCCGCCGCTTTTCCCGGCTGGATCTGGTGATGGCGGGCGAACCGGGGCAAGGAAATGGCCTGCTGCTCAGCACGGCCCCCGGTCGCCGCCGGGCCCCCGAATGGATCAGGGTCAGCGGCAGCAGCCTGATCCAGCGCGATCAGGATGGCGACAGGCAGATCCGGCTGGCCCCATGGACCGCCCTGGAGGCGAAGGGGATGGCGAAGGGGGCGCCGGCCGGTGCGCTCTACCGGGTCGGCTTCGGAGATCTGGCGGTGGGGCTGACCCTGGCACCGGCCCTGCCGACACAGGCGGATCGCGTCCGCAGCCTCGCCCTGGCCCTGGGGCTGCTGGGCATCGGGCTGAGCGTGGTGATCGCCTGGCGTTCCAGCCATAACCGCCGGAAGGATCAACCGGCGACCGGAAGCTTCCGCAGGGAAGGCCACACGTCCTTCCTGACCCACTATGCCCTGGTGAAGGATCTGGAGCCTTCGGCCCTCAGGAAGCACGCCGAGCGCGGCGAGGATGGCTTCCTCGTGACCATCGACTTTCGCTATCTCGAACGGCAACGCGGCTATCTCAGTGAGGTGGAGATCAACAAGATCCTCACAAAGGCCTGTCGTGCCATCGACAAGGGATGGGCCGTACACCCCGGCTTCAATTTCTACCATGTGTCGAAGAACAAGATTGCCCTGATCGTCCGGTCCTCCGGCAACATCCCCATCGATGACAATGGCGCCTGCGAGGCGCTCCTGGCACGTCTGCTCGGCATTGTCTCCGGGTCCATTCAGATTTCCAGCGATTCGGTGCTGGCCTGGGATGATGTGATCATCACCGGGCAACGGTTCCCGCTGGTTGAGCCGCCCGACTCCCTGCTGACGATGCAGGCTTTCGGGGAGATTCTGGCCGCCGAAGACAGACGTTCATACCGCCTGGTGAAGAGCGGTGATGATCTGCTGGTCAAGGATAAAGGAGAAATCAGAAGTCAACTCACGTCCCTGAAGGCGAGTGATCTTGAGCTGCGCTTCCAACCGATTCTGCAGCTCAGCAATCCAGGCCACTTCGGCCTCGAGCTGCTGATCCGCTTCCTGCCCCCGGCCCTGAGCAAGCTCGGCACGGGACATGTGATTCAGCTGGCCCATGACATCGGTATCACCCACAAGATCGATGCGCTGGTTGTCAGCCGGCTCGCTGACGTGCAACAGCAGCTCAAGGCATCGGAGTTTCTTCGCCATCGCATTGAGTATATCTCCGTCAATGTCAGTTCCGATTCCGTATCCACCGATCAGCGTCTCAATCAGCTGATCAGCCTGTTCAAGCAGCACAGCATCGACAGCTCCATCTTCTGCATCGAAATCACCGAGATGGCCGCAACGGACATCCTGGCGGGCTCGGAAGGCGTGACGACGGCATCGGAGCGACTGATGCGGGAGCTGAACTTCAGAATCTTCATCGATGATTTCGGATCCGGACTGTCGAACTATCGGCGCATCAGTGAAGCCTGGTACGACGCCATCAAGCTCGACATCGATCTGATCAAGGGGATCGACCGATCCTTCCGGCTGCAGCGTTACGTCGGCTCCTTCATCGAAACGGTCCATGCGCTGGGCAAAACGGTCGTCTGCGAAGGCGTCGAAACCCACAACGAACTGACCGCCGTCATCCGATTGGGCGCCGATGCCCTGCAGGGGTTCCTCGTCTCGCCTCCCCTTTCCCTGGAGGACGTGGAGTCGTTCATTCAATCCTCCGACTGGGCGGACCGCGATTCCCTGCAGCAGACGCTGGAGCAGATCCGTGCTACTTCGCGGCTGCGTGACTCCGGGCATGGCGAAGGCTACCAGACCTCCGACAGGAAGATTCCACTGGAGCGCTACATCATCGACAACTGGTCGAGACTGCGCAGCTTCGAGGAGTTCGTGCTTCTGTTTGTCAATGAGCTGAAATCCTGGGGCCTGGAGATCTACCGCTTTTCCCTGGCCTTTCTGCCCGATCAGGATGACATCGACTGCAGCCAGTATGTCTGGGTCAGCTCCAGACCGGGCCTTGTCAGCACCCTGCGCATGGAGCGGGACTTCCTGGAGCAGGATGAGCACCTGCGCAGCCCCCTGCATTTCATTGCCACAAGAAGCAAGCTGTTTCGGCAGCAGCTATTCACCACCAAGGACAACGGCTTCCCCTTTCTGGACTCCCTCAAGGATGTGGGCTGCAGCGATTACCTCGGCATCCGGCTGGACTCGCGTGGTGTTTCCATACCGGTTCTCACGATTGCCCTGCATGAAGGCAGTGTCTTCAGCGACCAGGAGGTGCAGCGCATCGAAGCGATGAGCAGCCTGCTGAGCCTGCTGTTCTATGCCTTCGAGAGTGAACGCTCGAAGCGGCTGGCGATGCTGGATCCCCTCACCCAGCTCGCCAATCGCCGCAGCTTCGATTCCTTCCTCAAGGGGAATGTCTCCGCCTCCAGAGCCGCCCAGGTCAACCTGTCCCTGGCGTTGATCGACATCGATCAGTTCAAGGTGGTCAATGATGTTCTCGGCCACGCCTACGGCGACCGATGCCTCAAGGAGATTGCCGATGCCCTCCGGACCGGCCTGAGTCGCAAAAGCGACTTCGTGGCCCGGCTGGGGGGCGAGGAATTCGCCATCATCCTGCCCAAGACCGATGCCGCGGCCTCCCTGCGCCTGTGCGAGAAGCTGCGCGAGTCCATCCAGGACAAGGGCATCTACCATCCCGGCGTTGCCACGGGCAACGTCCTCACCGTCAGCATCGGCATCGCGTCCTGGGATCCGCTGTCGATGGCCGAGTGCGACGCCGACCGGATGCTGCAGCTGGCCGACGACTGCCTCTACGAAGCCAAGCGCCATGGTCGCAACCGGGTGGTCTGCCGGTCCCTGCACAGCCAGGTCGGTCTTTCCGCCTGAGGCCCACCGGAGCCGCCACCATGGCCATGGCCCAGCCCAGGCAGACCCCATGACCCAGCCGAGCGTCCCCAGCGTGCGCGTGCGCCTGTTCGCCGGCCTGCGCGAGCGGGCCGGCTGGGGCGAACGGCTCATCCCCCTCGCCCCCCGCCCCGGCGCCCGGTGCACCACCGCGGCGGACCTCTGGCGGCAGCTGGCCCTGGGCACCGGCCCCGGAGCGGACAGCACCGAGCTGCCGGCCACGGTGCGGGTGGCCATCAACCAGGCGTTCGCCGCCCCGGGCAGCCCCCTCGCCCCGGGCGACGAGGTGGCCTTCCTGCCCCCGATCACCGGAGGCTGAACCATGGCCACCACCAGCCCCTTGCGCCCAGCCCCCCCGATCGTGGTGCAGCTCCTGGAGACCCCCTTCCAGCCGCTGGAGCGCCTGGCCGCCTGGCAGCGGAGCCTGGCGGCCGATGGGCCCGGCGCCACGGACGCAGCCGCCGAAAGCCACTTCATCGGCCGCGTGCGCCCCACCACCGCCACCGGCGATCCCCTCGAGGCCCTGGAACTCGAGCACTACCCGGGCATGACCGAGGCCCAGCTGGTCCTCCTCGCCGAGGCCTGCGCGGCGCGCCACGGGGCGGACGCGGTGCTGGTGGCGCACCGGGTGGGGCGGGTGCGGCCGGGGGAGGCCATCGTGCTGGTGGCTGTCCGGGCCGACCGCCGCGGTCCCGCCCTGCGCTGCGTCCAGGAGCTGCTGGAGGATCTCAAGCACCACGCCCCCTTCTGGAAACGGGAGTGGTGCGGCGGCCGCGGCACCTGGGTGGCCGGCAACACACCGCTGTGACGTCCCCACCTCCCCACGCCCCCTTCCCTTCGCACCCCGTTCCATGGGCCAGTCCAGCGACGCCCTCACCGCCGACCAGATCACCTTCATCGGCGCCCAGAAGCTCTTCTTCGTCGGCACCGCCACCACCGACAGCACGGTGAACGTGTCCCCCAAGGGGCGCGATGCCCTGCGGGTGCTCGACGAGCGCCGCGTCATCTGGCTCAACCTCACCGGCAGCGGCAACGAGACCGCCGCCCACGTTCAGGCGTGCCCGCGCATGACCCTGATGTTCTGCGCCTTCGAGGGCCCGCCCCAGATCCTGCGGCTCTATGGCACCGCCCGCACCACCCAGCGGGGTGAGGCCGACTGGGAGGCCCTGTTCGGCCACTTCGAGCCCCTGGCCGGTGCCCGCCAGATCTTCGACCTGGCCATCGAACGGGTCCAGACCTCCTGCGGCATGGCGGTGCCCCGCTACAGCTACGGGGGCGACCGCACCGAGCTCGACAGCTGGGCGCGCCGCAAGGGCAACGACGGCCTGGAGCGTTACTGGAAGCGCAAGAACCGCCGCAGCATCGACGGCCTCCCCGCCCCGATCCCGGCACCGATCGCCGCCCCTGGAGCGCCGGACGCCGTCGGCGACTGACTCAGAGCAGCGGCAGCCGCAGCAGCTGGGCCCACAGCTCCGTGCCGGCCGCCAGGGATCCGGCCTCGGCGGGGATCTCCAGCAGCAGGTCGGCCCCCTGCAGCGAGCCGATGCGGGAGGAGGCCTGGCTGCCCTCCACCTGGGCCAGCAGGGCGCCGTCCCCATCCACCACCAAGCGGGCCCGGGCCAGCTCGGGCCGGCCGGTGCCCCGCTTCAGGGGCGAGGCCAGGCGCACCTTCAGCCGGGGCAGCGGCACCACCTCGCCCCCCTCCAGCTGCTGCAGGGCCGGCCACAGCAGCTGCAGGGCCGTGACCGCCGCGGCCACCGGGTTGCCGGGCAGGCCGAAGAAGGGCCGCGGCCCCAGCCGGCCGAAGGCGAAGGGCCGGCCGGGCTTGAGGAACAGCTTCCAGAAACCCACCTCCCCCAGCTCGGCCAGCAGGGGCCGGATCCAGTCGCTGTCGCCGGCCGAGACGCCGCCGGTGCTCACCACCACGTCGCAGCCGGCGGCCAGCTCCAGCAGCGCCTTGCGCAGGGCGGCGGGATCGTCGGCCACCACCCGCTGCTCGCTGACGGGGTAGCCCAGCCGCTCCAGCAGGGCCCGCAGCAGGGTGCCGTTGCTCTCCCAGATCTGGCCCGGCCCCCGGGCCGCACCGGCCGCCACCAGCTCATCGCCGCTGATCAGCAGACCCACCCGCGGCTGGACGCTCACCGCCAGCGCCGCCACGCCGCAGCTGGCCAGGCGCCCCAGGGTGGCGGCCCCGAGGCGGACCCCGGCCGGCAGCAGCTCGTCGCCGGCGGCGGCCTCCTCCTCGGGGGCGCGGATCCAGGGGTTGGGGCCCGCCTCTCCGGTCATCCGCAGGCACTCGGCCCCACCGCCGGCGCCGGGGCTCTCGGGGCTCACCAGCTCCTGGGGCAGCACCCGCTGGGCCCCCTCCGGCAGGGGGGCGCCGGTGAGGATCCGGATCGCCTCCCCCTCAGCCAGCACCCCCCCGTAGGGAGCTCCGGGGGCGGAACGGCCCACCAGGCGCCAGCGGCGGCCAGGGCCGGGAGCCTCGGCGTCGGCGATGGCGTAGCCATCCATGATCGAGGCCCGGAAACCCGGCACGGCCTCGGGGGCCCGCACCGGTTCGGCACTCACCCGGCCCAGGCAGCGCGCCAGCGGCAGCCGCTCACGGCCCGCCAGCGGCGTGATCGCCGCCAGCACGCGTCGCCGGGCCTCCTCCAGGGGCAGGCCCTCGCGGGGGAACGGCTCAGCCATCGCTCGCCTCCGCCAGGCCCCGCACGGCGGGGTGCTCCCAGGGGCCCCGGCGCCCCCCCTCCTTGCGCAGCAGCCGTACCGGGCCGATGGTCATGGCCGGATCGGCCGACTTGACCATGTCGTAGAGGGTGAGCAGGCCCACCTGCACCGCCGTCAGCGCCTCCATCTCCACGCCCGTGGCGCCGGTGGTGCGGGCGCTGGCCTCCAGCCGCAGCCCGCGGCCGTCGGCCATCGGCTCGATCCGCACCTCCAGCCCGGTGAGGGCGATGGGATGGCACAGGGGGATCAGCTCCCAGGTGCGCTTGGCGCCCTGGATCGCCGCCACCCGGGCCACCGCCAGCACATCCCCCTTGGCCGCCCGGCCCTCCAGCACCAGGGCCAGCACCTCGGGCGCCATGGTGATGCAGCCCTCGGCCACGGCGCGGCGGTCGCTGGCGGGGCGGTCGCCCACCTCCACCATGTGCACCTGGCCGGCGGCGTTGAGGTGGGAAAGGCCGGGCTGGCTCATGCCGGGTCGGAGGCGTCGGGATGGTGCACACAGCATGGCGCTCATCGCAGCGGCAGCAGCCCGCCCGCGGGCAGGCAGAGCACCAGGGGGCCAGCAGCGGCGGCCGGTCCCAGGGCCTCCCAGGCCCGACGGGACAGCTCCACCAGGATCGGTTCGATCGGCCCGCCCCCCGGGAGATCCGCCCCCGCGGGGCTGGCCAGCGGCACCACCGAGACGGTGACGTGCCGCGGCCCCTCGCTCACCCCCACCACCCGGCAGGGCCAGTGGTGGGCGGCCCCGGGCACGGGGGCGGCGGCGAGCTCCAGCTGGTGGGCCCGCAGCCCCACGTGGCTGACGGCCGTCTCCAGGGGCTCCGGCAGTTCCAGGTCCAGGCCCCAGGTCGGGGCCCGCAGCCGGGTGGGCCCGAGACGCCGCACCGCCGCGATGTTCCGGCAGCCCGTGAGCCGCGCCACCGTCACGGCCCCGGGCCGCTCGAACACCTCCGCGCGGGGGCCGTGGCGCAGCAGCACCCCCCGGTCGATCACCAGCAGCTCCTCACCGAGGCGGTAGGCCTCCTCCATGTCGTGGGTCACCAGCAGGGTGGGCACCCCGGAGCGGGCCGTCAGGTCCTCCATCAGCTGTTGCAGGTGCCGGCGACGGTGGGTGTCCTGGGAGGAGAGGGGCTCATCCAGCAGCAGCAGGTCCGGATCGGTCACCAGGGCCCGGGCCAGGGCCGTGCGTTGCTGCTGGCCGCCCGAGAGCTGGGCGGGGAACAGCCGCGCCTGCTCCTGCAGCCCCACCGCCGCCAGCTGGGCGGCCACCCGGGCGTGGCGTTCGGCCAGCGGCAGGTGGGCCAGGCCGAAGCCCACGTTGGCGGCCACGGTCAGGTGGGGGAAAAGGGAATCGTTCTGGAGCATCACGGCGATGCGGCGCCGCTCCGGCGGCAGATCGAGCCCCCGCTCCGCATCGAACAGCACCCGGCCGTTGAGTTCGATCCTGCCGGTCCGGGGGCGCTCCAGCCCGGCCAGCAGGCGCAGCAGCAGGCTCTTGCCCGCGCCGGAGGGCCCCAGGATCGCCAGCCGACGGCAGGAGGTGTCGAGGGCCAGCTCGAAGCGGAAGTCAGCGTGGCGCTGCTGCAGCGCGAAGGAGAGAGCGAAGGGGCGGCCGGGCGCCAGCGGGGACACCGGAGGCCTCGGGGACGACGGAGGGCTGAGCAGAGGCGGCTGGGGCAGGGCCGTGGGGGACGCCGCGGCCACGGTGCCGGGCCGGCGGGAGCGGCGGGAGCGGCTCAGGAACAGCTGGACCAGCCCCAGGCAGAGCCCGTTGAGCAGCAGCACCTGGCCGGTCCACGCCCAGGCCCGGGCCAGGTCGCCGGCATCGACGGCCGCGTAGATCGCCAGGGGCAGGGTCTGGGTGCGGCCCGGGATGTTGCCCGCCAGCATCAGGGTGGTGCCGAACTCCCCCAGGGCCCGGGCGTAGCTCAGGCTCAGGCCTGCCCCCAACCCCGGCAGCACCAGGGGCAGGGTGATCCGCCGCCACACCCGCCAGGGCCCCGCTCCGAGGCTGCGAGCCACCCCCTCCAGGCCGGGATCCAGCTGCTCCAGCGACGCCAGCAGGGTGCGATACATCAGGGGGAAGGCCACCACCCCCGCGCTCAGCACCGTGGCGGGCCAGCTGAACACCAGCTCCAGGCCCAGCCGCGCCAGGGGCTCCCCAAGGGGGCCGTAGCGGCCCAGCAGCTGCAGCAGCACGAACCCCAGCACCGTGGGCGGCAGCACCAGGGGCGAGAGCAGCAGCAGGTCGGCCGAGGCGCGCCGCACACCCCGCCAGCGCCGCACCCGGTCGGCGGCGAGGAATCCGGCCGGAGCCACCAGCAGCACCGCCAGGGTGGCGCTGCGCAGCGACAGCACCAGGGGCGACAGGCCGGGGTCGGCCTCCATCAGGGGGCCCGACCGGGCAGGACCTCGAAGCCCTCGCGACGGAACAGGGCCCCGGCGGCGGGGCTGCCCAGGGATCGCAGGTAGGCGCGGGCCAGCTGGGGCTGGCGGCTGCTGCGCAGCACCGCGCCGCTGTAGCGGATCGGGGCATGGCTGGCGAGCGGGGCGGTGGCCACCACCCGCAGTCCCCCCAGCTGCACCGCATCGCTGCGGTAGACGAAGCCGGCGTCCACGTTGCCCTCTGCCACCGCCCGGGCCACAGCCCGCACCGATCCCAGGGGCACCAGCTTCCGGGCCACGGCCGCCGTGAGTCCGTAATGGGCCAGCACCTGGCGGGCGTAGTCGCCGGCCGGCACGGTGCCGTCACCGATGGCAATGCGCCGCACCCTGGGGCCCGCCAGTCCCGCGATGTCCAGAGGCCGCCGTGGCGATCGGGCCGGCACGACCAGCACCAGCCGGTTGCCGAGCACATCCCGCCGGCTGCCGGCCAGCAGCAGGCCCGCCCGCTCCAGGCTGTCCATCGGCCGGACGCCGGCGGAGAGGAACACGTCCGCCGGCGCCCCCTGCTGGATCTGCTGTTGCAACAGCCCGGAGGCGCCGAAGTTGAACTGGGGCGGCGCCGCCCCCTGGCCCCTGGCGAAGGGAACGGCCAGGGCCTGCAGCGGCCCCGAAAGGCTGGCCGCCGCACTCACCAGGAGCGGCGGTGCCGCGGCCCTGGCCTCGTCCTGGCGGCCGCCCGCCGCGGCCACCAGGGCACCGACGAGCAGGGGTCCGGCCAGCAGGGCCGCGACCGCTGCACGCCGGGGCAGGGGGGTGGCCATCAGCGGCACTGTCAGCGTCAGAAGGGTATCGGCATCGCCACATCGGCGGGCGACGGGGCGCAGGACGGCACCCGCTCCTGGACCACCGCGCCGACGACGACGATCGAGGGGGAGGCGAAGGCCTCGGCCTCCACCCGGTCGGCCAGCACCTCCAGGGTGGCCACCAGCTGGCGCTGGCCCCGCACGGTGCCCTGCTGGATCACGGCGGCGGGGGTGGTGGGGGCCAGTCCGCCCGCCACCAGCTCCGCGACGATGTGGCGCAGGTTGTGCAGGCCCATGTAGATCACCAGCCCGTCGCTGCTGCGGGCCAGGCCGCGCCAGTCGACGCCGGGGCGGCGCTTGTCGATCTCCTCATGGCCGGTCACGAAGGTGACGCTCGATCCGGCCCGGCGGTGGGTGACGGGAATGCCGGCATAGGCGGGGGCGGCGATGCCGGCCGTGACCCCCGGCACCACCTGCACCGGGATTCCGTGGGCCGCCAGGTGGGCCGCCTCCTCCCCACCGCGGCCGAACAGGAACGGATCGCCGCCCTTGAGGCGCACGATCAGCCGCCGGCGCCCGGCCAGCTCCCGCAGCACGGCGTTGGTGCTGGGCTGGGGCACCGAATGGTGGCCGCGGCGCTTGCCCACGAAGTGCCGCTCACAGCCCTGGGGCACCAGATCCAGCAGGGCGGTGGGCACCAGGGAGTCGTAGACGAGGGCATCGCACTGCTGCAGCAGCCGGTGGGCCCGCAGGGTGAGCAGGTCCGGATCCCCCGGGCCCGCCCCCACCAGGTACACGGTCCCGGGGCCGTCCTCGATGGGGGGGGCCGGGGTCTCGTCGGTCATGGCTCCGTCATGGCAGTGCCATCAGGGCCTCCAGCACCACGGCCCGGAACCGGGGCCGCTGCAGCAGCGGCAGGCCCAGCGATGGTGGCAGGGCGTCGGTGAGCCGGTTGGCCGCCAGGGCCAGGGGCAGGGCGGGACGAGGCAGGGACAGCGGAGCGTCCTCGGAATTGGGGGCACTGTATGGAGTGGCGTGGCAGCGGGCACCGGTGGCCGCCTCCAGGTGGGCCAGGAAAGCCACCCCCAGCGGACCCTCCAGCGGGTGATGCAGCAGCCAGGGTGCTGGCTGGGCAGGGGCTCCGGCCGGCTGAACCGGCGCCGGCAGCGCCGCCAGCTCGGCGGCCAGGGCCCGCTGCCAGGCGGGCCAGGCCCCCAGGAACGGCAGGCGCCGCACCGGCCCGCGCCGGCGGCAGCGCTCGGCGATCCGCGGCACGTCCCGGCGCACATGGCTGCCGGGCAGGAGAAACAGGGGCACCAGCACCAGGGGGGCGGCGGCGCTGCCGCAGGGAACCGCCGGCGGCTCCCCCGCCGTCAGCGCCTCGAGCCCCACCGCAGCGCCGCGCCCCGCCTCCAGCTCCCTGGCCAGGGCCTGCAGTTCGGCGGGGATGGCGCCACCGGCACGGCCATGCACCACCAGCAACAGGGGGCTTGCGATGATCCCGGGCATGCCCCTCACCCTAGGGATCACCGTAAGGAGGTCGCCGCGCATGTCGACGCCGAGCCCCGGGGGGGAATGGACGGCGCAGCGGCGGCTGGAGCGGGCGGAGGCGCTGGGGGCCGACCCGCGCCGCTTCCGCGAACTGATCGCCGCCCTGGGCAGCGGCGAACGCAGCGGCCGGGCCCTGAGCCGGGCCGAAGCCGGCGAAGCCCTCGATCTGCTGCTCGACGGGTGCTGCACGGACGCCCAGGCCGGCGCCTTCCTGATCGCCCATCGCCTGCGGCGCCCGGAGCCCCAGGAGCTGGCCGGCATGCTCGACAGCTACGCACGCCGCGGACCGCGGCTGGCGGCGAGCCCGCGCCGGGTGCTGAGTTTCGGGGTGCCCTTCGATGGCCGCAGCCGCTCGGCGCCGCTGCTGCCGCTGGTGGCCCTGCTGCTGGTGGCGGCGGGGGCCGGGGTGGTGCTGCACGGCGGCGATCCGATGCCGGTGAAGTACGGCCTCACCACGGCCGAAGCCCTGGCCGCCCTCGACCTCGACCGCCGCGGCCTCCCCTGGGACGCGGTGAACCGCCATTTCGCCGCCGAGGGGCTGGCCCTGCTCCACCAGCCGACCCACTTCCCGGCGGCGGAGCGGCTGGTGCCGCTGCGGGAGCAGATCGGCAAGCGCCCGCCGGTCGCCACCCTGGAACTGCTCTGGAGCTGCCACCCCGGACCCCACCTGCAGGTCAGCGGCTTCGTCCACGCCCCGACCGAGCGGCTGGCCGGCGAGGCCCTGGCTGCCACCGGCCAGGACGACCTGCTTCTGATCAAGGGGCTGGAGGGGGGCGTGGAGCTGCCCACCAACCGGGTGGCGATCGCCTCCCACCGGGTGGGGGGAGCGGCCGGTGGGGCGGAACGCCTGATCCTGCGGGCCCGCGACCACGGCCTCGGGGCGCCCGAGGTGCCGCTCGAAAGCCTGGCCCAGTGGCGGGACCAGGCCCGGGAGGCCCTGGCCGGCTCCGGACCGCTGCGGCCTGGACTGATCTGGAACGGCGGCTTCCTGCTCTGGCGCGCCGGGATCAGCGACAGCCTCCCGGCGGGGCTGACCCGGGCGGAACGGCTGCTGGAGGACGGGGCGGTGGAGCAGGGCCGCCGCCAGCTGGCCGACGGGCTGACGGCGCGCTGACCATGGCACCGGCCCTCAGAGCAGGGGATACCCCCCGAGCAGGGCGCCGATCCGATCCAGCAGGTTGTTGATCAGCCGGCGCCCCTGGCGCTCCCCCTCCTCCCCCCAGCCCTCCCGACCGGCCCGCAGCTGCTCCACCCCGTCCGGGCCCAGGGCGAGGCGCACGTAGTCACCGTCCTCCTCGAGCCAGGTCTCCAGGGCGGCGTCCGTCACCTCCACGTGGAACTGGAGCCCGTGGGCGTGGTGCCCGATGCGGAACATCTGTTCGGTGCAGAGGGGCGTCGACCCCAGCAGGACGGCGGCGGCTGGGAGCCGGATCCGGTCCCCGTGCCAGTGCAGGGCCGGCAGGGCGGCGCCGAGCCCCGCCAGCACAGGCTCCTGATCCTCGGGCCGTGTCCAGGCCACCGGCTCCCAGCCCACTTCGTACGCCCGTACGGGCGGGTCCCCCGCCGTCAGTGGCACCACCTGCCCACCGGCGGCGAAGGCCAGCAGCTGGGCCCCCAGGCACAGCCCCACCACCGGGCGCTCGCACTCCAGGCACTCCCGCAGCAGGGCCACCTCCGCCTCCAGCCAGGGAAACGACGGCGATCCGATGTCACCCACCCCCATCGGTCCCCCCAGCACCAACAGGGCCTGGCCGGGCCCGAGCCGGGGCATCGGCTCCCCCCGGTCGGGCCGGCACACCGTCACGTCCCAGCCCCGGCGTCGGGCCTCCTCGCCGAAACGACCCGGACCTTCGCGCTCCAGGTGCTGGAGCACCACCAGATGGGACATGGGTGGGCAGGACGGCGATGGGAGCCCCAGCATGGGGGCGTCCGCCGCTCCGGGCCAGGTTCCATGGGCAGCGATCCCAGCCTCCGCCAGCTGCTGACGCTGGTGATCGGGTCGATCGGGCTGGGCTACCTGCTCTACGGCCGGAAGCAGGCCCATGCGGTGGCCCTGGGCTGCGGCGTGCTGCTGATGGTGGTTCCCTACGGCATCAGCCACCTGCCGGCCCTGGTGGCCATCGCCCTGCTGCTGATGGTGCTTCCATTTCTTCTGCACCGATTCCTCGTCTGAACCATGCCGACCCCGCAGGAGGTTCTGCGCTTCTGGTTCGAGGAGACGCCCCCCTCCGCCTGGTTCCGACCCGGTCCCGACCGCGACCGGACCGTGCGGGAACGGTTCGGGGCCCTCACCGACCAGGCCCTGGACGGCGGCCTGGCCCCCTGGGGGGAACGCCCCGCCGAGGCCCTGGCCCTGCTGCTGGTGCTCGACCAGTTCCCGCGGCAGATCTGGCGCGACCAGGCCCGCGCCTTCGCCGGCGATGGTCAGGCCCTGGCCCTGACGCTGCGGGCCGTCGAGGCCGGCTGGGTGGCGGCGGAGCCGGCACCGGAACGGCGGCCGTTCTGGCTGATGCCCCTGATGCACAGCGAGGATCCGGCGGTGCAGGAGCTGGGCCTGCCCCTGTTCGAGCGCCACACCGACGCCCGCACAGCGGAGTTCGCCCGCCGCCACCAGGCGGTGATCGCCCGCTTCGGCCGCTTCCCCCACCGCAACCGGATCCTCGGGCGGCCGAGCCTCCCTGAGGAGGAGGCGTTCCTGCAGCAGCCCGGCTCCCGCTTCTGAGTCCCCGATGACCGATCCCTTCGATACCGGCGACGCCCCGGCCGCCGGCACCACGGCCGACGCCGCAGAAACCGCCGACGACGCCGCGAGCCTGCGGGCCGCCGAGGCCACCGCCCACCGGCTGGCCGGCGAGCTGTTTCCCTGGGACCTCACCCGGGCCCTGGAGCTGGCCCTGCTCAAGACCTTCTGTGTGCCCACCATCTCCGGCCTGCTGGCCCGCACCGGGGAATTCGAGCGCCGGCCCCGCAAGCGCTATGACGACACCGGTCTGATGGTGGCCGAACTGCTGCGCCATGGGCTGGACAGCCCGGCCGGGGCGGCGGTGATCGAGCGCATGAACCGCATCCACGGTCATTACGCGATCGGCAACGACGATTTCCTCTACGTGCTCTCCACCTTCGTGGCCGAGCCGATCCGCTGGCTGGCGCGCTACGGCTGGCGGCCCCTGACCCCCCTGGAGCAGGAGCACCTGTTCCGGTTCTGGCGCGGGGTGGGCGAGCGCATGGGGATCGTGGACCTGCCGGACACCCTGGCCGACCTGCTGGCCCTGAACGAACGGGTGGAGCGGGAGGCCTTCGCCCCGGCGGCCACCAACCGGCGCATCGCCGACGCCACCCTGGCCATGCTCCTGGCCAACTGGCCCGCCCCCCTGCGCCCCGCCCTGCGCTGGGCACTGATGGGCCTGCTCGACCACCAGACCTGCGCGGCCCTGGGCTGGAGCAGGGCGCCCGAGGGGCTGCAGGCGCTGGTGCTGCAGGCCCTGCGGGCCCGCAGCCGGGCCGCCGCCCTGGTGGCCGGAGTCCGTGCCGGGCTGGGCAGGCCGACCCCCGCCCGCTTCTATTCCCAGCGCCCCACCCCGAGCTACGGCGCCACCTTCCACCTCGAGCAGCTGGGGCCGCCGCCGCTGCTGGACCAGCTGGCACCGCCCCCCTCCGAGGGTCCCTGAGCTCCCCGGCGCTGCCCGCCCCGCCGGCCCTGGCTAAGCAGGAGATACCGCTGCCTTCCCGCCAGCCATGGCCGCCCCCTTCCAGTCCCCCCACTTCGCCGTCGTGCGCACGGAGGATGGCTGGATCCTCGAGGCCCGCGTCACCAAGGATCTCGACGGCGACTGGCTGCTGAGCCGCCACGAGCTGGAGGAGCTGCACGGGCTGCTGGAACGGGTGATCGCCCCCTGACCCGCCCCGCTCCCCCCGATCCGATGGTCCCGGACCAGGCGTCGACCGCCCAGGCCCCGGGCCGCCTGCTCAGCGTGCTGGGGGTGAGCTTCGGCATCGCCGGGGCGGTGGGGGGCACCATCGGCGCCGGCATCCTGCGCACGCCTGGCCTGGTGGCGGCCCAGCTGGGCAGCGGCCCCTGGGTGATGGCGGCCTGGCTGGCCGGCGGCCTCTACGCCCTGCTCGGCGCCAACGCCGTGGCGGAGCTGGGGGCCAGCCTGCCCCTGGCCGGCGGCTGGTACGTCTACGCCCGGCGCTGCTTCGGCGATGCCGCCGGCTTCACCGTGGGCTGGATGGACTGGATCGGCCACTGCACCGGCATCGCCTGGGTGGCGGTCACGATCGGCGAGTACGCGGCCTTCCTGCTGCCGGGACTGGCGCCGCACGGAAAGCTGGTGGGGCTGGCGGTGCTGCTGCTCTTCACCCTGATCCAGCTGCTGGGGGTGGAGGCCGGCAGCGGCAGCCAGAAGCTGCTGAGCCTGGCCAAGGCGGTCGCCTTCCTGGCGGTGGTGGCGGCCTGTTTCCTGCTGGGCGGCCCCGCCACCCGGGCCACGGCCGCCGCCGCGATCCCCACCACCGCGGCGGTGCTTGCCACCCCGGTGGGCTGGACGGGCCTGGCCGTGGCGCTGGTGTTCTCCCTGCAGGCGATCGTCACCACCTACGACGGCTGGCACAGCCCCATCTACTTCTCGGAGGAGTTCAGCGAACCCCAGGAGGACCTGCCCCGCTCCCTGATCGGCGGCGTGCTGGCGGTGATCGGCCTCTACACCCTGTTCAACCTGGCCCTGCTGCGGGTGCTGCCGCTGCCGGCGATCGCCGTCTCCAGCCTGCCGGTGGCCGACGCGGCCGCCCTGCTGTTCGGCGCCTTCGGCGGCCAGGCGATCACCGTGCTGGCGCTGCTGTCCCTGGCAGGGCTGATCAACGCCTCAATCATGGGCGCCCCGCGCATCCTCTACGGCCTCAGCCGCGACCGCCTGTTCAGCCCCCTGGTCGACCGCGTGAACCGGGGCGGCACCCCCACCGTGGCCCTGGTGCTCACCAGCCTGGCGTCGGCCCTGCTGGTGCTCGGCGGCGACTTCACCATCCTGCTGGGGCTGGCGGCCTTCCTGTACGTGAGCCTCTACCTGGTGGGGATCGTCTGCCTGTTCGTGCTGCGGGCGCGGGAGCCGGAACGGCCGCGGCCCTACCGGGCCTGGGGCCACCCGTGGAGCACCGCCATCGTGCTGATCGGATCGGTGGCGTTCCTGGTCGGCGCCCTGCGCAACGACACCGCCAACAGCGGCTGGGCCCTGCTGCTGATCGGGGTGGCCGTGCCGGTGTTCCAGGCCACCCGGGCCCTGACGCCGGCCGAGGCGCCATGACCTCCCGGTGGCCGCCGGCCTGGTGGGACGGCGCCCTGGCGGGGGAGATCCTGCAGCGCAGCGGTGAGCACCTGCTACTGGTGGGCAGCGCCATCGGCCTGGCCCTGGCGATCAGCCTGCCGCTGGGGCTCTGGATCAGCCGCCGGCCCCGCTGGGCCGGGCCGGTGCTGGCGCTGGCCAGCACGGTGCAGACGGTGCCGAGCCTGGCGATCTTCGGCCTGCTGCTGACCGTGCCGCTGCTGGGGGGCATCGGCACCACCCCGGCGATCGTGGCCCTCACCCTCTACGCCCTGTTGCCCCTGCTGCGGGGGCTGGTCACGGGCCTGGCCCAGGTGCCCCCGGGGCTGAAGCAGGCGGGCAGTGCCCTGGGGCTCAGCGACCGCCAGGTACTGCTGCGGGTGGAGCTGCCCCTGGCCCTGCCCACCCTGATGGCGGGCCTCCGCGTGGCCACGGTGATCGGCGTGGGGGTGGCCACCATCGCCGCCGCCATCGGCGCCGGTGGCCTGGGGGTGTTCATCTTCCGGGGCATCGCCACGGTGAACAACGGCCTGATCCTGGCGGGGGCCCTGCCGGCCGCCGCCATCGCCCTGCTCGCCGATGGCGGCCTGGGGTGGCTGGAACGGCGGCTGGCCCGGCGCCCCAGCGGCACCAACGCCCCCGGCCGGCAACGGGTGCTGCGGCTCGCCTGGGGCCTGGCGGGCCTGGCCCTGGGGGCCGTGCTGGCCCTGAAACTGCTGCCGCCCGCCGGCGGCGGCACGGTGCGGATCGGCAGCAAGAGCTTCACCGAGCAGCTGATCCTGGGGGAACTGCTGGCCCAGCAGATCGAGGCCACCACGCCACTGACGGTGCGGCGCGACTTCGGCCTGGGGGGCACCGGCCTCATCCACGCCGCCGTGCGCAGCGGCCGCATCGACGGCTACGTGGAGTACACCGGCACCGCCTGGACCACGCTTCTTGACCAGCCGCCGCCGCCACCGGAGACGCCCGATCCGGCGGAGCGGGTGTTCGAGCAGACGCGCCGGCTCTACGCCGAGCGCTTCGGGCTCACCGTGTTCCCCTCCCTGGGCTTCGAGAACAGCTTCGCGATCCTGGTGCGCCGCGCCGAGGCCAGGCGGCTGGGGATCGCCACGATCAGCGAGGTGGCCCCCCACACCCCCGGCTGGCGGGCGGGCTTCGGCTACGAATTCCTCAACCGGCCCGATGGCTTCGCCGGCCTGGCGCGGCGCTACGGGCTGCGCTTCGCCCGGCCCCCCGAGGCCATGGATCTGGGCCTCACCTACCGGGCCCTGGCCGAGGGCCGCGTCGACCTGATCGCCGGTGACACCACCAACGGACTGATCCCCGCCCTCGACCTGCAGCAGCTGCGGGACGACCGGCATTACTTCCCCCCCTACGACGCGGTGCCCGTGTTCCACACCGCGACCCTGCAGCGGCGCCCGGAGCTGGTGCCCGTGATCCAGGGGCTGACCGGCCGGATCTCCGCCGCCACCATGCAGCGCCTCAATGCCCAGGTCGACCTCGACGGCCTGGACGTGGCCGAGGTGGTACGCCGCTGGCGGCTTCAGGAGGCGGGGGCCGAGGGCGCTTCCTGACCATGGCCGGCGGCGGGTCCTGGGCGCCGGAACACCAGCACCGGTAGCTCGGTGTGGGTCAGCACCCGCTGGGTCTCGCTGCCCAGCAGCAGCCCGGCGAGGCCGCGGCGGCCGTGGGAAGCCATGAAGATCAGGTCGCAGCCATGGCGAGTGGCGGCCTCGATGATCGCCTCGTAGACGACCGGATGCTCACCGACGGCGGTGTCGCAGGGGACCCCGGCCTCCTCGGCCAGGGCCCTGGCCCGCCCCAGCAGCTCGTCGGCATAGCTTCGCTCCGCCTGGCTGAACTGCTCCACCACGGCCGGGTCCAGCAGCACCGGATCGCCGTAGAGGGAGCCCTGGGGTGGCATCGCCAGGTTGGCGAGCACGTGCAGGAAGGTGATGGTCGCCCCGGAGTCGCGGGCGAAGCTCACCGCCCGGCGGATCGTGCCGTCGGAGAGATCGGAGCCATCGGTGGGCACCAGCAGGTGACGGAACATCGGCCTCGCCTCAAGCGCGCTGGGGTGCGGTCATGATCGCCCGGCCGCCAGCCGCCGCTCCACCCGCCGCGCCAGCTCGGGGGCCAGGCGGCAGCGATCCAGGGCGGCCAGGTCCTGGCCTCCCCCGGGCAGACGGGCCAGCAGGTCCACGGCCGTGGCGGCCAGGGTCGGGTCCAGATCCTCCACCAGAGCGATGAGCACCTGCCGCAGGGAGAGCAGCGGCCAGGCCCCGAGCCCCACGGCCAGGCCCTCCAGGGCGGCCCGCCGCTGCTGATGCGGCAACGGCGCCAGCACCCGTTCCCGCAGCAGCGGGAAATCGTCCGGGTGCCGCTGGTGGCCCAGCAGGGGCAGCAGCAGCGCGGCCGGCGCCCCTGCGGCGGAGCCCTTGCCGGGGACGTCGGCGATCGGTGCCAGGGCCTGCCGCAGCAGGGTCCGGCAGCGGGGGTGGCGGTGGCGGCCGATCACCGCCAGCAGGGCCGGGTCGGCGGCGGGCTCGGCCAGCCACCAGGCCAGCAGCCGCGCCGCCGCCGGGCCGTCGAGCCGCTCCGCCAGGGCGGCGAGCAGGTCGGCGTCGGGCCGCAGCGATCCCGCCTCCACCGCCTGGAGCCAGGGCTCCAGGTCGAGGTCCCGGGCCCGCCGCAGGCCCTGCAGCCAGGGCCAGCGCTCGGGGCTGCCGCCGGCCGGCAGCTGCCGGGGATCCCACGGGCCGCAAGCGGCCGTCATGGGGCACTCACGGCGCCGCCCGCCGCCGGGCACCGAAGCGCTCCACCAGCAACCCCTCCAGCACGTCCGGGAGCTCGGAGAGGGGCACGGCCTTCCCGTGCAGCTCGGCCAGCTGCGGGTCGCTGTCCAGGCGGCCCCCCAGGAAGATCTTGGCCGCCTCCACCATCTGGCCGTCCTGGCGGGCCTTGGCCCCCATCAGGCCGATCTGGCCCATGTAGGGCTGGCCGCAGGCGTTGGGGCAACCGGTCCAGTGGCTGCGCACGGCCTCGGGCAGCTCCAGCCGGCGCTCCAGTTCGTCGATCACCGTCTGGGCGGTGCGCTTGGTGGGGATCAGGGCAAAGCTGCAGTACCGGCTGCCGGTGCAGCTGACCGCTTCAGCCTGGAGGGCACCGGGCTCCAGCCGGAACCGTGCCAGCAGGGGTTCGGCCCCCAGGGCCGCCAGGCGATCGGCCGGCACATTCACGATCAGCACGTTCTGGGCCTCGGTGAGGCGCAGCTCACCGCTGCCGTAGGCGCGGGCCAGGCGGGCCAGCTCCAGCATCGAAGCGGCATCGAGCCGCCCCATCGGCACGTGCAGCCCCGCCCAGTGGAGGCCCGCCTGCTTCTGGGGCTGGAATCCCAGCCCGTCGCGGGGGGGCCGCACCACCAGATGGCGGCCGTCATGGGGCAGGGGCGCCTGCGCCGACGCCCCGGCCAGCTCCCGGTAGGCCGCCACCACGGCATCGCGATAGGCCGCCAGCCCCAGCCCATCGATCAGATACATCAGCCGGCTCTTGTTGCGCTGGACCCGGTTGCCGTGGGCGTCGTAGTGCCGCAGCAGGGCCAGGGTGAAGTCGGGCAGCTGGTCGGGCCGCAGCCACAAGCCGAGAGGCACGGCCAGTTCGTTGCGCTGGGCCGAGAAGAAGCCGCCCACCATCACCGTGAAGCCCAGCGGCGCGGCCGGATCCTGGGGATGGGGCGCCGGCAGGAAGGCGAGGTCGTTGTGGAGCAGGAAGCTGTCGGGGGCCCCGCCCACCGCCACGTTGAACTTGCGGGGCAGGTTGCGGGGGCCGTCATCAGCCAGGAGGCGGGCCTGGATCGCCGCCACCAGCGGCCGGGTGTCGATCAGCTCCTCCGGGTCGAGGCCCGCCAGGGGGTTGCCGGTGATGTTGCGGGGGTTGTCATGGCCCGACTGGCGGCTGGTGAGGCCGACCCGCTCCATCCCCTCCAGCAGGGGAGGCATGTCCTCCAGCAGCAGGCCGCGCAGCTGCAGGTTCTGGCGCGTGGTGATGTCGGCGCTGCCGTGTTCGCCGCAGCGGTCGACCGCGTCGGCCAGCAGCTCCAGCTGGTCGGCAAGGAGGACGCCGTTGGGCAGCCGCAGCCGCACCATGAAGCGGCCGGGGGTGACGGGACGGAAGAAGATCCCCAGCCACTTGAGGCGGATCGTCAGGGTGGCCTCATCGAGGGACTCCCAGCCCGCCGCGGCCAGTTCCGCCAGCCTGGGGGCCAGGTCGAGGCCGCAGAGCTCCGCTTTGGCCCGTTCGACCTTGCTGAGGCCCTCCGGCGGCAGGGCGGAACCGTCGCTGGAAGAGCGGTCGGGGGTGGGGCTGGCGGTGTCGTTGACGACGCTGGTGTCGGTGCTGTTCATGCGAAAGCGGCGGTCCGCATGGCCGGCCATGCGGAGGAGTCCTGCCAGGCAGGTGGGCGGAAGCGGGGCTTGGGGAGCACGTCTCAAGCCGGTCAGGCGAGACGGGAACCCGGGACGCCGATGAGAGCTGCGTCGTCCGGAAGGATCGTTGTGTCGGGGAGCGCCGGAGAAAGCTGCGCGAACCCACCGATCAGGAAGGCTTTAGTTTCCGGCATGGAACCGTCCACCCATGTCGTCACTGTTACCAGAACCGGCAGGTCCGGGACCTGACGCCTCCCCGCCGGGGACGGCCCAGCCGCTGCACGGTGCGGAGGATCGCCGTCAGGTGCGCCTGCGGGCGCTCGGCCCCGAGCGGTCCCGGTTCCGCGAGCTGATCGGCAAGGTGGGCAGCGGCGAGCACACCAGCACCGGTCTGGACCGCCAGGAGGCGGCGGAGGCCATGGACCTGATGCTCCAGGGGCTGGTCGATGACGCCCAGATGGGGGCCTTCCTGATCGCCCACCGGATCCGCCGCCCCCACCCCACCGAACTCTCCGGCATGCTCGACAGCTACCGGCGCAGCGGGCCGGTGCTGGAAACCCCCGGCCGGCGGCCGCTGTGCTTCGGGGTGCCCTACGACGGCCGCAGCCGCACCGCCCCCCTGCTGCCGCTGGTGGCCCTGGTGCTGGCCAGCGACGCGGTGCCGGTGGTGCTGCACGGCGGCGATCCGATGCCGGTGAAGTTCGGCGTCACCCTGGCGGAGCTGTTCAGCGCCATCGGCATCACCTGGACCGGCCTGCCGCTGGACGCGGTGCAGCGGCGCCTTGACCGGCATGGGCTGGCCCTCACCCACCAGCCCGACCATTTCGTCTGGGCGGAACGACTGGTGCCGGTGCGGGACGCCATCGGCAAACGCCCCCCGGTGGCCAGCCTGGAGCTGCTCTGGACACCGCACCGCGGGGAGCACCTGCTGGTGAGCGGCTTCGTCCATCCCCCCACCGAGACCCGCGCCTGGCAGGCCCTGCAGGACTGCGGCGAGACCGACCTGCTGACGGTGAAGGGCCTGGAGGGCTCCACCGACCTGCCCACCTCCCGCGCCGGCATCACCGCCCGGGTGCGCCGGGGAGCCACCGAGCGGATCCTGCTCCACCCCCGCGACCACGGCATCACCAGCGCGGAGGTGCCGTGGCAGGGACTGGAGGTCTGGCGGACCCAGGCCCTGGAGGCCCTCCGGGGCGAAGGGGCCCTGGTGCCGGCGCTGCGCTGGAACGTGGCGGCCTACCTCTGGTTCGCCGGACGCTTCGAGCACCTCGAGGACGCCCTTGAGCAGGCCACGGCGCTGCTGATGGCCCGCAGCGGCGAACGGCTGCGCCGCCAGCTGGCGGCACCCGAGAACGGAGACCCGCCGCTCGAAGATCCGAATCGGTAACCGACGCGACCCTGGTGGGGGCCGCCGGCGTGGTCTTTTGAGAGCTGACTGGTCAGCCTGCGCGCCAGCCACCCCACTTTTCGCCAGCACGGTGCGCTTCGTTGTGGAGCCCGTCCTGAGAACCCATGCACCTCACGGTGCATCCCTCCGGTCCTTCCTGGCTCCCCTTCAGGCTTCATGTCCAACCTTTCCCGTCGCAAGTTCCTGATCACCGCTGCCGGCACCACGGCAGGCGCCATCTGGCTGAGTGCCTGTGGCGGCAAGAAGGAGGTCGCCACCCCCGCCGCCGCTCCAGCCGCCGGTGGTGCCGATGCGCCCGAGGTCACCGGTGTGTCCCTCGGCTTCATCGCCCTCACCGATGCCGCCCCGCTGATCATCGCCAAGGAGAAGGGCTTCTTCGCCAAGCACGGCATGCCGGAGGTGAAGGTGATGAAGCAGACCTCCTGGGCCGTCACCCGCGACAACCTGGAACTGGGCGGCGGCGGCGGCGGCATCGATGGCGCCCACATCCTCACGCCGATGCCCCTGCTGCTGGCGGCGGGCAAGATCACCAAGAGCCAGCAGCCGCTGCCGATGGCCACCCTGGCCCGGCTGAATCTGCAGGGCCAGGGTCTGTCGGTCTCCAAGGACTTCCTGGCCAACAAGCTCACCATCGACAACAAGGCCGGCCTCGCCGACGCCGTGGCCGCCACGGCCAAGACCGGCCGGAAGTTCAAGGCGGCCGTTACCTTCCCCGGCGGCACCCACGACCTGTGGATGCGGTACTGGCTGGCCGCCAACGGCATCGACCCCAACAAGGACGCCGACCTGGTGGTGGTGCCCCCGCCCCAGATGGTGGCCAACATGCAGACCGGCACCATGGACACCTTCTGCGTCGGCGAGCCCTGGAACCAGCGGCTGGTCAACAAGAAGCTGGGCTACACGGCGGCGGAAACGGGTGAACTCTGGAAGTTCCACCCGGAGAAGTCCTTCTCGATGCGCGCCGACTGGGTCGCCAAGAATCCCAAGGCCACCAAGGCCCTGCTGATGGCGGTGCTGGAAGCGCAGATGTGGTGCGAGGACCCCGCCAACCTCGACGAGCTCTGTGAGATCACCTCGAAGGACAGGTATTTCAAGGCGTCGGTGGCCGACATCAAACCCCGCCTCGCCGGCACCTTCGATGCCGGCGACGGTCGCACGGTGACCGACAGCCCCTACCGGATGCGCTTCTGGAGCGAGAACGCCTCCTTCCCGTTCAAGAGCCACGACCAGTGGTTCGTGATCGAGGACATGCGCTGGGGCTACCTCCCCGCCAGCACCGACGTCGACGCCCTCGTGAACCAGGTGAACCGGGCCGATCTCTGGAAGGAGGCGGCCAAGGCGATCGGCCAGGAGAAGGCGATTCCCGCCAGTGATTCCCGTGGCAAGGAAACCTTCTTCGACGGTGTCGTCTTCGACCCGGAAAATCCGAAGGCCTACCTGGACGCCCTGAAGATCAAGGCCATGTCCTGACGCGGAAGCCCCAGCTTCCCTTGCCCCCGTTGCCATTCCCCACCCATTCCCCATGGCCCTCAGCGCAGCAGCACCCCACCAACGTTCCCGAAGGATCACGCCGATCTGGGTGTCCCGGGTGTCTCCCTATCTGATCTGCATCGGCGCCTTTCTGGTGCTGTGGCAGCTGCTGTCGCTGATCCTGGGAGTCGCCCGCCTGCCGGGGCCCATCAATGTCGTCGTCGACACGTGGGACCCCTACATCATCCATCCCTTCTTCGATGATGGGGGCACCAGCAAAGGCCTGGCCTGGCAGATCCTGATCTCGCTGCAGCGGGTGGCGATGGGCTACGGGCTGGCCGCGGTGGTGGGAATCACCATCGGTGGCCTCCTGGGAATGAGCCGCTTCCTCGGCAAGGGCTTTGATCCCGTGATCCAGGTGCTGCGCACCGTGCCGCCCCTGGCCTGGTTCCCGATCGCCCTGATGGTGTTCCAGGATTCCACCGTCTCCGCCGTCTTCGTGATCTTCATCACGGCCATCTGGCCGATCATCATCAACACAGCCATCGGCATCCGTGAGATCCCCGAGGACTACATCAACGTCGCCCGGGTGCTGAAGCTGCGGAAAGGGGCCTACATCAGGGACATCGTCATCCCGGCCACCGTACCTTTCGTGTTTGCGGGCCTGCGCATCGCCGTCGGCCTGGCCTGGCTGGCGATCGTGGCCGCCGAAATGCTCAAGGCCGACGGCGGCATCGGCTATTTCATCTGGGATGCCTACAACTCAGGGGGAGATGGCAGCTCCAGTGAGATCGTGCTGGCCATCATCTATGTGGGTCTTGTCGGCCTGCTGCTCGATCGCCTGGTGGCCTTCGCCGGGCGCAAGCTCAGCAAGGGAGCCGCCTGACCATGGCCGCCCTGTTCACCGTCGACCACGTCACCCAGGCCTTCCCCCTGCCCGGCGGGGGGGAGTACGTGGCCCTCAGGGACATCTTCCTGGATATCGCCGAGGGCGAGTTCATCTCCCTCATCGGCCACTCCGGCTGCGGCAAGTCCACCCTGCTCAACCTGCTGGCCGGCCTCACCACCGCCACCCAGGGCGGCATCCTGATGAGCGGCCGGCAGGTCACCGATCCGGGGCCCGACCGGATGGTGGTGTTCCAGAACTACTCGCTGCTGCCCTGGCTCACGGTGCGCCAGAACATCGCCCTGGGTGTGGACAACGTGATCACCGCCAGCGACCGCCGGGAGCGGGACGCCCTCATCGAGCACCACATCCAGCTGGTGGGCCTGAAGGCCGCCGCCGACAAGTACCCCCGGGAGATCTCCGGCGGAATGAAGCAGCGGGTTGCCATCGCCCGCGCCCTGGCCCTGCGCCCGAAACTCCTCCTCCTCGATGAACCCTTCGGGGCCCTCGACGCGCTCACCCGGGGCAACCTGCAGGAGCAGCTGATGCGGATCTGCCAGGAGGCGAAGGTCACCGCCCTGATGGTCACCCACGACGTCGACGAGGCCCTGCTGCTCTCCGACCGGGTGGTGCTGATGACCAACGGCCCCGAGGCCCACATCGATCAGATCCTCGAAGTGCCCCTGCCCCGGCCCCGCACCCAGCTGGGCACGGTGGAGCACCCGCGCTACTACGGGCTGCGGGCCGAGATCGTCGGCTTCCTCTCAGACCAGCGTCGGGCCCGGCAGCAGCGGCTCAAGCCCGCCGAGGCCATCGCCGCCGACGGACTCGAGAAGGTGAACCTGGAGCTGGGCTTCATTCCCCTCACCGACTGCCTGCCCCTGGTGGTGGCCCAGGAGAAGGGGTTCTTCGCCCGGCACGGCCTGACCCAGGTGCAGCTGCGGCGGGAGAGCAACTGGAAAACCCTCGAGACCCACGTGCGCCAGGGCGTTCTGGACGGTGCCCTGATGGTGGCGGGGATGCCGATCGCCATGACCCTCGGCTGCGGTGGCCAACCGCCCCTGGCGATGGTGAGTGCCCTCACCCTCAGCTGCAACGGCAATGCCATCACCCTGCACCGCCGCTTCCACGACGCCGGGGTGAACACCCTGGCCGACTTCAAGGCCTGGATCGGCGCCCACCCCGAGTCCAGGCCGGTGCTGGCCGTGGTGCACCCGGCCTCGATGCACAACCTGATGCTGCGGGCCTGGCTGGCCTCGGCGGGGATCCACCCCGACCGTGACGTGGAACTGCTGGTGATCCCGCCGCCCCAGATGGTGGCCGCCCTCAAGGCGGGCACCATCGATGGCTACTGCGTCGGCGAACCCTGGAACTCCCGCGCCGTCCAGGAGGGCCTCGGCACGGTGATCGCCACGGATGTGGAGCTGTGGAACGGCCACGGTGAGAAGGTGCTGGGGGTGAAGGAGGCCTGGGCGGCCGCCTACCCCCGCACCCACCGGGCCCTGGTGCAGGCCCTGCTGGAGGCCTGCCGTTACTGCGAGGACCCGGCCCACCGCGGCGACCTGGTGGAGCTGCTCTCCCAGAGCCAGTACGTGGGCACGGATGGGGCCATGCTCCGGCCTGGTCTCGTCGATGCCTACGACCGCGGCACCGGCGCGCCCGCCGCCATGCCGTCCTTCAACCGCTTCTACGGCCCCGAGGTCAACGAGCCCAACCCGGCGGAGGCGGTCTGGATCCTCTGCCAGCTCGGCCGCTGGGGCCTGGCCAGTTTCCCCAGCAACTGGCAGGAGGTGACCGAGCGCGCGCAGGATCGGGCCCTGTTCCGGAGCGCGGCCGCCGCCCTGGGGCTGCCGGCCGCCGAGCGCCCCCTGTCACCGGTGGCGGTGGTGTCGGCGTTCGATGGTGATCCTCTCGACCCGCTCAATCCCCTCGCCTACCTCGAACGCCTGCGCGTCAAGGGTCCGGTGACGGTGGCCCCGGCGCCCCTGCCGCCAGCGCCGGTGCGGGTCCCGGACCCCCCGCTGCCCGCCCCGGCCCGCCGCTGACGCCCCTTCCCCTCCTGTCCCTCCCCACGCTCCGATCGCATGCAGACCCAGACGTTGCCCCAGCCCAGCACCGCCGGCGTCGCTGAACCGTTCCTGGTGATCGATGGGGTCAGCAAGGTGTATCCCACCCCCAACGGGCCCTACACCGTGCTCGACAACATCAGCCTGGAGGTGGCCGAAGGGGAGTTCGTCTGCGTGATCGGCCATTCCGGCTGCGGCAAATCCACCCTGCTCGACCTGGTCTCCGGCTTCGGCCAGCCCACCAGCGGTGAGGTGCGCCTGCAGTCGGTGCCGATCCGGGAGCCGGGGCCGGACCGGATGGTGGTGTTCCAGAACTACTCGCTGCTGCCCTGGATGTCGGCCGCCGAGAACGTGGCCCTGGCGGTGAACAACGTGTTCCCCCATCTGCGGCGCAGCGGCGACACCGACCGGATCGTGGAGAGCCATCTGGCGATGGTGGGGCTGAGCGAGGCCGCCGACAAGCGTCCCGCCAGCCTGTCGGGGGGGATGAAGCAGCGGGTCTCGATCGCCCGGGCCCTGGCGCTGCAGCCCAAGGTGCTGATCCTCGATGAACCCTTCGGAGCCCTCGATCCGATCACCAAGGAGGAGCTGCAGGAGGAGCTGCTGCGGATCTGGAGGGAGCACCGGGTGACCGTCCTGATGATCACCCACTCGATCGATGAGGCCCTGTTCATGGCCGACCGCGTGGTGATGATGACCAACGGCCCGGCGGCGACCATCGGCGAGATCCTCGAGCTGCCCTTCCCCCGACCCCGCCAGCGGGCCCAGCTGATGGAGATGCCGGAGTACTACGACTACCGCAACTACGCCCTGGACTTCCTCTACCGCCGCTTCGCCCACGACGACCAGTGATCCACCGCTGAGCCACCCCCCGCAGGGGCTCAGTCCCCCGGGGCCTGCTCGCAGGGACGCACGGTCACCGCGGCGGCCTTGAGCTCCGGCTGCTGGGAGATGGGGCAGCCGAGGGCATGCATCAGCCGGTTGGCCTCGCAGGCCCGCTCCTGGGCCGCCCCCCAGTGCATGGGCAGGAACAGCGTGCCCTGGCGGATGCGGTCGGTGACGCACACCCGGGCCGTCACGGCGCCCCTTCGGGAGCGCACCTCCGCCCGGCCGCCATCGACCAGTCCGTGGGCTCGCGCGTCGCCGGGATGGATCTCCAGCAAAGGCTCGGCGTGGGGCCGCAGCAACCGCTCGACCTGGCCCGTGCGGGTCATGGTGTGCCACTGCTCCAGATAGCGGCCCACGGTGAGCACCAGGGGGTAGGCGCCATCGGTGGGTTCGCCCAGGCCCATCGGCTGCTCGCTGATCAGCCGGGCCCGGCCGGAGGGGGTGGGGAAACGGCCGGAGGTGTGCAGACGCGGGGCACCGCCTCCGGGCGCCGTGCCGGCGGGGAAGGGCCATTGCTGGGGACCGTGCTCCCGCAGCAGCCCATGGCTGAGGCCGCTCAGATCGCACACCCGGCCGGCCGTGATGGCCGCGAACTCGGCGAACACCTCGGCCGAGGAGCCGTAGCGGAACTGCTGCTCGAAGCCCAGGCGCCGGCCCAGTTCGGCGAAGATCGCCCAGTCGGGACGGGCCTGCCCCGGGGGGGTGCGGAAGGCCGGGCAGAGGGTGACGCGGCGCTCGGAATTGGTCATCACCCCGGCCTTTTCGCTCCACTGCGCCGCCGGCAGCACCAGGTGGGCGATGGCGGCGGTTTCGGTGCCGGCGTAAGCCTCGCTGAGCACCACCAGCGGGCAGCGGGCCACGGCAGCCCGCACCCGATCGAGCCAGGGCAGGCTCACCAGCGGATTGGTGGCCGCCACCCACCAGAGCCCCAGGTCCCCCCGCTCCATCGCCTCGATCTGCTCCCACACGGTGAGGCCCGAGGCCGGCGCGATGCTCCCCGGCGCCAGGCCCCAGTGCTGCTCGATCTCGCTGCGGTGGCCGGCGTCGGTGACCGAGCGGTAGCCCGGCAGCAGCCGGGCCAGGCCGCCGGCCTCCCGGCCCCCCATCGCATTGGGCTGGCCGGTGAGGGAGAAGGGCCCCGCCCCGGGCCGGCCGATCTGGCCGCTCACCAGGTGCAGGTTGATGATCCCCGCCACGGTGGCGGTGCCCTCCACGCTCTGGTTCACCCCCATCGACCAGAGGCTCATCACGCCGCTGCTGGCGGCCCAGCGGTCGGCCAGCTGGTGCAGAAGCTGCTCCTCGATGCCGCAGAACCGGCTCACCGCCTCGGGCGTCCAGCCCGCCCAGAGCTCCGCGAGCGCCTCGAAACCCTCGGTGGACGCCGCCACATAGGCCCGGTCCAGCGCCCCCCGCTCCAGGAGCAGATGGCCGAGGCCATGCAGCAGGGCCAGGTCGGTGCCGGGGCGGATCGCCAGGTGCAGGTCGGCGGCATCGCTGGTGGCGGTGGCGCGCGGATCCACCACCACGATCTGCAGGTCGTGCTGATGCTTGCGCCTGCGCTTCAGCAGCCGCTGGAACAGCACCGGATGGCACGCGGCCGTGTTGGTGCCGATCAGCAGCACGAGGCCGGCCTGGTCGAGATCGTCGTAGCAGCAGGGGGGGCCGTCGCTGCCGAAGCTGCGCACGTAGCCGGACACGGCCGAACTCATGCACAGGCGCGAGTTGGCATCGAAGTTGTTGCTGCCCAGCGCCCCCTTGATCAGCTTGTTGGCGACGTAGTAGTCCTCGGTGAGGAACTGCCCCGAGCCGTACATGGCGATCCCTCCGGGGCCCTTCTCGGCCAGGGTGCGGCGCACCTGGGCCTCGATCAGTTCGAAGGCCCGGTCCCAGCCGATCGGCGCGAAGGGCTGGTCGGTGCGCGGCCGGTAGAGCGGGGTGGTGAGGCGATTGCGGTGCAGGGTCTCCCCCACGGTGGCCCCCTTGACGCAGACCTGCCCCAGGGAGGAGGGGTGGTGGCGGTCACCGCGGGCCGTCCAGATCGCCGCACCGGCGTCGCTGGCCGCGGGGGGCTTCATCTCCAGGCCGCAGCCCACACCGCAGTAGGGACACTGGGCGCGGGCCGGGCCGTCAGAGGGGGAAGGAGGCGTGGCGGGGAGGCTCAAGATGGCGTTCGGGTGTCAGCGGCGGCCACCCTCATCACCTCTCCGGCCGGGGTGTCGAGCTTAAGTGAGCGTCACGACGTCATCCCGCGGGAGCCCTTCCGTGACAACGATTCAGAACGGCCCAGCCGCCACTCCCACCGGCCCCGTCGAGGTGGTCCTGATCCGCCATGGCGAGACGGCATGGAGCCTCTCGGGTCAGCACACCGGCAGCACCGACATCCCCCTCACCGCGCGGGGGGAGGAGGCGGCCCGCAGCTTGGCGCCGCTGCTGGCGGCCAGCCCCTTCTCCCTGGTGCTGTGCAGCCCCCTGCAGCGGGCCCGGCGCACCTGCGAACTGGCGGGCCTGGCCGCCCAGGCCTGCCTCGAGCCCGATCTGGTCGAGTGGGACTACGGCGCCTACGAAGGTCTGACGACCGCGGAGATCCAGGCGCGGCGTCCCGGCTGGATGGTGTTCCGCGACGGCTGTCCGGACGGGGAGAGCCCGGCCCAGGTGGGGGAGCGGGTCGACCGGGTGATCGGCCGGCTGCGGCAGGAGGGCGGCCGGGTGGCCCTGGTCGCCCATGGCCATCTGCTGCGGGTGTTCATGGCCCGCTGGATCGGGCTGACGCCCAGCCACGGCGCCCATTTCCTGCTCGACACCGCCACCCTCTCGGTGCTCTCCGATTACCGCGGCCTGCCGGCCGTGAAGTGCTGGAACGCCCCCCTGGCCCCGACCCCCTGAGGGCGGTCCATGTCGGATTCCTGACCCCTCCAAAGGAGAGCGGTTGATTTACCTGCTTTTTTACGAAGGCAGGCGAAAGTTGAGGTCACAGCCCCCTGCATACGACGGCCATGACCATCTCGACGATGGCCCCCTTCGAGGCCCAGGCCATGACGCCGGAACTGGAGCAGGAGCTGTCCCTGATCGATGCCTGGTGGCGCGCCGCCAACTATCTGGCCGTCGGGATGATCTATCTGCGCGACAACCCGTTACTGGCCCAGCCGCTGCGCCATGAGCACGTCAAGGCCCGGTTGCTGGGCCACTGGGGCTCCTCCCCCGGCCAGGCCTTCCTCTGGGCCCATGCCAACCGGGTGATCCGCCGCCACGACCTCGACATGATCTACCTGTCGGGGCCCGGTCACGGCGCCCCCGGCGTGCTGGGCCCCACCTACCTCGACGGCAGCTACAGCGAGGTGTATCCGGACAAGAGCCAGGACACCGAAGGGATGCGCCGCTTCTTCAAGCAGTTCTCCTTCCCCGGCCACATCGGCAGCCACTGCACCCCGGAAACCCCCGGTTCGATCCACGAGGGCGGCGAACTCGGCTACGTGCTCTCGCACGCCTGCGGAGCGGTGTTCGACAACCCCGACCTGATCGCCCTGGCCTGCGTGGGGGATGGCGAAGCGGAGACCGGCCCCCTGGCCACCTCCTGGCACATCAACAAATTCCTCAATCCCATCGACGATGGTGCGGTGCTGCCGGTGCTGCACCTCAACGGCTACAAGATCGCCAACCCCACCCTGCTGGCCCGGATTCCGCGCGAGGAGCTGGCCAGCCTGATGCGCGGCTACGGCTGGGAGCCGATCTTCGTCGAAGGCCACGAACCGATGGCGATGCACCAGGCCATGGCGGCCGCCATGGACCGGGCGATCGGGCGCATCCTCGAGATCCGCGCCGAGGCCCGCAGCAGCGGCGAGGCCGTCCGCCCGGCCTGGCCGATGATCGTGCTGCGCTCGCCCAAGGGCTGGACCGGACCGGCCTCCCTGCACGGCAAGAAACTGGAGGGGTTCTGGCGCTCCCACCAGGTGCCCCTGGCCTGCCCGAACACCGATCCGGAGGAGCTGCAGCTGCTCGAGCAGTGGCTGAAGAGCTACCGGCCCTGGGAGCTGTTCGACGGGAACGGCACCCTGCGGCCGGAGCTGCAGGCGCTGTCACCCCAGGGGCACCGGCGCATGGGCTCCAACCCCCACGCCAACGGCGGCCTGCTGCGCCGCAAGCTGCAGTTCCCCCCCCTGGAGGACTACGCCGTGGAGGTGGCGGCCCCCGGCACCACCCAGGTGGAGAACACCCATCCCCTCGGCGAGCTGCTGCGCGACATCATCGGCTCCAATCCCGATTCGATGCGGGTGTTCGGCCCTGACGAAACGGCCTCCAACCGGCTGCAGGCCATCTACGAAGTGAGCAAGAAGGTCTGGATGGAGGAATTCCTGCCGGAGGACCTCAACGGCAGTGAACTGGCCCGCAGCGGGCGGGTGGTGGAGATGCTCAGCGAGCACACCCTGGTGGGGATGATGGAGGGGTACCTGCTCACCGGGCGCTACGGCTTCTTCCACACCTACGAGGCCTTCGCCCATGTGATCGCCTCGATGTTCAACCAGCACGCCAAGTGGCTGGAGTCCTGCCTCCTGCATGCCCCCTGGCGGGCCCCGATCGGCCCCTGGAACTGCCTGATCTCCTCCACGGTGTGGCGCCAGGACCACAACGGCTTCACCCACCAGGATCCCGGCTTCATCGACCTGGCCGGCAACAAGAGCGGCGACGTGGTGCGGGTGTACCTCCCGGCCGACGCCAACTGCCTGCTGGCGGTGGCGGAGGAGGCCCTGCAAGAGACGAACGTCTGCAACATCATCGTCTCCGACAAGCAGAAGCACCTGCAGTACTTCACCCTGGAACAGGCCCGGCGCCATGTGGCCAAGGGGGTGAGCATCGTCGGCTGGGCCAGCAACGACGACTGCGGCGCCGAGCTGGATGAACCGGACGTGGTCATGGCCTGCGCCGGCGACATCCCCACCAAGGAGACGCTGGCGGCGGTGGAGATCCTGCGCAGGGAGATCCCGAAGCTGCGCATCCGGGTGATCAACGTGGTCAAGCTGTTTGCCCTCACCGAGCCGAACGAGCATCCCCATGGTCTGAGCGACCGGGACTTCGACACCCTGTTCACCACCGACCGTCCGGTGATCTTCAACTTCCACGGCTACCCCTGGCTGATCCACCGGCTCACCTATCGCCGCACCAACCACGCCAACATCCACGTGCGCGGATACAAGGAGAAGGGCAACATCAACACGCCCCTTGAACTGGCGATGAACAACCAGATCGATCGTTTCAACCTGGTCATCGACGTGGTCAACCGGGTGCCCTTCCTGCGCTCCCGCGCCGCCCACGTGAAGGAACGGATGCAGGACGCGATCCTCTCCCACCGGGCCTACGCCCACACCCACGGCACCGATGCCCCGGAGGTGACCGACTGGCGCTGGGCGCCACCGGCTGCCGCGCAGGGATGACGGAGCCGGCGACGGCGGCGGTGGCTGACGCCGCGACCGGCGTGGTGCTGGTGCTCAACGCCGGCAGCTCCAGCCTCAAGGTCTCCGTGCACAGCCGCTCCGGGGACAGCCTCTGGCGGGACCAGCGCAGCTGGAGCGTCGGCGCCGCGGAAGGGGCGGCCCCTGAGGAGCGCCTGGAGGCCGTGCTGGACGCCTGGCTGCCCGGCGCCCTGGCCGGCCGCGTCGCCGGGCTGACCGTCGCCGGCCACCGGGTCGTCCACGGCGGTGAGCGGTTCACGGCCCCGGTCAAGCTCGACGCCGCGGTGCTCGCGGTCCTGGAGGAGCTGGTGCCGCTGGCGCCGCTGCACAACGGTCCGGCCCTGCGGGTGATGCGCTGGCTGAGTCGCTGGCAGCCCGGGCTCACCCAGTGGGCCTGCTTCGACACGGCCTTCCACGGCACCCTGCCGGCGGCCGCCCGCACCTACGCGATTCCGGCCCGCTGGCGCGCCGAGGGCCTGCGGCGCTTCGGCTTCCACGGCCTCAACCACCAGCATGTGGCCGAAACCGTGGCCCGCCGGGGTGAAGACCTGCGGCTGATCAGCTGCCACCTCGGGGCCGGCTGTTCCCTCTGCGCCATCCGGGGGGGCCGCAGCATCGCCACCACCATGGGTTACACGCCCCTGGAGGGACTGGTGATGGCCACCCGCAGCGGCTCGATCGATCCCGGCCTGCTGCTGCACCAGCTGCGCCGGGGCGTCACGGCCGAGGAACTCGACCATGCGCTGCAGCAGGAGAGCGGGCTGCTGGGTCTGTCGGGGCTCAGCGCCAGCATGAAGGACCTGCGCCGGGCCGCCGCCGAAGGCCACGCCGGTGCCGAGCTGGCGATCGCGGTGTTCCGCCACCAGCTGCTGCAGGGCATCGGGGCCATGGCCGCCAGCCTCGGCGGGGTCGATGTGATCGCCCTCACCGGCGGCATCGGCGAGCACGATGGGGCCCTGAAGCGGGAGCTGGAGGAAGCGCTGGGCTGGCTGGGGCCGTTCGAGCTGCTGCGGATCCCGGCCGATGAGGAGGGAGTGATCGCCCGGCACTGCGGCGCGGCCGGGGTGTGAGCGCTCAGGGGCGCCGCCAGGCTTCGCGGTGCATCCAGCTGATCCAGTCGGCGGAGATCTGCTTGGGGCAGGCGGCCTCGCATTCCAGGTGGCTGCTGCAGCTGCCGAAGCCCTCAATGACCATCCGGTCCTGCATGGCGCGGGCACGGTCCCTGCGCTCCGGCTGGCCCTGGGGCAGCTGGCCCAGGTGCGCCAGCTTGGCCGCCACGAAGAGGCTGGCGGAGGCGTTGCGGCAGCTGGCCACGCAGGCGCCGCAGCCGATGCAGGTGGCGGCGTCGAAGGCCTGGGACGCCTGTTCCCGGCCGATCAGCAGGGCATTGGCCTCCGGCGCGCTGCCGGTGTTGATCGAGCAGTAGCCGCCGCTGGCGATGATCCGGTCAAAGGCGGAACGGTCCACCGCCAGGTCCTGCAGCACGGGGAAGGCCCGGGCGCGGAACGGCTCCAGCGTCAGCACGGCGCCGTCGCGGAACTGGCGCAGGTAGAGCTGGCAGACGCTCGTCGCCCGCTGGGGCCCCTGGGCCTGGCCGTTGACGAGAAAGCCGCAGGACCCGCAGATGCCCTCGCGACAGTCGTGCTCGAAGCCCACCGGTCGTGCGCCGGCGGCGATCAGCCGTTCGTTGAGCAGGTCGAGGGCTTCCAGCAGGGAGAGGTCGGTGGACACCGCCTCGAGCGCATGGACCTCGAAGCCACCGGGCTGGTCGGGACCGGCCTGGCGCCAGATCCTCAGGGTGAGGGAAACGGTCGGCATGGGAACGGCGGTGTCGGGGACAGCCGTGGCGTGGGGGCTGCCGTCGGCGAGCCCCGGCAGGCACCGGGGGTCGACCCTGATTCTGCTGCTCGGGCGGCGGGGATGTTGTCGTTCCGCTTCATCCGTGCGGCCAGGGCCCCGGTGGCGGGGCGAAAGATGCAAGACTCAGTCAATTTTCAGAAATAGGGGTCCGGCCCCCACCCCCCATCGGGTCCCTGCTGCCCCCTGAGCGTCCCGTGTGAACGACCCGAGAACGACCGCCCCGTGAACGACCACCGAAAACTTGTCGTGGAACTTCGCCGGTCGATGGGCCGTCTTGAGGCGGCCCTCGGCACGATCAGCGATGCCCTGGTGATCACCAGTTGCGAGGGGCGGGTGCTGTGGTGCAACGCCAGCTACGCCCGGCTGGTGGACCGCACCCCCCCGGCGGTCCTGGGCGAGTCGATCTACGACCAGCTGCCCCGCGACTGCGACAGCGCCCCCCTGCTCAACCCGGAGCTGGTGCTTGCCGGCGGTGACCTCGGGGGCCACTTCACGCGGGTGCTGGACCGCAGCAAGCTGCGGGCCATCGAGATCGAGTGGAAGCCGATCCGCAGCGAGCGGCTGCGGCCGCTGATCTTCTGCTTCCGGGACGTCAGCGCCCTGCTCTCCTACGAGCAGCTGCGGGTCGAGGTGGAGCGGATCGAGCGGCGCCGCCAGCAGACCGAGAACCTGAACCGGGCCCTGGAACTGGAACGCCTCGCCCTGGCCACCAAGGTGATGGAGTGTCCGGTCACCGGCCTTCCCAACCGCCGCGGGCTCCACGTCAGCATCCGCGCCGCCCTCAAGACCCAGCGCCAGAGTGGCGGCCGGATCAGCATCCTGTTCTGCGATCTCAACAATTTCAAGGAGATCAACGACCTGCACGGCCATCAGATCGGCGATGACCTGCTGATCGAGATCGGCCGCCGGCTGCAGCGCTCGCTGCGCTTCGGCGACATTCTCTCCCGCCTCGGTGGTGATGAGTTCGTTGTCCTGACGATGGGCATCTTCAATGAGGCCGATGCCCTGCAGCTGGCGATGCGCCTGAACGACGCCGTCGGCCAGGCGTGGTCGGTGGAAGATCACACGATCCGCCCGTCGATGAGCATCGGCATCACCATCTCGGATGATCCGGACATCTCCGTCGATGAGTTGATCCGGCGGGCGGATCTCGCCATGTACGAAGCCAAGAGCAACGACCAGCACATCGCTTTCTACCATTCCTCCATCGACAAGAAAGTCAGGAAGAACATCCATCTGCGCCATCAACTGGAAGGCGCGATCCAGCACGAGGCCATGTTTCTCGCCTATCAGCCGA
Organism: Aphanothece cf. minutissima CCALA 015; assembly: GCA_003003925.1. Lineage (GTDB taxonomy): Bacteria > Cyanobacteriota > Cyanobacteriia > PCC-6307 > Cyanobiaceae > Cyanobium > Cyanobium minutissimum. The sequence goes on from PVWP01000001.1 coordinate 514,966, forward strand.
TCGTCGGGCTGGAGGATCGGACGGTGGTGGGGATGGAGGCGCTGCTGCGCCTCGGGGACATCACGGCACCGATCGCCACCCCCTCGGAATTCATCCCTCTTGCCGAGCGCACGGCCCTGATCCTCCCCATCGGCCGCTGGGTGATCAGCGAAGCCCTCCGGCACCTCGCCGATCTCCGCGCCAGGGGTTCGGAGATCACCATGGCGATCAATGTGAGTCCCCTGCAGCTGAAGGAAAGCGGCCTCAGCGATTACTTCCTCACCCAGGCGGAGCGGGTGGGAGTGGATCCCAGCTGGACCGTGATCGAGGTGACCGAAAGCATCCTGATCGAACACCCCGAACTGGCCACCTGCGAGCTGAGCCGCCTGCGGGAGGCCGGCGTCAAGGTGCATCTCGATGACTTCGGCACGGGATACTCGAGCATGTCGTGGCTGGCGCGGCTGCCGATCGACTCGATCAAGGTCGACCGCAGTTTCATCGCCGACTTTCTCAACGACCACCGCAAGGCCGTGGTGCTCGATGCCATGATCCGCCTCTCCCACGACCTGGGGCTGGGCCTGATCGCCGAGGGCATCGAAACCGCCGAGCAGCACGAGGGGCTGCTTGCCATGGGATGCGACCAGGGCCAGGGGTTCTTCTTCGGCCGGCCCGAGCCGCTCAGCCGTAGCTTCGCGGTCCCGGCACAACGGATCGGTAGGTGAGGGGCTCGCAGTGGCGCAGGGGAGGCTGCCCGGGCCGGTGCTCCCAGGCCGCGATGTGGGCGAAGCGCTCGTCGTCCCGCCGGGCTTCCCCGTCCGGGGTCTGATGGTCCTCGCGGAAGTGGGCGCCGCAGGATTCCTGCCGCGCCAGGGCATCCCGCAGCATCAGATCCGCCAGCCCGAAGAAGTCCTCCAGCCGCAGGGCCTTCTCCAGCTCGCCGTCGAGGACACCGTCCTGCTCCGGGAGGCGCAGATCCCCGAGGAAGTCCTGGCGCAGGGCCTCCAGCTCAGCCAGCGCCGCCGTGAGGCGATCGGCCCGGCGGCTGATGCCGCAGGCGTCGATCATCAGGTGGCCCAGCCGGCGGTGGAAGACATCCACGGGCTGGGTTCCCCCGGTGCTTCGCAGGGCGCCGATACGCGCCTCCACGGCCGCCACCGCCTCGCGGCAGGCCGGGTGGTCGTCCGCGAGGGCGCCGGCCCCGGCGCCGGCCAGCCAACCCGTCACCGTCGCCGGGGAAATGAAGTACCCGTCAGCCAGGGCCTGCATCAGGGCACTGGCCCCGAGCCGGTTGGCGCCGTGTTCGGAGAAGTTGGCTTCGCCGAGCACGAACAGGCCGCCCACCGTGCTCATCAGGTGGTAATCGACCCACAGACCCCCCATCGTGTAGTGGGGGGCGGGATAGATCCGCATCGGCGTGACCCTGGGGTCCTCGCCGGTGATCCGCTCGTACATCTCCAGCAGATTCCCGTAGCGGGCGTCGATCGCCTCGGTGCCGTCCCGGTCGATGGCCCCGGCCAGATCGAGGTAGACCGACCGGCCGCCGGGCCCCACGCCCCGGCCCTCCAGGCAGAGCTCGCGGGCGCGGCGTGAGGCCAGATCCCGCGGCACCAGATTGCCGTAGCTGGGGTACTGGCGCTCAAGGAAGTAATCCCGCTCCGCCTCCGGAATCGCTGCCGGCGGCCGGTCGTCGCCGGGGCGCAGCGGCAGCCAGATCCGGCCGTCGTTGCGCAGGCTCTCGCTCATCAGGGTGAGCTTGCTCTGGTGAACGTCGCCGCTGGGGATGCAGGTGGGGTGGATCTGGGTGAAGCAGGGGTTGGCGAACCAGGCGCCGCGCCGGTGGGCCTGCCAGATCGCCGTGGCGTTCGACTTCAGGGCATTGGTGGAAAGGTAGTAGACGTTCGAATAGCCACCGGTGGCCAGCAGCACCGCATCGGCACCGAGCACCTCGAGGGCGCCGGTGCGCTGGTGGCGGCAGACCACCCCCCTGGCCCTGCCGTCATGGACGATCAGGTCGAGCATGTCGCGGCGGCAGAGCAGCTCCACCCGCCCGGCGGCCACCTGGCGCAGCATCGCCTGGTAGGCGCCGTAGAGCAGCTGCTGGCCCGTCTGGCCGCGGGCGTAGAAGGTGCGGCTCACCAGGGCGCCGCCGAAACTGCGGTTGGCGAGGGTGCCGCCGTACTCCCGGGCGAAGGGCACCCCCTGGGCCACACACTGGTCGATGATCGCGCCGCTGATCTCGGCCAGCCGGTGGCAGCCGGCTTCCCGGGCGCGGAAATCCCCGCCCTTCACTGTGTCGCGGAACAGGCGCTCGACGCTGTCGCCGTCGTTGGCGTAGTTGCGGGCGGCGTTGATGCCCCCCTGGGCCGCCACCGAGTGGGCCCGGCGGGGGCTGTCGTGGTAGGTGAGCACCTGCACCCGATAGCCCTGCTCGGCCAGGCTCGCGGCCGCCGAAGCCCCCGCCAGGCCACTGCCCACCACCAGGATCCGCAGCCGCTGCTTGCGGTTGGGGCTGATCAGCGGCAGGCTCTCGCGGCACCGCTGCCAGGCGGTGGCGACGGGGCCGTCGGGCAGGCGCGGATCCGGCCGCATTGGCGTGCTCATCCGCCGGCCAGCAGCGGGGCCGCGGGCCGCAGCACCAGGGCGATGGGGACCAGGGTGAACCCCGCCCCGAGCAGCAGGGCCAGGCCCCGGCCCCCCAGCCGCAGGGCGGCCGCATGGGCGGGCTCCAGCAGCCCCAGCCGGCGCACGGCGCTCTCGGTGCCGTGGACCAGGTGCAGACCCGCCGCGACTCCGGCGGCCCCGTACAGGGCCAGGCACCAGGGGGCTGCCAACACCTCCATCAGGGCGGCCAGCTCAGCCCCAGCCGCAGGCCGCGGCCAGCGCAGCTGGGTGAGATGCAGGAGGAGAAACAGCAGCAGCAGCGAACCGCTCCAGGGAATCGCCCGGCCCGCCCAGGCCGCAACGGGCTCCCAGCCCCCCTGGCGGCGGCTGCGCAGGGGGCCGGCCACCGGCCCGCGGGCCCGGCGATTGACGTGGGCCCGGTGCAGCGAGAGCAGGGGGTGGGCCAGGCCGGCCGCCAGCAGCGCCACCTCCAGCCAGGGGAGCCAGCCCTGCTGGTGCAGGGAGGCGGCATAGGTTTCAAACGACGACGGATCCAGCACGGCCAGGAGCACGCCGCCGAGATGGACGGCGAGGAACAGGACAAGCACCAGGCCGGTGACGGCGATCCAGAATCCGGTGATCATTCAGCTGGCGGTCAGCGCCCCTGGAGGCAAGGTGGCAGAAGGCAGCGGCGGGATCGGCTGGGACGGGGGACCCGGCCGCCACTCACCGGGTGGGGCGCCCCCATGAAGCGATCCGACCAGTCGCCTCTCGTCAGCGTCATCGTACCCAACTTCAACCACCGGGCCTTCCTCGGCGAGCGGCTGCGATCGATCCTCGACCAGACGTTTCAGGACTTCGAGCTGATCGTTCTCGATGATGCCTCCAGCGACGATTCTCTCGCGGTGATCCGGGAGCGGCTGCGGGCCCATCCCCACCGGCTGGTCTGCAATGCGGTCAACTCAGGTCAGCCCTGCGCGCAGTGGCTGGGCGGCATGGCCATGGCCACGGGCCGCTACATCTGGATCGCCGAATCGGATGACACCTGCTCGCCGCTGTTCCTGGAACGGATGGTGCGCCACCTCGAGGACGGCAGCGTGCTGGCCTACTGCCGCACCACCACGATTGATGCCGCAGGCGATCCGATCGCCGACCAGAGCTTCTGGCCGGATCACTTCGACCCCGAGCGCTGGCAGCGTTCCTTCACGCTGGAGGGGGCCCGGCTGTGTCGCGCCTACATGGACCGGGGCAACGTCATCGCCAATGCCAGTGGGGTGGTGTTCCGCAGGCCCGATCCCGCGACCCTCCAGGCCCTGGGTCCGCTGACCGCCGGCCGGCGCTGCACCGGCGACTGGCTGTTCTGGAGCCACTACCTGATGCGGATGGGTGGCACCGTGGCCTTCGACGCCGACGCCCTCTCCGGCTTCCGCTGCCACGACCAGACCACCCGCAGCACCGTCAGCCGCAGCCGGGAAAGGCTCCGCTTCGCGGAATACTCCTCCGCCATCGCCTCGGTGCTGCGGATCACCCGGCCGAAGCCGGCCTGGCACTGGCATGCCGTCGCCACCAGCGGCGGCTGGGACTGGATTCTCTACGAATACCTCTGGCGCTACCAGCCATCGCTGGCCGAGAAGCTGCTGATCCGCATTCTGCACGGCCCCCTGCGCCTGGGGCTGTACGCGCGGCTGCTGCAATCCCCGCAGCTGCGCCGCCGCTACCTGGGCTGGCCCACCGGCTGAAACGCCGGGGCCAGGGCCGACCCGGTGGCCGCGACTATCGTTGGCCCCGGCAGCCCAGGGTGGTCATTGCGCGTCGCCTTTGCCCACTACAGCCAGGCGGATGACATCAGCGGCGTCACCACCTGGGTGCTGGGACTGGCCCGACGACTGGCGGCCGATGGCATCAGCGTCGCCATCCATTTCGTGATGACACCCGGCGAGGGGGGCCGCGAAGGTCCCGGTGCGGGGGAGGGCGAACCGCCGCTGTTCGAGACACTCCGGCGTGAGGGGATCGCGGTGTTCGCCACGCCCAGGCGGACCAGCCTGGCGGCGGACGCCCGGGACACCCTGGCCTTCCTCAACCACTGGCGGCCCACGGTGTTCCTGCCCCAGTGCAAGCCGGCCCACTACGCGGCGGCGGCCCAGGCCGGCCGGCGGGGGCTGCCCTGGGCCCTCACCCTGCATTCGGACGATCCCGACTACTGGGCGACCGTCGGGGGCTTTGGGGGCGCCCGCCAGGGAAGTGTCCTCGTCTGCGTCTCGCGCCACATCCACGAGGCCTGCACCGCGCGGGGCATCGATCGGCCGGCGCGGGTGATTCCCTACGGCGTCCAGGTGCCGGAGGCGGTGACGGAGTTCCGCCCCGATCCGTTCCGGGTGGTGTTCAGCGGCCGGATCTGGGAGCACCAGAAACGGGCCTCGCTGGTGATCCAGGCCCTGATCCGAGCCTGCCGTTCCCACGGCGCCCTCCGCGCCACCCTGATCGGCGACGGCTATGCCCGCCCGGACTGCGAGCGGCAGGTGGCCGAGGCCGGTCTCGCCGGTGCGATCGACTTCAGCGGATCGCTCCCCCCCGGGGAGGTGAAGGCCCGGCTCCTGGACGCCCAGGCCATCCTGCTGATGTCCGACTTCGAGGGGCTGCCCATCGCCCTGCTGGAGGCGATGGCGGCCGGGGTGGTGCCCGTGGTGCGCCGCATCCCCAGCGGCATCCCCGAGCTGGTCGAGGACGGGCGCACCGGCCTGCTGGTGTCGGAGGATCCCGACGAGGCCGCCCGGGCCCTGCGGCGGCTGGCCGACGATCCCGCCCTCTGGCGGCGCTGCTCGACGGCGGCCAGGGAGCTCGTCAGCACCCGCTACAACGCCGACGCCAGCTACCGGCTGTGGCGCCGGCTGCTGGAGGACCTCGACCAGCAGGGCAGGGCCGCCCCGTCCAGCCCCTACCCGGTCCCCTGCCGCCGGATCGAGGGCCTGCGGGGGATCCCGGCCTCCTTCCATCGGGAGTACCGGGCCCCCCGATCCCGCTCCGCCGCCCTGCGGCAGGCCCTGCGCACGGCCGTGGCCAGAGCCAAGCATCGGATCCGACGGGTCCTGGGCCGTCGGCGGGGCGGGTGACCCCGCCATGGGAGGGTGCCAGGGATCCCCGGCTCCCGGCCGTGCGACTGTCGCGCCCCTCCACGCTCCTCTGCGCCTTCCTGACGCTGCTGAACGACCGCCTGGGGGAGAGCATCGTCTTCCCGCTGCTGCCGTTCCTGCTGGCGGACTTCACCACCGACGGCCGCACCCTCGGCCTGCTGGCGGGCAGCTACGCCATCGCCCAGTTCACCTTCACCCCCCTGATCGGGGCCCTCAGCGACCGCTACGGCCGCAAGCCGGTGATCACCGCCTGCGTCGCCGGCTCGGTGCTGGGCCTGGGGATGTTCGCCCTCACCGTGATCCTGCCCTGGGGCCGGGTCTGGCCCGAGGCGGCCGCCGCCGGCCTGCCCCTGGCCCTGCTGTTCGCCGCCCGCCTGATCGACGGGGTGAGCGGCGGCACCGCCGCCACCGCCGCCGCGGTGCTGGCCGACATCTCGACGCCGGAACGGCGGGCCCGGGCCTTCGGCCTGATCGGCGTGGCCTTCGGGCTGGGGTTCATCCTCGGGCCGGCCCTGGGCGGACTGCTGGGTCGCATCAACGTGAGCCTGCCGCTGCTGCTCGCCGTGGGCTTCGCCGCGTTGAACCTGGTGGTGGTGGTGACCCTGCTGCCGGAAACCCATCCGCCCCAGGCGCGGCTGCCCCTGCCCAGGGTCTGGGAGCTGCAGCCCTTCGGCCAGCTGCAGCGGGTGTTCGCCGATCCGCGGGTGCGCCGCCTCTGCGCCGCCTTCTTCCTGTTCTTCCTGGGCTTCAGCGGCTTCACCGCCCTGCTGGTGCTGTACTTCAAGCAGGCCTTCGGCTGGGGCCCGGGCCTCTCGGCCGGCGCCTTCCTGGTGGTCGGGGTGGTGGCCACGGTGGTGCAGGGGGGCCTGATCGGCCCGCTGGTGCAGCGGCTGGGGGAGTGGCGCCTCACCCAGATCGGCCTGGGCTGCGTCATGGCGGGCTTCCTGCTGGTGCCCCTGGCGGATCGGGGCAACGCCGTTCCCCTGGTGTTCACGGCGGTGGCGATCCTGGCCCTGGGCACCGGCCTGGTGACCCCCAGCCTGCGCAGCCTGGTGTCACGGCGTCTGGCCGACAGTGGCCAGGGCGCCGCCCTGGGCAGCCTGCAGGGACTGCAGAGCCTGGCCAGCTTCCTCGGTCCGCCCCTGGCGGGGCTGGCCTACGAGACCATCGGCCGCCGCAGTCCGTTCTGGCTGGGGATCGTCCTGATGGCCGTGGTGGTGTGGCTTGTGGCGGCGGGCACCCACCGTCAAGCAGAGGCGACACCCTGAGGGCGGGATCGCCATTGCTACGTTGCCGTCTCTCATGCCCGCGGAGCCCCGCCGTATGTCGTCGCAGCCGGTCGTCGCTCCCGATCTCTACATCAACCGCGAGCTGAGTTGGATCGACTTCAACCACCGGGTGCTGGCCCTGGCGCTGGATGAGCACACACCGCTGCTGGAGCAGGCCAAGTTCAGCGCCATCTTCAGCAACAACCTCGACGAGTTCTTCATGGTGCGGGTGGCATCCCTGAAGTCCCAGCTGGAAGCGGGGGTCACCAGCCGCAGCGACGACGGCCTGACGCCCCAGGAGCAGCTGGAGGCGATCCAGAAGAAGCTGCGGCCCCTGCTGGAGATGCAGCAGCAGCACTACCGCCACTCCCTCAAGACCCATCTGGCCGAGTACGGGGTCCAGCTGCTCGACTACCTGCGGCTCAACGAGGCCCAGAAGACCTGGGCCGACGACTACTTCCGCAAGGCGATCTTTCCGGTGCTCACCCCCCTGGCGGTGGACCCGGCCCACCCGTTCCCGTTCCTGAGCAACCTGAGCCTCAACGTGGCGGCCCTGATCCGCGACCCGGACACGGGCCGGCAGCAGTTCGCCCGGGTGAAGGTGCCCCAGAAGATCCTGCCGCGCTTCGTGCCGATCCCCACCGAGCTGAGCGGCGTCGTGCCCACCCCGGGCTACACGGCGGTTCCGCTCGAGCAGCTGGTGGCCTTCAACCTGCGCTGGCTGTTCCCGGGCATGACCATCGAGGGGCACTACTTCTTCCGGATCACCCGGGACGCCGACCTGGAGCTGCGGGATCTGGAGGCGGACGACCTGATGGAGGCCCTGCAGGAGGGCCTGCGCAAGCGCCGGGTGGGCGGCGAGGTGGTGCGGGTGGAGGTGGCCGACGAGATGCCCGAGGAGGTGGTGCACCTGCTGATGGAGGGCACCGACGTGGAGCCGGAGGACGTATACCGCACCAACGGTCCCCTGGGCCTCGACGACCTGATGAGCCTGATGGCGATCCCCCTCAGCCAGCTGCGGGACGCCCCCCACAAGGGACGCACGGCGCCGGCCCTGGTGCGGGCCCAGCGCAGCCAGCTGGAGGACGGCTCGATCAAGCAGGAGGAGTTCGAGAGCATCTTCTCGGTGCTGCGGCGCGGTGATGTGCTGCTGCACCATCCCTTCGACCTGTTCTCCACCTCCGTGGAGGAATTCCTCAGCCAGGCCGCCGCCGATGCCTCGGTGCTGGCCATCAAGATGACCCTTTACCGCACGTCGAAGGATTCGCCGGTGGTGGCCTCCCTGATCCGCGCCGCCGAGAACGGCAAGCAGGTGATGGCGCTGGTGGAGCTCAAGGCCCGTTTCGACGAGGACAACAACATTCAGTGGGCCCGCCAGCTGGAGCGCTCCGGGGTGCATGTGGTCTACGGGGTGCTGGGACTCAAGACCCACACGAAGGTGCTGCTGGTGGTGCGGCGGGAGAAGGGGGCGCTGCGGAGCTACGTGCACATCGGCACCGGCAACTACAACTCCAAGACCTCCTCGCTCTACACCGACATCGGATTGCTGACGGCCCGGGAGGACTTCGGCCAGGATCTGGTGGAACTGTTCAACTACCTGACCGGATTCTCGAAGCAGCAGAGTTTCCGCAAGTTGCTGGTGGCGCCCGTCACCCTGCGCAAGGGGATGGAGGGGTTGATCCGGCGGGAGATCGAGCACGCCAAGGCCGGTCGCGGCGGCCACATCAAGGCCAAGATGAATGCCCTGGTCGATCCGGCGATCATCGCCCTGCTCTACGAAGCCTCGGCCGCCGGGGTGCGAATCGAACTGATCATCCGCGGCATGTGCTGCCTCCGGCCGGGGGTGGAGGGGGTCAGCGAGGGCATCACGGTGGTGAGTGTCATCGGTCGCTTCCTGGAGCATTCGCGGCTGTTCTGGTTCGCCAACGGCGGCCAGCCGGAGATGTTCTTCGGCAGCGCCGACTGGATGCCCCGCAACCTGGATCGACGGGTGGAGGCGGTGGCGCCGATCGAGGACCCGCGGCTCCAGCAGCAGATCGAGGCCTTGCTTGAGCTTTACCTGACCGATACGGGCGCCTGGCACATGCACAGCGATGGACACTTTGCACAGCGTCAGCACTCCGGCGAGCCGAAACTGACCCAGAAGCTGCTGATGGAACGCTGGCGGGGTGGCCTTGTTTCGGAGGCCAAAGCGTAGCCATCACGACATACGCAACATCTTTCCGTCAAAATACATACAATCTGCAGCTGGATCCGGGTTTCAACGTTCCCGCGGTGCTACATTCCGGCCAAATTCATTCGGGAGCCTGGGGTGATGGGGACACCTCTGCATTCCGCCCTCTCGCTGCTGAAAAGCAGTGCGGATGGGTCTTCGTCCAACAGGACCAGACCCAGCGGCGGTTCAGCCAGTTCCAAACCGACAGCCACAGCCAAGACAACGGCCCGCCAGGGGGGGCGCATCAGCGCCGACTCCATTGGTTGGTATCTCAGCACCATCGGTCGTGTGCCGCTTCTCACACCGGCTGAGGAGATCGAACTTGCCCATCACGTTCAGGCCGGCAAGACCTTGCTGTCCCTCGTTGAGGGGGAACTCACGGCCCGCCAGAGGCGCCAGCTGCGCATGGCCCAGCGGGCCCGCGACCGCATGATGGCCGCCAATCTGCGGCTGGTGGTGAGCGTCGCCAAGAAGTATCAGAACCAGGGTCTCGAACTGCTCGATCTGGTGCAGGAAGGGGCGATCGGCCTGGAGCGGGCCGTCGACAAATTCGACCCCGCCATGGGCTACAAGTTCTCCACTTACGCCTACTGGTGGATCCGCCAGGGAATGACGCGCGCCATCGACAACAGCGCCCGCACGATTCGCCTGCCGATTCACATCAGCGAGAAGCTCTCCAAGATGCGGCGCATCACTCGTGAGCTCTCCCACCGGCTCGGGCGCCAGCCCAACCGGCTCGAGCTGGCCCATGCCATGGGCATGCAGCCGGAGGAGCTCGAGGAACTGATGACCCAGAGCGCCCCCTGCGCCTCCCTCGACGCCCACGCCCGCGGGGAGGAGGACCGCAGCACCCTGGGCGAACTGATCGCGGATCCGGCCAGCAACGAGCACTTCGACTCGATGGACCGCCATCTGCAGAAGGAGCACCTCGGCGCCTGGCTCTCCCAGCTGAACGAACGGGAGCAGAAGATCCTGCGGCTGCGCTTCGGCCTCGAGGGGGCCGAACCGCTCACCCTCGCCGAGATCGGCCGTCAGATCAACGTCTCCCGTGAACGGGTGCGGCAGCTGGAGGCCAAGGCGATCATGAAGCTGCGCCTGATGAGCAACCTTCACCAGGCCGCCTGACCTGAGCATCCCTGCTGGCGTTGGTCCTTCCACCGGAGCATGACGACCTGGCCCGGCTGACCGGCGTGCTGGCCGTGGCCATCTGGCTGGCCCTGCTGAGCGCCGGATCCCTGCTGGTGCGCCGCCGCTGGCCCGACCAGCGGGAATGGAGCCGCAAGCTGATGCACATCGGAGCCGGGCCGGTGGTGCTGATCGCCTGGGCCTTCGGCGTCGAGCGGCTGATCGCGGTGCCCGCCGCCGCCGCCATCACCCTGCTGGCCGCCCTCAACCACCGGGTGAGGGTGCTGCCGGCCATTGAGGACGTCGAGCGGCACAGCTACGGCACGGTCGCCTACGGCGCCTCGATCACCCTGCTGCTGTGGCTCTGGTGGCCCGCCCACCCCGACACGGTGGCGGCGGGCGTGCTGGTGATGGCCTTCGGCGACGGTCTGGCCGGTCTGCTGGGCCCGCTGATCCCGTCACCGAGCTGGACGGTGTTCGGCGAGCGGCGCTCCCTGGCCGGCACGGCCGCCATGGGGATCGCCAGCCTGGCGGTGCTGCTCAGCCTGGGCCTGCTGGGCGGTGGCCCGGCGCCGGCCGCGATCGCCCTGATCGCCCTGGTGGCCACGGGGCTGGAGCAGTGGGCCCTGCTGGGCATCGACAACATCAGCGTGCCCCTGGCGGTGGCCGGGCTGTGGCGGGTGCTGAGCTGATGGGACCGATCGAGCGGATCCTGATCGGCCTGGCCCTGGCGGCGGTGCTGCTGGCCCTGCGGCTGGTCAGCCGCCGCCTCCACCTGCCGTCGCCGCCCCTGCTGCTGCCGCTGGTGGCGGTGCTGCTCTGGGGCGTGCTCGGCGGCACCACCCAGCCGGCCGGGGTGCCCTGGCTCGGCGCCGTCGACGAGCTGGCCAGCGCCTACGCCCTGATCGCCCTGGTGAGCTGGCTGATCCTGGAATGCCCGGAGGCCCTGGGCTGGTGGCGGCCCACCGCCAAGATCCTGCGCGACCTGCTGATGCTGGGCCTCTCGGCCCTGGCGACGGTGCTGGTGCTGCAGCGCCTGGCCAACCTCAACCTGGTGGGCCTGGTGACCACCTCGGCGGTGCTCACCGCCGTGATCGGCCTGGCGGCCCAGGAGACCCTCAAGGACCTGTTCGCCGGCATCGAGCTGCAGGTGGATCCCCCCTTCCGGGAGGGGGACTGGATCAGCGTCGGCGACGAGAGCGGCACGGTGGAATCCCTGCACCTGATGAGCACCCGCCTGCGCCGCAAGGACGGCTCGACCGTGAACCTGCCCAACAACACGGTGGCGGACAACCCGATGCGGCGCTTCAGCCAGCACGAGCCGGTGGGCAACCGCTTCGAGATCGCCCTGGGCTACGAGATCCCGCCGGCCCGGGCCCGCCAGCTGCTGCTGCGGGTGATGGTGGAGAACCCCCTGGTGCTGAACGATCCACCGCCGGAGGTGCTGGTCCTCGCCTACGAGGACTCCCGCATCCGCTACGAGCTGCAGGCCGCCCAGCGGGGGCCCTCGGAGGGGGAACGGCTGCGGCTGCGCAGCGAGCTGCTGGAGCAGATCTGGTATGCCGTGGAGCGGCAGGGCTGGGAGCTGCCCTATCCGGTGCGGGAGCTGAAGCGGCGCCAGCCCCAGCGGGATCCGGCCCACCCCACCGGTGTGGATGCCTCCCTGACGGCACAGCTGCTGCGGCGCAGCTGGCTGTTCGCCCAGCTGGATCCGGAGCAGGTGGATCGGCTGGCCGGCTCGGTGCGCTGCCTGCGCTTCGGCTCCGGCGAAACGATCGTGGCCGAGGGGGAAGAGGGGGAGGCCCTGTTCCAGGTGGTGGATGGCGAGGTGGAGGTGTTCAAGGCCGACGGCTCGCCCCTGGGGCGCTCGGTGGCCGTGCTGGGCCGGGATCAGATCTTCGGGGAGATGACCGTCTGCACCGGGGAACCCCGCACGGCCACGGTGCGCTCACGGGGGGAATGCGTGCTGCTGGAGGTGGAGCGGGACGACTTCATGCCCCTGGTGGAGGACGATCACGGGGTGCTGGAGGCGCTGGCGGCGATCGTGGGCCAGCGGCGCTCCGAACTGGAGAAACTCTCCTCGCCGGATGCGGCCCGCCGCCAGACCTCGATCCTGGAGCGCATGCGGCAGCTGTTCGGTCTCGAGGGCGACTGAGGGGCGCCCCAGCAGCTCAGGCCCGCAGGAGCTGCTCGCAGCGGAGCTCCCAGTCGCGCTGGGTGCCGATGCCGGCCACCAGCACCCGCTCGGCCGGTTCCTCCCGCAGCCGCAGCTGCCACTGGCGGATCACATCGGCCCGCTCCATCCAGACATCGATCACCAGGCGCTGGATGGCCTCACCGTCCCAGCAGCGGCCCCGGGCCGTGTCGAGGGCCCAGCCCAGCAGGTCGTCAAGCTGGAAAGGGCGGAAGCCGCCGTAGATCGGGCCGGGGGCCGGTGTGCCGCCGGCGGGGGCGGCGGCCGATTTCTGTTCGAGATAGAAGAGCTGCAAGGGGTCGGACAACCCGCAGAACTGCAGGAGATAGGTCATCAGCGGACCACCACGATCTTGCTGATGCCAAACGTACCCAGGGCACGCCAGTCAGCTGTTCACCAGGAACACTCTGTTGCAGAAGATGGGATCAGCACTCTCACCCTCGGAGTGCTGATTTCGGTGTTCTGGAGTTGGCCACAGCCCCTCAGGCGAGGGCCAGACTGCGGGCCTGGGCCTGGCGCACGGCTTCCGCCAGCTCGACGAGCAGATCCAGGGTGGTGGCCAGATCGATGCAGGCATCGGTGATGCTCTGGCCGTAGGTGAGCGAGGCCAGGTCGGCGGAAATCTTCTGATTTCCTTCCACCAGATGGCTCTCCAGCATCACCCCCATCACGTGGACGGAACCGCCCCGCACCTGCTCGGCCACGCTGCGCAGCACCTCCCCCTGGCGGCGGTAGTCCTTGTTGGAGTTGCCATGGCTGCAGTCCACCATCAGCCGGGCCGGCAGGCCGTCCCGGGCCAGCAGGGCGGCGGCGGCCTCCACCGCCTCGGCGTGGAAGTTCGGGCCGCTCTTGCCCCCCCGCAGCACCAGGTGGCCGTCCGGGTTGCCGGTGGTGGAGACGATGGCGGCCTGGCCCTCCTTGTTGATCCCCAGGAAATGGTGGGGCCGGGCGGCCGCCTCCATGGCGTTGATGGCGGTGGCGGCGCTGCCGTCGGTGCCGTTCTTGAAGCCGATCGGCATCGACAGGCCCGAGGCCATCTCCCGGTGGGTCTGGCTCTCGGTGGTGCGGGCGCCGATGGCGGTCCAGCTGATCAGGTCGGCGAGGTACTGAGGCACCACCGGGTCGAGCACCTCGGTGGCCGCCGGCAGGCCCAGCTCCGCCAGGTGCAGCAGCAGGGAACGGGCCCGGCGCAGGCCGGTGTTGATGTCGTAGCTGCCATCGAGGTGGGGATCGTTGATCATCCCCTTCCAGCCCACGGTGGTGCGGGGCTTCTCGAAGTAGACCCGCATCACGATCTCCAGCTCGTCCCGGTGGCGGCGCTGGGCCTGGGCGATCGCCTCGGCGTACTCCCGGGCGGCGGCCACGTCGTGGACCGAGCAGGGGCCGACGATCACCAGAAGCCGCTGGTCGCCGGCGTGCAGGATGGCCTTGATCCGCTCCCGGGCCTGCTGCACGGTGCGGGCCGCCTGATCGGAGAGGGGCAGCTCCCGGTGCAGCACCGCCGGCGGCACCAGCGGCCGGGTTTCCACCACATGGAGATCGGAGGTGGGGATCATGCGGCCGACGGCGGGGAATGGTCAGACCCCCCAGCCTACGAACTGGCCGCACCGATGCCAGCGCCGACTTCTGCAGCCGTCGTCACCAGAGGGCGGACCCGCGGGGAAGAACAATGGAAGCCATGCCCATGCCAACCGGGGGTCCGACCCGGTCATCCGTCCATATGTCCGTCTCCCCCAGCCCCGCTCCCCTGACCCCGGCCGAACTGCTGCCCAGCTACCGCGAGGCCGCCGCGGCCCGCGAAGCCCTCGGCGTGCCGCCCCTGCCGCTCACCGCCCCCCAGGCCCAGGCCCTCACCGAGCTGCTGGAGCAGCCGCCCGCCGGTGAGGAAGCTTTTCTGCTGCATCTGCTGAGCGAACGGATTCCGCCGGGGGTGGATGAGGCTGCCTATGTGAAGGCGGGCTGGCTGAGTGGGATCGCCAAGGGAACGGCCACCAGCCCCCTGGTGAGCCCCCTGGAGGCCACCCGGCTGCTGGCCACCATGATCGGCGGCTACAACGTCGGCGCCCTGATCGAGCTGCTCTCCTGCCCGGAGGCGGCCGTCGCCGAGGAGGCCGCCCGGGGGCTGAGCCGCACCCTGCTGGTGTACGACGCCTTCCACGACGTGCTGGAGCTGGCCGAGACCAACCCCCTGGCCCGCCAGGTGGTGGACAGCTGGGCGGCGGCGGAATGGTTCCACGCCCGGCCGCCCCTGCCGGAGGCGATCACCGTCACGGTGTTCAAGGTGACCGGGGAAACCAACACCGACGACCTGTCGCCGGCCACCCACGCCACCACCCGCCCCGACATCCCCCTGCACGCGATGGCGATGCTGGAGACGCGGATGCCCGAAGGGCTCGGCCTGATCACCGAGCTGAAGGCCAAGGGCCATCCGCTGGCCTACGTGGGCGATGTGGTGGGCACGGGCAGCTCCCGCAAATCGGCGATCAACTCGGTGCTCTGGCACATCGGCACCGACATCCCCCACGTGCCCAACAAGCGCAGCGGCGGGGTGGTGCTCGGGGGCAAGATCGCGCCGATCTTCTTCAACACCGCCGAGGATTCCGGCGCCCTGCCGATCGAGTGCGACGTCAGCGCCCTCAACAGCGGCGATGTGATCACGATCCGGCCCCACGCCGGCACGATCGAGCGGGCCGCCGGCGAACCGGGGGCCGGGGAGGTGCTGGCCCGCTTCGAGCTCAAGCCCAGCACCATCGCCGACGAGGTGCGGGCAGGCGGCCGCATCCCCCTGCTGATCGGCCGCTCCCTCACCGACAAGGTGCGGCTGCAGCTGGGCCTGCCCCCGTCGGAGGCCTTCATCCGGCCGGTGGCCCCGGTCGACACGGGCAAGGGCTTCACCCTGGCCCAGAAGATGGTGGGCAAGGCCTGCGGCCTGGCGGGGGTGCGCCCGGGCACCAGCTGCGAACCGCTGATGACCAGCGTCGGCAGCCAGGACACCACCGGGCCGATGACCCGCGACGAGATGAAGGAGCTGGCCTGCCTGGGCTTCTCCGCCGATCTGGTGATGCAGAGCTTCTGCCACACCGCCGCCTACCCCAAGCCGGTGGATCTCAAGACCCACGCCGAGCTGCCCGACTTCATCAGCTCCCGGGGCGGCGTCGCCCTGCGGCCCGGCGACGGCATCATCCACAGCTGGCTCAACCGCCTGCTGCTGCCGGACACGGTGGGCACCGGCGGTGACAGCCACACCCGCTTCCCGCTCGGCATCTCCTTCCCGGCCGGCTCCGGCCTGGTGGCTTTCGCCGCCGCCATCGGCGCCATGCCCCTCGACATGCCCGAGTCGGTGCTGGTGCGCTTCTCCGGCTCCCTGCAGCCGGGCGTCACCCTGCGGGACGTGGTGAACGCCATCCCCTACGTGGCCATCCAGCAGGGCCTGCTGACGGTGGAGAAGGCCGGCAAGAAGAACATCTTCAGCGGCCGGATCATGGAGATCGAGGGGCTCCCCGACCTGAAGCTGGAGCAGGCGTTTGAACTGACGGACGCCACCGCCGAACGCTCCTGCGCCGGCAGCACGATCAAGCTGAGCGTCGAGACGGTGAGCGAGTACCTGCGCAGCAATGTGGCGCTGATGCGCAACATGATCGCCCGGGGCTACAGCGATGCCCGCACCCTGGCGCGGCGGATCAAGGCGATGGAGGCCTGGCTGGCCGATCCGGTGCTGATGGAGGCCGATGCCGATGCCGAGTATGCGGCGGTGATCGACATCAACCTGGACGAGCTGAGCGAACCGATCCTGGCCTGCCCGAACGATCCCGACAACGTCAAGCTGCTGAGCGAGGTGGCGGGCGACCGGATCGATGAGGTGTTCATCGGCTCCTGCATGACCAACATCGGCCACTACCGCGCCGCCGCCACGGTGCTGGACGGGGCCGGCACCAGCGCTGCACGGCTGTGGGTCTGCCCACCCACCCGCATGGACGACGAGATGCTGCGGGCCGAGGGCTACACCGCCAAGTTCGAGACCGCCGGCGCCCGCATGGAGCTGCCCGGCTGCTCCCTCTGCATGGGCAACCAGGCCCGGGTGGAGGACAACACCACCGTGTTCTCCACCAGCACCCGCAATTTCAACAACCGCCTCGGCAACGGCGCCCAGGTGTACCTGGGCAGCGCCGAACTGGCGGCGGTGTGCGCCCTGCTGGGCCGCATTCCCAGCCCGGCCGAGTACCTGGAGATCGCGGCGGCCAAGATCGATCCCCTCTCCGACCAGCTCTACCGCTACCTCAACTTCGACCAGATCGATGGCTTTGAGGATGTGGGCCGCGTGGTGAGCGTGGAGGAGGAAGAGAAGGTGCTGGCGGAGGTGTAGGGGGGCAAGGCCGGCCCTGCAGCCGATGACTGGCGAGCCGGCCGGAGCCAAAGCGGGCTTGCAGACGTCCGATCAATCCATGGCTTCCATCGGGCTGGAACGCTGTTTGTGGAGGCGACCGGTTACCAGGCGAGAGCGATCGGGCCTCCAAACTTACGCATTTCTGCAAAGAACTTGCCCTGAGGGCCGCCCTCCAGAAGGGTGGCCAGATAGACGGCGACTTCCGCACCCTCATCGGCTGTGAAGGGCGCACCAGAGCCACCCATATCAGTCTGCATCCAGCCAGGGGAGTAAGCATTCACCAAGATATTGGTGCCGTTTAGCTCCTTTGCCCACAACACTGTCAGGGCATTCAGACCAGCTTTCGAAAGGCGATAAGAAGGAGCTAATGGATAGAAATCACTCCCCATCGACGTGAGGGATGCCATCTCAGTAGACACATTGACGATTCGACCATAGTTTTGGGCTTTCATTAATGGCAGCAATGCCTGGGTGATACGCGCTACTGCCAAGACATTGGTTGTCAATGTATCCAGCATTGTATCAACCTTCACCGAAAGCAGGCTGGCTTCCTCGGGTTTCGCAGAGGGATTAACGCCTGCATTGTTGACTAGAATATCGACCCTGCCATAGGCTTGCTGTATCCAGGCGGTAAACTGTTGGACGCTGGCATCACTGGTGACATCCAGAGGGTGAAAGCCCACGTGACAATTTTCAGAAGCTAGCCGCTGTCGAGCGTCCATCCCATCCTGCTCCTGGCGACTCGTGACAACAACTTGAATGTTCTCGACTTGCGCTAACTTGCGAGCGATCGCATAACCCAGCCCCTTGTGACTGCCCGTGATTACAGCAACTTTCTGCGTCATGGCCATCAGATCCCTTGATTAGCATGGATTCTGAGCCAACCTAACAAGCGCTATCCTTTTTACGAAGTCAATCTTTTAGATAAAGACTATCAATGAAATCGATAAGCTTGGCTGCGATCGACTTGAACTTGTTGGTTGCCTTTGAAGCCCTTCTTGACCAGCGCAGCGTTACGAAGGCCGCCGAGCAGCTTCAGATTGGTCAGCCTGCGATGAGTGCTGCACTCAGTCGTCTGCGTCTTCTGTTTGAAGATGAGCTGTTTGTGCGGTTGGGACGGCAGATGCAGCCAACACTCAAAGCCCAAGCCATCGCACCAAGCCTATTGGCCGCATTGCAGCAGATTCGCCAGACTATCACCGCCAGCCAGACCTTTGATCCACCTTCGAGCGACCGCACATTTGCCATCGGCAGTTCGGATTACACCAGCTTTGTGCTGGTGCCACAGCTGCTGGAGTTAAGACAGAAAGCAGCTCCATCCATTAACTTTCGAATGATTGGATTTGAGAAGGACAGCGTCGGAGATCTGCTGGAACAAGGGGAAATTGATGTGGCGGTGGGTGTTTTCCCCGATCCGCCGCGAAAAACAAAATGGGAGCCTATCTTTGAAGAACGATTTGTGGGAATCGCCCGTCAAGGGCATCCTGCGCTTCAGCAAGGGATGATAAGTGTAGAAGTCTTTGCCCAGCTTTCCCACGCGCTCACAACTCTTCGTCGAGACTCTACAGGTGCCCTCGACAAGGCGTTGAATGAGAATGGTTTAGAGCGCCAGATTGCCTTCACAACTCCGCATATGATGGTGTTGCCATTTGCGATCGCATCGAGCGATTTGGTCGCAGCACTTCCCCAACGCATTGCCCTTCGTTTAGCATCTGTCTGCGATTTAACGGTTTTTGAGCTGCCAATCAGAACAAAACCGTGGACGGTTTCAATGCTATGGAGCACTTTAAGTGATCAAGATGAAGCCAATCGCTGGTTGCGCGACGCAATTAAAGCAATTGCTCAACAGATTTGGGCAAGTACTGACATAGGTTGTGTCCCTACCAAGTACTGAGCCGCATCACGCTGCCGCCGAGTGGCAGGCAGGGAGTCCAACTCTTGATGACGGTATCTTCTCGACTTTTCGACTCAAGGGGTCTCCTCTGTGGCTTGCCACTTGACCCAAGCGGAAGGGTGGCCTCCATCACGGTGTCCTTCTGAGCGGTGTCCTTCCCGTCCAGAGGGATGAGGACACGATCACCGGCCCAGGAGAACACCGTCATGGGTTGGGCAGCGGAGGTCGCCCAATCCTGCATCAGCAGGCCGATGTCCACGGCAGGCTGTATGGAGTTGGGCTGGGACACTCCGGTGCACATAGGTCCTCCAGCGCCTCCACGACTGAACTCTCCCAGAACTGTTGATCTTTCGGCAAACTTCAGCCGAAGGTGTGCGCCCTGCTGGGCCGCATCCCCAGCCCGGCCGAGTACCTGGAGATCGTGGCCGCCAACATCGACCCCCTCTCCGACCAGCTCTACCGCTACCTCAACTTCGACCAGATCGATGGCTTCGAGGATGCCGGCCGCGTGGTGAGCGTGGAGGAGGAGGCGAAGGTGCTGGCGTAGGTTTAGGGGCCGCAATGATGGAGAGCCGTGAGTCACGGCTCGATCCTTCGCCGTAGCCGGGGGCTCAGCCCCCCACCACCAGGGCGTCGACAATCTCGTAGCGCTCGAAGTTCTCGCCAAGCAGCAGCACCGACAAATCGCCGCGCCGCTGCACGGTGAGCTTCTCGGGCTGATCGGAAGCGACAGCCTTGCCCTTCACGAACAGGAACTGGCGCTTCTGGCCCTCGGGGGTGGTGACCACCACCGTGGCGCTGCTGTTGGCCCGGCGGATCACGGAAGCCTTGCACCTGGTGGCCTTGCCGCTGCTCCCGGAGCCACAGGGCACCTCCGCGGAGGCGTGGTACGGCGTGCCTGGGATCAGGGCGTCACGGGATGCGGGCACGGGGGCGAGGGGAGCACCATTGATCCCCACCTTGAGGCTGTAGGTGCTGGATTCGTTGCGGCGCGCCGCCGGCCGCATCAGATACACCCTCACCCTGACGTCGCCATCGCTTGGCAAGGGTCCACGGAAGCGATTGCCGGAGCTGCTGCCGATGAACAGGGCGGTGTCGGTCCCGGCCGCCATCACGTTGAAGTAGTTCTGTGGGTTGGAACCCTTGAGTTCCACGCTCAGGGTCTGACCGGCACCGGCCCGCAGTTTGTAATCGATGGTCTGGTCGCCCTTGAGCTGGCCCTTCAGCAGGGTGGAATCAGCTCCGGCTCGAAACGTGACCCTCTGACTCTCGATCGCCGTCCGGGCCAGTCCGACTCCAGCCGGGAGGCTGATGGCCACAAGGCCAGCGGCTGCGAAGGCGAGTGGTGTACGCATTGGGCCATTGCTCGGGGCCAATCCATACCCTATCTCTCTGGCTCTAGAGACTGTTTCTTACCGCCTGTGGAATAACTGGATGGGCAGTTCCGATTTGTTGAGAAAAGTGGGATGAACTCGTGAGCTAACGCTGCCCCCGAGTTACAGGGAGATAGCATAGGGAAAGGGTGAAAAGCTGGAGGTGGCCTGTCAACTCAAAAGGCATATTAGGCACTATCTGGACAACCAATTCTGGGTGAACCTGTATTCATGCCACCAGAATAGGCTGCACCAGCGCCAATCGTTACAGCTGCAACGAGCCTCGCACCATTCGCATATCCAGCTTGTGTGCCATCCCGATTTCGTGCATGGTACGATCCACCTTTTAGTATTTCGATTCTGCCGGCATTTGCCCCTCCCCGAGTTGTTGCATTCTGCGCATCACAGTTGGGACATAAGAGCCTCAGATTCTCGGTCCTGTTATCCCTTGCATTGCCAGATATATGGTCCAGAATCAGCCCTAGCGGTTGTCCATTCCAGACCAGAGGATTTGCATTAAATTGGCACTGCTGGTTGTCGCAGCGTTCAAGTAGGCCGCGTGAGCGTCTCCATTCAAGGTAATGGCGGCGCACTGTGCTTCGGTTTGGCTTGTCCTCCGACATTCGGAGCACCTCTTCAGCTGAACGTTTCATGGAGCACCTCCTTCATTGATGCCTAACACTTCTTAGGCGGAACCATCTAAGTCCCAAACTTTCAGCCTTGGGAAGCATAAAAGCGAGTTGCCCTGAGGGCAACACAACCCCGTCGACCTAGGCAGACCCGTCGAAACACCCTGCTGCCGCAGTGGCCCAACTTGGCCATCCATTGACACTCCATCCAAGGACTGGTTGCACCCCATCTCGCCGCATTGGGGCAGATTGAGACGGACCAGCTTGAGCGCGAAGCTTCCACCAGCGTCACTCTGAATCGCTGAACCTCTGGCGCCCGCTGGCTTGGCCGATCAACCGAGCCCCGCCACAGCCCGCTCGCAGCGTTCCAGTTCGGCCTCCAGCAGGGTCAGCAGCACCGATCGCTCGGCCGGCAGCGGGAAGGGGCCTGCCTCGTAGCGGGCCTCCACGGCGAACTCCTGCAGCGCCGCCAGCCGGGGCTCCAGAACCTGTCCCGCCACAGCGGCCAGGTCGCTCAGCTCATGCACCCGTGGTGGCCGGCGATCGCTCAGCACGATCCAGGCCTTGAGCAGCTTCTCCACCACCTGCTGGGCGGTGAAGCCCCAGTCCTCCTCCGGATACGCAGGGTCCAGTCCGATCCGCAAGGTCCTCAGATGGCGGCGCACGATCGCCAGCAGCAGGGCCGCGTCCTCAGCCGGCGACATAGAGCACCTTCCCCTCGCAGGCCACATCGCCGAACACGTGCCAGCGGGAGCCACTCAACCGTTCCGCGTCGGCGGCACCGGCCAGCACCAGGTCCACCCTGACGCCGAGGGGCCCGAGGGCCGCTCGAAAGCGCTGCCAGCAGGCGGCTTTCTCGGCGGGGGTGAGCTGGAGGCGGTCCACGATCACGGCCAGGTCCAGGTCCGAATCGGGGCGCGCCTCGCCCCGGGCCCGCGATCCGAACACCAGCACCGCCCTCACATCGGCGTCGGCACAGAGCCGTGCCAGGGCCAGGGCACAGGCCTCCGGATCCAGGCCGGGGCCGAGATCCGGCAGCGCCGCCAGCCCCCTGGGCTCACGCCAGGGAATCGCGGGCGGTACGAACGGCTGTGCGAAGGCGGAAACCATGGCAAAACGCTACCGCCGCTGACCCCAAGGGCCTATCGGCGTGACTCACACCAGCCAGGCCTGCCGTCCTTCTAGTCGCCGCCCTGAACGGCCAGGAGCTTGCGCTGCTGCTTCCAGCGCAGCACCTGCCAGACCAGGAACACCATCAGCAGCGGCAGCACCGCCACCAGCACCACGAACCGGTAGGTGTTGTCGACGATCTCGCCGCCGGCGGTGGAGGCCAGGACCTGCTCCACCAGATAGAGCCCATAGAGACCCAGCAGAATCCAGCCCTCAAGGCGGGAGATCACCCCGTTGGTCCAGAAGATCGGCAGGCAGGCCAGGGTGGTGGCCACCATGATCGGCAGATCGCGGTTAATCATCACCGGATCCACCGCCAGCCCCTTGCCGCCGGCCACCACGGCGCAGAGCCCCAGGATCACGATCTGGTTGAGCAGGTTGCTGCCCACCACGTTGCCGATGGCCAGGTCGGCCTTGCCCCGGTAGGCGGCCACGACGGAGGTGACCAGCTCGGGCATGGAGGTGCCGGCCGCCACGATCGTCAGGCCGATCACCGTCTGGCTCACCCCCAGGGCCACGGCGGCCGTGGTGGCCCCGCGCACCAGCAGCTGGGAGCCGACCACCAGCAGGGCCAGGCCCGCCGCCAGCTTGAAGGCGGCCACCAGCGGTGTGGCCCGCTCGTTCTCGTTGTCGTCGTCCTCCTCGGAATCCTCCGAGGCGGTGCGGATCTCCCAGACCAGATTGGCCACCGTCGCGAACAGCAGCGCCACCCCGGCCTGCCAGGTGAGCCGGCCCCCCGAGGCCATGCCCCACACGGCCATCGAGACACCCAGCAGCAGCGGCACGTCCCGGCGCACCAGGCGGCTCCTGACGCGCAGGGGAACGATCGCCGCGCTGGCGCCCAGCACCACCAGGATGTTGAAGATGTTGCTGCCCACCACGTTGCTGACCGCCAGGTCCGCATCCCCCTGAATGGTGGACAGCACGCTCACGAACAGCTCCGGCGTACTGGTGCCCAAAGACACCACCGTCAGGCCGATCACCAGCTGGGGGATGCCCAGCAGCAGGGACAGGGCGACCGAACCGGCCACGAACAGTTCCCCGCCGCCGAACAGCACCAGGATCCCGAGGATGATCTCGACGAAACTGGGCAGGGTGGGCATGGTGGCCTGTCGGATAGCGCGTGAGTTTAGGGAGGCGCCAGCCCGCCACCGGAAGTGACACGCTGGATCTCCCCGTCCCACCGCCCCCCTGAACCAGGAAACGCTGCTGTTTGAGCCGGCCCGGCCGGCCGCCGATGCCCTGCGCACCGTGCTGGCCTTCCCGAGCAGCTATTCGGTGGGGATCACCAGCCTGGGCTACCAGGTGGTGTGGGCCAGCCTGGCGCGCCGCAGCGACCTCGACGTGCGGCGGCTGTTCACCGACCAGGGGGACCCACCGCACCGCCATTGCGACCTGTTCGGCCTGTCGCTCAGCTGGGAGCTGGACGGACCGGTGCTGCTCGACCTGCTGGAGCAGCAGGGCATCCCCCTCTGGAGTCACCAGCGGGGAGAGGACGACCCGATCGTGTTCGGCGGTGGCCCGGTGCTCACCGCCAACCCGGAGCCCCTGGCCCCCTTCTTCGATGTGGTGCTGCTGGGCGACGGTGAACTGCTGCTGCCCGCCTTCATCGACGCGCTCCAGGCGGCTCGCGCCCTGCCCCGGCCCGAACGCCTGCGGCAGCTGGCCCGGGTTCCCGGGGTCTACGTGCCGGCGCTCTACGCACCCCGCTACGACAGCGATGGCACCCTGCTCGGGGTGGAGCCCACCACCGCCGAGGTGCCGGCCACCATCGCCAAGCAGACCTGGCGCGGCAACACCCTCAGCCATTCCACGGTGATCACACCGGAGGCGGCCTGGCCCTCGATCCACATGGTGGAGGTGGCCCGCAGCTGCCCGGAACTCTGCCGCTTCTGCCTGGCCAGCTACCTCACCCTGCCGTTCCGCACCGCCTCCCTCGACGACGGCCTGATCCCGGCGGTGGAGACGGGGCTGGCGGTGACCCAGCGGCTCGGCCTGCTGGGGGCCTCGGTGACCCAGCACCCCCAGTTCGCCGACCTGCTCACCTGGCTCGATCAGGACCGTTTCGAGGGCACCCGGGTCAGCGTCAGCTCGGTGCGGGCCGCCACGGTGACCCCCCAGCTGGGGCGGATCCTGGCCCGGCGGGGCAGCAAATCACTGACGATCGCGATTGAAAGCGGCAGCGAACGGATGCGCCGGGTGGTCAACAAGAAGCTGGCCGGCGAGGAGATCTTCGCGGCGGCCCGCTACGCGAAGGAAGGGGGCCTCAGCGGCCTGAAGCTCTACGGCATGGCGGGCCTGCCCAGCGAGGAGGAGGCCGACATCGAGGCCACCGCCGACCTGCTGCTGGCCCTCAGGAAGGCCACCCCGGGCCTGCGGCTGAGCCTCGGGGTGAGCACCTTCGTGCCCAAGGCCCACACCCCCTTCCAGTGGGAAGGGGTGCGGCCGGAGGCGGAGAAGCGCCTGCAGCGGCTGGCCCGGCGCCTGCAGCCCAAGGGGATCGAGCTGCGCCCCGAGAGCTACGGCTGGAGCGTGATCCAGGCCCTGCTCTCCCGCAGCGACCGGCGCCTGGCGCCGGTGATCGCCGCGGCCCGCGGCCGCCACGACAGCCAGGGCGGCTGGAAGACGGCCTACCGGGCGGTGCGGGCCGGGGAGGCAACGGCCCCCGCCGACCTGCCGGTCCCCCTGCCGGCGCCGCCCCCCTGGGAGGAGGTGGTCCACGCCACCTGGGACGAGGAGCGGGTGCTGCCCTGGACCCATCTGGAGGGTCCCCTGCCGCCCGCCACCCTGCTCAGGCATCGGCAGGAGGCGCTGGCCGGCGATAGCAGCGCAGACCCGCCAGCAGCACCCACCCCGCCACATTGACCCGGCTGTCATAAAGGGGGATGTCGGTGGCGTGCAGGGCCACCAGCACCAGGGCCGCGGCCCACCAGGCCCGGTCGAACAGGGCCCCGCCGGCCATGCCCAGCCGCCCGGCCCGGAGCAGCAGCCACAGCACCAGGCCCACCACCAGGACGGCGACCGGCACCCCGTGGCTCATCGCCAGATCGATCGGGAGGTTGTGGGGGTGGCCGTGCCAGAAGCCGGTGCGCATCGGATAGATGATGCTGAAGGCGGCCGCCCCCCAGCCCAGCCAGGGCCGTTCGGCGATCAGCCCCAGGGCCACCTGCCACTGGGCCAGGCGGGTGATCGCCAGGGGCCGCTGGCCGCCGTGCTCGAGGTCGATCAGCCGGCCCCAGATCGCCTCGGGCACCACCTGCCGGGCCAGTTCCTGCGGGGCCGCCGGCACCCAGGGCAGGGTGGACAGGCCGATCACCGCCAGCACCACCAGCAGCACCGGCAGCAGCCACAGCCAGCTGCCGGGCCCGGCCACCACGGGCACCGCCAGCATCAGGGCCCCCCAGGCATTGCGAGAATCGGTGAGGAACACCGCCGCCACCAGGCCGGCGGCGATCACCAGCACCACCCCCCGGCGGCGCCAGCCGAGGCCCCCCTCCAGCAGGGCCGCCAGGGTCAGGGGCCAGGCCAGCACCAGCCAGGCGCCGGCGATGTTGGCGTAGTCGAACAGCCCGGCCAGCCGCTCCGGCGGATTGCCGCCGGCCTTGATGTGCCAGATGATCAGGCCCCCCAGCCACTGGAAGGGTCCGCTCCAGCCCCACCAGATCTGGCCCAGGCCGGTGAGGATCACCGGCACCGTGCCGGCCACCACCGCCAGGGCCACCCGGCGGCGGGCGGCGGGGGTGCCCAGATACACCTGGAAGCCCCAGAACCCCCAGAAGAAGGGCAGCCAGTTGCCGAGCCCCAGCCAGGCCAGGTCATTGCTGGCGGCCCGGAAGCAGCCCAGCACCATCAGCACCGCCGCCGCCAGGAGCACCACGTTGGCCCGGTCGGCCAGCACCGGGCGGCGGTGGCGGCTGCCCAGGATCAGGGCCAGCAGCAGGGCCAGACCCGCCAGAAAGGCACTGCTGGCCAGCAGGACCATCCCCAGCTGGAAGCAGCGCCAGCCCAGGGGCGTGGCGGCGGCCGGCTTGGGCGCCATCAGGCGCTCGTCGAGGGCGGAAAAACGGATCACCGGAGCGGTGGCGGCAGCGGAGGACCGACGGCGGGTCCCGGGAGACGGCTCAATCAAACACGGCGGTTCGGCCCCTGTAGACCATCACCTGTCGCCGCAGAAACAGGCGCACCGCCCGGGCCAGGGCCAGCCGTTCGGTGTCGCGGCCCTTGCGGATCAGGTCCTCCACCTCGTCGCGATGGCCCACGTGCATGGTGGCCTGCTCGATGATCGGCCCCCCATCCAGCTCCTCGGTGACGAAGTGGGCGGTGGCGCCGATCAGTTTGACCCCCCGCTCCCAGGCCCGGTGGTACGGCTGGGCCCCCTGAAAGGCCGGCAGGAAGGAGTGGTGGATGTTGATCACCTGGGAGAAGCGGTCCAGGAAGGCGGGGCTCAGCACCTGCATGTACTTGGCCAGCACCACCAGCTCGATCCGCTCCTCCTCCAGCAGGGCCAGCTGGACCTGCTCCACCTCCGGGCGGGTGGCCGCCGTGACCGGCAGATGGACGAAGCGGGCACCGAAATCGACCGCCAGCGCCTCCAGGTCGGGGTGGTTGGAGATCACCAGGGGCACCTGCATCGGCAGCTCCCCGGAGCGGGTGCGCCAGAGCAGGTCCACCAGGCAGTGGTCCTGGCGGCTGGCGAAGATCGCCACCCGGGGCAGGGCATCGGAGAAATGCACCTGGCCTTCGCCGCCGAGGCGCCCCGCCAGGGCCGCCACGGCCGGAACGATCGCCTCACGGGGCAGGCCGAACCCCTCCAGGGCCCATTCGATCCGGCTCAGGAACAGCCCCGCCCCCGCATCGGTGTGGTGGTCGGCATGGAGGATGTTGCCGCCGTTGGCGGCCACCCAGCCCGAGAGTTCGCTCACCAGCCCTGGCCGATCGGGGCAGATCAGCTGCAGGATCGCCGTGGGGGAACGCATCAATGAATCCGGAACGGATCGGTCGGAAGCTGCATCGTGGCGCAGTCGGGCCGGTAAAGTCACGGCGCCAGCCACGTCACTGCACCGTCCCATGGCCGTCGCGTCGATCCCTGCGCCCCTCTCCCTGATGGGTGTCCTGCGCCGCCTCAGCCTGCTTGCGGTGGCCCTGGTGCTTAGTTTTTCCCTGGTGGCCTGCTCGGGTGACCAGACCCGCAAGCCGCCGACGATCAGCCCGGAGGACATGACCCTGATCGCCCGCCAGGCCGAAGGGTTCCTGGCGTCGAAGGAGCGCCTGCCGGAACTGGCCGACCTGGTCAACGAGCGCAACTGGGTGTTCACCCGCAACCTGATCCACGGTCCGATGCAGGATCTGGGCCGCCAGATGCTCTACATCAACCAGCGCCTGCTGCCGGCGGACCGGGCCGAGGCCACCAAGCGGGCCACCAAGCTGAAGGCCTCCCTGGCCAAGCTCGATGAGGCCGCCCGTCTGCAGGATGGCGAGAACCTGCGCAAGGACTACATCAAGGTGGCCACCGGCTTCAGCTCCTATGCCGAGGTGATCCCCGCCGAGGCCATCGCCCTGGCCGAGACCTTCGCCGCCGAAGCCAAGGTCTCGAACGCCGTGCCTCCGGCCCCGTCCCCCACCACCCCCGCGCCCCAGCCCGTCGCCAGCGGCGACGACGCCTGATCCGCACCGCAGCGGGCCCCGCCACCCCTCCTGAACCGGGAGGGTCCCCATTGGCCGCATCCGGCACCTCCGTCATCGTGATCGGAGGAGGCATCGTGGGTCTGGCCTGCGCCTGGTGGCTCCAGGGCCGTGGCCATACGGTGCTGCTGCTCGATCCGGCCCATCGCCTTGCCCCTGGGGAGCCCCCCGGCGCTGACCCCGGCCCGGGCGAAGGCCCCGAGCGCAGCGGCAGCCTGGCCGCCCTCGGGGTGTTGATGGCCGACAGCTTCCACCGCGACCGGGGCCGGGCCTGGGAGCTGCGTCAGCGCAGCCTGGAGCTCTGGAGCCGCTGGCGCCACGATCTGGCCCGGCGGGGACATCGGGTCCCCTACCGCTCCGGGGTGCTGCTGCTGGCGGCCGATGGGGACGAGCAGGAACGGCTCGTGGCACTGGGGGCCCGCAAGCGGGCCCTGGGCCTGCCCCTGGAGCCCTGGGACCGGCGGCGGCTGGATCAGCTCGAACCCGGCCTGCCCCAGCCGTCGCTGGCCGGGCTCCACTCCGGCCGCGACGGCCAGCTCGATCCTGGATCGGCCCTGGCCGCCCTGGCGGCGGACGGCCGCGAACGGGGTCTGACCGTGCGGGCGGAGGCGGCCGTGGCCCTGCGCCCCGAAGGGGACGGCTGGCGGGTGGAGCTGGCCGGTGGCGGCGTGGAGCGGGCGGCGTGGGTGGTGCTGGCGGCGGGCAGCGCCAGCGGCACGCTGCTGGAGGCTGCGGCGGGGCTGGCCGCGGGGGTGAACTTGGGGGGGGATGGTGGCCCCAGGGTGCTGGAGCCGGTGCTGGGCCAGGCCCTGGAGCTGGAACTGGACAGCCCTCTGCCGACCCACTGGCCCGGGGCGGTCGTGTGGCGGGGCATCAACCTGGTGCCCCGTCCCGACCTGGAGGGGGGCCGGCGCCTGTGGCTGGGGGCGACCCTGGAGCCGGGCCGCGAGGCCGACCCGGACCAGCTCAGTGGGCTGCGGGACCTGGGGGGGTCGGCACCGGCGTGGCTGCGGCAGGCGCGGGTGGTGCGCCGCTGGCAGGGCCTGCGCCCCCGCCCGGTCGGCCGGCCGGCCCCCCTGCTGGAGCAGCCGGCCCCGGGGCTGCTGCTGGCGAGCGGCCACTACCGCAACGGCATCCTGCTGGCTCCCGCCAGCGCCGCCTGGGTGGCGGAGCAGATCGAGGCCCGCCCCAGCGGCGCCTGAACACTGCGGCAGCCATGAAAAAGCCCCCCTGGAGAGGGGGGCCGTGGCTGTCGGAACCGCGGC
>PVWP01000013.1 GCA_003003925.1 Aphanothece cf. minutissima CCALA 015
GAATGCCTCAAGGGGGACCTGCGGGCGCTGCTGGAGCAGCTGCCGGAACTGCAGGGGCGGGTGCTGAAGATGCGCTACGGCATCGACGGCGAGGAGCCGATGAGCCTCACCGGCATCGGCCGCATCCTGGGCATCAGCCGCGACCGGGTTCGGAATCTTGAGCGCGACGGGCTGGCGGGTCTGCGCCGCCTCAGCGACGCCGTCGAGGCCTACGTGGCCATCTGAGGCCCTCCAAGCGCACCGTTTGCGAGGCTTGGAACCGCTCGCACCTCCCCCTCCCATGGCCGGCATGCCCCCCGCAGCCTCGGAGGACCCGACGATGGAGGTGATCAGTCTCTTCCCCCGCTACCTGCTCCAGGGCCATCTGGGTCCGACCCAGCTGGCCGACCTGCAGGCCATGGCCCGGGCTGTGCTGGCCGCGCCCGAGCGCAGTCCCGACGCCTCGGTGAAACTGGCCGGCCAGCTCACCCAGCAGCGGGAGCTCGGCCCCGACCACCCCGCCGCCGCCGAACTCTGTCGCTCGGTGATCCTGCCGGCCTGCGAGCGCTGGATCCGCCACGTGATCGACCAGCAGCCGCCCCAGGGGCGGGGCCCCTGGACGCCGGGTCGCTACGGCCTGCAGATGATCGACCTCTGGCTCAACGCCCAGCGCGCCGGCGACTACAACCCCACGCATACCCACGGCGGCAGCTTCTCCGGCGTGCTGTTCCTGCAGGTGCCGCCCCAGATCCGGGCCGACAGCTTCGACGGCCAGCTCTGCTTCCACGGTCCGGAGGAATGGCATATCCAGAGCTTCCGCACCGGCATGGCCCACTACGTGCTGCCGGTGCCCGGCGATTTCTATGTGTTCCCGGCCTGGCAGCCCCACTCGGTGCCCCCCTTCCGGGGGGAGGGGGAACGCTGGTCGATCGCCTTCAACGTGGTGGCCGTGCCCCAGCCGCCCCAGCGCCCCGCACCGCCGCCGGCCTCCGCCCAGGGGGGTGGGCAGGGCGGCGTCCAGGGCAATGTGTCCCTCTCCAGCAGCCGACCCCGACCGGGTGGGTTCCTCTAGGCCGCGGCCCCCGGCGGATCCGGGCCCGATCGAGCCCCTGCGGGGTGAACTGTTGGCCTGGTGGGAGCGGGACGGACGCCACCAGATCCCCTGGAAGCTTCACCCCGACGGCTCCCGGCCGGGGCCGGGGGAGCCCCTGGCCGCCTACGGGATCTGGGTGGCCGAGGTGATGCTGCAGCAGACCCAGCTGGCGGTGGTGCTGCCCTACTGGCACCGCTGGATGGCGGCGTTTCCCGACCTCGGCGCCCTCGCGGC
The DNA here is from genome assembly GCA_003003925.1 of Aphanothece cf. minutissima CCALA 015. Classification (GTDB taxonomy): domain Bacteria; phylum Cyanobacteriota; class Cyanobacteriia; order PCC-6307; family Cyanobiaceae; genus Cyanobium; species Cyanobium minutissimum. The sequence continues at coordinate 1,307 of PVWP01000013.1, forward strand.
CGCCAGCGAGCACGACGTGCTGATGCTCTGGCAGGGCCTGGGCTACTACGCCCGGGCCCGCCGGCTGCACGCGGGGGCCCGGCAGCTCGTCGCCGGCGCCTACCCCTCCGGCGCCGCGGGCCACGGCGACCCCTGGCCGCGCACGCTCGAGGGCTGGATGGCCCTGCCGGGCATCGGCCGCAGCACCGCCGGCAGCATCCTCTCCTCCGCCTTCGATCGGCCCTTCGCGATCCTCGACGGCAACGTCCAGCGGGTGCTGGCCCGGCTGGTGGCCCACCCGGGTCCGCCGAAGCGGGAGCTGGCCGGGTTCTGGCGGCTCAGCGAGACCCTGCTCGACCCCCAGCGGCCCCGCGCCTTCAACCAGGCCCTGATGGACCTGGGCGCCGGCGTCTGCACCCCCCGCCAGCCCGCCTGCGGCACCTGCCCGTGGCAGCCGCACTGCGCTGCCTACGCTGCCGGCGACCCTGGCCGCTTCCCCGTGAAGGACACCCCCCCGCCCGTGCCGTTCCAGGTGATCGGGGTGGGGGTGGTGTCGGATGCTGCGGGCAGGGTGCTGATCGATCAGCGGCTCCCAGAGGGCCTGCTGGGGGGCCTGTGGGAGTTCCCGGGGGGCAAGCAGGAGCCGGGCGAGGCGATCGAGGCGACCATCCAACGCGAGCTGCGCGAGGAGCTGGCCATCGAGGTGACGGTGGGGGAGGAGCTGATCACCCTCGAGCACGCCTACAGCCACAAGCGGCTGCGCTTCGTGGTGCATCTCTGCCGCTGGCGCTCGGGGGAGCCGCAGCCGCTGGCCTCCCAGCAGGTGCGCTGGGTGGCGCCCCAGGAGCTCTCGTCCTACCCGTTCCCGGCCGCCAACGCCCGCATCATCGCGGCGCTGGAGGCGCGGCTGGCGGCGGGGTGACGCCTGGCGGCCTGAAGCCTGGCGGCGTGATCCGTGCCAAGCGGCCCTCGCCATCCTCCCGGTGGCTCAGCGCCACCTCCCAGGCCCCTTCCGGCCGGAAGCTGAGCCGCTCGGGCCACTCCACCGCCAGCACGGCGCCAAGGCCGCGGGCGTCCTCCTCCTCCTGGGCGAACAGTTCATCGGCCGCGGCGCCCGGCTCCAGCCGATAAAGATCCAGATGCACCAGGGCCGTGGTGCCCGCGTCGGAGCCGACATCGGTGTCGTAGTGCTGGGCCAGGGCGAAGGTGGGGCTGGTGACAGGCTCGCTGATGCCCAGGGCGGCGGCCAGCCCCTGCACCAGGGACGTCTTGCCGGCCCCGAGCTCCCCCCGCAGCAGCAGCAGGGCGCCGTCAGCGGCACCAGCCGCGAGCAGCTGCGACGCCAGCCGCCGCCCCAGGGCGTCGGTGGCGGCGGGGTCCGCCAGATGGCACACCTCGATCGCGTCCGTGGATTCCATCGATGTAGATTGCCCTCCAGCGAGCCCGAAGCCTCGGCGTCTCTGCAGATATTTCCACTTCTTCGTCCTCCCTTCGGGGAGCTTCCCATGCATGGTGGCAACACCTTCCAGCCCTGAGGCTGCCTTTGCTGGCCTTCAGGCAACGTCTTCCTATGTGATCGCCGATCTCGGCCTGGCCGACTGGGGCCGCAAGGAACTGGCGATCGCCGAAACCGAGATGCCCGGCCTGATGGCCCTGCGCGAAAAGTTCGGTGCCGAGCAGCCCCTGAAGGGTGCCCGGATCGCCGGCAGCCTGCACATGACGATCCAGACCGCCGTTCTGATCGAGACCCTGGTGGCCCTCGGCGCCGAGGTGCGCTGGGCCTCCTGCAACATCTTCTCCACCCAGGACCATGCCGCCGCCGCCATCGCCGCCGCCGGCATCCCGGTGTTTGCCTACAAGGGTGAAACCCTTGATGAGTACTGGGCCTTCACCCACCGCATCCTCGAGTGGGGCGATGGCGGCACCCCCAACATGATCCTTGACGACGGTGGCGATGCCACCGGCCTGGTGGTGCTCGGCAGCAAGGCCGAGAAGGATCTCTCGGTGCTCGACAACCCCTCCAGCGAGGAGGAAGTGGCGCTGTTCAACTCCATCCGCCAGCGGCTGGCGGTGCAGCCGGGCTTCTACTCCCGCATCTACGCCAACATCCAGGGTGTCACCGAGGAGACCACCACCGGTGTGGCCCGTCTGTACCAGATGCAGAAGAGCGGTGAGCTGCCGTTCCCGGCCATCAACGTCAACGACTCGGTCACCAAGAGCAAGTTCGACAACCTCTACGGCTGCCGCGAGTCGCTGGTCGACAGCATCAAGCGCGCCACCGATGTGATGGTGGCCGGCAAGGTGGCCCTGGTGCTCGGCTACGGCGATGTGGGCAAGGGTTCGGCCCAGTCCCTGCGCGGGCTCGGCGCCACGGTGATGATCGCCGAGATCGATCCGATCTGCGCCCTGCAGGCCGCCATGGAGGGCTATCGCGTCGTGCGTCTTGAGGACGTGGTGGCGGATGTGGACATCTTCGTGACCGCCACGGGCAACTACCAGGTGATCCGCCACGAACACCTGCTCGCCATGAAGAATCAGGCGATCGTGTGCAACATCGGCCACTTCGACAACGAGATCGATGTGGCGTCCCTCAAGCAGTACACCTGGGAGAACATCAAGCCCCAGGTGGATCACGTGATCCTGCCCAGCGGCAACCGGATCATCCTGCTGGCCGAGGGTCGGCTGGTGAACCTGGGCTGCGGCACCGGCCACCCCAGCTTCGTGATGAGCAACTCCTTCACCAACCAGGTGCTGGCCCAGATCGAGCTGTTCACCAAGGGCGACCAGTACGGCAAGGAGGTCTACGTGCTGCCCAAGCACCTCGACGAGATGGTGGCCCGTCTCCACCTCGACCGGATCGGTGCCAGGCTCACCGAGCTCACCCCCGAGCAGGCGGCCTATATCGCCGTGCCCGTGGAAGGCCCCTACAAGCTCGACCACTACCGCTACTGAGCGGCCACGGCCCGGCGCTGCTGGCAGCGTCCGGGCCGTCGTGGAAGACTGGCGCCTCTGATCCGGCTGGCCCGATGGCGATCGAACTGGTCCAGAAGCTGCCCGAGATGATCGGCGCGGCGGTGGAGGCCAACCCGGCGGCCGGGTATGGCGCGATCTTCGCGGCCATGTTCCTGGAGAACCTGTTCCCCCCGATTCCCTCCGAGCTGATCATGCCGCTCGGGGGGTTTTTCGTGCAGCAGGGCAAGCTCTCCCTGGTGCCGGTGGTGCTGGCGGGCCTGCTGGGCACCGTGCTCGGCGCCCTCCCCTGGTACGGCATCGGCCGGCTGGTGAACGAGGAGCGCATTGAGCACTGGCTCGGACGCCACGGCCGCTGGATCGGCATCAGCCCCCAGGAGCTGCACCGCAGCCGCCGCTGGTTCAGCCGCCACGGCACGGCGCTGGTGTTCTGGGGACGGCTGGTGCCCGGCATCCGCACCCTGATCTCGGTGCCCGCCGGCATCGAGATGATGCCCCTGACGCCCTTCCTGATCTGGACCACCGCCGGCAGCCTGATCTGGACCCTGCTGCTGACCCTGGCGGGGCTGGCGCTGGGGGAGAGCTACACGAACGTGGAGCTCTGGATCGAGCCGGCCGCCCGGGTGATCAAGGTGCTGCTGGTGCTGGCGGTGCTGGCGGGGGCCGTGTGGGTGGGTCTGCGGATCTGGAAGCAGAGCCGCCATCGGTCCTGACGGAGTGCCTGCATGGGTCCCGGCCCCGCCCCGGACAGTAAAAAAGGCGCCCCGGGGGGCGCCTTCTCTGGCTTCGGACGCTTGATAACCCGGCTGGGCCACTGGCACAAGCCCCCGCGGCGACAGCTGGGTCGAAATGCTCAGAAGGGCACTTCTTCCTCGCTGGGCTCACCGCCACCGAAGCCCCCGCCGAAGCTGCCGCCGCCGCCGCTCTCCGCGTCCCGCTTGCTGCCGAGCAGCTCCAGCCGATCGACGCGGATCACCGGCTTGCTGCGCTCCTCACCACTGGCCCTGTCCGTCCAGCGGTCGAGCTTGAAGGAGCCGATGATGCCGATCAGGGCACCCTTGCGGACGTAGTCGGCGGCCACCTGGGCCTGCTTGCCCCAGATCTCCAGGTTGAACCAGTCGGGCTCGTCGTCGCGGCTGCGGCGGTTCACCGCCAGGGTGAGGTTGGCGACCATGCTGCCGGATTCGAAGTAGCGGACCTCCGGGTCGCGGCCGGCCCGGCCGACGAGGGTGATGGAATTGACGCCCATGGCGTGCTCCTGGAACGAATGGATCAATGATGCGGCACCCCGATCGGGGGCCTCTCCCTTTCCGTTCCACCCTTCGTCCCGGTTGTCACACCCACCGGCTCCCCGGGGGGGCTGCGGGAATGCCCCACCTATGATTGACCGCTGCCAGAGGCCTTGCCCGTGTTTTTCCGCCGTTTCCAGTTCTCCCGCGACATCGGCATCGACCTGGGGACGGCCAACACGCTGATGTACGTCTCGGGCAAGGGGATCGTGCTGCAGGAGCCGTCGGTGGTGGCCATCGACCTGGAGCGGGGCACCCCCCTGGCGGTGGGCGAGGAGGCCAAGCTGATGCTCGGCCGAACCCCCGGCAACATCCGGGCGATCCGGCCCCTGCGCGACGGCGTCATCGCCGACTTCGACGCCGCCGAGCAGATGATCAAGAGCTTCATCCAGAAGGGCAACGAAGGCCGCGGCGTGATCGCTCCGCGGCTGGTGATCGGCATTCCCAGCGGCGTCACCGGCGTCGAGCGCCGGGCCGTGCATCAGGCGGGCCTGGCCGGGGCCCGGCAGGTGCACCTGATCGATGAGCCGGTGGCGGCCGCCATCGGCGCCGGCCTGCCGGTGACCGATCCGGTGGGCACGATGATCGTCGACATCGGCGGCGGCACCACCGAGGTGGCCGTGCTCAGCCTGGGCGGCACCGTGCTGAGCGAGTCGGTGCGGGTGGCCGGCGACGAGCTCAGCGACGCCATCAGCGTGTACCTCAAGAAGGTCCACAACCTGGTGGTGGGCGAGCGCACCGCCGAGGACATCAAGATCCGCATCGGCTCCGCCTTCCCCGACGACGGCCACGACGAGACCTCCATGGACGTGCGCGGCCTGCACCTGCTCTCCGGCCTGCCGCGCACGATCAACATCCGGGCCGGCGACATCCGCGAGGCCATGGCCGAGCCGCTCAACGTGATCGTGGAGGCGGTCAAGCGCACCCTGGAGCGCACCCCTCCCGAACTGGCGGCCGACATCGTCGACCGGGGGATCATGCTCGCCGGCGGCGGTGCCCTGGTGCGGGGCATCTGCGACCTGATCAGCCACGAGACCGGCATCCTCACCCATGTGGCCGAGGACCCCCTGCTCTGCGTGGTCAACGGCTGCGGCATGGTCCTGGAGGACTACAGCCGGCTTGAGCGCGTGCTCGACACCCCCGAATTCGCCCGTCAGACGGCCTGAGTCCGATGCCGGCATGGCGCTGGCTCCGCTTCGTCGACGGCTCCTCCCTGCGACGCCTCCTGCCCTGGCTGCTGGTGCTGCTGGCGCTCGTGGCCGTGCGTCTCAGCAAGGGGGCCATGCTCACCGACGCCTACGCCTTCCTCAGCCGGCCCTTCTGGCCGGGGACCGCCCAGGCCGAATGGCTGCGCTCGGCCCGCCGGGTGGAGGACGGCGCCCGGCTGGCCCAGCTGGAGCGTGACAACCAGCGGCTGCGCTCGCTCCTGGAGCTGCAGCAGAAGAATCCCAACCGGGTGACGGCGCCGGTGATCTCCCGGGAGGGATCCGGCTGGTGGCGCCAGCTGCTGCTCGGCCAGGGGGCCCTCAGCGGCATCCGGGCCGGCCAGGCCGTGCTCGGCCCCGGTGGCCTGGTCGGTCTGGTGGGGAGCGTCACCCCCAGCACCGCCACCGTCACCCTGCTCACCGACCCCAGCAGCCGGGTCGGGGTCTGGGTGGGGCGCACCCAGCACCACGGCCTGCTCACCGGCATCGGCACCGCCCGGCCCCTGCTGCGCTTTCTGGAGAAGGATCCCCAGGCCCGCCCCGGTGACGTGGTGGTGACCTCCCCGGCCAGCACCCTGGTGCCCCCCAACCTGCCGGTGGGCGTGATCCAGACCATGGACGCCAATGCCGATCCGGCACCGGAGGCGGTGGTGCAGCTGATCGCGCCGGTCTCGGCCCTCGACTGGGTGCAGGTGCAGGTGCGCTGATGGACCTGCTCACCCGGCAGCCCCTGCTCGCCGCCACGGTCCTGCTGGTGCCGCTGCTGGCCCTGGCCTCGCCGGGCTGGCTGGCCCTCGACGGCGTCGGTCCCTGCTGGGCGGTGCTGTGGCTGCTGCCCTGGGCGCTCAGCGACGGGCCCTTCTCGGGGGCCTGCGCCGGCCTGGCCCTGGGCCTGCTGCTGGATGCCCTCCACCCCGGCGGTGTCACCCAGATTCCCGCCCTGCTGTTGCTGGGCTGGTGGTGGGGGCGGATGGGACGGCGGGCGGCGCCGATCCAGCGCAGCTTCAGCCTCGGCCTGCTCGCCCTGCTGGGAACGGCCGTGCTGGGCCTCACCCTGATGCTGCAGTGGGGCGTCCTCGACTGGATCGGCACCCGGGACGTGCTCCAGCAGGCGGGACCGCTGGCCAGCCGCAGCGCCCGGGAGCACGGGGTGAATCCGGCCCTGCTGGCCCTGCCGGGCTGGCGCTGGGATGATCTGGCGGGATCCGGCCTGCGGGTTCTGCTTGCCCAGACCCTGATCACGGCCCTGCTCGCACCGATGCTCTGCTCCCTGCAACTGCTGCTCTGGCGGCAACTGGGCTCCGGCTGGCGCCGCTAGGCCATGGCCAGGATGTCTCCCAGCTCCAGCCGGCCGTCCCGCCTGCCCCGCCGCCAGGCCCTGCGGTTGCTGGCCGCCCCGTTCGCCCTCGCCCTCGCCGCCGGGGCCTGTGCCCGGCCGCCAGCGCCCGGCCGGGGCAAGGTGCTCAACGTCTGGACCCTGGACCTGGCGCCCCGCTTCAACGCCTACATGGGGCGGGTGATCGCCGCCTGGGAGCGGGCCCATCCCGGCGTGACGGTGCGCTGGACCGACGTGCCCTGGGGGTCGGTGGAACGCAAGCTGCTGGCCTCGGTGTTTGCCCGCACCGCGCCGGATCTGGTCAACCTCAACCCCAACTTCGCCGCCAACCTGGCCAGCAAGGGGGGCCTGAGGGACCTCACGCCCCTGCTGCCCGCCGATGCCGCCGGGCGCTACCTGGCCGGCATCTGGACCTCCGGCCAGCAGGGGGGCGAACAGTTCGGCATCCCCTGGTACCTGACGGCCCGGGTGACGATCGCCAACCGCCGGCTGCTGCAGAAGGCCGGCCTGGCCGCTCCGCCGCGCCGCTGGGAGGAGGTGCCCGCCTATGCCGAGGCCGTTCGGCGCCGCACTGGCCGTTACGCCCTGTTCGTGACCGTGGTCCCCGACGACTCCGGCGAGCTGATGGAGGCGCTGGTGCAGATGGGGGTGCGGCTGCTCGACGACCGCCAGCGGGCGGCGTTCAACAGCCCCGCCGGTCGCCGGGCCTTCGCCTTCTGGAGCGATCTCTACCGCCGCGGGCTGCTGCCGCGGGAGGTGGTGAGCCAGGGCTACCGGCGGGCGATCGAGCTCTACCAGGCGGGGGACCTGGCCCAGGTGGCCAGCGGCCCGGATTTCCTGCGCAACCTGCAGACCAACGCCCCCGGCATCGCCGCCACCTCCGCCCCCTTCCCGCCCCTGACCGGGGCCAGCGGCGAGGCCAACGTGGCGGTGATGAACCTGGTGGTCCCGCGCCAGAGCGCCATGGCCCCGGAGGCGCTGAGCTTCGCCCTGTTCCTCAGCGATGCCGCCAACCAGCTGGCCTTCGCCGAGGAGGCCCGGGTGCTGCCCTCCTCCCGTGGTGCCCTGGCCAGCCTGGAGGGGCGGCTGCGGGCGGCGGTGCCCGCCGACGGGCAGGAGCGCCTGGTCCACAGCGCCCGGCTGCTGTCGATCGAGACCCTGGCCGCGGCGCGGGTGCTGGTGCCGGCGACCCCGGGGGTGAAACGACTGCAGGCGATCCTCTACACCCAGCTGCAGCGGGCGATGCTGGGGCAGCTCGACAGCGATGCGGCCCTGGCCGAGGCCGAGCGGCAGTGGAACAGCTACGCCGAGGCCCGCTGGCCCTGAGGCCGCCGCCGGCGGGACTGGCACCCTGAAGAAATGTTTTAAATCGGCCAGAGGCCTGCTGACGGAGCCGATCCCGTGTTCACGGCCTGAAACGGCGTCGCGTTATGGTTGCGATTCTTCATCCGGTCGGACAGGAGCGATGCCCACGCAATCGATCGCATCCTCTGCATCCTCTGCGTCCTCTGCGTCGCCGGCTTCCCCCTTCACCGACGGGGCTGATCTGCAGGAGTCTTCCGGTGGGGCTTCCGCCGTTCAGCAGCCCGCGTCTCCCCCTCCCTCCGACCAGCAGCCCGCCCAGCCGATCGCCACCCTGCTGGTCGTCGACGACGAAGCGGCCGTGCGCCGGGTGCTGCTGATGCGTCTGCAGCTGGCCGGCTACCGGGTGTTGTGCGCCGAGGACGGTGAGGAGGCCCTGGCGCTGTTCCACAAGGAGCAGCCCGACCTGGTGGTCCTTGACGTCATGCTGCCGAAGCTGGACGGCTTCGCCGTCTGCCGGCGGCTGCGGGCCGAATCCTGCGTGCCGATCATCTTCCTCTCCGCCCTCGATGCCATCGCCGAGCGGGTGGCTGGGCTGGACCTGGGGGCCGACGACTACCTGCCCAAACCCTTCAGCCCCAAGGAGCTGGAGGCCCGCATCTCCACGATCCTGCGCCGCATGGGCCGGGGGGCCGCCACCAGCGAGCCCCGCGAGCTGCCCACGGGATCCGGCGTGCTGCGGGTGGGGGATCTGGTGGTCGACACCAACCGCCGCCAGGTGACCCGCGAGGGACAGCGCATCGCCCTCACGTACACCGAATTCAGCCTGCTGGAGCTGCTGTTCCGCGAACCCGGCCGGGTGGTGCCCCGGGCCGAGATCCTCGAGCAGCTCTGGGGCTACCCGCCGCGCCGGGCCGCCGACCTGCGGGTGGTGGATGTCTACGTGGCGCGCCTGCGCGGCAAGCTCGAGCCCGACCCCCGCAACCCGGAGCTGATCCTCACGGTGCGCGGCACGGGCTACGCCTCCCAGCGCATGGGCGAGGGAACCCTGGCCGCCGCCGGCTGAGTCCCCCGCCTGGTCGCCGTCGGCTGATCCTGCAGGATGGCTGCGATCCTTCTCCATCCCCCTGCCTGCCTTGTCGGATCTGCGTGAGACCCGTCTGGAGAAAGCCCGCACCCTGGAGGCCCTGGGACGGGCCCCCTATGCCCTCGGCTTCGCCCCCAGCCACCGCACCGCCGAGCTGCAGCAGGCCCACGCCGACCTGGCCAACGGCGAAGAGCGGGCTGTTGACGTCGCGGTGGCCGGTCGGGTGATGACCCGGCGGGTGATGGGCAAGCTGGCCTTCTTCACCATCGCCGACGAATCCGGCCCGATCCAGCTGTTCATCGAGAAGGCCGCCCTGCTGGCGGCCCACCCGGAGGAGCCCGAGGCCTTCGCCCAGATCACCTCCCTGGTGGATGGCGGTGACTGGATCGGCGTGCACGGCAGCCTGCGCCGCACCGACCGGGGCGAGCTGTCGGTGAAGGTGACCGACTGGGTGATGCTCTCCAAGGCGCTCCAGCCCCTGCCCGACAAGTGGCATGGCCTGGCGGACGTGGAGAAGCGCTACCGCCAGCGCTACCTGGATCTGATCGTCTCGCCCCACACCCGCGAGACCTTCCGCCGTCGGGCCCGGCTGGTGAGCGCCATGCGCCGCTGGCTGGACGAGCGTGACTTCCTCGAGATCGAGACGCCCGTCCTGCAGACGGAGGCCGGGGGCGCCGACGCCCGCCCCTTCGCCACCCACCACAACGCCCTCGACCTGCCCCTGACCCTGCGCATCGCCACCGAGCTGCACCTCAAGCGGCTGGTGGTGGGCGGCTTCGAGCGGGTCTACGAGCTGGGGCGCATCTTCCGCAACGAGGGGGTGAGCACCCGCCACAACCCCGAGTTCACCTCGGTGGAGATCTACCAGGCCTTCGCCGACTACCACACGATGATGGATCTCACCGAGCAGCTGCTGGCGACGGCCTGCCTGGAGGTCTGCGGGGACACCCGGATCACCTACCAGGGCACCGAGATCGACCTGACCCCGCCCTGGCGGCGGGTCACCATGCACGAGCTGGTGGAGCAGGCCACCGGCCTGGATTTCAGCGGCTTCGGCGATCGCGCCGAGGCGGTGGCGGCGATGGAGGCCGCCGGTCTGGCGGCCCCCGAGGCCGCTGACAGCGTGGGCCGGCTGCTGGTGGAGGCCTTCGAGCAGGCGGTGGAGACCACCCTGGTGCAGCCCACCTTCGTGATGGACTACCCGGTGGAGAATTCGCCCCTGGCCCGGGCCCACCGCAGCAAGCCGGGGCTGGTGGAGCGCTTCGAGCTGTTCATCGTCGGGCGGGAGACGGCCAACGCCTTCAGCGAACTGATCGACCCCCTCGATCAGCGCGCCAGGCTCGAGCTGCAGCAGCTGCGCCGCCAGGCGGGGGACCCCGAAGCCCAGACGGTGGACGAGGATTTCCTCCACGCCCTGGAGGTGGGCATGCCCCCCACCGGCGGCCTCGGCATCGGCATCGATCGCCTCGCCATGCTGCTCACCGACAGCCCCTCGATCCGGGATGTGATCGCCTTCCCCCTGCTGCGCCCGGAGGCCCGCGAAAAGGCCTGAACCGACGCAGTGGGATAATGGCCCCAGTAGGCCTTCTCCCCCTCGGGGCTCTGGTATGAGTGGTGAGCGCGTCGGTTTTCGCTTTCAACACGCCGATGCGGTGGTGAAGCGCAATCCCCAGGGGCGATCCCGCCGTGGCTGGGTCATGGAGCCCGTGGAGCAGACCACCAGCCGGGGCACCAAGATGCCCGCGTATCGCATCCGCTGGCGGGACAGTGAACGTCCGGAGATCGTTCTCCAGCACATGCTCATCGCCGATCCCGACCCCACCCCGCCGCCCGAGGGCGTGAGCCTGGTGCCGCCGGCGCCCAAGAAGTAGCCCGCCCCGGGGCCCCGGTCCGGTCCCGCTCAGATCCAGCCCCGCAGCCGGTAGGCCAGCAGGCCGAGATGTTCGCGCATGGCCGTGGTGGTGAGCACCAGGGCTTCGGCGCTGGGCAGCACGCCCATCAAGGTGCCCGCCAGGGTGGGTGTGCCGAAGGAACGCCGGTCGGGCAGCTGGAAGTCGCAGGCCACCGGGATGATCCGCAGCTCCGGAGCGGCCCGGCGCAGGGTGGCGAGGGAACGGGGCAGGTGGGTGGCACTGGTGACCAGCAGCAGGGAGGTCCAACCCCGCTGGCGGGCCACCCGCACCAGGGCGCCCGCCTCCTCGCCGGTGTTGCGCCCTTCTTCGCTGGTCACGATCCGATCGGCCGCCACCCCCAGGCTGGTGGCCAGGGCCTTGGCCAGCCGGGCCTCACCGGCCGCCGGATCGTTGGCCATGAAGGTGACCTTGCCGCCGGTCACCAGCAGCCAGGGGGCCTTGCCCTCCCGCATCAGGGCCACGGCCCGCAGCAGCCGGTCGCCGGCCTCGTTCACCTCCACCCCCTGGCGCGGCGGCAGGGCCGGCCGCAGGCCGCCGCCCAGCACCAGCACCGCATCGGCCCGCGGGATCGGCGCCGGCGTCAGCCGGGCGGCCCGCTCCTCCAGGCTCCAGACCAGCTGCCGGCTCAGCAGGGGGGTGGCCGCCAGCCAGAGCAGGGCGATGCCCACCCCGGAAAGCACCGGACCGAAGCGGCGCTGGCCGCCCAGCAGGCCGGCGATCTGGAGCAGCAGGGCCAGGCCGAGGGGGTAGAGGCCGAGCGGCAGCAGTTTCGAGAGCAGGAAACCCATGGGGCGGCGGAGTTCAGCGCTGGCTGCGGCGCTTCAGCTCCTGCAGCTCCTGCTGGGCCTCGAACCGGGCCCAGTCGGCCTCCAGGTCGGGGGTGGGGGCGGCACCGGTGCGGGGACGGCTGGTGAGCTCGGCCAGCTCCTGCTCCACGCCGGCGAAGCGCTGGCCCAGATCGGCCAGGGCGCGCCAGCGGTGGCGGCCCTGGTCCATCAGCCCGGTCACATGCTGCTCGGCCCGGCCGGCCAGGTCCTCGGCGCCGGCGGCCCGGGCCCGGCCGGTGCGCTCCTGCCACTGGCGGATCTCCTCGGCCAGCCGCAGCAGTTCGCGCCGCTGCTCCTCCGCCTGCTGGCGCAGGCGCACCCGTTCGGCCAGCAGCTGCCGCTGCCGGTCGCGGGCGGCCTGCTCCCGCAGCAGCTCCTCCTGCTGGGGGTTGGTGCGCAGGAAGCCCTCCAGCTGCTGATCCAGCCGCGCCTCCAGTTCCTCCAGCCAGCTGCTGCTCATGGCACCGGCTCGCCGGGGGCGCGGGTGATCAGGGGCGCTTCGATCTCCTCCTGCAGGGGGGTGATGGCCGCCTCCCGGGAGCGCAGCAGCAGCTGGGTGAGCCGGGCGATGGCCCCCTCCCCCAGATCCTGCTCGCCGATGCGATCGAAGGCCCGGCGGTAGAGGTCCTCGAGTTCCTCGATCAGCCCCTCGCGCACCCCGCGCATGGACTGACGCTGCTCCTCCCTGCTCATGGCTCGCTCCGGTGCTGTTCCGAGTCTGCCTGCACCAGCAGGTGCAGGGCGAAATCGCCGGCGGCATCGCTCCAGCGGCCCGCCCCCACCCAGCCGGCGTCGGCGGCCAGGGCGAGGAAGGCCCCGGGGGCGTACTTGTGGCTGTACTCGGTGATCAGGGCTTCGCCGGCAGCGAACGGCCAGGGCCGGCCGGCCAGCTGCACGGTGAGCTCCCGGCGGCTCACCAGGGCCATGGCGATGCGGGACTGGCCGGCGTCCCACCAGGCCCGGTAGTCGAAGTCGTCGGGGTGGAAATCGCCGTCCAGATCGCGGTTCAGCCGGGTCAGCAGGTTGCGGGCGAAGGCCTCCGACCAGCCGGCGGCGTCGTTGTAGGCCGCCTCCAGCCGCTCCACCGCCTTGGGCTGGTCGATGCCGATCAGCAGGCGGCTGCCCGGCCCCAGCAGCCGGCGGAACTGGCGCAGCAGGTCCCGGGCGCCGGCGGGATCGAAGTTGCCGATCGAGCTGCCCGGGTAGAAGCCCAGGCGGCCGTGGCCCTCCAGGGCGGGGTGGTCGGGCAGCTGCTCCAGGCGGCTGTAGTCGCAGCAGATGCCGAGCACCGGCAGGTCGGGATGGCGTTGCTGCAGGGCCCGGCAGGCGGGGGCCAGGTGGTCGGCGCTGATGTCGAGGGCGACGTAGGCGGCGGGCCGCAGGGCGGCGAGCAGGGGGCCCACCTTGCGGGCGCTGCCGGCACCGAATTCCACCACCACCCCGGGTCCGAGGGCGGCGGCCAGCTCGGGCGCCTTCGCCTCCAGCAGGGCCGTCTCGGTGCGGGTGAGGCCGTACTCCGGCTGCTCGCAGATGGCCTCGAACAGGCGGGAGCCCTCGGCGTCGTACAGCAGCCAGGCCGGCAGCTGCTTCGGCTGGCGGGCCATGCCGTCGACCACCAGCCGGGCCATGTCGGCCGGCTCGGGATGGAGGTCGATCAGCATGGAGTGCCGGTGCCGTCGTCAGCGCCATCGCGGGCCAGCCGCAGCCCGGCGGCCATCCAGCGGCAGTGGGGCCCGAAGAAGTTGCGGTAGGTGGGGCGGGCGTGGCCCGCCGGGGTGAGGCAGCTGCTGCCGCGGAGCACGAACTGGGAGGTCATGAACTTGCCGTTGTATTCCCCGACGGCGCCGGTGGCGGAGTGGAACCCCGGGTAGGGCCGGTAGGGGCTGGCGGTCCACTGCCACAGGGCGCCGAAGGCCTGGGGCAGGGGGCGGCCGTCCGGTCGGGCGGCTTCCGCCACCACCAGCTCCCATTCGGCTTCGCTCGGCAGCCGGCCGCCGCTCCAGCGGGCGAAGGCATCGGCCTCGAACCAGCTGAGGTGCCGCACGGGGGCCTGGGGGTGCCGCGGCCGGCGGCCCGCCAGGGTGAATTCCCACTCCCCGCGCCAGTAGCGCGGTGCGCGCCAGCCGCGCTGCTGCACCAGCGCCCAGCCCTCGCTCATCCACAGCTCCGGCCGCCGGTAGCCGTCATCGGCGATGAAGGCGGCGTAGGCCTCGTTGGTGACCAGGGTTTCGGCCAGGCTGAAGGGCTCCAGCCACTGCCGGTGCCGGGGGGCCTCGTTGTCGAAGTGGAAACCGCCGCCGGCGTGGCCGATCTCCACCAGGCCGCCGGGGTGGGAGCGCCAGCCGCCGGTGATGTCCGCTGCCCCGGCGCCGGTGGGTTCGTCGCCGTAGGCGGGCTCCAGCGGGTTGCGGCTGAAGCCGTCGAGCAGATCCATCAGCAGCAGCTCCTGGTGCTGCTGCTCGTGATGCAGCCCCAGCTCGACCAGCTCCAGCAGGGGGGCGGCGGCGTCGGCGGGGCCCCGATCCAGCTCCAGCAGCAGCGACTCCAGCCCGGCGTCGACCCGCCGGCGCCAGGCGAGCACCTCGCCGATGGCCGGCCGGGTGAGCAGGCCCCGTTCGGGGCGGGGGTGGCGGCTGCCGACCGCCTCGTAATAGGAATTGAACAGGTGGCCCCAGCGGCGATCGGGGGTCGCATGGCCCGGCAGGTGGGGCTCCAGCAGGAAGGTCTCGAAGAACCAGGTGGTGTGCCCCAGGTGCCACTTGGCGGGGCTGGCATCGGCCATGCCCTGGAGGCAGAGGTCCTCCGGTTCCAGGCCCTCGATCAGGCGTTCACTGTGCTGGCGGACCGCCTGGAGCCGTTGCAGGAGGCAGGTGATGTCCGCCGGCGCGTGTGCCTTGGAGCCCATGGTCCTGCCGTTCTCTGGGGCCGACCATAGGGATGTTCCCTACGATCCGGCCACGCAGCCATGGAGAAGGCCAGCCGCATGGGAGCCCACAGCGACGGCATGAGCACCGGGATCACCGAGGGCTTCAGCGGGGCGGTCGGCGGCACGCCGCTCATCCGGCTCCATGCCCTCAGCGCCCTGACCGGCTGCGAGATCCTGGGCAAGGCGGAATTCATGAACCCCGGCGGGTCGGTGAAGGACCGGGCCGCCCTGGGCATCCTCCAGGAGGCGGAGGCCAGCGGCCTGCTCAAGCCGGGGGGCACGGTGGTGGAGGGGACCGCCGGCAACACCGGCATCGGCCTGACCCACCTCTGCAATGCCCGTGGCTACCGCTGCCTGATCGTGATCCCCGAGACCCAGTCGGCGGAGAAGATCGGCCTGCTGCGCAGCCTCGGCGCCGAGGTGCGCACGGTGCCCGCCGTTCCCTACAGCGACCCTGCCAACTACGTGCGCCTCTCGGGCCGCATCGCCGAGGAGATGCCCGGCGCCGTGTGGGCCAACCAGTTCGACAACCTCGCCAACCGGCGGGCCCACTACGGCAGCACCGGCCCGGAGATCTGGCAGCAGACCGGGGGCCGGCTGGATGCCTGGGTGGCCGCCACCGGCACCGGCGGCACCTATGCCGGGGTGGCCCTCTATCTCAAGGAGCAGGATCCCAGGGTCCGCTGCGTCCTGGCCGATCCCTGCGGCAGCGCCCTCTACAGCTGGGCCACCGACGGCACCCTGAAAAGCGAGGGGACCTCGATCACCGAGGGCATCGGCAACAGCCGCGTCACCGCCAATCTGGAGGGGGCGCCGATCGACGACGCGGTGAGGATCGACGACCCCATGGCCCTGCGCACGATCTACGGCCTGCTGTGGCAGGAGGGCCTGTTCATGGGGGGGTCGGTGGGGATCAACGTGGCGGCGGCGGTGGAGACGGCCCGGCGGCTGGGGCCCGGTCATCGCATCGTCACCGTCCTGTGTGACAGCGGCGATCGCTACCGCTCCCGCCTGTACGACCAGGACTGGCTGGCGGGCCGCGGCCTCGAGCAGCCCCAACGCACCGGCATGGCCCTGATCCCATGACTGCCGCCCAGGGCCAGGTGATCGGCGGCCGCTACCGGCTCGAGCGCTGTCTCGGGGCGGAGACGGGCGGGCCCCAGGGGGAGCTGTGGCTGGCGAGTGACCAGCTGGCCGCCGATGCACCCGTGGCCCTGCGCCGCATCGGGCCGGAGCAGGACCAGGTCCGGGCGCGGGAGCTGTGGTCGCGGCTGCAGGGGGTGCTCCACCCCCAGGTGCCCCGCATCGGCGCCGTGATCGAGGCCGACGACCAGCTCTGGCTGGTGCGGGAGTGGCAGGCGGGCCGCACCTACCAGCAGCTGCTGGAGCTGCGCGCCGAGCGCCAGCTGGTGTTCGGCGCGGGGGAGGTGTTGCTGCTGCTGCGCCAGCTGCTGCCGGTGCTCGCCGCCCTGCACAGCCAGGACCTGCTGCACGGGGACCTCAGCCCCGCCAACCTGCTGCGCCGTGACAGCGACGGCCTGCCGGTGCCGCTGGATTTCGGCCTGGTGCGGGGCAGCGCCGGCGGTCCCGCCGGGGAACGGCTGCTGGGGGCCACCCCGGGCTACGCGCCGCCGGAGCTGGCCCGGGGCGAGCCCGCCCAGCCCTGGATGGATCTGCACGCCCTGGGGGTGGTGTCCCTGGTGCTGCTGAGCGGCGACGGGCCGGAGCGCCTGCTCGATCCGGCCACGATGCAGTGGCGCTGGCCGGCGGCCCTGGAAAACGAGCCGGAGCTGCTGCGCCAGCTGCAGCGGCTGCTGAGCCGCCACCCCGAGGAGCGCTTCGCCTCCGCCGGCCAGGCCCTGGTGGCGTTCCAGTCCCTGGTGATGCCCGACAGCATGGGGCCGGTGCCGCGGGCCGACCGCACGGTGGTGCTGGTGCCCGAGGCTGCCCCGGCCGCCCCGCCGCCGCAGCCACCGGCCCCTGCCGCTGCCGAGGCGGCGATCGCCGCCTCGGCAGCGGCGGATGGGGCGGCGGACGTCGCGGCAGCGCCCCTCCGGCCTGCCGTGGAGCGGGCGGAGCCCCAGCTGCCGCCGCGCACGGCCGCCACCCCGCCCCCGCCGCCGGCCCCCGTTCCCGTCACCGACAGCGTCCGGCGCCGCCATGAGGAGCGGGAGGAGGAGGCCGAGGGGGGCTTCTGGCCGGTGCTGATCGCCCTGGTGCTCTCGGCGGTCGTCGGCACGGCGGTGGGCTGGTGGTGGCTGAGCCGCGGCAAGCTGGCCGCCCCGGCCCCCGGCGGGCAGAGCGAGCTCCCCAGCAGCCTGCCCCCGTCGGAGGTGGACCAGCGCCAGCAGCTGCTCAACCGCCTGCGGGCGATGCAGGTGGACCGGGCCTGGTTCCTGAGCCTGGTGGATGCGGCGCTGCTGGCCCAGTACCCCGAACGCAACGGCCGGCTGCCCTCCGACTCCCTGGAGGACGCACCGCTGCGGCGGGTGTGGAACGAACTGGCCGAGGAATGGCTGGCCCGGGTGGAGCAGCTGCCCCTGCCCCTGCGGCGTCGGCTGGGCAGCTTCAGCGCCAGCGACTGGGAGCAGCGGCAGGGCTCCTTCGTGCGCCAGGGGCTGAGCCCGGCGGTGCTGCGGGAGCTGGTGTCGGCCAGCGTCCAGAACCTGCTGCCGAGCCGGGCTTCCCAGGCGATGCCGCCGGAACCCTTCCGCCAGATCTGGTACGCCGCCGCCGAACTGACGCTGGAGAACCTCAGGATCGAGCCGATCGAGGCCCCCTCCGGCACCGCCCAGGTGCTGTCGGCGGAGGTACCGGCCAGTGGGGCGCGCCTGTTCCCGATCCGCCTGCCCGCCGGCCACGGCCTTGCCCTCGGCGTCAGCGGCTCGCCGCTGCTGCAGATGAGCATTTACTCGGCCGGGGGAACGCAGCTGGAGCCGAGGGGGCCGCTGCGGGTGGTCACCCTCGATGGCCAGAAGAGCTCGCCGGTGCAGCTGCTGCTCACCAACGACGGCGTCGCCCCGGCCCTGATCCGCCTGTCGCTGCGGGCCGATCCGCCGGCCCCCACGCCGCCGCCGGCGCCGGAGGCGCCACCGGCCCCCGAGGAGCCCCAGGACAGCGCGCCCGCCCCGGCCCCGGCCACCCCCGGGGCCACGCCGGCCCCCGCGGCCCCGGCGTCCCCGGCCCCCGCCAGTCCACCGGCGCCGCCCGCACCGCCCAGCAACTGAAGCCGGGCTTCAGAGCCGGGCGACGGCGGCCCGGGTCTCCTTGGCGATCTGCTTGTTCTTCTCGTCCGCGCGCTTGTCGTGCAGCTTGCGGCCCTTGCCCAGGCCGATGGTGATCTTGATCCAGGAGCCCTTGAGGTGGAGGTTGAGGGGGATCAGGGTGAGGCCCTTCTGGTCGAGGGCGACGCGCAGCTTGTCGATCTCGCGGCGGTGGGCCAGCAGTTTGCGCACCCGCAGCGGCTCGTGGTTGAAGAACCTGCCGGCGTGGCTGTGGGGGGAGATGTGGACGTTGTGGAGCTGCATCTCGCCGTTGCGGATCAGGCAGAAGCCGTCGCGCAGGTTCACCTGACCGGCCCGGATCGATTTCACCTCGGTGCCGAGCAGCTCGATGCCGGTCTCGAGGGTTTCGAGAATCTCGTACTGGTGGCGGGCCAGGCGGTTGTCCGCCAGCAGCCGGTTGGCCGGATCGGCGCCCTTGGCGCCACCGCCCTTCCTGCCGGGCCCCTTCGCCATCGCCGCGTTCCTGATCACCTGGGTGCTCCCCGACCCTAGGCAGCAGCCGGTACCCTCCAGCTATGGCGATCATCTCTTCGGGAGGAACGGCCGCAGGCGGCCCCCCGGCCCAGCGCACCGGGGCGGCGCCGGAACGGCTGGTGGATCCCGTCGCCCGGCCCGAGGAGGAGCCCCCCGTGCGGGAGGACGGCCTGCGGCCCCGCCGGCTGGACGACTACATCGGCCAGAGCGAGCTCAAGCAGGTGCTGCGCATCGCCGTGGAGGCCACCCGCCGCCGCCAGGAGGCCCTCGACCACGTGCTGCTCTACGGCCCCCCCGGCCTCGGCAAGACCACCATGGCCCTGGTGCTGGCCGAGGAGCTGGGGGTGCGCTGCCGGATCACCAGCGCCCCGGCCCTGGAGCGCCCGCGCGACATCGTCGGCCTGCTGGTGAACCTGCAGCCCCGCGAGGTGCTGTTCATCGATGAGATCCACCGCCTCAACCGGGTGGCCGAGGAGATCCTGTATCCGGCCATGGAGGACTTCCGCCTCGACCTCACCGTCGGCAAGGGCACCACGGCCCGCACCCGCAGCCTGGAGGTGGCCCCGTTCACCCTGGTGGGGGCCACCACCCGCGCCGGCTCGCTGAGTTCGCCGCTGCGGGATCGCTTCGGCCTGATCCAGCGGCTGGAGTTCTACGGCCTCGATGACCTCGAGGCGATCGTGCAGCGGGCCGCCGGCCTGCTGCAGCTGGCCCTGCAGCCCTGCGCCGCCCAGGAGGTGGCCCGCCGCTGCCGCGGCACGCCCCGCATCGCCAACCGGCTGCTGCGCCGGGTGCGGGATGTGGCGGCGGTGGGGGGTCACGGCCGGATCGATGCGGCGCTGGTGGAGGAGGCCCTGTCCCTGCACCGGGTGGACGGCCGCGGCCTGGATGCCAGCGACCGGCGCCTGCTGGGCCTGATGCTGGAGACCTATGGCGGCGGGCCGGTGGGGCTGGAAACCCTGGCGGCGGGGCTGGGGGAGGATCCCGCCACCCTTGAAGCGGTGGTGGAGCCCTACCTGCTGCAGCTGGGCTTCCTGCAGCGCACGCCCCGGGGGCGGGTCGTCACCCCAGCGGGCCGCGCCCACCTCGACGGTGCCTCCGCGGTGGCGGCATGAGACGGCGCGCAGTGGCGGTGCTGCCCCTGCTGGTGCTGCTGGTGGGGCTGCTGGCCTGGCCGCCGGCCCTGCGGGCCGATGGCGGCGCAGGGGCGGGAGCAGCGGTGGGGGCGACGTCGCTGCCGGCCCTGTTCGAGCAGGCCCTGGCCGCCAGCCGCGAGGGTCATTTCGGCGAGGCCCTGCCGCTGTGGGACCGGGTGGTGGATCTGGCGCCCGAGGACGCTTCGGCCTGGAGCAACCGCGGCAACGTGCAGCTGGCCCTGGGGGATGCCAGGGCGGCGATCGCCGACCAGGACCGGGCCATCGCCCTGGAGCCCGCCAGCGCCGACCCCCACCTCAACCGGGGCACCGCCGAGGAGGCCCTGGGCCTTTGGCCGGAGGCCGCCGCCGACTACGCCTGGATCCTGGAACGGAATCCGGAGGATGCCTCCGCCCTCTACAACCTGGGCAACGTGGAGGGCTCCCGGGGCGACTGGCCGGCGGCCCGCGCCTGTTTCGAGGCGGCCGCCGCCGCCCGGCCGGGCTTCGCCATGGCCCGCTCCAGCGCCGCCCTGGCCGCCTTCCAGCTGGGGGACACCACGGTGGCGGAGAAGCAGCTGCGCGACCTGATCCGCCGCTATCCCCTGTTCGCCGATGCCCGCGCCGGCCTGACGGCGCTGCTGTGGCGGCGGGGGGCCCGGGGCGAGGCCGAGAGCCACTGGGCCGCGGCCTCCGGGCTCGATCCCCGCTACCGGCAGGAAGAATGGCTGTTGCAGATACGGCGCTGGCCGCCCGTGCCCGTGCAGGCTCTGGCCCAGTTCCTGGCCCTGGCCTCCTGAACCGGCTTCGACCCCTCGGCCTCCCCCTCCGCCCATGACCCCGCTGTCCGTCTCCCCCATCGCCGCCCGTGGTGGCCCTGCCGAGGGGGGGGATGGGGCCTGGGACGCCCTGGGGCTGGAGGACACCCTGCGGTCGCTGCTGCCGGAGCTGATCCAGATCCGCCGCCACATCCACCGCCACCCCGAGCTGAGCGGCCACGAACAGCAGACCGCCGCCCTGGTGGCCGGGGAGCTGCGGCGCTGGGGCTGGGAGGTGCGGGAAGGGGTGGGCCGCACCGGGGTGGTGGCTGAGCTGGGGCCAGTGGGGGCGCCGCTGGTGGCCCTGCGGGCCGACATGGATGCCCTGCCGATCGAGGAGCGCACCGAGCTGCCCTATGCCTCCAGCCGCCAGGGCCTGATGCATGCCTGCGGCCACGACATCCACACCACCGTGGGCCTGGGGGTGGCGCGGCTGCTGGCCGGGATGGCGGATCGGCTCACGGCCCGGGTGCGGCTGCTGTTCCAGCCGGCGGAGGAGACGGCCGAGGGGGCGGCCTGGATGCGGGCCGACGGGGCGATGGAGGGGGTGCAGGCCCTGTTCGGGGTGCACGTGTTTCCGAGCCTGGAGGTGGGCACGGTGGGGGTGCGCAGCGGCAGCCTCACGGCCGCGGCGGGGGAGCTGGAGGTGGAGGTGCTGGGGGAAGGGGGCCACGGCGCCCGCCCGCACCAGAGCACCGACGCGATCTGGATCGCCGCCCGGGTGGTGAGCGGGCTGCAGGAGGCAATCAGCCGGCGGCTCGACCCGCTCCATCCGGTGGTGGTCAGCTTCGGGCTGATCGAGGGGGGCAAGGCCTTCAACGTGATCGCCGACCACGTGCGGCTGCTGGGCACCGTGCGCTGCCTGGACCTGGAGGTGCACGCCCAGCTGCCGGGCTGGATCGAGGACACGGTCCATGCGCTCTGCAAGGGCCATGGCGGCGAGGCACGGGTGCATTACCGCTGCATCTCGCCGCCGGTGCACAACGACCCGGAGCTCACACAGCTGGTGGCCGATGCGGCCGTGGCGCTGCTGGGCCGCACCCGGGTGCAGTGGCTGGAGCAGCCCTCGCTGGGGGCCGAGGACTTCGCCCAGCTGCTGGAGGGCACCCGCGGCACCATGTTCCGCCTGGGGGTGGCCGGGCCGGGCGGCTGCACGCCCCTGCACAGCAACAGCTTCGATCCGGATGAGGGCTGCCTGGAGGTGGGCATCAAGGTGCTCACCCTCAGCCTGCTGCGCTGGATGGAGCAGCCGGTTTGAGCGGCCGTCGGCCCTCCCGCTTCCGGGCGGCGCTGCTGGCGCTCTCCTCGCCGCTGCTGATCCTGCTGGCCCTGCTGGTGCTGCTCACCCGCCAGGGGACCGACCGGCTGCCGGCGGTGCCCGCCCTGGTGATCGGCGCCGGCCTGCTCACCACCAGCTGGATCCGGCGGCGGCGGCGCCGGGCCGAGCTGCTGCGGGCCCTGCGCCAGGGGCCCCCAGCCTGCGGCGCGCTGCGCCAAGGTGAAGGATCCCCGCCCTGATCCCCGTGAGTGACTCCACCCCCGATCTGGAAGCGGCGCGGCAGGCGATCGCCTCGGGCGATCCGAGCCGGGCCATGCCCGCCCTGGCGGGGCTGCGGGGGGTGGAGCCGGAGGCGGCGATCCCGCTGCTGCTGCTGGGGCTGGAGCAGACCACCTTCGTGATCCGCTCACTGGCCTGCGCCGGGCTGGGGGTGAAACGCAGCGAGGCGG
The DNA here is from genome assembly GCA_003003925.1 of Aphanothece cf. minutissima CCALA 015. Lineage (GTDB taxonomy): Bacteria > Cyanobacteriota > Cyanobacteriia > PCC-6307 > Cyanobiaceae > Cyanobium > Cyanobium minutissimum. The sequence continues at coordinate 23,578 of PVWP01000013.1, forward strand.
GCTGGGCGGCCCTGGCGATGGCGGTGCGCCAGGACGAGGACGCCAACGTGCGCGCCGAGGCCGCCAACGCCCTGGCCAGCTACGGGGTGGAGCGGGCCTGGCCCCTGCTGCGGGATGCGTTCGTGGCCGACGACCAGTGGCTGGTGCGCTGCAGCATCCTCTCGGCCCTGGCCGAGCAGGAGGCCATGCCTCCGGCCTGGCTGCTGGAGCTGGCCCGGGAGGCGGTGGCCGATGGCGATGGCACGGTGCGGGCCGGCGGGGCCGAGATCCTCGGGCGCCTGGTGCGCGAGGGCCGGGGTCCGGAGGCGGCCCAGGCCCGCGAGGCCCTGGCGGCGCTGCAGGGCGACGGCGACCACCGGGTGACGGCCGTGGCTCTGGACGGCCTGCAGGGCTGATCCCTGCCCCGGGCCGGGGGCTCGCGGGGCCTGGTGATGGGGTGGCGCGCTGTCGGGCGGATCTGTACAGCCAGTACAGATCCCGGAATCCTTGTGGCCTACCCCTTGACCTTCTTCAGCCTTGCTAGCTTTCCAACGTCACTAGGGGTGCCCGGCGCAGGATCCACCGATCGCTTCGCCCAGGGCTGAGATCACACCCTCCGAACCTGATCCGGGTCATGCCGGCGCAGGGAAGTGCGGAAGCTCTCAGGCTGCCCACCGTCCATTCGGCCCCACCCTTTCGGCCCCAACGTCCCTGTCCGGCCACCGCCGGCGTGACGCCCCGTCCTCTGCCTTTCCCGTCATGCGCAGCGCCTGGATCCAGAAGCGTCGTGGTCAAGCCAACGTCACCCAGCTGCATTACGCCCGCCAGGGGGTGATCACCGAGGAGATGGCCTACGTGGCCAAGCGGGAAAACCTGCCCGAGAGCCTGGTGATGGAGGAGGTGGCCCGGGGCCGCATGATCATCCCCGCCAACATTGAGCACCCCGGCCTGGAGCCGATGGCGATCGGCATCGCCAGCAAGTGCAAGGTGAACGCCAACATCGGCGCCTCCCCCAATGCCTCCGACCTCGATGAGGAGGTGGCCAAGCTGAAGCTGGCCGTGAAGTACGGCGCCGACACCGTGATGGACCTCTCCACCGGCGGGGTGAACCTCGATGAGGTGCGCACGGCGATCATCAACGCCTCCACGGTGCCGATCGGCACGGTGCCCGTGTACCAGGCGCTGGAGAGCGTGCACGGGATGATCGAGAAGCTTGATGAGGACGACTTCCTGCATGTGATCGAGAAGCACTGCCAGCAGGGCGTCGACTACCAGACGATCCATGCGGGCCTGCTGATCGAGCACCTGCCGCTGGTGAAGGGCCGGCTCACCGGCATCGTCAGCCGCGGCGGCGGCATCCTGGCCCAGTGGATGCTGTACCACCACCGCCAGAACCCGCTGTTCACGCGCTTCGAGGACATCTGTGAGATCTTCAAGCGCTACGACTGCAGCTTTTCCCTCGGGGATTCGCTGCGGCCGGGCTGCCAGCACGATGCCTCCGATGCGGCCCAGCTGGCCGAACTGAAGACCCTGGGTGAGCTCACCCGCCGCGCCTGGAAGCACGACGTGCAGGTGATGGTGGAGGGTCCGGGCCATGTGCCGATGGACCAGATCGAGTTCAACGTCAAAAAGCAGATGGAGGAGTGCAGCGAGGCGCCCTTCTACGTGCTCGGCCCGCTGGTGACGGACATCGCCCCCGGCTACGACCACATCACCAGCGCCATCGGCGCGGCCCTGGCCGGCTGGCACGGCACGGCGATGCTCTGCTACGTGACGCCGAAGGAACACCTGGGCCTGCCCAATGCGGAGGATGTGCGCGAGGGCCTGATCGCCTACAAGATCGCCGCCCACGCCGCCGACATCGCCCGCCACCGCCCCGGCGCCCGCGACCGCGACGACGAGCTCAGCCGCGCCCGCTACGCCTTCGACTGGAACAAGCAGTTCGACCTGAGCCTGGATCCGGAGCGGGCCCGCGAGTACCACGACGAAACCCTGCCGGCCGACATCTACAAGCAGGCCGAGTTCTGCTCGATGTGCGGCCCCAAGCACTGCCCGATGCAGACCAAGATCACCGACGAAGACATCGAGGGTCTCGAGCAGGTACTGGCCGAGCAGAAGAAGGCCCAGGGGGAACCGCTGGGGGTCTGAGTTGGGGGAGGCACAGCCAACGGCCCAGGAGGTGATCACCCTCCTGGGCCTGGAGCCCCACCGCACCTGCGGCCTGGTGGCCCAGAGCTACACGGCCGGAGCAATCCCTGGCGGTGCCCTCTACTTCCTGGCCAGCCCGGAGCGGGACATCCAGCTGCATCGCATCGCCCAGGATCAGGTGTATCACCACTACCTGGGGGATCCACTGGAGGTGCTGCTGGTGGCTGCCGATGGCGTGGCTTCACGGCATCGGGTGGGGAGTGACCTGGCGGCGGGGGAGCGGCCCCAGCTGGCGATTGCCGGTGGCACGTTTCATGCCGGACGGGTGGCTCCGGGTGGCGCCTTCGGTTACGCGCTGCTGGGCACCAGTGTGTGGGGGCGGGTGGATCCGGAGCGGGTGGAGCGGATGGAGTTGGGGGCGCTGGGTGAGGTGTTTCCGGCGGCGCTGCCAGTGATCAAGGCGTTTGACTCCTACTGACCGGGAGGGTCTGGTCGGCTTGTGAGCCAGGGCGGAGGGCAGAGGCAAAGCCGCTAGAGTGAATTGAGGAGGTGTCTTCAATGTCTAGACAATTTGATGTCGTCGTCGAAAGGGATTCAGAAGGTTTCTTTGTGGCGACCGTCCCGGCACTTCCTGGTTGTCATACGCAGGCCCAATCCTTGGATCAATTAATGGAGCGAGTCAAGGAGGCCATTGAGCTCTGCCTTGAAGTCGCCGGTACCGCCCCTGAGTCGCTTGACTTCGTAGGAGTGCAGCGCGTTACCGTTGAGGTGTGACGAGATATTCTGCGGTTTCAGGAAAGGCTCTCATCGCAGCGTTGAACGACATTGGCTTTGAAGAAATCAGGGTGAAAGGTAGTCACCATTTCCTGAAGCACCCAGACGGTAGAGCGACGGTTGTGCCCGCTCATTCCAATGAAACGTTGGGGCCTGGCCTTCTGGCAAGCATTCTTCGTGATGTCAAGGTCACAAGAGCCAGACTGCAAGAGCTTCTGTAACCCGTCCACGGCCGGGAGTTGCCTCCCGCCACCGATGTGTTTATGGTCCAAGCTTCTTCGGTGACCGCATCGATTGGGCTTTCCTTTCCCCAATCGCGTCACGTCCTATCTGTACGGGGGGCTGTTCCTCGGCCTGCTGCTGGTGATGGCGGCGGCCCTGGCGGTCACCACCATCGGCTTCCGGCTGGCCCCGCGGCTGCGGGAGACCACGCTTCAGGGGCTGCACTTCTCCCACGAGGTGAGGCCGGTGCTGATCGGCCTGGCCGGGATGTTCGTGGGCGCCTACCTGCAGGGCGTGCTGGCGGAAGGCCGCCCCAAGCTGAAGGGCTGACGCCCCAGACGCGATGGCTTCCAACGCTCCCTTCGCCCTGGTGGCCGCCGCCGGCGGTGCGCCGCTGCTGCTGCGGCAGCTGTTCGACGCCGAGACCAGCACCTTCACCTACCTGCTGGCGGATGTGGCCTCCCGGCAGGGGGTGCTGATCGATTCGGTGTACGAGCAGCACCCCCGTGATCTCTCCTTGATCCGCGAGCTGGGCATCCAGCTGGTCGCCAGCCTCGACACCCATGTCCATGCCGACCACGTGACCGGCAGCTGGCGACTGCATCGGGCCACCGGCTGCGCCATCGCCCTGGCCGTCGTCGCCGGGGCCGAGAACGTGACCCTGCCCCTGCGCCATGGGGATCGGGTGAGCTTCGGCGGCCGCCATCTGGAGGTGCGCGCCACCCCCGGCCACACCGATGGCTGCCTCAGCGCCGTGCTCGATGACCACAGCGTGGCCTTCACCGGCGATGCGTTGCTGGTGCGGGGCTGCGGCCGCTGCGACTTTCAGCAGGGGGATGCCTCCACCCTGTACCACTCGATCACCGAGCAGCTCCTCTCCCTGCCCGACCACTGCCTGCTCTACCCGGCCCATGACTACAGCGGCCGGGCGGTGAGTTCGGTGCCCGAAGAGAAGGCCTACAACGCCCGGCTCGGGGGCGAGGCCGACGAGCGCGACTTCGTGGGCTACATGGAGAACCTGCACCTCCCCCACCCCAACCGGATCTCCGTGGCCGTGCCGGCCAACCTGCGCTCCGGCAGGCCCGCTGACGGTGGCCTGGAGGAGGCGGACGACTGGGCCCCGATCGAGCGCAGCTATGCCGGCCTGCCGGAACTGACGGCCGACTGGGTGGTCGACCACCGCGAGGATCTGACACTGGTGGACGTGCGCTCCGAAGCGGAGGTGCAGGGCCCGGACGGTCGCATCCCGGGCAGCCTGCTGATTCCCCTGCCCGAGTTGCAGAGCCGGGCCGGCGAGATCCCCACGGATCGCCCCACGGTGATGCTTTGCCACTCCGGCAGCCGCTCGGCTCTGGCTACCCAGCAGCTCCAGAAGAAGGGGCTCACACAGGTGGCCAACCTGCGCGGCGGCCTGCGGGCCTGGAAGGCGCAGGGGCTGCCGTTGGAGCACCCCTCTTGAATTTCACCATTGCGTTCTGCTGTAGCTGAGGACACAAGTGGTTCACGGACCCGTTAACCACGGCTGGTGTTGGCGTTCTGGATTAGAGTGTAGCTGGGAACCAAGTGATTAAGAGACTGTTTGCTGTGAACTCTGCTGGCTTATCTGGAATGGTCCTAAAAGCTGGGGGTGGTTCACGGAACCACCAAAGAACAAGTTAGCAAGACCAATCCATGCAATTACCTGCCTTTACTCTTGCAGTCCTTCCAACTGATCAGCGCTTGGGGGCATTAGAGCACCCTGTTATTCCTACCCTTGGCAACATTGCAACTGCATTTGATGCATATAAAGCGGTAGGAATTTTAGACGTGGGAAACCGGCCTCGTTCCTGGTGTTTCACGGACACCTCAGCAGCCACAGCGCTTGGAAGGATAGTGGATGGCCCAATACACTCGGGAACTGATATTGCTTCGGCAGAAGAAGCGCTCAGAGCGATTCTTCTTTGTGACTTTGTCGAGATTCTTGTCCCTTGTGCCAAAGCGAAATATGATAGTGGCAACATAGGCTATCATCGATTTGACAAGAGTGAAAGAAGTGAAGCTGCGTTTGAGGCCACAAGAGTGGCCCCCTGCAGGGATTTACTGTATGCGTCTGAATTCATCAGGATCTCCAGAGAAGAAATAGTCGAAAGCACAAATCTCGACAGCAAGGTTGTGGGGCGCTCAAGCGGTGACGACTCACTTGCATATGGACTTATTACCGGATCATGTGCAGATCTTGCAAATGCCCTAACAATTACCATTGGGGCAGCGGCCCATTTTGCCAGCAATGCATTGCAGAGGCCACTTCGCCCCGGGGCAGCAGGGTTTATTACTCAGCTCTACAACAGAATCCACAAGCCGTGGATGGAGGTGGCTCAGTCACAGCCACACCTATACTGCGATCTAAAATTACCGCCGCTATTGGCAATCTGCCTGGATCGAGCATCTGGCCGATCAGACCTGCCAAGAGTGCTTAGTGAACTCCGGCAAGAGTTGGCGGACGCTCGTACTGAGCTGAATTCTATGAATGAGATGCTTGAAAGTTCAAATAGCCAAGCAGAGATTATTCGCCAATCTAAGCGGATTCAGGAATGCTTTGATGCGATTGTCCCCGAGGCGTTGATGACTAATGCACAGCGCAAGCAAAGACGGATTATGTCCGTCTTTCGTATTCTAAAGCCAATACCTCAGCTCTATAGTGCTGCAGTCGATCCACTATCCCTAGGCGCCTCTCAGTTTGCTGATGTCTTTGACTCAGTGCAAGCGACCATACTCAATGAGGGGAGAATCGTAAGCCGTTGTAGTTCCGCGCTTAAGTTCTCAGCCTTGCTTCGGACTGGGTCGATTAGAGATATTATGACATCGCATTTTAACGAGGACGAGCTCCGGTTGTTTTGCTGATGATCTTTGCTCTGCATCAAGCTGTGGAGGTATTGCTAACATTGCCATTCACCTGGGCCGCCACTTATGCTTCTTGCTCAGTCCAATAGGCTATTGGCGGCCAGGTGATGGCCAGCGTTAGACGTCTTCACGTGAATGCCGTGCCTGCAGAAGCTACCATGGGTAGAGTGCAAAGAAGCGATTAGCCTCGTCCGCAGGAATCAGATGCAGCCAACAGAATCAAAAATCGCACTTCTCATTGACGCCGACAACGCTCCAGCCGCAAAAATCGCAGCGATTGTCTCGGAAATCGCCAAGTATGGCATTGCCAATATTCGCAGGGCGTATGGCAACTGGAAGAGCCCTACCCTGAGGTCTTGGGAAGAGTGCCTGCAGGAGTATGCGATTTGCCCAGTCCAGCAATTTGACCTTACCAAGGGGAAAAATGCCACTGATGCAGCCATGATCATCGATGCCATGGACTTGTTGTACACGCAGAAGCTGGATGCCTTTGCGATTGTGTCGAGTGACAGCGACTTCACTCCCTTGGTGATGAGGATTCTGACCAGTGGGTTGAAGGTGTATGGCTTTGGTGAGAAGAAGACCCCGCTGCCATTTGTCTACGCTTGCTCGACTTTTCTGTTTCTTGAGTCAATTGACCAGGTGATGGACTCTGTCGAGCCTTCCGTTGCTTCTGCGGACATCAAGAAGACTGGTAAGGAGTTGAAGCAAGATACAAAGCTGATGAATATTCTAAGGGGCGCGGTATCCATCTTTACGGATGATGATGGCTGGTCGAATCTTGCTCCCGTTGGAGGGCACATAGCCAATCAAACGTCGTTCGACCCTCGCAACTATGGTTACGCAAAGCTAAGCGGGCTGTTTGAAGCGATCGACTTGTTCGAGACACAGCGAAGAAACAAGGCCGTCTATGTACGTAGCAAGCAGCGGAACGGCCACCCTCAGAAGTGATTGATCGGGAAAACCAAATCAACAATCACTTCCGGTGATACCTCACCTTCTGCCCCTCCCGCTCACTCTGGAACCGCTGCAGCCGGTGGGTCAGGGCCCGCAGCCGTTTCATGTCGCGTGAGTTCACCGGATCGAACAGATCCCCCCGGGCCGTTTCGATGAAGATCAGTACATCCTTCGGGGTGCAGGGGCCGCTTTTCCAGCCGTGGAATTCCCGATGCAGATCGGGCACCATCACCAGGATGTTCTCCGGCAGGTCGGCCAGGTCCGGGCGGCTGCGGCGGTCGAACAGGTGGTGGCCGTCGAGGTCGATCTTCTTGTGGACGGCCGCCTTCCTGCCGGTGATTTCGCAGCGATGGCCGGCCGCCGACTTGGCGCGCTTGATGGCCCGGTCCACCCCTTCGGTGAGGTAGCGGATCTCGGAATTGAAGCAGGCTTCCACCACATCGCCTACGGCTTCGATCCAGGCCTGGCGCGTTTTGGTGATGCGGCTGTTGACCCGCATGTCGCGGGCCACGCGGGCGATGCCCCGCTGGCTGATCAGCAGCTGCCGCTCCTCGCTCTCCAGGAAGTCCTTGTTGAGCTCCAGGGCCTCTTCTCCTTCTTCGGTGCCAGCGATGCGCAGCCGGTTCCAGGAGTTGTTCAGCCCCAGGTAGTTGGTCTGCAGGATCCCCACGGTGGTTTTGCGGCTCACGAAGGCCAGATCGCCCCGGATCTCCAGGGTGCCGCCGGCTTCGATGAACTCCTGGGTGATCCGCCGTGACACCAGCAGCTGCTTGCGCTTCTGCTTCACGTTGAACAGTCGCTCGCGGATCTTGCCAAGCAATCCCGTTTTCTCGGTGGCTTCGATGTAGCGGGCCAGGGCCTCCACGCCCTCCTCGCTGAAGCGCCGGGGGCGCCGCCCGTTGGCGCCGGCCACCGCTGGGCCGGCGTACTCGAAGTGCTCGCCCTCCACGAGCTCCCATTCGTCGTCGGCTTTGGCATCGAACGCGTCGACGATGTTGTAGAGGCTGTCGATCCGTTTGCCGAGAATCCTGGCCGTTTCCTTGGCCGTCAAAAGGTCGCGCATCGCTTCAGGGCATCAGGGCAAGGATCGAGTCCTTCATCGTCTGCAGGCGTTCCGCCACGCGGGGATCGCCGCCGTGGTCGGGGTGGTGCACCTGGATCAGGCGCCGGAACGCCTCGCGCACCTCATCGGCTGTGGCGGTCTTCGGGTCGAGGCCGAACACCACCCAGGGCCGGAAATGCTGCAGCACGTCGATGCCGTTGATCACGGTGGGTCCGTCCTCCAGGTTGCGCTCGTTGGCCGGAATGCCGATGAAGCGCCGGTAGAGCACCAGCCAGTCGTCCTTGGTCTTCAGCGCCACCTCTTCCCCCGTCATCGAGAGCTGGAAGTTCTTGTCCTTCCGCAGCTGGGTGACGGTCTTGCACCTGAAGTGGGCCAGCACCTTGCTCTTGAGCTCGGTGGCGGTGGGGGGCTTGGGCTTCGGCGGCGGCGGATCCTTGAACGCTGCCCCGTTGATCGTCTGCGCGAAGGTCAGCAGGTCGGCCTCGCTTAGTTCCGGCTGGGCCAGGAGCGCCTGGATCAGCCCCCTGACCTCCGTCAGCGTCAGCTTTTTGCTTCGGGCGGCCACAGGCCAGTGGTGGAAACGATTTTCATCCTGGCCAGTGGCCTGTGGGGTTGCCTGGGGGCTTAGGAAACTGTCGTGTTTCGCCTGCCTGCCTGAGCCCGCGGCAGCCACCAGAACGCCCGGCCTGTCTGGGTTCGGTGGTATGGAGTGCCTTTGCTAGGTTGCCGCCGCCTACCTGGCCCGTTGCTGCCTGATGAAAGCCGTCATCCTGGCCGGTGGACTGGGTACCCGACTCGCCGAGGAGACCCACCTGCGGCCCAAGCCGATGGTGGAGATCGGCGGCAAGCCGATCCTGTGGCACATCCTCAAGATCTACAGCCACCACGGCATCAACGATTTCATCATCTGTTGTGGCTACAAGGGTTATGTGATCAAGGAATACTTCGCCAACTATTTCCTGCACACCAGTGATGTCACCTTCCATATGGATCTCAACCATATGGAAGTGCACCGCCAGAAGGCCGAACCCTGGAAGGTCACCCTGGTCGACACCGGCGACGCCACCCTCACCGGCGGCCGTCTGGCCCGGGTACGCAGCTACCTCCCCGACGACGAGTCCTTCTGCTTCACCTACGGCGACGGCGTCGCCGACGTGGACATCACCGCCCTGATCGCCCACCACCAGAGCCAGGGCCTGCAGGCCACCCTCACCGCCGTCCAGCCCCCCGGCCGCTACGGCGCCCTGCACCTCGACGGCGATGTCGTCACCGATTTCGAGGAGAAGCCCGACGGCGACAATGCCTGGATCAACGGCGGCTTCTTCGTGCTCGAGCCCCCCGTGATCGACCTGGTCGACGGCGACCAGTGCGTCTGGGAGCAGGCCCCCCTCAAGGCCCTGGCCACCCAGGGCCAGCTCAACTCCTTCAAGCACCGCGGCTTCTGGCAGCCCATGGACACCCTGCGCGACCGCCAGCGCCTCGAAGACCTCTGGCAGCAGGGCCGCGCCCCCTGGAAGATCTGGAGCTGAGCATGGCCAGCACCTCCCTTCGGCGGGCCTGGCAGCAGCCCGATCCCGCCTTCTGGCAGGGCAAGCGGGTGCTGCTCACCGGCCACACCGGCTTCAAGGGCAGCTGGCTGGCCCTCTGGCTCTGCGAGCTGGGGGCCCGCGTCACCGGTTTCGCCCTGGCGCCGGACACCGACCCCTCCCTGTTCGACCAGCTGGGCCTGGCCGGCCGCCTCGATCACCACGTGGGGGATCTGCGCGATCCGGCCGCCCTCAGCGAGCTGGTGGCCGCCGTCCAGCCGGAGGTGGTGCTGCACCTGGCGGCCCAGCCCCTGGTGCGCCGCAGCTACGCCGAGCCGGTGCTCACCTGGGAAACCAACGTGCTGGGCACCATCCACCTGATCGAGGCCCTGCGGCCCCTGGCCCAGCCATGCGCCGCGGTGCTGATCACCACCGACAAGGTGTACCGCAACAACGAATGGCTCTACGGCTACCGGGAGAACGATCCCCTCGGCGGCCACGACCCCTACAGCAGCAGCAAGGCCGCCGCCGAGCTGGCCATCAGCTCCTGGCGCGCCAGCTACTGCGGCACCCTGCCCCACCAGTCGCCCCACCTGCGCCTGGCCAGTGCCCGGGCCGGCAACGTCATCGGCGGCGGCGACTGGGCCGCCGACCGCATCATTCCCGACACCGTCCGCTCCCTGCGCGCCGGTGAGCCCATCACCCTGCGCAACCCCGGTGCCACCCGCCCCTGGCAGCACGTGCTCGAACCCCTCGGCGGCTACCTGGCCCTGGCCGAGGCCCTCGCCGAGCCGTCCGATGGCCTCGCGATGGCCGAAGCCTTCAACTTCGGGCCCCAGCTGGAGGCCAACCGGCCCGTGCAGGAGCTGGTGGAGCAGGCCCTGCACCACTGGCCCGGCACCTGGATCGATGCCTCCGACCCCACCGCCCCCCACGAGGCCGGTCTGTTGAACCTCGTTGTCGACAAGGCCCACCACCGCCTCGGCTGGTCGCCCCGCTGGGATTTCGCGACCACCACCGCCCGCACGCTTCAGTGGTATCGCCGCGTGATCGAAGCCGGCGACGACCCCGTGTCCTGCTGCCTCGACGACCTCACCGCCTATCTCGCTTCTCTCCCGCCGGGCCGATCCACCCCATGACCGCCGACCTCGACCAGCTCAAGCAGGAGATCCTCCGGCTCACCCGCGATTACGCCCGCCGCGCCCACGCCGCCCACCGCCCCGGCGACGACCCGGATCGCACCCCCCACGCCGACGGCCAGACGATCCCCTACGCCGGCCGTGTCTTCACCGAAGACGAAGTCGAAGCGGCCGTGGGCACCACCCTCGACTTCTGGCTCACCCTCGGCACCGAGGGTGCGGCCATGGAGAGCGAGCTGGCCGCCTTCCTCGGGGTGCGCCACAGCCTGCTGGTCAATTCCGGCTCCTCGGCGAATCTGGTGGCCATCTCGGCCCTCACCTCCCACCGCCTGCCCGCCGAGCGACGCCTGCGCCCCGGCGATGAGGTGATCACCGTGGCCGCCGGCTTCCCCACCACCGTGGCGCCGATCCTCCAGGTGGGTGCGGTGCCGGTGTTCATCGACGCCGATCCGATCACCGGCAACGCCCGCTGCGACCAGCTCGAAGCCGCCTTCACCCCCGGCGTCACCAAGGCCGTGATGATGGCCCACGCTCTGGGCAACCCCTTCGACCTGGCGGCCGTGCTGCGCTTCTGCCGCGCCCACGACCTCTATCTCGTCGAAGACAACTGCGACGCATTGGGGTGCTCCTATTCCATGCCCCGGGAGCTGGCCGAATCGCTCGGCTTCAGCGACAACAGCCCCGGCCTCGATGAGGGCCCCGACCGCGTCATCCGCTGGACCGGCACCTGGGGCGACATCAGCACCCAGAGCTTCTACCCGCCCCACCACCTCACCATGGGCGAGGGCGGCGCCGTCAACATCGTCCGCGACCAGAAGCTCAAGGTGGTGGCCGAGAGCTTCCGCGACTGGGGACGCGACTGCTGGTGCCCCTCCGGCAAGGACGACACCTGCGGCAAGCGCTTCGACTGGCAGCTGGGCGAACTGCCCGCCGGCTACGACCACAAGTACATCTACAGCCACCTCGGCTTCAACCTCAAACCCCTCGATCCCCAGGCCGCCATCGGCCGGGTGCAGCTGCGCCGCCTGCCCGAGTTCATCGAGGCCCGCAAGCGCAACTGGCAGACCCTGCGCGAAGGCCTGGTGGCCACCGAGCCCGTGCTGGAGTTCTCCCTGCCCACCCACGCCACCGGCTGGGATCCGCAGGCCGGCTTCTCCTGGGACGCCAGCGGCTGCCGCACCGACTGCTCCTGGTTCGGCTTCAAGATCTCCGTCAAACCCGACGCCCCTTTCCGCCGCACCGACCTGGCCCGGGAGCTCGATGCCCACCGCATCGGCAACCGCATGCTGTTCGGCGGCAACCTGGTGCGTCAGCCGGCCTTCGTGCAGCTGCGCGCCGACCGTCCCGACGCCCTGCGGGTGGTGGGCGACCTGGCCGGCGCCGACGCGATCATGGTCGACACCCTGTTCCTCGGCACCTACCCGGGCCTGACGGCCCCGATGCTGGCCAAGGAAATCCAGGTGATCCTCGACTTCTGCCGCAGCCGATGAGGCTGTTCCTCACCGGCGGCACCGGCTTCATCGGCTCCCACGTGCTGGCGGCGGCCCTGGCGGCGGGCCACCAGGTGCGGGCCCTGCGCCGCAGCCCCGCCTCCGCCCCGGTGATCCCCCTGCCCGGCGAGCCCGAATGGTGCCAGGGGGATCTGGCCAGCCTGGAGGCCTCGGCGCTGGAGGGCGTGGAGGCGGTGCTGCACCTGGCCTCGGCCGGGGTGAGCCCCAAGCCCGCCAGCTGGGAGGAGCTGGTGCAGGCCAACGTGGCCGGCAGCCTGCGGCTGCTGGAGCGGGCGGCGGAGGCGGGGGTGCGCCGCTGCGTCGTGGCCGGCAGCAGCCACGAGTACGGCAACGCCGCTCGCCGCTACGAGGCCATCCCCCCCGACGCCCCCCTGGAGCCCCTGAGCCCTTACGGCGCCAGCAAGGCGGCGGCCTTCCAGCTGCTGCGGGCCTTCGCCATCGCCCGGGGGCTGGAGCTCGTCTACGGCCGCATCTTCTCGGCCTACGGCGAGGGCCAGTTCGAGGGCAATGTCTGGCCGTCCCTGCGCCGTGCGGCCCGCTCCGGTGACGACTTCCCCATGACCTCCGGCCGCCAGGTCAGCGACTTCATCCCCGTCGCCGACGTGGCCGCCCACCTGCTGGCGGCCTGCACGCGGCCCGATGTGGCCGCCGGCGTGCCCCTGGTGGTGAACATCGGCTCGGGGGCCGCCACCAGCCTGCTGGCCTTCGCCGAAGCGGAATGGGAGCGCCTGGGGGCGACCGGTAGATTGCGCCCCGGTGTGCTTCCCGACCGCCCCGATCAGATCGAGCGATACGTTCCGGACCTGGCTGGTTTGAGGCTCCCCGCGCCCCCTCTGCCCTGATGTCGATGAAGGTCCTGATCACCGGCGGTTGCGGCTTTCTGGGTTCGAACCTCGCCGCCTCCTACCTGCAGGAAGGGGCCGAGGTGATCGTGGTGGATGCCCTGTTCCGGCGCGGTTCGGCGGCCAACCTGGCCTGGCTGGAGCAGCAGGCCGCCCCGGGGCGCTTCCACTTCATCCAGGCCGACCTGGCCGAGGCCGAGGCCGTGCTGGCCGTGTTCCGCCGCCACGCCCCCTTCGATTACATCTGCCACGTGGGCGGCCAGGTGGCGATGACCACCTCCCTGACCGATCCCGCCCGCGACCTGCAGACCAATGTCCTCGGCACCTTCGCCGTGCTCGAGGCCGCCCGGGCCCTCTCCCCCGAGGCCCTGATCGCCTACAGCAGCACCAACAAGGTCTACGGCGATCTGGAGGGGCTGCGCTACGAGGAGACCCCCACCCGCTACCGCCTGCCCGACCACCCCGACGGCCTCGATGAGTCCCTGGGGCTGGATTTCTCCACCCCCTACGGCTGCTCGAAGGGCGCCGCAGACCAGTACGTGCGCGACTGGGCCCGCGTCTACGGCCTGAAAACGGTGGTGTTCCGCCACTCCTCGATCTTCGGCGGCCGCCAGTTCGCCTCCTTCGACCAGGGCTGGGTGGGCTGGTTCTGCCAGAAGGCGATCGAGCAGAAGCGCGCCCATCAGGCCGGCCTGGCCCCCGAGCCCTTCACCATCGCCGGCACCGGCAAGCAGGTGCGCGATGTGCTCCACGCCGACGACCTGATCCGCCTCTACCGGGCCGCCTACGCGCACCGGGAGCGGATGACCGGCGAGATCTTCAACATCGGCGGCGGCGCCGCCAACTCCCTCAGCCTGCTGGAGCTGTTCGCCCTGCTCGCCGAGCTGCTGGCCATTCCGCCGCTGGTGTTCACCCCCACCCCCCGCCGCGCCAGCGACCAGGACTGCTTCATCGCCGATATCGCCAAGGCCCGGCGGCTCCTGGGCTGGTCGCCGGCCATCTCCTGCCGCGACGGCGTCAGCCGCATGCTCGCCTGGACCGACACCCACCTAATGGCGGCCTGAGCGGAGCCGTTGCGCGCACCCATGGCGAACGTTTTCCCCACGATCCAGCGCTTCCGCCAGTCCGCGGAACAGCGGCTGCCCCCCCGGCTGCACGGCTTTCTCGTCTCCGCCGCCCTGATCGGCCTCTGTGCCCTCGGGTACCACCTGCGGCGTCCCTCGGTCTCCCTGGCGCCCACCCTCTACGCGGAGGATGGCGCGATCTTCCTGCAGCAGGCCATCGACCAGGGCCCCGGATCGCTGGTGCAGCTGTATGCCGGCTACAGCCATCTCCTGCAGCGGATCAGCGCCCTGACGGCCGTGAACCACCTCTCGCCGCTGGCCTATCCCGGCTTCTTTCTGCTGGTGGCCTGGGTGTCGTGGCTGCTGCCCCTGATCAGCGTCGAGGGCCTCATCGGCGCCGGGGTGTTCGGCCCGCTGATGCGGGTGGCCTACATCCCCTACGTCTATCACCCCTATGCCGGCGAGACCTATCTCAACCTGCCCAATGCCTACATTTTCTTCCCGCTCGGCTTCATCCTGATCGCCTACGGCGCGGTGGCCCGGCAGGGCAGCGGCCGACCGGAGCCCCCCTGGCCCGCGGCCCTGCGGGGTCTGCTGTTTCTCTACGGGCTGGTGGCGGCCTTCACCGGCCCGTTCATGGCCATCTACACGATTCCGCTGCTGATCTTCGATGGCCTGCGGCGCCGCCGCCTGCCGCTGCGGCCCCTGTGGCTGAGCCTGCCGGTGCTGCTCTCCTCCCTGCAGCTCTACTTCTCCCAGCTGCAGACCACCTACCCCCTGTCGACGGCCGAGGCCCTCAGGACCCTGCTGGGACGGCCCGCCTTGCTGCTCGACTGGTTCACCGTCCACCTGATCGCCCCGCTGCTGGGGGGCTACAAGCCCTGGTGGCTTCTGCGGGGACTGCCCGATCCCCTGCAGCTGCTGGCCGTGCTGGTGGCCCTGGCCCTGGTGCTGCTGGCCCTGCGGGTGGTGACCGGGCACATGCGCCAGCCCGCCCTGCTGCTGCTGGCCATCGCCTCCACCATGGTGCTCTCCCTTTCCAGCCTGCTGGTGGCCACCCGCCGCGGGGTGGATCCGGAGCAGATGGTGATCGAGGATGCCGGCGGGCGCTTCTTCTACTGGAACACCGTCCTGTTCCTGTCGGTGCTGCTGATCGCCTTTGTGCTGCTTGTGCGGGAGCGCCGCAGCCGCCGCAGCACCGCCTGCCGTGCCATGGCGGTCTGGCTGGTGCTGACGCTGGTCTTCTATCACAACAACGTCGTCCCGAGGCCCATTGAGGTGATGACCCCCTCCGGAGAGATGCGGACGCTCGACTATGCCGAGCAGCTCCGCGAGCAGTGCCGATGGCCCCACCCGAAGCTCACCCACATCTATGGCGGACCGATGTGGAGTTTCCAGCTGGGTGAGCGGCAGATGGCACGACTCTGCAGCGTGCCTTCCTGAAGCCTAGTGTTTCTGAAGCCGGCAAGTCCCTAACGGCCGAACATGCCGACGGCGACGATGGCGTAGCCCAGGGTGATCGCCATCACGCTGGCCGGCGGCAGGGCGGCGGCATCCTTGAGTGAGAACAGCACATACAGCAGCGGATACTGCAGGCTCAGCATCAGCACCGCCAGTTTTCGGTCGGCGGAGGGCAGCACCAGGGCGGTGATTCCGAAGGAGGCGCCATAGCAAACAAGCGAGGCCGCCAGGTAGAGCGCGCCGGTGCGGACACCTTCAGCCGGTGGACGGATCCGCAAGATGAATTGGCCCAGGCATGCCGCAAGAACGGCAGCCAAAAGATACACTGCCTGCAGCATGCTTTTTGACAACATTAGCCCATGACGAGATCGCCGCATCATATCGCCATCTGCATTCCCTGTTACAACGAGTCCTCCAATATCGAAGCGCTCTATGTGAGGCTCGCCAAGGTTCTTGAGCAGTTTCCCGACGACGTTTTCTCGATCGTTTTTGCCGATAACTGCTCCACCGACCACACGGTGCAGCTGATCGAGGGCCTGGCGGCAAGGGATTCCCGCGTTGGCCTGATCCGCAATGTCTCGAACTTCGGCTTCGTGCGCTCCTCGGCCAATGCCCTGCTCGCGCCCGATGCCGACGCCAATGTGTTTCTGATGTCGGATCTGCAGGATCCCCCCGAGCTGGTGGCGGAGCTGATCAACGGCTGGAAGAAAGGCGACGACCAGGTGATCTTCGCCGTGCGCCGCTCCAGCCATGAGAGCCCGATCCTCTTCCTCTGCAAGAAGATCTACTACGCCACTCTCTCCTGGCTTTCCGATTATCCGATGGTGCGCGATACCACCGGTTTCGGCATCTACGACCGCTCCGTGATCGTGGCCCTGCGCCAGTCGATCGACTCCTATCCCTTCATCAAGGGCCTGGTGTGCGCCATCGGCTTCAAATGGTCCACCATTCCCTATGTGAGTGCCGACCGCAAGGGCGGCAGCAGCTCCGCGTCGCTGTCGTTCCTGGTGGATTTCGGCGTTCTCGGGATCGTCACCTCCTCCCGCAAGCCGATGCGGCTGATCACCACCGCCGGCCTGTCCCTCGGGGCGCTTTCCATCCTGCTGTCGTTCGTGGTGATGGTCAGCAAGCTGATCTTCTGGAACAGCTTCCAGTTCGGTGTGGCCATGCTGTCGGTCTCGGCGTTGTTCTTCGCCGGCGCCATGATGTTCGCCCTCGGCATCCTGGGCGAATACATCGGCTTCATCAACCAGCGCACCCTGCGCCTGCCCCTGGTGGTGGAGCGCAGCCGCCATAACGTGCCCAGCCGGGCCGCCTGAGGGGGTCGGCGGCGCCGCGGCGGCGGCTCGGCCACGAAAAAGCCGGGCCCGCAGGCCCGGCAACCGTGGGAGATCAGCGGATCGGGGTCAGCCTCGAACTGACCCCCGCCCGCCGGGCTCAGCCCAGGGCCTTGGCGGTGGCCACCACGTTGTCGACGGTGAAGCCGAACTTCTCCAGGCAGACGCCGCCGGGGGCGGAGGCACCGAAGCTGTCGATCGAGACGCTGGCGCCGTCGAAGCCGGTGTACTTGTGCCAGCCGAAGGAGCTGGAGGCCTCCACCACCACCCGCTTGCGCACGGCGGCGGGCAGCACCGACTCGCGGTAGGCGGCGTCCTGCTCCTCGAACAGCTCCACACAGGGCATCGACACCACCCGCACCGCCTTGCCTTCGGCGGTGAGCAGGGCGGCGGCCTTGACGCAGAGGTCGAGCTCGGTGCCGGTGCCGATCAGGATCAGGTCCGGGGTGCCGCTGCAGTCGTTGAGGATGTAGCCCCCCTTGGCCACCTTGTCGGCGGCGGAGTTGGCCTGGTTGACCATGGCCTGGCGGCTCAGGGCCAGCACCGTGGGGCGCTTGCGGTTGGTGACGGCGACCTTGTAGGCCCCCACCGTCTCGTTGCCGTCGCCGGGGCGGATCACCAGCAGGTTGGGGATGGCGCGCAGGTTGGCGAGGGTCTCCACCGGCTGGTGGGTGGGGCCGTCTTCGCCCAGGCCGATCGAATCGTGGGTGAGCACGTAGATCACGCCCAGCTGGGAGAGGGCCGACAGGCGCATGGCGCCGATCATGTAGCCGGCGAACACCAGGAAGGTGCCGCCGTAGGGGATCAGGCCGCTGTTGTGGTAGGCGATGCCGTTGAGCACGGCCGCCATGGCGTGCTCCCGCACCCCGAAGTGGAGGTAGCGGTTGGCTTCATGGCCCTTCTGGAAGCTGGCCTCGCCCTTGATGTCGGTGAGGTTGGAGTGGGTGAGGTCGGCGGAGCCGCCGATCAGCTCGGGCAGGCTGGGGCCGAAGGCGTTGAGGGCGTTGTAGGAGTGCTGGCGGGTGGCCAGGCCCTTGTCCTCGGGGGTGAACACCGGCAGCGACGCATCCCAGCCCTCGGGCAGCTCACCACGCAGCATCCGCTCGAATTCGGCCGCTTCGGCGGGGTAGCGGCTGCGGTAGGCGGCCAGGCTCTCGTTCCAGGAGGCTTCGGCGGCGGCACCGCGCTGGATGGCCTGGCGCCAGTGCTCATAGGCGGGCTCGGGCACCTCGAAGGCGCCATAGCTCCACTCCAGCTGCTGGCGGGTGAGCTCGGCCTCCTCGGCCCCGAGGGCGGCCCCGTGCACGCCGGCGGTGTTGGCCTTGTTGGGGGAGCCGTAGCCGATGGTGGTGGTGACCTTGATCAGGCTGGGACGGTCGGTGACCGCCTTGGCCGCCTCGATCGCCCGGGTGATGGCCGCCACGTCGGTGTTGCCGTCCTCGACGTGCTGCACATGCCAGCCGTAGGCCTCGTAGCGCTTCAGCACGTCCTCGGTGAAGGACACGCCGGTGTTGCCGTCGATGGTGATGTGGTTGTCGTCGTAAAGGGCGATCAGCTTGCCCAGGCCCAGGTGGCCGGCCAGGGAGGCAGCCTCGCTGGAGACGCCCTCCTGGTTGCAGCCGTCACCCATCAGCACGTAGGTGTAATGGTCGACGATGGTGGCGTCGGGCTTGTTGAACTTGGCCGCCAGGTGGGCTTCGGCGATCGCCAGGCCCACGGCGTTGGAGATGCCCTGCCCCAGGGGCCCGGTGGTCACCTCAACGCCGGGGGTCTCGAAGGTTTCCGGGTGGCCGGGGGTGCGGGAGCCCCACTGGCGGAACTGCTTGATGTCCTCCAGGGTCACGCTGTCGTAGCCGGTGAGGTGCAGCAGCGCGTACAGCAGCATGCAGCCGTGGCCGGCCGAGAGCACGAAGCGGTCGCGGTTGAACCACTGCGGATTCTTGGGGTTGTGGCGCAGCACCTTGTCCCAGAGGGAGAAGGCCATCGGTGCGCAGCCCATCGGCAGGCCGGGGTGCCCCGAGTTGGACTTGTTGATCGCGTCGACCGCCAGGAAGCGGATGCTGTTGATGCAGAGCGTCTCTACGTGGCTATCGACCTGGGTGGTGGGGGCGGCGACCATGGCTTGACGGGGGAGTACGGGGAGGAGGAGAGGTGTTCCTGGGATGGGTGGCCCGGTGCGCTCTGGCGCGCCGGGTGGTCAGGTCATCCGGCGGAAGGCGAGGCAGACGTTGTGGCCGCCGAATCCGAAGGAGTTGGAAAGCACGACGTTGACGTTGTGTTCCCGGGCCTGGTTGGGCACCACATCCAGATCGCAGGCGGGATCGGGCGTGCTGTAGTTGATCGTAGGCGGTACCAGGTTGTGGGCCACCGCCAGCACCGCGGCGATGGCCTCGATGCCGCCGCTGCCGCCCAGCAGGTGGCCGGTCATCGACTTGGTGGAACTGACCGGGATGGTCATGGCGTGGCCCCCGAGCGCCGACTTGATGGCGGCGGTCTCGTTGCTGTCGTTGGCCTGGGTGCTGGTGCCGTGGGCATTGACGTAATCCACAGCCTCCGGCTCCAGCCGGGCATCGGCCAGGGCCAGGCGGATGGCCTCCGCCGCCCCCACGCCGCCGGGAGACGGGAGGGTGTAGTGGTACGCGTCGCAGGTCATGCCGTAGCCGACGATCTCCCCCAGCACCCGGGCTCCCCGGGCCGTGGCGTGCTCGAGGCTCTCGAGCACCAGCACGCCGGCCCCCTCGCCGATCACGAAGCCGTTGCGCTCGGCGTCGAAGGGGCGGCTCGCCGTGGCCGGATCATCGTTGCGGAACGACAGGGCCCGGGCGCTGGCGAAGCCGGCCACCCCCAGGGGGGTGATCGCCGACTCGGCGCCGCCGCAGACCATGGCGTCCGCCAGGCCCAGCTGGATCAGACGGAAGGCATCGCCGATGGCGTTGGAGCCGGCGGCGCAGGCCGTGGCCACGGCGCTGCTGGGCCCCCGGGCGCCGATGGCGATGGCCGCCAGCCCGGTGGCCATATTGGGAATCATCATCGGCACGCAGAACGGGCTGACCCGGTCGGGACCGCGGTCGGCCAGCACGTGGGCCTGGGTTTCCATCATCAGCAGCCCCCCCACGCCGGAGCCGATGGCGACCCCGATGCGCTGGGCGTTGCCGTCGTCGATGGTCAGGCCGGCATCGGCCACCGCCTGCTTGGCCGCAACCACCCCGAACTGGCAGAAGCGATCCCAGCGCTTCGACTCCTTCGGCTCCAGCCAGCCGGCCGTGTCGAAGTCCTTGACTTCGGCGGCGAAACGGCAGGCATGGCGGGAGGCATCGAACAGGGTGATCGGCGCCACCCCATTGCGGCCGCTGATCAGCCCCTCCCAGTAATCCGCGACGTTGTTGCCGATCGGTGTGACCGCGCCCAGGCCGGTGACGACGACGCGGCGGAGACCCTCCACCATGGACGCCTCAGGCCTGCTTCTCTTGGATGTATTTGACGGCGTCACCCACCGTGGTGATCCCTTCAGCCGACTCGTCGGGGATCTCGATGTCGAAGGCTTCCTCCAGGGCCATCACCAGCTCGACGGTGTCGAGGGAATCGGCTCCCAGGTCGTTCTGGAAATTGGATTCCGGCTTGACCTCGTCAGCCTCCACGCTGAGCTGTTCGGCAACGATCGACCGGACTTTCTCGAAGATCGCTTCCTGGGACATGGCTGCTGTGAGGGAGGCAGCATCCTACGGGTCGCCCCGTTCGGGCCCTTTCCGCGTATGAACAAGGGTGACGGCCGGCGGCCGCTGTCGCCCTGCGCCGGAACGGTGTGGGTACTTTGGGCACCTCGCCGTTCGTTCCCGGCCCTGGCATGTCCCACGCCGTCAAGATCTACGACACCTGCATCGGTTGCACCCAGTGCGTCCGTGCCTGCCCCCTCGACGTTCTCGAGATGGTTCCCTGGGACGGCTGCAAGGCCGGCCAGATCGCTTCCTCGCCCCGCACCGAAGACTGCGTCGGCTGCAAGCGCTGCGAAACCGCCTGCCCCACCGACTTCCTGAGCATCCGCGTCTACCTCGGCGACGAGACCAGCCGCTCCATGGGCCTGGCCTACTGAGCCCGGCGCTGTCGCATCCCTCCCATAAGCTCATGCCCGGCGCCTGCGCCGGGCTTTTTTTTGGCCTAACTCTCTATGTGCGGCATCGTTGCCCTGATCGGCTCGCGGGAGGCGGCCCCCCAGCTGCTGGAGGGCCTGCGCCAGCTGGAGTACCGCGGCTACGACTCCGCCGGCATCGCCACCGTCGACAGGGCCGGCCTGCACTGCCTCAAGGCCGAGGGCAAGCTGGTCAACCTGACGGCCCGCTTCGAGGAGCGGGGCGCCCCGGGCCAGTGCGGCATCGGCCACACCCGCTGGGCCACCCACGGCAAGCCGGAGGAGCGCAACGCCCATCCGCACCTCGATGGCAGCGGCCAGCTGGCCGTGGTCCAGAACGGCATCATCGAGAACCACCGCAGTCTTCGGGAGGAGCTGCAGGCCGAGGGGGTGGAATTCCGCTCCGACACCGACACCGAGGTGATCCCCCACCTGATCGCCCGCCGGCTGCGGCAGCGGCAGGCCGAGGGGGCCGGTGCCTCACCGGCGCTGCTGCTGGAGGCCCTGCAGCACGTGCTGCCCCTGCTGCACGGGGCCTATGCCCTGGCGGTGGTCTGGGCGGCGGTGCCCGGGGCCGTGGTGGTGGCCCGGCGGCAGGCGCCGCTGCTGATCGGCCTGGGGGAGGGGGAGTTCCTCTGCGCCAGCGACACTCCCGCCCTGGCCGGCTTCACCCGCACGATCCTGCCCATGGAGGACGGCGAGGTGGCCCTGCTCACGCCGCTGGGGATCGAGCTCTACGACGGACAGGGAGCCCGGGTGCAGCGCAACCCGACGCTGCTGGTGGGCACCGAGCACGTGGCGGACAAGCGCAGCTTCCGCCACTTCATGCACAAGGAGATCCACGAGCAACCCGAGACGGTGGCCCTGTGGGTGGCCCGCCATCTGCCGGAGGGGGCCCTGGTGGCCCTGCCCCTCGACGAGTCCGTCTACGAGGGGGTGGAGCGGATCCAGATCCTCGCCTGCGGCACCAGCCGCCATGCGGCCCAGGTGGGGGCCCATCTGCTGGAGCAGCTGGCGGGGCTGCCCACGTCGGTGTTCTACGCCAGTGAGTTCCGCTATGCCCCGCCGCCGCTGGAGCCCCACACGCTCACCATCGGCGTCACCCAGTCCGGCGAGACGGCCGACACCCTCGCCGCCCTGGCGATGGAGCAGGACCGGCGCTTCCTGATCGCCGATCCGGCCTACGCCCCCCGGCTGCTGGGCATCACCAACCGCCCGGAGAGCTCCCTGGGCCGCCTGGTGCCCCACCTGCTCGACATCGGCGCCGGCATCGAGGTGGGGGTGGCCGCCACCAAGACCTTCCTCGGCCAGCTGCTGGCCTTCTACGGCCTGGCCCTGGCTTTCGCCGAACGTCGCGGCGGCACGGCCCATCCCCTCGGCGGCGGCCGCACCCCCGCCCAGCTGCGGGAGCTGGCGGAGCAGCTGCGTGCCCTGCCCGCCGTGCTGCAGCGGCTGGTCGACGACCATGACCGCTGCTGCGCCGAGCTGGCCCACCTGTTCGCCGATACCCAGGACGTGATCTTCCTGGGGCGGGGCATCAACTACCCGATCGCCATGGAGGGGGCCCTGAAGCTCAAGGAGATCAGCTACATCCACGCCGAGGGCTACCCGGCGGGGGAGATGAAGCATGGCCCGATCGCCCTGCTCGACTCCCGCGTTCCGGTGGTGTCGATCGCCGTGCCGGGCACCGTCTTCGAGAAGGTGCTCTCCAACGCCCAGGAGGCCAAGGCCCGCGACGCCCAGTTGATCGGCGTGGCACCCGCCTGCCCGGACACCGAACTGTTCGATGTGCTGCTGCCCCTGCCGGAGGTGGACGAGCTGCTCAGCCCCCTGCTGACGGTGATCCCGATGCAGCTGCTCAGCTATCACATCGCCGCCCACCGGGGCCTGGACGTCGATCAGCCGAGGAACCTCGCCAAGAGCGTCACTGTCGAGTGAGGCTGTGGCGCTGCGGAAAACCTTCGGTCGGCGAGCCGGCCTGGGCCGGCAACGCCGCCTCCGGTTCACCGCAGCGCCACAGCCTCCCTGGGGAGCGGGGCGAGAGCCCTCTGCCGCAAGCTTGGGTGGGGCCTGTTCCTCCCCCCTCCCCGCCAGCCCCTGTGGCGCTGAGGGCTCCGACCGAAGGCGGCGTTGACCGCGCCGCGGGCGCGCCCGCCGCAGGCCGGCGCCCTCAAGGCTGGCTCAGGGGCTCCGTCAGGGCTGGAGCGTCGCTGCGACCGTAACGGTCGTCGAAACGCACGATGTCGTCTTCCCCGAGATAGGGGCCGCTCTGCACCTCGATCAGCTCCATGGGGATCTTGCCGGGGTTGGTGAGGCGGTGCCGGGCGCCGAGGGGGATGTAGGTGCTCTGGTTCTCGCCCACCAGCTCCTCCACTCCGTCCTTCTCCACCACGGCGGTGCCCCGCACCACCACCCAGTGCTCGGCCCGGTGGTGGTGCATCTGCAGGGACAGGCTGGCGCCGGGCTTCACCGAGATCTTCTTGACCTGCCAGCGCTCCCCTTCCACCACCCCGTCGTAGTGGCCCCAGGGGCGGTAGATGCGGCGGTGGGCCCGGCTTTCCGGAGCCCCGTCCCGCTCCAGCCGGCCAACGATGCCTTTCACCTCCTGGGCCCGGTCGCGGTGGGCCACGAGCACCACGTCGTCGGTCTCCACCACCACCAGATCCTCGACCCCCAGCCCCACCACCAGGCGGTGCTCGCTGCGCAGGTAGCAGTTGCGGCTGCCCTCGCTGATCACCCGACCCCGCAGCACGTTCCCTTCCGGGTCCTGCTCCGAGGTCTCCCACAGGGCCCCCCAGCTGCCCACGTCGCTCCACTCGGCATCGAGGGGCAGCACCACGCCCCGGTCGGTCCGCTCCATCACCGCCACGTCGATGGCGATGCTGGGGCCGTTGGCGAAGGCCTCCCGCTCCAGCCGCAGGAACTCCAGGTCGGCGCTGTCATGCTCCAGGGCGGTGCGGCAGGCGCTCACCACCTCGGGCACGAAGCGATCCAGCTCCGCCAGGATGGCGCTGGCGCGGAACAGGAACATGCCGCTGTTCCAGGTGAAGCGGCCGGTGGCCAGGAAGGCCTCGGCGGTGGCCCGGTCGGGCTTCTCCACGAAGCGGGCGATCGGTACGGGCGTGGCGGCCAGGGGTTCGGCGGCCTCGATGTAGCCGTAGCCCGTCTCCGGGCTGGTGGGCACGATGCCGAAGCTGACCAGCTGGCCGGCGGTGGCGGCGGCCATGCCGGCGGCCACGGTGGCGCGGAAGTCCGCGGCCCGGCGGATGACGTGATCGGCCGCCAGGATCAGCAGCAGGGGGTCCTCACCCCGGACGGTGGCCTGCAGGGCCGCCACCGCCACCGCCGGGGCGGTGTTGCGCCCCACCGGCTCCAGCAGGATCGCCGCCGGCTCCACGCCGATCTGGCGCATCTGCTCGGCCACGATGAAGCGATGGTCCTCGTTGCAGATCAGCAACGGCGGCGCCAGGTCCGGCAGCCCCTGGAGGCGCTGGTGGGTCTGCTGCAGGAGGGTGTCCTCGCTGTTGCCGGCCAGGGGCCAGTACTGCTTCGGATAGCTGGCCCGGGACAGGGGCCAGAGGCGGGTGCCGGTGCCGCCGCAGAGAATCACCGGGACCAGGGAGGGGGTAGCCATCGCGGCGGCAGCTGTCCCGCAGGACCATCAGACGGGCCCATTCAACCGGAGCCGGCCCCGGCCGTCAGCGTCGGGGTGCACCCCGGACAGTTTCAGAGGTCCAGAAGTCCGGGCGGCGGCGTCAGGCCGATCCAGCCCTCCGCCAGGTTCACCTCCGGCACGATCGCCTCCACGAAGGGGATCAGCAGCCGCCGGCCGCCGTCGCTGAGCTCCACCTCCAGCAGGTCGTTGCCCCCGTGGATCAGGTCGGTCACGGTGCCGATCGTCGCCTGGGGATCCTGGAGCAGCCGCACCTGGAGTCCCACCAGATCGAGGAGGTGGAATTCCCCCGGCCCCAGGGTGGGCCGGTCGGCGGCCGACACCAGCAGGTGCTGCCCCACCAGGGCTTCGGCGGCGTTGCGATCGCCGATGCCCTCAAGGCGCAGCACGAACAGGGTTTTGCCCGGCACGGGCCTGCCGGCCAGCAGCCGCACAGGCCGGGGGGCGCCCCCGGGGGCCTGCAGCCAGCGGGGACCGGGCCGGGTGAACCGTTCGGGGAAGTCGCTCAGGGGCAGCAGGCGCACGTCGCCGCCCATCCCCTGGGCCGCCACCACCTTCCCCACGGCCATGAGCTCGCCCGGGTCGGCCCCTGGCCCCTCGTCGCTGGTGTCGGCCACGGCCTGATCGCTTCCGTCGCCGGGCATCATCGCGTCACGGCCCGGTGCGGTGCCCGCGGGCACCCGTCAGGGGCTCCACCGGGGCGCCCGGGCATCGATAATGTCCCCACTTGATGGTCCCCCAGGGGCATCCGCCATGGCCAGCAGCCCGATCCTGCCCGGTTCCACCGTGGTGGTGCGCGATACCCGCTCCATCTACAACGGCTACCAGGGCTTCGTGCAGCGCATCAGCGGGGCGATGGCCGCCGTGCTGTTCGAGGGCGGCAACTGGGACAAGCTGGTGACCGTGCCCCTCAGCACCCTGGAGCAGGCCTGAGGGCGAGGGCCGCCAGGGCCGCCCGGGCCGCCTGCTGCTCCGCCTCCCGGCGGGAGCGTCCCCGGCCCTCCCCGCTGAGATCGGCCACCTCCACCCGGCATTCGAAGCGTTCCGGGTCCCCATGCACACGGCTGCGCTCCAGGCAGTGGTAGAGGGGCAGGCCTTTCCCCTGGCCCTGGCTCCACTCCTGCAGCACCGACTTCCAGTTGTGACGTGCCGGGTCGGCCAGCAGCTCGGCGGCGCTGCCCCGCCAGTGGGGGGCGAGCCAGCGCTGTACGGCCACCAGTCCACCCTGGGGACCGCCCCCCACCGTGTAGATGGCGCCCACCAGGGCCTCGGCGCATTCGGCCAGCACGGTGGAGCGGCCGGCCCGGTCGCCAGCGGCCATCGGCCCCATGAGCAGCACGGGCTCCAGGGCGATGCTGCGGGCCAGCTCGCTCAGCCAGCGGTCGGACACCAGCTGGGCCCGCAAACCGGAGGTGTCGCCCACACCCAGGGCCGGGTGCTCCCGGTGCAGGAACTCGGCGGCCGCCAGCCGCAGCACCGCGTCGCCGAGGAACTCCAGCCGGTCGTGGTGGCGGGGCAGGCCGGTGGAGCTGTGGGTGAGGGCCTCATCCAGGGTCTCGAGGGCCACCTCCGCGGCGGCCGGGTCCGACGGGATCAGGCCATCGGCGGCGCCGAAGCCGAGGCTCTCCAGAAAGGCCAGGAGTTGCTGGCGGCGCTGGGGAGTCATCGCGGGGCAAGAGGGGAAAGCAGGACGTAAGCCGGGTTCTGTTCTCCCCAGCCGGCGGCGGACCGCCGGTTGGGGGGGTGATCATCTGTCTGGGACCGCCGTCACCGGCGGCCTCGAGCGGCGCATGGGAATCGGGACGGGGAAGATGGCCAACCGCTGTCCCTGGGCCTTGCTCCCAGCCGGGGTTTACCGAGCCGGCACCTCTCGATGCCGCTGGTGCGCTCTTACCGCACCTTTGCACCCTTGCCTGTGCGCCGGGCAAGCCCGGGCCATCGGCGGTGTGTTTCTGTGGCACTGTCCTCACGGTCACCCGCACTGGGCGTTACCCAGCAGGCCTGGCCATTGGGGAGCCCGGACTTTCCTCAACCGGCCGCGGCGCCGGCCCGTAGGCCGCACCGCACCGATCGCGATCACCTCGCCTGCTTTCTGTCGTTGAGATTACCGGCCCGGGGGAAGTCAGCCCAAAGCTCAGTTGTCCGGCCCCGGCCCCGACCGAGGGGCTCCCGGCCCGCCGGCCTATGATCAACCGCACTGGGAGGAAGGTCCGTCGGCCGATCTCCACGGGGGGCTGTAGCTCAGCCGGATAGAGCGACGGTTTCCTAAACCGTAGGTCGTGGGTTCGAGTCCCGCCAGCCCCGTGCTCCGCAGCATCGGCTCGGAACGGCTAATCCCTGTAGCGAAACAGACCGAGGCGCCGGAAGAAGCCGAAGAGAGGACCGAACTGCTCAGCGATTCCAGTGAAGGCGATGGCCATCAGGAAGGCCTGAACGGAATTCCTGGAAGCTTCGGCGACGAACTTCTCCAGCCGCTGGGTACGCAGCACGCCAGCCTGGTAGTTGGCGGCGTTCAGGCGACTGTTGAAGTTGGTGAGCAGCCGCTGCTTGATCTCGGGGAAAGGAGCGTCGAAACGGGCCGGCACCGGGGGTGGTGAAGGCAGGCTGGCGAGGAAACTGCGAAGTTCGGCTTCATCATTGGAGGCCGTGACACCCCGAATGATCCTTTTGACCAACTGGATGCTCTCATTCTCCTCAGCCTGGACAGCCCCACTGGCACGGTGTCCGGCATAAAACTGAAAGGGAATGATCAGGAGCAGCAGAACCGCAAACCAGCCGGATACCCGCTTCAGAAAGTCCGATCGCTGTTGAAGTTTCGCATTGCGGGGATTCAGCAGGAACGCCCCGCAGACGAGCAGGCTGCCAAGCAGCAGGGAGGTCGTGCCGGCGAGGATGGCGCTGATCACCTGCAACTGCCATTCCGGCCTGATGATCCTGACCGGCAGGGAGGTGAACACCACACCGCTCAGCGTCGTACCGATCAGGATCCAGCCGATGAGTGCAAACCAGCGGGAGGCTGTGATGGCTGGTTTGGGGGAGGTCTGGCCTCTGACGCTGGCGGATTCCATCTGTGTCACTGTTTCTGCAGACGACGGGCCATCTGGGTCGGATTCCTGATCATCCAGGCTGGGCCCACAACCTTACCCCTTGCCAAGCCTGCTGTCTCCCCTGGGGTGATGACCGCTGTGAACGGGCAAAAAAAAGCCTCTCCCTGAGGGGAGAGGCGAAAGGAACGAAGGTTTCCCTTGCGGGAGAAACTCCTGAATCAGGCGGCCTGACGGACGCGCTGGCGGAGCTTGCGGGAGAGGCCGAAGGCCACGCCGGCACCCAGGATGGGCAGAGGGCCGGGGACTTCGTTGTTGGGACGCCGCTGGGTCAGGGTCACGCCCATGGAGTTGGCCAGGGCATTGTTGTTTCCGCCGCCCACTTGGAAGGCCTGCGTGAACACCGCGGAGGTGACGCCAGAACCGAAGAAGCTGTTCGAGCTCGGGTTGATCTGGGGGGAACTACCGGACGTCATCGGGTTGATGGCGGGGTTGGTCGTCACCGTGGTGCTGAAGAAACCAGGCGAGTTCAGGATGCTGCCCGTGATGTTGGACTGGGCTTTCCAGAACTCGTTCCCCTGGGCCAGGCCGATGGGGTTGACCGAGACCGTGTAGAAGAAGCTGCCCGACGAGTTGGAGCGCTGGGCGGGGGAGAAGTTGTACTGGAACTGATACTCGAAATCAGTGACCTGGGTGAAGATCATCCGGTCGCCGGCATCGACGAACATCCCACTGAAATCAAAGCCAGTGAGGGTCTTGTCGCCGACGGTGATGTCACCGCCGTTGCAGGTGCCGGCGACGATCTCGGAAACCAGGCAGTCGATGAAGTCGCCGGGTGCGGGCTCGCCTACGGGGTCTGCCTTGGACTCACCGGCTTGGATGGCCAGAGCAGCCGTCACAGCCAGGAGGCCGGCCTTGGCCGCCATCCCGGGTCTGAAACGGGGAAGGGTCGGGAACATGGTTTGCGGTGGGTGGTACGGGGAGGCTTGGGGGAAAGTTGGCCCAAGCACCGGTGAGGCGAACTTGGCCAAGGCTTTCACCATACCACAAGAATGAGCCTTCTTTCAGCGGCCTGTCATCGAGTCTTCACTTTGGCCGGGCGGGGCCCCGGCCACACAAGCGCCCGCGGGCCTGGTCCGGCCGGGGACTCCAGGCCCCCACAGGAGTTTCCGGGGCTGGCGGGCGTGCGCCCTGCCGTGCCAGCAGGGCAAGGGGGCTGGATCTCGGCCGGTGAGGGCGACGGTTCCCTGGGCCGCAGCCCGTGGGCAGACCTCCCGGCAGCCCCGCTGCCCCGGCAGGGATGGTTTGCGGCGGGCCAGGGCCCGCCTAGATTTCCTTGAGAAACTCTTAAAGGTCATGGCAACCCGTCCCCTGCTCTCCCCCTGGCTGGCCACCCCCGTCGCCTTCCTTGCCGGTGCGGTCGTCGCCTCGGGTGTCGCCGTCGCCCAGCAGCCCAACATGCAGAACGCCCTCAATGCGCTGTTCAGCGCCCGGTCGTCCCTGCAGATGGCGGCTCCTAATAAAGGTGGCCACCGCGATCGGGCGATCACCCTGGTGAATCAGGCCATCGCCGAGGTGGAGGCGGGCATCGCCTACGCCGGCAACTGACGCTTCGCTGTCCCCGTAACGAGCGCTACCGCTGGTGGGCTTCCCAAAATGAACGCTCCCGCTAGCGTGGCCCCAGTCGTCAGCAGTGGATGACCCAGCTTCACGACCTGCGCCTGCGGTTGCTGGTGCAGCAGGAGAGCGAATCCATCGCCCACAGCCACCCCGATGACCTTGATCTTTCGGTGGTGCAGGCCCGCTGCCTCTGCTGGCTGGCCCTCCTGGCCGATGCCCACGAGGAGCAGGCCGGCGATGCAGAGCGTCGCGGCGATGTGGAGCAGGCCATGGGCTGGTTCGCCGATTCGATGCGCCTGCGCGATGTGATCCAGGTGGTCAGCTCGATCGAGATTCCCCTGCCGCTGCTCCAGGAGGACGGCGACCAGCCCGATCAGGACCCGATGGCCGCCTGAGCGGTTGCGCTCCTGCGCCGCTTTTTGCTCCGCTGCTCCCGGTCGGTGCCATGATGACCATTGAATGAAAGAAGGGACGCGGTGCCAGAAGAGCCCTGCCAATGTCCTGATTGCCAGCGGTTCTATCGGGAACACGACCGGCTGATCCGAGAAAATCCCAGCCTGCGTCAGCAGCAGGAGCTGAACTGGGCAGCGCTGCAGTCGTTCCGCACCCTCGCCGGCCGGGTGCTGGAGGAGCTCCAGAAGCAGCACGGCGACGGTGACGCCCCCCCCACCCCCGCAGCCCCGGACGCCGCCCCAGCCGAGGCCGGTGCCGAGGTGCCCGCGGAGCAGGAGGCGATTCAGCAGGCCATGGCCGACCTGGAGAACATCAACGCCCACCTCTTCTCCATCGAGGCCCTGATGGAGCGCATCTTCGATGTGCGGGTGCCTGAGCCCGTCGAGCAGACCTTCCGGGAGGTGGCCGGTGAGCTCGCCCCCGATCCCCTCAACGCCGACCGGCTGCGCCTCAACCGCCTGCTGCACCAGACACCCGACCTGCCCGATCACCGGGGCGGCTGAAGCCCCCGGTCCGCCTCAGGCCAGCCTCACCGGGCCACCCTCACGGCGCCGCCGGCAGTCGGCGGCCCTTGGCCGGAGCTTCATCGATCTCGCAGGTGATGGTCACGGGGAACTCCTCCGCCTGCCAGATCCGCTCGCAGTACTCCCGGATCGAGCGATCGGAGGAGAACAGGCCGCTGCGGGCGGTGTTCAGCAGCGACATCCGGTTCCAGCGCGGACGGTCGCTCCAGGCGTCGCTCACGTCCTGCTGGGCCTTCAGGTAGGCGGCAAAGTCGGCCAGCACGAAGAAGGGGTCGCGGCCGGTGAGGTTCTCCAGCAGCGGGCGGAACAGCTCCTTGTCACCGTTGCTGAAGTGGCCGCTCTCGATCAGGTGCAGCACCTCCGGCAGCTCCGGGGTGGAGCCGATCAGCTCCCAGGGCCGGTAGCCCTGCTGCTTGAGTTCGGCAATGCCTTCGGTGGTGCGGCCGAAGAGGAAGAAGTTGTCATCGCCCACCTGCTCACGGATCTCGACGTTGGCGCCATCGAGGGTGCCGATGGTGAGGGCGCCGTTCATCATGAATTTCATGTTGCCGGTGCCGGAGGCCTCGAGGCCGGCGGTGGAGATCTGCTCGGAGAGGTCGGCGGCGGGATAGACCCGCTCCCCGAGCTTGACGTTGTAGTCGGCCAGGAAGATGACGCGCAGGCGGCCGTCCATGTCGGGATCGGCGTTGACGACGTCGGCGATGCCGTTGATGAAGCGGATGATCAGCTTGGCCATGGCGTAGCCGGGGGCGGCCTTGCCCCCGAAGATCACGGTGCGGGGGGCCATGCCGCCTGTGAGGCCGTTCTTGATGCGCAGGTACTGGGCGATCACCTGGAGGGCATTGAGGTGCTGGCGCTTGTACTCGTGGATGCGCTTCACCTGCACGTCGAACATCGAGGCGGGATCCACCAGGACACCCGTGTGGCGATGGATGTAGTGGGTGAGATGGCGCTTCACCGACAGCTTGGTGGCTCCCCAGTGCTCCAGGAAGCCGCTGTCGTCGGCGTAGCGCTCCAGCTGGCGCAGTTCGTCCAGGTTGCGCACCCAGCCGTCGCCGATCGAGGCATCCAGCAGGGCCGAGAGCTGGGGATTGGCCAGGGCCACCCAGCGCCGGGGGGTGACGCCGTTGGTGACGTTGGTGAACTTCTCGGGCCAGAGGGCGGC
>PVWP01000002.1 GCA_003003925.1 Aphanothece cf. minutissima CCALA 015
ACTCACCACCAGGCGCAGGTTGGCGGCCACCATGCGCTCCTTGGCGCGGCGGCCGGCGTGCAGGCGCTTGCGCAGCATCGCCGGGGTGAGGCCCGCCTCGGCGGCCAGCAGCTCGGGGCTGGGCTCTTCCCCACCGGAGCGCAGGGTGAGTTCCTCGCGCAGCTCCTCAAGGGTCATCAGCTCCTGGACCTGGCGGCCCAGGGTGATCTCCTGCTCATGGCTGAGCAGCGGCACGCGGCCGATGTCCCGCAGGTAGGAACGCAGCGAATCGCCGGTGGGGACCAGCAGGGACGCGGAGGCAGCCGTAACCGTGGAAGCAGCCGTGACGGTGATCGAAGGCATCGTCCCTTGTTACGAAACCATTTGGTTTCGTAAATCTACCATCACTTCGCGGACTCGCTCCGACCTGGAGCGGTGCCCACAATGGAGCCATGGGCGCCGAACGGCTTCAGAAACTCGTGGCGGCCGCTGGGCTCTGCTCCCGCCGTCAGGCCGAGACCTGGCTGCGCGACGGCCGGGTGCGGGTCAACGGCGAGTTGGCCCAGCTCGGGGATCGGGCCGACCCCGCCTGCGACCGGATCAGTGTCGACGGCCGGCCCCTGGAGCTGCCGGCCGCCACCCTGACACTGCTGCTGCACAAACCGGTCGGGGTGCTCAGCACCTGCCATGACCCCCACGGCCGCCCCACCGTGCTGGAGCTGCTGCCGCCGGAACTGCGCCCCGGCCTGCACCCGGTGGGCCGGCTCGACGCCGACAGCCGCGGCGCCCTGCTGCTCAGCAACGACGGCGCCCTCACCCTGCGCCTCACCCATCCCCGCTACGGCCATCGCAAGACCTACCGGGTCTGGGTGGAGGGGCTGCCCCGCACCGCCACCCTGGAGCGTTGGCGGGCCGGTGTGCCCCTCGACGGCCTGCCCAGCCTGCCGGTGGAGCTGCGGCGGCTGCGCCACCACCGCGGCGCCACCCTGCTGGAGCTGGTGCTGCGGGAGGGCCGCAACCGCCAGATCCGGCGCACCGCCGAGATCCTCGGCCACCCCGTGCTCGACCTCAGCCGGATCGCCATCGGCCCGGTGTCGCTGGGGGATCTGGCGGAAGGGGCCTGGCGCAGGGTCGAACCGGGAGAATGGGGCCCCCTGGCCGTCGCTCCCTGAGCCCCCCTTCCTTGCCCACTCCGGCCAAGCCCCTGCTCCAGCGCCTGCGCGAGCGCCTGCCGGGCCAGCGCCCGTCGCGTCCGGTCGTCGAGGAGCGGCCCCAGGATCCCCTCCTGGTCGCCGGCCAGCAGCTGCGGGAGGCCCGCGAGAGCCGCGGCCTCGGCCTGCGCCAGCTTGCCCTCGACACCCGCATCAGCACCGCCGTGCTGGAGGCCCTGGAGCGGGGCTGGCGGGACCGGCTGCCGGAGGCGGCCTATCTGCGCACGATGCTGCCGCTGCTGGAGCAGCACCTGGAGCTGCCCGGCGGCAGCCTCGACGGCGTGCTGCCACCGGAGCAGGACCGCCACCACGGCCGGCGGCGGGACACGGTGCTGCTGCGCTTCACCCCGGGTTCGATCGATGTCTTCACCACCTGGCAGGGCACCGTGCTCTACGCGGTGCTGTGCGGCGGTCTGATCTATGGGCTCAATCTGCAGCAGCGCCGGCTGGCCGCCCAGGGGCTGCATGTGCTGCGACCGATCCCGCCCCTGAGCGCCGAGCAGAGCGACCGGGCCGATCTGGAGGATGCGGACCGGGCCATCCTGGGGGCCTATCCCGACCTGCGCCCCCTGGGCAAGGCCGCCGCCGGCCAGGGGCTGCAGCGGCTGCGCCGCGAGACCAGGCAGAACCGCCCCGATCTCGCCCTCGGCCTGCTGCGCCTGGAGCTGGCCAGGCCCACCCGGCTGTCCCTGCGCAGCGACCGGGGCGTCGAAACCCAGCTGCCGGCGGTGCAGGGCAGCCTCAGCCTGCCGGTGCTGCCCCCCTTCAGCCTGCGGCTTGAGCCGGCGCCGCCGGCCGGGTCCGTGCGCTGGAACGGCCAGCCGCTGGCTCCGGCCGGGGCCGCCGAACCCGGCGGTGTGGCGGCCACGCCCCAGGGCCAGGCCCAGTTCCTCTACCCGCCCCCGGCTCCGGCTCCGGCTCCGGCCGCCGCCCCGCGCCCCCGCCCGTAGCGGGCCGCCATGGCGCCGAAGCCCTGGAGGGGCCCCGCCAGGGCGGAGACGGGGCGCGACAGCCGCCAGCTCCAGTTGCCCTCGATGGTGCCGGGGGTGTTGAAGCGGGCCTCATCGCCCAGCTCCAGCAGGTCCTGCAGGGGCACCACCGCCAGATCGGCCGGCGAGGCCAGCGCCACCTCCAGCAGCTGCCAGCTCGGCGCCCGCACCTCAGCCCCCACCACCGCCGCCACCCGGCCCCGGGCGCCGTCGTCGAGATCCCGCCACCAGCCGAGGCTGGTGGCGTTGTCGTGGGTGCCGGTGTACACCACCCAGCGGCTGCCGCTGTAGTTGGCCGGCAAGTAGGGGTTGTCGTCGTTGCCGTCGAAGGCGAACTGGAGGATCTTCATCCCCGGCAGGGCGAAACGATCCCGCAGGGCCTCCACCGCCGGGGTGATGACGCCCAGGTCTTCGGCGATCAGCGGCAGCCGGCCGCCGGGAAGCAGCCGTCCCTGGCGGCGGCAGCGGGACCGCAGGCCGCCCAGCAGGGCGGCGCCGGGGGAGGGACGCCAGGAGCCGTGCTCGGCGGTGGCATCGGCGCCGGGGACGCTCCAGTAGGCCTCCAGGGCCCGGAAGTGGTCGAGCCGCAGCAGATCCATCAGCTCCAGCTGCCGCTGCAAGCGCCGCAGCCACCAGCGGAATCCCGTGAGCCGGTGCACCCACCAGCGGTAGACCGGGGTGCCCCAGAGCTGGCCGGTGGCGGAGAAGTAGTCCGGCGGCACCCCGCTCTGCTCCACCAGGCCGCCGCCGGCGCGCAGGGAGAACAGGCGCCGCTGGCTCCAGACATCGGCGCTGTCGTGGGCCACGTAGAAGGGAAGATCCCCCACCAGGCGCACCCCCTGGCGGTGGGCCCGCTCCTGCAGCCGGCCCCACTGGACCTGGAGCTGCCACTGCAGCAGGGCCTCCTCCTGCAGGGCCTGGCTCCGGGCGTCGACCAGGGCCCGAAGGGCGGCGGGCTGGCGTCGGGCCAGGGGTTCGGGCCACTCCCACCAGGGCCGGCCGTCCTGGAGGCGGCGGATCACCATGAAGCGGCAGTGGTCGACCAGCCAGAAACGCTGGCGCTCCTCCCAGCGATCGAAGGCCGCCCGTCGCTCCGGCGGCTGCTCCGCCCAGCGCCGGGCCAGGGCCGTGGCGATGGCGGCCGCCCGCGCGCCGGCAGCCCCTGGATCGAGGTGATCCTCGGGTCCGGTGGGCAGGGCGTCCCGGTCGGCGGCGGTGATCAGGCCGTCGACCACCAGGTCGTCGGCATCGATCAGCCAGGGGTTGAGGGCCGAACCGCTGGGGGAGCTGTAGGGGGAGCCGGTGCCGTCGGTGGGGGCCAGGGGCAGCAGCTGCCACACCCCCACCCCCTCGGCGGCCAGCAGGTCGATCCAGTCGCGGGCGGCGGCCCCGAAGCTGCCACAGGCCGGGGTGCCCGGCAGGGCGGTGGGGTGGAGCAGCACGCCGCAGGCGCGGGGGTCGCCGCTCACGGTGTCGGCAGGCGATAGCGGGACACGATCCGGCGGGCGAAGGCCGGGATGTGGGCGTCGACCTTCTCCGGGTGGTGGCGCTGCAGCCAGAGGGCGTTGCGGGTGAAGTGGGAATCGATCGAGAAGCGGCCGTACTCGAGCCCCTTCGGCCCGAAGCGCTGCACGAACACCCCCACCAGTTCGGCGAGCCACATGGGCAGCTTGAGGGCCTTTTCGTAGGCGTCGATGCCCTGCTGCACCGCCTGGCGGCGGTCGCCGGAGCTGGTCACCGGCGCCAGATCGAGCTCCGGTTCCACCAGATCCAGCAGTTCCTGGCCGAGGGGGTTGCGGACGGTGACCCACTGGCGGCCGAAGCTGGCGCCCATGTAGCCCACCACCAGATCGGCGCCGGCATTGGTGTAGTCGAAGCAGCTCAGGCAGCTGGGGGCGAACACGTCCTTGAGGGCGGGCGTGTCGAGGCCGAAGAAGGGAACGGTTTCCTCCTGTCCGTCGCTGTGGCGGAAGTGGATGCGGAAGTCCTGCATGAACTCGTAGTGCACCACCGTGTCGGGGGAACGGCTGGCGCTCTCCAGGAAGGTCTGCAGCCCGTCCCGGCTGACGTTGTCGACGCAGGGCAGGCCGAGCACGTAGAGCTTCTGCAGGGGCAGGGTGGCCTGGACGGCCCGCAGGGCCTGGATCTGACAGCCCACGCCGATGGCCAGCAGCCGTTCGATGCCGCTGCCCGGCAGCTGCTCGAGCACTTCGAGGTTGGGGGAGAGGGTGGGCTTGTTCACCCGCGCCGCCAGCACCTCCTGGGGGGTGCGGGCCAGCACCGGCACCGGTGTGAAGCGGTCGTCCGGGCTCTGCTGCACGCACAGCACCGCATCCACCAGGCCCGTTTCCAGTGCCCGCACGCCGATGCGGCTGACGATGCCGGTCCACTGGGCCCCCTCGATCGGCTGGCGCAGGCGGGCGGTGACCATGCGCTGGTGCACGCCGAAGTAGAGCTCGTCCTCGTCGTCGAGGCGGCGGCTGCGGCCGTGGGCCTGCTCCTCCATGGCCTCGAAGCGCTGCTCGAGGAAGGCGCAGGCCCGGCGCACGTAGGCCACCCAGCGGCTGTCGCAGAGCCCGCAGTCGCTGCAGAGATCCTTGGCCGGTTTGGGGCTGCCCTTGGCCAGGGGTCGGGCTCGATCGTGCGGCGCCAGGGACGACGGCGCCGGTGAAGGAACGGAGGACAAGCGGTGGTGGGCGCAGGAGCTCGACGCTCAAGCTATCCGTCGTTGCGCTCCCATGCCGCCGCTCTGCGGTGGCCTCCGGGCCGATGGGCGGCGTCGCCTGCGCGAGAGTGCCCCCAGCCCCCCTCCGTTTCGGCCCCGATGCCCGCCCGCCGGAAGCCCCGCCGCCCCGACGAACCCCCGGCCCCCGGCAACGGGACCCCCACGGCCCAGCCCCCGGCTGCGAAGCGGCGTCCGGCCACCGGACGGCTGCTCAAGAGCCTCGGCATCACCGCCGCCGGCGCCGTGGTGGGGATGGGCGTCCTGGGGCTGCTCTGGCCGATGCCCGACCGGGCCCTGGCGCCCACCCCCGAGGTGGGCCCGGCCAGCCTGGCCGCCCCGCCGGCGCGGGCCATCACCCTGCTGGTGATCGGCAGCGACGCCGAGACCATCGGCGCGCCGGTCAACAAGGCCGCCCCCGCCGGGCCGGCCAACGCCGATGCCCTGCTGCTGGTGCGGGTCAATCCCGAGGGGCCCCTGCAGGTGCTCAACCTGCCCACCGAACTGGCGGTGAACCTGCCCGGGCAGAAGGGTCCGAAGCGGCTGGGGGAGGCGTTCCGCCTCGGGGGTGTGGCGCTCACCGCCGATGCGGTGCGGGAGCTGGTGGGGCTGGAGCCCCCTGCCCCCGACCGCTACCTGGTGCTCTCCCGGGGGGCGCTGCGGGATCTGGTCAACGGCCTGGGGGGGCTGGAACTCAGCCCGCCGCGGCGGATGAGCTACACCGACAGGACCCAGAAACTGACCATCGACCTGGAGGCCGGCCTGCAGCAGCTGGGGGGCAACAAGGTGGAGCAGCTGGTGCGCTTCCGCGATCCCTGGCTGGGCGACACCGGCCGGCGCAGCAACCAGCAGCTGGTGGCCAGCAGTCTCCGGGAGCGGATGCTGCAGCCGGAGCGGCTGGCGAAGCTGCCGTTCCTGGTGGGCCAGCTGCAGCCGAAGGTCCAGACCAACCTGTCGCCGGGTGAGACCCTCAGCCTGCTGGCGGCCGGGCTGGATGGCAGCAAGCCGGTGCAGTTCGCCAGCCTGCCCCTGAAGCCCGCCGAGGAGAAGCACAAGGGCCTGCGTCAGCTGGAGGCGGGTGCGACGCCGCCCCTGTGGAAGCCGCCGGCCGCTCCCTAGCGATAGTGGGCACCATGGCCGTCCCTCCCGAGCTGCTGGTGCCGAGCACCTTCCAGCACTACCTGCTGGGGTTGTTCGCCGTGGCCAACAACTTCCCCGCCATCGGCCCCTTCCTCACCCTGAGCCAGGGGTTGCCGAGCAGCCAGGTGCGGCGGGTGATCCGCATCACCACCCTCTCCAGCCTGCTGATCATGCTGGGGGCCTTTGTCCTGGGCACGGCGGTGCTCCAGTTCTTCGGCATCAGCGTCAGTGCCTTCCAGATCGCCGGCGGCCTGCTGCTGGGCTTCAGCGGCCTGAGCATGCTGAACGCCACCGATCCCGGTGATTCCCACGAGAAGAGCTTCGATGTCTCGCGCATGGATGTGGGGCAGATGACCTCTTCGGCGATCGTGCCGATCTCCCTGCCCCTCACCACCGGCGCCGGCACGATGTCGACGATCACGGTGTATGCCGAGGCGGCCCGCACCCTCGACCACCGCCTCGAACTGTTCGGGGCCATCGTGGCGATGGCGGCCCTGATCGGCCTGATGTTCACCTTCGCCACCCGCCTCACCCGGCTGCTGGGCCATGTGGGCATGACGGTGCTGATCAAGGTGATGGGCCTGTTCACCCTGGCGATCGGGGTCCAGTTCATCGCCACCGGCGCCACCACCCTGCTCAGCCGGGTGACGCTGACGATCTGAGGCCGGCCGGTGGCCTCCCTCGGACCCTGACGTTCAGTCGGGCCGGGCGCGCCGGCGGAAGTTGAATCCCGCGGGCTCGGCCTCCGGGGTGCCGTTGGCCTCGATGGTTTCCCGGCAACGCTGCAGCAGCTCAAGGCGGAGGGAATCGGGGCTCTCGATGCGGATGCCGCCGCCGAAGGCGAACAGCCAGCTGCGCAGATCGATGTCGGCGGCCACGGTCCAGGGTGGCAGGTCGAGCTCCACCGGGTAGGGGTGGCTGCTGCCGGCCGGGCCGGGCTCGAGCACGTGGGGGGCCTTGGGGTGGTGCCACCAGGTGTCCCCCGGGAGCGGCCGGGAGAACCGGGTGTGCTCGATCGGGTAGCGCTGCAGGCCCTCGCGGATGAAGGCGAAGGACCAGGGGGCGCAGCAGAAGCGCAGGGTCACCAGCGCCTGGCTGCGGCGCTGGGCCGACGGGCCGGCGATCTGCCGCTGCTGCTCCAGGTCGATGCCGAAGTAGATGCCGCCGCTGTGGTGCAGCAGCCGCTCCAGCCGCCTGAGGGCCGCCCCGTGGCTGTCGGCGTTGCGGCGCAGGTCGCCCCGGGACTGGACCAGGGCGAGGCGATCGAGCCGCTCGCAGCGGATCAGACCCTGGTCATGGCCGAGGTGGTCCTCCTCGAACAGCAGATACCAGCCGACGTTGTGGAAGATCAGCTGCAGCGGCCAGACCCGCAGCTCCCCGCTGGGGCCGTCAGCAAAGCTCCCCATCTCCGCAAAACGTTTCAGCAGCACGCGGCGGTGCTCCACGATCGCCGTCTCGATCGCCTCGGCGCGGCGCGGCGCGGCCAGCGAATCGCGCCGCACCAGGGCCATGTCCACCACGGCGTGGCGGGCGTAGCTGCGCACCGGTGCCTGTTCGGTGGCGCTGATGCCCGACCAGCCCAGCCGCTCGTCCAGCTCGGTGAGCAGGTCCTGGGCGGAGGGGTCGGCCAGGCGCCCGGCGGTCTGGCGCACCACGTTGTGGAGCTCCCGCAGCCGCGGCGGCGAGAGCACGGCGGTGCCGAGGCAGTAGCCGTGGCGCACGTTGTCATTGCGGTGGCGGAAGCCGTAGGGGGTGAGGATCTTCTCGAGGTCCTTGCGCAGGGTGGCCGTTTCCCCCGGCAGGTAGGCCCCCGGGATCGCCTCGGTGGCGGCGATCAGGTGCTGGTGCAGGTTGCTGCCGCGCTCGGCCGGCCGGTCGAAGGGCTCCTGGAGCAGGTGGCGCAGCAGGGTCATCACCCGCTGGAACACCGGCCCGTCGCCCATGGGCGGCAGGCCGCCATGGACGGCCCCGTGGGAGGTCCGGGCCAGGGGCGCCAGCTGGATCGGCGTCGTGCTGGGCACGGCGCTGCAGAAGCCGTTGGCCTC
This sequence comes from Aphanothece cf. minutissima CCALA 015, assembly GCA_003003925.1. GTDB lineage: Bacteria > Cyanobacteriota > Cyanobacteriia > PCC-6307 > Cyanobiaceae > Cyanobium > Cyanobium minutissimum. The sequence goes on from PVWP01000002.1 coordinate 8,087, forward strand.
CAGCCAGGCCAGATCCCGCCGGATCGCGGCCGCATCGGCGTAGGCATCGCCATGCAGGCGGCCCAGGAAGGCCGCCGCTCGATCGGCCAGATCGCCCTCCGGCAACGGGGAGAGGATCGCCCCCAGCTCCTCGGCGCCGGCGGGATCACTGGCCGCCAGGTCGGGCCAGGTGCTCAGCAGCCGGATCAGGAACAGCAACCGTTCCTGATCCAGCAGGCGGGAGTAGCCGTGGCGCTGCACCTGGCGCTCCCGGTTGGTGGCCGAGCGGATGCGCCGATCCAGCGCCGCCAGCTCCGCCTGCAGCACCGGCGTCAGGTCGTCGTGGTGGGTGGGCACCACGCTGCAGAGGGCGGCGAAGCCCTCGGCACGCATCGGCCCGAAGTGGGGGTCGGCCAGGGCGGCCGCCATCTCCTGGATCACCGGCACCGGCACCGGCCGGCTGCGCCGGGCGTTCCACGCCAGCGAGGTGGGCAGGTCGGTGTACAGCCACCAGCCGATCCACTCCACCGGTGCCGGCAGGGGCAGGGCCTGGGTGATCGCCAGCCGCCAGGCCCGGCGGGCGTGGGTGGCATCCACGATCACCGGGATGCCGGCCGCTACGGCCTCCACCAGGCGCTGGTGCAGCCGCTGCTGGATGTCGACCCAGGGGCCCTGCACCGCCGCATCCCCGAAGACCTCCGCCCGGATCGCGTCGGTGGAAAGCACCAGGGCGGGGGGATCCCCAGAGCCGGCCAGCAGGGGCGCCAGGGCCCGGGCGAGGGTGGTCTTGCCGCTGGCGGGCTGGCCGATCAGCAGGTGGCAGCGCAGGGACGCCATGGCGACAGCAACCGGGGAGACCCCACCACTCTTTCGCACGAGGGGTGCGCTGGTGAGCATTGGGAGCGGCGATGCTGCCTTCCGCAACCCCTCTGTCCCGCGTGGCCAGCCCCTACCGCCCGCCGATGCCGCTGGAGGATCTGCACATCCTGGACTACCTCGAACTGGCCGGATCCCAGGCCAGGGCGGGAGCGGCCCTGGCCATGCACCAGTCCACGGTGAGCCGCAGCCTGCGGCTGATGCAGCAGCAGTTCCGCCTGGTGCCGGAGCGGGGCTCGCCCGTATGCCGCCATGGCCATAACCCGTGCCTGCACCACCTGCGGCTGGCCTCCCGGGAGCACCGCCTGATGGAGGGCCTGCTGCGCATCGGCACCGACGTGCTCCACCAGAGCCTGCTGGCCGGCCTGGCCGGGGTGCAGCCGGTGCCGCCCCGCTGCCGCAGCGGCGACCACTGGGCCGGACTGGTGGGCCACGGCCTGCTGGATGGGGCCATCGTGAGCGCGTTCTCCCTCCCGCAGCCTTTGCCCCCCGGCGAGGTGCCCCGCTGGGATGGCCTCAGGGCCCTGCCCTTGGGACGGCTGAATCTGCAACTGGTGGCCGCCGCGCCAGGGGCGCGCCGGGTGTTGCTTCCTCCCAGGGGCGCGGCCCCGCTGCTGCATCAGGCCGTGACCGCCCGGGGTTTCGCGGTGGAGCCCCAGCCGGCGGCCTGCCAGGAGCCGGCCGCCTGGGTGAAGCGGGCCCTGGACCGGGGGCTGGCCCTGCCGCTCTGCCCGGCGCTGCTGGGGCCGGGCTGGCTGGCCGACAACGGGCTGGAGACCTTGGCCGAGCCGTCGCCCCTGGTTGATCAGCTATGGCTGCTGCTGCCGGAGGTGGCGGTGAATACCAACCCGGCGCGGCAGTGCCTGCGGCGGCTGCGGATGGAGATCCGCAGCGCCAACGTGATGCAGGACCGGCATGGACGCTGAGGCTGACACCGGTTTTTGAGTCAACAGAATGGGTGAGATCCGCGCCAGAGCCACGCCGTTTGGATCACGACAGAGCCTGATGCAGGAAGCCGTTTTCGAAACGCCGTTGCTGCCCACCCGGGGCTGTGTCGTCCACTGCCGCAGCCACCGCTGGCTGGTGGAGGACGTTGCGCTGCCGGAGACGAAGGGCGGCGACACGGTGGTACGGATGGCCTGTCTCGATGACGACGCCAACGGCCAGCTGCTGGAGGTGTTCTGGGAGCGGGAAGTGGATGCCGAGGTGCGCGGCGAAACCACCTGGGACACGGTGGGCCAGCGGGGCTTCGATGAGCCGCGGGTGTTCGGCAGCTACCTCAGCACCCTGCGCTGGAACTGCGTCACCAGCACCGACCCGGGCCTGTTCCAGGCGCCGCTGCGGGCCGGCATCGATGTGAAGCCCTACCAGCTCGAGCCGCTGCGAAAGGCCCTGCGCATGCCGCGGGTGAGCCTGTTCATCGCCGATGACGTGGGTCTGGGCAAGACGATCGAGGCCGGCCTGATCATGCGCGAGCTGCTGCTGCGTCAGAAGGTGCACCGGGTGGTGGTGGTGGCGCCGCCATCGGTGGTCCTGCAGTGGAAGGGGGAGATGGAGAGCCGCTTCGGGCTCGGCTTTGCCGTGATGGACCGGCAGTACATCACGGAGATGCGGCGGCAGCGGGGCTGGGGCATCAACCCCTGGGCCACCCACACCCGATTCATCCTCAGCCAGGCCCTGGTGCGTGATGAGGCCTATGCCGGGCCGCTGCGCGACTGGCTCGGCGATGGGGGCAAGCAGGCGCTGCTGATCCTCGACGAGGCCCACAACGCCGCCCCGGCCAGCGGCTCGAAGTTTGCGATCGATTCCAAGCTCACCCGCTCGATCCGTGATCTGGCGGGCCGCTTCGAGCACAAGCTGTTCCTTTCGGCCACGCCCCACAACGGCCACAGCAACAGCTTCTCGGCCCTGCTGGAAATCCTCGATCCCACCCGCTTCTGCCGTGGCGTGGCCGTGCGCAAGCAGGACCTCGAGGACGTGATGGTGCGTCGTCTCAAGGAGGACCTGCGCCAGATCGGTGTGGAGCTGCCCGAGCGGCTGGTGTTGCCCGAGGTCATTGATGACCTGCCGCCGGATACCCCTGAGATCAAGCTGGCCGAGCTGCTCAGCCGCTACCGGGAGATGCGCAATCAGCGCCTGGCGAGCGCCGGCAAGCGTGAGCGGGCTGCCGAGAACCTGGTGATCTCGAACCTGCAGAAGCGGCTGCTGAGCTCGATCGCCGCCTTCGATCGCACCTTGAGGGTGCATCGGAACACTCTCGAAAAACGGGCTTCCAAAGCAGGAAGGCAGCGTGAGGTGCGGCTGGAAGCCCTCGATCTGCTGCAGAGCGCCATTGATGGCGACGACGATCGCGCCGAGGGGGATGAGGAGGAACTGCTGCAGGAGGCCGACGCCCAGCACGAGGCGGCCGTGCGCTCGGCACTGGAGGCCAGCGAGGAGGAATGGACGCTGCTCAATGCAATGCAGGAGATCGCCGAAGCGGCCCGTTACCAAGCCGACAGCCGCGTGCAACGGCTGGAACAACTGATCCGCGAGCACCTCTGCCCCCGCCTGGGGCAGCAGGGCGCCGAATGGGCAGGCGAACGCCTGCTGATCTTTACCGAATACGCCGACACCAAGGACTGGCTGGAACGGCGGCTGCGGGAACTGATCGCCGGCAGCGAACAAGCCAATGAGCGCATCGCCACCTTCCACGGTGGCATCGGCAATGAAAAGCGGGAAGCGATCAAGCGCAGCTTCTATAGCCCGCCCCAGGACAACCCACTGCGAATCCTGATCGCCACCGATGCCGCACGGGAAGGCGTGAACCTGCAGAACCACTGCAAGCGGCTGGTGCACTTCGACGTGCCCTGGAATCCGGGGCGGATGGAGCAGCGCAACGGCCGCATCGATCGCACCCTGCAGCGCGCCCCGCAGGTGTTCTGCCATTACTTCGTGCTGCCGCAGCGCCCGGAAGATGCCGTTCTCGACACGGTGGTGCGCAAGACGGATCAGATCCGCAAGGAGCTGGGCTGCCTGCCGCCGGTGGTGATCCGCAAACTCAACGAGCTGCTGGCCAAGGGCATCAACCCCACGGCAATGGCGCGGACCATCGCCGACATCAAGGGCCTGGATCAGGAGGAAGACCTCCGCCTCACCCGCGCCCTGCTCGATGAAGAGCTGGAGGGCAGCCGCGACCGCAAGGAGGACCTTCAGAAGCAGGTGAACACGTTGAAGGGGTATCTGGATCGATCAACGAAGTGGTTGAACTTCAGCCGCACTCAGTTCCGCCATGCCCTCAATACCAGCCTGCAGCTCAGCGGAGAGCGCCATGGCAAGCAGCATCTGGCCTTGATTCCGCGCGATACCGACCAGGCAGCGCAGGATCCTGATCGTGCCATCTGGGAGTTCCCGACGGCAGACCAGTTGCCCGGAGGCGAGGCGGCGTGGGGCGATGTGCTCGATGCCCTGCGGCCACCGCGGCAGCCAGGCCAGAAGCTGTGGCAGTGGCGCCAGGAGACGCAGCTGCAGCCGGTTGTGTTCCAGGACCCGCAGGAGGTGAACGCCGATCGGGTGCACCTGCACCTGGAGCATCCGTTGGTGATGCGGCTGCTCAATCGCTTCCTGATGCGCGGCTTCCAGAGCGATCTGCTCAGCCGCGCCGCGGTGCTGGGCACGGCCGACGACACGGCCAAGCTGATTGTGCTGGCGCGCCTCTCCCTCTACGGCCATGGGGCCTCGCGGCTGCACGATGAGGTGCTGGCGGTGGTGGCCGAATGGGATCCAGCCGATCCCAACCGGCGATTGCGCAAGCTCAGCGTGGAGAAGAGCGAACGGGCGATGAAGGAGTTGCAGGAATGCCTCCAGCAGCAGCTTGAGGCACCGGAGTCGGCGGCGGCGGCGTTGCAGGAGCACCTGAGCGCTGATGTAGGCCAGCTTCGCGAGGCCCTCGATCGCGTGGTCGACGAGCGACGCCAGGACGCCGCCCAGAAGCTCGCCAAACGCGCAGAGGAAGAGGTGGCCCGTTTTGTGCGGGTGCTGGAGGAGCAACGCCAGCGCATCACCAGCACCCGCCGCCGCACCAACGACAACCTCGACCAGCTGCTGCTTGATCTGGGGGACATCAAGGCGGAACGGCGCCAGCTGGAGGACAACCGCAAGTACTGGGAGAAGCGGCTGCAAACCATCGATGCCGACCTGGCCCACGAGCCCGAGCGCATCCGCCGCACCTTTGCCCTGCAGACCAACCGGGTGGAGCCGGCCGGGGCGATCTACCTGTGGCCTCAGGAGGTGCCCTGATGCAGGGACTGCGCCACATCCTGGAAGGCCGCCAGGATCGCCCGATCTTCTGTGATCAATGCAACGCCCAACTGTTGCGCTGCGGCCACGAACTCACAGTCGTAGGAACTGCAAGTGCTGGTGCTCACCAGATGCAGCACATGCTCCGACGCCACGGCTTGTTCATGGGCAGAAAGGAGGACCTCAGCTTTTTGCATGAGAGCCAGGGCAGCTGGCAGTTTCAGCAGATCTCGCCGAACGTGCTGAGTCAGAACATTGCGGAACTCGCTGCGCCAGAGCGGCGGTGCCGCCCATTGGCGATCCTGCCGGCGCAGAGCCTCTGCCAGCTCTGTCCGGGGGCCGGGCAGCAGCAGATAGGCCACGACGTTGGTATCCACCACGATCAAGGTCGCCCCTCCCGCTTGAAAGCATCGATCTCATCAGGTTCAAAGCTGTGGGGACCGAGGCTTTCGCGCAGGGCTCGGATGTCCGCCAGCTCTTCATCCACGGATGTGGATGGTGCCCCAAGTCCGGCCTCCAGGCAGACGATCGCCTCGTTGTTGAGGCTGCGACGGTGCCGCTTGGCGGCGGCGGTGAGCCTTGCATGGAGGGCATCGGGCAGGTTCTTGAGCGTGATCGTTTTGGCCATGGCAGCCAGCCATCCACCGGTGATCCCATCAGTATGGATCCGTTTTGGTTGCATCACGCCCCTGAAGGAGACCCGCTGATGGCCTACGGCAGTCCCGGCGCCCACACCCACGAGCAGTGGCTCGGCCTGGTGCAGCCCGTGGGTCTGGTGGTGGCCCCAGCGGTGCTCACCAAGCTGGAGTTGTTTCCCAACCAGGGCACGGCCTACCTCTCAAGCCGCCAGCGCCAGCTTGAGGCGCTGCTGGAAGAGCACGACAACACGGCGGGCGAGCCGATTCAGGTGGTGCCGGGCTTCCAGCTGCTGGCCAGCGAACTGCTCGACTGGGGCGACGCCGACCTGGTGGCCGCCAGCGAGATGAGCGCCGTGCCCGAGGTGGTGCTCAGCGAATACGGCGAAACCCTGCGCCCCACCCACGGCGTACCCAAGTTCGAAGGCGAGGACCTGCAGGCCCTGGTGCTCGATCTCACCCAGCTGGGCGAATGGGGGCGCAACTTCGATGAGCCCTGGAACCCCAGCGGCCACGGCTGGGATGCCACCCCCCAGCAGCGCTTTGAGCGGCTGCTCAAGGAAACCGAGCACCCGATCGGCCTGCTGTTCAACGGCTCCGAGCTGCGATTGCTGCATGCTCCGCGGGGCGAATCGAGCGGCTGGCTGACGATGCCACTGGAGCCGATGGCCGAAGTGGCGGGCCGGCCGATGCTTGGCGCCCTGGAGTTGCTGCTGGGGGTCGACCGGCTGTTCGGCGGCAACCCGGAGCAACGCCTGCCGGCGCTGCTGGCGGCCAGCCGCAAGAACCAGAACGAGGTGAGCGCCCGCCTGGCCGAGCAGGTGCTCGAGGCCCTGTGGGAACTGCTGCTGGGCTTCGATGCGGCCGAGCGCCTGGCTCAGGAATCCGGCCGCACCGTATTGGGCGAGCTGCCCAGGAGCGAGAAGGGCCAGAAGCATCTGTATGGCGGCCTGATCACGGTGCTGCTGCGGCTGGTGTTCCTGCTCTACGCGGAAGACGAAGCGCTGATGCCCAGCGATTCGCTCTACGGCCAGCACTACAGCGTCAGCGCCCTGGCCGATCGCCTGCGCCAGGAGCGCTTTGAGCACCAGGGAGCGATGGTCGACCGGCGCGGCGCCTGGGCCTCACTGCTGAGCCTGTTCCGGCTGGTGTACGACGGCGGCGGCGCCGATCCGGCCTACCTGCCGGCGCGCCACGGCGAGCTGTTCGATCCCGACGCCTACCCATTCTTGGAGGGCCGCGAACCAGGCAGCGACTACGGCGATGGCATCCTCACCAACCTGCCCGCCGTCAGCGATGACGTCGTCGAAAAAGTGCTGAGCCGGCTGTTGTGGCTGGCCGACGACAGCAAGGTGGCCCAACGGCTCAGCTACCGCTCCCTCGATGTCGAGCAGATCGGCTCGGTCTATGAGGGGATCATGGGCTTCACGGTGGAGGCGGCCCAGGGCCCCAGCGTGGGGATTACGTATCGGCCGCCGCGCCAGAAGATCACGATCACGGTGGTGGTGGACGCCGACCAGCTGCTGGCGGTGAGCGGATCCAAGCGCGAGAAGTGGCTCGATGAGCAGGCCGGCGTAGCCCTCAAGTTGCCCGCCAAGGTGAAGAGCGAGCTCAAAAGCGCCACCAGCCTGGCCGAGCTGTGCCTGGCGCTCGACAAGAAACTCTCCCCCCACACCCCCAACGGACTGGCGAGCGGCAGCCTGATCCTGCAGCCCACGGCTGAACGGCGCCGCAGCGGCAGCCACTACACGCCAAGGGCGCTCACTGAGCCGATCGTGGCCGAGGCCTTCCGCCCCTGGCTGGAGCGTTGCCACCACAAACCCACGGCCGAGCAGATCCTGGCCCTGAAGGTGTGCGACCCGGCCATGGGCTCGGGCGCCTTTCTGGTGGCGGTGTGCCGCTATCTGGCGGGCTGGCTGGTGCAGGCCTGGGAGCGGCAGGGCTACCCCGAGGGATTCCGCCAGGACTGGGACAAAGACACGGTGGCCCGCCGCCTGATCGCCCAGCGCTGCCTCTATGGCGTGGACAAGAACCCGTTTGCGGTGAATCTGGCCAAGCTGTCGCTGTGGCTGGTGACCCTCAGCAAGGAACAGCCGTTCACCTTCGTGGATCACGCGCTGAAGTGCGGTGATTCGCTGGTGGGCTATTCGCTGGCCGAGATCGAGGACGCCAGTGAAGCGGTGCAGCTTCTCCTCCTGCGGGAACGCAAGGGCACCTATGTGCAGGCCTGTGCCGAACTGCGCAGCAGCTTCGCGGAAGACACCCTCAAGGATGACGACTACGACCGCAAGTGGGTGCTGCTGCAGCAACAGATCAAGGCCACCGATGGCCTGCGCCAGGCAGGTGATCTGATGGTGGCGGCCTTCTTTGATGCGGCAAGGCCAAAAGAACGTGACGACAAGCAGCAGGTGTATCTGGCCATGCTCAGTGGCGCCTTTGAGGATGAGGGCTTGCAGGATTCCGTCCAGGAGATCCGCGATCGACTGGCCGCAGGCGACAAGGGCATCACCCCCTTCCACTGGGATCTGGAGTTTCCGGAGGTGTTTGGCGACGGGCGTGGCGGGTTTGATGTGCTTGTGGGCAATCCACCCTTTGCCGGCAAGAACACCATCGCCGAAGGCAGCCCCGCCGGCATCCTCGATTGGTTCAAGCAACTGCATCCCGAGAGCCACGGCAATGCCGATCTGGTGGCCCACTTCTTCCGCCGCTGCTTCCAGCTGCTGCGGCCTGGCGGATCGCTGGGGCTGATCGCAACCAACACCATCGCTCAGGGCGACACGCGTAGCACCGGCCTGCGCTGGATCTGCCTGAACGGCGGCACGATCTATGCCGCGCGCAAACGATACAAATGGCCGGGCGTAGCGGCCGTGGTGGTGAGCGTGGTGCACCTGCTCAAGGGCGTCTACGCCGGAGCCAAGCGGCTGGAGCTGCGGCCCGTGGAGCAGATCACGGCCTTCCTGTTTGCCAATGGCGGCCATGAGGATCCCAAACAGCTGGCGGCCAATGCTGGCAAGAGCTTCCAGGGCTCAATCGTGCTGGGTATGGGTTTCACCTTCGATGATTCCGGCCCGGCCGATGACGAGACACCTGGCATCCCCTCGCCGATCGCCAGGATGGAGCGCCTGATTGCCGAGAACCAGAAGAACGCTGAGGTGATCTTCCCCTACATCGGCGGCGAGGAGGTGAACAGCAGCCCCACCCATGCCCATCACCGCTATGTGATCAATTTTGGCGAGCGCGGCGCGGAAGAGTGCTGGAGAGAGTGGCCGGAGCTGATGGCGATAGTTGAGCGAAAGGTTCAAGGGACGAGGGGTTCACACTCAACAGCGCCATGGTGGCAATTTGAGAGACTGAGAGCTGATCTGTATTCGGCCATCGCGGACTGGGATCGGGTACTCGCAATAGCATTGACGGCAAATGCGGTTGCCACCACTTGGATGCCGCTACCCGCTGTATTTGCGCATAGCCTTGGAGTCCTGACACTTGGTTCGTCATACGGCTTTTCATTGTCGCAATCAAGCCTGCATCGTTTTTGGGCATATTTCACTGGTTCATCTATGAAGGATGACCTACGCTATACCCCCTCCGACTGCTTCGAAACCTTCCCCTTCCCCGCCGCTCTGCTCGACGCCAACGCCAACGATCCAACCCACGAAACCACCCTCCAAAGCCTCGAAGCCATCGGCGGGTGCTATCACCAGTTTCGAGCCGAGCTGATGATCGCCAACAACGAAGGCCTCACCAGCACCTACAACCGCTTCCACGATCCCGTGGAAACCAGCCCCGAGCTACACGAGTTGCGCAGGCTCCATGGCGAAATGGATCAGGCGGTGCTGGCCGCCTACGGCTGGAGTGATGTGTCAACCGCCTGCGGCTTCGGCCTCGATTACCTCGATCTCGAAGACGACATCCAGCTCCCCGAAGACCTACAGCAACGCATCGACGACGGCAATCTGTTCTTCTGGGACGCCAACGACGCCCTCGACTTCCAGGGCCAGCTGCAGGCCTACGGCGCCATCACCGGCCGCCGCAAACTCCCCTGGCGCTACCGCTGGCCCGATGCCGTCCGCGACGACGTGCTGGCTCGCCTACTGGCCCTCAACGCCGAGCGTTATGAAGAGGAGATGGCGCTGGGGTTGCACATCAAGGGAGGGAAGGCGGCGGCCAAGGCCAGCAAAGCTGTCGGCAGCGCAGTAGGGGGCAAGGGGCGGGGGCGTCCGCCAAAGACTCCGCCACCTGATTCGGGCCAGACTGTCCAGATCGGACTGGTGCTATGAGCCTCGCCCTCGCCCAGCCACAGCTCGATGCCATCGCCGACGCCTGCCGGCGCCACCAAGTGCTGCGCATGCATCTGTTCGGCTCGGCACTGCGCGACGACTTCGACCCCACCCGCAGCGACCTGGATCTGCTCGTGGAGTTCCAGCCGATCGAGCCTGGCGCCCTTGTGCAGGCCTACTTCGGTCTGGAGCAGCAACTGGCCTCGATCACCGGCAAGCCGGTGGACCTTGTGATGGCCGATGCCGTGCGCAACCCCTACGTAAGCCGCGACATCGAGGCGTCGAAGCAGCTGATCTATGAAGCGTGATCCTCGGGCCTTCCTCAGCGATGTGATCGAGGCTGGTCACGCCATCCAGCAGGCCGTCGCTGACATCAACCTCGATGGTTACAGCAACAGCCGCCTGATTCGATCGTCGGTTGAGCGGGAGTTCACGATCATCGGTGAGGCGCTCAATCAGCTCTCTCAGCGAGATGTTGATCTATTTTCCCAGATTCATGAGGCACCACAGATCATCAGCTTTCGAAACAAGCTCAACCACGAGTATGCCATCATCAACGACCAACTGGTCTGGGGCGTCATCCAGATCAACCTGCCTGCTCTTCTCAAGCAGTGCACCCAGCTCCTGAGCGATCTCGAGGGTGAGACCAGCTGATCTATGGCCAAAGCAGAAGCCACCGTCGAAGAACTGGTCAGCAAGATTGAGCGCGGTGAGTTGCGCCTGCCCGAGATGCAGCGCCGCTACGTCTGGCGATCCACCCGTGTGCGCGATCTGCTCGATTCTCTCTATCGCGGCTATCCCTCCGGTGCCATCCTGATCTGGGAAACCGATGAGCCGGTCCCGGAGCAGAACTTTGCTGTTGGCCAACAGGACAATCCCTACGCCAAAACCCAGCTCCTGCTCGACGGTCAGCAACGGCTCACATCCCTCTCGGCTGTGATCCGGGGCGAACCTGTGCAGGTGAATGGTCGGGTCCGGCCCATCGAGCTGCTGTTCAACCTCGACCATCCGGATCAGCTCAGTGTGGTCACCGAGGTGGACGACAACACCACCGATGCCATCGATGAGGCAGCCGAGGCAGGCGACGACGGAGAAGAACCCATCGAGGAGGAAGCCGACGCCTCAGACGACGAGCTGCAGAAGCGCTTCGATCGCATGACCTTCGTGGTCTCCACCCGCAAGCTCGAGCAGCTGCCCCAATGGGTGAAGGTCAGCGAGGTGTTCAAGGTCGACAGTGACGCACCTTTTCTTCAGCGGGCTGGCGTCACAGGATTTGACGATGAGCGCTACCAGAAGTACAGCCAGCGCCTGGCCCGTCTGCGCGGCATCCGCAAGTACGTCTACCGAATGGATGTGCTGGAGCGCAGCCTCTCCTACGACGAAGTGACAGAGATCTTCGTGCGGGTCAACTCCCTTGGTGCCAAGCTGCGCAGCTCCGATCTCGCCCTCGCCCAGATCACCGCCAAGTGGCGCGGCTCCCTGCAGGTCTTCCAGGCCTACCAGGCCGACTGCACCAGGATCGGTTTCGAACTGGATTTAGGGATCCACCTCAAGAACCTGGTGGCCCATGCGACAGGCCAGTCCCGCTTCCTCACCGTGGCCAATCTCCGGCTCGAGCAGCTGCGCAGCGGCTGGGACGATGGCTGCCGCGGCCTCGATTTCGCCCTCAACCTGCTCCGCAGCAACGCCGGCATCACCAGTCCGGCGCTTCTGGCCTCGCCGTTTCTGGTGATCAGCCTCGGCTTCTACGGTGCCCAGCGCCGCTACGCGCTCAGCGCCGATGAGGCCGCTGGCCTTGCTCGCTGGGTGCTGCTCGCCAATGCCAAGGGCCGTTACAGCCGCGGCTCCAGCGAAACCCTGCTCGACCAGGACCTCAAGACCATGCGCGATGGCGGCGGCTACGTCGAACTGCTGGAGCGTCTGCGCACCCAGGTGGGCCGGCTCGACATCACTCCCGAGGAACTGGCAGGGCGCAGCCAGCGCAGTTCACTGTTCAAGACCATGTTCCTCGCCTTCCAGCAGGCCGGCGCCCGCGACTGGCAGAGTCAGCTGGCCATCGCCCTGAGCCATGTGGGCAGTGCCCACCAGCTGCAGTTCCACCACATCTTCCCCAAGGCCCTGCTCAGGCAGCACGGCTATGGCACCGGCGAGATCGACGACATCGCCAACCTCGCCTTCATCGGTGGACGTTCCAACCGCCGCATCAGCGACAGGCCCCCCGCCACCTACATCCCGGAGCTGGTCGCCTCTAACGTCGACCAGGCCTTCAGGAGCCAGTGCATCCCCATCGATCCAGCCCTGCTTGCTCTGGAGCGCTATCGCACCTTCATGGCGGAGCGGCGGCGGCTGATCGCCGAGAGGCTCAACATATTCCTATCACCATAACCTCTTGATATGGTGATTCACTGAATGGTTCTCTTATGACACTTCTTTAGTGGTGACTCGATTGCTTAGGCTGTGTATAGACTTCGAAAATATTGATGAACATCATGCCAATTAGGTGTGTCGTTCTTGGTGTGTATAGGCAAAATATCTTCAATGGGTTTCTCGTCAATCCCAGTCTCTTCGAGATTGGGTACTCTCTGTCCGATGCGCTGCCTTTAGGTCCACCAAGCCAAGGGTGGGGAGGGTGTAAGCTTGAATTCTCAGATTCACGTCAATGCACGATCGCTTTCGAAAGCTACTTGCTGACTCCAGTGAGGCTGCCTCAGAAGCAGAAGCCAAAATCTCCTGCACTGCCTTGTGGCGCATAATGATCCAACATGTCTCGATAGCTTTGCTCGAGCTAATTGTTGAGTATCGTAGGGCCCGGAATTATGTTCCAGTCTTCAACCAAATCCCTGTGGCTGACATGCTTCAGCCATCTGACGGCACCACCTGTCGTGTGATATCAGAGTTACTTCGAGTCTATGAGCTTGAATGTGTTCCTCGCTCAAGTGAAGAGTTTTATAGAGTAAGTCAAAACCGATCTCTGCCATGTTGGGAACTTCTGGAGAAAGGGCAGCGGCACAATGCTGAAAATCTTCTGATTGCAATGTCCGCGAGAAGGAATGATGACATTCTTGGACATGGCCTGCCTTCAAATCTAAACATAGATGCCGAGGTGTCGGCATTGAACTTTCTTTTCAATTGTTTTGATAAATCAAAACTCATCCCTTCGGCAGATATCGACGGGAGCCTCTTCCTGGTCCAGGATGGTGATCGAAGATACGTATTGAAGTTGCTCCGTATGCATGATGGTAACTTAAGTGTCTATAGAAGGATCAAAAGACTATCTACGTCCAAGTGTGCGGTAGAGGTGCAAGTAGAGCTTGGTATGCGCGCAAAAAGGAAAGATAAATATACTGTTGACTTCTCTCTGGAAAGCAATCAAAGCTCTTTGGGCTCAAAGAGTTACTTAATGGAATCAATTAATGGCTGGAATCCCCTTATACTAATTCCCCAGCGAGAGACTGAAAGCTTTGCTGGTCGAGAGCACGAGTTTGGAGAAATATTGGATTGGCTCAATGATATCGACTCTCGTGCCTGCATGATCTATGGTGATGGTGGGATAGGGAAGACAACATTCATTCTTGAATTATTGCATCGACTTCTCGAAGGAGCTGCGGAGACTGATTACAAACCCGAAATTGTTACCTTCTTTACTGCTAAGCGTACACGTTGGGGTATTCATGGCTTGCAGATAATTGACTCATCTAGTCCAGCCCTTGACGACTTATCGCGAGAAATTCTTATGTCTCTTGAAGGCTCTGGTCTTCAAAAGGACTGGTATATCCGATCAGGCAAGGAGTTAATTGAAAAGCTTGCAACTCATTTGCAAGTCGAATACGGAATTCATCGAAAGGATCATCTAATAATTCTTGATAATACGGAAACTCTTGCTTCTAATCCGGATGAGGTTGAGCGGCTGTCAAGAGAAATGCGAATTCTTTCGCAAAAGCTTGGAAGGTTAATTGTAACATCGCGGCGAAGAGAGAAGCTTGAGGCACGTCATATCGAAATGCCCCCATTATCTGAAGACGAGTCAATTGATCTGCTTAGAAGAAGAGCTGCTGAGCTTCGTATTGAGTCAATGATGCAAGCTGGTCTTCCAAGACTTAGAAAGGTTGCTAGATCATGTGGTCTTAAGCCGCTAATTCTTGAAGTGTTTATTCAGGCAGTTAAATCTTCGTTGAATGGCTCGATAGATGATGCGCAAGCGCGTGTTGTTCGAATGCAAAGGCAGGACCTGGGTGAATTCTTGTATACTGATGCATGGGAGCGAATTAATCCTGAGATGAAGCACTTGCTTCTTCTGATGACTCGAGTAGGGGAAGTCCATGATCAAGCGTCTCTTAATCTTTGCTGCGACGAAGTTGGTCTGTCATCCATCGAGGCATATGATGCTTTGGAAGAAAGTAAAGGAATCGCGCGTATAGATACATATGATAAATCAATACAGATTGTTTTTTCTGGACAATTCATGGACTTCACAAAAGACCGAACAATTCTCCTCGATGGCACTAAGGTGCCTAGTCCGACAACTGTTGGTAGGATTTCTAGGCGCTACAGTCAGTTTATAACAAACGCTACAACGCAAATCGCGGATCGAATCCAGCGGGCATTTAGGCACCCATATGCCAAAGCTGCGTATCATGCTTATGCTGAAGGCCGTTACACTGATTGCGAAGACCTCTACAAGCAAGCACTAATTGAAGATCCGGACAATGCCTGGCTCTATGATAGATATGCATATTTACTTATGGCTAAACTTGGTAGGCTTGATGGTGCGCATGCATTGTCAAAGCATGCTATAGCCTTATGTAAGGACGACCCAGACATCTGGTTTACGTGTGGAATGATTGAAAGAAAGCTTGGTCTTATGAATGAAGCATTCACTTCAATATCTAATGCTGAGGCGTTTGGAAAGCCAAAGCACCTCTGCCATCTCCAGAAATGCTTTGCTGCAATGAATGCTTCTCCCCCTCAATTGCCGCTCGCGAAAACCGAATACCGTCGTGCTGAGGAAGCGAGGCCAAAGGATGATCCATATTGGTATAAGTTTGACGATGAGTTGACTTATGCTAGGCAATGGCTTACCCGACTGGATCAGAGAAATAGAAACTTTTGATCTAGGGATTATCGAGTTGCCATGGGTCTTTTCTTTGTGATGTATGGCCATGGCAGACGAGGTGACACCTCATATTTGACCGGACGTCTCACCTAAAGCCATAGGGCAAGAGCTCATAAGCTCAGGCCAAGATGTGCGTCACGGGTGTTCGATGTGCGCTCGCGTCTTTGTCTCTTGCAGAGGCTCAATCCGGTGCCCGCTTACAACCAGCCGGCGGCAGATACCTGCTTCGGCACGCTGGGTTTCTACAGCGAGCATGCCAGCCGGAGATCGGCCTTGGCAAAGGGTCCAGTCCTGCTTTCCGCAACCCTGGATGCAGTTGGACATACCGCCGATCGCCGTGAGTTTGGGCAGCGTTGCTCCAGCGTCTCACTGGAGGGTCCGCTTTGCCTTTGGCCTCACCCGCAGATCCAGTCTCGTTCTCCGCTTTGGGACAACCTCATCTCGGTGCCACGCCGAAACAACTCAGGATCGGCCGCCATGAATTCTTATAGCGGCTCTTGATGTGATGGCACGAATCTTCGATCAACGTGGAGTGCCTTGACTAATGTCATGTTTTCGGCTCATCTCGAAGATTCAGGAGCCAGCCGTCCTGCCAGGCCCTCCGGCACCCGGAAGATCTCCCTCCGGCCGTCCTTGCCAGGAATCAGCAGCCCACGGGCCGCCAGTTTCTGCAGATCACTGCGGGCGGTCTGATGGCTCACCCCATGGCTGTTCTGGTGGGACAGCACCGAATAGCGGAAACCTGAATGCCGCAGGGCGTGGCGCAGCAGCGCCAGCTGGCGGTGATTCAGCCCTTCCATCCCCTCCAGCCGCCGCTGCAGGGCCCCCACCTCATCGGCCTTGCGTTCCAAGTAGGCGTGCAGGCTGCTGATGGCCTGCTGGATCACCTTCACCTGCGCCAGCAGAAAATAGGTGAGGTCGTTTTCGTCGCTCTCGCTGAGCAGAAACGAACGCTCGTACTGTCCCCGGGCCTTGTTGATCACCGAGGAGATCGAGAGGAATTCAAACAGCCCGTAGCCCTGATGCAGCATCGCCCAGTAGAAGAGCGCCCTTGCCGTGCGGCCATTGCCATCGCAGAAGGGATGGTCGTAGGCCAGCCAGAAGTGCAGGGCGATGGCCCGCACCACCGGGTGGATGAACACCTTCGGGGTCTCGCCGTTGGCAAAGCGGCAGAGCGACTCCAGCCGCATGGGAAGCTCCTCGGCCGGGGGTGGGACATGGAACACCGTGTCGTAGGCGTCATCCACCACCACCTCCTCACCGGCTGGGCGCAGCCGCCCGGCATCGGCAGGGTCATCCAGCGTGTCTTCGCTCACCAGCTGGTGCAGATCCAGCACCAGCTGGGGCGTCAACGTCTGTTCCCGCAGCTCCCGGATGCGCTGCATCGTCAGGAAGTTGTTGAGGATCATCCGCTCGGAGCGGTCCCGGGGCGGGCGGCGGCTGCGGATCATCGCCTTGGCCACATCCCGTGTCGTGGCAGCGCCTTCCATCTGCGAGGAGGTGATCGCTTCCTCCATCAGCGAGCTCAGCAGGAAGCGATCCCGGCTCGAGCGGGTGGTGATGGCATAGGGAGACACCACGTTGGCACCGGCCTGCCGATCGATCTGATGCAGCGCCTGGAGCAGCGCAGGCGGCTGCGAGAACCAGAAGGCACCGCCATCACTGGCCTGCAGCGGCAGGGGAGTGGGACGGCGGGAAAGCTTCTCCGCCAGCCACCACTGCTCATGGCTCAGCCCCTCCGGGGCCGGGCGATGGCGCAGCTCATCCCAGTGCAGGTAAGGATCCCCTGCCGTCTCGGAGGCCAGGCGGGAGAGCAGCGGCATCACCTCCTGCAACCCGCCGCAGCGCTCCAGCAGCTCCTTCAGGGGAGGGGGCCTGCGTGGCAGCCGGGTGGGCAAGGGATGACGAACTTCAAATCTGGCTTAAGTTAGAACATGGTTTGACGCCAGCGAGTGGGGGGTGGCACTGCCTGTCTGACGCCCTCGTCTTTCGCGCGCACTCCCGCAGCGGAATCCCTGGGCGACTGCGAAACTGCGTCGATGCTCCCCTTACCGCCAGCCACCGATTCAGCCCGGGTCCGTGCCCAGCTCGTCACAGCCCTCGAGCTCGACCTGGTCGGCCCCACCCAGCGGGTGCTGAGAACCCTGGGTGCCGATGCCAAGGGGTTGGAGACAGAAGCGCTCGAACGCCTGCCCAGCAGCTGGTACCCCACCGGCTTCCTCGTTCCCACCAACACCGACCTCTCACTGCGCTGCGATGACACGGCCGACGACGATTTCGCTGCCGCCGATGGCGTCGATCTGCGCAAACCTCGTAGCGCAGACAAGGCTTACAAGTCCGGCGGCGCCAGTGATGACGGCGGCCCCAGCGACGCCGGCGCAGCCAAACCCCAGCTGTTCAGCTCCTCGATCGGTGTGAGCGTGCTGCTGCCTCCAGGTGGAGAGTTGCACGTGACCGTTCGCTGGGGCGACTACACCAGGCTCAGCGAAACTTCCAGCCCCGAGGCTGCCTCCCCCGGCACTGCGCGAGAGGAGCAGACCTGGAGGCGAACACCGCGCCAGGAGGCCCTGCAACTCAGCCACAGCGACATCGCGGACGTCCGTGGCCTTGCCGATCGCCTCTGGCCCCACAGTGACGGACTGCGTCTTCGCTGGCACTGCAGGCCAGCACCTGATCAACAGGGTTATGCGCCCGGCACGATGGCGGTGACGCTCTTCTTCACCAACGAGCGCAAGAAGGCCACCACCCTCGTGGAGCGGGATCAGAACTCAGCCTTTCAAGCAGAACTCGAACTGCATTGCCCCCAGGGGTTTGTGCCCCGCCTGGATCCCCACGCCAGCCGTGATGGCGGCGATTGGGATCAGGCGGTGAATGCCCTGCAGTTCCGTGATGCCCGTGAATACGGCGTCGGTCACAACGTTGGCGTGGAGGTGGATCTCGAGGCGGATGGCGGCTGTTCGCGGCTGCGCACCACCTGGATCCCCCAGGCCACCGTGGAGAAGGTGGCGCCCCGCGAGGACGTGGGCTGCGTGCTGGCCATGGAGGAGCTCGATCGCCTCGCCAGCGAAGGCTTCGCGGCGGTGCGGGAGGCCCTGATGCCCCTGGTGGATCGCTATGTCGCCTGGATCGATGAGCAGGGGGCTGTGGGTGGCCTCAAGCCCAACCAGCAGGCCACCGTCCTCCAACTGCTCAACAACGCCCGAACGCAGGCCAAACGCATGGCCCGCGGCATCGAGGCCCTGGCCGAGCCCGACATCCGTGAGGCGTTCGCGATCGCCAACCGCACCATGGCGGCCGCCGCGCGTCAGCGCTTTGGTGTGATGCAGGGAAAGAAGGCCGACGACCCGTCCATGCGGCCACCAGCCTGGCGGCCGTTCCAGCTTGCCTTTGTGTTGATGAATCTGGTGGGCATCGCCCGGCCCGACGATCCGGAGCGGGATCGCGATGAGGTCGACCTCCTGTTCTTCCCCACCGGCGGCGGCAAGACGGAGGCCTATCTGGGCCTGGCGGCCTTCACGCTGGTGATGCGCCGCCTCCGCCACAGCGGATCACTCCAGGCCGGGGGACTGAGCGTGCTCATGCGTTACACCCTGCGCCTGCTCACCCTCGATCAGCTGGGCCGCGCCTCCACCCTGATCTGCGCCCTGGAGCTTGAGCGCCAGCGTCAACCCGAGAAGCTCGGCCGCTGGCCCTTTGAGATCGGCCTCTGGGTGGGGCAGGCCGGCACCCCCAACCGCATGGGCGGCAAGGGCAACAGCAGCGAAACCACCGCCCGGCTACGGGTACGCGCCTACAACGACAACAAGACCACCATCAAGCCGATTCCGATCGACACCTGTCCCTGGTGTGGCGTGGAATTCGGCAAGCGCTCCCTCGAGGACACCAAGCCCTGCGGCACCGTCGGGGTGTTCAACCTGCTGCGTCAGGGCCGCCCCGATGGTGACAATCCCGAGGAGTTGCGCGTGGCCTGCCTCAACCGCAACTGTGCCTTCACCGGCAGCAAGGGCAGCAACTACCTGCCCCTGGTGGCTGTTGACGACATGATCTACCGACGACTGCCGGCGTTTCTGATCGCCACGGTCGACAAGTTCGCCTCGCTTCCCTGGGAGGGTCGCACCGGCAAGTTGTTCGGCAAGGCCACCCATGTGGTTGATGGGCAGGGCTACTACGGCCCAGCTGATGGTGATGAGGCCACCAAGGGGGTGCGACTGTCCGAGCGCCTTGATCCACCGGATCTGGTCATCCAGGACGAACTCCACCTGATCTCCGGCCCCCTGGGTTCGATGGCAGGTCTCTATGAGGCTGTGATTGACGAGCTCTGCACCCGCGGAGATCTGCGCCCCAAGATCGTTGCCTCCACCGCGACGGTGCGCCGCGCCAGCGAGCAGATGCGGGCCCTCTTCGGGCGCAACGCCTCGTCGATCTTCCCGGCGCCCGGTCCCGACCGCCGCGATTCCTTCTTCGCCGTCACTGTGCCCGCTGAGAACGTGCCCGGCCGGCTGTATGTCGGCCTCAGTGCACCGGGCCGCAATATCAAAGCCCTGCTGCTGCGGGCCTCCCTGGCCCTGATGAGCGGCGCTCAGCAGGCCTGGTCGGCGGCGGAGAAGGAGCGCACGGCCCAGCGCCGCCGCGGCGAAACACCTGGCCCCAACCCCGCCGATCCCTACATGACCCTGCTGGGCTACTTCAACACGATCAAGGAACTGGGCATCAGCCGCCGCTTGATCGAGGAAGAACTCACCTCCCAGCTCGCCAGCCACGGTGAACGCAAGCGGTTGGGCGACGACGTGGAGCGAGCGGCCAACCGCAGGATCAGCAACATCCCCCTGGAGCTCACCTCGCGCGTGTCCACCACCGAGGTGAGCAACACCAAAGACCGCCTGGCCCGGAGCTTCGACGACAAGGAAGGCCGCGTCGATGTGGCCCTGGCCACCAACATGATCTCGGTGGGTCTCGACATCACCCGCCTGGGACTGTTGCTGATGCTCGGCCAGCCCAAGACCACCGCTGAATACATCCAGGCCAGCAGCCGCGTCGGCCGCGATCAGAGCAGGCCTGGCCTGGTGGTGGTACTTCTCAATCCCAACCGGCCCCGTGACCGCTCCCACTACGAGCATTTCGCCCACAGCCACGATGTCTTCTATCGGGACGTGGAGGCCACCAGCGTGACGCCGTTCTCGGAGCGGGCCCTTGAGCGGGGCCTGCCCGCCATCACCGTGGCCCTGGCGCGCCATCTCTGCGATGGGCTCACCTATGCCCGCAATGCCGGCGACACCGCCGCTCTGGCGGAGGTGCGGGAGGCGGTGGCGCAGGCCCTGCGCCGCCGGGTCGCTATTTCACTGGTAACGGACCTCGCCCGGGCCGACGAGCGCGCCGACAAGGTTGCCGAGAGGGTGCGACGGATCATCGACGACTGGTGCGCCATTGCCGAGCGCCGCGGACGCATGGAGTACGGACGTGAGGAAGGTGACCTGCCACCGCTGTTGCGCACGCCCCTCGATCCCGAGCTGCTGGAGCTGGACGACGACCGGGAACGCCAGTTCAAGGCCAACCGCAGCCTGCGGGATGTGGAGCCGTCCGCCTTGCTGCTGAAAGACCGCTATCAGAGCACCACCCGAGGCTGATTCGTATGACCGCATCGCAAAGCACCAGCAATCATCCGGTCGGTGAAGTGCGCCACGGCCAGCTCATCACCACCTATGGACCGGGCGCCATGGTGGATCTGCCCGATCGCTCGGTTGTGGTGGGTGGGCTCAACCTCTGGCACTACAGCCGCGACGACGACAGTTGCTTTATCGACGAGCCACGCCTGATCGCCAAGTTGCGTGGTCTGCTGGGCGTGGGCACGTTGCTGCTCAAGCGCCCACCGAGCGAAGATGACACCTTTGCCCAGAAGTTCAAGAGCAGCAGTGGCATCCGCTCACCGCAGTTCCCTCTCTGGTTCGTCGCCCAACCCAAAGATCCGTTCCCGCCCCACATTGATGAAGCAGGACGCCGCTACCGCACCCGCCCGCTGATCCACAAGGACCGACTTGTCGACGAGAAATACCCCTGGCGCGTCCCAGGCGGCAAGGTCCAGAAACTGGATGTGGTGCCGGTGCGTTTTGTGCAGTGCTGCGCCAACGGTCACCTCAGCGACATCGATTGGGATCGCTTTGCCCATGGTGGAGCCAGGAGCCGCTGCCAGGAAGACCTCTGGCTCGATGAGGCCGGTGCCGGTAACGACTTCAACGAGATCTATGTGCGCTGTCCTCAGTGCGGTAAGCGTCAGGCCCTGGCCAGCACCAAGGGCGAGAGCGGAGCCTCCCTGCTGGGTGCCTGCCGTGGTCATCGCCCCTGGCTGGGCAACTTCAGCGATGAAGCCTTGGATTGCACCGATGAAAAAGGAAAGCCCCGCTACAACCGCCTGCTGGTGCGGTCCGCCAGCAATGCCTACTTCCCGGAGATGGTGGGAGCCATTTCGATTCCAGAAGCGGAAGACCCGCTCAGTCAACTGATCGTCACCCATCTCAGCGACTTCGAGAAGATCTCCAGCGCTGAGAAGCTTTCCCTCCTGCTGGAGCTTGATGCGTTGAAGGAACGCATTGCCGCGCCTCTGCGCGGTCGTGATCCCCACGACGTGATGGCGATCCTTCATGCGGTACGCGGCAGCGGTAAGGACGCCCGCACGGAGAAACAGCCCGCCCTCAAGCTGCAGGAAATCAAGGCCCTCTATGCTCCACCTGGCTTCCTGGGCTCAGCGGACCCCGCGGCAAGCTTCCATGCCGAAATCGTGTCCCTGAACGGCAAACCGGCCTGGTTTACAGAGCGCTTCGATCGCGTGCTCAAGGTGCACCGCCTGCGGGAGGTGATGGCGCTGATCGGCTTTACCAGGCTGGAGCCAATCGTCAAGGGTGTGGATGGCGACCCCGTCGACCAGCACGCCGTCGGTGCAACGCGCGCGGCCATCAACAACAAGGAGCTTGATTGGGTGCCGGCCATCGAGAACTTCGGCGAAGGCCTGTTCCTGGGCGTGAACCAGGGCGTACTGCAGGCCTGGCAGCAGAGGGAAGGAGTTGTCCAGCACAGCTCCAAACACCGCGAGGCGTGCAAGCTCTGGAATCGTGATCACGGCCTCAAAGCTAATGAGTTCGACTGGCCCGGCGAGGCCTACCTGATGCTGCACAGCCTGGCCCACCTGCTGATCACCACGGCAGCGCTCGAGTGCGGCTACGGCGCCTCCGCCATCAAGGAGCGGATCTACAGCTTCCCGGGCCATGGCTACGGGATCCTGCTGTACACCAGTGGTAGCGGTTCGGAAGGCACCCTGGGCGGGCTGGTGTCCCTGGCCGACAGCATCGAACAGCTGGTGGCAACAGCCCTCGATCGGGGGCAACTCTGCTCCAACGATCCCTTCTGTTCGATGCACCAGCCCGAAAGTGATCTCGAAAAGCGCTACAGCCATGGCGCCGCCTGCCACGGCTGCCTGCTGATCGCCGAAACCAGCTGCGAGCAGCGCAACCAGTTCCTCGATCGCGCCTTCGTGGTGCCTACCCTCGATGTCACCGGCGCCGCCTTCTTCCCTCAACGGCTGCCGTGAGCGAACCCCTGCTGGCTCTGACCACGGGTGAACTGCAGCGCCTGGCGGCTTGTCTGCGGTCCCTGGCTGCGGTGCCGGGGGAAGCGGCCCTCAGCCAGCACCAGATCGCCACGGATCGTCGCCAGTTGCGCGAGGCACTTCTCTCCTGGATGGCCAATTGGCAGCACCGGGGGGGTAGCAACGGCAGCCTCGAACTTGCCATTGGCCTGCTCTTGAAGCAACGCCATCAGCAGGGCGTCGGCAACGCCGAACTGGTGTGGTCCGGCCCCCATGGGGGTGCGGGCGACATCACCCGCGATCAGGCTGTCCTGATTCGCGAGATGGTGGAGCGCTGCGAACAAAGGCTGCTGATCACCACGTTCAACATCTGGCGTGGCGGCTTCATCTCTGAACTGCTCGATCGCATCCAGGAGCGTCTGGAGGTATGCCCCCGCCTCGATGCCCGCATGGTGGTGAACATCCCTCGGCCTCGGGGCAGCACTGTGGTGGCCGATCAGCTGCGAGCAGCGTTTGTCCAAAAAAACTGGCGGGCACTGTGGGATCCCAGCAGGCGAAGGCCTGTGGGCTGTTTCGACCCCCGATCACTGGAGCTGGGCCGCGAGCGGCCCACCGTGTTCCACGTGAAGTGCTGCGTCGCCGATGCCGAACTGCTCGTCACTAGCGCCAACCTCAGCGAAAGCGCCCAATTCGACAACTGCGAGCTGGGCATCCACTTCCCCAACGGCAACCGCGCCGATGCCGTCTGGCAGCATTTCGATCGTCTGATCCAGCGGCAACCGCCAGCGCTGGTGCCAATCGAGGAGCCCCTCAGACCTCCCGGCCCACAAGATCACGACCGTCAATAGGACCTGAGGGATACTCAATCCGATCGAGGATGGCCTGGATGCGACTGCCAAATCGTTCCGCCTGAAAATCCACCATCCGTGCAGCCAAGTCGGTATCACCACCGCTGCGCAGGGTTTTCTGGAGGATGATCTGGCGAGAGAGTTCCACGAGTTGCTCGAACCGCACCACCCTTTGCCGGAGTGATTGAACGATCAGTTCCCGGTAGATGACGCAGTGGTAGAAGCGGAATTCCGGCTCGATCTGACTGATATCTTCGAAGATCTCGCTGCGCAGCTCTTGAAGCTGCTGGTAGGCAGTGCGCACGCTGGCCAGCGCGGCCGCCTCATCCACCGGAGCAGCAGAGCCTGCATGCCTCACAGCCAGCTGGGTCTGGGCCTGAAGCACCATCAGCTCCCGGAGCTGGACGGAGATGCTCTCCATGTCATCACTGAGGCGATTGAGCACCGGGCCGATCGCGCTACTGAAAGATGCAAATCTGTCGTGCATGATCGCCAGCTCCTCCCGCAGGTTGGAGAGTTCCTCGGCCTGCAGTGGTTGGGCTGCATCAGTTGCTGGTGGATGGATCTGCATCCAACGCTCAGCCAGGCCCGTGCGTTCCCCCGCCAACTGCACGAAGGAACGCTCCACATGGCCCAACAGCGGTTGCGCCTCGATGCCGCTCAGCACCACCAAGGACTGCTCCAAACCGGCTTGCACCGACGGCGGGATCGTGATCGCTGTCTCCAGGATCAACTGGCCGCTGGTCTTCAATTCAGCAGGCATCTCGGCCAGCCGCAGCACAGCGACATGCCAGGAGAGCGAGTGAAAGGCCGTATCGGCCTTGGAATGGGAAGCATGGTGGCGGTCCTGCTGAAGCTTGATACACAGTCCCCTTGCTTCCTGCAGCAGTCCTGTGAAGCGCCGTAAATCGCCGGCCCCCTCAGGCCGCAGCCGCACCTGTTCTGGCAAGTGGCGCCAGAGGTCACGGATCAGGCTTGCCGTTCGCCGACTGCCGCGCTCCGTGCTGAGCAGCACCTCCCAGCGCTCATAGAACTTGTAGGGCTCGGGCTGGATCTGCTGCAGGAGGCCCTCGAGTTCCTGACGGGCCAGCTGGAGATCATCGGGTTCCTCCCGTAGGTGAGCGCGCAGGCTGCGGCCTTGGGCCTGCAGTTGTTGCAGCGCCAACACCTTGACGGGAAGCGCCATCTCCAGCATCGACAGCAGTAACTGTCCGGTGAGCAGCGCCAACCCGCGCTCCTTGTCGAGGGGTACGGCCGCCTGGAGGCTGCCAAAACCCTGCTGCACCCCCACCAGGGCCTCTGCCTCGAACCCGCCCCATTGTTGCCGCGATCGGTGCTGGCTGCCGCTCGGGCTTGGCCATAGCGACTGCATCGTTGCCCGCTGAGCTCCACGCTCCCCCCGCATCTCCCCACCCCTGCCAGCCTGGGTCCTCCCGCCCGCTCCCCTTGATCCCTCCCCAGAAGCAGATGACCGGCATGCTCGGCCATCCGGTGGCCGAGAACCCGATCGATCGGATGTTCGATGCGGTCTATGCCCACCACGGGCTGTGCTGGCAGTTCTGGAAGAACGACATCGCCAACACGGCGGACCTGGCCCTGGCGGTGCGGGCCCTGGTGCCCCTGGGCTACAGCGGCATGGCCATCACCGTGCCTTACAAGGTGGCGGTGCTGCCCCTGCTTGATGACGTCGATGACGACGTGCGGGCCATCGGTGCCGCCAACTACCTCACCATCGAGGCGGGCCGCCTGATCGGCCACAACAACGACGGCAAGGGGGTGGTGAAGGCGATCGAAAAAGTGGCGCCCTTGGCGGGCCGGCGGGTGGTGATGCTCGGGGCCGGCGGTGCCGGCCGGGCGATGGCGGTGGAGATGGCCTGGGCCGGCGCGTCCCACCTCACCCTGATCACCCGGCGGCAGGAGCAGGGCCAGGAAGTGGCCGACACCGTCACCCGCGCCTCGGGCGTGCCGGCGGTGTGGCAGCCCTGGCAGGGGGAGGTGGTGGTGCCGGCGGGCACCACCCTGCTGATGAATGCCACCCACCTGGGCTGCGCGCCGGAGCTGGAGCCGGTGCCCGTCCGCTGGGACACGGTGGATCCGGCCTGTGTGGTGGTGGATGTGATCACCAACCCCCGTATCACCCCCTTCCTGGCCACGGCCCGCAGCCACGGCTGCCCGGTGGTGGATGGCGTCGAGATGCTGGTGCAGTTGGCCATGCAGATCTTCGAGCAGTGGACCGGCGTCACCCCAGAGGAGGCGGTGTTCCAGCGCGCCGTGGCCGAGGCCCTTGGGGAGTGAGCCTGGCGCCCTTACGTTGGCGGGCGTTCTCTCCGGCATCCCCATGACTCGGGTTGTCTCTCTCGCCGCCCTTGCGGCCCTCGGCCTCCTGGCCGGCTGCGGTCGCCCCGATGGCCGGGCCCTGCAGACGATCGCCTGCCAACAGGTGGCCAGCACCATCGACCTCCAGTCGGTGGGCCAGATCGATGCCCTGCGCAAGGCCCTCGGCCTGGCACCGGGCGTCGATCCGATCGGCACCTGTCGCGAGCTCGGCGTCACCATGGAGCCCGCGGCCCCGGGGGCCAGCGGAGCCGGCGGCTCCGGGGGCGAGGCCGAAGAAGGCGAGGAGGCCGAGGGCGGCGAGTGAGCGTCCGGGGCGGCGCGTGAGCCCGGCTGGGCGCTCCTCGCCAGCGGCTCGTCGAGCGACTCCGCTGACGACCCTGGCGAGACACGAGAGCTACGCCGCCTGCAGCACCCGCCAGCGGCCCCGCAGCACCTGCTGGAGCGCCGCCATGGCGGCCCCGGCCTCCTCGCTTTTCGCGCCGCTCTCGCCACCGCTGTCCGGCAACCAGCCCAGCCAGGGCAGGCCATCGCGGCGCCTTTCCGTGGGCTGCCAGTCGCCGCCCACTTGCATCAGCCCGGCCAGGGGCACCCGCCAGCGCTCCAGCAGCGCGGCGCCGGCCGCCGGCAGCCCCGTGTCCAGCTGCTCGCCGCGCACCACCAGCAGGCAGGGCTGGCGCCAGGCCCCGAGCGCCTCGGCCCAGCTGCCGCCCCGCTCCAGCGGCAGGCCGGGGTCGACGGGCAGGGCCGCCAGCCACGGGCCCGTCGCCGCCCCCGTCAGGGCCGCCAGGCCGGCATCGGGGTCGCCGGTGCCGGCCAGCTGCCGCAGGGCCACGCCCTCGGCGGCGGCCAGCCGCGCCGCCACGGCCGCCAGGCCCTCCAGCTCCTGCTGGCGCCCCAGGCCCACGAGCAGCAGGCCGCCCTTCGGCCCCGCGCCGAACCCTGAAACCGACATGGTTGTTTGCACTGTCTGGGCCGGCTCGCTTCTACCATCGTGCTGCGAAGCATCGCCGCCTGCGCCCTTGTCCACTTTCTCGACCGCTGAACGGGTGGAGCAGAGCGGGCACCCGCCCCTCACCAGCCATGACCCCCGGCGGCTGCGGCTGTTCTGCGGCAATGCCAACCCCGATCTGGCCCGGGAGATCGGCGCCTATCTCGGCGTTCCCGACGGCCCGCGGGTGATCAAGCGCTTCGCCGACGGCGAGGTCTACATCCAGATCCAGGAGTCGATCCGCGGCTGCGACGTCTTCCTGATCCAGCCCACCTGTGCTCCGGTGAACGATCACCTGATGGAGCTGATGATCATGGTGGACGCCTGCCGTCGGGCTTCGGCGCGCCAGATCACCGCCGTCATCCCCTACTACGGCTACGCCCGCGCCGACCGCAAGACCGCCGGCCGCGAATCGATCACCGCCAAGCTGGTGGCCAACCTGCTGGTCAAATCCGGCGTCGAGCGGGTGCTGGCCATGGACCTGCACTCCTCCCAGATCCAGGGCTACTTCGACATCCCCTGCGACCACATCTACGGCTCCCCCGTGCTGGTCGACTACCTCGCCACCCGCGATCTCGGTGAGGTGGTGGTGGTCTCCCCCGACGTGGGCGGCGTGGCCCGGGCCCGGGCCTTCGCCAAGCAGATGAAGGATGCGCCCCTGGCCATCATCGACAAGCGCCGCTCCGGCCACAACGTGGCCGAGAGCCTCACCGTGATCGGCGATGTGGCTGGCAAGACGGCGATCCTGATCGACGACATGATCGACACCGGCGGCACCATCTGCCAGGGGGCCCGGCTGCTGCGGGCCCGCGGCGCCGCCCGGGTGCTGGCCTGCGCCACCCACGCCGTGTTCTCCCCCCCGGCCATCGAGCGCCTTTCCGAGCCGGGCCTGTTCGAGGAGGTGGTGGTCACCAACAGCATCCCCCTGGGCCCGGATCTCCACTTCCCCCAGCTGCGGGTGCTGTCGGTGGCCAACATGCTCGGTGAAGCCATCTGGCGCATCCACCAGGAGAGCTCGGTCAGCTCGATGTTCCGCTGAGCGGCCCCGCCATGGTCGCTCCCGAACCACCCGTCCGTCGGGTGCCCCTGAAGCGCTTCGCCCACCTCAAGCGCCACCTGCCGGTGCCCCTCACCGTGCTGGTCACAACCGTGCTGGCCCTCACCGTGGGAGCGCCCGCTCTTGCCGTCCCCCAGGGCCGCCTGCCGAAGAGCTTCGAGCGCCGCGTCGGGGTGTGGCTCACCAACAGCCCCAGCCCCCTCTACTACGACGCGACCCGCATCGAGACCGCCGTGGCGCAGCTCGATGCCGCCGGCTTCAACACCCTCTACCCCAACGTCTGGAGCCGGGGTGCCACCTTCCACCGCAGCCGCTGGGCGCCGCTGGAGCCGGCCCTGGCCCGCTCCAATCCCGGCCTCGACCCCATCTGCCGCTTCACCAAGGCCGCCCATCGCCGCGGCATGCAGGTGATCCCCTGGTTCGAGTACGGCCTGATGGAGCCGGCCGATGCGGAGGTCGTTGAGCGGAACCCGGAATGGGTGCTGCGCCGCTCCGACGGCAGTGCCCTCTACGCCATGCATGGCGCCAACCTCAAGACCTCCCCGCTCAGGGACCTGCGGGTGTGGCTGAACCCGGCCCACCCCGGGGTGCGGGCCCGCTTCATCGGACTGATCAAGGAGATCGTCCAGCGCTGCAGCGTGGACGGCATCCAGCTCGACGACCACTTCGCCTGGCCGGTGGAGCTGGGCTACGACCCCTACACCCGCGCCCTCTACCTGGCGGACACCGGCCGGGAGCCGCCCACCAACTTCAACGACCGCTACTGGATGAAGTGGCGCCGCCAGCAGCTCACCGCCCTGCTGCGGGAACTGCGGGCCACCCTGCAGGAGGTGGGCGGTCCGCGGCGCACGGTGATCAGCCTCTCGCCCGGCCCCTTCCGCTTCGCCTACAACCACTGGCTGCAGGACTGGGAGCTCTGGGCCCTGGGCGAACTGGTCGACGACCTGATCGTCCAGAACTACGCCTACTCAGTGAAGGGGTTCTCCCGCGACCTCGACCAGCCGGCGCTGGTGAAGGCCCGCCGCTGGGGCATGCCCGTGGAGATCGGCATCCTCTCCGGCTTCGGCGGCCGCACCCCCGACATGGCCACCCTGGAGCAGAAGGTGCGTCTCTCCGCCGCCCGGGGCCACGGGGTGATCTTCTTCTACTGGGAGGGGCTCTGGGGCCAGCACGCCGGTCCGGAGGGGGCCGCCTTCCGCCAGGCCGCCTTCCGGCGCCTCAACCGCGAGGTGTTCGGCGGACGCTAGCCGTCCCCGCCGGCCGCTCCAAGGCATTGGCCCACCACCTCACGGGTGTTGGTGGAGAGCTCCGCCGCCGCCAGTCCCTCGAGGGCCTGCCGCATCCGCTGCCGCCGGTCGGGGCCGTAGCTCTGCCAGCGGCTGAACACCTTGGCCATCCGCGAGGCCGTGATCGGGTTGCGCTGGTCGAGGGCGGCGATCTGGCCGGCCATGAAGCGGTAGCCGCTGCCGTCGGCGGCATGGAACACCGGCGGATTGCCCGCCAGCCCCCCCAGCACCGCCCGCACCGCGTTGGGCGCCGCCGGATCGAAGCGGGGATGGTCGAGCAGCCGCTGCACCCGCTCCAGCCCATCGGCGAAGGGGGCGGACGCCTCCAGGGCGAACCAGGAATCGAGGATCACCGGCTTGTCCTCCCAGCGGGCGTAGAAGGCGTCCACCGCCTCCTGGCGGGCCGGGATCGGATGGTCCTGCAGCGCCCGCAGGCCGGCCCGGGCCAGGGTCATCGAGGGGCCATCCACCGCCGCGCGGGCCGCCGCGATCGCCGCCGGTGACCCGGCCGCCACCCGCCAGCTCCAGATCGAGCCCGTCAGCATCCGGTCGCCCACCCCCTCTGGCCAGGCCAGCGACCACTGGGCGCTGACCCGCTCCAGGGCCCGCTCCAGGGGGTCGGCCAGGGCCTCGCCGAAGCGGCGGCGCAGGGCCTGCAGGGCGGCGAACAGGGCCGGCGGATCGGGCTCCGGCGCGCCATCCTCCAGTTCGGCCAGGCCCGGCAGGGCGAGCAGCACGCTGCGGCTGGCCTCCGAGAGGGAGGGATCGGCCAGGATCCGCTCGAAGGCGGCGATCAGGGCGTCCTCCAGCCCCCCATCCACCCGGCCGGCGGCGCGGCGCAGCAGGGCCCGGCGCAGCAGCACCTGGCCCGCATCCCAGCGGGCGAAGGGGTCGCTGTCGGCGGCCAGCAGGTGCACCAGCTCGCTGGAGGGACGCCCCAAGGCCACCTTCACCGGCGCCGAGAACTGGCGCAGCAGGGAGAGGGCCGGCGGCGGTGACTGGGCCGGCAGCCCCTCGAAGCGGAACACCTGCTCCTCCTGATCGATCAGCAGCAGCCGGGTGCCCGCCCCCCAGCGGCGGCCCAGCAGGGGCGCCGCGCCATGGTCCGGGTCCTCGGCCACCAGCCGCATCGGCAGGGGCTGGCCCGCCTGGCCCACCAGGCCCACGGCCAGGGGGATCACCAGGGGCTGCTTGTGGGGCTGGCCCGGGGTGGCGGGGGTGGACTGGCGCACGAACAGCTCCAGGGTCCCGGCCGCCTTGTTCCAGCGGCGCCGGATCCGCAGCACCGGCGTGCCCGCCTGGTGGTACCAGCGGCGGAACTGCCCGAAATCGAAGGGCGGCAGGCGGCAGCTGTCGTCGAGTTCACCGGCGGCATCCTGCATCGCCTGCACGAAGTCCTCGCAGGTGGCGGCGGTGCCGTCGTGGCGCTCGACGTACAGCGCCACACCCCGCTGGAAGGTCTCTTCCCCCAGCAGGGTGTGCAGCACCCGGATCACCTCCGATCCCTTTTCGTAGATCGTGGTGGTATAGAAATTATCGATCGCCTGGTAGTGGTCCGGCTGCACCGGATGGGCCGTCGGTCCCGCATCCTCCCGGAACTGGGTGTTGCGCAGCATCGCCACGTTCTCGATCCGGTTGAGCGCATGGCCATGCAGATCGGCCGAGAAGCTCTGATCCCGGAAGACGGTGAGGCCCTCCTTCAGCGACAGCTGGAACCAGTCGCGGCAGGTGATGCGGTTGCCCGTCCAGTTGTGGAAGTACTCATGGGCGATCACACTTTCGATCCGCTCCAGCTCGCCATCGGTGGCCGTGGCGGCATCAGCCAGCACCAGCTTGGAGTTGAAGATGTTGAGGCTCTTGTTCTCCATCGCGCCCATGTTGAAGTGACGCACCGCAACGATGTTGTATTCGTCGAGGTCGTAGGCCAGGCCATAGACGCGCTCGTCCCACTCCATCGCCCGCTTCAGGGACGCCATGGCGTGGGCGGTGAAGGGGGCATCGCCCGGCTCCACGTGCAGACGCAGCTGCACGGTGCGGCCGTCAGCGGTGAGGAACGTGTCGCGCACCTCCTCCAGCCGGCCCGCTACCAGGGCGAACAGATAGGAGGGCTTGGGGAAGGGGTCGTCCCAGACGGCGTAGTGACGGGCTTCTCCGCCTGGCCCGGGGGGCAGGTCGCCGGCCTCGATGCCGTTGCCATTGGAGAGCAGCACCGGGCAGCTGTCCCGGTCGGCCTCGATCCGCACCCGGAAGCGGCTCAGCAGGTCGGGGCGATCCGGGTGGTAAGTGATGCGGCGGAAGCCCTCCGCCTCGCACTGGGTGGTGACCATCCCGCCGCTCACGTAGAGCCCCTCGAGGCTGGTGTTCGCCCATGGATCGAGCCACACCGTGCTGGTGAGCACGAACGGCCGTTGGGGCGGCTGCAGCACCAGCAGCCGGTCGTCCTCGATCGTGAAGGCCCCGGCGTCCAGGGACACGCCATCGAGCGCCAGGGCCCGCAGCTCCAGATCCACCCCCCGCAGCTCCAGCGGGTCAGCCGCCACCTCCGGCCCCTCCGGCGCGCCGGGCCTGGGCAGGAACGCCAGCCGCGCCTCCACCAGGGCATGGTCGGCGAACAGGCGCACCGTCAGGTCGGTGCGCTCCAGCAGGTAGGGCGCCGGACGGTAGTCGACGAGGCGGACGAGGGTCATCCCAGGCTTACCTGGGGGCCGCCGGAGTGGCAGGAGCCGGGGCCCCAGGCCGGGCCGCGCCCTGCTGCTTGATGGCGTCCTGAACCTTCTTCATGACGTCGGCCGGCACCTCCTTGGGGCAGATCTCGGCGGCACCGAGCACGGCCGAGTTGATGGCGCCGCGGCGCAGCTCCTCGATGGTGAGGGCCTTGGTGCCCACCTGCTGGATCTCGCCCTTGTGCTGGCCGAGGATCAGCTGGGCGATGGTTTCGCCGGCGATGCCCACCGATTTCTCGAAGTCGACGCCGGCGGCGCGGGAGATGCAGACGTTCACGGCGCCGATGCGGGTGTAGAGCCCCATCTCGGCGGGGGTGGCCGGTGCCGCCTGGGCGGCCAGAGGTGCCAGCAGCAGCGGCATGGCGACCAGGGGCGCCAGCAGCGGCCGGGAGCGGCGGAGCAGGAGAGACAAGGGGTAGGGGATCCGTGAGCCACCATCGTGCTGCATCGCAGCAGCCGCCACACCCGCCGCTGAGACCGCTCCGCGAGGCGGCCCAGTCGCCGGGGCCCCGGCCCTGACAGCGATTAACCGATCGGCTCTCCCGCCGGCTCCAGCCGGATCTCGTGGTGGTGCTCCACCAGCTCGAGGCTGCCGTGGCGCCAGGTGTGGATCGAGCGGGAGCGGTAGCGGTCCTGGTCCACCAGGCGGATCTGTTCCAGCACTTCCCAGTCGTCGTAATGCGACTGGAACGCCATGGTGTGCTCATCGATCTGGCGGATCTGGCTGACCGTGGGGGCCCCCGCCAGGTAGCCGCAGCTGCGGCGCAGCTGGTGACCGCACAGCCAGGCTTCCATCGTGCCCTCGGGCCGGTAGTCGGGCTTGGTGTCGAAGAACGGCTGGTGGCCCTCCGCCCACCAGGTGAACCGGTAGCCCTCATCCCCGTCTACCAGTTCGCGGTGGACCTCGATGCGCAGGTTCATGTCCACCCGTAGCACCGCGTCGTCCTCGGTGAAGAAATAGGTGCGGCGCGAGCGCCAGAGCCCCAGGTTGCGGGCGAACCAGCGCCGCAGGCTGGTGTCGAGGCGGATGCGGCTCTGCACGGCAGGAACCCTGGAGAGACCGGGCTGGGTCGGTGTGGTCATGGCGGGCCCACCCAGGCGCACGGACGCGATCCCTGAAGTGCTAGCGACGTTTCCGGGTTCTGCCCAAAACCCCATAAGGTTGGGGCGTTGCCGCATCCCTGCCTTTGCCGGTCCTGGGGGAGCCCGATTTCCCGCCCTTGCCGTCGTCGCCGTCGCCGCCGCCCCCGGCGGTGGCCGAGGCCGGCCCCGTCACCGGTGAGGCCCAGAAACCGCTCAAGCTGCTGCTGGTGGCGGCCCGCCATCACATGGCCTCCGCCGACCTGCGGGCCCTGCTGGCCTTCCTGCAATCGGAGGACTGCACCTGCAAGGTCTCCCTCCAGGTGGCCGATCCGGCCGACCATCCCGAGCTGCTGGAACTGCACCGGCTGGTGGCCACCCCGGCCCTGATCAAGCTCGATCCCCTGCCCAAGCAGGTCTTCGCCGGCAACACCCTGGCCCAGCAGCTGCGCATCTGGCTGCCCCGCTGGCAGCAGATGGAGGTGGTCACCACCCTGGGACTCAGCCTGCGGCCGGCGGAGATGGATGGCAGCCGCAGCCAGCGGGAGGTGCAGCTCGAGGACCAGCTGCTGGTGCTGCGTCAGGAGAACGAAACCCTGATCGAGCGGCTGGGCGTCCAGGAACGGCTGCTGCGCATGGTGGCCCACGAGCTGCGCACCCCCCTCACCGCCGCCAAGCTGGCCCTGCAGAGCCATGCCCTGGGCCAGATCGACGAGAGCCGCTTCCGCGACGTGCTCAACCGCCGGCTCGATGACATCGAGGCCCTCTCCCGGGACCTGCTGGAGGTGGGCACCACCCGCTGGGAGGCCCTGTTCAACCCCCAGCGCCTGGACCTGAGCCAGGTGGCCGCCGAGGCCATCCTGGAGCTGGAGAAGCTCTGGGTGGGCCGGGGGCTGCAGCTGGTCACCGACATCCCCGCCGACCTGCCCGACGTCCACGCCGACCAGCGGCGCATGCGCCAGGTGTTCCTCAACCTGCTGGAGAACGCCCTCAAGTTCACCCCCGACGGCGGCAAGGTGAGCCTCAGCCTCATGCACCGCACCAGCCAGTGGGTGCAGGTGAGCATCTGCGACAGCGGCCCGGGGATTCCCCGTGAGGAGCAGCACCGCATCTTCCAGGACCGGGTGCGGCTGCCCCAGACCTCCGGCACCACCTCCGGCTTCGGCGTGGGCCTGTCGGTGTGCCGCCGCATCGCCGAGGTGCATGGGGGCCGCATCTGGGTGGTGTCCGAGCCGGGTGAGGGCGCCTGCTTCAACTTCACCGTGCCGGTCTGGACCGGCCAGAGCTCCCCGGAACCGGACCGTTCCGCCCCCGGTCGGCCCGCCGCCGAGGACCTTCCTTGACGAAGGGTCCCTCCGGCCCGTAGCGTCCAGCACATCAGATCGGCGCTAAGCCGGCTGTGGCCTCGCCCCCATCGTCTAGAGGCCTAGGACACCTCCCTTTCACGGAGGCGACAGGGGTTCGAATCCCCTTGGGGGTATGCATCGGTTCCGGGCTCGGGGCGGTTTCGTCCTGACCCGCGCCACTTTTTCAGAGCTGCTGTTCCGCAGCTTGCACGCCATGCCGTTGGCAGCATGGCCGTATGGTGAAGAGCCTCAGAGCAGCTGGGCGCGGCGCTGGGCTTCCCGCTGCACACCCCGCAGGTTGCTGGCCAGATCCTCCTTGAGCCGCTGCTCGATCAGGCCGATCGGCATGCCCGGCTTGCCCTGGACGGTGAGGTCGTAGAGGAGCCAGGTGCTGGTGGCGTCGACGCCCACCTGCCAGACGCCCTGGAAGCAGCGGAAATCGCCCTCCAGCATCCGGAAGGCCAGGCGCCCCTGCTCGGGTTCCTCGCTGAGCTCCAGCTGGACACGGGCACTGAAGCGCAGACCGCAGAACTGCTGGGTGCCCACCTGCTCCAGGGCCACCAGGTTGCCGCGGCGCCAAAGCTGGCGGGAGCTGGCGAGATTGGGAATGAAACGGTCGAGGTGGTCGTAGTCGGTGAGCACCGCCCAGATCCACTCCGGGGCGAGATCGAGGCGCAGCTGCACCGCCAGGCGCCGGGTGCCCTGGGGGAGACGCTCCATCTCCTGCTGAATCGTGTCGAGGGCGCAACTGGCCTCTCTGGCGACCATGGCCTCGGTTGACGGGAGGTGCACGGGGCTGGGAAACGACGCCAGAAGCTGTGCCAAGACGGATCGGAGCTCGCTCGGGGCTTGCGTGAGGGTGGCAGCGGTCGGCACCGGGAATGGTGCGACGGAACACAAACTAACCGGTGTGTCCGGATTCCGGTCAACGAATCCGCACCGAGGGGGTGTGGGGCGAGTTCTCTATGATCGGCCCGATTTTCGGCTCCGACGCCCGCATGCGTGTTTCCACCGGCAAGGCCACCCAGTCCGACGGCCGCATGTTCACGGTTGTGGTCGAAGGCTTCGGCGTCGGCGTGCAGCGGCGGGCCGAGCGCCGGATCACCGTGCCCTTCCCCCAGCTGCAGCGCCTGATGCAGACCATCGCCCAGCAGGGCGGTCGCATCAAGGCCGTGACCGCCGAGGAGGTGCCCGAGGGCTCCCCCACCCCAGTCGCCGGTGACGCAGCGGTCTCCGACGCCCCGGCCGCCACCCCCACCCCCGCCAAGAAAGCCCCCGTGAGCCACGCCGACGTCCCGGTCAACCTCTACAAGCCGAAGGATCCGTTCATCGGCACCGTCCTCGACAACTACAGCCTCCTGGCCGAAGGGGCCATCGGCCGGGTGAACCACATCACCTTCGACCTCTCGGAAGGCAACCTCCACTACGTCGAGGGCCAGAGCATCGGCATCATTCCCGATGGCGAGGACGCCAACGGCAAGCCCCACAAGCTGCGTCTGTACTCGATCGCCAGCACCCGCCACGGCGACAACTGCGAGGGCGGCACCGTCTCCCTCTGCGTCCGCCAGCTCCAGTACGAGAAGGACGGCACCACCATCAACGGGGTCTGCTCCACCTTCCTGTGCGACATCGAGCCCGGCGCCAAGGTGAAGATCACCGGCCCGGTGGGCAAGGAGATGCTCCTTCCCCCCGATGAGGACGCCAACATCATCATGCTGGCCACCGGCACCGGCATCGCTCCGATGCGCGCCTACCTGCGCCGCATGTTCGAGCCGGGCGAGCGCGCCAAGAACCCCGAGTACCAGTTCCGCGGCAAGGCCTGGCTGATCATGGGGGTTCCCAAGACCCCCAACCTCCTCTACGAGGACGATTTCCAGCGCTATCTGGCCGAGTACCCGGAGAACTTCCGCTACACCAAGGCCATCAGCCGCGAGCAGCAGAACCCCAGTGGCGGCCGGATGTACATCCAGGACCGCGTCACCGAGCACGCCGATGAGATCTTCTCCCTGATCGAGGATCCCAGGACCCACGTCTACATGTGCGGTCTGCGCGGCATGGAGCCCGGCATCGACGAGGCCATGACCGCCGCCGCCGCCGCCAAGGGCCTTGACTGGAGCGAACTCCGTCCCCAGCTCAAGAAGGCCGACCGCTGGCACGTGGAGACCTACTGAACCCCACGCCCCCAGGGGCCGTCGACCCAGGGCCCGCCACCGGCGGGCCTTTTTCATGGGGGACGATCCGAGAATGCACACACCGGCAGGGTCCCTGTGGCGGCGATGCAGCGGGAGGCCTGCGCCGCCGTTAAACCAGGGGTGACCGGACGCCCTCCCCATGACCGCCATCCTCACCAACCCGCTGCGGGTGGGCCTGCGCCAGGAGCGGGTGATCTCGCCCCAGTGCATCGTCATCTTCGGGGCCAGCGGTGATCTCACCCACCGCAAGCTGATCCCGGCGCTGTTCGAGCTGTTCCGCCAGCGACGCCTACCCAGCGAGTTCGCCGTGCTCGGCTGCGCCAGAAGGCCCTGGAGCGATGAGGAGTTCCGCGAAAAGATGGGCGCCGCCCTGGCCGATGAGATCGCCTCCCATCGCACCGCCTGGGAGCAGTTCGCCCAGGGTCTCTTCTACGAGCCGGTCGACCTGCAGCAGCCCGAGCACCTGGTGCGCCTCGGCCAGCGGCTGGAGAGCATCGACCGGCTGCGGGCCACCCGGGGCAACCGCACCTTCTACCTCTCGGTCTCGCCGGAGTTCTACGGCAGCGGCTGCCGCGCCCTGGCCGGTGCCGGCCTGCTGGCCGATGCCGAGCGCAGCCGGGTGGTGATCGAAAAGCCGTTCGGCCGCGATTACGCCAGCGCCCAGGCCCTCAACAAGGTGGTGCAGGCCTGTGCCAAGGAAAGCCAGGTGTTCCGCATCGACCATTACCTGGGCAAGGAAACGGTCCAGAACATCCTGGTGCTGCGCTTTGCCAACACGATCTTCGAGCCGATCTGGAACCGCAACTACATCTCCAGCGTCCAGATCACCGCGGCTGAAACCGTGGGCGTGGAGGAGCGGGCCGGCTACTACGAGTCGTCCGGCGCCCTGCGGGACATGGTGCAGAACCACCTCACCCAGATCCTGGCCCTCACCGCCATGGAGGCCCCGGGGCGCTTCGATCCGGAGGCCATCCGCAACGAGAAGGCCAAGGTGCTGCAGTCGGCCAGCCTGGCCAACGAGGAGGAGCCCTGGAAGTGCTGCGTGCGGGGCCAGTACGCCGCCGGCGGCAGCATGGCCCGGCCCCTGCCGGGCTACCGCCAGGAGCCGGGGGTGAACGCCAACAGCACCACGGAAACCTATGTGGCCATGAAGGTGGCCATCAACAACTGGCGCTGGCAGGGGGTGCCCTTCTACCTGCGCACCGGCAAGCGGTTGCCGAAGCGCCTCAGCGAGGTGGTGCTCACCTTCCGGGAGGCCCCGGTGCACCTGTTCGACGCCGCCGGTGGCGCCCCCACCCCCAACCAGCTGATCCTGCGCATCCAGCCCGACGAGGGGGCCGAGTTCAAGTTCGAGGTCAAGGCCCCCGGCTCCGGCATGCGCAGCCGCCCGGTCGACATGGCCTTCAGTTACGACGAATCCTTCGGCGAGCCCTCCGACGAGGGCTACGTGCGGCTGCTCGCCGACGCCATGCTCGGCGATCCCACCCTGTTCACCCGCAGTGATGAGGTGGAGGCGGCCTGGCGGCTGTACACGCCGCTGCTGGCCCTGATCGAGGAATCCCCCTGGCAGCTGCCGGTCCAGCCCTACGAGGCCCGCACCTGGGGTCCCGCCGCCGCCGATGGCCTCCTGGCCAGGGACGGTCTGATCTGGCGGCGTCCCTGACGCACGGCCCCAGGGCCCCGCGCCCCCTTCCCCTTCCGCAGCCCCGCGATCCCCGCCCCCTTCCGCGCCCATGGCTCCCCAGCTCACCCTCCAGGCCCCCCTCGATCTGCCGCCCGAGGAGGTCAATCCCTACCTGCACCGCCTCTGGACCCACGATCTGGAGGGCTCGACCGGGGCCGCCACCTTCACCCTGGTGGTGTGGGAGCCGTCCTGGCTGGAGCAGCAGATGGTGCGCATCGGCCGGGTGGATGGGCCGATCACCGGCCTGCTGAGAACGGAGTTGCTGGAGGCGGCCCGCCAGGCCGTGCCGGAAACCGGTCTGCCCTACAGCACCGCACCGATGGATCCCCGCCTGGCCTGGGCCATCGGCCAGAAGGAGGGGAACCATCGCACCGAAGACCTGCGTGGCCAGTTCGTCGAGAGCGCCATCAGCGCCCACATGCCCCGGCGCCTGATCACCCTGGCCCCCACCCTCGATCCGGGCCATCCGCTTGAGACCCTGGTGGCGGCCTACTGCCCGCTGCCGGAGGAGGGGGGCGCCGGTGCCGCCTGCGGCGACGTGGTGGTGCTGCGCGGCGGCATGGGCGCCCTGAAGCAGAGCCTCGATCTGATCGGCTCCCTGGTGGACGACACCCTGCCCTGCTGGGTGTGGTGGAACAGCAGCCTGGATGAGCCCTCCGAGATGCTCGAGGCCCTGGCGCCGGTCCCCCGGCGGCTGGTGATCGACAGCTCCCTCGGGGAGCCGCGCCGCTGCCTCGACCTGATGCTGGCCCGGATCAGCGCCGGCCAGGCCGTCAACGACCTCAACTGGCTGCGGCTGCGCACCTGGCGCGAATCCCTGGCCATGGTGTTCGATCCCCCGTCCCGCCGCGATGCCCTCGGCCACGTGGTGCAGCTCGACATCGACGTCGAGGGGGACCACCCGGTGAAGGGGCTGCTGCTGGCCGCCTGGATCGCCGACCGCCTCGGCTGGCACCTGATCACCAGCTACGCGGTGGAGGTGGACGGGCCGGGCCCGGGGATCACGGCGGAGTTCGAGCGCACCGACGGGGTGGCGGTCCAGTTCACCCTGATGCCGGTGCCCATGGGCGCACCCAAGACCCACCCCGGCGCCAT
The DNA here is from genome assembly GCA_003003925.1 of Aphanothece cf. minutissima CCALA 015. Classification (GTDB taxonomy): domain Bacteria; phylum Cyanobacteriota; class Cyanobacteriia; order PCC-6307; family Cyanobiaceae; genus Cyanobium; species Cyanobium minutissimum. The sequence goes on from PVWP01000002.1 coordinate 47,457, forward strand.
CGTCGGCATGCGGCTGATCTGTGAACCGCAGCAGCGCCCCCCCCTGTGCGTGATTCTCTGCTCGGAGTCCGGCGGCTGCATGCGGCTGGAGTCCGGTGGCATGGCCAGCATGGAGCTGGCGGAGGGGGTGGTGCCCCTGCCGGAAGAAAGCGAGGAGATGGAGATGGCCCGCCTGCTTTCGGGCGGCCACGACTCCACCTCGCCGCTGCTGGCGGCCGCCGCGCCGCTGGCGGCGAGCCTGCTGCCAGGCTGAGGCACCTCCCGCCGGAGCGGCCGATGCCGCCGATCGCATGAGCTGCCTGATCGCGGCCCCCTGCAGCGGCAGCGGCAAGACCCTGCTGAGCCTCAGCCTGGCCGCCGTGGCCCGGGCACGGGGGGAGACCATCCAGCCCTTCAAGGTGGGGCCCGACTACCTCGACCCCCAGCTGCTGGGGGCGGTGGCCGGCCGGCCCTGCCGCAACCTCGACCCCCTGCTCTGCGGCGAGGAGTGGGTGCGGCGCAGCTACCGCTGGCACGGCGGCCGGGCCGGACGGGTGCTGGTGGAGGGGGTGATGGGCCTGTTCGACGGCCGCGGATCCGGCAGCGAGGGCAGCTCCGCCGCCGTAGCCGCCCTGCTGGGGCTGCCGGTGGTGCTGGTGGTGGAGGCGTCGCGCCAGGCCGGCAGCCTGGCGGCCCTGGTGCGCGGTTTCCGTGACCACGGCCCGCCCCGGGTGAGCCTGGCGGGGGTGGTGCTGAACCGGGTCGGCAGCGAGCGGCACCGGCTGCTCCTGGCCGAGGCCCTGGCCGCCATCGAGGTGCCCCTGCTGGGGGTGCTGCCCAGCCACCCCAGCCTGGAGCTGCCCTCCCGCCACCTGGGCCTGCTCACCCCGGGGGAGCTGGGGGATCTGGGCGAACGCCAGCGGATCTGGGCCGCCCTGGCCGAGGAGCACCTCGACCTGGCGCGGCTGTGGCCGCTGCTGGCGCCGCCGGCGCCGGCGCCGGAACGGCGCGATCCGATCCGCTGGTGCCTCGACCAGGTCCCGCCGGAGCGGGCCGCCGCTGGGGCTGGGGCGGGATCCGCCCTGGGGCAAGGTGCCGGCGGCGCCGCCCCCCCCCTGCCCGTGGCGATCGCCGGCGATGCGGCCTTCCACTTCCGCTACCCCGAGGCCCAGGAGCTGCTCCAGGCCTGCGGCCTCAGCCCCATGTCCTGGAGCCCCCTGGCCGACGATCCCCTGCCGCCCGACTGCCGGGCGGTGCTCCTCCCCGGCGGCTACCCCGAACTCCATGCCGCCCGGCTGGCGGCCAGCCGCCGCAGCCTCGGATCCCTCCGGGCCGCCGCCCGGGCCGGCCTGCCGATCGTGGCCGAATGCGGCGGTCTGCTGCTGCTGGGCCGGGAGCTGGAGGACCCGGACGGCCTGCCCCACCCGATGGCGGGCCTGCTCCCCTTCCGTGCCCGCCGGGGGCCCCTCAGCCTCGGCTACCGGCAGGCGCTGCCGATGGAAGACGGGCTGCTGGTGCGCCGCGGTGAATCCCTCTGCGGCCATGAGTTCCACCGCTGGCAGCTGCTGGCCCAGCCCTCCGGCGGCGACGTGTTGGCAGAGGCCCAGAGCCTGTGGCAACTTGAAGGATGGGGATCACCCGGGAGGATCGAAGGATGGAGCGCGCCGACCGTTCACGCCACCTGGCTGCACCTCCACTGGGCTGGATGCCCGGCGATTCCCTCGAGACTGGCCAGATCCGCCGCCAGCGCCGCGCCGCTGCCGAGGAACGCCGTTTCCTGCAACCCAGTCTCCGGGTGACGGCCACGCCCCAGGAGCGCTGGCGCATGAGCGTCCGCGGTCTGGTGCAGGGGGTGGGGTACCGGATGGGCTGTCGCCAGAAGGCCATCGACCTGGGCCTCAGCGGCTGGGTGCGCAACCGTCCCGACGGTTCGGTGGAGGTGGAGGCCGAGGGGCTGCCGGACCGCCTGGTGGAACTGCGGCTCTGGTGCGAGAAGGGCCCCCAGGGGGCCCAGGTCAGTGGCGTCACCAGCGGCCAGGTGGCCGTGGCGGGCACCGACTGGTTCGAGATCCGCCCCTGAGCACCGGCCGCCGCCGGCCAGTCGCGTCACGGCACCGGACAATGGGGCGTCACGGACCGCAGCGATGCCGACCCCCAGCCTCTGGAGCGAACTGTTCGGATTCGGCCTGGCGATCAGCTTCAGTCCGCTGCACATCGGCCTGCTGCTGCTGATCCTCCTGGGCCCCAGCCCGCTCCGCCGGGGCAGCTGGTTCGTGCTCGGCTGGCTGCTCACCTCCGCGGCGGCCATCGCCCTGCTGCTGAGTGTCGGCCACGGCCTGCTGCTCACCATGGAGCGCGGCACCGACCAGCGCACCGGCCTCGACCTGCTGGGGGCGGGCGGACTGCTCGCCCTCGGCCTCAATGGTCTGCTGAGCAGCCGCCAGGGGGGCGGCCCCCCCGGCTGGACCCGCCGGCTGGATGGCTTCTGCGCCCTGCCCCTGCCGCTCCTGCTCGGCCTCAGCGCCGCCGTGCAGGTATCGAGCCCCGACGACCTGTTCCTCTACGCCCGCACCGCCGCCAGCCTGCTCGAGGCCGGGCTCAGTCGGCCCCGGGAGGTGCTGACCACGGTGGTCTTCAGCCTGTTCTCCGGCACCCTGCTGCTGCTCCCGCTGGCGGGGCTGGTGCTGGTGGGGCAGGAGCGGCTCCTGCCGGTGCTCCAGGCGGGCAAGCTCTGGCTCTTCGACAACGCCGAACTGATCGTGGCGGCCATCTGCTTCGGCCTGGCCGCCTACCTGGGCTGGCAGGGCATCGAAGGCCTGCGGGCGGGGTGAGTGCTCAGGGGCCCGTCGGGGGCTCCTCGGCCTCCAGGATCCGGCCCAGATACTTGGGGTCGTGCAGGGTGCCGTGGCGGGAGAGGGGCAGCACGCGCTCCTTGGGCAGGCCGGGCAGGGGCTGGCGGGAGCGCAGCATCAGCCAGCGCCGCACCAGGACCACCACGCCCACCAGGGCCGCAGTGATTCCCAGGGCGCCCACGTCCGTCAGCAGCTCACCGCCGCCCGATCCCGCGTGGCCGCCGGCGTCGGCCGGCTTGGCCTCCGGCGCCGGGGTGGTGCCGATCCACTGGAAGGCTCCGGCCTGGGGAGTGGCCATGCCGAACGGTGCGGACAGGGGACGGGATTCCAGCACGAATCGGACGTCCACCACGCATCGTCGTCAAGAGGGTAACGGGTCGGGGCCTTTTTGTGCATCCCCGTTTCCGGTGCTGCCGGCGGCGGCGCCGGTGTCGCGCAGCCAGCGGTCCCAGTGCTCCCGATCGCCGGCGTCCGCGGCGGCCGCCATCAGGGTCACCGCCTGGCTGGCCCGGCTCACCGCCACGTAGACCAACCGCTGGCGCAGGGCGAGGTCGTGGGGCCAGAAGACGTCCTCGTCGATGAACACCTCGCCGAAGGTGCTGCCCTGGCTGCGGTGGACGGTGAGCACGGCCGCCGGTCCGAGGGAGGCGAAGGCGTCGCGCACCAGGAAGAAGCGGCGCCAGAGGGCCTTGCCGTCCTTCTGGCCCGCCTCCCGGGCCTGCAGCCGCAGCCGCTCCAGCACCCCATCCAGGCAGGCCCGCGCCGTGCTGCCGATCGGCGGCAGCAGGCGCAGGTTGAGCTGGGATTCGCCCGCCTCCACGGTGGCGTTGAGGGTGTCGATCACCGCCGCGCCGAGGGAGGCCTCGACGCCGAATTCGGCCAGGTCGCAGCGGTCGGGCCGCACGTCCCGCACCAGCAGCTCCCGGTTGCTGCCCAGCAGCAGGTCGGGCTCTTCGGCGGCGGCGTCCCCCTCCCGGCAGGCCGGTGCCATCACGGCCGTTCGGGTGATCAGCACCTCGCCGGGCAGCACCGGCAGCTGGTCGGCCATGGCACCGTGCAGGGCACGGCGGGCGATCGGCACCAGCCGCTCCAGGGACCGGTTGGTGTAGCAGAGGATCCGCGCCAGGTCGGGATCGTCGGCTTCGGCGCTGCGGCGCAGGCCCGCCTGGGCGGCCTCCAGCCAGTCGGCCCGCCCCAGCAGCGACACCCGGCCCTCCGCGGTACGCACCGGATCCAGCAGCGGCGGCCGCCGGCAGGGCAGGGCCCCCTCCCGCAGCCCGCCGGCCAGCCGCAGCACCGGGCCCCCGTGGCGGACCACATGGGTCAGGGCCACCCGCCGGGCCCGCCCCAGGGCGAACACCGGACTTCGCTCCTCCCCCACCGGCGGCAGCTGGGCCGGATCCCCCACGAACACCAGCCGGGTGCGGTAGGCCTGGGCGCAGCGCAGGGTGATCTCCAGCAGGCCGCCATCCACCATGGAGGCCTCGTCGACCAGCACCAACCCGAGGTTTTCCAGCGCCAGGGCGGTCTGCAGGGTCTCCTCGCAGCGCTCCCGGTCCCCCTGCCGCTTCAGCTTCAGCCGCAGCAGCCGGTGGATCGTGGAGGGGTACCAGGTGGGGTGCAGACCCGCCAGGGCGAGGTGGTGGCGCAGCACCCCCACCGCCTTGTGGGTGGGGGCGACGACGGTCCAGCAGAGGCCGGCCCGCTCCGCCTGGGCCAGGAACCGCATCGACAGGAAGGTCTTGCCGGTGCCCGCGTAGCCCTCCAGCACGAACGGTACCCCGTCGGCCGGGGCCTCCAGCCAGGCGGCGAAGGCGGCGGCCGCCTGCTGCTGGTCGTCGCTCAGGCCGGTGTGATCGCTCACCCCAGCGGCAGCCAGCCGGCGCCCCGGGCGATCTGCAAGGGCGATCCCAGCAGGGCCAGGCCCGGCAGCGCCACCAGGGGACCGATCAGGCTGCCGACCAGCACCTCGGCGCGGGTGTGGCCAAGGTTCTCCTTCAGGGGGCGCAGCACCGGGTCCGCCTCCGGCGGGCCGTCCTGGGGATGGGTGTCCCAGAGGCCGTCGGGGAGCCCGTTCACCCGCTCGGCCGTCAGTCCGGCGGCCCGCCGCACGCCGCTGGCGTCGTAGAGAACGATGAAGCAGAGCACGGCCGCCAGGGCGAACAGGGGGTCGGCGAATCCCAGCTCCCAGCCCAGGCCCGCGGCGGTGCCCGTCATCAGGGAGGAGTGGCTCGACGGCATGCCGCCCGTCTCGACCAGCACCGCCGGTCGCCAGCGGCGGTGCACCACCAGCTCGGTCAGCAGCTTGGAGAGCTGGGCCACCCCGCAGGCGGCCAGGCCCCAGGCGAGCACACCGTTGTCCAGCAGCCCGCCGAGGGCATCGAAGGCGCCGATGGCCTCGCTCATCGGTCGCGACTGGTGATGTAGTCGGCCAAGGCCAGCAGTGGCGCGGCCTTGGCGCTCCAGGGCTCCAGCACCGCCTTGGCTTCACCCACCAGGGCATCGGCGCGCCGGCGGGATTCCTCCAGGCCCAGCAGCTTGGGGTAGGTGGTCTTGTCGGCGGCCAGGTCCTTGCCCGCCGTCTTGCCCAGCACGTCGCTGCTGGCGGTGACATCAAGGATGTCGTCGATGATCTGGAAGGCCAGGCCGATGCCGCGGGCGTAGGTGCGCAGGGCCGCCAGCAGCTCCTCGGAGGCTCCGGCGATCAGGGCACCGGAGATCACGCAGGCGCGCAGCAGGGCGCCGGTCTTGTGGAGGTGGATGTACTCGAGGGTGTCGAGATCCACCTGGCGGGCCTCGCACTCCAGATCCACCACCTGGCCGCCCACCAGGCCGGGGGCGCCGGAGGCCAGGGACAGCTCGCCCACCACCTGCAGCAGCCGCTCGGGGGGAACCCCCGGACTGCGCAGGGCCACCATCTCGAAGGCGCGGGTCAGCAGGGCATCGCCGGCCAGGATGGCCTTGGCTTCTCCGTAGACCTTGTGGTTGGTGGGCCGGCCGCGGCGCAGGTCGTCGTTATCCATGGCGGGCAGATCGTCATGGATGAGCGACATGGTGTGGATCATCTCCATCGCCACCGCCGTGGGCATGGCCAGATCGGCGTCGCCGCCCGCCAGCTCGCAGGCCGCCAGGGTGAGGATCGGCCGCAGGCGCTTCCCGCCCGCCAGCAGGGAGTAGCGCATCGCCTCCCGCAGCGACTCGGGCCGCTCCGGACCGAGGGAACTCTCCAGGGCGGCCTCCACCCGCCAGCGGGCCGCCTCCAGGTAGGCGGTGAAGTCGAAGGCCGTGCTCACCGCCGAGGTCATGGGGTCCTGAGTCTTCGCGCGGATTCTCTCAGGCCGATGGTGGCAGGTGCTGGGTGTGCGCAACAGTTTGGGATCGGTTGCGCTGCACTGGGATGCATTGGAGAGGCTCTCGGGATCGGATCCCTGAAAGCTCCCTAGGTTGATCTATCCATCCTTAGTGACTTCTCAAGGTGAGACATTCCAGGGTGCGGCTGCCGATCACCCAGGCGCCCCTGCGCCGTTGGGCCGCTTCGCCGGCATGAGGGGTCTCGGCTGGGCCTGGCCGCAGGTGGCCCTCGTTGTTGGCCTGATCCTGGCCAGCGGGGGTGTGGTCACGCTCTGGACGGCCAGTCTGCGCAGACAGGTGGGGCGCCGGACCCAGGCGTTGCAGCGGGATCGTGAGGACCTCAGCGCCATCATCCACTCCATTCCCGACCCCCTGATCGAGATCTCCGCGTCCGGGGAGATCCTGGCGATTCACAGTGCCCAACGGGGGCTGTTCCATCTGCCGGAGAACCCGGACGTCCGCCCCCATCTGGAGGATGTTCTCTCCCCTGCGGCCGCCACCACAATGCTGCAAGCGCTGGCGTTGGCGGACGCGTCCGTGGACGGCCGCTCCCCCAGGCGGCAGATCGAGATGGCCAAGCCCGGGGGCGTCAACTGGTTCGAGCTCTCGATCGCGAGAAAGGAACAGGAGAACCGGAACGATCCCCGCTACCTGATGCTCTGCCGGGACATCACCGAGCGCAAAGGCTACGAGGCGGGAATTCTGCGCCTCAACCAGCTCTACGCCACCTTGAGCGCCTGCAACAAGGTGGTGGCCAGAGTACGGGACCCTTCGGAGATGCTGGCGCAGATCTGCCGCCTGGCTGTCACCTCGGGGGAGATGCGACTGGCTTGGGTGGGGATGATCGAACCCTCCAGCCGCCGGATCAGGCCGGCGGCCTGGTTCGGCGACGACAGCGCCTATCTGGATGGATTGGAGATCAGCCTTGATCCGGAAGACCCGAAGGGGCAGGGCCCCTTCGCGAGCGCCCTGCGGGACAACCACCCCTTCTGGATCAGTGATTTCATGACGGATTCCTCGTGCGTGCCCTGGCACGAGCGGGCCCGCCCCTATGGATGGGGGGCTGCCGCTTTCCTGCCCCTGCATCGCGACGGGGTCGTGATCGGTGGTCTGGGGATTTACGCCAATGAAACCGACCGATTCGATGTCAAGAGCCAGCAGTTGCTGCTCGACTTGGTTGGCGGCATCGATGTCGCCCTCGACCGGCTCAGCCTCGAGGCCACCCGTGAGGCGCTCGAGGACGCGGTCAAGGTCAGCGAGGAGAAGTTCAGGGAGATCACCGAGTCCACCCATGAAGTGATCTGGTCATTGGATCCTGAGACGCTTCGCTACCTGTATGTGAGTCCCTCCGTGCTGCGGCTGCAGGGATTCACGGTCGAGGAGGTGATGGCCAGGCCGTTCGGTGAGGCCTTCGGTGGGGAGGCCGCCGAGCGGCTGAAAGGGCAGATCAGCCAGGATCTGGCCCAGTTCAGCGCCGGATTGCGCAGCAGTGACGTCGTCTCGATCGACGAGGCCGAACTTCTGTGCAAGGACGGCTCAAGGGTCTGGACCGAATCGGTCTCCAAGATGGTGCGCAACAAACGCACTGACCGGGTGGAGCTCCACGGGGTGACCCGTGACATCACTGAGCGCAAGTTCGCCAAGGAGCAGATCGAGCGACTGGCCTATTTCGACCCCCTCACGGGCCTGGCCAACCGCACCCTGCTGCAGGATCGTATCCGCCACGGCCTTGATCTGGCCAGGCGATCCAATCTGCCTCTGGCCCTGCTGGTCCTCGATCTCGACAATTTCAAGCAGGTCAACGACAACCTGGGCCATGCCATCGGCGACAGGGTGCTGCTGGAGATGGCGAAGCGCCTGAAGGCCAACCTGGCGGACGGCGACACCCTGGCCCACACCAGTGGAGACGAATTCGTTGTGGTGCTCCCCGATTCGGACACCACGGCCACCCTGGCGATGACGGAACGCTTGCGGAACTCTGTCGCCAAGGCTTTCAGCCTCGGCGCCGAACCCCTGTTCCTCACCGCTTCGGTGGGCATTGCCAACTTCCCCGACGATGGCATCACACCAGAGCAGCTGATGGGCAACGCCAACATGGCACTCCACCAGGCCAAGCTTGCCGGCCGCAACGGCCTCCAGTTCTTCACTCCCAGCGTTCAGGAAACGAGCATCCGCGCCCTGCGGCTCACCAACGCCCTGCACCAGGCCATCCAACGTGGAGAACTCAGAGTGGAATACCAAGCCCAGCTCGATCTCAGCAGCAACCTCATCTTCGGGGCCGAGGCCCTGATCCGCTGGACCCATCCCGATCTGGGTCCGGTACTGCCGTCCGAATTCATTCCCCTGGCCGAAATGTGCGGTCTGATCTTCCCGGTCAGCCAGTGGGTGATGTGCTGCGCCCTTCGAGATGCGCACTCCTGGACGGACATGGGATCGACGCCGTTGACCGTCTCGGTCAACATCTCTGCGGCACAGTTCGACCATGGGGATCTCATCCAGATGGTGATCGAACAGCTTCAGGCTGAAGGGTTTCCGCCCGACCGGTTGGAGTTGGAGCTCACGGAATCGGTGACGCTCACCGATCCGGAGAAGGCCCTGGCCCAGATGGAGCAGATCTACGCCCATGGCATCCGCCTGGCCATTGATGACTTCGGCACCGGCTATTCCTCCCTGAGTTATCTGAAGCGGATCCGGGCCCATCGGCTCAAGATCGACCAATCCTTCATCCGCGATCTGGTGGCCAGCGAAGACGATCGCGCCATCGTGGTGACGATCATCAATCTGGCCCGCTCGATGGGCATGCGTACGCTCGCCGAAGGGGTGGAAACCCTTGAGCAGCTGGCCCTGCTCCGCGCCCTCGGCTGCGATGAAATTCAGGGCTACCTGCTGAGCCGGCCCCTGCCCCAGATGGCCTTCCTGGAGTTCCTCAAGACCCCCGTTCCCTTCACCCTCCTGGAAGCGAACTCAGTGGAGCAGATCGCCTAGGTCATGCTCCAGCCCGTGGCGCTCGCACCAGGCCAGCACGGTGTTGACCAGCAGCATCGCCACGGTCATCGGACCCACCCCTCCGGGCACCGGCGTGATCGCCGCCGCCAGCGGCTCGACCGTTTCGTAGTTCACATCACCGCAGAGCCGGCCCTCCAGCCGGTGGATGCCCACATCCACCACCACCGCCCCCGGTCGGACGTGCTGGGCGCCGATCAGCCGGGGGCGGCCGGCCGCCACCACCAGGATCTCGGCCTCCTGGGTCACCTCGGCCAGGTGATGGGTGCGCGAATGGGCCATGGTGACGGTGGCATCGGCGGCCTGGAGCATCAGGGCCATCGGCTTGCCCACCAGGATGCTGCGGCCGACCACCACGGCCCGGGCGCCGGCGATCGGCACGGCGGCATTCCTGAGCAGGGCCATCACGCCGGCCGGCGTGCAGCTGCGCGGCCCCCGCTCCCCCTTGAGCAGGCGCCCCAGGTTGAGGGTATGCAGCCCGTCGGCGTCCTTGTCCGGGTCGATCGCCGCCAGCAGCGGCCCCTCATCGAGGCCCGGCGGCAGGGGCAGCTGCAGCAGGATGCCGTCGACCGTCGGGTCGGCATTGAGGCGCCCGATCAGGGCCAGCACCTCCTCGGCCGGGGTGTCCGCCGCCAGATGGCCCCCATGGCTGCGGATGCCGACACGGCGACAGGCCTTCTCCTTGTTGGCCACGTAGACGCCGCTGGCGGGGTCATCCCCCACCCGCAGCACCGCCAGACCGGGGGGCCGTCCCGCCATCGCCAGCCCATCGGTGATCACGGCGTTCAGCCGTTCTTCGATCGCCGCCGCCAGTCGCCTGCCATCGAGAAGGGTGGCCATGGGGGGAAGCGTTGCCGGACCCCAGCATGCACCGACACCCTGCGAAAAGGGTGCCGCATCCGTTGGCTAGCCTGGACCGATGAGATTCGGGCTGCGGCGGATCAGGGGACTGTGGCGCCACTTGCTGCGGCTCGAGCGTCCCCGCCAGGCCCTGGTGGCCTGGCGCCCCGGGGGCGGTCTGCTCGTGCTGCTGCTCTGCCTGCTGGTGGCCCTGCTCTCCAGTTGGCCCTGGCTGGTGGAGCCCAACCTGCGTCCCGGCATGCCGGCACCCTTCACGGCCCGCGCCCCCACCGACGCGACGGTGATCGACAGCACCGACCTCGAGCAGCGCCGCAGCCAGATGCTGCCCCGCAGCCAGATTCAGGTGGTCGACCCCCAGGCCAGTGAAGCCCTGGTGCAGCAGCTGGAGCTGCGGCTGCAGCGGGTGCGCCAGACGGTTGCCGACGACCAGCCCCGGCCCGATTCCCTCAATCTCACCGAAGAAGAACGCCGCTGGCTGACGGGGCTGACTCCCCCGGAGCTGATGCGCTGGAAGGTGTCCCTGCGACGGGCCCAGCAGCGGATGCTCAGCCAGGGCGTCGTCGCCAGCCTGTCCGAGGGCCAGCTGCTCACGGCCGCGGAGCTCCAGCTGCAGGACCTCTCGCCCCCCGCCCGCAGCCTGGGCAGCCGCCTGCTGGCCGCCAGCCTGCAGGGCCGCACCAACCTCCGCAGCGACAGCTTTCTCAGCCAGCGCCGCATCGAGGACCTGCTCACCCGCCAGGGGCTGCCCACGATCCGGGTGCGCAAGAACGACCTGATCACCCGGCAGGGGGAACCGATCAGCCCCCAGGCCTTTGATGTGCTGGAGCACTTCGATCTGGTCAACCATCGGCCCCGGCCCGTGGCCTGGCTGGGCCGTTTCAGTGAGGCCCTCGCCGCCTGCGGGGTGATGCTGCTGGTGATGCGCCGCTGGCGCGCCAGCCTCGAGCCGCGCCAGGCCCTGCTGACCCTGGCGATGCTGGTGCTGGTGCAGGGGTGCAAACTCTGGCTCGGCAGCCAGGTCAGCCCCCTGGCCCTGCTGGTTCCCCCCACCCTGCTGCTCTCCCAGGGGCTGGGCACGGCCGCCGGCCTGGCCTGGCTGGCCGTGGCCGCCATGCTCTGGCCGGTCCCCGTCGAGGGCCTGCTGGTGCCCCAGCTGGGGGTGGCAGCGGTGGTGGCCGCCGTTGCGGCGGTGCTGGCGGGGCGGCAGCGCAACCGGGCCCAGCTGCTGCAACTGGCCCTGCTCCTCCCCGTTGGCGCCGTGCTGCTGCAGTGGCTGCTGATCCACCTGTTCCATCTGCACAGCCTCGAGACCTCCGCGGGGCCGTTCAGCGGCACGGACCTGCTGCAGGAGGCCCTGCTGGTGGCGGGACTGCTGATGGCGGGACTGCTGCTGGCACCGCTGGTGGAAAGCTTCTTCGGCCTGCTCACCCGGGCCCGGCTGATGGAGCTGGCCGACCTGGAGCGGCCGCTGCTGCGCCGCCTTTCGATGGAGGCCCCGGGCACCTTCGAGCACACCCTGATGATCTGCGGCCTGGCCGAGGAGGGGGCCCGCGCCATCCAGGCCGACGTGGACCTGATCCGCACCGGCGCCCTGTATCACGATGTCGGCAAGCTGCACGGCCCCCAGTGGTTCATCGAGAACCAGGAGCAGGGGGCCAATCCCCACGACGAACTGGACGATCCCTTCGCCAGTGCCGCCATCCTCCAGGCCCATGTCGACGAAGGGCTGAAGCTGGCCCGCCGCTACCGGCTGCCCCGCCCCCTGGCCGATTTCATCCCGGAGCACCAGGGCCGGCTGAAGATGGGCTACTTCCTCCATCAGGCCAAGGAACGGGACCCTTCCGTGCGGGAGGAGCAGTTCCGGTACCGCGGTCCGGCGCCCCGCAGCCGCGAGACGGCGATCCTGATGCTGGCCGACGGCTGCGAGGCCGCCCTGCGCTCCCTGCCCCCGGGCACCACCGAGGCCGAGGCCCGGGCCATGGTCCGGCGGCTGGTGGAGGCCCGCCAGAACGACGGCCAGCTCGACGGCAGCGGCATCTCCCGGGCGGAGCTGGAGCTGGTGATCCGCGCCTTCGTGCGGGTCTGGAAGCGCATGCGCCACCGGCGCATTCCTTATCCCATCCCCCCCCGCAAGGCCTTCAGCGCCTGAGCCGGAACCGCCCCAGCCAGCGGCCCACCACCAGCCCCAGTGTCACCGCCGCCAGGCCCCCCAGGAGGCTGACCAGCACCACGGCGAGCGCCTCATCGGGGCGACCCCGCCGCAGCGCCAGGCTGATCTCCAGCATCCAGCTGCTGAAGGTGGTGAGCGAGCCGCAGAAGCCGATGGCGCCGAGCAGCAGCAGCCGGGGCCGGGGGGGGCGCTGGGCGGCGATCACACCGATCAGGAAGGTGCCGACCAGGTTGGCCACCAGGTCGGCTTCGATCAGTCCGGTGGGCACCCCCTCCAGGCCCTTGCCGACGTCCTCCAGGCGCCAGCGCAGCAGGGCGCCGGGCACCGCGCCTGCGGCCACCAGCAGCAGGTCCCGGGCTTCCCGGCGCAGGCTGGCGGGGCTGTCGGAAGGGGGTGGTGCCATGGTTCCTCCCTAGCTGCCGCCGATGGCCAGCCCGGCAGCCACGGCCAGCAGGCCCCCCAGCACCGAGCCGCCGCAGAGCAGGACGGCCTCGCGGCGCTGGCGTTGGTGCAGGGTCGCGTGCAGCTCGGCGATCCAGGTGGAGAAGGTGCTGAAGCTGCCCAGGAAGCCCGTGCCCAGCAGCAGCAGGGTGCGACCGGCTGCACCGCCGCAGCTGGCCTCCAGGCTCACCAGCAGGCCGATGGCGAAGCAGGCGATCAGGTTCACCCCGAAGGTGCCCCAGTGCTTGCGGGGCAGCATCGGCTCGAAGTGGTTGACCACCCGGAAGCGCAGCCAGGCCCCCGGCACCGCGCCGATGGCGACGAACAGGGCGTCGTTGTCCATGGGGCCGGCCACCTCAGCGCCTCCCCTCCAGCAGGGCCCGCAGCTTGCGTTCCAGCACCACCGACGCCGGGATCAGCGTGATCAGGTTGGCGGCGATCACCGGACCGTCGGCCCGCAGCAGGCCGTAGACGGCCCAGGCCAGCACCCCCAGCGTGAACAGGCCGTACATCCGCAGCGAGATGGCGCTGGTGTCGCCGCTGCGCACGGTCTTCAGCGCCTGGGGGAACAGGCTCAGGGTGGTGAGTGAGGCGGCGCCATAGCCGAGGGCACTCACCGTGAACGACTCCATTGGCGCTGGCCGCTGTGGTGGTCAGCATGACGACATTCCGCCCATCCGGCCATGGCCCTGAGCTTCCGCGAACTGCAGCAGGGGCTGCAGGCCCCGTGGGGCCGGGAGCATGGCGACGCCGGCGGTGGGGCGGGCGCGGATTTCGATCTGCTGATGCTGCCCTCGCTCACCATGGATCCCTCCCAGCTGGCCCTGGTGACGGGGGCCCACCACTACGAGGAGCGCCAGCTGTTCTCCCTGATGCGGCTGCGCAACCCGGGCGTGCAGGTGGTCTACGTGACCAGCAAGCTGCTGCCCGAGCTGGTGGTGGACGCGGTGCTGGAGCTGATGCCGGGGGTGCCCACCTCCCATGCCCGCCGCCGGCTGCACCTGTTCGACACCGACGACGGCTCTGCCCGACCCCTGACCCAGAAGCTCCTGGAGCGGCCGGCCCTGCTCGGCCGGATCCGGGAGCGGCTGCGGCCGGGCCGGAGCTTCATCATCTGCTATGTGGTGACTGAGCTGGAGAAGACCCTCTCCGAGCGCCTGCAGGTGCCCCTGCTGGGCACGGACCCGGCCCTGGGTTACTGGGGCACCAAGGCGGGCAGCCGGGAGCTGTTCGCCCGCTGCGGCGTGCCCCACCCCCCCGGCACCGGGCTGGCCCACGGCCTCGACGACCTGGCGGAGGCGGTGGCCGACCTGTGGGAGCGCGACCCCGGGCTGGGGGGCTGTGTGATCAAGCTGAACGAGGGCTTCAGCGGCGAGGGCAATGCCCGCGTCGACTTCATCCCCCTGGGGCTGGCCGGGCTGGCCAGGAGCGAGCGGGTCGGGCGGATCCGGCGGGCCCTCGAGGCCCTGCCGATGCCGGCGGCCGGCTGGACGGAGCTGGTGGCCAGCCAGGGGGCCCTGGCCGAGGCCTGGCTGGAGGGCGGTGACGCCCTGCGCTCCCCGAGCGTGCAGGGCACGATCCACCCGGGCGGGATGGTGGAGGTGCTCTCCACCCACGAGCAGATCCTCGGTGGTGCCGGCGGCCAGACCTACCTGGGCTGCTGCTTCCCCGCCGCCGAGCCCTACCGGGTGGCGCTGATGGAGCACGGCCTGGCCGTGGGCCGGGCCCTCGCCGCCGAAGGGGCCCTGGAGCGCTTCGGGGTCGACTTCATCGCCCGCCGCTTCGGCGAACGCTGGGATCTGCAGGCCATCGAGGTCAACCTGCGCCAGGGGGGCACCACCCATCCGTTCATGGCCCTGCGGGCGATCACCGCCGGCAGCCTCGATCCCGCCACCGGTTGCTTCCTCTCCCCCACCGGGCAGCCGCTGCACTACCGCGCCACCGACAACCTCAGCGATCCCCGCCTGCGGGGGCTGATGCCCCTCGACCTGATCGACATCGTCGCCGAGGCCGGCCTCCACTACGACCCCGCCCGGCTGCAGGGCAGCGTCTTTCACCTGCTGGGCTGCCTCTCGGAGTTCGGCAAGCTGGGCATGACCTGCATCGGCCGCGATCCGGAGCAGGCCTCCGCCGTCTACCGCTCCACCGTGGCGGAGCTGCTGGCGGGGGCCTGCGCCCGCCGCGGGGCGGGGCTGCCGGAGGCCGGCGGCTGACGCTCCGGGCCACTCAGGGCAGGATGGGTCAGCACAGGGGGCGCATGGTCTCGATCACCGACCGCGAAGACGACCGTTCCCGGCGTTCTCCCCCGCCCCCGGTCCCCGGTCCGCCGCCACCGGCCGCCGGCCTGCCGCCCTGGACCAGCTGGCTGCAGATCGGCCTGAGCTCCATGCTCGCCGTGCTGTTCCTGGTGATCCTGGCGAAAACGCGCGAACAGAGCCAGCTGCTGATGAAGCTGGAGCAGCGCCTCCAGGGACTGGAGAACAGCCGCGCCCTGGATCGCACCTCCGTGCTGGAGGAGCAGCAGCGGGCGATGGTGGGCCGCCTCCAGACCCTGGAGGCCGGGGCCCAGCGGCTGGAGGCCCTCGAACAGCAGCAGGACCAGTGGCGCTCCGCCCTGGCCGACCTGCAGGGTCGGGCGGTGCGGCGCCCCCAAAGGGATCCGGACCCCTTCCCCGCCACGCCGGTGCCTTCGGCGGGGCCCGGCGGCCGTCCGGCCCAGGCCCCGGCGGAGCGCGGCGACGGCGGCGTGTTGCGTCCGCCGCCGGTGGGCAGCCCCTGAGCGCCCTTCGGGCCCCTCAGCCCTTGACGGCGTCGCCGCTGGCGCTGGGCAGGATGTAGCGCTGCAGCAGCACGAACAGCAGCAGCACCGGCAGGATCGAGACCACCGAGCCGGCCGCCACCAGGCGCCAGTCCAGGGAGAAGCTGCTGGCCAGCTGCTGCAGACCCAGGGGCAGGGTGTAGAGGGTGGGGTCGTCGAGAATGATCAGCGGCCAGAGGAAATCACTCCAGGTGCCGATGAACACGAACATCGCCAGGGTGATCAGGTCGGCCCGGGCCGCCGGCAGCATCACGTTCCACCACTCGCCGATGGGGGTGCAGCCATCGATCCGGGCCGCCTCCTCCAGCTCCACCGGCACCGCCAGGAAGCTCTGGCGCAGCAGGAAGATGCCGAAGGCCGTGGCCGCCTGGGGCACGATCAGGGCCCAGAGGGTGTTGCGCAGCCCGATCTGCACCATCAGCAGATAAAGGGGGATCATCACCACCTGGAAGGGGATCAGGATCGTGGCCACCACCAGGGCCAGCACCAGCCCGCGGCCGCGGAAACGCATCCGCGCCAGGGGGTAGGCCGCCAGGGAGCAGAACAGCAGGTTGGCCAGCACCGCCAGGGCGCTGACGATCGTGCTGTTGAGCAGGTAGGTGCCCATCGGGTTGGCGGCGAACAGGCGCCCGTAGGCCTCCAGGCTCGGCTGGCTGGGCAGCAGGGCCGGAGGGCTGGTGAAGATGTCCTCCGCCGGCCCCTTCAGGGAGGTGCTGACCAGCCAGAGCAGGGGCAGCAGCAGCAGCACGGCCACCAGCAGCAGCAGGGCGAGCTGCAGCCCGGTGGCCAGCGGGGAGCGGTTGGGGGCGTTCACAGACGCGGCAGTTCCGCCACCGGAAGGGGGGTCTTCTGGGGGTGGAGCGGGGCGCGCTGGCCGCCGGAGACCAGCCGGTTGAGGGCGTTCACGAAGGCCTGGGCCGCCGCCACGACGATGTCGGTGTCGGCCGCATGGCCCGAATAGAGCACCCCTTGGTGGCGCAGGCGGATGGTCACCTCGCCCATGGCGTCGATGCCTTCGGTGACGGACTTGATGCTGAACTCCACCAGCTCGTTCGGCACCTGGGCCAGGTGGTTGAGGGCCTGGCAGACCGCATCCACCGGGCCGGTGCCGATCGCCGCCTCGGTGAGGTCGATGCCGTCCCCGTCCCGGAGGGTGACGGTGGCGGTGGGCTGCAGGTTGGTGCCGCAGCTCACCTGCACCGACTGCAGGGCGTAGCGGGGCTGGTCCTGCTGCTGCACCTGCTCGCTGACGATCGCCTCCAGATCCCGGTCGGTGATCTCCCGCTTGCGGTCGGCCAGCTCCTTGAAGCGGGCGAAGGCGTCGTCGAGATCGTTGCGCTCCAGGGTGTAGCCAAGCTCCTCGAGCCGGGCCCGGAAGGCGCTGCGGCCGGAGAGCTTGCCGAGGGAGAGCCGGTTGTCGGCCAGGCCGACGGTGCGGGCGTCGATGATCTCGTAGGTGAGCCTGTTCTTGAGCACCCCGTCCTGGTGGATGCCGGATTCATGGGCGAAGGCGTTGGCGCCCACGATCGCCTTGTTGGGCTGCACCGCCATGCCGGTGAGGTTGGAGACCAGCCGGGAGGTCTTGGTGATCTCCTCGGTGCGCACGTTGGTGAGGGGGTCGCGCTGCTCGGCCGGCCGGCCCAGGAAGGGGTTGAAGTAGCTGCGGCGCACGTGCAGGGCCATCACCAGCTCCTCGAGGGAAGCGTTGCCGGCCCGTTCACCGATGCCGTTGATGGTGCACTCCAGCTGGCGGGCGCCGTTCTTGACCGCTTCGAGGAAGTTGGCGACGGCCAGGCCGAGATCGTTGTGCCCATGCACCGAGATCACCGCCCGGTCGATGTTGGGCACCGAACGGTTGATGCCGGCGATGATCGCGCCGAATTCCGCCGGGGTGGTGTAGCCCACCGTGTCGGGAATGTTGATCGTGGTGGCGCCGGCGTTGATCGCCGCCTCGATCACCTGATGCATGAACTCCGGGTCGCTGCGGCCGGCGTCCTCGCAGGAGAACTCCACGTCATCGACGAGGGAGCGGGCGTAGGCCACCATCTCGGCGGTGATGGCGAGCACCTCGGCGCGGGTCTTGCGGAGCTTGTGCTCGAGGTGGATGTCGCTGGTGGCGATGAAGGTGTGGATGCGCCGGCGGGCGGCGGGGGCCACGGCCTCGGCGCAGGCCTTGATGTCGCCGCTGGCGGCCCGGGCCAGACCGCAGATCACGGGCCCGTCCGGGGTGCCGACGCTGGCGGCGATGCGCTGGACGGCGTGGAAATCGCCGCTGCTGGCGAAGGGAAAGCCGGCCTCGATGATGTCGACCCCCAGGCGGGCCAGCTGCTGGGCGATCGCGAGCTTCTCCTCCAGGTTGAGGCTGGCGCCGGGGGACTGCTCCCCGTCGCGGAGGGTGGTATCGAAGATCAATACCCGGCCGGGATCGCGGGCCATGGGGTTAGGCGGAACAGCTATGAGTTAGGTCCACTCTAGGGGCCGGCTGTCCTGGCTCCGGGAGCGGAACGTCAGGGAGCGGAACGTAGAGTGGCGCCACAGAGGGTTTCCCCATGGCCGCAGGCGATCTGGCCCTGGTGTTGCATGCCCACCTCCCCTACGTGCGCTCCGGTGAGCCCGGTTCGCTGGAGGAAGACTGGTACTTCCAGGCCCTCCAGGAATGCTATCTGCCCCTGCTGGAGGTGCTGGAGCAGGCGGCCGCCGATCCCCAGCAGCGGCCCCGGCTCACCCTCGGCCTCTCTCCCACCCTGCTGTCGCTGCTGAGCGACCGGACCCTCAACGGCCGCTTCCCGGCCTGGCTGGCCCTGCGCCGCACCCTGCTTGACGGAGCCGTTCCCGAGCTGGAGGTCCCGGCCCGCGAGCTGCAGCACACCCTCACGGCCATCGAGGCCCAGTGGCGGGAGATGGGGGGGGATCTCCTGCCTCGCTTCCGGCGGCTGCAGGAGCTGGGGGTCCTCGATCTGATCACCTGCGGCGCCACCCACGGTTATCTGCCCCTGCTGCGGGATTCGCCGGAGGCGGTACGGGCCCAGCTGCTCACCGCCGTGCGGGAGCACCAGCGGCTGCTGGGTGTGCGGCCCCTGGGCATCTGGCTGCCGGAGTGCGCCTACTACGAGGACCTCGACCGGCTCCTGGCCGAGTGCGGCCTGCGCTATTCCCTGCTCGACGGCCACGGCCTGCTCCATGGCCTGCCCCGTCCGCGCTACGGGGTCTACGCCCCGATCTGCTCCCCGGCGGGGGTGGCCTTCTTCGCCCGTGACAGCGAATCCACCCTGCCGGTGTGGAGCGCCAGCCAGGGCTACCCGGGTGACGGGGCCTACCGGGAGTTCCACCGTGACCTGGGCTGGGATCTGCCGGAATCGGATCTAGAGACCCAGGGGATCCACGACCGCCGCCCCCTCGGACTCAAGCTGCACCGCGTCACCGCCCAGGGCTGCCCCCTTGAGCTCAAGCAGCCCTACGACCCGGCGCGGGCGGCCGAGCGGGTGACGGAGCACGCCGAAGCCTTCCTGCGGGGCCGCGCCGCCCAGATGGAGCAGCTGGCGGCGACGATCGTGCCGCCGCCGTTGCTGGTGGCCCCCTTCGATGCGGAGCTGTTTGGCCACTGGTGGTTCGAGGGCCCCCGGTTCCTGGCCGAGCTGTTCCGCCAGGGTCCGGCCCTGGACGTGCGCTTCACCCACCTGCGCGATGTGCTCAGCGAGGGGCGCTCCCTGCAGGTCTGCCGGCCGGCCCCCTCCAGCTGGGGCCAGGGGGGCTACCACGACTACTGGCTGAACGACACCAACGCCTGGGTGGTGGCGGAGTGGCAGCGCGCCTCCCGCGCCATGGTGCAGCGGGTGAACCGGGGCGTGGGCAGCACCGCCCAGCGGGCCCTGCTCACCCAGGCGGGCCGCGAACTGCTGCTGGCCCAGAGCTCCGACTGGAGCTTCATCCTGCGGGCCGGCACCACCACCGGCCTGGCGCGGGAGCGGATCCGCCGCCACCTCGACCGCTTCTGGCGGCTGATCGATGCCCTCGAGCACGGCACCGACCTGCCCCGGGAGTGGCTGGTGGGGGTGGAGCGGGAGGACGGGCTGTTCCCGCAGCTCAACGCCGCCGACTGGGCGACCAGGGCCTAGCGGCCTCCGCCCAGCCCCGGTCAGAGAATCTGATCCAGGAAGCGGCGGGTGCGCTCGTGGCTGGGGTTGGTGAAGAACACCTCCGGCTCGGCCTCCTCCACCACCTCGCCGTCGGCCATCAGCACCACCCGGTGGGCCACATGGCGGGCGAACTTCACCTCGTGGGTCACCACCACCATGGTGATGTCGTCGGCGGCGAGATCCTGCATCACCTCGAGCACCTCCCGCACCATCTCCGGGTCGAGGGCGCTGGTGGGTTCATCGAACAGGAGGATGCGGGGTTCCATGCACAGGGCCCGGGCGATCGCCACCCGCTGCTGCTGGCCCCCCGAGAGCTGGCCGGGGTACTTGCCGGCCTGTTCGGCGATGCCCACGCGCTCCAGCAGGGCCCGGGCCTGGCGTTCCACCTCCGCCTTCGGGCGCTTGCGCACCAGCACCGGCGCCAGCGTCAGGTTGTCGAGCACCGAAAGGTGCGGGAACAGGTTGAACTGCTGGAACACCATGCCCACCTCGCGGCGGATGGCGTCGATGTTGCGCAGGTCGTTGGAGAGCACGATGCCGTCGACGGTGATGCTGCCCTTCTGGAAGTCCTCCAGGGCGTTGAAGGTGCGGATGAAGGTGCTCTTGCCCGAACCCGAGGGGCCCATGATCACCACCACCTCGCCGCGCCGCACCGTCAGGCTGGCGCCGCGCAGGGCCTGGAATCCATTGGGGTACCACTTCTCGACGGCCCGAGCCTCGATCATCAGTTCGCTGCTGGGTTGGCTCATGGGGCGGGAAGCGGGTTCGGAGCGGAGAAGGAGGGAAAAGGGAACGCAGCTCAGGTGGCGCTGGGTACGGCGTGGGGATCGAGGCGGCGCTCCAGGGCCCGGCTGCCCAGACCGAGGGCGGCACAGCAGCCCCAGAACAGCACCGCCAGGGTGAGGTACACCTCACCGTTTCTCCCCAGGAAAGCGGGGTTGGCCATCACGGTGCGGGCCGTGCCGAGCAGTTCCAGCAATCCGATCAGCGACAGCAGGGTGGTGTCCTGCAGCAGCGAGATGAACTGGCCCACCATGGCCGGCAGGGCCACCCGCAGGGCCTGGGGCAGCACCACATGCTGCAGGGCCTTGGGATACGAAAGGCCGAGGGAACGGGCGGCCTCCAGCTGGCCCCGCGGCACCGCCGCCAGGCCGGAGCGCACCGCCTCCGCCAGGTAGGCGGCGGCGAAGAAGGTGAGCACCCAGGCCGCCCGCCAGACCCGCTCCGGGGCCAGCCCGCCGGGCAGCAGGAAGCCGAGGATGTTCTGGCCGAGGAACAGCAGGGTGATCAGCGGCGCGCCGCGGATGAACTCGATGTAGACCACCGAACCCCAGCGCAGCAGGGGCAGCTCGCTGCGGCGCCCCAGGGCCAGCAGCACCCCGATCGGGAAGCACAGCAGGATGGCGAAGCTCGAGGCCAGCAGGGTGAGCAGCAGGCCCCCCCATTCCGACGGGGACACGGTGACCAGCCCCAGCCCGCCGCTGATCAGCACCATGCCCCCCAGGTAGAGCAGGGGCCACACCAGGGCGGCCAGCCGCCGGCCGGTGGGCGACAGGCGGGTCCCGAAGCGACCGGCGAGCCAGCGGCAGAGGCCCAGCAGCAGGAGGAGCCCCCACCAGCGGGCCTGGATGGCCAGGGTCAGGCCGAGGGCCGAGGGCACGGCTATGGCGATCAGGGCGAGCAGCCCCAGGGCCAGCCGGTCGTTGCTCGGCCACAGCACCCCGGTGCGGTCCGGGCGGGGGTGGGCGCGCAGCAGGCCCCAGGTGGCGCCGCTGGCCGCCACCAGCAGGGCGGTGAGCAGCCAGAGGCGCCACTGCTGCTCGATCGGGTAGCGGCCCACGGCGAACAGGGTGCTGTTCACCCTCACCACCGCCCACTGGGCCTGGGTGAGGGCCCAGCGCAGGAAGCCGAAGGCCCCCAGGCTGAGCAGGGTGATCAGGGCCACGCTCAGCGCCGCGTCGGCGGGGGTGGCGAACAGTTCGGAGCGCAGGCGGCGCAGCAGGGCGTTCATCTCAGCGCTCCCGGATCTGGACCAGGTGGTTGAGACCGTTCATCAGGGCCGAGATCAGCAGATCGAGGGTGAGGTAGGCCGCCAGCAGCACCAGGATCACCTCCACCGCCCGTCCGGTCTGGTTGAGGGTGGTTTCGGCGACGGAATAGAGGTCGGTGTAGCCCACGGCCACGGCCAGGGAGGAGTTCTTGGCCAGGGAGATGTACTGGGTGTTGAGGCCCGGCACAATCACCCGCAGGGACTGGGGCAGGACGATGCGGCGCAGGGTGGCGAACCAGCTCAGCCCCAGGGAGGAGGCCGCCTCCCACTGACCCTTCGGTACGGCGGCGATGCCGCCCCGCACCACCTCGGCGATGAAGGCGCCGGAGTACACGATCAGGCCGGTGATCAGGGCGCCGAACTCGACGCTGAGCCGCACCGGGGCCTGCCAGACCCCGTTGACCAGCATCGGTCCCATCCAGCGCAGCCCGTCGCCGAACCCGGCGATGTAGAGGCCCGATTTGGCCAGCACCACCCCGGGCAGCTGGATCGCCGCCACCCCGTTGGGCAGGGTGAGGAACACCACGAAGTACCAGAACACCAGCTGCAGCAGCAGGGGGATGTTGCGCACCACCTCCACGTAGACCCGCGCCAGCCGCCGCAGCAGGCCGTTGTGGCTGAAGGAGGCCATCCCCACCAGGGTGCCCAGCAGGGTGGCCCCCACCAGACCCACCACCACCGCCCGGATCGTGTTGACCAGACCGGCGGCCAGGGCGCGCCAGTAGGGCAGCTGGGCGTTGAACGGAAGCACCGATTCCGAGATGTCGAAGCCGGCGGGCTGCTGCAGCCAGCGCCAGCTCAGCAGCAGGCCGGCGGCGGTGAGGTTGCGCACCAGATTGCCCAGCAGGAAGGCAATCAGGAGCAGCACCAGCAGACCCACCACGGCCTGCACCACCCAGGGCACGATGCGGCGGTCGCGCCACCACGGTGGCGAAGGCGGTGCGGGTGGGGCAGGGGCCGGGTCGGCGGGGGGCACCGGCGCCATCAACGGAAGGGCGGCGAGTAGATCAGGCCGCCGTCCTTCCACTGGCGGTTGAGGCCCCGGTCGAGCTTGAGGGCGGAGGCGGGCCCGACATTGCGATCGAAGATCTCGCCGTAGTTGCCGACGGCCTTCACGGCTTTGACCACGAAGTCGGGCGGCAGGCCCAGCTGCTTGCCGAAGTCACCCTCCACCCCCAGGAAGCGGCGCAGGTCGGCCTGGTTGGTGTTGGCCTTGGCCTCGGCCAGCTTGGCGTCGATGTTCGCCTGGGTGATGCCGCTCTCCTCGGCCTGCATCAGCCCGTAGACGATCCAGCGCACCGCATCGGCCCAGGCGGGATCGCCGTTGGTGGTGGCGGGGGTGAGGGGCTCCTTGCTCATCACCACCGGCAGCAGAGTGTGGGCGTCCGGTTTGGGGAAGCTGGTGCGCTTGCCCGCCAGCTGGGAGCGGTCGCTGGTGACGGCCACGCAGCGGTCGCCGAGGTAGGCGGCGAAGGTCTGGTCGCTGGTCTGGAACTTCAGTGGCGTGTAGGGGATGTTCTGCTCCCGCATCCGGTCGGCCAGGTTCAGCTCGGTGGTGGTGCCGCTCTCGACGCAGATCGGCTTGCCGGCCAGGCCCTTGAGGTCCATGATGCCGCTGGCCACGGGCACCAGCACCCCCTGGCCGTCATAGAAGGTGGTGGGAGCGAAGCTGAGGCCGTTGCCGCCGGCAGCATCGCGGCTCAGGGTCATGGTGGTGTTGCGGGAGAGCAGGTCGACCTCGCCGCTGGCCAGGGCAGCGAATCGCTCGCTGGAGTTCAGGTCGCGGTATTCCACCTTGCCTGGATCCCCCAGCACCGCGGCGGCCACCGCCTTGCAGATATCCACATCAAGGCCCAGGTACTTGCCGTCGGGACCCACGAAGCTGAAGCCGGGCAGCTTGCCCTCCACCCCGCAGATCAGCTTGCCCCGCCCCGTGATCGTGGAGAGCTTCTGGCTCTGCACGCCGCCACCATCGCCGGCGCAACCGGCCAGCAGGCCGGCGGCACAGAGGGAAACCACCAGGGAGCGGGTCCGGGTCCGGAACATGCCTGCGTCTTAAAGGTGGCCGCATTGTTGCAGGTGCGGGCCGGTGCAGGTAGGCCCTGTGGAACCTCCTCAGCGGAAGGGGGGCGCGATGTGCAGACCGCCGGCGCTCCAGAGCCGGTTGAGGCCCCGCTCCAGGCCCAGGGGGGTGGCGCGGCCCAGGTGGCGATCGAACAGCTCGCCGTAGTTCCCTACCGCCTTCACCACCCGCACCGTGAAGTCGGCGGGCAGGCCCAGCTGGCGGCCGAAATCCCCCTCCACCCCCAGAAAGCGGCGCGCCTCGGCCTGGCTGGGGTCGCGCCGTGCCGCGGCGAGGCCGGCCTCGACGTTGGCCTGGGTGAGGCCGCTCTCCTCCGCCTGGACCAGGGTGTGGGTGATCCAGCGCACGGCATCGGCCCAGGCCGGATCGGCCTGGATCGTCACCTTGGCGCTGGGCTCCTTGCTGAGCAGCTCGGGGAGCAGCACGTGGGCCGCCGGCTCCTTGAAGCCGCTGCGCTTGGCCGCCAGCAGGGAGCTGTCGCTGGTGATGGCGGCGCAGCGACCCTGCTCGTAGGCCGGGTAGGCCTGCTCACCCGACTGGAAGCGCAGCGGCTGGTAGGGGAACCCCAGCTCCCGCATGCGATCGGCCAGGTTGAGCTCGGTGTTGGTGCCGCTCTCGACGCAGATCGGCTTGCCGGCCAGCTGCCGCAGGCTGCGGACGCCGCTGGCCGCCGGCACCATCACCCCCTGGCCGTCGTAGAAGAACACCGGGCCGAAGCTGAGGGCATTGCCCCCCGGGGCGTCCCGGCTGAGGGTGTGGGTGGAGCTGATCGAGAGCAGGTCGACTTCACCGCTGTTCAGGGCCACGAAGCGCTCCCCCGCCGTCACCGGCCGGAACTCCACCTTGGTGGGATCCCCGAGCACGGCGGCGGCCACGGCCCGGCAGAAATCGGCGTCGATGCCCACGAAGGCGCCGCCGGAGCCCACCGTGCTGAACCCGGGCACCGCTCCATCAACGGCGCAGACCAGCCGTCCCCGCTCGCGGATCCTGGCCATGGTGGGGCTGCCGGGGGCGTCGTTGCCGGCGGCGCAGCCCACCGGGCCGGCGACCATGCCGCCAAGGCCCCCGAGCAGCAGGGCCAGCGGGCCGGTGGACCGCCTTCGGGCTCCGGGCGCCAAGCCGTTCATCCGGGCAGGATCACCCGGTCGATGACGTGCACGATGCCGTTGTCGCAGATGATGTCGGCGGACACCACGGTGGCGTTCTTGACCTCGAAGGGGTCGGCCCGGCGGATCGCCACCGGCGCCCCCTCCAGGCTCTCCCATTCCGGCTGCGTCACCAGCTGCTCCCGCAGATAGGCCCCGGAGAGCACATGGAATTTGAGGATCCGGGCCAGCTGGGGCACGTTGTCCACCAGGGTCTGGACCGTGCCGGGGGGCAGGGCGGCGAAGGCGTCGTCGACGGGGGCGAAGACCGTGAAGGGGCCGGGGCTCTCCAGGGCGCCGGTGAGCCCGGCCACCTCGACGGCGGTGAGCAGGGTGGCGAAGCAGCCGGCCCCCTTGGCGGTTTCGATGATGTTGGCCATGGGGTCTCCTAGCGGTAGTCCTGGGTCTGGATCTGGGGCAGGCGCGCCTCGGGCCGCAGGAAGCGGTCCATCTGGGCCTCGAAGAACTTCCGGTTGGCCATCAGATGCACGGGGTCGGTGTCATCGAGGGGATAGAGCAGTGCACAGCGCAGGGCCTGGATCACCGCCGAGGTGACGTTGTACATGGAGCGCTGGAAGGTGATCCCCAGCTGGATGAGCTTGTCCTCATCCCCACGCTTGTGCTGTTTGTAGAGCTCCTCCAGATAGGGGGGCAGGAAGTGGAGCATGTCCTGCATCAGCAGGGTGGGCGGAATGCCGGCCGAGCCCACGGGAAACACGTCGGCATAGAGGATGCCGTAGTGGAAATCGGCCTGATCGGCAGGCACCTGATAGGCCTGGGCGTTGTAGCTCTTGGTGCCGCGAAATGGCGCCGTGCGATAGAAGACCGCCTCCACGTAGGGGAGAGCCGCTTCATAGAGCCAGGTGAAGCCTTCGCTCTTGGGGATGATCTCGAAACACTCGCCCTTGATGAACACGTGGTGATAGATGGGCCGGCCCGCTACGGCGAAGATGCCGTTGACCAGGAAGTTCATGGCGTCGGGAACACCCTTGAAACCACCCTCGTCGTAGATGTCGCTCATCTCGAAGAACACCGGCGCCATCACCTCCCAGAACAGGCCGAGGTTGGCGTAGTAGCTCATCTTCTTCACCTGCTCCATGAACATCTCAGGGAACAGGCGATAGAGGCCGAGCATCAGCGGATTACCGCGGAAGTAGGCCTTGATGGCGCGATCGGCGTTGACCCGGTAAGCGTCACTGGCGAGATAGTCGTAGAAGCGGCCGCCCATGCCCTGGTGCCAGAGCATGGCCTCCATGCACGCCTCGGCGAACTCCATGTTGATCCGGTCGTGCCAGAGATGATGGAGCAGCTTCGACATCTTGCCGGTTTCGCCCTTCTCCATGAACGCCAGCAGTTCAGGATGGGCCTTTTCACCACCACGCCAGATCCGCAGCTTCGACTGGTCGCCGGCGTAGGAATTGGGGAGATCGAGGTACTCCTGGCTGGGAAAGTACTTGAAGGCCGGCAGGGGATCGAGGAACACCTGCTCGGCGATGTAGAGCAGGTCGCGCCAGTAGAAGTCCATCGGCACGGCATAGGCCTTGTAGATGCCGATGATCTGCATCAGGTTCTCCGGCGTGTCCGGCAGCATCGAGCCGCCGGCCTCCAGCCGGTGGATCACATCGGCATAGCGATGGGTGGAGGGCGGGATCAGGGGGGCGGTGATGGTCTCGGTGGCCGTGGCGGTGGGGGGTGTCATGACGTGCGCAGCTCCGAGGCGGAAGGGAGGGTGACGGCGACCAGGGGGGAGGCGGCGGCGGCGAGGGTGAAGGGCTGGGCGGCATCCCGGCTGAGGAACGGCTGGGTGCGCAGGGCCAGGCCCGTGGATTCGGTCTCACTCCAGCCCGTGAGGGCCGTCGGCCAGAGGCCCGCCGCGATCACCAGAACGGCGAGGGCCATGGCCGGCGCCCGCTCGCTCCAGCAGGTGGAGGTCCAGTCGGCGCGCTCGTTGTCGAGGCGGCCGAAGCCCACCCTGTTGAACAGGCGGATGGCGTAGACGGCGGTGAAGCCCGAGGCGATCAGGCTGACCAGGGTGGCGCGGGGGAAGGTGGTCCAGCTGCCCTCGAACACCAGCAGTTCCGCTGGGAAGCCCGCCAGGCCGGGGATGCCGGCGGCCGCCATCATGGCCAGCAGCAGCATGCCCATGGTGAAGGGCAGCCCGCGCAGGGGATTCATCAGGCCGGAGAGCTCGGGGATGGCGGTGGTGCCGGTCTTGCGTTCAATCAGCCCCACGCAGGCGAACAGCAGGGCCACGATGATGCCGTGGGCGAGCATCTGGGCCACCGCCCCCTGCAGGCTGAGGGGGGTGGCGGCCGACAGCCCAAGCACCAGCAGGCCCATGTGGCCGAGGGAGCTGTAGGCCATCAGGCGGCGGATGTCGCTCTGGGCGATGGCGTTGAGCGCCCCGTACACCGCGCTGATGGCGCCGGCGGCGGCGATCCAGGGCGACCAGGCGGCCCAGGTGTCCGGGAGGAAGCCCACCCCGAAGCGCAGCAGGCCGTAGGCCCCCAGCTTGGAGACGGAGCCCGCCAGCAGCATCACCACCGGGGTGGGGGCCTGGCCGTAGGTGAAGGGCTGCCAGCCGTGCAGGGGAAAGACCGGAAGCTTCAGGCCGAAGGAGAGCAGCAGCAGGGCCAGGATCCAGCGTTGGGCCGTGGGGGAGAACTGGGCCTGGCGAAGATCCTCGAAAGCGAAGAGCGGACCGGCGGGATTGAACCAGGCGAAGGCCAGCACGGCCGCCAGCAGGGCCAGGCCGGAGACGGCGCTGTAGAGCAGGAAACGCACGGCGGCACCAGCCCGTTTCTCGCCCCCCCAGACCGCCACCAGCAGGGTGATCGGGATCAGCACCAGCTCGAAGGCCAGCAGGAACAGCAGGGCGTTGCGGGCCAGCAGACCCGTGACGACACCCAGGTTGGTGGCCAACATCAGGGAGAAGAACAGCCGCGGCCGGGACTGGTCCGCCGCTGCCGAAAGGATCGATAGGGAGGTGATCAGCGCGGTGAGCAGCACCAGCGGCAGCGACAGGCCATCCAGACCGAGATCGAGCCGGAGCCCGAGTTTCGGCAGCCAGGAGAGCTGCAGATCGGCGGGGGGGTGCTGCCAGCAGAGCAGGCCCACCAGGAACTGAAGGGCCCCGAACAGGGCGGCGATGCCGCGGACCCGAACGGAAGGAACGGTTGCCGGCAGCAGGGGCAGCAGCAGGGTGCCGGCCAGGGGTGCGGCCAGGAGAAGCAGGAGCGAGGACGATCCCATCAGCGGAACGGGCGAACGAGTTCGGACGGAACGGAAGGGGCGGAGGCCAGCAGCCAGGCGGCCATCAGCAGCACCCCGAGAACGAGGGTGAGGGCATAGGCCTGGGTGCGGCCGGAGGTGGTGAAGCTGAGGCGACGGGCTCCCTCGAGGGCGGCACTGCCGGAGGCTCCACTGAAGCCATCGATCAGCCGGTCATCCGACCAGGCGCTGAGCCGGGCCAGGGCCACCACCAGCCACACCACGGTGCGGTGGTAGAAGCGCTCGGTCTGCATGTCGTGGGCCAGCCAGTCCTGCAGGCCGCCGAGGGCGGCGGGCAGATGGGCCAGGGGGTGGGGCCGCAGGTAAAACGCCGCCGAGAGGCCGCCGCCCACGAGGGT
This sequence comes from Aphanothece cf. minutissima CCALA 015, assembly GCA_003003925.1. Lineage (GTDB taxonomy): Bacteria > Cyanobacteriota > Cyanobacteriia > PCC-6307 > Cyanobiaceae > Cyanobium > Cyanobium minutissimum. The sequence goes on from PVWP01000002.1 coordinate 75,975, forward strand.
GGAGATCAGCAGGGGCACCGCCAGCGGACCCCAGCCCGGAAGGGGGGACAGGGCGAAGACGCCGTTGATCACCATCAGCTGCGGCAGGTGCAGCACCAGACCCATGAGCACCAAGGTGGGCAGGGCCATCAGCCACAGCACCTCCGCGGAGCGGGTGGTGAACACCGACGGACGCCCGCCCCAGATCAGACCGAACACCCGGATCAGGCCGGCGCTGATCAGGGCATTGGTCAACAGCACCAGGCCACCGAGCAGCACCGGATGGGAGCTCTCGGCCGTGAGCTCCAGGAGCTCGCGCAGGGCGGCGAAGCCACCGAACGGCGGCAGGGCCATCAGGCCGGCGGCGCCGGTGAGGAAGGCCAGGCCCATCAGCGGACGCTTGCTCCACAGGCCCCCGAGCTGGGTGAGGTCCTGGGTGACATTGGTGATCACGATGGCGCCGATCACCATCAACATCAGGGCCATCGGCAGGGGATACACCAGCATCAGGTGATCGGCCACGCTGATGCCGCCCAGACCCACCGCCACGAACAGCAGGCCGAGCCAGCTGCTCACCAGGAAGGAGAGGGCGCGCTTCACATCGATCTGGGCGAGGGCGATCAGGGAGGCCACCAGGGCCGTGGTTCCGCCCACGATCACCAGCACGGTCTGCACCAGGGGGCTCAGTTCGATCAGGGGCTCGAGCCGCAGCAGCACCCAGGCGCCGCCCACCACCACCACCGAGTTACGCAGCACGGTGGAGGGCAAGGGGCTCTCCATCGCCTCATCGAGCCAGAGGTGCAGGGGGATCTGGGCGCACTTGCCCATCGGCCCGGCGATCAGGGCCAGCAGGATCAACGGCAGAACCGGGGGAAGGGGGTTGCCGTTGTTGACCTGATCGGCGGCCCAGGCCTGCAGCCCGTGGAAGTTCCAGGTGCCGGTGATCGGCAGCAGGGCGATCAGGCCCGCCAGCAGAATCAGGTCGCCGATCCGCTTGGTGAGGAACGCATCGCGTGCACCCTTGACCACCAGGGGCTGGTTGTACCAGGTGCCCACGATCAGGTAGGTCCCCAGGGTGAGCAGCTCGAGGATCACGTAGCTGAAGAACAGCGAGTCCGTGAGCACCAGGGCGCACAGACCGGCCTCGAAGAAGCTCAGGGAACCGAAGAAGCGGGGCCAGCCCCAGTCCATCTCCAGATAGCCGATGGCGTAGATCTGCACCAGCACATGCAGGCCGGTGATCACCGTCATCGCGATCAGGGCCGGCTCGGTGATCAGGCCGTCGAAGCTCACCTTGAGCCCGGCGGTCTCCAGCCAGGTCCAGCCGAAGGAGAGGGGCTTGTAGAGGGCGGCCGCACCGGCGGCGGAATTGGAATGCAGCGCCATCAGGGCGGCGGCGCTGTGGACGAAGGCCACGCTCACCAGGGTGAGGTTGAGATAGCCGCAGGGGCGTGGGCCCGTGCGGGAGATCAGCCCCGGGGACCAGAGCAGCGACAGCAGGGACGCCACCAGGGGGTAGAGCGGCACCAGCCAGGCCGTCTGGGCGAAGAACAGGGTCATGGCGGGAGAACGGTCGGGACCGGAGATGGCCCGCGTGGTGGCGAACACTAAGATCCCAGGCCGCTGGCGGTGGGCTTTCCAGGAAGGAAAGCCCTATGGGTTCATCAAGAGGTTGTTATCAGTCGGCCGGGGGCGGCTCTGGGCTCAGGCGTCGGCGCTGCGACGCCGGCGCCACAGGCGCCACACCTTCTCCAGTTCGAGGTAGAGGAAGAACACCAGACTGAACCCCACGCAGATGCCCAGGTCGCGGGCCGAGAGGGGAACGGTGCCGAAGAATGTGGCCAGCACCGGCACGTAGAGCAGGGACAACTGCAGCAGGGTGGTGAACACCACCGCCCCCAGCAGCCAGGGGTTGGTGAATGGGGCCACCTGCACCAGGGGACGCTCACTGCGGGCCGCCAGAGCGTGGCCCATCTGGGCCAGGCACAGCATCGTGAAGACCATCGTCTTCCAGGGGGCACCGGCCCGGGAGGCCAGCACCATCATCGTGATCGTGATGGCGGCGAACACGACGCCGATGCGCAGGATGTAGCTGCCGACGCCGCGGGCGAAAATCGATTCGCCGGGCTCGGCGGGGGGCCGCTGCATCAGGCCCGCCTCCCCCGGTTCCAGGGCCAGGGCCAGGGCAGGAACACCGTCGGTCACCAGGTTCATCCAGAGGATCTGAAGGGGGGTCATCGGCACCCCCGCCAGCCCCAGTAGCGGGGCGGAGCCGATCGTGATCAGCTCGCCCACATTGCTGCCGAGGATGTACTTGATGAAGCGGCGGATGTTGGCGTACACCAGCCGGCCCTGCTCCACCGCATTGACGATCGTGGCGAAGTTGTCGTCAAGCAGGACCATGTCGGAGGCCTCCTTGCTCACCTCGGTGCCGGTGATGCCCATGGCCACGCCGATGTGGGCCTGCTTCAGGGCCGGGGCGTCGTTGACGCCGTCGCCGGTCATGGCGACGATCTGCCCCAGGCCCTGGAGGGCCTTGACGATGCGCAGCTTCTGCTCCGGCGCCACCCGGGCGTAGATGTTGCAGCGGCCCACGATCGCGGCCAGCTCGCCGGCATCGGCCTCCTCCAGCTGGCGGCCGAGCACCACCTCGGCCGTGTTGTCCACCAGACCGATGTTGACGCCGATCGCCCGGGCCGTGAGGGGATGGTCGCCGGTGATCATCACCGGCCGGATCCCGGCCTCCCGGCAGCGGGAGACCGCCAGGGCCACCTCGGGGCGGGCGGGATCCAGCTGGGCCATCAGCCCCAGCAGCACCTGGTGCTCGAGTTCCTGCTCGGGGCTTCGGTGGTGGGGCGCGCAGGCGAAAGCCAGCACCCGCAGGCCGGCGGCGGCCAGGTCCCGGGCCTGCTCCAGCCACCACTGGCGCTGCTCCTCGCTGAGGGCCGCCATGCCGGAGCCATCCAGCCAGCGGTCGCAGGTGCCGAGGATCACCTCCGGGGCCCCCTTGCTGATCATCAGGGTGGCCGACCCGGCGGCACTGGCCCCCAGGGGCGCCTGCAGGGTGCCCTCGCGGTCCTCCACCCAGACGGCCATCAGCTGGCGCTCGGAGCTGAAGGGGATCTCCGCCTCCCGCTTGTAGTGGCTGCGCAGGGCGAAGCCATCGAGATCGGCCTTGGCGGCCGCCACCACCAGGGCCCCTTCGGTGGGATCACCGAGGATCTCCCAGCGGCCGTCGGGTTCCTGCTTGAGCTCGGCGTCACTGCACAGGACACCGGCCTGCAGCAACAGGTTCCGGCCCCCCGGCGCCAGACCGCCGGCGGCGCCGGCGGGTGGGGTGAGTTCGGCGGCGCTGAAGTCACCGTGGGGGTCGTAGCCGTTGCCGCTGACCGCCAGGGCCGTGGTGCCGCTGCGCAGCTCCTGCACCACCTGGCGGTTGAGGGTGAGGGTGCCGGTCTTGTCGGTGCAGATCACCGTCACCGAGCCCAGGGCCTCCACCGCCGGCAGGCGGCGGATCAAGGCGGCCCGCTGCACCATCCGCTGGGTGCCGATCGCCAGGGTCACGGTGATCACCGCCGGCAGGCCCTCCGGCACGATCGCCACCGCCATCGAAAGGGCCACCTCCAGCAGGTCGAGCAGGCGCTGGCCCAGCAGCCAGCCGAGCAGCACCACGACAGCCACAAGGGCCAGGGCGGAGCCCACCAGCACGTTGGCCAGGCCGTCTAGCCGTTCCTGCAGCGGCGTGGTTTCCCCCCCCGCCGAGTTGATCATTTCGGCGATCTTGCCGAGTTCGGTCTGCATGCCCGTGGCGGTGACCACCGCCAGACCGCGGCCGCGCACCACCTCGGTGCCCTGGAACAGGCAGTTCTGGCGTTCCAGGACAGGCGTGCTCGGTTCGAGCACCAGCCCGGCCAGCTTGTTCACCGCTTCGGCCTCGCCGGTGAGGGCCGCCTCCCGCAGGCCCAGTTCGGCCACCTCCAGCAGGCGGGCGTCGGCCGGCACCCGATCGCCGGCCTCCACCCGGATCAGGTCCCCGGGCACCAGCTGCTCGCTCGGCAGCCGCTCCCAGATGCCGTCACGGCGCACGGTCACCAGGGGCTGGGCCATGTCGCGCAGGGCCTGCAGCGCCTGCTGGGCGCGGCTTTCCTGCAGGTAGCCCAGCAGGGCGTTGAGCCCCACGATCAGCACGATGGCGATCGCATCCTTGGGGAACCGCTGGGCGGCGTAGGCCACCCCTGCGGACACCGCCGCCACCGCCAGCAGCATGATCAGCATCACGTTGCTGAACTGGTCCCAGAGGATGCGCAGGTTGCTGCGCCCGGCCTTGAGTTCCAGCCGGTTGGGCCCCAGCCGGGCCAGCCGTTCGGCGCACTGAGCCGTTCTCAGACCGTCGCTGCTGGCCTCGAGCGCCTGCAGGCAGGCCTCAGGAGCCAGGGCGTGCCAGGGGCTCGCGGCAGGGGAGGGCGTCAACGTGGCGGATCGGAGGTGGCCCAAACCTTAGGCATGGTCTCGTCCGACTCCCCTCCGCCCGCCAGCCCTGGCGAAGCCCCAGGCTGTCGCTGCAGCCGCCGCTCCAGCAGCAGCAGGCCCACCACGGTGGTGACGGTCACCATCAGCACCAGGGACGAGAACTGCACGGCATCGATCAGGCCCTGGTTCAGGGCCGTGGTGGCGAACACCAGCCCTGGCAGTCCCCGCGGGATCAGGCCGAACACCACCAGCCAGCGGTCGACCCCGGCCCGCCGGTCGTGGCGATCGATGCCCAGGCCGCAGGCCAGCTTGCTCAGCACCGCCATCACGATCAGGACCGCCGCCAGGCTCCAGGCCGCCGGCTGCAGCAGGGTGCCGGCGCTGATCCGCATCCCAACACTGATGAAGTAGAGGGGCAGGAACACTTCCGAGAGCACGGTCAGCACCCGCTGCACCTCCCCCTCCACCGACCCCAGCCGCGCCATCAGCACCCCGCCCCAGAGGGCGCCGAGCAGGCTGGTCAGGCCGCAGGCCTCCCCCAGCCAGGCCGAACCGATCAGCAGCATCAGGATCGCCAGGGCGCTGGTGGGCCGCCGGCTGTGGCGGCGGGCCCAGTGGGTCACCGCCAGCCAGCTCAGCCCCGCCAGCAGCAGCCCCAGCAGTGGGCCCCCCCAGCCGATGCCCTGGCTCCCCAGCTGCAGACCCGCGCTGGCGGTGGCGATCGCCAGCAGGCCGATGGCCGGCAGGTCATCCAGCACCGACACCCCCACCAGCAGCCGGCCGGAGGGGGTCTGGATGGCACCCCGCTGGGCGAGGACCCGCAGGGTCACGCCCGTGCCGGTGGCACTCAGCACCGCCAGGCAGAGGAGGGTGGTGGGGATGGGGAGGTCGAACAGGGTCCTGAGGGGCCAGAAGGCCAGCAGCGGCGTGCAGAAGCTCAACGCCACCGTGCGCAGAATCGCGGCCCGCCGCGAGCGGAGCAGGTCGCCGCGCACCTCCAGGCCCACCTGGAAGAACAGGGTGAGGACCCCCAGCTCCGTGAGGCCGCTCAGGGGCGCCATCGCCTCGAACGGCACCACCGTGTTGCCGAGCACGAACCCCAGCACCAGCTCGATGACGATCGCGGGCACGGCCAGCCGGGCCATCCAGCCCTCCGAGAGGCGGGCCAGCAGCACCCCCAGCAGCAGGATCAGGAGGGTGCTGAGCAGGGTGGGTTGTGCCATCGCATGGATCGACCCAGGGGGACGGCGGACGGTTCGGCGCGCCCAGGACGGCTTGGACCACGGCCTCTAGCGTCCTAAGGCATCCCACGGCCGAGTCGACGTCGCATGCCCCGCCTCGACAACCTGCGGCGCCGGCTCATCGGCACTCCCCTGCCCACCAGCGCCCACCACGAGGAGCGGTACAGCAACGCCGAGGCCCTGGCGATCCTCAGCTCCGATGCCCTCTCCTCGGTGGCCTATGCGACCCAGGAAATCGTGCTCGTGCTGGGGATGGGCGGGGCGGCGGCCCTGGGCTTCACCCTGCCGATCACGGCCCTGATCGTGGCGCTGATGCTGGTGGTGGCCAGCAGCTACCGGCAGACGATCAAGGCCTACCCCCACGGGGGCGGCTCCTACCGGGTCTCCCAGCAGAACCTCGGGCAGACGCCGGGTCTGGTGGCCGGGGCCTCGCTATCGATCGACTACGTGCTCACGGTGGCGGTGAGCGTGGCCGCCGGCATCGCCGCCCTCACCTCCTACGTTCCGGCGCTGGACCCCGAGCGGGTGCCCCTCTGCCTGCTGGCGGTCCTGCTGGTGATGCTCGCCAACCTGCGCGGCGTGAGCTCCAGCGCCCGGTTCCTGAGCGTGCCCACCTACCTGTTCATGGCCGCCGTCGTCACCCTGCTGGTGGCCGGGGCGATCAAGTCCGGCCTGGGCCAGCTGCCACCCCTGCCGGTGGCGGAGCAGCAGCGGCTGCTGGAGGCCGCCCACCAGGGCCGCCAGGGGCTGCAGGCCATCGGCCCCCTGCTGCTGATGCGGGCCTTCAGCTCCGGCTGCGCTGCGCTCACCGGCATCGAGGCGATCAGCGACAGCGTCGCCGCGTTCCGACCCGTGGAGTGGCGCAACGCCCGCCGAGTGCTGGTGGTGATGGTGCTGATGCTGGCCGTGATGTTCAGCGGCATCAGCGTCCTGGCCAGCCAGAGCGGTCTGGTGGTGGAGGACAACGGCCCGACGCTTCTGTACCAGCTGGGGGAGCGGATCTTCGGGGACGGCCCGTTGCTGTTCGTGCTGCAGCTGGCGACGCTGCTGATCCTGCTGCTGGCCGCCAACACAGCCTTCGCGGACTTCCCGCGGCTGGCGGCCTTTCTGGCCCAGGACGGCTTCCTGCCCCGCCAGCTCACCTCCCTCGGCGACCGGCTGGTGTTCAGCAACGGCATCCTGGCCCTCAGCGCCCTGGCGGGCCTGCTGCTGGTGCTGGTGGAAGGCAGCGTCAGCCGCCTGATCCCCCTCTATGCCGTGGGGGTGTTCATCAGCTTCACCCTCTCCCAGGCCGGGATGGTGATGCACTGGTGGAGGCTGCGGGATCGGGGCTGGCGCACCCGGGCCCTGGTCAACGGGGTGGGGGCGCTGATCACCGCCGTGGTGGGGGCGGTGCTGCTGATCAGCAAGTTCACCCAGGGGGCCTGGGTGGTGGTGCTGGCCATCCCCCTGCTGGTGATGCTGTACCGGCGCATCCGCAGCCACTACGACCACGTCGCCCGGCGCCTGCAGATGGCCTCCGACGGGCGCCTGACCCTGCCGCCTCCCCCCCCGCCCGGTGGCGGCACCCCCACGGTGGTGCTGGTGGGCCAGCTGCACCGGGGCAGTTACGAGGCCCTCTGCTTCGCCCGGAGCATCGCCAGTGACCTGGTGGCGGTGCACGTGGATCTCGCCGGCGACCAGGGGGAGGCCTTCCGTGAGCAGTGGAGCCGCCAGCTGCCGGAGGTGCCCCTGGAGGTGCTGCCCTCCCCCTACCGCTCCCTGGTGGACCCGGTGACCCGCTTCGTGGTGGGCTTCGAGCAGCAGCACCACAAGGACCACCGGTCCTTCTGCGTGGTCGTGCTGCCGGTGTTCGTCACCCGCCGCCGCTGGGAGAACCTGCTGCACAACCAGTCGACGATCCGCCTGCGCCGCGCCCTGCGCGAGCGCGGCACCCGGGTCGTCACTACGGTCGGCTTCTACCTCTGAACGTGCCGATGCAAGCGTTCCTCACGGTCGCCGCCACACCGGCCGGACTGATCACGCTGGCGGTGTTCGTCGGGGCGATGGTGCTGTTCGTCACCGGCTGGCTCGCCCCGGAGGTCACCGGCCTGCTGGCGGCCGCCCTGTTGGTCAGCTTCCGGGTGCTCAAGCCCGATGAGGCGGTGCAGGGCTTCGGCAGCCCTGCCCTGATCACCCTGATGGGCCTGTTCGCCGTTTCCGCCGGGCTGTTCCGCAGCGGTGGCCTGGATCGGCTCCGGGCCCTGATCGGATCCGAGGCGGTCCGCAGCCCCCGGCGGATGATCGCCCTGATGGTGGGGGTGGTGGCCCCCATCTCCGGCTTCATCCCCAACACCCCGATCGTGGCCACCCTGCTGCCGGTGATCGAGGGCTGGTGCCACCGCCGCGGCGTCTCCCCCTCCAAGGTGCTGCTGCCCCTGTCGTTCGCCACCGTGCTGGGCGGCACCATCTCCCTGCTCGGCACCTCCACCAACCTGCTGGCCAGCGATGTGAGCCGCCAGCTGGGCTTCGGCTCCCTGGAGCTGTTCAGCTTCACGGCCATCGGCATCCCCGTGTGGTTGCTGGGGGGGCTGTACATGCTCACCGTCTCCGACCGGCTGCTGCCGGACCGTGGCCAGGGGGACGAGGACCTGCTGGGGGGCCTCGCCCGGGACGGCTACCTCACCGACGTGCTGATCCCGGAGCAGTCCGAGCTGATCGGCCAGTCCCTGCACAACAGCCGCCTGCAGCGCCGCTTCGACGTGGACGTCCTGGAGCTGCACCGGGGCCAGGACAGCTTCAGCGCCCCCCTGGCCGACCTGCCCCTGCAGGCGGGCGACCGGCTGCTGCTGCGCTGCAACCGGGACAACCTGCTGCGCCTCCAGCAGGAGCACACCGTCACCCTGGCGCCGATCGGCGAGCAGGAGGAGGATCTGCGGGAGCTCTCCGGCGAGACCACCTCCCCCCAGCGGGTGGTGGAGGTGCTGCTGCCCAACGGCTCCACCCTGGCGGGCGCCAGTGTGCGGGACATGCGCTTCCGCCAGCGCTACAACGCCACCCTGCTGGCGGTGCGGCGGGGCAACCAGGTGCTGCGGGAGCTGCTGGGCCGGGTGGTGCTCCAGGCCGGCGACGTGCTGCTGCTGCAGGCCCCGGTGGATGCCATCCGCGGCCTGCAGGCCAACAACGATCTAGTGCTGCTCGACGAGCTCGAGAAGGACCTGCCCACCACCGATCGCAAGCTCGTCGGCATGGTGATCGCGGCCCTGATGATCCTGCTGCCGATGCTCAAACTGCTGCCGCTGATGGCCGCGGTGCTGCTGGCGATGGTGGCGATGGTGGCCACGGGCTGCCTGCGTTCCGGCGAGCTGCTGCGCTCGATCCGCTGGGACGTGATCCTGCTGCTGGGCTCCCTCTCCTGCTTCAGCGTGGCGATGCAGAAGACCGGCCTGGCCGAGGCCCTGGCCACAGACCTGCTGCAGTCCCTCAGGGGCTGGCCCGCCTATGGGGTGCTGCTGGTGGTGTTCGTCCTGGGCCAGGCCTTCACCGAGGCCCTCAGCAACGGCACCACGGTGGTGCTGCTGATCCCGATCGCCACCGAACTGGCCAAGGGGCTGGCGATGCCGCCGATGGCCTTCATCTTCGCGATCACCTTCGCCGCCAGCCAGAGCTTCCTCACCCCGATCGGCTACCAGACCAACCTGATGGTGTTCGGTCCGGGTCGGTACCGCTTCCTCGACATGCCCCGCTACGGGGCCCCGCTCTCGATCCTCCTGGCCCTGGTGGTGCCCTGGCTGATCTGCCGCCACTTCGGGCTCTAGGCAGCGACGGCCCCGCGGGCGCTCAGGCGGGAGGCTCCTCGCCCTTGCCCTCCAGGGCCCTCTCCTCGAACCGGGCCACCAGTTTCGGCACCACCAGCACGATCACCAGCAGCACCAGAGCACCGAGGCCGAACTCGACAACCCCCTTCACCATCTGCTCAAAGGGGATCCAGCGGCCTCCGAGCCAGGCCAGGCCCACCATCGTCGAGGCCCAGAGCACGGCCCCCAGCATGTTGAACAGCAGGAAGCGGCGGTAGGGCATGCGGACCGCCCCGGCGATGGGGCCGGCCAGCACCCGCAGCACCGCCACGAACCGGCCCAGCAGGACCGACTTGCCGGCATGGCGCAGGAACCGCTCCCGCAGGGCCTCCATCTGCTCCGGGGTCCGGCCCAGCAGCCGTCCGGCCCGCAGCAGCAGTCCCCAGCCCGCCCGGCGGCCCACCCAGTAGCCGATGTTGTCCCCCAGGATCGCTCCGCCGGCCGCCGCCCCCATCACCCCGAGCACCTGCAGCTGGCCGCTGCCGGCCGCATAGCCCGCCAGCAGGGTCACCGTTTCCCCGGGCAGGGGCACGCCGGCGTTCTCCAGCAGCATGGCGACGAACACCACCCAGTACCCCCAGTCGTGGAGAAGGGATTCCAGGGTGGTGAGGCTGATGGTCCCGTCGAACACGGCCAGGGGCCAGGCCATCGCAACGTGGAAGGAATCCAGACCCTATCTCCCCGGCCAGGCCAGTGTTCCGGTGCAGAGCCAGCGGCGGCGGCGCAGCGGGTTGGCGTGGGGCCCCGGCCAGGTGAAGCGGGGCAGGGCCAGGGGCGGGGTGGCGGGGGTGATCAGGGCGGCGTCGACGGTGGCCACCTGGAGGTAGTGGCGGCCGCAGATCTCCCCGTCGCCGGGCAGATGGCTGTTGAAGGGGTAGGAGAAGGCCCGAGGGGGCTCCCCCAGCACCTGCTGGAGCGCGGCGGCCGAGCGGATCAGCTCCTCTTCGAACGCCTCCGGGCTGATGTTGCAGCGGGGCACGTGGTGGTGGCCGTGGCTGCCCAGCTCATGGCCGGCCTCCCGGGCCCGGCGCAGGTGGTCGGCGCCGGGGTAGAGGCGAGCGGCCGCTGCCGCCAGTGCGCCGGCCGTGTCAAAGCGCTCCGCCAGCTCCGCCAGCAGCTCCCGCACCCGTACCACGGGGGTGCCATCCCGCAGCCGGGCGATCAGGGCCGCGCCCTCCAGGTCGGCCGGCAGATCCAGCCGCTGCCGGGCCAGTTCCGCCAGCCGGGGCGCCAGGCGGGGATGGGCGCCATACCAGTAGAGGGCGTGCTCCCAGACCAGCTCCCCGGCGGCGTGCATCGCCGTGGACTGGAAGAACACCGCCGGGATCCCCAGGCTCCGCAGCACGTCCATTCCCTGCTCGTAGTTGCAGCGCAGACCGTCATCGAAGCTGACGATCACCCCGAACTCGGAGCCCGTGGGGAAGCGGCCGGCCCGCAGGTCGGCGTAGGTGAGGAAGCGGGCGCCGCGGCGCCGCAGGACGCCCAGCTCGGCGGCCAGCTCCTCGGGGGGAATCGGCGGCACCCCGAAGCGGTCGAGGAAGGGCTCCCGGCCCGGCTCGTCCACCCGGTGGTACAGCAGACACAGCACCTTGCCCCGCAGGCGCCGCAGCCAGAGGCGATCCAGTGGAGGCAGGAACAGCAGGTCCGCCGCCCGGTTGGCCGCCCGCCCCAGGCGGCTCATGGCTGCTCCCCCCGCACCACCCGCACGGCCCCGTCGCGGCGCGCCTGGTCGGCCAGGTAGTCGCGCACCAGGCCCCGGGCGATGCGGCGGTTGGCCATCAGCCGCTGCCAGGGCTCGTAGACGTAGCCGGTGCGCCGCAGGAACAGCTTGCCCTTCTCCCACTGGGGCACCCGCGGCGCGGTGCCGGCCTCGAGCCGGTGGGCTGCCTCGATCAGCAGCTCGATGCCCACCTGGAAGCTGCGTACCTCGATGGTCTCGACGTTGTCGTCGGGATGCATCGGCACGTGGGCCGACAGGATGATGTCGCCGCTGTCGATGCCGGGGTCGATGTGGTGGACCGTCACCCCCACCAGCTCCGGATGTCCCTCCATGAGCATGTAGAGGTTGCAGTTGGCGCCGCGGGCGTAGGGCGACAGCCCGGTGTGCAGGTTGATGAGGCCGTGGCGGATGGCGGGGATCAGCTCCAGCACCGGCTGGCGAAGCAGCTGGGTGCCGTTCACCAGGACGATGTCGGGGGCCACCTGGCGCAGGAAGTCGGCGGTGCGCGCCTCGTTGATGGCGGCGGTCACCAGCACCGGCACCCCGTCCGGCAGCTCGGGCGGGGCGCCGCCGTGATGGAACAGCTGGCGCTGCAGGGCCGCGCCGCGGCGGTCGTGGGGCCGCAGCAGCACCCGGGCGATCAGCTGGCGCAGCAGCCGCAGGGGCCGGCGGTACTTCGCCAGCCGGGAGAGCAGGCTGCGGCTGGCCGGTGGCGACACCTGCAGCACCACGCCCACCAGGGTGAAGTCCTCGGCGGCCCGCCGCACCAGGTGGCGCTGGTAGAGGCCGTCGCAGCAGAGCACCGCCACCCGCAGGGAGCTCACGGCCATGGAACCGCCGATCGCAGCGTCATGAGCGGATGGTACGGACGGGGCGGCCGGAAGGCGGCACAGTGGGACCGATCCTGAGGCGCCCATGGCCGTCCGTGACGTGCTGACCATCGGAGATCCGCGCCTGCGCCAGGTGAGTGCGCCGGTGGAATGCTTCGACGACCCCGGCCTGCCGGCCCTGCTCGACGACCTGCGCGACACCATGGCCGCCAACGCGGGGGCCGGTCTGGCCGCCCCCCAGATCGGTGTGCCCCTGCGGGTGGTGATCTTCGGCGTCACCCGCAACCCCCGCTACCCGGAGGCGCCCCCGATCCCGGAGACGGTGCTGATCAATCCGGTGCTAACGCCCCTCGGCGACGACCGGGACGACGACGCCTGGGAGGGCTGCCTGAGCGTGCCCGGCTGGCGGGCCCGGGTGCCCCGCTGGCGCCGCCTGCGTTACCGGGGCTTCGACGGCCGGGGGCAACCCTTCGAGCGGGAGGTGGAGGGCTTCCACGCCCGGGTGGTGCAGCACGAGTGCGACCACCTCGATGGGGTGCTGTTTCCGGATCGGGTGCCGGCGGGGCTGCCCCGTGGCTGAGAGCACCGGAGCCTCCCCCCGCTGGTGGGTGCGCGGCGACCTGGACGGCTTCCTGGGCCTGGGCCTCGACAACCTGATCCAGATCCTGCTGATCGTGGCCCTCTGCCGCGGCGTGCTCGGGTATCCCGATGGCCTGATCTTCGGCACGATCCTGCCGGCCACGGGCATCAGCCTGGTGGTGGGCAACGTGGCCTACGCCGTCCAGGCCCACCGCCTGGGGCGGCGCGAGGGCCGTGACGACCGCACCGCCCTGCCCTACGGCATCAACACGGTCAGTCTGTTCGCCTACGTGTTCCTGGTGATGCTGCCGGTGAAGCTGGCGGCCACCGGCCAGGGCCTGGATCCCCAGGCCGCCTCCCTGCTCTCCTGGCGCGCCGGCCTGCTGGCCTGCCTCGGGTCGGGACTGATCGAGGCGGGGGGCGCCTTCCTGGTGGCCCCCCTGCGCCGCTGGCTGCCCCGGGCGGCCCTGCTCTCCACCCTGGCCGGCATCGCCCTGGGCTACATCGGCCTGGGGTTCCTGCTGCGCACCTACGCCGTCCCCATTGTGGGGCTGGCGGTGCTGGCGGTGATCCTGCTGGCCTACTTCGGCCAGGCGCGGCTGCCCCTGCCGGGTGGCCTGCTGGCGGTGCTGGTGGGCATCGTCCTGGCCGCGGCCACGGGTCTGCTGCGGCTGGACGGCCCCACCTGGCAGGCCAACCTCGCCCAGGTGGGCCTGCACCTGCCCGTGCCCCGCCTCGGTGCCCTCTGGGAGGGTCGCGATGACCTGCTGCCCTGGCTGGGGGTGACGGTGCCGATGGGTCTGTTCAACCTGCTGGCGTCACTGCAGAACCTGGAGAGCGCCGAGGCGGCCGGAGACGCCTATCCGGTGAAGAGCTCCCTGGTGATCAACGGCATCGGCACGGTCGCCGCCGCCGTTCTGGGCTCCTGCTTCCCCACCACCATCTACATCGGCCACCCGGGCTGGAAGGGCATGGGCGCCCGCATCGGCTACTCCTGGCTCAACGGGCTGGTGATGGGCCTGGGCTGTCTGCTGGGACTGTTCGGGGTGGTGGGCCAGCTGGTGCCGATCGAGGCCGGTATGGCGATCGTGCTCTACATCGCCCTGGTGATGGCGGCCCAGGCCTTCCAGGCCACACCCTCCGCCCATGCCCCCGCCGTGGCCCTGGGGCTGTTGCCCGGCCTGGCGGGCTGGGGGGCCCTGATGCTGAAGGCGGGGCTGCGGGCCGGGGGCAGCGGCACCCCGGCCAACCCCTTCGGTCCCCAGCTGCTGCTGCCCCTGCAGCAGGCGGATGTGTGGGCCGCCGGCGCCTTCGCCCTCGAGCAGGGCCAGATCCTGGCGGCCATGCTGCTGGCGGCGATGCTGGTGTACGTGATCGAGCAGCGCTTCCGCGCCGCCGCCCTCTGCGCCCTGGTGGCCGCCGCCGCCTCCTGGCTGGGCCTGATCCATGCCTGGAGCTTCACCCTGGCCGACACGGTTCTCGACCCCGGCTGGGGCAGCGGCACCCCCTGGGCCCTGGGCTATCTGGCGATGGCGGTGGTGTTTCTGCTGGGGCGTCCGCAGCGCTGAACCGGGCGCTGCCTAGGGTTAGGCGATTGCAGCGCCGCCCCATGGCCTCCGCACTCAAGGGACGCCTCAAGCGGATGGAGCAACGCTTCGAGCGGGTGCTGTGGCGCCTGCGGCTGATCGCCATCTTGCCGGTGGTGATGAGCCTGGTGAGCACGGTGGTGTCCTTCGTGCTGGGCACCCTGGAGATCGCCAAGGCGCTCTTCTCCCTCGGGCACGTCGATCAGCTCGACAAGACCTTCGTGGCCGAACTGCTGGGGGCGATCGTCTCGGGGATCGACCTCTACCTGATCGGCATCGCCCTGCTGATCTTCGGCTACGGGGTCTACGAACTGCTGATCTCCCCGATCGAGGCGGCCCGGGAGCACGACCAGGGGGGCGGCGGCCTGCTGGACATCCGCAACCTCGACCAGCTGAAGGAGAAACTGGTCAAGGTGCTGGTGGTGGCGCTGATCGTGTCCGCGTTCAAGGCGATGCTCACCCTGCCGATCAAGGACGGCCCCTCCCTGGCCTTCTTCAGCCTGAGCGTGCTGCTGCTGGCCCTGAGCGGCTACCTGGTCACGGGCAACGCCGACAAGGTGCTCCACCGATGACGGCCGCGGCCCCGCCGGAGTCCGCCGCCCCGCCCCAGCGGCTGCGGCTGCGCCGTCCCGACGACTGGCACGTGCACCTGCGCGACAGGGCCCTGCTGCAGATGGTGGCCCCGGCCACGGCCCGCAGCTTCGGGCGGGCGATCGTGATGCCCAACCTCAGCCCGCCGATCACCACGGTGGCGGCCGCCATGGCCTACGGCGCCCGGATCCGGGCGGCCCTGCCGGACGGCAGCCATTTCACCCCCCTGCTCACCGCCTACCTCACCGACACGATCGATCCTGCGGAGATCGAGCGCGGCCACCGGGAGGGGGTCTTCACGGCCTGCAAGCTCTACCCGGCCCATGCCACCACCAACGCCGCCGCCGGTGTCACCGACCTGGCCCGGATCGCGCCGGTGCTGGCGACGATGGAGCGCATCGGCATGCCCCTGCTCATCCACGGCGAGGTGACCGACGCCGAGATCGACATCTTCGATCGCGAAGCCGTGTTCATCGAGCGCCACCTGGCGCCGCTGCTGGCGCGGCATCCGGGCCTGAAGGTGGTGCTGGAGCACATCACCACCGCCGACTCCGTCGCCTTCGTCCGCCAGGCGGGGCCCAACCTGGCCGCCACCATCACCCCCCACCACCTGCACATCAACCGCAACGCCATGTTCCAGGGCGGGCTGCGGCCGGACTTCTACTGCCTGCCGGTGGCCAAGCGCGAACGCCACCGGCTGGCCCTGCGCCAGGCGGCCACCTCCGGGGAGCCCAGCTTCTTCCTGGGCACCGATTCGGCCCCCCATCCCCGCTCGGCCAAGGAGAGCGCCTGTGGCTGCGCCGGCATCTACAACGCCCCCTTCGCCCTGGAGAGCTACGCGGCGGTGTTCGAGCAGGAGGGGACCCTGGATCGGCTGGAGGCTTTCGCCAGCCTGCACGGACCCGCCTTCTACGGGCTGCCCTTGAACGACGGCCACATCACCCTGGTGCGGGAGCCCCACACGGTGCCGCCCCGCCTGCACGGCAACGCCGCCGACGGCGCCGCCACCACCCTGGTGCCCTTCCATGCCGGCCAGGTGCTGCACTGGCGGCTGGCGGACGACGGCTGAGGGCCAGCCCGGGGCCACCGGGATCGATCAGGGCCGCGGCATCAGCGGCGCCCCGTCCGCCAGGGAGGGATCGCCGCTCAGCACGGCGGTGCCCGCCGGTGGTGCGCCGGCCGCCGGGAGGCGCTCCCTGCTGCGGTAGCTCCGGCCGTCGAACACCTCGCGCACCCAGGTGGGCGGGGCGCCACCCCCGGATTGCAGGCGCCAGAGATCACGCCAGCGGTTGCGGCCCGCCGCCGGGACGATCACCGGCAGGCGGCTGGTGGGGAAGCTGGCGATGCGGCGGTAGCCGGTGGCTTCCTGGCGGAACACCTCGAGCGTGCAGCCACCGGTGCCGCAGACGTAGGGACCCATCAGGTAGACGATCACGTCCTGACGGCCATCCCCATCGAGGTCGGTGCGGCCGTACACGTAGCTGACCCGCCCCATGCCGCCGGCGGCGCTGCCCAGGGTGCGGGCCAGGTCGGGGGAGGCCGCCAGGATCGCCGTCTCCAGCGCCGGATCTGGCCGGTTGCTGTAGCCGGGCCCGGCGCCGGCGCGGGGTTCCCAGATGAGGATGCCGCCATCGGCCAGCAGACTCAGGTTCAGGCGGCCGTCCCGCAACAGGTAGCCCCGCACGAAGGGAAGCTGGCGGGCCAGGGGTTCCCCCAGGCTGGACGCCGGGCACAGGGCCCTGGTGCCGGCGAGGGGTCCGAAGCGAAAGCCGCCGTTGCCGGGGTCGGCGCTGGGCTCCACCTGCCAGGTGCCCGTGGCGCGGTTGCAGTCGAGCTGCAGGACTGCCCGGCCATCGGCCTGGAGCGAGAGGGTGTAGCGGGACGGGTCCTGCGGACGCCTCAGGCCCTGGGCGTCATCCATCGACTGGATCCCCACCAGCTGCCAGGTGGTGCCCTGCAGCGGCGGGTTCTGGGGGGCCGCCACCAGGGGCAAGGTCGCCCCCGTCAGGAGTGAGGCGGCGGCGATGGCGCCCCCCGTCCAGGCCCCCAGGAGCCGGGCTGTGCTGTATTGACCAGGCATCGGGCGACTCCTGCGGGCTCTCTCCAGAATCGGACAGAGACGCCCGTGGGGGGGCAGGAGGCCGAGCATGGTGGTGCCGCCCTGCCGCTGCCATGGGAATCCTGCGCGCCGCCACCACCTATTTCGCCCTGGTCTTCGGCACCGGTTTCGTTCTGGGGGCGGTGCGGGTGCCGCTGCTGGTGCCGCGGCTGGGGGAGCGCCTGGCCGAACTGCTGGAGATGCCGTGGATGGCCCTGGCCATGGTGCTGGCCGCCCGGCTGGTGGTGCGGCGGCAGCTGGCCGGCCGCGGCCCCCTCAGCCGGGCAGCCGCCGGAGCCCTCGCCCTGGCGTTCATGCTGGCGGCGGAGCTGGTGGTGGGGCTGCTACTGCAGCAGCGCCCGTTGCAGGACATCCTCACCGGCCGCGACCCGATCGCCGGCGGCGTCTATCTGGCCCTGCTGCTCCTCTATGCGCTGCTGCCGCTGCTGCTGGGCCGCGGCTCCACCACCACGGCGGTGCCGTAGCAGAGCACCTCGGTGGCGGCGGCGGTGCCGCCCTGCACCTCGGAGCCGTCGTAGCGGGTGCCGACGATCGCATTGGCCCCCAGCGCCCGGGCGTGCTGGATCATCTGCTCGTAGGCCTGTTCCCGGGCCTGCTCGCACATCTCGGTGTAGGCCCCGATCCGGCCGCCCACGATCTGCTTGAGCCCGCCCAGGAAGCCCTGCACCAGCGTGGGAGAGCGCACCACGATGCCGCGCACCAGGCCCCGGTAGGCGGTGATCGCATAGCCCTCGATCGTGAAGGTGGTGGTCACGAACACGGGTTTCACCATCGGGAGGCGGTCGGCGGTCGCCCCATCCTGCTGGGAGCGGCAACGCGCATCAACCAGTGCGCATCAAGCGGCATGCTTCAGGCGGCCGGGCCGAGGCCCGCCTCCAGGACGGCAATCGCCCGCTCCAGGGCCACCCCGCGGCTGGCCTTGAGCAGCACCCGATCCCCCGGCTCGAGCCAGTCGAGCAGCACGGTGGCCGCCTCCTCGGGCGTCGCCGCCCGCGCCAGCCGTGGCAATCCGGCGGCGGCGGCGAGCATCGCCTGGGCTTCGGCCTCGGCGGCCACGATCACCAGCCCGTCGAGCCCCAGGGCCCGGGCCCGGCCCGCCACCTGGCGGTGCAGCTCCAGGCTGCGCTCCCCCAGCTCGAGCATCGTGCCCAGCACCGCATAACGGCGGCCTTCGCAGGCGCCTTCCGGCGCCGCCAGCAGCTCCAGGGCCGCCAGCATCGCCTCCGGAGAGGCGTTGTAGGTCTCATCGAGCAGCTCCACCCCGCCCAGGGTTAGGCGTCGGGCCCGCCCGCCCGGCAGATCCACCGCCAGGTCGGCGAGGGCCGTCGCCGGCACGCCCAGTTCCCGGGCGACGGCCACCGCCAGCAGCAGGTTGCGGGCGTTGTGGCGGCCCTCCAGCGGCAGCGGCAGGTTCGGGCCGTCCAGCAGGATCAGGGAACGTCCATCCAGGCGGCCCACCAGCTCCGCCGCCGGCACCCCCGCCGGGAAGTCGGCCGCCTCGTCCTCCAGGGCGACACGCACCACCCGGCCCCGCCACACCCGCGCCAGGGACTGCTCCAGCAGCGGATCCCCGGCGGGAATCACCAGCACCCCCTCCGGTCCCAGTCCGGCGGTGATCTCGCACTTGGCCTGGCCGATCGCCTCCCGGCTGCCCAGCCGGCCGATATGGGCGGTGCCGATGTTGGTGATCACGGCCACATCCGGCTCGGCGCAGCGGCTGAGGCGGTCGATCTCCCCCAGGCCCCGCATTCCCATCTCCACCACCAGGGCCGCGGTGCCGGTGTCGGCCTTCAGGACCGTGAGCGGCGCCCCCACGTCGTTGTTCTCGTTGCCGCTGCTGGCCACCACCGGCCCGAGGGGGGCCAGGGCCGCCCGGATCAGTTCCCGCGTCGTCGTCTTGCCGGCCGAACCGGTCACCGCCACCACCGGCAGCCCCAGCTGGCGTCGCCAGAGGCGGGCCAGCTGCTGGTAGGCCGCCAGGGTGTCGTCCACGGGCCAGATCGGCCCGCCGCCGCCGGTCACCAGCTCCGCCAGGGCCGACCCGTCCAGCCGGTCCCGCTGCACCACGGCCGCCGCCGCCCCGGCGGCGAAGGCGTCAGCCACGAAGCGGTGACCATCGAAGCGCTCCCCCACCAGCGGCACGAACAGGGCGCCGGCCAGATCGCCGCGGCTGTCGGTGCTGACGCGACGGATGGGGGCGCGCGGAGCGGTTCCGGGGGCCATCAGGGGCTCGCCCCAGAGCTGGCGCAACGGCTCGAACGGCAGCAGCATCAACCTGAAGTTCCGGGATCGAGCAGGATCATGCCGGACCCCACCAGCGCCCCGCGGGCCAGCAGGCGCCCCTGGCCGTCCACCAGCTCCAGGCGCTCATAGCCCAGCCCCCGGGCGCGCTCCTGCCAGCGTTCGGCCCAGCGGCCGCGGCCCGCCGGGGCAAGGGCGGCGTAGGTCGGCGCCATCGTCAGCACCAGCAGCCCCTGGGCGGGCTCGGGGTGGGCCGAGGCGATCAGGTGCTGCGGGTCATCCTCCGCCAGCAGGGCCAGAAGGGGGTCGAGTTCCAGGGCGGGCGGCGGCTCGGCGTCGGACGGCGGCGGGGCGCTGGGCATGGGGGCCGCCTTGGATAGGGGCGGCGGGGTGATCGCCGTGGGCGGGGAGCTGGCCGGCGTGAGGGCGACCGGCGAGCTGCCGCCCGGCGAGCTGCCGCCCGGCGAGCTGGCGGCTGGAGCGGAGATGCCTGGTGGCGCCGGGGTGGCCGGAGCCAACAGGGGGGCTGCAGGACCTGCCGCCGGCCTGGCGGCACGGTGGCTCAGCCCGCGCCAGGCCTGGCCCGCCAGGGCCAGCAGCAGGGCCAGCAGGGCCGCCAGCAGCAGGGGCCAGAACAGGGGGGCCAACCCTTGCGGCCAGAAGCCCGGCACCGACAGATCCCCTTCACCGTTGCGGCGCCAGAGTTCCCGCAGCTTCAGGCGCAGGGAGGCCAGCACGGCCCGCAGGGCCTGGCCAAGCCGGCCCCAGGGGCTCGCGTAGGGCGCCGGCAGCTCGGAAGGTGGCGGAACCGGATCAGCCATGGACGCCGGACACGGGGAACTGGCTCAGGAGTCGTTGCGGCGGCGCAGCAGGGCCAGGGGGTTGCGGGGCCGCTGGGGCGGCGGCGCCTCCTTGGGGGACCCCTCCGGCCTGGAGTCGTCATGGAGCAGGCTCGGATCCGCCCCCTGACCCTGGGAGAAGCGCTCCACCTGGGCCGCATCGGGGGTGGGCTCCTTGACCCCGCAGACCTCCCGGTACATGGCGTCGTACTCCAGGGCGGAGCGGTTCCAGCTGAAGTCGGTGGTCATGGCCCGCCGCTGCAGTTCCTGCCAGCTGGGCTCGTTGCGGTAGGCCTCCCAGGAGCGCACGATCGTCGTGTAGAAGTCGATCGCCTCATAGCGATCGAAGCCGTAGCCGGTGCCGGTGCCGGCGGTGGGGTCGTTGGGGGGCACGGTGTCCACCAGGCCGCCGACGCGGCGCACCACCGGGATTGAGCCGTAGCGCATCGCCAGCATCTGGCTGATGCCGCAGGGCTCGAAGCGGCTCGGCATCAGGAACGCGTCGCTGCCGGCGTAGATCAGCCGCGACAGGGCGTCGTCGTAGGTGAGGAACACCGAGAAGCGGCCCGGGTGGCGCGCCGCCATCTGCCACAGGCCCGACTCGTAGCCCCGGTCGCCGGTGCCCAGCACCACGAACTGGCTGTCGCTGTAGGCCAGCACCCGGTCGGCGACCTGCAGCAGCAGGTCCACCCCCTTCTGGTCCACCAGTCGGCTCACCATCCCCATCAGGTAGGAGCGGGGGCTGACGTTCAGTCCCATCCGTTCCTGCAGCAGCCGCTTGCAGGCGCTGCGGCCGCTGAGGTCGCCGGAGGAGAAGGGGGCCGGCAGGGTGGCGTCGCTGGCGGGATTCCAGTCCTCGGTGTCGATGCCGTTGAGGATGCCGCGCAGCTTGCCGCTGATGAAATTGAGCAGGCCGTCGATGCGCTCGCCGTACTCGGGCGTGCGGATCTCCATCGCGTAGGTGGGCGAGACCGCATTCACCCGGTCGGCGTAGAGCAGGGCCGCCGCCATGGTGTGGTCGCCCTGCATGTACCAGGGGCACCAGGTCATGCGGTCCAGCTTCCAGCGCCAGGGCCCCTGGTAGCGGAGGTTGTGGATGGTGAACACCGTGCTGATCTCCGGGTCCTGGTGCATCCACACCGGGATCATCCCGGTATGCCAGTCGTGGCAGTGCAGAACCTGGGGTTTCCAGCCCCCGTTCCAGGCGAATTCGGCACTGGCGTTGGCAAAGAAGGTGAAGCGCCAGTCCTCATCTTCGCCGCCATAGATGCGCTCGGGATCGAACACCGGATGGCCCACCAGATAGATCGTCAGACCACTGGTGGGGTGGCGGGTTTCGTAGATGGCGAAATCCGTGCCCATGGCATGGCCCCGCCACATCGGTTCGGCCGGAATCTCCAGCCGACTCCAGAGTTTTCCGTAGCCCGGCATGATGATCCGCACGTCATGGCCCAGCGCCGCCAGGGCCGGTGGCAGGGAGCCCACGACGTCGCCCATGCCCCCCACCTTGATCATGGGTGCGCACTCCGCAGCGGCAAACAGAACCCTCATCCGCGCTCGATCGCTGGTGCGCCTGGAACTCTACGGGCTGCCCCGGAGCGCTCCGGTTGCCGACGTCGGCGGGCTCAGGGCAGCACGGTCACCGGTGTGCCGACCTGCACCATCTCGAACAGCTCCCTGACGTCCTCGTCGAACAGACGCACGCAGCCATGGGACACGGCACCGCCGACGCTGTTGCGATTCGGCGTGCCGTGGAAGCCGGAGGTCACGCATCCCTTGACCTCCAGGTGCTCCTGGCCGTTGAAGCCGCGCCGGCCCTTGCAGTCGCGGTGGAAGCCGATCCAGCGGGAGCCGAGGGGATTGGTGGGGCCGGGGGGGATGCGCACACCCTTGGCGGGATGCTCCCAGATCGGATAGGCGGTCTTCTCGATCACGCGGAACGAACCCACCGGCGTCTCCCAGCCGGGCATGCCCACCCCCACCTTGAAGCGGCGCCGTTCCCGATCGCCCTCCATCACCTTCAGCAGCCGCCGCCGGCGGTCGAGGACCAGCTGCAGCGGCGGCGCGGCGGGCTCCACCGTCGTCGCTGCCGGCACCGGACTCGCTGCCGGCTCGCTGCCCGGGGCGGCGGCCAGCGCGGGCTGCAGCGACCACCCGGAACAGCAGCTGAACAGGGCCAGAGCCAGGGGCAGGGTGGCTTGGCGCTTCACGGTGGCCACGGCCGGAATCAATCTCCACGTTGGACGTTAGCGAGTGGAGCGCAGCCACGGGCCGGGGCCGTGACCGGAGCCGACCAGGCGCCGGTCTAAAGTGGTAGTTGGAGATTGACGGTGCATCCGATTGCAGCAGCCATTGCACCAGCGATGGCGGCCATTGTTTCCACTGTCACGGTTGCAAGGGTTGCACCGTTTCGCCGTCAGCACCTCAGCCGTTCTGCTCATGGGTCTGGAGATCGTCGCCCCATCACCCGGGGCTCCGGACCATCAGCACGGTCTTCTCTACAGCTACAAGAACGACACCGTCCCGCCACGCTGTTCGCGCAGTTTCTGGCTGCTCCAGAAGAGCAAGAAGGTGTGGTTCCTGGTCGATGCGCACCAACGAGACAAGAACACCGAAGCGGCCTTCTTCTACCGGGGCCGCAGAATTCTCTACCGGGGAGACCTGCGCGCACTCCCTGCGGAACGGAGGAAGACCCTGGAAGCCAACAGCATCGTGTGGGGGCAGTCCCTCGCCCATGGCTGGGGACGGGGCCCCGACGGCACGAACCACTACCTGCACCTCTGGACCCGCTGGTCCATCTTTCAGCCAGCCCGTTGCCATCCTGAGTACTTCACGATGACGTTCCTGCCGCCCCATCAGCGCTGATCGGGTGGCACAGGGACAGGCCGTTGGTCCCATCATCGATCCGGCGGTAGCGGATGGTCCATCCGTAGGCGCTGCGCAGCTTCAGGAGCATCACCAGGCCCCAGTGCGCCTCCCTGGCGAGGGGATCGTGGCCACTGGTCTCCATCGCCTGCGCCACGGCCGCCAGGGCAGCTTCGAAGTCGAAGGGGGCGCCGCGGTCGAGGATCTGCACGCAGAACTGTTCGCTGGTCACCTGCACCGACAGCTGGACCGGCGGCGGAGGGTCGAGACCGGCGTGGGCATGGCGCACGGCATTGGTGAAGCCTTCGACAAGCGCCAGCTGGGCCTGCATCCAGAGTTCCGGGGGCACGGCCGGATCACTCAGTTGCTCAAACCAGCCGAGCACCGTCTCGATGGCATCGAGATCACTGTTGACCGTGAGCTGGCTGGGGGGCCGATCGGAGTCCGAAGGCGGGGGCCCGATCATGCCGCCCCGGAGTCCTTGCTGAACAGCACCAGAAAGGTGCGGACGATCAGCTTCAGGTCGTAGCCCAGACTCCACTTCTGCTGATAGCGAAGATCCAGCCGGATCACATCCTCGAAATCCCGGATCGATGATCGGCCGCTCACCTGCCATTCCCCACTCAGGCCTGGCCGCACATCGAACCGCTGCCAGCTGGGAATGGCGTAGCGACGCACTTCATCCGGGGTGGCGGGCCGGGTGCCGATCAGGCTCATGTCGCCGATCAGCACGTTCCAGAACTGGGGCAGTTCATCCAGGCTGGTCTTGCGCAGGATCCGGCCCACGCGGGTGATCCTGGGGTCGTTGTCATTCTTGAAGAAGGCTCCCTGGGCCTGGTTCACCACCCGGTCCTTCAGCTGTTCGGCATCACTCACCATGGAGCGGAACTTCCAGATCCGGAAGTGACGGCCCATCCAGCCGCAGCGCACCTGGCTGAACAGGATCGGCCCCGGGCTGTCCAGGCGGATCGCCAGGGCGATGGGCAGGAACAGCACCGCCGTGACCCCCAGCCCCACCAGGGCGCCGCCGACATCCAGGCAGCGCTTGACGGTGGAGCGCACCGAGGGGTGGGTGAGCGGTGGCCGCTGGTCCTCCGCCCGGGAGAGCAGGGGCAGCAGCCCCTCGGAATGGGCCGTGATCGGCAGAACCTTTTCCAGTCCCGTCATCTGCAGGGCCAGGAACACCTGACGGTGCAGGCTCCAGGCGGCCAGGGGGACCCCGCGCTCCTGGGCCGTCTTGATGGCCCCCACCAGGGCACCGATGCCGCTGCTGTCGATGTTGGCCGTGCCGCCGAAATCCAGGACCACCTGCCGCAGGTCCTCCACCTCCGCCAGCCAGCCGGCGAATCCGGAGCGGAAGGCCACGGCTTCGGTGACGGTGAGCCGGGGCGGCAGCTGCAGGATCAGCACACCGTTGCGCACGGTCCTGGCGAACGGATCCGGGGAGGAGGGGCCGCCCATCATGGCTCCGGGAAGTGGGACCGGAGACTCCGGCAGAGGGTCTGGGCTGAGCTGTCGGTCACGTCGCTGATGGACGTTTTGAACGGAGCCTCGAGAAAGCGCACCAGATCACCCGGAGCCCAGGCGATCGGCACACCCATCTGCTTCAGGGCCAGGGCGAGTTCTACCTGGTGATCGTCGACATGTTCCTGATAGCGGACACTGCGGGGCACCAGAATGAAGGGCTGCTCCAGTTCATCGAGCAACAGGACCGTTCCTTCACCACAATGGGCAATCACGACCCGCGCCTTTTCCACCAGGGACCGAAAGGAGTCCTCCTTCAGCAACCGGTACACGGTGGTACCACTGGGCAGAAACGTGCAGGTGCCGTACTGAACAACGATCTCCTCATCGATGAGCTCCTGCTGGATCAGCAGCTCCATCCACTGCATCAGCCGGTTGAACGGGAACTGTTCCGTCCCCACGCTCACCAGGATCATGATCCCACCTTGCCCTGGACAAGTTCGGCGCGGGGATAGCGACGCTGCAACTGGGGCCAGTGCACGTAAAGGATGTCAAGAAACGGCCGAACGAGCCGCGCCGAGAGGCTCAGGGTCTCGATGCGGGTCACGGACTCGATGAACACGGTCTTGCATCCGAACAGTTTACCGAGCAGCAGAAAGGGGACGGCCACACCGGCGCCGGTCGAGACGATCACATCCGGCCGCCGGCGGCGGATCACCTGCAGCGCCAGCCCCAGGTTGCGCAGCAGATTCGGCAGGTTGCGGTTGGTGGGGCTGTGGGCCCAGAGCACCTCCTCTCCCGCCAGCGCCGTTTCCGTGGTCGGCGTGCGGAAGGTGATCCAGAGATGGGGATGGCGCCCCCAGAAGTCGGCCAGTTGCTGCAGGGCCTTGAAATGCCCCCCCGACGAACAGACCAGCAGGATCTTCATGGCCCCAGCTCCCCCTGAATGCGCCGCCTCTGGCTGTCGCCGGTGGAGCGCAGCATCCGGCCCTCCAGCCAGCGATAGGGACCCTCCGGCAACACCAGCAGCAGGTAGGCCGCCACCAGGGTGATCAGGGTGCGGCGCGGTTCCTCCAGCAGCACCCTCCAGTCGGTGGCCAGGGATTGGTGCAGCAGGCGCACGGCCATGGCCCCATCCCGCTGCCGGGTGGCCCGCCGTGCCAGGTAGCGCAGCTGGTAGGCCCGGGCCCGGGAGCCCCAGCGGGCGATGAAGTCGGGGTGGGTGGCCTCCGTCTTCACCAGGATCCGCTCCCAGGAGGCGTACTGCTGCATCAGGTTGGCGGAGAGTCCGCCGCTGCTGATCCGGTAGAGAGTGAGCGGTTCGGGAATGCCCTCGATCTGCCACCGGGTCTGGAGGGCGATCCGCAGCCAGCACTCGATGTCTTCGGACTGTCGGAAGCTGTCGTCGAAGAAGAAATCCTCCTCGGTGCCATAGAGATTGGCGGTGAAGCGAATGGCCTCAAAGACCTCCCGGCGGATGACGACCGCGGAGCCATTGCCGATCGGATTGCGGCAGAACACCACCTGCGGGGTGATATTGCGCAGGGTCGGCATCTGGTGGAGGCCGATGGGCCTGGAGGCCTCATCAATGAAACTGGAACGGGAAAAACTCACCCCCACCTCGGGCCGCGCCTGCAGATGGACCAGATGGCGCTCCACCTTGGTGGGCAGCCAGAGATCGTCACTGTCGAGAAATCCCAGAATCTCCCCCTGGGCCTGGCGGATCCCCGTGTTGCGGGCGCCCGCCAGACCACGATTGCGCTGGTGCACAATCCGCAGGCGAGAATCCTCGTAGCCCTGGCAGATCTCCACCCCATCATCGGTGGAGCCGTCGTTCACCACCAGGATCTCGAGGTTGGTGTAGGTCTGGGCCAGCACCGATTCCAGACTTTCGCGCACTGTCGCGGCGGAGTTGTAGAGCGGCATCACCACCGTGACCAGGGGAGAGCGGCTCATGGACGGGGGTTCAAGGGCACGGGGGGCGTCGCAAAAGCCATCATGACCGTGCCTTGGCCTGGCGGCCACCCAGGCGGCGCCAGGGTGCCAGCAGCTGACGGGCGAAGACAGCCACGGTCGTGAGCAGCGTCCGTCGTGGCTGCCGCAGCAGAAGTCGCCAGTCGGAGCGCAGGGCGCGGACCATGAAGTCGGTGCCGATGGCGGGCGTGCCCCCCAGGCGCAGGGAGCGCCGGGCCAGGTAGCGCAGATGAATCGCCTGGGCGGTGGCGAAATGCTGCGCCACCAGGTCGGGTGCATAGCGGCGGGCTTCCTGGATCAGCCGCAGCCAGCCCTGCTCCATGCGCTGCAGGCTGGAGGAGAGTCCCCCCACCGATGTCCGGTAGTAGGTGAGCACCTGGGGCAGCCCGGTGATGCGCCAGCGGCCGTCGCAGGCCACCCGCAGCAACCATTCCAGATCTTCCGAGTAGCTCATGTCGGAGACGAATCCACCCACCGTGGTGAACACCTCACGGCGCAGCACCCAGTTGGAGGTGGTGTTGGTGGGGTTCTCACAGAGGAAATCCACGGGTCGATAGGTGGTCCGGGGCTGGGCCGCCAGATGACCCGTGGGCGTCCCCTCGGGAGAGAGGAACGCGACGCGGGCGAAACTCACGCCCACGTCGGCATGGTGGTCGTGGTACGCCACATGCAGGCGCAGTTTGTCGGGATGCCAGAGGTCATCGGCATCCAGGAAGGCGATCAGGGGCGCCCTGCTCAGTGCGACGCCGCGGTTGCGAGCCCTTGAGACCCCCGCATTGGGCTGGGGCACCAGCTGGATCCGGGGATCGTCCCCGAACAGGCGGCCCATGATGGCCAGGCTGTCGTCCGTGGATCCGTCATCCACCGCGATCAATTCCCAGTCGCTCAGGCTCTGCGTCAGCACCGAGCGCAACGTCTGGGCGATGTGCGGTGCCGCGTTGTAGACGGGGACCACCACCGAAATCTTCGGTGTGTTCGGCCCTGCTGGATCGGGAACCACCGCGGCGGTCTCGTGCGGATCGGTGGGCGTCATCGCGGCGGCTACGACGTATGGCTGGAACGTCGGGCTCCTCCGATCCGACGCAGGAGCGCCTTGAAACGCCCGATCAGGGTGATCCAGGCCATCCGCAGGCGCTTGCTGTAGTAATCGAACTGGTTGATCGTCGGCGGCTGACCCGCCTGGAAATGGTTCAACCGACGGGCAGGCAGGAGCTTGGAGGTCCAGTCGACGGAGTCGATATGGCGAAACTGGGCATGGCCGTAGCGGGCCTGGAGCTTCTCCTTGATCTGATCAGGCGTGCGGTAGGGATAGTGGCGGTTGTAGAGCCGCTGGGAACAGGCCTTCTTGAGCCCGTCGGGCCACTGGGGGGCCACCGCTTCGTTCCAGGGTTGATCGGGCTGGTTGCGGAAGAAACGGTATTCGCGCCAGTTGGCGGAGTAGTAGCGGCGCCGTTCGGTGATGGGCCGGCTGGTATCCAGTCTCTCGGCCTCCCAGTTCTTGTAGTCGGTATCCGTGTAATAGAACTGAAGATTCCAGGCCGTCACGAAATCGGCCTTTTCCTGATTCGCCTTGGCGAGCACATCTCTGGGGTCGCCATCGAGGAACTCGTCCCCGTCCAGCCTCAGCCACCAATCCTGATCGGTCAGCTCATGATGGTATCGGTTGTAGACGATGGAACGCATGCCATCACGGAAGGGTACAAGGAGTTGCTCCTCAACCACGATGGCCGGATACTGCTGGGCAAGGCCATTCACAGTTTCCCAGGTACCATCGGTACTGCCGTTATCCAGAACAAAGATACGATCGCAGAACTTCAGTGCGTGATGTAGACAATCTGCAATGACATCGCCCTCATTCTTGATCAGACAAATGGCGTAGATCTTCACGAGTGGATCAAGCGGGCGGACATCTTGATTGGCTCTGATGGCAGCCACAGCGCCACTGACGTGCTCCAGACCTTTGGCAGGAGCCGCGAGGCAGGAAGGCTTCCATCACCATAACCGCGCTCTGGAGCCGTTTCACAGGGCTGCGGGCTGAGAGGTCTGAATCCTTCGCAATAGCCGCTGACCCATGATCAGGTAGATCGGTTGAAGGCTGAGATGGGCCGCTGCGACGGCGACGGCGACACCCAGGGATCCCCATGTCGTGCCGATCAGAATGGCCACGGTGAGGGCCGCCGTGAAGACCACGTTCCAGAGCAGATCCACCTGGGGTAGGCCCACGGCGCGGAACAACATGGCGGAGGCGTTGGCAAAGGGTCGAGAAAGGGCCGACAGGCAGATCAGCATGAGAATGGGCACCGCGCCATCGGCCACCCACTTCTGACCAAAGACGACCGGCACATACAGAGGCGCAAGGCTGCACTGCAGGGCAACCACGGGCACGATCACCTTGGTGATGGTGAGCAGATTCTTTCTGAAGCGCTCCTTGAGGACGGCGGGTTGGCCGCGAACGTCACAGAAGTCGGAGTAGAGGGAGACCGACAGGGCATTGATCACACTCAGGCTCAGACCCAGTCCGGCGTTGAAGGCGAAGTAGTACACGCCAAGCGCCTTGACACCGATGAAGCGACCGATCACCAGATAGTCCACATTCTCCCGGAAGGTGTTGAGCAACTCAACCCCGAGGATGCGACTGCCGAACTGGAGCACGGACTTCCAGCGCTTGAGCGTGAACGCCAGGGCAGGCCTCCAGGGCTCGAAGCGCAGCATCATGGCAACCCAGACCGGGGCTACCAGCAACTTGGGAAGCACGATCGCCCACATGCCCATCCCCATCAGCGCAAAGATCCCCGTCATCAGGTTTTCGCTGGCGACGGCTGTGAGGTTGGTCATGCTGTAAAACTTCAGCCGATTCTTTCGGCGCACCAAAGCCGACTGGACCATGGAAAGTGGGTAGATCAGATAGCTGAAACTCACCACGATGATCGGCACGATCAGTGCGTTGTCGTTGTAGATCCTGGCAAAGACAAACGAACCAATGATCTGAATAAGACATAGGCTGAAGCCGATCAGCCAGTTCAGACTCCATGCCGTCTGACAGATCTCCTGGACCTCATCCGCATCGGCCTGCACGATCTTGTCGCCGATGCCGTTGCGTGTGAAGACCTTGACCAGCTCGCCGGAGGTCAACACGATGGCCGCCAGGCCATAGTCCCTGGGGCTCAGCAGCCTGGCCAGCAGAACGGTGGCCACGAGCCGCGAGACCCGAATCCCCACCTCCCCTACACCCATCCAGCCGATGTTGCGGATGAATCGGTCCTTGGGGATGAATTGCTTGAGGTTGCTCAGCAGGCGCATCAAGGCTCACCCCCCTGCGAAGCTTTCGATGGCTCATCATGGCATCTGGGCATCTCAATGCAGCCGGATAGGGTGTGAATCACGACACAGCCTGCAGCTCCGGCTGAGGTGAGCTCTTCTTCTCCTGAAGAGCCATGCCCATGATCACCATCCCAGGCCAGAAGAGATAGACGAGGATCTCAAGATTCTCTCCAAACGTATACATGAACAAGAGAATGATGATGCCAAGCCCTGCGGAGCCAAGTTGATAATTCGGACTGGCTGCGCGACGCAGAAGGTCAAGGCCCGTTGCCAGCATGGGAATGGCCAGGGCAAAAAAGCCGACAATCCCCTTGACGAAAAGAACTCCGGCCCAGGTGTGGTGGGAACCAATGGCCATGTACTCCACCAGGTGGGGCCCTCCCTCCACAACTCCATGCCCCCAGATCGGAGCCTCGGTTTCCCAGCGATGGAAGGCGATACGCTTGAGCGCAAAGCGCACACGCGTGGAGCCAGCCCGAGCTCCTTTGAATCCTTCCCAGTAGTCGTTGATGGCTGTCAGAATCGACGTGGCGAAGATGCCGCCAAGATAGGACAGAATTCCAAGGGAAATCAGCATGAACGGTTTGCGGAGTCTGGACACCACGGCCGTCACGGCCGGGATCAGGATGATGCAGAGCTGGGCAAGCCTGGACTTGCAGACAAAGCACATCACGATGGAGCCAGCGATTCCAAGAAGTTTCCACTTGCGGTCTTTTTCTAACAGGCAAATCATAAAGTTGATGTTCCCGACGAAACCCAGCGCTGGTCCCCAGGGCGAAAAGAGACGCCAACGAAGATCACCGGTGCTGCCGTCGATTTCATAGAGAGGCACATCGAAGAACTCATTGCCTGGACCACCCACCGCTCGCAAGGGGGAGACGTACAGGACTTCGGGAAGTCCCAGATGGGGGGTCAGCATCAGAAACGGGATGATCAGCAGCGTATGAAATCCAACGATGCATATGGCACGGGTCGGGATGCTGCTACGAATCGGCAGGGCCCCGGCTAACGGGTAAAGGGCCAGGGCAGCCCAGCCTTTCGCCCAGCCAATCGTTGACTTAATGATGGCTGCAGTGCCGAGGTTGAAATTCACGTGCCCTGCAATCAAGGCCACTTGCATGATGAGCATGCCGGTAATCCATAGCCAGATCACGGGAGAAATGGAAATCTCCTCATTCTCTTCCGGGTGATCCATCCTGGCCAGAATCTTGATCAACAGGCAACCCAGAAGTAGCCAGCACAGAACCGACCCCACAACATAGAGTCCGCCGACAAGCCAGATGGGATAGGTGCAGATGATCGACCACCACACCAGACGCTCCGGCCAGTTTCCAGGCCGAAGATCATCCTCCGCATGGAAGGCCTTGGAAAGAAGCGTTTTGAGTCCCAATGAAGTCTCCTGGCTAGGTCGAGACCCAACGGGCGAGCCGCTTGATCCAGGGCTTGCGGATCCATAAAATCCAGAGCCCCGTTGTCGTGAGGATGGAGCCAAAGGCTGAGCCAGCCAGAACCAAGGACCGTTTGGGAGAAGTCGCTTTCTCTGGCAGTGTCGGTTCAACAGCAATCTGGATCAGCGGGAAAGCTGCAAAGATGTTGGACTGACCGAGATCGAGTTTGGCTAATGTCGATGCAAAGACTGCTTCGGCTATCTGCTCATTTCGCTTCAGGTTCTCCAATGACGACTGCCTCTGGGACATCATCCGGAGACGGTCCTCCAAGGAACTGATCTGTTGATCCAGTTTGCCAACCTGTGATGCCGCGCCACTGGCATCCGATTGGTAGTTCACCAGGTTCTGGAAGAGAGATTCGCGCCCCGAACTTGCGCCCGTCAATGCAAGTCGCGAGAGGAGCTGGGCGGACGCAAGGCGACCAAGCAAGGCGTTGGCTCGCTGGTTCATCGCCTGCCTTGCTGCTTCCTGACGCTTGATCTCCTTGAGAATCCGAGGATTATTCCGCCCGAACTTTGATAGTTGAACTTTCAGGATCGAAGTGGCTTCGCTGTAATCTTTGAGATTCTGCTGGAAGATCTGATCCACTTGCAGCTTGAACGCATCTGTGGCCTCCGCTGGAGAAAGGCCCAGGCTGCGGCTCAACTTCTGCAGTCGACTTTCCGCCTGGGACTGCTGTGCCGCAAGTTCGGCTCTCTGCTTGCGTAGCTGTTCGATATTGGCCGAGAGGATTTCAACCTGTTCTATCGAGGTCAGCCCAGACCGGCGCTTGTACTCGGACACATCCTTCTGCGCAGCCTCAAGCTTCTGCTGTGTCTCCAGCAGAATCTTCTGGGTGGGACCTTGCCGCTGGTTGATTTCACTGACGCGCAGCTCACTCAGCCGTTCGACCATGGCTTCATACAAGGCATAGGAACGCTTGCGTGCATCCTCGGGAGACGGGCCGGTGGAATCAATCTGCATCAAGGTCGTATTGTCAATATTCTTGATTCGAGGCTTGGCAAAATCCCCCTTTGGAACATTGGCAATCTTGGCAGCCCTTGCGAGCACCTGTTCACTGACGAAGATGTACTCATAGTTGGCACGGGGATCAAAGGTTGCTAAACCCAGGGATTCACTTGAAGCTGTGGCCTGGCCAATATCTGGTAGGCTCAGATTCACAGCATTGGCGCTTCCTGGCAGAATCAAGGCCCAGGAACTCGTATACACAGGCTTCGCAAGTAACAGATACAGAATGCTGGATCCCCAGATCAGTCCATTGGTACATGTGGAAACGAAAAGGTAACGACTCCAGCGCAGCTTGTCCGTTCGACTCAGTCTTTTCCACCATCCCTTCGGATCCGGAACCTTCGGCCCGGGTATGTTTCGGAACTGCTCGGAAAACAGCCGACTCGCCTTGCCTAGGGGCTCTTGCACAGCCTGCACCTTGGGCCTGAATCGTCGCAGGAACGGCGGGAAATATTTCATTCTCTGCTAGGGAATACTGCGATCATAAATCAGGACAGCTGGATTGAGAAACTGGGTGAAGATGCTGAGTACGGCCTGGAAGTTAGTCATCTTGGAGTCATAACAGGCAACACCGTCGTCTGCCATGAGATAGGGATTGTTTCCGTTGTCTGTCGAGGCGCGAAGCAGCTCTTCCACACCCCTCTCATAGACTGTCGTCTTGCCCGATGCCCGTTCTGTTCTCACCAGGATGGCCCGGCGTCGTGCATTGGTGACCGAGGTCCCCCCAGCACAGTTGGCCGAAACCACCGCATGGGACAAGCGTGATCCATAGGGAAAATTCCTGGCCTGGGAGCCGATGCCGGCCACGGAATTCCCAGCTGCAGGGACAGTGAGATTGGAAATGTTGATCTCAACTTCGGCGGGCGTGATCTGAGAAGGCCGAACGATCAGTGGATTGACGATTCCGGTGTCAGGAACAATGACTTGATCACCGGCAATCAGAGGAATGTCCTTAAAGGGTTGCCCAGTGAACGCACCGGAGAGGTCGACCACTTGTCTTCGTGATCCCCGCTTGAACTCCACAGCGGTGACATCAGCAGTGGGAGTGATGCCGCCTGCACGACGCAGGGCCATGGTGAGCATACGGTTGAGCGGAGCCTGGCCAGACAGCTGAACAGGTGTCTGCGTCTGTTCCACATCACTCAGTTCGTTGATCAGAACGCGACCGGGCTGAAACGCGGATCCAATGACAAAGACCTGGACCGGCGCCCACTGGACGACGCTCAGGCTGACCCTGAGGAAGGAGGGTTGAAAAAAGCCCTGCTGCACAAGGGCTTGAGACACACGCTTCTGAAGCTGTTCCGGTTCCAGCCCGGCGGCCGAAATGGCCTTGATGAAGGGAAGTTCAAGGTCTCCATTCAGATTGACTTCAAAGATTCCGCTGAATTCTTCCCCTTCCGGAATGGTCACTTTCACCCGGTCTCCTGGCGAGATCGGTAAAGCCAGAGCTGTGCCGGCTGTGCTGACACTGCACACCAGAGCAAGAAGCCAGAACAGGAACTTCGACATCGGTGTCGATTTGGATTTGCTTTCCCGTTTGGCTTGCACAATCAACCCTAGCGCACCCCTAGTCCGCGAGCCAGGGGGGTATCTGGGCGGGGGACTGACGCGCACCCACCCGTGCCCATGATGATTCCCACGACGGATTCAGAACCACCCCACGGTGTGTGTCGATTCGGATCCCCGGCGGGGCTCCTATGGATCCGGTAACTGGGCCGGCGTGACTGTTGCCGTCGTGGTTGCCCAGCTCTGTTTCATTCCACCCCCTGCTTGACGGCAGCCCCGACACGGTTGGCCCCACCCACGCGCAGGATCCACCCATCGATGCATCCACCGATCGAGGCATCCATCCATCGATGCATCCATCCAAGGATGCATCCATGACCCGAGCGTGGCGTGCCATGGCGGAGCCAGTGCTTCAGCCCGTACCGGAGTCGCCTTGGGCACGTCCACGCTGCCGGCCCTGGCGGGGCCCTGGCTTCGACCGTGCTTGTCAACGTTTCCCTTGTTGAAGCCATCGCCACTGCCGATCAACCCCCGGGATCGGCAAGCCCCAAGCGGCTCGGTTTGGCACTCCCAAGTCCCATGTCAGGTTTTGCGGCCAATCGGTCATGGCGGCGGCGCGGTACTTCATCCTGAGCTACATTCCATTCCAGGGTTGCTCGCGCCACAATGGTCAATATTGTGATTGTCGCCACTGCCAATTATCTCTGGGGTGCGGCCGTCACTGTCCGATCCGCCTTGGAGGCCTGCAGCACAACCCTCAATGCCTATGTCATCAGCGTTGACCTGTCCCCGGAGGATCGGCGGCGCCTCTTCGATTCCTGGCAAACTCCCAATGTCGGTACCATCAAGTTCATTGACTTTGACCTTGGACAGGTCGACAGGCTTCGCAGCACGCTGCTCGTGAAGAGCAAATCCCCATATGCACGTTTCTTTATTCCCGAGTATCTGTCGGATGTTTCCCGATGCATCTACCTGGATACGGACCTCATCGTGTGTTCGGACCTGAAGGAATTGCAGACGCTCGATCTGCAAGGCAAGTCGAGTGCCTGTGTGATCGATGGTGGCATCGACACCCCGCAGCAACAACAACGCCTTCGCGACAAATTGAAGTTAACGAACCCCCGTCAATACTTCAACTCCGGTGTGATTGTCATGGATCTGGACGCGTGGAGGCGGGGCCATATCCAATCGAAGGCCTTGACGGCGGCGCAGGATAACTATGACCTGCTTGACCAGATGGATCAAGACGCCCTGAATATCGTCCTGGCTGACGACTGGTTAGTCCTTGACCCTAAGTGGAACACCTCCAAGGGCAGGGCAGATGTCAGCTTTTCAGACGGCATCATCCACTTTCTGGGCAAAGTGAAGCCCTGGCATGCTGATTATGCGGCCAATTTCCAGGATCGTTGGTTTGCCCTCCTGGATCGGACGGCGTTCTCCGGTCAGCGGCCGGTCAGGCTCTTTGGCGTCGGAGCCGCGTATCGTCGTTTCGCTCGCTCCATTCCAACCCTGGAGATGGTGAAAGGAAAGCTGCGTCGAATCCTGCGGTCGGCATGAGCGAACTCCCTGCCCAGGGCTCGTGCAACCATTCCCAGGCCCCCGGCGTCGCCAGCCGCTCCCGGTCCGGGGCTCCCGCTTCTCCATGATGTTCATCCAGGCCCAGGCTTGGGCTGTCTGAACCCATCGGACGCCTGGCTCCATGGGCGCAACCAGTGAACAGGTCAGGACACTCAGGTTCTGTGCTTCACTGATAAAGTGCCTGAGAGTTGCAACTTTCTGCTCCATTCCGGAAGCATTGAAGTGCAAGTCCATCGCTCCTGGCTTTCTCTCCCCTTCCCTGATTCATTTCCCTCTGTAACCCCCGTGCGTATCGGCCTGATCAATGCCTACAGCACCCTGAATCTGGGGGATGCAGCCATCTACAGCGCGTTTCGCAAACTCCTGCCAGGTGCGAAGCTGGTTGGCCATGTTCAGGATGAGCGGCCTGACCCCACCCTGGGGGTCACTTTCCTGCCGAACCGGCCCACAGACTGTGGGGCCTACATCAGCGTGGGTGGCGATATCTTCAACAATTCACGGGAATGGTTCGTCACCAAGGCGTTCCTGATGAATCTGGCTGAACTGAGACGTCACTCCCGTCACACCATATTGTTCGGTCAGTCGATTCCCCGCTCCTGCCATGGCCTCAGCTTTCTTCTTCTGCAACGCTATCTGAAGCGCCTGGCGGCTGTCTGTGTTCGCGATGCAGAGAGTCACCAGCGACTCTGTGCGGCTGGAGTTCCCGCCAGGTTGTCCTACGACATTGCCTTCGTCCTGGAGAGTTCCCCCCTGGCGGAGGCCATGGCCCGTCGGTGCCTGGAGCACCTGGCCATTGACCCGACCCAGGCGGCCGTTCTGTCCGTCCGTGGGTTTGACAGCATGTATGGCCATGACAATGATGCCTTCGTCTCCAGGATGTCCCAGCTCTGCCTTGAGCTTTCCGCCGCCGGACTCAGGCCCGTGGTGTTGATCCAATCAGGGGCCTACGGCTCGGATAATGATCTGGAGGTGGCCGCTGCCATCCAGGCCCGTGCCCCTGCCACCGCCATCCTGAATCCGTTTGCCGACAGTTCGGCCGTGCCGAGCTGGCAGCTGGCCATGGCCCTGTTCGCCCTGGTGGACCTTGTCATCGCGGTCCGTTTTCACACCGCTGTTCTGTCATTGGCTGCTGGGCGGGTTCCGTTCCATCTCCACTATTCCAACAAGGGCAGGGACCTCTGCCGGCGGCTTGACCTGCCCGGGTGTGATCTGGCCAGCCTCGAACCCACGGCTGTGCTGCCGGCCATTCTGGCCACCCGGGGGCGTGCGTTTGCCCATGGAGCCGTCCGTGAGCAGGTGCAACGGGACTTCCAGTGGTGTGTGGATCAGTTACCTCACAAGCCCTGAAAGGAATTCTCTGCCTCACTGGACTAAATTGATTTGAATTGGCTGTCCATCAATGCACGGACTGGTCAACCGAGCCTGTACTGACGACGTGACCCATCGTCTGGTGGGGTTGGCCATGGAGGAACCTGGCCGTTCTGCCGACCGGATCGTGGAGACCTCTGGCGCTGACTGGATCACCCCAATGGCCACGGAGGGGTCCGTGCAGCTCCTCGAGAGCACGGGAGACATCCTGCCGGAAGGCTTCGATCAGCTGGACCATCGCCATGCCCGTGCCGCCCTGGCTTTTCCTGGGCCGCCACCGCCTATCTGCCTTTGCGATCACAGCTCCCACGCCTCCAGGCAGCAGGAGTTCCGAGCCGGACGGCATGGTCGCCTGTCTTCGCAGGCTGACGCCGACCCGGTTTCGCCGGTTCACGGCGAACGGCACCCATGACGATCCGTCGTTCCTGATGGCCATGGCCGTGCTGTTACCTGACCACCTCCTCGATCCCCTGTTTCCCTTTCATCTCGTCGTGGACCGGGAGCTGACGATCTGCTCCGCCGGTTCTGTTCTGCGTCGCATTCTTCCTGAGCCGGAGTTGCTGGGTCAGCACCTCGACGACCATTTCCAGCTTCTGCGCCCGGATGTGCCGATGAACTTCGCCAGTCTGAGTGACTGCACGGATCGGCACGTGATCTTCAAGTCCGACTTGATTGCGCTGCAATTGAAGGGTCAGATCTGTTGTCTTGATGAGACGGACCAACTGCTGTTTGTCGGCACGCCCTGTTTGCTGCAAATGGAGGACCTGAAGACCATCGGGCTGACGATCAATGACTTTCCCCTGCATGATTCGCTGGTTGACTTTCTGTTCCTGCTGCAGGCCAGAAATGAGGCTCTCTCGGAAAGCCAGAAGCTCAATGAGATTCTGACAACACAGCGGGGCGAGTTGCGGGAGTCGACCCAGCGCCTCTCAGCACTGAATGCGGAGCTGGAAGCGGCCCGGCAGGCCGCTGAGGCGGCCAACGCTGCCAAGGACACATTTCTGGCGACGATGAGCCATGAGATCCGAACTCCGATGAACGCCATCATCGGCATGGCTGGTCTGCTTCAGGACTCCCAGCTTGATCCTGTGGAGCGGGAATATGTCGAGATCATCAACAGCAGTACCGACTCCCTGCTCACGATCATCAATGACATTCTTGATTTCTCCAAGATTGAATCCGGCGCCATGCAGCTGGATGAGCAGCGTTTCGACCTGCGTGTCTGCATCGAAGAGGCCCTGGACCTGAGCGTCCCCCGTCTGCTCGACAAGGAGGTGGAACTGGTTCTCGACATCGACCCCCGCTTGCCCACGGCCGTCATCGGTGACCGTACCCGCCTCCGCCAGATCCTCTGGAATCTCCTCAGCAATGCCGTCAAGTTCACCGCTCAGGGAGAGATCGTGGCCACGCTGAGCGCCGAGCCCCAGCTCCGTGGAGCTGGCCAGCCCACCCCATGCCTGTTCACCTGTCAGATCCGGGACACCGGCATCGGCGTGCCCGCCGACCTGATTCCCCTGCTGTTTGAGCCCTTTCGCCAGGCCGATCCCTCCACGGCCCGGCGCTATGGGGGCACGGGTCTTGGTCTGGCCATCACCCGTCGCCTCTGCGAGTTGATGGGGGGAAGCATCAGCCTGGCCAGCGAGGAAGGCGTCGGCAGTGTGTTCACCTTCACCGTGCGGTTGACGCTCGATCCGGCCTCCGCGACTGGCAGCACCCCGGAGCCCCTGGCGATTCCCGCGTCAGCGGCGGCGGTACTGCTGCTGATCGCCAATCGCACCCTCCGTGCCCTGCTCCAGAGGCAGCTGGAATGGATGGGCTTCACGGTCATCGCCCCCGATCTCTGCCAGGTCCCGATGCGGGTCGCGCCGACGGAGATCGCCGATGCCGGCCATGGCGCCGTGGTCATCGATGGGCGTCTCCTGGGTTGCCTGGGGGACGCCACACCTCCGGCCTTTCTTCGGGATCCCCTGTTGCGGATGCGCCCCTGGATCGTCCTGGCCGACCGCTGCAAAGTGGCCGCGCTCACGTCGCTCGCCGAGGCACCGCCCGTGATGCTCACCAAGCCCGTGCGACTCGGCCAGCTTCGGCTCGCGCTGCTTCAGCAACTGCAGAGCGCGACGGAGCCGGGGGCGGCCGGGCCGCCGCCGCAGACGCGCCCACCGGCCCCGGCGGCCGGGGCCCATCGGCTGGCGGATCGGCTGCCGCTGCGGCTGCTCGTCGTCGATGACGTTCCCGTGAACCGACAGCTGGCGTTGCTGCTGCTGCAGCGCCTGGGCTACCAGGCCGAGGCCGTGGCGTCGGGTCCCGAGGCCCTGGCGTCTCTGCAGGCGAACCCCTGTGACGTCGTGTTCATGGACGTGCAGATGCCGGAGCTGGACGGCTATGCCACCACCAGGGCCATCCGGCGGCTGCCGGCACCGTTCGTGCAACCCTGGATCATCGCCATGACCGCCCACGGCCGTCCGGAGGATCGCCAGGCCTGCCTCGAGGCCGGCATGGATGACTTCCTGGCCAAGCCGATCGTGCCAGCCCAGCTCACCTACGCCTTGGAGCACTACCCCCCCCGCGACCAACCCGGGACCACGCCAGCGGCGGCCGGGCCCGACCCGATCGATGCCGCCGCCTGGGAGGAGCTGGAGCAGTCGCTGGGCGAAGGGGCCGAGCCGCTGATCCAGGAGCTCATCGATCTGTATCTCGACGACGCGATGCGCCTGGTCTCGGCCGTCGTGCTGGCCCACCAGTACCACGACCCACCGGCGATGATCACCGCCGCCCATTCCCTGCGCTCCCCCAGTGCCAGCCTGGGTGCGCTGGCGCTGGCGGCCCTCTGCCGAGAAGTCGAGGAGTCCCTGCGCTCCAATCCGGAGGCATGGCCCCAGACCAGGATCGACCAGCTGCTCGCCGAGGCCGGCCGGGTCACCGAGGCGTTGCGGCGGCGGCGCCCCCCCTCCCCGTGACCCCGCCCCCGATGCCCAGCGCCGGCCCCGCGGCCACGATCCTCCTCGTCGATGACGACCGCATCCATTCCCGCCTGCTCCAGGCGCGGCTGACCGCCCAGGGGTACCGGGTTGTGGTGGTGGACTCCGGGGACGCCGCCCTGGAGCAGGCGCGCCTCTCACCGCCCACCCTGATCCTCTGCGACTGGCTGATGGAGGGCATGGACGGGCTGGAGGTCTGCCGGGCCTGCAAGGCCGACCCCTCCCTGGAGTCGGCCCATTTCATCCTCCTGACCTCCCGCTCCCGGGTGGAGGACCGCGTCCGGGGCCTGGACTGCGGTGCCGATGACTTCCTCAGCAAGCCGGTGGACCCCGAGGAGCTGCTGGCCCGGGTCCGCTCCGGGATCCGCCTGCACCAGGCCAATGAACGCCTGAAGGATCTGGCCGAGGAGCTGCGGCAGCAGAAGGCCCGACTGGATCAGGAGCTGGAGGAGGCGGCCAGCTATGTGCGCTCCCTGTTCCCCGAGGCCATGGCCGGAGCCGTCAGGGTGGAGTCACGCTTCGAGCCCTCCCATGAGCTGGGCGGGGATTCCTTCGATTTCTTCTGGCTCGATCCGGATCACCTCATCCTGTATCTCGCCGATGCCTCCGGCCACGGGCTGGCGGCGGCGTTCCCCTCGATCTCCGTCCACAACCAGCTGCGTTCCCGCTCGCTGCCCGTCGATCTGCGGGATCCGGCTGCCGTGCTGCAGTCCCTCAACGGCGGTTTCCAGATGGAGCGCCACCAGGGGCGCTATCTCACCATCTGGTACGGGGTGTACCAGAGCTCCAGCCGGACCCTCCGCTACGCCAGTGCCGGCCATCCGCCGGCCCTGCTCTGGAGCCGAGCCGGCGCCTTCCCCAGCCGTTGGCTCAGGACCCAGGGAATGGCGGTGGGCCTGTTCGAGGCGTCGTCCTACGCCAACGAGAGTCTTGAGGTCGGGGAAGGGGGCTGCCTGCTCGTCTACAGCGATGGGCTCTATGAAGTCCCCCGGCCTGACGGCGTGATGGGGACCCTGCCGGAATTCATGCAGCTGGCGGAACAGTGCCGCGGTCTGCTGTCGGACGACGATGGCCTCGACCGGCTGCTCTCCCAGATCCACGACATCACGGCGAATGCCCCGTTCACGGATGATTATTCGGTGATCCGCGCCATGTTTTCCTGAGGGTTCTCGGCGCTTCACGCCCGAGCGATCACGCGGTGCGATCCACCGAAAGTGAGCGAAGGCAGGCCTCCTGATCCGGAAAGATGGTGAAGACCTTTTCGGTGCCGGTGAGCTCCAGCACGATCCGCACCTGGCTGTTGAGACTGCAGAGATACAGCTGTTTTCCGTGCTCCCTGACGCGCTTCAGCACCGCGACCAGGGCACCGAAGCCACTGCTGTCCATGAAGTCGATGCCTTGGCAATCAATGAGGATGTCCCCTGACGTTTCCTGCAGCAGTGTGGCGATGGATGCGCGCAGGTCGGCGCCACTCTGGGCATCAAGCAGACCCGAAGGCTTCAGGATGGATGGATCATCCACGCAAGGAATCACAAACCCCATTGAGCTTACCATTCCTGCAGGATTGGGGCTTTCGCCTTCGGCGGTCCCGCTGCGCCGCAAAGTCAGAAGAATCCCCCTGGACGGAAAGCCCGACGCTTCCCGACCGGCTCGGGGAACGGCCGGCGTGCAGGCCGGGGCGGCGATGGGCCTCCTGCGGGATACGGCGCTAAGGTTTGTGAACAACTCGGGGAAGTGTGTGGCGCAGGCCATGGTCACGATTGAAGAGCTCCGCCGGCAGCCTCTGCCCTTCATCGCGGCCGATCGGGACGGTTGCATCGTGGAGATCAACGATCTTTTCCAATCCACCTATGGCTGGACCCTGGAGGATCTGGAGGGTCAATCCCTCTCCATGATTCTCCCGGACTCCTTCCGGGATGCCCACCACCTCGGATTCTCGCGCTTTCAGATCGTTGGAGAATCCCAGATCCTCAACCATCCCCTGGAGTTGATGACGATCTGCAAGGATCAGCAAGCCATCAATTCAGAGCATTTCATTGTGGCCGAACGCCGAGGGGATGGCTGGGTCTTTGCGGCGACCCTGCGTCCGCTGAGCTGAGCCCGGGATGGCCGAACCGGAGCTCGTCGCCCAATTACGCACAACCCTCGGTCGGCTGGAGGCGGCCCTCGGGGCGGTTGAAGAAGCTCTTGCCTTCACCGATCTCGATGGAATCGTCGAGTGGACCAACGCCTCCTTCGATCGCTTCGTGGGCCTTTCACGCCTGCAGTGCCTCGGCCGCTCCCTGAGCGGGATCCTGCCCCACCATCAGCCGAAGGACCCGGCCGCCCACCGGGCCGGTCAGCCATTCTGGAGGGAGGCGCCCCAGGGCACCGCCACCTGGGAGCTCACCAGCACCCCACCCCGGCGGGTCATCGAGGTGTCTTGGGCCACCGTCAATGTGCCCAGTAAGCCGTCCCTCGTCTTCACCTTCCGGGACCAGAGTGCGATCATCCAGGCCCAGGACCGGCTGATCGATGCCCGCGATCAGCTGGAGCAGCAGGTGGCCCAGCGCACCCGGGAACTCCGGCAGGCCCGGGATGAAGCCCTGGCGGCCAGCCAGTCGAAGACGCGCTTTCTGGCCACGATGAGCCATGAGATCCGCACCCCGCTCAACGCCGTGATCGGGATGAGCGATCTGCTGCTGGCCAGCCCCATGGAGGGGCGCCAGAGGGAGATGATCCAGACCATCCATGAGAGCGGCGACTATCTGTTGAACCTGGTCAACGACATTCTCGACATCTCCCAGATCGAGACCGGCCGGCTGGCGTTGAACCCCCGGACGTTTGATCTCCATTCCCTGCTGGATGATGTGCTGAATCTGTTCCGGCACCAGGCCTCCATCCGCCAGCTGGACCTGCAGCTTTCCCTGGCGCCGGAGACGCCGAGATGGTTGATCGGTGACGATCTCAAGCTGCGTCAGATCCTGTTCAACCTGCTGGGGAATGCCTGCAAGTACACCAACCAGGGGGAGATCCGTCTGGTGGTAGAGGCGACCCGCTCATCGCCGGAGGCGGTGGGCTTGCTGTTCCGCGTCTCCGACACCGGGATCGGCATCGCCGCCGGCTCTCTTCCATTCATCTTCGAGGAGTTCGTCGGCCACGACAACCCGGAGCAGACCAGCCAGAGCGCCGGACTGGGCCTGGCGATCTGCGCCCGCCTCTGCCAGCTGATGGCCGGGGAGATCTCCGTGGAATCCAGCCTCGGGACGGGCAGCTGCTTCTCGGTCCGCCTGCCCTTCGCGGTGGCCTCGAAGAGCCAGAAGCGGCTCACCGAGCCACCCCCTTCCGACGGATTCGATCCCGGATGGAACATCCTGGTGGCCGATGACAACCGCGTCAACCAGCGCGTGCTGGAGCTGATGCTGGCCCGGCTGCATCTGTCGGTCCACCTGGTCGGCGACGGCAACGCTGCACTCCAGAGCGTCCGAAGCGACCCCTTCGATCTGGTGGTCATGGATGTGGAAATGCCCGGTCTGGATGGCATCTCGGCAGCCCGGCAGCTGCGTCGCGAGGGTTTTACGGAGGTGTACATCATTGCCCTGACGGCCTATTCCTTCAGCTCCCATCGCCAGGAGTGCGAAGCCGCCGGCATGAACGACTTTCTCTCCAAGCCCCTGCGCTTCGTGGATCTCTGTGCCGCCCTCGATCGCTTCCGCCATTGGCGACGCGCCAGGCCTTCTGCCCCCGCCTGATTCCCGTTGCCGAGTCCGCT
Source organism: Aphanothece cf. minutissima CCALA 015 (assembly GCA_003003925.1). GTDB lineage: Bacteria > Cyanobacteriota > Cyanobacteriia > PCC-6307 > Cyanobiaceae > Cyanobium > Cyanobium minutissimum. The sequence continues at coordinate 119,267 of PVWP01000002.1, forward strand.
GATCGGCGATGGTCTGCCCTAGGTCGCCGTGGCACCCGACAGCCTGGCCTGGGTCAGGGCCGCTTCGGTCCGTCGGAACAGGTCCTTGAAGCCCCCGTCGTCCCCGCCCAGCACGCCCACACCGCAGCTGACCGCCAGCGGATGGCGGACACCCTCCACCAGCCAGCCACCCTGGGTCAGGGCGCCCCGGATCCGCTCGGCCAGGGCCGTGGCCGCGGGCCCCTCCAGACCCGGGCGCAGCAAGGCGAACTCGTCGGCGGTCACCCGTCCCAGCAGGGCGCTCTCCCCCACCTGGGCCTGGAGCGTTGCCGCCATCTCCTGGAGCAGCCGGTCCCCCTGCGCCGTCCCGAACCGGGCACAGAAGGCCGCGAAACCGTCCAGGCCAAAGAGCAGCAGGGTGAGCGACTCCCCGCTCTGCCGGGCCCGTAGGAACTCCCTCTGACCCGCCTCATGGAAGGGGCGTCGGTTCTGGAGCCCCGTGAGCGGGCAGCGATAGCTGTTGCGTCGCGACTCCAGGTACTGGGTCACCATGCCGCCCAGATCCTTGAGCAGCTGGTGTTCGGTGCCCGCCAGCTGCCGTGGCTCGCGGCTGATCACGCACAGCGTGCCGAGGTTGAAGCCGGACCGGGTCTGCAGCGGGACGCCGGCATAGAAGCGGATGTGGGGGTCCCCCGTGACCAGGGGATTGTCCCTGAAGCGCGCATCGGCGGTGGCATCGCTGACGACCATGACGTCATCGGAGCAGATGGTGTGGGCACAGAAGGCCAGCTCCCGGGGCGTTTCCCTCGGCTCCAGACCCACCCGGGAGAGAAACCACTGACGCTGCCGGTCCACCAGGGAGATCAGCGCGATCGGAACTCCGAGCATCTGGCTGGCCAGCCGGGTGATGCGGTCGAAGTCCTCATCGGGCTCCGTATCGAGGATGCACTGGTCGTCCAGCGCCGCCTGCCGCTCGGCTTCGTTGTCCGGGATCGGATAGGCGGACACCGGTCGTTGCAGCCAGAAACGGCAGTATGGACCGCGGCACCTCAGGGCAGCCAGGGCGCCTCGGAAAAGTCCGGGTCCCGCTTCTCCAGAAAGGCGTTGCGCCCCTCCTGGCCCTCGCTGGTCCGGTAGAAGAGGTGGGTGGCCTGGCCCGCCAGCTCCTGGATCCCCGCCAGCCCGTCGGTCTCGGCGTTGAAGGCGGCCTTGAGGCAGCGGATGGCGGTGGGGCTGTGCTGGAGCACCTCCCGCGCCCAGGCCACCCCCTGGGGCTCCAGCTCCTCCAGGGGCACCACGGCGTTCACCAGCCCCATGGCCAGGGCCTGGCCGGCGTCGTAGCGGCGGCAGAGGAACCAGATCTCCCGGGCCTTGCGCTGGCCCACCACCCGGGCCAGGTAGCCGGCACCGAAGCCGCCGTCGAAGCTGCCCACCCGCGGCCCGGTCTGGCCGAAGACGGCGTTCTCGGCCGCCAGGCTCAGATCGCAGAGCAGGTGCAGCACCTGGCCGCCGCCGATGGCGTAGCCGGCCACCAGGGCGATCACCACCTTGGGCAGGCTGCGGATGATCCGCTGCAGGTCGAGCACGTTGAGCCGCGGCAGCCCCGAGGCATCGAGATAGCCGCCGTCGCCGCGCACGCTCTGGTCCCCGCCGGCGCAGAAGGCCCAGACGCCATCGGCGGCCGGCCCCTCGCCGGTGAACAGCACCACACCGATGGTGGGGTCGTCCCGTACCCGGTTGAAGGCATCGCAGAGCTCCTGGACCGTGAGCGGCCGGAAGGCATTGCGCTTCTCGGGCCGGTTGATGCTGATCCGGGCGATCCCATCGCCGCTGGTCTCGAAGCGGATGTCGCTGTAGGTGCCGGCGCTGGTCCAGCGCGGCAAGGCTGGGGGAACGGGGGTCATGGGGAGGGGATCGGCCCGGTGGCCAGAGGGTCGGCCAGATCTGCGGCCATTGTGCGCAGCCGCTGCCGCAGGGCCGCGTCCCTTCGCCGGTCGGTGGGCACCACCAGCAGGGCCAGCGGCTGCGGCAGGGCCCAGGCCAGGGCGCCCTCCAGATCCTTCAGGTTCTGCAGCCGCCGGCCGGGGACGCCGTGCACCGCCGCCAGCGCCAGCGGGTCCACCGGCTGGGGCATGGCGAACAGGCGCTCGAAATCCATCGCCGCCGCCGGCTGGGTGCGGATGGGCAGCTGCTCGAAGATGCCGCCGCCGCCGTTGTCGATCAGCACGACGGTGAGGCGGCCGCCCAGCTGCGGGCGCCACAGCCAGCCGTTGGCATCGTGCAGCAGGGCCAGATCGCCGCTCACCAGCACCAGGGCGCCGAGGGCCTCGGCCAGGCCGCAGGCGCTGGAGAGGGTGCCATCGATACCGGAGGCCCCCCGGAAGCCGTGCATCGGTCGGGGCGGGGCGGTCGGGTCGGCGAAGCTCTCCCAGTCCCGCACCGGGCTGCTGTTGGCCAGCAGCACGGGCAGCCCCGCCGGCAGCAGCCGGCTGAGGCGGCGGGCCAGGGCCGGCTCTCCGTTCTCACCGGCCAGCTCCTTATCCAGCAGCGCCTGCACCCCCGCCTCCGCCCGCCGCCAGCGGCCCGCCAGCGACAGCGAGGCGCCGGAGGCCTCGCCCGCCCCGGAGGCCGGCGGTTGCTCCGCCAGCCAGACCGCCAGGCCGGCACTCGCCTGGCCCCGCACCAAGCCGAGGGGGTCGAGGCGGCGCCCGTCCCCTTCGCTCACCAGCACCTGGGCCCCCCCCTGGGCCGCCAGCCAGCGCTGCAGCCGGCGGCTGGCCGGCAACGGGCCCAGGCGCAGCACCTGTCGATCCCCCCCGGGTGCCGGCCCGTCCCCGCCGGAGTGCTCCGGCAGCATCAGGTCGTAGGCCGTCACCGTCTCCAGATCCGGCAGGCCCCGCAGGCCGGAGAGGGCATCGGCCAGCACCGGCCAGCCGCTGCGCCGCTGCCAGCGCCGCAGGGCCTCCACGTGGGCGGGCCAGGCCGCCGGGGCCCCGCGCCAGGGGCCGGCCACCACCACGCCGGGCCGGTCCGGATCCAGGGCCGTGCTGGCGCCGGCCTGGGACACGGGGCATGCCGGGCGGCCTGCGCGGGTGGCCAGGGCCCCCGACGCCGGGGGCGGCGGCGGCTCCCCGGCCAGCGCGGCGGCCAGCCGACTCAGATCCGTGCCGTCCGCATGCAGGGGCTCGTCGAAGGGCAGGTTGAGGTGCACCGGGCCGGCGGAGCGGCCGGCCCCATCGCCCCGGGCGGCGGCCAGGGCCTGGCCGGCCAGGGCGTCCAGTTCCGCGGGGGACATGGCGGCCAACCCCTCCGGGTCGCCCTCGCCCAGCCAGCGGCAGCTGCCCACCAGGAACACCTCCTGGTTGACGCTCTGGTTGGCGCCGCAGCCCTTGAGCCTGGCCGGTCGGTCCGCCGTGAGCAGCAGCAGGGGAACCGAGCCGAAGTCGGCCTCCACGGCGGCGGGCAGCAGGTTGGCCACCGCCGTGCCCGAGGTGGTGATCACGGCCGCCGGCTGGCCGCTGGCCCGGCCCAGGCCGAGGGCGAAGAAGGCGGCGGAGCGCTCGTCGATGGCGGTGTGCAGCCGCAGGCCCCCGGGCTCCAGCAGGGCGGCCGCCACCGCCAGGGGGGCCGACCGGCTGCCGGGGCAGAGCACCCCATGGATCAGGCCGCCCCGGCGCAGCGCCCCCAGCAGCGTCAGGGCCGCCCGCACATTGGCCAGCGATGTCGGGGACCCGGCCAAGGGGGGCGCTCCGGTGTTCAGGATGGGGGAATCATCCTCACGGACGGTTTCCCATGGGCAGCGGCCCCGCCACGCCCACCCCCACGCCGCCGGCGCCGCCGTCGGCCCCTCCCGGTGGCGTCAGGGGCCTCGGGCCGCAGCTGTTCCGCCTGCTGCTCTGGGTGCTGGTGGCCCTGCTGCTGCGCTGGACGGTGGTGGAGCCCCGCTGGATCCCGTCGGGCTCGATGCTGCCCACCCTGCAGCTCCAGGACCGGGTCCTGGTGGAGAAGCTCAGCCCCCGCTTCGGGTCGGGGGTGGAGCCTGGCCGCATCGTCGTCTTCCATCCGCCCGCCGCCCTGCAGCAGGCGGGCTATGACCCCGGTGCGGCCCTGATCAAGCGGGTGGTGGCGGTGGCCGGCGATCGGGTGGAGGTGAAGGGCGGCCGTCTCTGGCGCAACGGCTCCCCCGCCGAGCCGGACTGGGCCCGTGAACCGATGGACTACGACCTGGCGCCCCTGCTGGTCCCCGCCGGCCAGGTGCTGGTGCTCGGGGACAACCGCAATGCCAGCCTGGATTCCCACCTCTGGGGCCCCCTGCCGGAGAGCGACCTGATCGGCACCGCCATCTGGCGCTACTGGCCTCCGGCCCGGTTCGGACCGGTTGGGTTCTCCCCTCCCCACGGGGGAGAAAGCACCTGAAAGCCTGCGTTAGGGTGCATGCCGTGTTGCAGAGCACACCGGAGGGGAAATGTTCAACCCGGAGTTCCTGACCGCCGACAACGAGGCGATCAGCGACAATTCGCTGATTCAGTACCTGCAGGAACAGTCTCCGGACGTGCTGCAGAGGGTGGCGCGCTCGGCCACCGGCGACATCCAGGACATCATCCGCCACAACGTTCAGGGTCTGCTGGGCATGCTCCCCGGCGAGCAGTTCGAAGTGAAGATCCAGGCCAGCCGCGACAATCTCGCCGGCCTGCTGGCCTCGGCGATGATGACCGGGTACTTCCTGCGCCAGATGGAGCAGCGCATGGAGCTGGAGACGGCCATGCTCGGCAGCGGCGGTTTCGAGGGGGGCCTTGACGACGACCCCGGTGAACTGGAGCTCTAGGCCTCAGCCGTCCCCTTCCCCCGGCACCAGCCCCAACCCCACCAGGGTGCGGTCGATGCCGGCGAGGGTTTCCCAGGCTCCCTGATCAGGGGCCCAGTCCCCCGTTTCGATCCGATCCGCCAGGGCGGCCAGCTCCTCGGCCGAGCTGGCGACGGGCGCGTCGTGGTGGGCTGGCACCACCCGGCGCAGGCCCTTCAGCCCTGCCAGCACACGGATCCAGGCCACCAGCGCGGCCCGCTGGCGGGGGAACACCAGCCGCTCCAGCACCGCCGCCACCTGCAGGCTGCTGCGGCCCCCCGGAGCCAGGGCCTCGAAGTCGGCCTGCCAGCCGGGCTGCCAACGGAACGGGTAGAAGCCGAAGTGGGCCCGGGCGTCACGGCAGCCCGGTGCCAGGCAATGGCGCAGCAGCTCGCCCAGGGGGGGGATCACCAGGGGCCTGGGGCGCAGGTAGGTGGCAAACAGCACCAGCCGCCACCAGCCCCGGCGCCGCTGCTGGGGATCATCACGCAAGGGTTCGTCACCGCGCTCGCGGGCATGGAACAGCAGCGGCGTGGGATCGAGATCGAACACCGCCGGCGGCTCCGGCGGGATCGCCACCAGGGCATCGGTGAGCAGCAGGCTGCCGCTGGCCCGATCGAAGCAGGCGATCTCCAGGAAGGTGCCCAGCCCCAGATCCAGGGGGCCCAGGGGCAGCCAGTCGAGCTGGTCGCCATGGGGCACCCCATCGCTGAGCAGCTCCCGGGTGCGACGGGCGGGGAACCCCAGCCAGGCGGGCGGCAGCGGCAGGGGGAAGCTCCACTGCTTCGGCGCCACCCACACCTGGGCGTCCGGGAAGGCCCGGGCCATGGCCGGCACCGGCAGCTTGTGCTCCAGCCCCGACGCGGTGGGCAGCACGATGGTGCACACCCGGCCGTGGCGCTCTTCCAGGCCCCGCAGGCGGGCGCGCACCTCGGCGGTGGGGGGCACCGGGGCATAGAGCAGCAGCCCCTCCCGCACCCGCAGCACCAGCATGCGGATCGGCACCGCCACGTACCAGACCCCCTGCAGCTGCTCGAAGCTCCAGAGACGCCCGGCGACCAGCTCCCGCACCAGGGTGCGGCGGCGGCCGTAGGGGTAGAGGGGCAGCAGGGGCCACCAGGGCCAGCGCTGGTCCGCAGCCGGGACCGTGGCAGGTTCGGTGGCCGGCTCGCTCACGCGGACGGGAAACGGGAGGCCCGTGGCGAACGGCGCCGCTGGGCCAGCAGGCCATGGCGCGGCGCCAGCAGGAAGCAGAGCAGGAACAGCAGCGTCTGCACCAGCACGATGCAGCCGGCGGTGGAGGCATCCATCCAGTAGCTCCAGTAGATCCCGGTCACGCTGGAGATCACGGCCGAGAGGATCGAGAGCCACACCATGCGGTCGAAACGATCGGTGAGCAGGTAAGCCGTGGCCCCCGGGGTGACCAGCATCGCCACCACCAGGATGATGCCCACGGTCTGCAGGCCCGCCACCGCCGCCAGGGAGAGCATCGACAGCAGCAGGTAGTGCAGGACGCCGGTGTGGAGGCCGATGGAGCGGGCGTGGGTGGGATCGAAGCAGAACAGGATCAGGTCCTTGCGCAGCACCAGCAGCACGGTGAGCACCAGCACGCTGATCACCACCGTCTGGAGGATGTCGGAGGAGCTGATGCCCAGCACGTTGCCGAACAGGATGTGGGAGAGGTCGATGCTGCTGCGCACCTTGGAGATCAGCGTCAGGCCGAGGGCGAAGAAGCCGGTGAACACCAGCCCGATCACCGTGTCCTCCTTGATCCGGGTCATCTGCTTGATGTAGCCGATCAGGGCCACCGAGCCGACGCCGAAGACGAAGGCCCCCACCGCGAAGGGCAGGTTCAGGGCGTAGGCGATCACCACGCCCGGCATCACCGCATGGGACACCGCATCGCCCATCAGGGCCCAGCCCTTCAGCGTCATGTAGCAGGAGAGCAGGCCGCAGACGCAGGAGACGAGCATGCTGACCAGCAGGGCCCGCACCATGAACTCCTGCTGGAGCGGTTCGATCAGCCAGGTGAGCACGGCCGTCATGGCGCCTGGTGGGGGTCGGCGTCGCCGGCCGGCTCGCCCTCCAGCCGCAGGCCGCCGAAGGTGAGGGCCAGGTTCTCGCTGGTGAACACCGAGGAGGTCTCCCCGTAGGCCAGCACGGTCTTGTTGATCAGCACCACATGGTCGCAGAAGCTGGTGACGTGGGCCAGGTCGTGGGTGGAGATCATCAGGGTGCGCCCCTCGCGGCGGAACTGCTCGAACAGCTCGATCATCAGTTTCTCGGTGCGGATGTCGACGCCGTTGAACGGCTCATCGAGCAGCATCACCGAGGCGCCCTGGGCCAGGGCCCGCGCCAGGAAGGCCCGCTTGCGCTGGCCGCCCGAGAGGGCGCCGATCTGGCGGTGGCGCAGCGGCCACAGGTCCACCCGCTCGAGCGCCTCCCGCACCGCCTCCCGGTCGACCGGACGGGGGAGGCGCAGCAGATTCATGCTGCCGTAGCGACCCATCATCACCACCTCCTGGACGTTGACCGGGAAGTTCCAGTCGACGCTCTCGGTCTGGGGGACGTAGGCGACCGCCCGGGCCCGGCGGGCCTGGCGCAGGGGCAGGCCATTGATGGCGATGCTGCCGGCCGAGGGGCGCACGAAGCCCATCAGGGCCTTGAACAGGGTGGATTTGCCGGCCCCGTTCATCCCCACCAGGGCGCAGATGGTGCCGGCATCGAGATGCAGGGACGCCTCATGGACGGCCACCACCCCGTGGTAATCGACGCAGAGATTGCGAACGGCGATGCGCTCGTTGCCGGCGCAGGGGGTGGGGCGAGAGGGCATCGGTTCAGCTCCCCGCCAGACCCGCTTGCAGGGTCTCCACGTTATGACGCTGGAGTTCCAGCAGATTGGGCGCCGGACCGTCCGGCAGGGAGAGGGAATCCACGTGGAACACCCCGCCGAAACGGGCCCCCGACTGCCTGGCCACCTGCTGCTGCGGCTCGGCGCTGACCGTGCTCTCGCAGAACACCGCCGGCACCCGGCGCTCCTTCACGAGGGCGATCAGGCGGGCCATGCGCTGGGGGGTGACCTGGGACTCGGCGTTCACCGGCCACAGGTAGGCCTCGGTGAGGCCGTAATCGCGGGCGAGGTAGGAGAAGGCCCCCTCGCAGGTGGCCAGCACCCGCTGGCCGGGGGGGATCCGGGCCAGGGAGGTCCGCAGCTCCCTGTCGAGGGCGTCCAGCTCGGCGCTGTAGCGCGCGGCGTTGCGCTGGAAGGTGGCGGCGCCGGCGGGGTCGAGCCGGGTGAGGGCGCGGCGGATGTTCTCCACATAGACCTTGGCCAGCCGGGGGGACATCCAGGCGTGGGGGTTCGGCTTGCCCTGGTAGGCGTCCCCGGCGATCGGCAGGGGCGTGATGCCCTCGGTGAGGGTCACGTGGGGCACGTCGGGGAGGCCGGCGTAGAAGCGCTGGGCCCAGCGCTCCAGGCCGAAGCCGTTCTCCAGGACCAGGTCGGCCCCCGAGGCCCGCTTCAGGTCGCTGGGGGTGGGCTCGTAGCCATGGATCTCGGCCCCCAGCCGGGTGATCGATTCCACCCGCACCCGATCGCCGGCCACCTGGCGGGCCATGTCCGCCAGGATCGTGAAGGTGGTGAGCACCAGGGGGCGCTGGTCCGCAGCACCGGCGCTGTTGCTGGCCCCCGGGGCCGCCCCCGTCATCGACGGCGTGGGGGACGGACCACCGCTCCGGGGCCCGGGGGTGCAGCCGCTGCCCAGCAGGGGAAGCACCAGGGCGGCGGCCACCAGGGCCCGCTTCAGAGGGAGCCGCGGGGCCTTGTCGTGGTGGCCCTGGCCGTCATGGCGGTGCTGGGGCATGGGGACCGTTGGCGAGCAGAAAGCTTGGAGTGAACATTCTGGCCGCCGCTGCGGGTCCCCTACGGCCGGATGGCCGCCAAGGAAAAGCCCCCTCGACGTCCGCAGGGGACGGAGGGGGCGGGGGGTGGATCGGAGAGCGGCCCGAGGGCCGGAGCCGACCGCGGGTGCCGCGGGGATCAGCCGATCGCCGGAGCCTGCAGGGCCACGGGAACGGACTGCACGGTGGCCAGATCCAGGGGGAAGTTGTGGGCGTTGCGCTCGTGCATCACCTCGAAACCGAGGTTGGCGCGGTTGAGCACGTCGGCCCAGGTGTTCACCACCCGGCCCTGGCTGTCGAGGACGGACTGGTTGAAGTTGAAGCCGTTCAGGTTGAACGCCATGGTGCTGATGCCCAGAGACGTGAACCAGATGCCGACCACGGGCCAGGCGGCCAGGAAGAAGTGGAGGCTGCGGCTGTTGTTGAAGGAGGCGTACTGGAAGATCAGGCGACCGAAGTAGCCGTGGGCGGCCACGATGTTGTAGGTCTCTTCCTCCTGGCCGAACTTGTAGCCGTAGTTCTGCGACTCACTTTCGGTGGTCTCACGCACCAGGGAGCTGGTGACGAGGGAGCCGTGCATGGCCGAGAACAGGGAGCCGCCGAACACACCGGCCACACCCAGCATGTGGAAAGGGTGCATCAGGATGTTGTGCTCGGCCTGGAACACCAGCATGAAGTTGAAGGTGCCGCTGATGCCGAGGGGCATGCCGTCGGAGAACGAGCCCTGGCCGAGGGGATAGATCAGGAACACCGCGAAGGCCGCCGAGAGGGGGGCCGAGTAGGCGACGCAGATCCAGGGGCGCATGCCCAGCCGGTAGGAGAGCTCCCACTGGCGTCCCATGTAGGCGGAGATGCCGATCAGGAAGTGGAAGACCACCAGCTGGTAGGGGCCACCGTTGTACAGCCACTCGTCGAGGCTGGCGGCTTCCCAGATGGGGTAGAAGTGCAGACCGATGGCGTTGCTGGAGGGGACAACGGCGCCGGAGATGATGTTGTTGCCGTACATCAGGGAGCCGGCGACCGGCTCACGGATGCCGTCGATGTCGACGGCGGGGGCCGCGATGAAGGCGACGACGTAGCAGATGGTGGCGGCCAGCAGGCAAGGGATCATCAGCACACCGAACCAACCGACATAGATGCGGTTGTTGGTGGAGGTGACCCAGGCGCAGAAGCTTTCCCAGCTTTCCGAGCGGCCGCTGCGAATGGCAGTGGTCATGGAAGTAAGACGGTAGGGATAGGCAGTGATACCTCCACAAGGGAGGTCGATTCACATTAAGTAACCCCGAGGGAATCCGAACCGGGCAGCAATGAACCTTCAGGCAATCGGGTGGATTCGCAATGAATATTCATGAAGTGAGTTCATGAAATGTTCGTCACACCGCCGGCGGCAGGGGCGGGGCGGCCAGCGATGGCGAAGACGCTGGCCCCAGCTGCTGGCTGATCCAGGCAAACCCCTGCTGCAGGAAGCGGGACCAGTCGAGCTTCTCCGCCTCGGCCGCCCGGGCCACCAGCAGGGGAGCCTCCCGCTTGATCCGCTCCAGGTCCGGGGCCTCGACGCCGGCGGAGAGGGCCAGCACATCGGCCATGGCATGGCTCACCACCCGGGTCAGATAGGCCGCGCTCAGGGCCTGGATAGCCCCGCCCACCACCCAGGTGGCGCCATGGAGACGCGCAGCGGCCAGCAGGGCCTGGCTGCTCCACTCCACCACCCCCAGCAACAGGGAGGCCTTGCCCAGTTCCATGGCGGCGGCCTTGAGCTGCTCCGCGCTCCACGGGCAGCCCCACAGGCGCGCCATCTCCTGCAGCATCAGGCCGTTGGCCGCCGCCAGCAACAGCAGATCCAGGGAGGGGAGGGGGGCGGCGAACACCCCCGCGGCCACCATCCACTGGGTGCGTTGCTGGAGCTGGACCAGCCGTTGCCGCCGCAGCCGCTCCAGGTCGGCCTGCCAGCGCCGGTGCAGCGCCTCGATGCGCCGCAGGGGCGTCGCCCGGCGCAGGGACGGGCCCTCGGCCACCAGCCAGCGGGCCAGGGGCTGCAGGCTGGTGGCCAGGGCCTCGGGGCTGCCGTCCCACGGCAGCAGCCGGTCGGCGGCGGCGCCGGGCCACTGGGAGGCCAGTTCGGACGCCAGGACGGCCGGGTCGCAGGGAGCCTCCGGCTGCACCAGCAGCCAGAGGGGCTGGCTCGGAGGCACGGCCTCCAGCCAGCGCAGATCGGCGGCCCGCAGCGGGGTCACCAGGTGGAACAGCACCACGTCGGCGGCGGCGAAGCCCTCCGGCCACTGGCGCTCCCGGCTCACCGCCGGCAGGGCTTCGCCCCAGCGCAGGCTCAGGGCCAGCCGGCCGCGCAGGGCCGCCTGGAGCTGGGGGGCCCAGGCGGCGTCGGGGGCGACGCAGCCCACCAGGGCGAGCTGGAGACCGGGCCGGGCCCCCTCCTGGCGCAGGGCGGCGAGGCCGGCGCGGCGCTGGATCTGGCCTTCGCCCGGCTCGCCCTCGTCCGGCCCCCCCTCCAGATGCTCGAACTGGAGCAGCAGCTCCTCGCAGCGCCGCAGCCAGGCGTCGAAGCTGGCGGGCAACCGGGGCGGTGCCAGGCGGGCGGGCCGCCGGCCCAGCCACCACCAGCCCGCCGCCACTCCGGCGAGCCCCACCAGACCCAGTCCCTCTCCGGGGAGAGCCCGCAGCAGCAGCTCGCCCCCGATCACCCCCCCGGTGAGCAGCAGGGCCTGCCGGCCCCACCCGGTGGACAGCAGGGAGGCCAGGGCGGCTGGGCGCAGGGGGTCCGGGGACGTCACGGGCGGGTACCGGCGGCGATGCCTCTCTAGCTCAGAAGTGACGGGGCTCCCACCCCCGCGTCCACCTCCCTTAAGACACCGTCCCTGCAGACCCCCGACGGACGCACCATGATTCAGGTTGTCGTCCGGGTCCCCTCCGTGCCGTCTTCCGATGCCCGCTCCGGCCCGGCTGCGACGTCCGGCCCGGCTGCCACGGCTGATGCTCTCTTCCTGCTGGACCCTCACCGCGAGGAGCTGCGCCGTGCCCTGAAGGAGCTGGAGGTCAGTGACCACTGGCACGGCGGCCTGCCGGTGTTGCTGCTCGAGCGCTGCTGGCTGCGCCTCATCCGGGTCCCGGTGGAGGGGCTCGCCTATCGCCTGCCGCCGGACTGCAGCCAGGAGGCCCCCGAGCTGCGCCGCTACCGGGAGCTGGTGGCCGCCGGCCACCCGGCCTGGGAGGCCGAACGGCTCTGCTGGGAGGACTTCGGTGTGGACGCCTGCCGGGAGGCGCTGCGGAAGTTCTGGGCCGCCCAGGAGCGGGGCACCCAGGGCTGGACGCTCGAGACCTACCTGGACCTGATCCAGCAGTACCGGCTGCGCTTCGCCGCCGGCGGCCCCCGTCCAGTCCCCCTACTGGTGCTGGCGCGGCGGGACGGCCAGGCCCGCCTGGGCAGGCACCGGCTGCTGTGGCTGGGTCCTGACGCCGCCGGAGGCCGGACGTCGATGCGCGACACTTGCCCCTGATTGCGGGCTGCGGCCATGGCGGACGACACCAACACCCCCCTTCCCGTGGGCTCCGGCCGCGGGGATGCCCCCGAGCGGGGCGGCCGATCGGGCCCGAATCGGGAGCCGGGCGGCTTCCGCATCCGCCTCAGTGACAACGAGATGCAGGCCGCCCGTGCCCTGCAGGAGGCCTTCGGCCTGCGCTCCACCGTCGCGGTGCTGGGTTTTTCCCTGCGCACCCTCGCCGACCAGCTGGAGAAGGGCCAGCTTGAGGCCCTGGTGGCCGAGCACCGGGCCCAGGCGGGCTCCCGCGCCCCCGCTCCCCGGGGAGGGGAGCCCCGCCGCGGCGGTGGCGATGGCCAGCCCCGCCAGGGGAGTCGTGGCGGCCATGGGGCCCCCCGGATCGATCCCTTCGCCCGGCCGAGCCGGCCTGCGGCCCCCGTGGCGGTGATCGACGCCGAAGCTCCGGCCGAATCCGGGGAGGCCGAGGCCGAAGCCCAGGAGACCGTGGCGGCCACGGACGCCGCCCCTGAGGCGGCCGAAGGGGCGGTGGCCCCTGCCGACAGCGAGGGCGACGCCACCCCGGAAGCGTGAGCGACACCGGCGCCAGGACGGCGCGGCCCCGGGTGCTCTCCGGCGTCCAGCCCACCGGGGCCATGCATCTGGGCAACTGGCTGGGGGCGATCCGCAACTGGGTGGCCCTGCAGGACAGCCACGAGACCTTCTTCTGCGTGGTCGACCTGCACGCGATCACCGTGCCCCACGATCCCAGCCGCCTGGCGGAGGACACCCTCACCACGGCAGCCCTGTACCTGGCCTGCGGCATCGATCCCCAGCGGTCCACGGTGTTCGTGCAGAGCCACGTCAGCCAGCACAGCGAGCTCTGCTGGCTGCTCAACTGCGTCACGCCGCTCAACTGGCTGGAGCGGATGATCCAGTTCAAGGAGAAGGCGCTCAAGCAGGGCGACAACGTCTCCACCGGCCTGCTGGACTACCCGGTGCTGATGGCCGCGGACATCCTTCTCTATGACGCCGATCTGGTGCCGGTGGGGGACGACCAGAAGCAGCATCTGGAGCTGGCCCGCGACATCGCCCAGCAGCGCATCAACGCCCGCTACGCGCCGGATCCGGAGCACCCGGTCCTCAAGGTGCCCGAGCCCCTGATCCTCAAGGAGGGGGCCCGGGTGATGAGCCTCACCGACGGCCGCAGCAAGATGAGCAAGAGCGACCCGAACGAGGGCTCCCGCATCACCCTGCTGGACCCGCCCGAGGTCATCACCCGCAAGATCAAGCGGGCCAAGACCGACCCGGTCATGGGCCTGGAGTTCGGCAACCCGGAGCGGCCGGAGGCGGACAACCTGCTCGGCCTCTACGCCCTGCTCGCCGGTGTGGGCCGCGAGCGGGCGGCGGCGGACTGTGCCGCCATGGGCTGGGGCGCCTTCAAGCCCCTGCTGGCGGAGGCCGCGGTGGAGGCCCTGCGGCCCCTGCAGCAGCGGTACGCGGAGCTGCGCCGTGACCCCGGCCACCTCGAGGCGGTCCTCAGGGACGGTCGGGAAGGGGCCTCGGCCGTGGCCGCCGCGACGCTGCAGCGGGTCCGGGCGGCCCTCGGTTTCCTGACTCAGGATTGAACCGGAGTGCGGCTCCACCGGCAAGGGTCGGGAGAAAAGCGTGAATCAATCGTTCTGTATTGATCACGACAACTGATCGTTCGTCCTGGTTGTATCTCGGCCTCTCAGCGGCCCGCTCGGGGCGACCGGCGGCCCACGGTTCCCCGGCCCTCCCTGCTCCCGACTGAAAGTTTCCTGAAATCCCGCCGCCCGGGCCGGTCCGGAAAGCACACCGGGGCGCCGCCTGTCCAGTACGGGCGCCGGGGTCTCGCGTCCAGGCCCCGGGCCTGATCAGGGTCATGGATCCCTGACGACTGCCTGCCCTTGCGTCGCCCCCTGCCGCCGCCGTCGAAGCCGCTCCAGCGGGGACCGCTCACGCTGGTGCTGCTCCTGATGCTGCCGATGGTGCAACGCCCGGCCGTCCCCGTTGCCCCGCCGGCGCTCCGGCCCGCCGCCCCAACCGCTTCCCCGCCCGCCGCCCGGCCGGTGGTGGCGAGCGCCCCCGGCCCCTACGGCATCACCCCCGAGCGGCGCGCCCTGCTCAACACGATCCGCTACGCCGAGGGCACCTGGCTGGGCGGCAGCGACGTCGGCTATCGGGTGCTCTACGGCGGCGATCGCTTCGGCGACCTCAGCCGTCACCCCGACACCGTCGTGCGGCGCGGCTACGCCAGTGCCGCCGCCGGTGCCTATCAGTTTCTGCCCACCACCTGGGACCGGGCCGCCGACCGCCTCGGGCTGCGGGATTTCGGCCCCGCCAGCCAGGACCAGGCCGCCCTCCATCTGATCGAGCAGCGCGGCGCCCTGCGCAGCTTCGATCGCCATGGCCTGACACCCGAGGTGCTGGCCCGGCTGGCGCCGGAATGGGCCTCCCTGCCGACCCTGGCTGGCGAGAGCCACTACGGCCAGCCGGTGAAGTGCCGCACGCAGCTGCAGCGCTTCTACCAGCGCGAACTGGAGCGGCAGCGGCGCCTCACCAGCGCCTGAACGGCCTCACGGTTCCCGGTAGACCACCCGGCCCCGTTCGTCGTTGCCCACGTCGAGCAGGTGGTTGAGCAGCAGCCGCTCGATCTCGGCGCTGACCACGCTGCTGTTGGCCTGGGGGGGCAGCTGGAGCTCCAGCAGGGCGTCGTTGAGGGTGAAGCCGCCCTTGCCGGTGCGGCGGGCGAGCTGGAGCAGCTGGCGCTCGATCGGCGGGTAGGCCGCCGTGTCCCGGCCCGCCAGCGCCTCCTCCAGCAGCAGCGACTGGTTGGCCTGGCGCACCATGTCGGGCAGCAGCACCAGATCCAGCAGCTGGCCAATGCCGCAGAGCCCGAAGGTGAGCAGCCAGAGGGTGCCGCTCAGGGGCTTGCGGTTGTAGAAGCGCGGCAGGCCGCACAGCCCCACCAGGCAGGTGCACCACAGCAGGTAGCTGAGGGCGACGCTGCGCCGCTCGGCCGACCGGTTCAGCCCCGCTCCCTCCGGGCCGGCGGGGGCTGGTCGCTGCACGGCGCTCTGGACGGGTCCTGGCGTGGGTCGGGCGGCCATCACGGTGCTCAGCGTCTCCAACTTAGGCCCGCTGGACGGCGGCACCGGCCTCCGGGGCCGCCCCCGGCCGGGGGGCCATCGGTGGGCCTGGATACCATGCCTTCAACAGGTTGCCTCCATGACGTCCGCGCCCCCTTCGCCGGTACCACCGGCCTCCAGTCCCGCCGCCCCCGGCGCCGCCCCCTCCGAGGCGGCCGCCATCGTGCTGCCGAAGACGAGCGAGAGCCCCCAGCTGCTGCGGATCCGCCATTCGATGAGCCACGTGCTGGCCATGGCGGTGCAGAAGCTCTTCCCCCGGGCGCAGGTCACCATCGGCCCCTGGACCGAAAGCGGTTTCTACTACGACTTCGACAACCCGGACCCCTTCACCGAGGCCGATCTCAAGGCGATCCAGAAGGAGATGGGCAAGATCATTGCCCGCAAGCTGCCCCTGGAGCGCATCGAGGTGAGCCGCGAGGAGGCGGAGCGGCGGATCCGGGCCCAGAACGAGCCCTACAAGCTGGAGATCCTGGAGGGGCTCAGCGAGCCGATCACGCTCTACACCCTGGGCGACCAGTGGTGGGACCTCTGCGCTGGCCCCCACGTGGCCCACACCGGCGAGCTCCACCCCAAGGCCTTCGCCCTCGAAAGCGTGGCCGGGGCCTACTGGCGCGGTGATGAGAAGCGTGCCCAGCTGCAGCGCATCTACGGCACCGCCTGGGAGACGCCCGAGCAGCTGGCCGAATACCAGCGGCGCAAGCAGGAGGCCCTGCGCCGCGACCACCGCCGGCTCGGCACCGATCTGGATCTTTTCTCGATCGAGGAGGAGGCCGGCGCCGGCCTGGTGTTCTGGCACCCCCGCGGCGCCCGCATGCGGCTGCTGATCGAGGACTTCTGGCGCTCGGCCCACTTCGAGGACGGCTACGAGCTGCTCTACACCCCCCATGTGGCCGACCTCAGCCTCTGGAAGACGTCGGGCCACCTCGACTTCTACAGCGAGAGCATGTTCGGCCCGATGGCGGTGGACGAGCGGCAGTACCAGCTCAAGCCGATGAACTGCCCGTTCCACGTGCTCACCTTCGCCAGCCGGCTGCGCTCCTACCGGGAGCTGCCGATCCGCTGGGCCGAACTCGGCACCGTGTACCGCTATGAGCGGCCCGGGGTGATGCACGGGCTGATGCGGGTGCGGGGCTTCACCCAGGACGACGCCCACGTGTTCTGCCTGCCGGAGCAGATCTCCGATGAGATTCTGCGGGTTCTCAACCTCACCGAGCGCATCCTCTCCACGTTCGATTTCCGCAGCTACGAGATCCATCTCTCCACCCGCCCGGAGAAGTCGATCGGTGAGGACGCGGTGTGGGAGCTGGCCACCGCCGGCCTGGTGGAGGCCCTGGACCGCAAGGGCTGGGCCTACAAGGTGGATGAGGGGGGCGGCGCCTTCTACGGCCCCAAGATCGACCTCAAGATCGAGGATGCGATCGGCCGTCTGTGGCAGTGCTCGACGATCCAGCTGGATTTCAACCTGCCGGAACGCTTTGACCTCCACTACGTGGCCGCCGACGGCAGCCGCTGCCGGCCGATCATGATCCACCGCGCCATCTTCGGCTCCCTGGAGCGCTTCTTCGGCGTGATGGTGGAGAACTACGCCGGTGATTTCCCCTTCTGGCTCGCCCCCGAGCAGGTGCGCCTGCTGCCCGTCACCGACGACGCCCTCCCCTGGGCCGAAGAACTCCGGGGCCTGCTGGCGGCCGCCGGGATCCGCGCCGGCATCGACCACAGCGGCGACCGGCTCGGCAAGCTGATCCGCAACGGCGAGCAGATGAAGATTCCGGTGCTGGGCGTGATCGGTGGCCGGGAGGCCGAAACCCGCACGGTCAGCCTGCGCAGCCGTCGCCAGGGCGATCTGGGCAGCGTGACGGCCGACGCCCTGGTGTCCGCCGCCGCGGCAGCCAACGCCGGTCGGCTGGCCACCCTGGCGCTGGCATGAGCCTCCTGCTGGCGGGCGACATCGGCGGCACCAAGACCCTGCTCAGCCTCTGGCGGCCGGGCGGGGAGCGGCCCGAGCTGGTGCTGGAGGAGCGGTTCGTCTCGGCGGACTGGCCGGACCTGGCCCCCATGGTGCGCCACTTTCTGGCCGCCGCCGGGCCGGTGGCGGGCGGCGTGCCGGCGGCCGCCTGCTTCGCCGTGGCGGGGCCGGTGGAGGGGGGCCAGGCCCGGCTCACCAATCTCCCCTGGGTGCTCGACACCGAAGGCCTGGCCCGTGGCTGCGGCCTGCCCCTGGTGGAGCTGGTCAACGATTTCGCCGTGCTGATCTACGGCCTGCCCCATCTCGATGCCGACCAGACGGCCCCCGTGCGGGAGGGCCAGCGGGATCCACAGGCCCCGTTGCTGGTGCTGGGGGCCGGCACCGGCCTGGGGGTGGCCATGGGTCTGCCCACCGCCGGGGGCCTGCGGGCCCTCCCCAGCGAAGCGGCCCACGGGGAGTTCGCCCCCCGCACCGCCGCCGAATGGGAACTGAAGCAGTGGCTCAGGGCCGATCTGGCCCTGGAGCGGATCTCGATCGAGCGGGTGGTGAGCGGCACCGGCCTGGGCCATGTGGCCCGCTGGCTGCTCGAACGGCGCCACCCCGGCGGTGACCATCCCCTCAGCGGCCCCGCCCGGCTCTGGTGCGAGGCCGGCGATGGGCCCGACCGCGCCGACCTGCCGGCGGCGGTGGCCCTGGCCGCCGCCGCCGGTGATCCCCTGGCGGCCGAGGCCCTGGCGCTCTGGCTCGGGGCCTACGGCAGCGTCTGCGGGGATCTGGCCCTGGCCTGCCTGAGCCGCGGCGGACTGTGGCTGGCGGGGGGCACGGCCGCCAAGCTGCTGGCCAGCCTGCGCTCCGAAGCCTTCCTGGACCCGTTCCTGAACAAGGGCCGGCTGCGCTCCACCCTGGAGCCGATGCCCATCACCGCCGTGGTGGATCCGGGCGTCGGCACCTTCAGTGCCGCCTGCCGGGCCCGGATGCTGCTGGGCTGAGCCCGGCACGCCCCCCAGGGTCCGGCTGCAACACTGAGCCCAACGACAGGTCATTTATGGTCCGGCCCCAGATCGGCCAGGGGGTGGTGGTGGCGGTACCCGCCACCACCGCCAACATCGGCCCGGGTTTCGATTGCCTCGGCGCCGCCCTGGATCTCGGCAACCGCTTCGAGCTGCGGGTGATCGAGGGGGGCGGTGAGCGGTTCGAGCTGATCATTGAGGGCCCCGAGGGGGCCCACCTGCGCGGTGGTCCCGACAACCTCGTCTACCGCTCGGCCCAGCGGGTCTGGCGCGAGGTGGGGGTCGAGGCGGTGGCCCTGGAGGCGCGGGTGCAGCTGGCGGTGCCCCCCGCCCGGGGTCTGGGGAGCAGCGCCACCGCCATCGTGGCGGGCCTGATCGGCGCCAATGCCCTGGTGGGGGAGCCCCTCAGCCGCGAGAAGCTGCTGGAGCTGGCCATCGACATCGAGGGCCATCCCGACAACGTGGTTCCCTCCCTGCTCGGCGGGCTGTGCCTGACGGCGCGGGCCGCCTCCCACCGCTGGCGGGTGGTGCGCTGCGAGTGGAACCCGGCCGTGAAGGCCGTGGTGGCCATCCCCACCATCCGGCTGAGCACGAGCGAGGCGCGCCGCGCCATGCCGCGCAGCATCCCGATCAGCGACGCCGTGATGAACCTGGGGGCTCTCACCCTGCTGCTGCAGGGGCTGCGCACGGGCAACGGCGATCTGATCGCCGATGGCATGCACGACCGCATCCACGAGCCTTACCGCTGGGGACTGATCCAGGGGGGAAGGGCCGTGCGGGAGGCCGCCATGGAGGCCGGGGCCTGGGGCTGCGTGATCAGCGGCGCCGGGCCCAGCCTGCTGGCCCTGGCCCCGGAGGAGCGGGCGGCGGCGGTGGGGGAGGCCATGACCCACGCCTGGCTCGGGGAAGGGGTGAGCAGCCACAGCGCCGTGCTCGGACTCCAGGAGGGTGGCAGCACCTGGGCCCCCCTGCCGGAGGGAAGCCGCCCACTGGCCGTGCCTGGTGAGTAGAACTACTCAGTTGATAGGCTCTGACGCCCGGGGGCCCCGTCCCGACGCGGCAGCGTCTCCCGTCATACTTCCTGCCTGGAGCACCCCACAGTGATGGACGCCAGCCTGCCGCTTTCGCTCGCGTCCTCCTCCCTTCCTTCCGGAATCACCGAAGCGGGTTTTCCGTGGCTCAGCCTGATTGTGCTGCTGCCCGCCACCGCCGCCCTGGTGATGCCCCTGCTGCCCGGTGACGGCAGCGATCCCCGCCTCCCCCGCACCCTGGCCCTGGGGGTGCTCGGGGTGGATCTGGCCCTGATCCTCTGGGTCTTTGCCCGCCATTTCGATGCCAGCCTCGGCGGCCTGCAGCTGGTGGAGCGCGTGGCCTGGGTACCGGCCCTGGGCCTGGAATGGTCGCTGGCCGCCGACGGACTCTCCGCCCCCCTGGTGGTGCTGAGCGGCCTGGTCACCCTGCTGTCGGTGGCCGCCAGCTGGAACATCCGCCTCAAGACCCGCCTCTACTTCGCCCTGCTGCTGGTGCAGGCCACGGCCCAGAGCCTGGTGTTTCTCTCCCAGGACTTCCTGCTGTTCTTCCTGGCCTGGGAACTGGAGCTGGTGCCGGTCTACCTGCTGATCGCCATCTGGGGCGGCAAGCAGCGCCAGTACGCCGCCACCAAGTTCATCCTCTACACCGCCACGGCCTCGCTCCTGATCCTGATCAGCGGCCTGGCCCTCGCCCTCTCCGGCGACACCTTCACCCTCAACCTCAGCGAGCTGGCGGCCCGCTCCCCCGGCGGCACCTTCGGCCTGCTCTGTTATCTGGGCTTCCTGGTGGGCTTCGGGGTCAAGCTGCCGATGTTCCCGCTGCACACCTGGCTGCCCGATGCCCACGGCGAGGCCAATGCGCCGGTGTCGATGCTGCTGGCGGGGGTGCTGCTCAAGATGGGGGGCTACGCCCTGCTCCGCTTCAACGTCCAGATGCTGCCGGAGGTGCATCTGCGGCTGGCCCCGGCCCTGATCGTTCTGGGCATCATCAACATCGTCTATGGCGCGCTCAATGCCTTCGCCCAGGACAACGTCAAGCGCCGCATCGCCTGCAGTTCGGTGAGCCACATGGGCTTCGTGTTGCTGGGCATCGGTGCCGTCGATGCCCTGGGGATGAGCGGCGCCATGCTGCAGATGATCAGCCACGGGCTGATCGCCGCGGCGATGTTCTTCGTCACCGGCGTCTTCTACGAACGCACCGAAACCCTCTCGATCCCCAACATGGGCGGCCTGGCCAAGGTGCTGCCGATCACCTTCGCCTTCTTCCTGGCCAGCTCCCTGGCCTCCCTGGCCCTGCCGGGGATGAGCGGCTTCATCAGCGAGATCACCGTGTTCCTCGGGGTCACCTCCTACGACGGCTTCACCGTCGGTTTCCGGGTGATCACGATCGTGCTGGCGGCCATCGGCCTGGTGCTCACCCCGGTGTACCTGCTCTCCCTCTGCCGGCGGGTGTTCTTCGGTCCCCGGATTCCGGCCCTGGCGGTGGTGGGTGACATGAAGCCCCGGGAGCTGCTGATCGGCCTCACCCTGCTGGTGCCGACCCTGGTGATCGGCTTCTGGCCGCGGGTGGCGATCGATCTCTACGAAGCCAGCACCAACGGTCTGGCCGCCGAACTGGCCAGCACCGGGGCGGTGGCCCTGGGTCGGATGGCCGCCCTCGGCTGAACCGCCGCCCGGCGCCGGGGTGGGCTGAAATGGGGTCTTCCATCGAAGCGGCCGCCCGGCGATGACCACCACCCTCCAGAGCCCCCCCGCCCTGCTGGCCGGCGAGGGCCTGCCCCGCTTCGAGGCCATCACCCCCGACCAGGTGGTGACCCACATCCCGGCGCTGCTCAACACGCTCCAGGCGGAGCTCGATCGGCTGGAGGCGGATCTGGCGGCGGCGGCGGCCGAGGGCCGGAGCCTCGGCTGGTCGGAGGTGATGGACCCCCTGCAGCGGCTGGGGGAGCGGCTGCGCTGGAGCTGGGGGGTGGTGAGCCACCTCAATGGCGTCTGCAACAGCCAGGAACTGCGGGAAGCCCACGCCAGCCAGCAGGCGGCGGTGGTGGCCTTCGGCAACCGGGCCGGCCAGAGCCGGGTGCTGTTCCAGGCGCTGCGCAGCCTGCAGGCCCAGGGGGGCCTCGATGCCACCCAGGAGCGGATCCTGACGGCGGAACTCCGCGACATGGAACTGCGGGGCGTGGGCCTGGAGGGGGAGGTCCAGGAAGCCTTCAACGCCGCCAGCCAGGAACTGGCCGAACTGGCCACCACCTTCGGCAACCGGGTGCTCGATGCCACCAACGCCTGGACCCTGCGGCTCAGCGATCCGGCCGAGGTGGAGGGCTTGCCTGAGAGCCTCAAGGAGCAGCTGGCCCAGGCCGCCCGTGATGCCGGCGATGGCGGGGCCACGGCCGCGGAGGGCCCCTGGCTGCTGGGGCTCGACATGCCCCGCTTCGGCCCCTTCCTGAAGTACAGCCGCCGCCGCGACCTGCGGGAGATCGCCTACAAGGCCCACGTGAGCCGGGCCTCAGGAGAGACCGACGGCAACTGGCCGGCGATCGAGCGGATCCTGACCCTGCGCCGGGCGCAGGCCCGGCGGCTGGGCTACGGCTCCTGGGCCGAGGTGAGCCTGGCGGCGAAGATGGCCGGTTCGGTGGATGAGGTGGAGGCCCTGCTGGAGGACCTGCGGGCCGCCGCCCATCCGGTGGCCCTTCAGGAGCTGGAGGAGCTGCGGGCCTGCGCCGCCCGGGAAGGGGCGGCCGAAGCGGACGACCTCAAGCCCTGGGATGTCAGTTTCTGGGCGGAGGTGCGGCGCCAGGAGGCTTTCGATCTCGACAGCGAGGCCCTGCGGCCCTGGTTCCCCCTGCCCCGGGTGCTCGAGGGACTGTTCAGCCTCTGCGACCGCCTGTTCGGCATCCGCATCCGCCCGGCCGATGGCGAGGCTCCGGTGTGGCATCCGGACGTGCGCTTCTTCCGGGTCGAGGACGGCGGCAGCGGCGAGCCCCTGGCCGCCTTCTACCTCGACCCCTACAGCCGTCCCGGCAGCAAGCGCGGCGGCGCCTGGATGGACGAATGCCTGGTGCGCTCGGTGGACGCCTCGGGGCAGCCCGTGCTGCCCGTGGCCTACCTGGTGTGCAACCAGAGCCCGCCGGTGGGGGACACCCCCAGCCTGATGACCTTCGAGGAGGTGGAAACCCTCTTTCACGAGTTCGGCCATGGCCTCCAGCACATGCTCACCACGGTGGAGCGGCCCCAGGCGGCCGGCATCAACAATGTGGAGTGGGATGCGGTGGAGCTGCCCAGCCAGTTCATGGAGAACTGGTGCTACGACCACGCCACCCTGATGGGCATGGCCCGCCACTGGCAGAGCGGCGAACCGCTGCCGGAGAGTGAATTCGCCAAGCTCCAGGCCGCCCGCACCTTCATGGGCGGTGCCGCCACCCTGCGCCAGGTGCACTTCGCCCTCACCGACCTGCGGCTCCACAGCCAGTGGACGCCGGAATGCGGCCGGACACCGGAGCAGCTGCGCCGGGAGATCGCCGCCACCACCACCGTGCTGGAGCCGATCGAGGAAGACGCCTTCCTCTGCTCCTTCGGCCACATCTTCGCCGGCGGCTATTCCGCCGGCTACTACTCCTACAAGTGGGCCGAGGTGCTCAGCGCCGACGCCTTCAGCGCCTTCGAGGAGGTGGGACTGGAGAATGAAGCGGCGATCCGGGCCACCGGCCGCCGCTTCCGCGAGACGGTGCTCAGCCTCGGCGGCAGCCGCCACCCCGGCGAGGTGTTCGAGACCTTCCGGGGCCGTCCCCCCAGCCCGGAGGCCCTGATCCGCCACTCGGGACTGGTGGCGGCAGGGGGCTGATGGGTCCCAGCTTGACGCCCTCGGGGTTGTACCTTCAGCCCCCCGGATCCTGATCGTCTCGTCCCAGGGGCCCTTGTAGCAGCCCTTGGTCACATCCCTGACCCCGGTCAGGTCGTTCGGCTTCTCCCCAGCGGGTTGGCCCACAGAGAGTTGCGGCAGCCCGGGACGAAGATCTCCCACGGGTTTTCGTAGCCCCGGCTGGGGCGTTGGGCCGGGCGGCAGGGGCGAATCATGTGAGAATGGTTGTCATTCCGTGCCATCTCGCCATCCCCCGTCACGGCCTGTCTTCCCCGCTGGGGTCCCTGTCTCCGCTGCCGCCGGCCACCCCCGACCGCCATGGCTGATCTGGTGGTCGCCGGGTCCGGTCCCCAGGCCCTCACCCTCTGCTGCCTGCTGCTGCAGAAGCGGCCCCAGTGGCGCCGGCGGCTGCGGGTGCTCGACCCCAGTGGCACCTGGCTGGAGCGCTGGAACACCCAGATGTGCCGCTACGAGATTCCGTGGCTGCGCTCCCCTTCCCCCCACCACCCCCATCCCAATCCCCACGCCCTGCGCCGTTTCGCCCAGGAGCTCCAGCGCGGGGCCGAGCTTGAGGGTCCCTACGGCCTGCCCCACACGCAGCTGTTCGCCGATTTCTGCCGCAGTGTCGTCGCCGACTTCCAGCTGGCCGACCGGGTGGAGGCCGTGGCGGTCGAGCGGATCCGGCTCGCTCCCACCGGGGACGACGTCCTGGAGCTGGATCTGAGCGATGGCTCCGTTCTGGCCCCCCGGCGCCTGGTCATCGCCACAGGGGCCGAGGCGCCGGTGCTGCCGGACTGGGTCCGGGCCATCGAGGACCCTTACCCGGCGGAGGCCCTGCAGCACAGCCACAGCCTCGACCTCGCCGCCTGCCGGGGGCTGCCGGGGCAGCATCTGGTGATCATCGGCGGTGGCCTGACCAGCGCCCATCTGGCCCTGGGGGCCATCCGGCGGGGTGCCCGGGTCAGCCTGTTCAGCCGGCGGCCGCTGCGCCGCAAGCCCTTTGATGCCGACCCGGGCTGGCTGGGCCCCCGCTACCTCAAGGACTTCCGAGCGGAACCCTGCTGGCACCGCCGCCGTCAGCAGGTTCTGGCGGCCCGCGACGGCGGCTCGATCACCCCCGAGCTGGCCAGCCGGCTGCAACAGGCGCAGGCCGCCGGAACGCTGCAGCTGAACGAGGGCTGTCAGATCGCCTCGGCCCGGTGGCGCCAGGGCCAATGGCAACTGCACTGCCGTGATGGCCGCCGCCACCAGGCCGACCGCCTCTGGCTGGCCACCGGCCACAGCCTGGGGGTGAGCCACCACCCGCTGCTGCGCCAGCTGCAGCAGCAGCGTCCCCTGGCGCTGGTCGAGGATTGGCCCGTACTCACCGGCGACCTGCGCTGGCCCGGCACCCGGGTGCACGTCATGGGGGGACTGTCGGCGCTGCAGTTGGGACCGGCGGCCCGCAACCTGTTCGGGGGGCGGGAAGCGGCGCACCGCATCTGCCGCGCCGCCCTCAAGTCCTGAGGCCCCCTCGATAGCCTGAGACCCACTGATCCGCCCCCGGTGACGCCTGCGCCCCTTGCCGGAACGATCTGATGGGAGCCCAGAGGATCCTGGTGCTCGGCGGTGGCTTCGCCGGCCTCTGGACTGCCCTGGGCGCCGCCCGCCAGCTCGATCAGCTCGGCCTCGGCCCTGACGCCGTCGAGGTGCTGCTCGTCAACCGCGACGCCTTCCACGCCATCCGCGTGCGCAACTACGAACCCGACCTGACGCCCCTGAGGGTGCCCCTGGAGATGGTGCTCGCGCCCGCCGGGGTCCGCTGGCTGGTGGGCGAGGTCGGCGGGATCGATCCGACGGCCCGGACGGTGACCGTGCATACCCCGGTCGGCGCGCAGGAACTGACCTACGACCGGCTGGTCATAGCCCTCGGCAGTGAGCTGCGGCGGCCCCAGGTCCCCGGCTTGGCCGCCCATGGCTTCGATGTCGACACCTACGGCGGCGCCTTCCGGCTGGCGGGGCACCTGGAGGCCCTGGGCGAGTGCCCCGACGGCCCCGGACGCTTTACGGCCGTGGTGGTGGGGGCGGGTCTGACCGGGATCGAGGCCGCCTGCGAGCTGCCGGACCGGCTCCAGGCCGTCCGGGAGCGTGCCGGTCTGGCCGGGCCGGGGCGGGTGGTGCTGGTGGACCATAACCCCCGGGTGGGCTCCGACATGGGGGATGGGGCGCGACCGGTGATTGAAGAGGCCCTGGCGTCCCTGGGGGTGGAGTGTCGCCTCGGTGTGCGGGTGGTGTCCCTGGACGGCAGCGAGATCCGCTTCGATTCCGGCGAGGTCATGGCCACCGAGACGGTGGTCTGGTGTGCGGGGATGCGCGCCAGTCCGCTGGCCGCCGGCTGCGGGGTGCCCACCGATGCCTTCGGCCGGCTGCCGGTGGATGCCGATCTGCGGGTCGAGGGGCTGAGCGGCGTGTTCGCCGCCGGCGACAGCGCCCGCCTCACCCTGGAGGACGGCCACACCACCGTCATGTCCTGTCAGCACGGCCGTCCCATGGGCCGGTTCGCCGGCCACAACGCGGTCTGCGATCTGGTGGGGCTACCGCTGCTGCCGCTGCGGATCGACTGGTACACCACCATCCTCGATCTTGGTCCCTGGGGGGCCCTGTACACCGAAGGCTGGGACCGCCGGGTCGTTGCCACCGGGGAGGCGGCCAAGCGCAGCAAGCGGTTGATCAACGGCCAGCGCATCTATCCCCCCCTGAACGGCGACCGGGCCGCGATCCTGGCTGCCGCGGCGCCGGTGATCCAGCGCCCACCACCTTTAGAGCCCCAGGAGGGCCAGCCATGAGCTCCCCAGCCAAGGAGAAGCCCACCGGCGCACCGATAGGCCGCCTCCTCGCCCTCGCCCTGCTCCTGGCCGGCGTGGGCCTGTTCTTCGGCCAGGGCTGGTATCGCCAGCTGGATCTCGCCGCCCTGCAGGCCTCCCGCGAGCAGCTGCTGGCCTGGCGGCAAGCGGCCCCGCTGGCCAGCGCCGCCGCCTTCGTGGCCGTCTACGTGCTGGTGACGGGCCTCTCCCTGCCCGGTGCCACCGTGCTCACCCTGGCGGGGGGCGCCATCTTCGGCCTGCTTCAGGGCACGGTGCTGGTGTCGATCGGCTCCACCCTGGGCGCCACGGCGGCCTGCCTGCTGGCCCGCACCCTGTTGCGGGAGCCGGTGCGGCGCCGGTTCGGCCAGCGCCTGGGGCCGATCGAGGAGGGCGTCCGCCGCGACGGCACCGCCTACCTGCTCAGCCTGCGGCTGGTGCCGGTGGTTCCCTTTGTGCTCGTCAATCTGCTGATGGGCCTCACCCCCATGCCCCTGCTGCCCTTCGCGCTCGTCTCCCAGCTGGGCATGCTGCCGGCCACCCTCGTGTACGTGAATGCCGGCACCCAGCTGGGCCAGCTCACCAGCCTGGGCGGCCTCCTCTCGCCGGCCCTGCTGGCCTCCTTCGCCCTGCTGGGACTGCTGCCCTGGATTGTGAAGCTGCTGCTGGCCCGCTGGCGTCTCTGGCGCCTCTACCGCCCCTGGCCCCGCCCCCGCCGGTTCGATCGCAACCTGATCGTCATCGGCGCCGGGGCGGCGGGCCTGGTCACCGCCTACATCGCCGCCACCGTGCGGGCGAAGGTGACCCTGGTGGAGCGGGACCGCATGGGCGGGGACTGCCTCAACACCGGCTGCGTGCCCAGCAAGGCCCTGATCAGCACGGCCCGCCTCGCCGCCCGCCTGCGCCACGCCGACCGCTATGGCCTGGCCCCCCAGGAGCCGCGGGTGGAGCTGCGTCGGGTGCTGGAGCGGGTGCGGCAGAAGGTGGCCGCCGTCGCCCCCCACGACAGCGTCGAGCGCTACACCGCCCTCGGGGTGGACGTGCGCCTCGGCCAGGCGCGCCTGCTCAGCCCCTGGGCGGTGGCGATCACCGCCGCCGATGGCAGTGAGACCGTGCTCACGGCCCGCGCCATCGTGCTGGCCACCGGCGCCGCGCCGGTGATCCCGGCCCTGCCCGGCATCGACACGGTGCGGGTGCTCACCAGCGAGACCCTCTGGGATGCCCTGGCCGAGCACCCCTCCCCGAGGCCCAGCCTGGTGGTGCTGGGGGGCGGGCCGATCGGCTGCGAACTGGCCCAGGCCCTGGCCCAGCTGGGCCTGCCGGTGACCCTGCTGCAGCGCAACGACCGCCTGCTACCCCGGGAGGATCCCGAGGTGGGGGCGCTGGTGCGCGAGGTGCTGGAGCGCGACGGGGTGCGGGTGCACACCGGCTGCCGGGTGGAGCGGGTGGGGCCTGCCGCCTCGGGGGGCGTACTGGTGGCGGTGGCGGTGGATGGAGCCACCCTTCGCCTCGAGGCCGACGAACTGCTCTGCGCCGTGGGGCGCCAGGCCCGGCTGGGGGGCCACGGCCTGGAGGCCCTGGGCATCCCCACGGGCCGCACCATCGACACCGACCCCTACCTGCAGACCCTCTATCCGAACATCCATGCCGCCGGTGATGTCGCCGGCCCCTGGCAGTTCACCCACACGGCGGCCCACCAGGCCTGGTATGCGGCCGTCAACGGGCTGTTCGATCCGATCCGCTTCGCCGTCGACGGCCGGGTGATTCCGCGCACCACCTTCACCGACCCGGAGGTGGCCCGGGTGGGACTGAACGAAACCGAGGCCGCCGCCCAGGGCGTGGCCTTCGAGGTCACCCGTTTCCCCCTGGCCGAGCTGGATCGGGCCATCGTCGAATCGGCCGAGACCGGCTTCGTCAAGGTGCTCACCGTGCCGGGGAAGGACAGGATCCTGGGGGTGACGATCGTGGCCGAGCAGGCCGGGGAGCTGCTGGCCGAGTTCGTGCTGGCGATGCGCTGGAACCTGGGCCTGGGCAAGGTGCTGGGCACGATGCACGCCTACCCCACCCTGGCCGAAGCCAACAAGTACGTGGCCGGGAGCTGGAAGCGGGCCCACGCCCCCCAGCGCACCCTGGCCCTACTGGAGCGCTTCCACACCTGGCGCCGGGGCGGCGGCTAGGAACGGGTCGGGGTTGTGCAGGGCCACGCTCACCGCCACGGCACTGGCCAGCAGCAGCCACAGCAAACGCAGGCCGATCAGTCCGGCGGCGGGGCGATCCAGGCCGGCCGCCGCCGCCACGCTCACCACCGCCACCAGCAGGCCGGCCACCGTGTCGGTGGCCGCCAGCACCGGGCTGTGCAGCCAGAAGAAGAGCGTGGTGAACACGGCGAACAGCAGCCAGCCCACCCCCTCCGAGACCAGCACCAGGCCCCGGCGCCGGCCGGCAGCGTCCCCCCGGTCCTGGCAGGCACCATCCTCCGGTTGGCGGTTGGCTACCCGCGCCAGGGCCAGAAGGGAGGTGATGTTCAGCAGCAGCCACACCGGGGCGAACAGCCAGTCCGGCGGGGCGAAGGGGGGCAGACGGAAGCCGGTGTAGAAGGCGGCGTCGCCCAGCACCCCCGCCGGCCAGAAGCTGACGGCATTGGCGGCCACCAGGATCGCGGCCCCATGCCACCAGCGGAAGCGCAACGTCGGGGCGGTGGGGCTCACGCCTGGGAGTGGAGCCCGATGGTGTTGCCTTCGGTGTCGAGCACCAGGCTCATGAAGCCGTAGGCGCCGATCGACATCTTCGGCTTGATGACGGTGCCGCCGGCGGCCGCCACCCGGCCCTCCTCCACGGCGCAGTCGTCACAGTGGAAATAGATCAGCGTGCCGCCACCGCCCGGGGCCATCCCCTCCATCTTGGCCAGGGCGCCTCCGGCCCCCACCTTGCCGTCGTCCATCGGGAAGGTGAGGTACTCCATGCCCGCATCGGGCAGGGGCTCCAGCGTCAGCTGGAACACGGCTTCGTAGAAGGCCCGGGCCCGGGCCATGTCGTCGACGTAGAGCTCAAACCAGATGACGGGATTGATGGCCATGGATCCGCCGATGTCCTGGGCTGAGACTAGGCCAGTAATCAGGGAATCACCCCGCCACCCCCTCCTGCTGGCGAGGCGCCAGCGGGGTCCAGTTCTCCTTCACGAGCTGGCGGGCCCGGCCCAGGGCCAGGGCCCCGGCGGGCACGTCCCTGGTGAGGGTGGAGCCCGCCCCCACCGTCACCCCCTCCCCGAGGGTGATCGGCGCCACCAGCACCGAATTGGCCCCGGTCTTGCTGCCGCCGCCGATCACGGTGCGGTGCTTGCGCACCCCATCGAAGTTGGCGGTGATGGTGCCGGCCCCCACGTTCACATCGGCACCGAGGTCGGCATCGCCCAGGTAGCTGAGGTGGTTGGCCTTGCAGCCCTCCCCCAGCCGGCTGTTCTTCACCTCGACGAAGTTGCCGATGCGGCAGCCGGCGGCCAGGCGGCTGCCGGCCCGCAGCTGGGCGAAAGGGCCGATCGCGCAGCCGTCCTCGACGTGGCTGTCACGCAGCACCGAATGGATCACCTCCACCCCAGCGCCCACCTCGCTGTTCTCGATCAGGCAGCCCGGCCCGATGCGACAGCCGTCGCCGATGCTGCTGGCCCCGCGGAAGTGGCACTGGGGCTCCACCAGCACATCGCGGCCGAAGCGGGTCTGCTCGCTGAGGGTGCAGCTGGCGGGATCGGTGAAGCTCACCCCCTCCGCCATCCAGTGGCGGCGCAGCCGGTCCTGCAGCACCGCCTCGCAGTGGGCCAGCTGCTGGCGGTCGTTGATGCCGGCCACCTCGTCCGGGTCGGCCACCTCCAGGTGCATGGCCGGCCGCAGCAGGGCCACGGTGTCGGTGAGATAGAGCTCCCCCTGGTCGTTGTCGGTGCTCAGGCTGGGCAGCACGGTGGCCAGGCGCTGCCAGTCGAAGCAGTAGATGCCCGCATTGGTGAGGGTGTTGCCGAGCTGCTCGGCCGTGCAGTCGCGGTGCTCGACGATGCCGCTCACCTGGCCCGCCGCGTCGGCGAAGACGCGGCCGTAACCGGTCGGGTCCGCCAGCCGGGCGGTAAGCAGGGTCACCGCGGCGCCGCTGGTCCGATGGGTGGAGAGCAGGGATTCCAGGGTCTCCGGCCGCAGCAGGGGAACGTCGCCGTTCAGCACCAGCAGCTCGCCCTCGAAGCCTTCCAGCGGCCCCAGCAGTTGCTGCACCGCATGGCCGGTGCCGTTCTGGGGCTGCTGCAGCACGAACTCCAGGCCCTCGACGGCGGAGAGGGTGCGCTCCACCCGGTCGGCCTGGTGACCCACCACCAGCAGCTGGCGGTCGGGGGCGAGCCGGTGGCAGCTGCCCAGCACCCGTTCCACCAGGGTCGCGCCGGCCAGGGGCTGGAGCACCTTCGGCAGGGCACTCTTCATGCGGGTCCCTTTCCCGGCGGCCAGGACGGCAACGGCGAGCATCGGCGGCGGCGGGGCGACTGCGCCGGAATCTACCGGTGCCCTTCGGGACGGCCCAGTCCGCCGGGGCCCGGACGCCGCGGCAGCCGGGCCGGCGGAGCGTCGCTCCGCTCCTGTTCCCGGCGGCGCCGCTCCAGGATCTCGGCGGCCGTGGCGGTGCCGCTGGGGTCCCGGTAGGGCAGGCCGGCGCGGCTGGCCAGGTGCTCCCGTTCGAACGGCTCCAGGGGGCGCAGGGCCGGATGGGGGGCCAGGGGGGTGAAGCCGGCTGCGGTCCCGGCGCTCCAGCGCTCCGGCTCGTCGGCGGGTGGCCGGATCGCCCGCAGCTCCAGCCCCAGCTCCAGCAGGCAGCGGCGCACCGCCGCCGCCGAGCTGTAGGTGAGCAGCCGGCCGTCGGGCCGCAGCAGCCGCACCAGCTGCTCCAGGAACTCCCGGCTCCAGAGCTGGGGGCAGCGCGGCGGGGAGAAGGCATCCAGCAGCACCAGGTCGCAGCGACCCGCCAGGATGTCCATCAGTCCCGGCAGCCGGCGGCGGGCGTCGCCGAGCCACAGGCGGTCGCCGCCGGCGAGGCCCTCCAGCCGGCTGAGCACCGCCTCGGGCCACTGGGCTCGGAAGCCGGCATCCGCCAGGGCCAGGGCCAGGGGCCGCGGGTCCAGCTCCAGACCCCACCAGTCCAGCTCCAGGCCGGCGGCGGTGGCGGCGGCGAGCAGGGCGGCGGTGTTGGTGCCCGTGCCGACCGCCACCTCCGCCACCACCAGCTCCCGGCCCGGGGCGAATCGCTCCAGTGCCGCCGGGACCACGAACTTCTCGTTGGCCTCCCGCAGGGCCCCGGCGGCACTGTGGAAGCCCTCCTCGCAGCCATGGCTGTAGAGGCTGAAGCTGCCGTCCCGGCCCAGCCGGGGCAGCAGCTGGGGCAGTGCTTCCGGGGGCGGTTTGGCCCCGGGCGAATCCCGATCCGCCTCAGGACCGCAGGCGGGCCAGGTCATCCCAGAAACCGGGGTAGGAGACGGCGGCCGCCTCCGGGCGGCCCAGGCGGGTGTCGCCCCGGGCCACCAGGGAGGCCACCGCCAGGCTCATCGCCACCCGGTGATCCGTTTCGCTGTCCACCACAGCCCCGTGCAGCGGGGTGGGGCCCTCGATGCTGAGGCCATCGGCGTGCTCCTCGAGCCGGGCCCCCATCGCCGTCAGCTGGCGGGCCATCACCGCCAGGCGGTCGGTCTCCTTGACCCGCAACTCCGCGGCGCCGCTGATGCGGCTCAGGCCTTCGGCGCAGCAGGCCGCCACCGCCAGCACGGGGATCTCATCCACCAGGCGAGGGATCATCGGCTCCTCGATGCGGAAGGCCCGCAGCGGGCCGTGCTGCACGTGCAGATCGCCCACCGGCTCGCCGGCCACGTCGCGGCTGTTGAGCACCGTGATCCGGGCGCCCATCTCGGCGAGTACATCGAGAATCCCCGTGCGGCTGGGGTTGAGCCCCACGTTCTCGACCGTGAGCTCGGCCCCCGGGGTGATCGCCGCCGCCACCAGCCAGAAGGCGGCGGAGCTGATGTCGCCGGGCACCACCACGGTCTGGCCCACCAGGGTGGGTCCGGGCCGCACGGTGATGAACCGGCCCTCGTCGCCATCCACCTCCAGGTCGGCGCCGAAGGCCCGCAGCATCCGCTCGCTGTGGTCGCGGGTGGGGGCCGGTTCGATCACGGTGGTGGGCCCGTTCGCCGTCAGGGCCGCCAGCAGCAGGGCGCTCTTGACCTGGGCCGAGGCCACCGGCGTGCCGATGACGCTGCCGTGCAGGGTCTGCCCCAGCACCGCCAGGGGGGCCAGGTTGCCGTCCTCGCGCCCCTGGATCCGGGCGCCCATCTGGGCCAGGGGGGCACCCACCCGGCGCATCGGCCGCGAGCGCAGCGAGGCATCGCCGCTGAGCACGAAGTGGCGTCCTGCCCGGCCGGCCAGCAACCCCAGCATCAGCCGCATGGTGGTGCCGGAATTGCCGCAGTCGAGCACGTCGGCGGGTTCCCGCAGCCCGTCCAGGCCCACCCCCTCGACGGTCACCACCTGACCGTCCGCGATCGGTGAAACGGTGACGCCCATGGCCCGCAGGCAGGCGGCGGTGCTGAGGGGATCTTCAGCAGGTAGCAGTCCCTCGATGCGGGTGGTGCCCTCGGCGATGGCCCCGAACAGGAGCGAACGGTGGGAAATCGACTTGTCGCCGGGCACGGTCACGGTCCCCCGCAGGCTGCCGCCGGCCTCCAGCAGCAGGGGCGCCGACGACGCGGCAGCGCTGACATCGACGCTCGCGGGGGAGGACAACAGCGGTGGCGCCAACTGGGGCGATCCTATGGAGCGACCGGGACAGGGCCCACGGCCAGGGCCCGCTGTCAGGGGCGGATGCCGATGGCCCGCAGCCTGGCCGACAGGCTCCAGACCTCGACCACCAGCCGGTGCCAGGGGGTGATCGTCTCCATGGCCAGACCCATGGGGGTGGGGGCGGCGGCCCGCAGGGCCCGCGCCGCCGCCAGGGACCGGCGCGCTTCGTCGAGCCGCGCGCGCAGGTCCGCCTGATCCACGGAGGCCATCAGCGCCTCGGGGCAGTGGTCGAGCAGCAGCAGGCCGCGATCGAAGGACTCGGCGTAGTCCTGCAGCAGCGGCACCAGGATCTCCTCCAGCAGCGGGCCGGCGGGATCGGGAAGGGAGGGAGCGGGAACCATGTCGTGAGCCTAGGAATCCCCTCGGTGGCCGTCCGGGTACGGATCACCAGCCCCCGGGGGCTCGGGCTCCAGGAGCAGCCCCCAGCAGGGATGGAAGGGGTGGACCCGGGGCCGGCCGGAGCCGGCGCAGGCCAGCGGCAGCCCCAGGTTGGCCCAGCGGAACAGGGACCCCTCCAGGTTGCGCACGTCGCTGAAGCCGGCCTGCCGCAGGGACCGGGCCAGCCGGGCCGAGCGGTACCCCACCGAGCAGTAGACGACGATTGCCGCTTCCCGCGCCAGTCCCGCCGCTCCCGGGGCGTCCGGCCCCGGAAGCAGGCGGGCGCCGGCCAGGTGGCTGAGGGCGAATTCCTCCGGCCCGCGGGCATCGATCAGCAGCGGCGCGGGACCCTCACCGGCCAGCTGCTCAGCCAGCTCCTCACAAGTGATCACGGCCACGTCCGGGAAGCGCCGGCGGGTCCACAGGATCAGCAGGGGCCAGGCCAGCCGGCGCAGGCCGGCGGCGATGCTCCGGCGGCCGGCGGCCGCCCGCGGGAGGGGCATGGAACGATGGGGCCCGAACGGGTCGCCCCATGATCGACGTCGCCGTCTGGGATGGCCTGCTGCGCCGCCATGTCGATGGGGAGGGCCGGGTGGACTACGCCGCCTGGCAACGGCAGGGCGCAGGCGAACTGGAGGGCTGGCTGGCGGTGCAGCGGCCTTTCGATCCGGATCCCGGCACCGGGCCCGAGGCGTTCGCCCTCTGGATCAACCTCTACAACGCCCTGGTGATCCGCCAGGTGCTGGCCCGTTTCCCCCTGGCCTCGATCCGCCCCACCGTCGCCGGGGTGCCCAACTGGCCGGCGTTCCTGGCCTTCTTCTCCCACCCGGCGCTCAGCCTGCAGGGGCAGCCCCTCAGCCTCGATCGGATCGAGCACGGGATTCTGCGGCCCCGCTTCGCTGACCCCCGCCTCCATTTCGCCCTGGTCTGCGCCGCCAGGGGCTGCCCCCTGCTGCGGCCGGAGGCCTACCGCCCCGAGCGGATCGCGGCCCAACTGGAGGAGGACGCCCACCGTTTCCTGCGCAACCCCCTGAAGCTGCGCTTCGAACCGTCCCGCCGCACCCTGCACTGCAGCCGGATTCTGCAGTGGTACCGGCGGGACTTCCTGGCGGCGGCCCCCTCGATCGCCGCCTACGTGGGTCGCCACCGCCCGGAGCTGGACCTGCCGGCCGATGTCCGGATCGCCTGGCTCCCCTACGACTGGGCCCTCAACGGCTGAGCACCAGACACGGAGCCTCAGACCCAGAGCATCAGCTACGGACCCTCCGGCGGAGGTCGTCAGTCCCTGACATCGCCGTAGAGGCGCTTCAGCCTGTCTGCCGGCACCCCCAGGCCCCAGAGCAGGCCGATCAGCAGATAGATCCCCGTGGCCTTCCAGGAGCCCCAGCGCGCCACCCGGCGGTCGGAGGTCTCCACCACCCGGTTGAGCTGCCGGATGCGGCCCAGGTGGCCCAGCCGGTCGCACAGATCGGCGTCCTCCATGATCGGCAGGCGCTCGTCGAAGCCACCGCAGCGCACGAAGTCGCTGCGCCGGCAGAACATGGCCTGGTCGCCGAACAGCACCCGGAAGCCGTTCAGCAGGTAGCGGTGGGGCCGGAACAGCAGGGCCGCGTAGTGGGTCTTGAGGGCGTTGTGCAGACTCACGCCCCAGCGGGTGCGGTCACCGCCCCGCATCAGGGCCAGGAAGCCGCCGCCGCTGATGGTCGGGTCGGCCAGGGTGGTGCCCACCACCTGCACCAGATCCGAGGGCACCAGGGTGTCGGCATGGACGAAGCAGAGCATCTCGCCGCGGGCCGCCGCCGCCCCCCGGTTCATCTGCACCGCCCGCCCCGGCCGCGGCGATCGGATCACCCGGCAGCCGTGCACGTGGGCGCTGGCCAGGGTGGCATCGGTGCTGCCGCCATCCACCACGATCACCTCGATGGCCGCCGGATCGAGGATCTCCAGCTGCTGCAGGGTGCGCCCAAGATGGCTGGCTTCGTTGAGGGTCGGGATAATGATCGAGACCGACCTTGCCGTCACCTTGCTGCGCAACAATCTTGCATTCTACGATCAGCAGGCGGCCTGCTGGTGGGAAGAGTCGGCGAC
Organism: Aphanothece cf. minutissima CCALA 015; assembly: GCA_003003925.1. Lineage (GTDB taxonomy): Bacteria > Cyanobacteriota > Cyanobacteriia > PCC-6307 > Cyanobiaceae > Cyanobium > Cyanobium minutissimum. The sequence goes on from PVWP01000002.1 coordinate 154,682, forward strand.
GATCTTTCCCCTCAGCCGACTCAATCCGCTTCGCTTTCTCTTCTTTGATCGGTTCGTTTCCGACTGGCGGAATCTGAGGGTGCTGGATGTGGGTTGCGGCGGCGGTTACACCTGCGAATTCCTGGCCCGTCGCGGCGCCGTGGTCACGGGCATCGACCGCTCCGCCCCCTGCATCGCGGCGGCCCGCAGCCATGCGGCCACCTCGGGCCTGGAGATCACGTACCGGGTGGGGATCGCTGAGGAGCTTCCCTTCGCCATCGGCAGCTTTGATGTGGTGGTCTGCGTCGATGTGCTGGAGCACGTGGATCGGCCCGAGGCCGTGATCGCCGAGTTCGCCAGGGTGCTCACCCCCGGAGGAACGGTCTGTTTCGACACCATCAACCGCACCTTCCGCTCCCGGCTGACCATGATCTGGCTGCTGGAGACGCTGCTGCGGCTGATCCCCGCCGGCGTCCACGACTGGCGGCGGTTCGTACCTCCGGCGGAGCTGCGGCGCTGGCTGGAGGCCAGCGGCTTCGCTGCCATCACGATGCGGGGTCTGGACCTGTTCGGCCGGGGGCCGCTGCGCACCCTGGGCCGGCTGATCCACTACCGCCGCACCGGCGGTTTCCAGGTCGGCTTCGACCACGATCTGGCGGTCATGTTCATCGGCGTGGCCTCCCTCAGCCCAGCAGCAGCCCCCCCGACTCGCTGAAGGCGGCCCGGGCACTGCGCAGGTCGAACAGCAGGTCCTCCAGGGTCAACTGGTCCAGTTCACGCTCCAGGGCCTGCAGCAGCCGGCGGTTCAGCACCCGGGTCACCCGATCGCTGGGGCGGGGGTCCTGCTCGGCGCCCCTCAGGGCGAACAGGCTGCCGGCCGGGGCCTCCACCGCCGCCAGGATCGCCGCCAGGGGCACCTCGGCGGGCGGACGCCGCAGCCGGTAGCCCCCCTGCCGGCCCCGGCGGGCCTCCACCAGGGCGGCGCGGCGCAGTTTGAGCATCAGCTGCTCCAGCATCGGGCCGGGCAGGTCCTGGGCCTCGGCCAGGGCGCTCACCGACTGCCAGCGGGGCGGATCAAGGGCCAGCTCCAGCAGGGCCTTGAGGGCGTAGATGCCGCTGCGGCGCAGCATCAGCGACCGGCCGCGAGGCGCTCTAGCACGTGCTCCAGGGTGTAGCCGAACAGGGCGGGATCGGGCTCGCCGCGGCCCAGATCGTCCAGGCCCAGTTCACTCCAGCGGCCATCCACCCGGGCCTCCAGGGCGGCGTCCCGGCCCAGGGCCTGGCCCCAGTCGTGCCGTTTCTCCGGGCCGATCTTGGTGGTGGCGTCGATGGCGAGCCGGCCGCCGAGCCCCAGCCGCTCACTGGCGAAGTCGAGGGAGTCGAAGGGGGTGTCCTCCAGCACGAACAGGTCCCGCTGGGGATCCACCTGGGCGCTGATCGCCCAGATCACCTGACGCGGGTCGCGGATCGCGATCGACTTGTCGACCACTACCACGAACTTGGTGTAGGTGAACTGGGGCAGGGCGCTCCAGAAGGCCATCGCCGCCCGCTTGGCCTGGCCGGGGTAGGCCTTGTCGATGGCGATCACCGCCAGCTTGTAGCTGAGGCCTTCCATCGGCAGGAAGAAATCGACGATCTCCGGGATCTGCTGGCGCAGGATCGGCGTGTAGATCCGGTTGAGGGCGATCGCCAGCATCGCCTCCTCCTTCGGCGGACGGCCGCTGAAGGTGGTCAGGAAGATGGGGTCACGCCGCTGGGTGACGCAGTGGAAGCGCACCAGGGGCGAGTCCTCCTCACCGCCGTAGAAGCCCATGTGGTCGCCGCAGGGGCCGTCCGGGAGCACTTCTCCGGGCGTGATCGTGCCCTCCAGCACCACCTCGCTGTGGGAGGGCACCTCCAGATCCAGGGTCTTGCAGCGGGCCAGCCGCACCCCCTCCCCGGCGTAGAGGCCGGCGAACAGCCATTCGCTCAGCTGCACCGGAATCGGCGTGGCCGCCGCCATCACCAGCAGCGGATGGACGCCGATGGCCACCGCCACCTCCAGCTTGCGGCCCATCGCCGCCGCCTTGCGCAGGTGCCGGGCCCCGCCCCGCACGCTCAGCCAGTGGACGGTGGCGCTGTTGATCGACTGGCGCTGCAGCCGGTAGACGCCCACGTTCGGCACCCCGGTCTCCGGGTCCTTGGTGATCACCAGCCCCAGGGTGATCACCCCGCCCGCATCCCCCGGCCAGGGGCGCAGCAGGGGCAGCTGCTCCAGGTTCACCTGCTCGCCCTTGAGCACCTGCTGGTGGCAGGGGGGGGTGAGGTCCAGGTCGGGTCGGGCCCGCACCAGGTCCCAGAACACCCCGCCGAACTTCATCACATCCTTGAGGCCCTTGGGGGGCCGGGGCTGCTGCAGCAGGGCCAGCCGCTCCCCCAGGGCCTCGAGCTCCTCGGGCCGCTCCATGCCCATGCTCCACAGCACCCGTTCGACGGTGCCCATCAGGTTCACCGCCACCGGCATCGGGGAGCCGATGACGTTCTCGAACAGCAGGGCCGGACCACCCATGGCCAGCACCCGGTCGGCGATCGCCGCCAGTTCGAGGTCCGGATCCACCGGCGCCGTGATGCGCCGCAGCTGGCCGCGCCGCTCCAGCAGGCCGATGAAATCGCGCAGATTGCGCTGCCGCCCCAGGGCTTTGCCGATCCCGTCTGCCACCACCCCCGCCACGTCGTCCTGCGCCGTCGAGCTGCTGCCTACTGTGACGCACCCCCGTGACGATCGCGTTCCGTGCTGCTCTCCTATTTCCACACCTCCGAAGCGGTCCCGCCCCTGCTGCCCCCCGAGGAGGACGGCCCCGACGCCGCCGTGGTCATCGACGTGCTGCGGGCCACCACCACGATCGCCTGGGCCCTGGAGAACGGGGCCGAAGCGATCCAGGCCTTCGCCGACCTTGGCAGCCTGGAAGACGCCGCCGCCGGCTGGCCGGCCGCCCGGCGGCTGCGGGCCGGTGAGCGTGGCGGCAAGCGGGTGGAGGGCTACGACCTCGGCAACTCCCCCCTGGCGGTGACCCGGGAGCGGGTGGAGAGCAAGCGCATCTTCCTGAGCACCACCAATGGCACCCGCTCCCTCGACCGGGTCCGGGACGTGCCCCTGCTGCTCACCGCCTGCCTGCCCAACCGCACCGCCGTGGCCCGGCGGCTGATCGAACGCCAGGCCCTGCGGGTCTGGATCGTGGGCAGCGGCTGGGAGGGGGACTACTCCCTGGAGGACAGCCTGGCGGCCGGGGCCGTGGCCTCAGCCGCCATCGAGCAGGCGGTGGCGCCCCACATGGGGGTGCGCTGCGCCAACGACGAGATGCTGGCGGCCCTCGCCCTCTGGCAGCAGTGGCGCCATGACACCGAGACCTGCCTGCGCAGCGCCAGCCACGGCCAGCGCCTGATCGGGCTGGGCAACCATGACGCCGACTTCGCCTGCTGCGCCGCCGTCGACAGCCTCGAGATCGTGCCGATCCAGGCCGAACCCGGGGTGCTGAGGGCCAGCTGAGGCGCTCCTTGCCCCCCTTGGCGGCTCCCTTACGATTCGCCGGTCTTGGAGCGGTCCGGCGGTGAGCAGTTTTCTGGCAGCGGCGCTGCAACTCACCAGCACGCCGGACCCCGACGCCAATTTCTCGGCGGCCGAGGAGCTGATCGAGCTGGCCGCCCGCCGCGGCGCCGACCTGGTCGGCCTGCCGGAGAACTTCGCCTTCATGGGCGATGACGCCCGCCGCCTGGAGCTGGCGCCGCTGCTGGCTGAGCGCTGCAGCCGCTTTCTGGTGACGATGGCCCGTCGCTACCAGGTCACCCTGCTGGGGGGCGGCTTCCCGGTGCCGGCCGGTGAAGGCCAGACCTTCAACCGCGCCGAGCTGGTGGGGCGGGAAGGCCAGCTCCTGGCCCGCTACGACAAGATCCACCTCTTCGATGTGGACCTGCCGGACGGCATCACCTACCGGGAGTCGGCCACCGTGCAGCCGGGCCATGAACCGCCGCCGGTGGTCGATGTGCCGGGCCTCTGCCGGGTCGGGCTTTCGATCTGTTACGACGTCCGCTTCCCCGAGCTCTACCGCCAGCTGGCCGGTTCCGGGGCCCAGCTGCTGATGATCCCGGCGGCGTTCACCGCCTACACCGGCAAGGACCACTGGCAGGTGCTGCTCCAGGCCCGGGCCATCGAGAACACTGCCTACGTGCTTGCCCCCGCCCAGACGGGCCTCCATTACGGCCGCCGCCAGACCCACGGCCATGCCCTGGTGATCGATCCCTGGGGCACCGTGATGGCGGATGCCGGCGTGGAGCCGGGCCTGGCGATGGCCCCGGTCGACATGGCCCACGAGGCCAGGGTCCGTGCCCAGATGCCGAGCCTCCAGCACCGCCATCCGGCGTTGTTCTGAGGGTGATGGGAGTGCGTGCGACGCGATTCGCCTGGCTGCTGACCCTGCCCCTGGTGCTCGGGGCCCTTCCCGCCAGGGCGGCGAGTGCCCTTTCCGCCTGGCGCCTGAGCCGGGAGGGGGTGCTGGAGCTGCGCACCTCGCCGGGGGTGCGGCTGCAGGCCTTCTACGAGGAGGGCTCCGGCGTCACCGGACCCCGGGTCTGGGTGGATCTGCCGGGTGCCCCCCAGCGCAGTCGCTCGGTCCCCGTCGGCGGCCTGGTGCGGGAGGTGCGCATCGGCCGGCCCGACCCCGGCACCACCCGGCTGGTGCTCGAATTCCGTCCCGGCACCCGACTCGACCCGCGCCAGCTGCGCCTGGTGGGAACGGCCCGGGACCGCTGGCGCCTCTCCCTCACCGGCCTGCCCCTGAGCGGCTTCACCCGCAATGTCGGCGAGGGCGACATGGACGCCCCCACCTCCAGCTGGACCGCCTCACGCCCCACCGGCTTCGGCAGCAGCGGCCGGGCCACCTCCGGCCGGCCCATCTCCGCCGATGGGCTGCCGGTGGTGCCCCGGGGCCGCTTCCGGGTGGTGATCGACCCGGGCCACGGTGGCCCCGATCCGGGGGCCGTGGGGATCGGCGGCCTGCGGGAGACCGATGTGGTGCTGGACGTGAGCCTGCAGGTGGCCCAGCTGCTCCAGGCCCGGGGGGTGCAGGTGCTGATGACCCGCACCTCGGAGGTGGACGTCGACCTGCCCCCGCGGGTGGCGCTCGCCAACAGCAGCAACGCCGACGTGTTCGTCAGCATCCATGCCAATGCCCTGAGCATGGCCCGCCCCGACGTGAACGGCGTCGAGACGTTCTATTTCCAGTCCGGCAGCTCCCAGCGGCTGGCCCAGGCGATCCAGTCCCGGATCATGGCGATCTCGCCGGGCACGCCCGACCGCGGGGCCCGGCCCGGGCGGTTCTTCGTGATCCGCCGCACGGTGATGCCGGCGGCCCTGGCGGAGATGGGGTTCGTCACCGGCCGCATCGACGCCCCGCGGCTGGCCGATCCCGCCTTCCGCCGCCGCCTGGCGGTGGCCATCAGCGCCGGCATCCTCGACTTTCTCCAGGGGGCCTCTTGAGCCTCCTGGTGGGTCTGTTCGACAGCGGTCTGGGGGGGCTCACGGTGCTGCGTCAGGTCCATGCCCTCTACCCCCACTCCCCCTGCCTCTATCTGGGCGACACGGCCCGGGTTCCCTACGGCCAGCGTTCCAAGGAGGAGATCCGCTCGATCGCCTCGGAGGTGGTGCACTGGCTGCGGCTCCAGGGGGTGGGGGTGCTGGTGATGGCCTGCAACACCTCCAATGCCCTGGCCCTGGACGTGGCGGTGGCCGAAGCGGGCGTGCCGGTGGTGGGGCTGATCGACAGTCTGGCCAGCGACCTCACCAGCGATCACGTCGGGGTGCTGGCCACCCCGGCCACCGCCGCCAGCGGTGCCTACCGGCGCTCGATCCAGGCCTGCCGCCCCTCGGCCCGGGTGCTGGAGGTGGGCTGCCCCGCCTTCGTGCCCCTGATCGAGGCCGGCAACCTGCAGGCCCCGGAACTGCGGGCCGCCGCCGCCGATTACCTGGCCCCGCTGCTGGCGGCGAACGTGGACACGGTCGTGCTGGGCTGCACCCATTACCCGCTGCTGCGGGCCCTGCTGGCCGAACTGCTTCCCCCCGATGTGCAGCTGGTGGACCCGGCCCTGGCGGCCGCCCAGCGCCTCGGCCCCCTGCTGGCCAGCCTGGGGGATTCCCCCGAGGTGGACCAGGCGGGGGAGTCGGTGCGCCCCCCCCTGCAGCGCACCCGCTTCTGCGTCACCGGCCCCGCCGACGCCTTTGCCAGCGCGGCCGCCGCCTGGCTGGGCAGCCGGCCGGCGGTGCGCAGCGTCAGCCTGCAGTCGCCCACCCGCGCCTACTGAGGCACGGCCCCTAGGATCCTTTCATCGTGGAGGTGACGTGGCGACGGTTGCAGAGTTGCTCCAGCCGGTGGAGTCCGACCTCGATGCCCTGCTGGCCGACCTGCGCAGCCTGATCGGCGCCGGCCATCCGATCCTGCAGGCGGCCGCCGAGCACCTGTTCGCGGCCGGTGGCAAGCGGCTGCGGCCGGGCATCGTGCTGCTGCTGTCGCGGGCCATCGCTCCCGACGGCGGCCTCAGCCCCCGCCACCGGCGGCTGGCGGAGATCACCGAGATGATCCACACCGCCTCCCTCGTCCACGACGACGTCGTCGATGAGGCTGCCACCCGCCGCGGGGTGGCCACGGTGCACAGCCGCTTCAACCACCGCGTCGCGGTGCTGGCCGGCGATTTCCTGTTCGCCCAGGCCAGCTGGCACCTCGCCAATCTCGACGACCTCGATGTCGTCAAACTGCTCTCGCGCGTGATCATGGATCTGGCCGACGGCGAGGTGCGCCAGGGCCTGTTCCGCTACGACACCGGCCAGAGCTTCGAGACCTACCTCGAGAAGAGCTACTGCAAGACCGCTTCCCTGATCGCCAACAGCGCCCGGGCCGCCGGGGTGCTCACCGGCCTCAGCGAACCCCGGCTCGACGCCCTCTACCGCTTCGGGCGCCAGCTGGGTCTGGCCTTCCAGGTGGTTGACGACATCCTTGATTTCACCGCCAGCGACCAGCAACTCGGCAAACCCGCCGCCAGCGATCTGGCCTCCGGCTATCTCACCGCTCCGGTGCTCTACGCCCTCGAGGAGCGTCCGGCCCTGGCGGGTCTGATCGAGCGCGAGTTCTGCGAGGCCGGCGACCTCGACCAGGCCCTGGCGATGGTGCGCGGCTGCGAGGCCATCGGCCGTTCCCGGGCCCTGGCGGAGGGCTTCGCCCGCGAAGCCCATGAGGCGATCGAGTGGCTGCCCCCCTCGGAGCCCCGCAGCGCCCTTCGGGCCCTGCCGGAATTCGTCCTCAGCCGCCTCTATTGATCCGGCTCTAGGGATCCAGCTCCACTTCCTCCAGGGAGTTCAGGCAGACCACGTCTTCGGGATAGGCCTGGCAGCCCACCCCCGGCGGCAGCAGCACGTGCACCCGGCAGCCGGCGCCGAGGGCGGCGGCCACCCCGGCCCTGGAATCCTCGAAGGCCCAGCAGGCGGTCGGCGCCACCCCGAGGCGGTGGGCCGCCAGCAGGAAGGGATCGGGGGCGGGCTTGCCGTCGCCCAGCTCCGGATCGTCGCCATGGACCCGTTCGCTGATCAGGGCCAGCCAGGGGTGGGGGGCCACCTTCCTGTCCACCGCCGGTCGGGCACTGCTGGTGGCCAGCGCCATGGGGATCCCCAGGGCCCGGCAGCGCCGCACCAGGGCCTCGGCACCGGGCATGGCCGGGGCGGAGGCCAGCAGGGCCTCGGCGATGGGCTGGCGCACCGCCAGCAGCTCCTCCTCGCTCAGGCGGGGGCCGCCCGCGGCGAGGATCCACTGGCGCACCTGGCTGGCGCAGTCGCGCCGCCGGCGGCCCCGCAGGCTGAGGAGCTCGGGCTCATCGAGGGGCCGGCCGAAGCGGCTGGCCGCCGCCTGCCAGGCCCGGGCATGGGCGGGCTCGGTGTCCAGCAGCAGTCCGTCGAGATCGAACAGGCAGGCGGCGGGTCGCTGGGGCATCCCCCCAGCCTGCATCAGGACGGATCGTTCTCGGGGTAGCGATCCTCCAGGGCGGTCTCCAGGGTGGTAAGCAGCAGCACCAGGGCGGCCCGCTCATCGAGCTCACTGCCGCTCACCTCGCTGATCCAGCGGTGGCAGAGCCCCTCGATCTGCTGGAACAGGGCGGTGCCGCCCCGCAGCAGGGTCATCACCTTCTCGACGTTGTCCTCATCGATGTCCGGCGGCAGCCCCACCACGTAGCGGCGGCCATCGTCCCCCACATAGGTGAGGTTGCCGTCGGCGTCCAGCGTCGGGCCGGCATGGGGCGTGATCGGCTGCTCCTCCATGGCCTTCCGCTCCAGTCCCGTGGGGTCGTCCCCTGGCTAACGCCGCCGCGCGATCTTGCCAAGCAGGGATGAGCAGCCCTGATCGGCCGGCCGGAGGGTCCGGACGGCCCGGCGCTCAGCGGTTCAGCCGCTGCATCCGCCAGGTGACGAACGTGCCGATCGGGCTCCAGAGCAGGAACGGCACCAGCAGCAGAGCGGCCTCCGGCGAGACGGGCCGCAGCGCCAGGGCCAGCCCCAGGCCCCAGATCCAGCCGGCCGCACCCGCCGCCGTTCCCCACGCCAGCCGGCGGGTGCGGCAGATCAGCAGCGTGTAGCTCTGCACCAGAACCAGCAGCCCCAGGTAGGCGGCCATGGCCAGGGGCGCCGTCGCCCCTCCGGCCCGCCAGCGGAGCAGGGCCGAGGCGTAGAAGCAGAGGTAGATCAGGGACCAGATCAGCGGGATCCAGCGCTCGAAGGTGAGCCAGCGGGGGCGCCTGAGCCGCAGGAACCAGGCGAACTGCTGGCGGCTCGGGGTGAGGACGGCGATCACCAGGCCCATCACCAGCAGGATCGTCAGCCAGGCGGGCATGGGAGGGGGGCGGTTGCTTCCAGCGTGGCCAGGCTGCGGTTGAATGCACCATGCCCCAGCCTGCCCGGCAGGCCACGCCATGACCCAGGACTCCTCCCCCACCATCGAGTCGGTGCTCCAGGAAGAGCGGCAGTTCGCCCCGCCGCCGGCGCTGGCCGCCGAGGCCCGCATCGGTTCGATGGCGGCCTACGACGCCCTGGCGGCGCAAGCCGCGGCCGATCCGGACGGCTTCTGGGGCGAGGCGGCCCGCCGCGAGCTGCACTGGTTCGAGCCCTTCGACACGGTGCTCGACTGGAGCGACCCCCCCTTCGCCCGCTGGTTCGAGGGGGGCACCACGAATCTCTCCTACAACTGCCTGGATCGCCATCTGGACGGCCCCCGGGCCGACAAGACGGCCCTCATCTGGGAGGGGGAGCCGGGCGACGGCCGTTCCTTCACCTACCGCGAGCTCCACGCCGAGGTCTGCCGTGCCGCCAACGCCCTCAAGGCCCTCGGCGTCGGCAAGGGCGATCTGGTGGCCCTCTACATGCCGATGGTGCCGGAGGCGGCCATCGCCATGCTGGCCTGCGCCCGCATCGGTGCCCCCCACTCGGTGGTGTTCGGCGGCTTCTCGGCGGAGGCCCTGCGCGACCGCCTGATCGACGGGCAGGTGAAGCTGGTGATCACCGCCGACGGCGGCTTCCGCAAGGACAAGGCCGTGGCGCTCAAGCCCGCCGTGGACCAGGCCCTGGCGGAAGGGTGCCCCAGTGTCGAACACGTGCTGGTGGTGCGGCGCACCGGCGAGGCCACCGGCTTCGAGGCCGGCCGCGACGTCTGGTGGCATGAGCTGGTGGATGGCCAGAGCGCCGACTGCCCGGCCGAGCCCATGGCCAGCGAGGACCGGCTGTTCGTGCTCTACACCTCCGGCTCCACCGGCAAGCCCAAGGGGGTGGTGCACACCACCGCCGGCTACAACCTCTGGGCCCACCTCACCTTCCAGTGGATCTTCGACATCCGTGAGGACGACATTCACTGGTGCACCGCCGATGTGGGCTGGATCACGGGCCACAGCTACATCGTCTACGGGCCCCTCTCCAACGGCGCCACCACGCTGATGTACGAGGGGGCGCCGCGTCCCTCCAAACCCGGCGCCTTCTGGGAGGTGATCCAGAAACACAGGGTGACGATCTTCTACACCGCCCCCACGGCGATCCGGGCCTTCATGAAGAGCGGCCGCGCGGTGCCCGACCAGTACGACATGGCCAGCCTGCGGATCCTCGGCACCGTCGGTGAGCCGATCAACCCCGAGGCCTGGATGTGGTACCGGGATGTGATCGGCGGCGACCGCTGCCCCGTGGTGGACACCTGGTGGCAGACGGAGACCGGCGGGGTGATGATCAGCCCCCTGCCCGGGGCCACCCCCACCAAGCCCGGATCGGCCACCCTGCCCCTGCCCGGCATTGCCGCCGACGTGGTGGACCTGGAGGGCAACAGCGTGCCGACGGGGCAGGGGGGCTACCTGGCGGTGCGGCGCCCCTGGCCCGGGATGATGCGCACCGTCCACGGCGACCCGGAGCGCTTCCGCCGCAGCTACTGGGAACACATCCGCCCCGCCGACGGCAGCTGGCTGTACTTCGCCGGCGACGGCGCCCGCCGCGATGCGGACGGTTACTTCTGGGTGATGGGCCGGGTGGATGACGTGATCAACGTCTCCGGCCACCGGCTGGGCACCATGGAGATCGAATCGGCCCTGGTGAGCCACCCGTCCGTGGCGGAGGCGGCGGTGGTGGGCCGGCCCGACGAGCTCAAGGGGGAAGGGATTGTCGCCTTCGTGACCCTGGATGTGGGGGTGGACGGCGATGCGGCCCTGGAGGCCGAGCTGCGCCGCCACGTGGGGCTGGAGATCGGGCCGATCGCCCGGCCGGACGTGATCCGCTTCACCGATGCCCTGCCCAAGACCCGCAGCGGCAAGATCATGCGTCGCATTCTGCGGTCCCTGGCGGCGGGGCAGGACGTCAGCGGCGACACCTCCACCCTGGAGGACCGCTCGGTGCTCGATCAGCTGCGGGTCTGAGACCAGGCGCCGATCTGCTCGGCCAGCCGCTCCATGGAGCGCTGGCGGGCCGGATCATCGGCCCACTCCCCCAGAAACTGCTTGCGCAGCCCACCGCTGGCCGGGGTGAGGTGATCCCCCGGCAGTTCCAGCAGGGTGGAAGCATCGCCTGCCCTGGCCTGCAGCACGCCGATCAGCCGCCCGCTCTGGTCGATCGTGTCGCGGCTGAAGCGCACCACCAGGTTGCGGGGCTGGCGGTAGCTGCTGCCGATCTGCCTCAGGGTGTCCTCCGGGGAGGGGCTGAACTCACTGCGGAAGCGGAACTGCTGGCCCAGCTCCGCCAGGAAGGGGATCGACCGCTCGGCCGAGAAGTTGTTGAAGCTGAGGGCCACCAGGCCATCGCAGCGGCGCCCGCCGTCGGGGGCGAGCAGATGCAGTTTGCAGCCGAGGCTGTGGCCCAGCCGGATCAGGGGGAAGGCGGACCCACCGGAGGCCGGAGGGTCCTGCGGCTCCATCGCCCCCTCCCGCTGCTGGCGGAACAGGCGCCAGGCGGTGTTGGCCTGGGCCTGGTGGTCGAAGCCCGGCACGTAGCTCCAGGCGTGGATGCGCCAGCCCCGCGCCGCCAGGGCCTCGAGACAGCGCCGGTAGCTGAGCTGGGGGGTGGCGGCCAGGTAGCTGCCACCGATGAACTCGATCAGCCCGCGGGGCCGGCCCGGCGGCTCCAGCCGCCAGAGCTCACCCTGCTGTCGCCACGCCGTCATCGTCCGGTTCCCCCGTGCTGGATCGTGGGCCGGTTCAGGAGGCCTGGAGACCGCGCAGGGCGTCGAGGGCCTCGCGCCGGTGGGCCGGGCCGTCCAGCAGGTTGTTGAACACGTGGCGGATCACCCCCGTTCCGTCGATGACGTAGGTGACCCGGCCGGGCAGCAGCCCCAGCACGCTGGGCACGCCGAAGGCCTTGCGCAGCCGGTTGCCCGCGTCCACCAGCAGGGGGAAAGGCAGCCGGTGGCGGTTGGCGAAGCGGCGGTGGCTGGCGGCATCGTCGCCGCTGACGCCCCACACCTCGGCCCCGAGCGCCTGCAGGTCGGCGTAGCTGTCGCGGAAGGCGCAGGCCTCCATGGTGCAGCCGGGGGTCTCGTCCTTGGGATAGAAGAACAGCACCAGGGCCTTGCCCTCCAGGTGGTCGCTGCGGTGCTCGGTGCCGTCCTGGTCGGGGAGGGCGATCAGGGGGGCGGTGTCGCCGGGGGCGAGGGCTGGGGCCACGGAGCGGGGGACGGGGCAGGATCGAGCAAGCCTAGGAAGCCGGCACCGGCGGGGTCGGGCCCGGGGCCAGCCGGGTGGCGCCTGACGCTGGGCCCGCCGGGTGGGGCCGGAAGGCCTTGCCCGGCTTGCGACCATGGAGCAGCGTGCGGATGGCGCCGATGCAGGAGCAACCCGGTCTCTGGCAGCAGAACGACCTGCTGGGCCTGGCCGCCCCGGAGCCCCCCGTCCCGGCCGCATCCCCGTCGCCCGCCACCGCGCCACCCCCGGCCTCCGCGCCGCCGCCGGCCCCATGGCCACCGCAGGCCCCCGTGGAACCGCCGCGCCCCGTTGCCATCACCCTGCCGGCCTGCGCGGGGCGTCCCCAGCGGGCCCTTCCCCGGGGGCCCGAGACCCTGCTGATCCTCGACACGGAGACCACGGGCCTCTCCACCCTCCAGGGGCAGTGCATCGAGGTGGGGGCGATCCTGTTCCACGTGCCCCACCGGGCCGTGCTCACCCAGGTGTCGTTCCTGCTGCCCTGCCCGGCCAATGCCGCCGAGGCCATCAACGGCATCCCCGCCGCCGTGACGCGGCTGGAGCAGCCCCTGCAGGAGGCCCTGGCCTGTTTCGCGGCCATGGCCGCCGCCTGTGACGCCGTGGTGGCCCACAACGCCGCCTTCGATCGCCAGTGGTTCGGCCTGGGGCCCCTGCCGCCCCTGGAGCGCCCCTGGATCTGCTCAATGGAGGACATCCGCTGGCCGGCCGAGCGCCAGCTGCGCAGCACCCCCTCGGTCCGCGATCTGGCCCTCGCCTATGGGGTTCCCGTGTGGGCCGCCCACCGCGCCCTCACCGACTGCATCTACCTGGCCCAGGTGTTCGAGCGCTGCGGCGATCTGGAGGCGCTGCTGCTGGCCGCCCTGGAGCCCCGCAGCCTCTACCGCGCCGAACTGCCCTACGCCGAGCGTCACCGTGCCAAGGAAGCCGGTTTCCGCTGGAACGAGGCCGTGCCGCGCGCCTGGAGCCGCCGGCTGAGCCGGCGGGAAGTGGAAGCCCTGCCCTTCCCCGTTGAGCTGGTGGCGGATCCGGTCCCCGCCGATCGGCTGGCCCACAGCGCCTGAGGTCGGCGGCGGTTCGGTCGGGGATCTTCCGTTTTTGTTTCGATCCTTGAAGCAGAACCGGGGATCCCGGGCACTGCTGGCCAGCCTCCCCACCCTTGGGATGTTCTTCCGGGGTCGGAGCCATGGTCACCCGGTCGCCGACCGGCTCCGCTGATGGCGCTGACCCCGCCCAGCAGTCCGTGCGCCGCTGGCAGACGGCCCGGACCTGGGCGCGGCTGATCCGGGAAGCGGAAGCGCTCTGGCGGGTCGACGTTCGGGCCCTGCGCCGACTGGCGTCCCAGGAGCTGTTCCAGCTGGTCCAGGAGGTGCCCCCCCGGCTGCGGCGACGGGTCAACCTCTGGCTGGTCCGCTTCAACGTGCTCACCCGCCTGCGCTGAGGCCCGGCGAGACCCCGGGACACGGGAGCTGGGCAAAAAAAATCAGCTGACGGGATCAGCTGACGGGAAGGAAGACCACCGAAACCCGCGGGGGGTGAGCGTTCGGCGGGCCGGCTGAATCGGAGCGGCGGGATTTGAACCCACGACCCCCACTACCCCAAAGTGGTGCGCTACCAAGCTGCGCTACGCCCCGGCGGCATGAAGCTATCACAGCGTCCTGGGGGTCCTGCGCCGCCTCGAGAGCCGTCGCATCAGGCGGTTGGTGAGCCGCTGACGGGCCATGCCCGCGTAGCCCCGGATGTGCTCGCGACGGGCCAGCAGCCGCAGTTCCGCCAGTCCCATGGTGGCCAGCTGCAGTTCCGGCAGCCGCTGCCAGGCCATCGACGGCAGGGGCAGCTCCGAGCCCCCGCGGCCCTCCGGGAAGCCCTTCAGGGCCCCACCGGCCATCCATTCGGGCACCAGGACGAACAGCACCGCCAGCAGGCCGTAGAGCTCAACCAGCCCCCTGGGCAGGGGATGTAGCTGGCGCTTCGGCGGGTCCTGCTCCTCGGCGGGGTCTCTCACGGCAGGAAGGCCGCCGCCGGGGCACCCGGCGCCATGGCGCTGGGCCCCCCCTGGCGCCACTGCAGCGGAGGCTCGCCGGAGGGGTTCAGGCGCACGGTCCAGAAGGCCAGGGCGAAACAGATCCCCACCGCGGCGATCAGGGCCACGATCACGACCCGATCGGAGAGGGGCTTCATACCTGTTCGCTGCGCACGCAGACCCGTTTGATGGGCAGCTGCTCGAGGGTGAGTTCATCGCCCCGCAGGATCACCCGCAGGGATTCGTTCTGGTAGCGCAGCCCCGGCGCATCGGAGGCCTCCCGGAACAGGGTGGCGCGGGTGCGGCCGGCGATCAGGGAGGCCTGGGAGGCGTTGCGCTCCAGCACCACCGAAAGGCGGTCACCGCAGAGGAAGCGCTCCCGGATGTCGTAGTTCTCCCACCATGGGGACTGCATCGCCAGCAGCGGCAGAAGTCCGAGCGCGAGCAGCGGGGGGGCGGCCATGGCGGAGGCGGTCAGACGAGGGCGATCGGCGCATTGTCGCCGCGAAGGACGCAATGGGGGATGGCCCAGTCATAGCTTTCCCACACGCGGGCGGGAAGGAGGTAGGTGGCGCCGGGAAAGTCGCCCAGGGGAACCCCGGTGGGCTGGGCGGAGCAGTAGGGACGGCTGCCGGGCTTGGCCAGGTACTGCTGGTGGTAGGGCTCGGCGAAGTGGAACCGCTGGCCGCTGGCGATCTCCGTGGTGATCCTGCCGCCGCCGGTGGCGTCAAGGGCGCTCTGGTAAGCCTGGCGGCTCGCTTCGGCCAGGGCGAGCAGCTCCGGGTCGTCGACGTAGATGGCTGAGCGGTACTGGCTGCCCCGGTCGTTGCCCTGGCGGTTGCCCTGGGTGGGGTCGTGGCACTCCCAGAACAGCTTGAGCAGGTCGGCGAAGGAAACCCGGCTGGTGTCCCAGACCACCCGCACCACCTCCGCGTGGCCGCTGCGGCCGCTGCAGACCTGTTCGTAGGTGGGGGACGCGAGCTGGCCGCCGGCGTAGCCCACGGCGGTGGTGATCACCCCGGGGAGCCGCCAGAAGCCCTTCTCCGCCCCCCAGAAGCAGCCGCAGCCGAACTGGGCCTCGGCCTGGCCCGCCGTCGGCGGGGCAGTCAGGGGGGTGCCGAGGACCGCATGCAGGCTGCTGTCCCGGGCAGGGCTGCGGTCGCTCGCAGGGCTGCTGAAGAGGCCGAACACGGTGTTTCCTGGCGGGGAAACCAACCTAGGCAGGGCCCTGCTGGTCCTGCTGCGGGACCAGGGCGATGTGGTTCAGCAGGGTGGTGATGAAGGCGAACAGCAGGAAGGGCAGCGACAGCACCAGGATCAGGCCCACCCCCACCAGGGCGAACAGGGGGCGGCTCGCCCCCATCAGGGCCAGACCCGCCGCCAGGCTCACGAAGATCACCGCCATCCAGATCAGCACCTGGCCATAGATGTCGCCGAAGGTCAGGGTGCAGCGGATGTTGTATGGCTGCTGGCTGAGGAACGACGGGGTGGGGGCCATGGGGACTGCGTGGCAGGCGTTGGGGAAACCACGGCCTCCCCAGATAAGCCCAGCCGGCGGTCTTGATGCGGGCTGCTCAACAACTGTTTGAAACCGCCCCTCGCGGCCGGCGGGCACCGCCGCTTCAGGCGGCCTGAAGCTGGCGGTCGGCCTCTTCCCGGTCCCACAGCCGGCGGTAGGTGCCCTCCTGCAGCAGCAGCTCGTTGTGGTGGCCCTCCTGGACCAGGTGTCCCCCTTCCAGCACCAGGATCCGGTCGCAGGCCGCCGCGGCCGAGAGCTGGTGACTGATCATCACCACCGTGCGCCGCTGCTCTTCGCGCACCGAACGCAGGATGCCCGCGGCGGTGGTGTTGTCGACGCTGGCCAGGGCGTCATCGAGCACCAGCAGGGGCGCGTCCACCAGCAGGGCCCGTCCCAGGGCGGTGCGCTGGCGCTGGCCGCCGCTGAGGGTGATGCCCCGCTCCCCCACCAGGGTGCGGTAGCCGTCGGGGAAGCCCTTGATGTCCCCCTCCAGGCGGGCCTGGCGGGCGGCCTCCTCGACCCGGTCCATGCCGGCCTCCGGGTCGCCGTAGCGCAGGTTGTCGGCCAGGCTGGCGGTGAACAGGTAACCCTCCTGGGGCACCAGGGCGACCTGGCGCCGCAGGTCGCTGAGCCGCAGCCGCGTCACGTCGACACCGTCGAGGAAGAGCTGGTCGGGCGGCACCTCCACCATCCGCCCGAGGGCCCGGGCCAGGGTGGTCTTGCCGCAGCCCACCGGACCCACCACCGCCACCAGTTCGCCGGGGCGGATCGTGAAGCTGAGGTTCTCCAGGGATGGCTGCGTCGCCCCCGGATACCGGACCGTGAGCCCCCGGGCCATGACCGCCCCGAGTGCCGGTCGGGCCGGGGGCACCGGATCGGCGGGGGAGACGATGGCGGGGGGATGGCTGAGCAGGGATTCCACCCGCTCCAGGCTCACCTGGCCGGTCTGGAAGGTGTTGAGGGTGAAGCCCAGCAGGGCCGTCGGGAACACCAGGCGCTCCACGAACAGGATCAGGGCCACCAGATCGCCGATGCTCAGCCGACCGTTCTCCAGCTGGCCGCTGCCCAGGGCCAGCAGCAGCAGCAGGCTCAGGGAGGCGATCCCCTCCAGCATCGGAAACAGGGTGCTGCGGGTGCGCGCCAGGGAGAGCTGGGCGTCCAGGTACACCTTGTTGAGGTCGGCGAAGGCCTTCTCCTCGGTGGCCTCCTGGCCGTAGATCTTGATAGCGCCGATGCCGCTGAGGTCCTCCTGGACCAGGTCGCTGAGGTTGGCCAGCACCTCCTGCTGGCGCCGCTGCTGCTTCATCATGCGGCCGCCGAACAGGCGCACCACCATCAGCATGCCGGGGTAGAGGGAGACGGCCGCCAGGCTCAGCAGCGGATCGATCGCCAGCATGGCCGGCAGGGTGAGGGCATAGGCCAGCACCGTGTTGGTGAGGCTCAGCAGGGCAAAGCCCAGCAGCCGGCGGATGTTCTCCACATCGCTGGTGGCCCGGCTGATCACCTCGCCGCTGCCGGTGGTCTGCACCCAGCCGGGGTCCTGGGTGAGCACGTGGTCGAAGATGCGCTCCTTCAGGCTCGCCTCCACCTGGCGGCCCACCCCGAAGACCAGCATCCGGGAATAGAGACGGGTGGCCCCCATCACGGTGGCCATCACGATGATCAGCCCCGCCACCCCCAGCACGTCCGCCAGCACGAAGCCGGGCTTGAGCTCGTTGATCGACTCCCGCACCACCAGCGGGATCGCCACGCCCAGCAGGTTCACCACCACCAGGGCGGCGGCCCCCACCAGCACCGTGCGTCTGTGGGGCCGGAGGTACCGCCCGATCAGATCCAGCCGCAGGGCAGCCATGCAGGAAGGCGGGGCAAGGGGATCCCTAACCTAGGCATCCCTCCCCTGGCCCCCGGGCCGCCCGGGCCATGGACGACCAGAACCACCCCCTCCATGCCATTGACCGGGAGACGGTCGACCGGCTGCTGGCGGTGGAGCGCCCCGAGGACGCCCACCTGGTGGATGCCGCCCGGTTGCAGATGCGCTATGCGGGCTTCCCCGGCGCCGCCGACATCCGTGACGACCTCGAGCGGATCCTGCGCCTCTGGGGACTGGACGTCGCGGCGCTCCATGCTCGCACCCGCGCCATCTGGGCGGCCGGGTTCCGGCCCGGTGCCGCACCGGTGGCCGAAGCCGTGGGCTCGGGCTTCGACACCGCCTCCGACGACGTCGGCTGAGGGCCGGCGGCCGGCCGCGTGGGCCCGTTGGTCAGAACGGCCCACTTCGGGCGATAGTGGGAGCGTCCCCATCACCCGGCCCGGCGTGCTCTGCACCCGGGCTTTTTTCTTGCGCTCCTGTCCCCCGTTCCTCTCTTTGGCCGGACTCCCGTAAGTTGCCGCTGATGCTTCAGCGTTCGGTGATGTCCGCCTCCCCCACCTGGCCCCGGCTGCTGGAACAGCTCCTGGATGGCCGGGATCTCCAGGCCGACCAGGCCGAGGCCCTGATGCGGGGCTGGCTGGAGGGCAGCATCGACCCGGTGCTCACCGGCGGCCTGCTGGCCGCCCTGCGGGCCAAGGGCACCAGCGGCGAGGAACTGGCGGCGATGGCCGCCGTGCTGCGCCAGGCCTGCCCCCTGCCGGGTGAACGGCCGCCGCTGGAGCTGATCGACACCTGCGGCACGGGCGGGGCCGGCGCCGACAGCTTCAACATCTCCACCGCCGTGGCCTTCACGGCCGCCGCCTGCGGTGCCCATGTGGCCAAGCACGGCAACCGCAGCGCCAGCGGCCGGGTCGGATCGGCCGACGTGCTCGAGGCCCTCGGCCTCGACCTGGGGGCGCCCCTGGCGACGGTGGTGGAGGCCCTGCCGCGCACCGGCGTCACCTTCCTGTTCGCCCCGGGCTGGCATCCGGCCCTGGTGGGCCTGGCCCCCCTGCGCCGCACCCTCGGTGTGCGCACCGTCTTCAACCTGCTGGGGCCGCTCGTCAATCCCCTGACGCCGGAGGCCCAGGTGCTGGGTGTGGCCCGGCCCGACCTGCTCGATCCCATGGCCGACGCCCTGCGCCGCCTCGGCCAGCGTCGGGCCGTCGTCGTCCACGGCCACGGTGGCCTCGATGAGGCCACCCTCTCCGGCCCCAGCGAGCTGCGCCTGCTGGAGGACGGCGCGGTGCGTCGCGACTGGCTCGACCCGGCGGCGCTGGGGCTGGCCCCGGCGGATCTGGAGGCCCTCCGGGGCGGCGATGTGGCGGCCAACCGCGCCATTTTGGAGGCGGTGCTGCAGGGCGGCGGCACCCGGGCCCAGGCCGATGTGGTGGCGCTGAACGCCGCCCTGGTCCTGTGGGCCGCGGGGCTGGAGCCCTCCATCGCGGCGGGACTGGAGCGGGCCCGCCAGGCCCTGGGTGACGGCAGCGCCTGGGCCAGGCTGGAGGCCCTGCGCGACGCCCTGGCGGGGTCTGAAGGATGATCGGGATTCCTGCCGACGCCCCCCTGGACACCCCACAGGCGGCCCCCGAGGTCCCCAGTCCCGACGACGCCACGCCGGCCGTGCTCGTCCTGGCCGACGGCACCGTGTTGCGGGGGCTGGCCTGTGGCGCCCGCGGCCATGTCTGCGGCGAGGTGGTCTTCAACACCGGCATGACCGGCTATCAGGAGGTGCTCACCGACCCCAGCTACGCCGGCCAGCTGGTCACCTTCACCTACCCCGAACTCGGCAACACCGGCGTCAACGGCGAGGACCTCGAAGCCGACCACGCCCACGCCCGCGGCTGCATCCTGCGCCAGCTCGCCCCCCGGCCCAGCAGCTGGCGCTGCGAGCAGACGCTCGACCAGTGGCTGGTGCGCCAGGGGGTGGTGGGCATCCGGGGTGTCGACACCCGGGCCCTGGTGCGCCACCTGCGCGAGGGTGGCGCCCTGAATGGCGCCATCGCCAGCGACGGCACCGACCCGGCCACGTTGCTGGCCCAGGTGCGGGCCGCCCCGTCCATGGACGGCCTCAACCTGGCGGCCCAGGTGAGCACGCGGGAGCCCTACAGCTGGAACCGGAGCTGCTCGGCCGCCTTCGACACCCGGCTCCAGACCCGTCCCGACCGTCCCTACCGCGTGGTGGCGATCGATTTCGGCATCAAGCGCGCCATCCTCGAGCGCCTGGTGGCCCATGGCTGTGCCGTCACCGTCCTGCCGGCGGACGCCACCCTGGAGCAGGTGCTGGCCCTGGAGCCGGAAGGGGTGTTCCTCTCCAACGGCCCCGGTGATCCGGCCGCCGTGGCCGAGGGGATCGCCCTGGCCGGGGATCTGCTGCAGCAGCCGCAGCTGCCGGTCTTCGGCATCTGCCTGGGCCACCAGATCCTCGGCCTGGCCCTGGGGGGCCGCAGCTTCAAGCTCGGCTACGGCCACCGCGGCCTCAACCACCCCTGCGGCTCCCCCGGGTCGGTGGAGATCACCAGCCAGAACCACGGCTTTGCCCTCGATGCGGCCTCCCTGCCCGCCGAGCGGGTGGAGATCACCCACCTGAATCTCAACGACCGCACCGTGGCCGCCCTGGCCCTGCGTCACCAGCCCGTCTTCGGCATCCAGTACCACCCGGAGGCCAGCCCCGGTCCCCACGACGCCGACCACCACTTCGCCCGGTTCGTGGCGCTGATGGCGGAACGTCGCTGAATCGGCACGTTTCGTTGCGGTTCCCTGAATCGGGATGGGGGTCTCTACAGTTCCTCGCGTTCCACACCTTGAGGACGGGGCCATCACCGACCTGCAGCGACTGACCGTCTCCCTGAGAGGGGGCAGCGAACGGCGGGATGAGTGCCTGCTGTTCAGTTTCACGGGGCAGCTGGACGCCTATTCCGACAAGCAGTTCACCGAATTCATCACCGACCGGCACAAGGGAGAGACCCTGCCCGTGGTCATCGACCTCAGCCGGATCGATTTCATCGATTCCTCCGGACTCGGTGCCCTGGTGCAACTGGCCAAGCTGTTCAACGACAGCGCCCGCCAGTTCCTTGTGGTCGGCAACGCCAGGGTCGTCCAGACGGTCAAACTGGTGCGCCTGGAGGCCTTCCTGCACCTTCAACCCGACCTGGAGTCCGCCCTTGGCAGCCTCGCCCCCGCCTGAGGGGTCAGGCCACTGGGTGGCCTCCGTGCCCCCCCAGCCACCAGCGACTGCCCTCGCCACGGCCCAGCTGGCCTGGCTGGGGGATGCGGTGTGGGAACTGC
Source organism: Aphanothece cf. minutissima CCALA 015 (assembly GCA_003003925.1). Taxonomy (GTDB): domain Bacteria; phylum Cyanobacteriota; class Cyanobacteriia; order PCC-6307; family Cyanobiaceae; genus Cyanobium; species Cyanobium minutissimum. Next base: position 175,628 of record PVWP01000002.1, read on the forward strand.
ACCAGCGCCTGCGCCGCTGCCGCCAACCGGCCAGGGCCGCCGACCTGCACCGGGCCGTGGTGGCGGAGGTGCAGGCCGAGGCCCAGGCGGAGGCCCTGCGGCGACTGGATCCCCTGCTCAGCGAGGCGGAGCGCCGCGTGGTCCTTCGCGGACGCAACCAGGCCGGGCGGGGCCCCCGTCGCGGTGCGCCCCACGCCTATGGGCAGGCCACGGGATTTGAGACGATGCTGGGATGGCTTTTTCTGCAGGACCCCAGACGGCTGGCTGAGCTGCTGGACCATCTCGAGAAGACCGAACCCCGTTCCCCATCCGCCAGCCCATGAGTCCCTCCCCTGACCGCCGCGGTGACCGCCGCCCCGACCGTCGGCCTGACCGCCGCTCCGACCCCGGCGCCGACCGGACCCCCCGGCGTCTCGGCTCCGGTGCCGGCGGGCGCCCCGTCAGCCGCGGCGCCGCCTCGCCCCGCCCCCGCCGCCCCGGAGAGGGCTACAGCCGTGACAGGCCCCCCTTCGATCGGGACCGTGGCGTTGAAAGGGGTGGTGAGCGGGGTGGCGAGCGCTCAGGTGCCCCCGATCGAGCCGGCGGCAGCCCCTATGGCCGTCGACCCTTTGAGGGCCGCCCCGGCGCCGATCGCCCCGACGACTCCCGCGGCGGCGGCGGCCGGCCGACCCGCGATCGGCGCCCTGGGGACCGCTTCGTCCCCGCCCGCCCCTCCTTCGGCCGCCCCGTCCCCGGCCGCTCCGGCGCCGGACGCCCGACCAGCGGCCGTCCCATCCCGTCGCGGACGGGGCCGGCCCGCCGGGGCCCGGCCCTGTTCCGGGATGCTGACCGCGCCCCGCGCCCCTTCCAGGGCCGCAGCGGCCCCGAGCGGCCGGAGTCCGACGGTTCCGATGTCGATTTCCGTGGCGCGGTGGAGGCCTTCGCCGCCTCCGCCCCCACCGACCTGATCTGGGGCCGCCACACGACCCAGGCCACCCTGGAGAGCGGCCGGCCGATCCACCGGGTGTGGTGCACCCCGGAGATGCGCTTCAACCCCCGGTTCCTGCAGCTGCTGCGGGAGGCCAAGGCCTCCGGCGTGCTCGTGGAAGAAGTGACCTGGGCGCGCCTGGGCCAGCTCACCGGGGGGGCCGTGCATCAGGGCATCGTGCTGCAGCCCGCCGCCGCCGAGACCCTCGACCTCACCAGCCTGATCGAGGGCTGCCGCACCATCGGCGAGGCCCCCCTGCTGATCGCAGTGGACGGGCTCACCGACCCCCACAACCTCGGCGCCATCGTCCGCAGCGCCGAGGCCCTGGGGGCCCATGGCATGGTCCTGCCCCAGCGCCGCAATGCCGGCCTGACCGGCTCGGTGGCGAAGGTGGCGGCTGGTGCCCTCGAGCACCTGCCGGTGGCGCGGGTGGTGAACCTCAACCGCTCCCTCGACACCCTCAAGCAGGAGGGCTATCGGGTGGTGGGTCTGGCCGAGGAGGGCACGGTCAGCCTGGAGGAGGTGGACCTGGAGGGACCCCTGGTGGTCGTCACCGGTTCGGAGGGCGACGGCCTGTCGCTGCTCACCCGCCGCTCCTGCGACCAGCTGGTGCGCATTCCCCTGCGCGGTGCCACGCCGAGCCTGAACGCCTCGGTGGCCACGGCGCTGCTGCTCTACGAAGTCGCTCGGCGCGGCTGGATGCGGGGCCTGACGGGCACCGCCCCCGCCCCCAGGATCGTGCGGCCCTCGCTGCCGGCGCCCCCCGACCCCGAGCCGGAGACCCGGCCCGAAGCTGTGGTGCTGCCGGAGACGGAGGCCATGCCGGACGTGGAAGCTGCCCCGGACGCGGAGGTCATGGCCGAACTGGATGCCCCGTTCCTGGACGAAGCAGCGGCTGAGGAGCTCGATGGTGACAACGACCCTGCCTGGAGCCACCAGGAGGCTCAGGCCGAACCGGTAGCCGCCGAGCTGGCCGAATCGGTAGCCACCGAGTCGGCCGAACCGACCGCCGCCGAGCTGGCCGAACCGACCGCCGCCGAACCCGACCCGGAAGACCTCCCGGTGCTGCCGGAAGCGGCGGCTGCGCTGCTCGCCGAGCCCACGGCCAACCCCCTGGAGCCCCTGCCATACCTGGCATCGCCCCAGCCGGGCTTCGACGGCGACATCCGCCTCTGATGCCACCGGCGGGGGTGGCCCAGCCGCCCCCCAGAATGGCCACCTCGCCTCCTCCTCCCCTCCATGAACCCACTGCTCTGGCCCATGCGCGGCATCGCCAATGGGCTGGGCCTGGCCTGGTGGGCGCGGGTGGAAACCCGCTCCCCTGATGCGGTGTACTGGTTCGGGCCCTTCGTGCGTCGGCGGACGCTGGAGCAGGCCCTGCCCGCCTTCCTGGACGACCTGCGGGCGGAGTCACCGGCGTCCCTGGAGCACCAGTGCCTGCGCACCGGCCGCCGGGAGCCGTTCACCGAATCCCCGGATCTGGCCGCGTGATTCTGGTCGACTGATAGCGTCCAACGCAGCTGGTCAGCGGTTGGATGGGCATCGCCGAATGGCGGGAGCAGCTTCGGCGGGGCGAGGTGTCGGCCCGGGAGCTCACGGATCGCCACCTGGCGCGCATCGCGGCGGTCGATCCCACCGTGCACGCCTTTCTGGAGGTCACCGCCGAGCGGGCGCGGGCCGATGCCGATCGGATCGACGCGGCCCGGGCGGCCGGTGAGTCCCTGCCCCCCCTGGCCGGCATTCCCCTGGCCATCAAGGACAACCTCTGCACCAAGGGCATCCGCACGACCTGCTCCAGCCGCATGCTGGAGACTTTCGTGCCCCCCTACGAATCCACGGTGACCGAGCGGCTCTGGCGGGCCGGCGCCGTGCTGCTGGGCAAGACCAACCTCGACGAGTTCGCCATGGGCAGCTCCACCGAGACCTCGGCCTTCGGCGCCAGCCGCAACCCCTGGAATCCGGATCGGGTGCCCGGCGGCAGCTCCGGCGGCAGTGCGGCCGCCGTGGCCGCCGGTGAATGCATCGGTTCGCTGGGTTCGGACACCGGCGGCTCGATCCGCCAGCCCGCCAGCTTCTGCGGGGTGGTGGGCCTCAAGCCCACCTACGGCCGGGTGAGCCGCTGGGGTCTGGTGGCCTTCGCCAGTTCACTGGACCAGGTGGGACCGTTCAGCAGCAGCGTGGCCGATGCCGCCGAGCTGCTGCAGGTGATCGCCGGGGAGGATCCCCGCGATGCCACCTGTCTACGGGCGCCGGTGCCCGATTATTCCGCCGATCTGGAGAAGCCCATCGCCGGGCTGCGGGTGGGCCTGATCCGTGAGTGCTTCGACCAGGAGGGCCTGGACCCTGCGGTGAAGGCCTCGGTGCTGGCGGCCGCCGCCCAGCTGGAGGCCCTGGGCTGTGAGCTCGTGGACGTGAGCTGCCCCCGCTTCAACGACGGCATCGCCACCTACTACGTGATCGCCCCCTCGGAGGCCTCCGCCAACCTGGCCCGCTACGACGGCGTCAAGTACGGCTTCCGGGCCGCCCCCGGCGAGCCCGGCAGTGACGGCCTGGCGGCGATGACCGCCCGCAGCCGGGCCGAGGGCTTCGGCGAGGAGGTGCAGCGCCGCATCCTGATCGGCACCTATGCGCTCTCCGCCGGCTACGTGGATGCCTACTACCGCAAGGCCCAGCAGGTGCGTACCCTGATCCGCCGCGATTTCGACCGCGCCTTCGAGACCGTCGACGTGCTGCTGACCCCCACCTCCCCCACCACCGCCTTCCCCAGCGGCGCCCACGCCGGCGATCCCCTGGCCATGTATCTGGCCGACCTGCTGACCATCCCCGCCAACCTGGCCGGCCTGCCGGCCATCAGCGTGCCCTGCGGCTTCGACGCCCAGGGTCTGCCCATCGGCCTGCAGCTGATCACCGGCGTGCTGGAGGAGCCCAAGCTGCTGCGGGTGGCCCATCAGTACGAGCAGGCGGCCCGGGTGATGGACGCCCGGCCCGCGGCGACGCTGGTGGCCTGAGCAGGAGGCCGACTCCCAACCCTCCGGGATGGGCCACCGGCCAGGTCCCTAGGGTGGTTGTCTCGATCGGGTGTCGCCGGCGATGAACCCGGATGAAGCGGCGATCCGAAGGGTCCTGGATCGGTGGGCCGTCGCCACCCGTGACGGTCGGCACGACGACGTTCTCGCCCATCATCAGGACGATCTGGTGATCTTCGACGTGCTGTCGCCACTGCGGTACACCTCAGCGGCGCGCTACCGGGACAGCTGGGAGTCCTGGCAGCCGGACGCCCGGGGTGCTGTGGTGTTCGACCTGGAGGATCTCACTGTCGAGGCGGGAGCGGATGTGGGGTATGCCTTTGGCCTGCTCGCGTGCGGCGGAACACTCCCGGACGGAGCGACCTTCAGCGATACCGTCCGCATCACGTTCTGCCTGCGCAAGCGTGAGGGGCAGTGGAAGGTCGCCCACCAGCACGTCTCCAAACCGATCGAAAGAGGCTGATTGATCGTGCGAACCGCCAGGGAGATCCAGAGGAAGGGCTTCCTGGCCGTCCTGCTGTTCCTGATCGCCGCGGCCCCTCCTGTCCGGGCTGGTCAGGACAATGTCCGCTGCCTGAGGTCCATCGGTGTGCAACCACTTCAGAGACTTCAGTTCGGCCTTCGCTCCACCAGCGATTCCAGCGCCTACGTTCTCTATCAGGGTCGTGGCGCGCCGATCCCCTTGAAACTGTTGAAGGTGACCGAGATCAGGCGGGTCGAAGGGGGCCGGCCATCGGAGTTCGAAACCCAGTGGATCGAAGCCATCGCCCCTGAATCGGCGGGACGCTATGTCTATACCAACATCGGGGCGCTGATTGATGATTTTCAGTCCATCCGCAAGGATGGAACGATCGTCCGCTTCGTGGATGATGCCGATGTGCTGGATGCAGGCACGTGCCTCTGGCCGCCTCCCTAGAAAGCCCTGGGAAGGGATGGTTGGCTGAGGGTCCATGAAGGCGGCTGCAGCCCATCGGCCACGGATCCGCCGCACGCCGCATCGATCGGCCAACGCTGCCTCGTTGCCTGATTAGAGACAGGCATGGACAACCTCTCCCATCGGCAGAACAGGACCTGGCTGGCCGTGCTGTCGGCCGTGGTGTTGGTGGTGGCCGGCGTCGCCATCCTCAACAACCAGCACCAGCAGCGGCTCCAGGCCGAGGCCCGGGTCCAGGCCGCCCAGGATCAGGCCAATCGGGAGTCCATGCAGCGCATGGAAGGCGAGCTGGCCCTCAGGAACGAATTGGAGTCCGCCTCCCGGCGGGAGGCCGCCCTGCAGCTGCAGCTCAGGGAGATGGACGCAGGGGCGAGCCGTCTCCAGGCCGCCGATGGCCAGCAGCAGGCCCGGCGCCAGATGGCGGAACGGGAGCTTCAGGAGCTCCGGAGCCAGCGCGCCAAACTCGAAAAGCAGGTCGACTGCGAGCGGATTCAGCTGACGCTGAACCAGCTCGCAGCCAAGGGCAACACGGACCAGGCTCTGAAGCTGCAGACCCTCTGGGCCATGCCCTGCCCGAACCTCCAGGCGGCCGGATAGTCGCCCTCCGGCCCTCCCCTGCAGGCCCGGACGGGCCCGCAGCGCCATCACGGACCTGGCCTGAACCACCAGATCTGGTGGTGCCCGGTAGGCTGACCCCATCCTGTGGTGGCCATACCCACCGACGCCGTGGCCTTCGTTCCGCTCCACAACCACAGCGACTACAGCCTGCTGGACGGGGCCTCCCAGCTGCCGGCGATGGTCCAGCGGGCCGTGGAGCTGGGCATGCCGGCCCTGGCCCTGACCGACCACGGGGTGATGTACGGCGCCATCGAGCTGCTGAAGCTCTGCACCAAGGCGGGCATCAAGCCGATCATCGGCAACGAGATGTACGTGATCAACGGCTCGATCGAGGATCCGCAGCCGAAGAAGGAGCGTCGCTACCACCTGGTGGTGCTGGCCAAGAATGCCGTCGGCTACCGCAACCTGGTCAAGCTCACCAGCATCAGCCACCTGCGCGGCATGCGCGGCCGGGGGATCTTCTCGCGGGCCTGCATCGATAAAGCCCTGCTGCGCCAGTACAGCGAAGGTCTGATGGTGGCCACCGCCTGTCTGGGCGGTGAGATTCCCCAGGCGATCCTGCGCGGTCGCCCGGAGGTGGCCCGCGAGGTGGCCGCCTGGTACCGGGAGGTGTTCGGCGACGACTTCTACCTGGAGATCCAGGACCACGGCGGCCTCGAGGACCGCATCGTCAACGTCGAGATGGCCCGGATCGGCGCTGAGCTGGGCATCCCCCTGATCGCCACCAACGACGCCCACTACCTCACCAGCAACGACGTCGAGGCCCACGACGCTCTGCTGTGCGTGCTCACCGGCAAGCTGATCAGCGACGAGAAGCGCCTGCGCTACACGGGCACCGAATACATCAAGAGCGAGGCGGAGATGGCCCGGCTCTTCGCCGACCACCTCGAGCCGGAGGTGATCGCCGACGCCATCGCCACCACCGCCCGGGTGGCCGAGAAGGTGGAGGACTACGACATCCTCGGGCGCTACCAGATGCCCCGCTTCCCGATCCCCGAGGGCCACACGCCGGTGAGCTACCTCAGCGAGGTGAGCCACCAGGGTCTGCGTCGCCGGCTGTCGCTGACCGAGGAGGCCCCGATCGATCCCGGCTACGGGGAGCGGCTGGCCTTCGAGCTCCAGGTGATGGAGCAGATGGGCTTCCCCACCTACTTCCTGGTGGTCTGGGACTACATCCGTTTCGCCCGGGAGCAGGGCATCCCGGTGGGGCCGGGCCGGGGGTCGGCCGCCGGTTCGCTGGTGGCCTACGCCCTCGGCATCACCAACATCGATCCGGTGGAGCACGGCCTGCTGTTCGAGCGCTTCCTCAACCCGGAACGCAAGTCGATGCCGGACATCGACACCGACTTCTGCATCGAGCGCCGCGGCGAGGTGATCGACTACGTCACCCGCCGCTACGGCGAGGACAAGGTGGCCCAGATCATCACCTTCAACCGCATGACCTCCAAGGCGGTGCTCAAGGACGTGGCCCGGGTGCTCGACATTCCCTACGGCGAGGCCGACCGGCTGGCCAAGCTGATTCCCGTGGCCCGGGGCAAGCCCGCCAAGCTCGCCGAGATGATCGGTGCCGAGTCGCCGGTGCCGGAATTCCGTGAGAAGTACGAGAACGATCCCAAGGTGCGCCACTGGGTCGACCTGGCCCGCCGCATCGAGGGCACCAACAAGACCTTCGGTGTCCATGCCGCCGGTGTGGTGATCGCTGCCGAACCCCTCGACGAACTGGTGCCCCTGCAGCGCAACAACGACGGCCAGGTGATCACCCAGTACTTCATGGAGGACGTCGAGGCGATGGGCCTGCTGAAGATGGACTTCCTGGGCCTCAAGAACCTCACCATGATCGAAAAGACGATCGAGCTGGTGGCCCAGGCCGAGGGGGAACGGCTCGATCCCGACGCCCTGCCGGCCAACGATCCGGGCACCTACGCCCTGCTGGCCCGGGGGGATCTGGAGGGCATCTTCCAGCTCGAATCCAGCGGCATGCGGCAGATCGTCCGTGATCTCAAACCCTCCTCCCTGGAGGACATCTCCTCGATCCTGGCCCTCTACCGGCCCGGCCCCCTCGATGCGGGCCTGATCCCCAAGTTCATCAACCGCAAGCATGGCCGCGAGGCCATCGATGTGGCCCACGCCAAGCTGGAGCCGATCCTCAAGGAGACCTACGGGATCATGGTCTACCAGGAGCAGATCATGCGGATCGCCCAGGATCTGGCGGGCTATTCCCTCGGTGAGGCCGATCTGCTGCGGCGGGCGATGGGCAAGAAGAAGGTGTCGGAGATGCAGAAGCACCGCCACCAGTTCGTCACCGGCGCCAGTGAACGCGGCGTCGAGGCTTCCATTGCCGATGCCCTGTTCGACCAGATGGTCCTGTTCGCCGAGTACTGCTTCAACAAGAGCCACTCCACCGCCTACGGCGCCGTCACCTACCAGACCGCCTACCTCAAGGCCCACCATCCGGTGGCCTACATGGCGGCCCTGCTCACCGTCAATGCCGGCACCACCGACAAGGTGCAGCGCTACATCGCCAACTGCCAGGCCATGGGCATCGAGGTGATGCCACCGGACGTCAATGCCTCCGGCATCGACTTCACGCCCGTGGGCAAGAAGATCCTCTTCGGCCTCTCCGCCGTCCGCAACCTAGGGGATGGCGCCATCCGCCAGCTGATCGAGGCCCGTTCCAGCGGTGGCCCCTTCCTGCACCTCGCCGACCTCTGCGACCGGATTCCCGGCCAGCAGCTGAACCGCCGGGCGATCGAGTCCCTGATCCACTGCGGTGCCCTCGATGGCCTCGAACCCAAGGCCAACCGGGCCCAGCTGATGGCCGACCTCGATCTGGTGCTCGACTGGGCCAGCTCCCGCGCCCGCGACCGGGCCAGCGGCCAGGGCAACCTGTTCGACCTGTTCGGCGGCGGCTCGGGGGCTGCCGAGGGCGCCGCCGCCGTGGAGGCCCCCGCCCCGCCCAGGGCCGCTCCCGTGCCCGACTACCCCCCCACCGAGAAGCTGAAGCTGGAGAAGGAGCTGCTGGGCTTCTACATCTCCGACCACCCCCTGCGCCAGCTGGCGTCCCAGGTGCGGCTGCTGACGCCGATCGGCCTGGCCAACCTCGAGGAGATGGCCGACAAGGCCAAGGTGAGCGTGGTGGTGATGGTGAGCGAGATCCGCCAGGTGACCACCCGCAAGGGGGACCGCATGGCCGTGCTGCAGCTGGAGGACCTCACCGGCTCCTGCGAGGCGGTGGTGTTCCCCAAGAGCTACGCCCGCCTGGCCGACCACCTGATGGTGGATGCCCGCCTGCTGCTCTGGGCCGGTGTCGACCGCCGTGACGACCGGGTGCAGCTGCTCGTGGATGACTGCCGCAGCATCGAGGACCTGCAGCTGGTGATGGTGGAGCTGGCCCCCGAGCAGGCCGGTGACATCGCCGTTCAGCACCGTTTGCGGGAATGCCTCACCCGCCATCGCCCCGGTCAGGAGGAGGCGGGGGTCAAGGTGCCGGTGGTGGCGCTGGTGAAGCACCAGGACGAAACGCGCTTCGTGCGCCTGGGGGGCCAGTTCTGCGTCGCCGATGCGTCGGCGGCCGTGCAGACCCTCGCCTCGGCCGACTTCAGGGCCTGGCTGCGCTCACCCCTGGGAGCTGCCTGAGCCGGAGCCCGAGGTGCCCTGGCGCATGGCCCGCACCGAGGCCCGCACCCGGCCGATGTTCACGCCGATCTGCTCGAAGCCCAGCAGGCTGCCCGGGCCGTCCTCCCAGCTGGCCGAGAGCACCCCGTAGCTCAGGCCCAGCAGGCCGAGCAGGAAGAAGGCCCCGGAACCCACCAGGGTGAGGCCGGGGGGGATATCGAGCAGACCGCGGCTCACCAGCAGGTAGCTGGCGACGAACACCCCCATCCCCAGCAGCGTGGGGGTGCCGGTGGCAATGGCGATGCGACGGACCATGCGGTTGGCCACCGCATCCGGGATCACCTGCTGGCGGGGCGCCCTGGCCGGGGTCGTCGGTACGGGACGATCTGCCCCGAAGGATTTCGGCTTCGGCCGACGGGCCATGGAACCGTCCTCAGCCGCGGATGCCGAGCTTCTTGATCAGTTCGGCGTAGCGGGTCTCGCTCTGGGCGCGGAGGTAGCCGAGCAGGCGCTTGCGGCGGCCGATCATCTTGAGCAACCCCTGGCGGGAGGAGAAGTCGTGGATGTTCTTCTGCAGGTGGCCACTGAGTTGCTGGATCCGCTCGCTCAACATCGCGACCTGCACTTCCACCGAGCCGGTGTCGGTGCCGTGGGCCTGATGGGAATTGATCAGTTCCTGTTTCTGGGTGGTGGTGAGCGGCATGGGCGGATCGGGGCCCGAACGGTGCAAACCAACACCTTAACGTGCGGCCCGTTGGCCCATCCTCGGAGCCTCCCGATTCAGGCCACGGCGCGGGACAGCCAGCGCAGACTTTCCCGGATCCAGTCGTCGGCGCCGGCGGAGGCGTCGAGCCCCGCGGCGACGGCCCGCAGGGCCCGGTGGATTTCCAGGGGCTCGTAGCCGAGGGCCACCAGGGTGATCTGCACCTCCTCACGGCAGGGGGCCGAAGGGGCGCCATCGGGGGTCTCACCGGGGCCCCCGTCGTCCTCGAGGGGATCGACCAGGCCGGCGAAGCGCTCCTGCAGGCGCGCCCGCAGCTCCACCGACAGCCGTTCAGCCGTGCGCTTGCCCACCCCGGGAGCCAGGCAGAGGCTGCGCAGGTCGGCGTGGACGATGGCGCGCACCAGATCGGGCACCTCCAGGGCCCCGAGCAGGCCAAGGGCCATCTGGGGGCCCACGCCGCTCACGGCCACCAGCTCCCGGAACAGGTCCCGCTCCTGCCGATCGGGAAAGCCGTAGAGGGTCCAGCCGTCGTCGCGGATGCTGTGGTGGATGTGGAGGCCCAGGTCGCAGCCCTCTTCCGGCAGGCGGCGCCACTGGCGCAGGGTGAGCTGCACCTCGTAACCCACCCCCTGGCAGATCAGCAGCGCCCCGCATCGGTGAGCCTGCTGCCATGGTTCGGCCAGTCGCCCCTGCAGCCAGCCGATCATGGTGAGACGTGCGTCAGCCCCCATGCTGCCCCTCCTGCCAAGCCCCCCGGCTCGCCTCCCCTCGCCGACGGCCCCGGTGCCGGGGGTGCTGCTGGCGATGCTGCTGGCGATGCTGCTGCTCCTGGGGGGCTGCAGCCGGGTGGGCCAGCCCCCCAGGGGGGTGCTGCTCGAGGCCCTGACGCTGCAGATCCAGCTCACCCAGGGGGCCATCGCCCGGGCTCTCGATCTCCAGGCGGACGGCCTGCCCGAGGTGAGTCGGGTGCGGGTCGATGGGCAGGAGGCGGTGGCCATCGGGCCGGACCGCGGCCTGCATCTCACGGGCCGGTTCGACTGGCGGTTGCCGGGGGACGTCATCCGCGTCGACAGTCCCTTCGAGCTCTACCTGCAGCCTGGCCCCAGGGGGGAGAGCTGGCGGTTGGCCCGCCCCAGCGGCAGCAGCGACGGCAGCCGCCAGGACTGGATCACCGATCCCCTCCCCCTGCCCCGGCGCTCACGGGGCTGAGGGAGCCGCCTCGCCGAGCCGCAGCCAGCGGATCACCCGCGGCAGGGTCAGCCCCTGCACCAGCAGGTTGATCACCACGACGCAGAAGACGATGCCGCCGGCGTTCCTCACCAGGCTGGGCACGCTGGCCGGGTCGATGCCCCGCACCCGGGGGATGGCCTCCACCATCACGAAACTGAGGGCGAGGGGAACGGCACCGCGCAGACCGCACCAGGACACCAGCAGGGACTCGCGCCGATCGAAGGGGGAGAACCGCTGCAGCAGCAGAACGCTCACCGGTCGGGCCACCAGCATCATGGCGATGGCGACGATGATCCCCTCCGGCACCGAGGGAAGCAGCGCCCGGGGGTGGACGCTGAGCCCGAAGATCAGGAACACGGTGATCTCGGTCATGGTGTTGAACGGCAGCAGGGTCTGCTGCAGGGCCTGCGGCGTGATCCGTTCGTTGCTGTAGGGAAGGTTGCTGAGCACCAGGCCGGCCACATAGGCGCTGATGAAGCCGGACCCCCCCAGCAGCTCCGCCAGGCCATAGGAGATCAGGCCGATGGAGATGCCAAGAATCAGCAGCTGGCTCGGATCCCGCACCAGCCGGTTGAGGCTGAAGCGGCCGATGTAGCTCACGCACACCCCGATGAGCAGGCCCGAGCCGATCTTCTGCAGGAAGGTCTGCAGCTGCTCCAGCACCACGGCGTGGCCACTGCTGCCGCCATCGACGCTCGTCAGGCCGATCACCAGGCCAAGGAAAAGAATGCCGGTGGGATCATTCACCGCCGATTCGAACTGCACCAGGGCCGCCAGCTTCGGCGGGATCGCCTTCTGCAGGGACTGCAGCACATTCATGGTGGCTCCCGCATCGGTGGAGCCCAGACAGGCGGCGATCAGCATGGCCACCGCCAGCGGCATCTGCTGGAAGCCCAGTTCGAGGCCGCCGGCATCGGGGGAGGCCACGGCCCAGATGATCACCCCCAGCAGCAGGCTGGAGAGGATCACCCCGCCCACCGCCAGGATGATGCCGTACTCGAGGAAGCCGCGGATCGAGCGGATGTCGGTCTCGAGGCCGGCGTTGAACAGCAGAATCGACAGACTCAAGGCCTGCAGCCGCAGGATCGTCTCCTGGCTGAACAGGGTGACCGAGGGGTTGATCAGCAGCCCGAACAGCAGCACCCCGAGGATGGCCGGGACGCCGATCTTCAGGGAGAAGCGGCTGATGGCCAGGGTGCCGAGAAAGATGCCCCCGACGGTCACCATCATCAGCGGCAACGGCACCACACTGGGAGCGATCGCCGGGCGCAGCAGGCTCATCCCGGTGCTGTGGCTCAGGCCGGCCTCCGCCGTGGCCAGCCAGCCATGGAGCCCAATGGGGAGTGGCGGGTACAGCGGAGGAACCCAATCCGGCGGCGTCATCGTACGGGCGGCTCCCGCGCCGGTTCCATCGCGGCGGCCACCCCGGGGGGCTGCCGCAGAGCGATCAGGGTGGCGACCAGGATCAGGCCCGCCCCGCCGGCCGTCGGCAGATCGATGGGCTCCCCGAAGATCCACCAGCCCCAGAGGGCGGCGAATCCCACCTGCACGTAGCTGATGGCCGTGGCCCGGGCCGCCGGCAGCTGGGTGAGCGCCCGGGTGAGACCCACCTGACCCAGCTGGGTGAACACCCCCACCGCCACCAGCCAGAGCAGCTCGGCCGGTGTGGGCAGCACCGGATTCAGCAGCACCGCCGGCAGGCTGAGGGGAACGGCCACGAGCGGGAAGTAGAGGATGATCACGGCCGGATGCTCGCTCTCCGCCAGGCGCCGCACGCTCACGTAGGCCACGGCGGTCAGCAGGGCGCCGGCCACCGCCACCAGCACCCAGGTCGCGGGCAGGGGGGCGCCGGCCGTGGGCCGGGCCACCAGCAGCACCCCCAGCCAGCCCAGCCCCATGGCGGCCAGCACCCGCCGCCCCAGCCGTTCGCCCAGCAGCAGCCAGGCCAGCAGCGCCGTGAAGGTGGGGTAGAGGTACTGGAGCACCGTGGCGGCGGCCAGCGGCAGGTGCACCACGGCGGCGTAGACGCAGAACAGGGCGGCACTGCCCACCAGCCCCCGCACCACCAGCAGCCCCCGGCGCTGCCCCCAGGGATCCACGCCGATCCGGCGCACCATGGCGTAGCTCAGGGCCAGGCTCACCAGGGCCCGGGCCAGCACCACCTCGGCCAGGGGCAGGCGCTCGCCCACCTGCTTGACCCCCACCACCATCAGGCTGAAGGCGAGGGCACTGAGCACCATCCAGGCCCCGGCCGGGAGGGCGCCGCCGCCGTCGGCAGAACTCATTCGGTTCACCCGGCGATCTCCAGCGGTGGTGGCAGGCCCCAGAATGGCGCCAGCCCGACCACCACCGCTGGGGGGTGCCGGCAGCCGTTCCACCCCCCTTTCCCTTTCACCCCTGCCTCCGCAGCCTGTCCTCCTTGCGCCTGCACCCTTGAACCTTCCCCGTCTCCACCCCCGCACGATCGAGGCCGTCAAGGAGCGGGCCGACATCGTCGACGTGGTGGGGGAGCACGTGGTGCTCAAGAAGAAGGGCCGTGAATTCGTCGGGATCTGCCCCTTCCACGACGACAAATCGCCGTCGATGACGGTGTCGCCCGCCAAGCAGTTCTATTACTGCTTCTCCTGCGGGGCCGGCGGCAACGCCATCAAGTTCCTGATGGAGCTGCAGCGCACCAGCTTCAGCGAAGTGGTGCTGGATCTGGCCCGCAAGTACCAGCTGCCGGTCGAAACCCTTGACGGTCCCCAGCAGGAACGCCTGCGCCAGCAGCTCTCCCGCCGCGACCGGCTGCACCGGGTGCTGGCCCTGGCGGCGGGCTGGTTCCAGGGCCAGCTGCGCGCACCGGAGGGGGCGGCGGCCCTCACCTACCTGCGCCAGACCCGCGGCCTCAGCGAGACCACCCTCGAGGCGTTCCAGCTGGGCTATGCCCCGGCCGGCTGGGACGGCCTGCTGCAGCACCTGCAGCAGGTGGAGGGCCTGGGCCCCGACCTGCTGGAGGCGGCCGGCCTGGTGGTGGCCCGCAAGGGGGGCGGCGGCTTCTACGACCGCTTCCGCGACCGGGTGATGGTGCCGATCCGCGACCGCCAGGGGCGGGTGATCGGCTTCGGTGGCCGGGGGCTGGACGGCGCCGAGCCGAAGTACCTCAACTCCCCGGAAACGGAGGTGTTCGAGAAGGGCAAGCACCTGTTCGGGCTGGATCGGGCCGCCGATGCCATCCGTCGCGACGACCGGGCCGTGGTGGTGGAGGGCTACTTCGACGTCATCGCCCTGCACGCCGCGGGCATCACCAATGCGGTGGCCGCCCTCGGCACGGCCCTCAGCTCCAGCCAGATCACCCAGCTGTGCCGCTGCTGCGACAGCCGGCGCCTGATCCTCAACTTCGACAGCGACGGGGCGGGCATCCGCGCCGCCCAGCGGGCGATCGGCGAGGTGGAGCAGCTGGCGCTGCAGGGCCAGCTGGAACTGCGGGTGCTGCACCTGCCCGCCGGCAAGGACCCCGACGAGTTCCTCCAGCAGCACGGCCCGGGGGAGTACCGCTCCCTGCTGGACCAGGCCCCCCTCTGGCTCGACTGGCAGATCGAGCAGGTGCTTGAAGGCAAGGATCTGGCCCGCGCCGACCAGTTCCAGCAGGCCGTCTCCGGACTGGTGCAGCTGCTGGGCAAGCTGCCCCAGTCGGCCGTGCGCAGCCACTACCTGCAGCAGGTGGCGGAGCGCCTCTCGGGCGGCCAGGCCCGGCTGGCCATCCAGCTGGAGGAGGACCTGCGCCAGCAGGTCAAGGGCCAGCGCTGGCATGGCCGCTCGGCGAAATGGGAGCAGCCCGGGGAGGTGGGCCACCGGGAGCGGGCCGAGGCGGAGATCCTGCGCCTCTATCTGCACTGCCCGGCCTGGCGCGGCGTCATCCGCGCCGAGCTGCGGCGCCGGGAGCTCGATGATTTCGCCCTCCAGCACCACCGCCAGCTCTGGGCCGCCATCGGTGAGCTGGAGGAGGACAACCTGGGGGCCGGCCGGCTCGAGGCCATCAACCGGGGCACCGACCCCGGCCTGGACCTGGCCGACCTCGACCTGCCCCGCCTGCTGGGCGACCGGCTGCTGGTGGAGCAGAGCGCCCTGCTGGGCCGCCTCACCCCCCTTCTGGAGCCCAGCGAGGTGCAGCGGCTGGCCCTGGCCCACCCACCGCTGCAGCTGCGGGGGGCCACGGCGTCGCTGGAGCGCCAGCGGGTGCTGCGCCGCTGCCGTCACCTGCTCGATGCCTGGTCGAGCCAGCGCCTCCAGACCCTCGAGCAGTGCATCGCCCGGCTGCTGGAGGAGGAACGTGACACGCCCCCGCCGGCGGTCGCCCCCCCGGCGGCCGGCGCCGGCCTCGACATGGAGACCCGCATCCACGATCTCTTTGACGCGCTCAACGGCGACGCCCTGCGCTTCCAGGAGGCCTACTACGCCGAACGCCGCTACCTGAATCAGCTGGATGACGGCCGCCGCGCCGGCTACGAGGAGACCCTCACGGCCCCGGCCGCCTGACACCGGACTCGCTCGCCGCCAGCCGATCTGCCTACAGTTTTGGTGGAGGCAAGGTCCCATGGCGTCATATCCGGCCTTTCCCGTCCCCCCCGATGAGGACCAGCGGCTCCGCGATCTGGAGCGCTACGGCCTCCTCGCGGCCGAGAGCGACGAGCACTTCGAGCGGATCCTGGACCTGACCGCCGCCCTCTTCCGGACCCCGATCGTGGCCCTGTCCCTGGTGGAGGCCGACCGGCAGTGGTTCCTGGCCAGCCGGGGGCTTGATGTGCGCGAAACCCCCCGTGAGATGGCCTTCTGCGCCCACGCCATCGTCCATGACGAGGTGATGGTGGTGCCCGATGCCCGCCACGACGAGCGCTTCCGCAGCAACCCCCTGGTCTTCGCCGATCCCCACATCCGCTTCTATGCCGGCGCGCCGCTGCAGACGCCGGAGGGCCACAACCTCGGCACCCTCTGCGTCATCGACCGGGAGCCCCGGGACATCAGCCCGGAGCAGCGCGAGCTGCTGCACCGTCTGGCCCAGCTGGCCATGCGGGAGCTGGAGCTGCGGCGTCTCGCCCACCTCTGCCCGGTCACCGGCCTGCCCACCCGCCACACCTTCCTGACCATCGGCGAGCGGGAGTTCGCCCGTGCCCGCCGCGACCACCAACCCCTGTCGCTGCTGCTCTTCGATGTCGACAATCTGCGGCTGATCAACAACCGCTGGGGCCACGCCGCCGGCGACCGGGTGCTGGCCGATCTGGTCCAGCTGGCCCGCACCTTCCTGCAGGAGCAGGACTTCGCCGCCCGCGTCGGCGATGGTGCGTTCGCCCTGCTGCTGGTGGGCATCGCCGCCGACCAGGCGATGGCCCTGGCGGAGGCCCTCCGCACCGCCGTCGCCCACATGCCCGGCGTGCACACCCATTCCGACTTCCGCCTGCACATCAGTGGCGGCCTCACCGGCCTGGCCCCCCAGGATCACGGCTTCCCCGAGCTGATCCTGCGGGCCGAGCGGGCCCTCGCGCTGGCCAAGGGCAACGGCCGTGACCAGGTCGCCAGCCTCTTTGACGGCCCCTGAGGGCCTCAGGCCCGCACCACCGGCACATCACTCAGGCGGGTGGTGGCCGCCCTCGACAGGCGCGAGCGGCGCATCGTCCAGCGGGGCCGCAGGCCGCAGGCGGCCCACTGCACCGTGCCGCTGCCGTAACGGCGGTTGAGGCCGTCGATGGCGGCCATCAGGGCCTCGCGCCGCCGCTGCTGCTCGGGGGGCAGCGGCACCAGCAGATGGTGCTGCAGCAGTTCCACCGGCTGCAGATCCTGCAGCAGCACCCCCGCCTTCTGCAGTGGCTTGTGGGGCCGGAACAGCCGCTCGGCCAGGGGCAGGGCGGCGGCGAGCAGCACGGCGGTGTCGTTGCTGGGCAGCGGCAGACGGGCGGTGGCGGCGTTGGCGTAGAAGCGGGTGCCGTTGAAGGGGCTGCTGCGCACGAACACGGTGACGCTGCCCGCCCGCTGCCCCTGGCGGCGCAGCTTCTCACCGGCCCGGCTGAGGTAGGTGGCGATCGCCTGCCGCAGGCCCTCGAGGCTGGTGACCGGCTCGCTGAAGCTGCGGCTGACGCAGGTTTCCTGCTTCGCCGGCGGCACCGCCACCAGGGGCAGGCAGCTGTGGCCGCGCAGCTCCTGCTGCAGACGCACCCCCACAACGCCGCAGCGATGCCGCAGTTCGCCGCTCGGCCTGTCGCGCAGGGCCCGGGCGTTGGCGATGCCCCGCAGCCGGCACCAGCGGGACAGCTGGCGGCCGATGCCCCAGACGTCCTCGATGGCGATGGTCTCGAGCCAGGGGTCCGGATCCCCCGCCTGGCCCAGATCGAACACACCGCCATGGGAGGGGTCGCGCTTGGCGATGCGGTTGGCGATCTTGGCCAGCACCTTGGTGGGGGCGATGCCCACCGCCACCGGCAGACCCAGCTGGCGGCGCACCTGGCGGCGCAGGTCCCGCCCCCAGGCGGTGAGGTCGCCGTCGCCGGGGGGGCGGTGCAGGCGGCCGAAGGCCTCGTCGATGGAATAGACCTCCAGCTCCTCCACCCAGGCCTCAAGGCTGGCCATCAGCCGCTGGCTCATGTCGGCGTAGAGGCCGTAGTTGGAACTGCGCACCACCACGCCGCGGCGTTCCAGGTCGTGGCGCACCTGGAACCAGGGGGTGCCCATGGGAATGCCCATGGCGCGGGCCTCGGCGCTGCGGGAGACGATGCAGCCGTCGTTGTTGGAGAGCACCACCAGGGGCTTGCCGATCACGGCGGGATCGAGGGCCGCCTCGCAGGAGGCGTAGAAGTTGTTGCCGTCGATCAGGACTGTGGCCTGGGCCATCGGCCTCCCGGCAGCGAACGGATCACGTGCAGGGCCACGCCCCAGAGGCGGTCGTCGTCGCTGCCGCCGAGGGCCAGGGGCGGGTAGGCGGGGTTGGCCGCCTCCAGCCACCAGCGCGGCCCCCGGCGGACCAGGCGCTTGAGGGTGAACCCCCCCTCCAGCAGGGCCACCACGATGCGGCCGGAGCGGGGAGCGACCCCCCGATCCACGACCAGCAGATCACCGTGGCGGATGCCGGCCCCGACCATCGAGTCGCCGCAGACGCGCAGCAGCAGGCTGCGGTCGGGGTGGAGGTTCAGCTGGGCGTTGAGGTCGACCCCGGGGCCGGGAGGGATGGCGGGGTGGTGGGGATCGGGGTGGTGATCGGGCACGGGCCCCGGGCGGCAGGCCTCACTCTAGTACGGATGTACTGGTCAGTCCCCGTCCTCGAGCAGCAGCTGCTGGAAGGCGGTGTAGAGCTCCCGCTCGGTGTCGTCGGCCGGGAGCCGCCGCTTCGCCCCGTTCCGGGGGGTCGGGGCGGGTCGCCGGGGGGCGGCCCCGGGGGAGGCGTTGGCGCCGGTGGGCTCCCTGCCCGGCTCGCCGCTTCGGGCAGCGGGCGCCCCGGGACGGGGGCCGTCGGGGGCGGGAGGCGTCTCCAGCTGCCGCAGGCGCTCCAGCAGATGGGGGGGCACGCTGCCGTCGGCGCTGACGTTCATCAGGGCGCGGAACAGCTTCTGGGGGTCCTGTTCGGTCTCCACCGGATGGCGACGCTCAAGCGCCGAGGAGCCGGGGGCCGGGGCGCCGGCGGTCGGTGTGGGGGGCGGCGGGGCGGGCAGCGGGCGGGGCAGCTGGCGGCCGAGGGCCTCCAGCCGCTCACGGCTGCGGGCATCGAAGCTCATCGGGGCGGGCTCAGCTGCAGTTCAGTGTGTCGCGGGTGAGGCGGCCACTGACGGGGTTGGTGCCGCTGGCGGCGGCACAGAGGCTGGTGAGGGCATCACCGCGCAGGGGGACGTTGGTGAAGTCGGCGCCGTCGATGAGCACGCCGCGGAACTTGGTGTTGAAGGCGAAGGCGTCGTCGAGGCGGGCGTTGCGCAGGTCGGTGCCCTCGAACACGGCCGAATCCAGGGTGGCGTCCCGCAGGTCGCTGCCGCTCAGATCAGCGTCCTGGAGCTTGGCGCCGAACAGGCTGGCGCCGCGCAGGTCGGCCCCCGAGAGATCGGCGTCCCGCAGGTTGGTGAGGTTGAAGGTGACGCCGCGCAGGTCGGCGCCGTGGAAATCGGCACCGATCAGCACCTGCTTGGCGTAGTCCATCGCCGCCGCCACCGGCATGGGACGGGCCAGCAGCAGCAGTCCATCCAGCAGCAGGGCCAGCAGCAGGGCCAGCAGCAGGCCCGGGAACCGGGACGGGGAGAGGGGGCGCGTCATCGGCGATGAAGCGGAGAAGGCCAGCCTAGGCAAGGGCTCCACGCCGCTCCAAGGCCTGTGGAGGGGTGCCGAAGGGAAGGGGGCGACTAGCGTGATGCAGGACCGCATCGGCGGCCCGTTCGCTCTCCGCACCCATTGATGACCAGGGACTTCCAGCCCAGGGGCTTCCGGCGATCAGGGCCCGGCCGCTGGCCCCGCACCACGGCAGCGGGACAGCGATGCTGAGCAGCGTCGCCGGGGCAGGGGAGGCGGGGGCCGGGGCGATCGAGGGCCTGCTGGAGAGAATCGAGCGGCCGGCGGCCCTAGCGGACGGACAGGGGGTGATCCTGGCGGCGAACGGGGCCTTCTGCCGGCGTTCGGGGCTGGAGCCGGCGGCGCTGCGCCAGCGGTCCCTGCAGGAGCTCTGTGCCGCCGACGTGGCACCGCTGCTGGCGGGGAGCGTGGCGACCCTGCGCAGTGATCTGGTCGGTGGGCCGCAGGTCGAAGCGGCGATTCCCCTGTTCCTCACCCGCCTGCCCTCCGGTGTCGGGCCGGGGACGGTCTGGTGCCTGCTGGAGCTGCTTGACCAGCGGGTGAATCTGGCGGATCTGGATGGCCTGGTGGCCGACCGCTATGCAGACGGTGCCGTGCTGATGCATCTGCAGGTGCTGCAGCTCGACCTGGTGCGCGGCCGGCTGGGCATCGCCGCCTGCGAGGCGCTGATCGAGGAGATCGCCCACCGGCTGGAGGCGGCGCTTCCGGCCGGGGGATTCTTCTCCCGCCAGGGCGGTGACCGCCTGCTGGCCCTGGTGCCGGGAGCGATGGGCATCGACGCGGTGCGCGACATGGCCGGCGGGCTGCTGGCCCGTCTGGAGAGTCCCACCACGGTGCTGGAGCACGTCATCGAGCCGTCGCTGAACGTGGGCATCAGCCGCGCTCCCGATGACGGCAGCGAGTTTCCGCTGCTGCTGGATGCCGCCACCCGGGCACTGGAGGAAACCCACCGCCAGCCCTTCCCCAGCTGCTGCATCGCGGCGCCGGTGGAGCGGTCGGTCCAGCTGCAGGAGCTTCTGGCCCGCCCCCTCGCCCTGGCGATCGAGCAGGAGCAGCTGGAGCTGGCCTTTCAGCCGATCATCGAGCTGGAATCCGGCCGGGTGATCGCCGCCGAGGTGCTCTGCCGCTGGGATGACCCGGTGCTGGGCCGCCAGTCCCCCGCCGACTTCATCGACGTGGCCGAGGCCACGGCCCAGATCTCCTCCCTGGGGCGCTGGGTGATGGAGCGGGCGTTTGAGGCCCTGCACCGCTGGGACCTCGCCGGGCTGCAGCTCGGGCGGATCTGCGTGAACGTCTCGCCGCTGCAGGTGCAGGACCCGACCTGGAGCAGCGACCTGCTGATGGCCCTGGAACGCCACCAGCTGACGCCCGACCGCATCGTGCTGGAGCTCACCGAAGGCAGCATCCTGGAGATGTCCACCCATGTGGCCGACCAGCTGCGGGACCTGAGGCGGCAGGGGTTCGCGCTGGCCATGGATGATTTCGGCACCGGCTATTCCGGCCTGCAGCGGCTCACCGAGCTGCCCTTCAGCGAGGTGAAGATCGACCGGAGCCTGATCTCCGCGATCGACTACGACCAGCTGCAGCAGGCCATGCTCAGCGCGGTGATCCGGCTCAGTGACGCCACCGGGATCATGGTGGTGGTGGAGGGGGTGGAACGCTCCCGGCAGCGCCAGATGCTGCTCACCCTCGGCTGTCGCCACGGCCAGGGGTACCAGCTCTCGGCCCCGCTCTCCGAACAGGAGCTGGAGGCCCTGCTCCAGAGCCAGATCACACCGGAGGCCTGAGGGGATCCCCGGGATGGTCTGGAGCGTCCCCCTGCTGCAGTCCATCGACATCGGCGATGGGCGCTCCGTGGCGGGGCTCTCCAAGGCGATCCAGCTGTCGGTGGCGCCGGTGTTCCTGTTCACCGGTGTCACCGGGCTGCTGAGCCTGTTCAGCTCCCGGCTGGCCCGGATCATCGACCGCACCCGTGTGCTTCAGGAGGCCCTGGCGAAGTGCCGGGCGAAGCCGGATCCCGATCCGGAGGAAGGGGATCGGCTGGAGCTGGTGCTGGCGGTGCAGCGCCGCCGCACCTTCCTGATCAACCGGGCGATCCTGGCGGTCACCGTCACCGCCCTGCTGGTGGCCGCGGTGGTGGCGGTGCTGTTCATCAGCGCGGTGGCGGCCCTGGATGTCACGGCCATCGTGGTGCCCCTGTTCGTGGCGGCCATGGGGGCCATGATCGTGGGCCTGCTGCTGTTCCTGCTGGAGGTGCAGCTGGCCATCAGCCAGAACCCGCGCCGGTACTACTGAGCCTGGCGCGGTACCGGCACCTGGTGGGCCGTGAATGGTTAGATCCGATACAGTTTGGCCATGGCTCTGGCCTTCCTCGTCCCCCTGATCCAGTCCCAGAGGCGCAAGGGGCGGGCCTATCAGCCCAGCTTCCGGCCCACCGAGGTGCTCCTCTCCTGGACCGGTGCCCTGGTCGCCATCACCCTGCTGGGCCTGATCAGCGCCGCCAGCCGCTACCCGCTCGTCGCCGCCCCGCTGGGGGCCTCCAGCGTGCTGCTGTTCGGGCATCCCGAGAGCCCCCTGGCCCAGCCCCGCAATCTGCTGCTGGGCAACGGGCTGGCCGCCCTCGCGAGTGTGGTCTGCGTCGCCTGGCTGGGGACGGCCCCCTGGGTGATGGGGCTGGCGGTGGCGCTGGCGATCGCCGCCGGACAGCTGCTGCGCTGCCTCCATCCCCCCGCCGGCGCCGTCGCCCTGCTCGGGGTGCTGCTCCACGCCGGGCCGTCGTACGTCGTCGCGCCGGTCCTGGCCGGTTCCCTGGTGCTGCTGCTGGTGGCGCTGGGCTTCGGCTGGCTGATTCCCGGCCGTCGCTACCCGCATCACTGGTTCTGAGGCCCTGATCGCCGCCACCCGCCGCTGGTGGCGGCCACCGGGAACCCTTGGGGCAGAGGATCCCCTGCCCATGGCCCCCGGCCCCGCCCGCTGCCGCAGCGCCGCCCAGCGAGACGGCGCCTGGGCGGAACAACGGGTGCTGCGGCTGCTGCGGCGGCGCGGCTGGGAGCTGCTGGAGCGCAACTGGCGCTGCCGTTGGGGGGAACTGGACCTCATCGTCCGGAAGCCGGGGCGCCTGCTGCTGGTGGAGGTGAAGGGGCGTCGCGCCGGCAGCCTGGATGGCAGCGGAACGGCGGCCCTGCGCTGGCAGAAGCGCCGGCGGCTGGCGCGGGCCTGGGACTGCTGGCTGGCGGCCCATCCCCGCTGGGAGCGGACGCCGGTGGAGCAGGTGGCGGCCCTGGTGCCGTTGCCGCCGGCCCGGGCTCCGGTGCGATGGGTCCGGCTGGGGGACTGAAGCGAGCCTCCGAAGGTCCGCCGCTCCGGCGGGGGAGAAGGGGCCTCAGGGCTGGGCGGGGGCCGGGGCGGCCGTGGCCGGCGTGGCGGCCGGGGTCGGGGCTGGCGTCATCGTGTAGTACACGGTGCAGCGGTAGCGGGTGTTGTCCAGACCCACCTCCAGGTCCTCGCAGACGGTGCGGGTGACCGTGGCGCCCTTGGGCACCTGGCTCCTGGCCTGCTGCCGGGTCGCCTGACGGTCGAAGATCGATTCGGCGGTGACGCTGCCGGCCCGGGCGGGTCCCGCCGGCAGGGCCACAACGGCGGCCAGGGCACCGGCCACCAGCGCACCGGCCAGCAGGGGCCCCGCCAGCAGGGGGCCGCTGCGCCTGGCGTCGCTGCGTCGCAATGTCTGGGCCATGGGGGGAGAAGCAAACGCTGCTCCTGCTCTAGCCAGGCCGGACGGCGCTGCAATCTGGGGAGACCTGCCGGCGCCTCCATGACCTTCAGCGGCCACCGGGCCCGTAAGCGCTTCGGGCAGCACTGGCTCACCGATGGCCAGGTCCTCGATCGCATCGTGGCCGCCGCCGAGCTGCGGAGCGACGACCACGTGCTGGAGGTCGGCCCGGGCCGGGGCGCCCTGACCGAACGGCTGCTGGCGTCGCCGGCGGCCTCGCTGCTGGCGGTGGAACTGGACCGGGACCTGGTGACGGGCCTGCGGCAGCGGTTCGCTGGCGACGGGCGCTTCACCCTGATCGAGGGGGACGTGCTGGAGCTGGCGCTGCCCTTCCCCGACCGTCCCGCGCCGACCAAGGTGGTCGCCAACATCCCCTACAACATCACCGGACCGCTGCTGGAGCTGCTGGTGGGGCGCCTGGGCCGGCCCGCCCCCTGCCGCTTCGAGCGCCTGGTGCTGCTGGTGCAGCAGGAGGTGGGCCAGCGGATCCGGGCCCGGCCGGGCAGCAGCGCCTTTTCGGCCCTCAGCGTGCGTCTGCAGCTGCTGGCCCGCTGCCGCAGCGTCTGCCCGGTGCCGCCCCGCTGCTTCTCCCCGCCGCCGAAGGTCACCTCGGAGGTGATCGTGATCGAACCCGTCCCGCCGCAGTCCCTGCCGCCGCGGGACCTGGCCCTGGCGGTGGAGCGGCTGCTGACGCGCTGCTTCGCCGGACGGCGCAAGATGCTGCGCACCACCCTGGCGGGCCTGCTGCCGGCGCCCCAGCTGCTGGAGGTGGCCGCCGCCGCCGGTGTGGATCTGCAGCAGCGGCCCCAGGAGCTGGGGCCCGAGCGCTGGCTGGCCCTCGCCACCGGCTTGAATCGGGCATCGAGCGCCGATCCCGGCGGAGCGTGATCCCGATGGCAGATGTGACGGTGCGGGCCCCCGCCAAGATCAACCTGCACCTGGAGGTGCTGGGTCTGCGGCCGGACGGCTACCACGAGCTGGCGATGGTGATGCAGAGCATCGACCTTGCCGACACCCTGGTGCTGCGCACCACCGCCGACGCCATGATCCGGCTGCGCAGCGACAACGCCGACCTGCCCAGCGACGGCACCAACCTGATCGTCAGGGCGGCCGAGCTGCTGCGCTCCCGGGTGGGCCTGCCGGAACTGGGGGTGGACATCACGCTGCACAAGCGCATCCCCATCGGCGCCGGCCTGGCGGGGGGCTCGAGCGATGGGGCCGCCGCCCTGGTGGGCCTTGACGCCCTCTGGGGCCTGGCCCTGGGCAGCGAGCGGCTGCACGGGCTGGCGGCCGAACTGGGATCGGACATGCCGTTCTGCCTGGAGGGTGGCACCCAGCTCTGCTTCGGCCGCGGGGAGCGGCTCGAGCCCGTGACGGCGCACGGGGCGCCCGGCCAGGCGGTGCTGCTGATCAAGCATCCAGAGGCCAGTGTCTCCACCCCCTGGGCCTACGGCCGCTGCCGGGACCTGCGCAGTGACTTCTATCTCGACGCCGAAGCCGACTTCGAGCAGCGGCGCCAGGCTCTGCGCCAGGGCCCCCTGGTGACGGCCCTGGCCGGCCGGGGCCCGCTGCCCCATCTGCGCAACGATCTGCAGGCGGTGGTGGAGCCGGAGGTGGCGAGCATCCGCGCCGGCCTCGACCTGCTGCGCCGCGGCCCGGGGGCCCTGGCCGTCGCCATGAGCGGCTCGGGGCCGAGCCTCTTCGCGCTCCATCCGGATCTGGCCACGGCTGAGGCGGCCCGGGAGTCCCTGGCGGAGCCGCTGGAGGCCCTGGGCTTCGACGCCTGGTGCTGCCGCTGCGGCGGATCCGGTGTCAGCCTGGTGACGGATGGATCCGCGCCATGACCGACGAACGACCCGCCCCGCCGCCGCGCAAGGGACCCCTCAGTTTCCTCTCCGGTGCCCTCACCAGCGGACTGCTGGCCTGGCTGAGCCTGGGGGTGAGCCAGCGGGTGGTGGGCTGGTACGTGACCCATCCCCCCCACTTCGACTCGGCCTTCGCCCAGAGCATCGCCACCGCCATGAAGACCCTGATGGTGGGGATGTGCTTCCTGGCCACCTTCACCTTCGCCTTCATCGGCCTGGGGCTGTTCCTGGTGTTCATCCGCAGCCTTTGGCCGGCCGAGGCCGAATCCCCTTCCTAAGCTGCCCCCCTGCCGTCCCTCCCGCCGATGACACCCCACGACCTGGGTCTGCTGGTGGTCCTGCTGCTGCCGGGCATGCTCCTGTCGGTCCTGCTGCTCAGCACCTTCGCCGCCGGCGGCTGAGATAGGTTGGCCGCGCACAGGCCCCTGCTCCGTGGCTGAAACTCTTCTGTTCAACGCCCTGCGCGAAGCCATCGACGAGGAGATGGCCCGCGACCCCCATGTCTGTGTCATGGGAGAGGACGTGGGCCATTACGGCGGCTCCTACAAGGTCACCAAGGACCTGTTTGAGAAGTACGGCGAACTGCGGGTGCTGGACACCCCCATCGCCGAGAACAGCTTCACCGGCATGGCCGTCGGTGCCGCCATGACCGGCCTGCGGCCGATCGTGGAGGGCATGAACATGGGCTTTCTGCTGCTCGCCTTCAACCAGATCTCCAACAACATGGGGATGCTGCGTTACACCAGCGGCGGCAACTACACGATCCCGGCGGTGGTGCGCGGACCCGGTGGCGTCGGCCGCCAGCTCGGCGCCGAGCACAGCCAGCGCCTCGAGGCCTACTTCCATGCCGTGCCCGGCATCAAGATCGTGGCGGTGAGCACCCCCACCAATGCCAAGGGCCTGATGAAGGCCGCCATCCGCGACAACAATCCGGTGCTCTTCTTCGAGCACGTTCTTCTCTACAACCTCAGCGAGGAGATCCCCGAGGGCGACTACATCTGTGCTCTCGACCAGGCCGAGGTCGTCCGTGAAGGCAAGGACGTCACGATGCTCACCTATTCGCGCATGCGCCACCACTGCCTCAAGGCGGTGGAGCAGCTGGAGGCCGAGGGTGTGGATGTGGAACTGATCGACCTGATCAGCCTCAAGCCCTTCGACATGGAGACCATCGCCCGCTCGATCCGCAAGACCCATCGGGTGGTGGTGGTGGAGGAATGCATGAAGACCGGCGGCATCGGCGCCGAACTGATCGCCCTGATCACCGAGCACTGCTTCGACGACCTGGACGCCCGGCCGGTGCGCCTCTCCTCCCAGGACATCCCCACCCCGTACAACGGCAACCTGGAGAACCTCACCATCATTCAGCCCCACCAGATCGTTGCCGCGGCGCACGATCTGAAGGCGGGTCGACGCTGAGATGGGACGCCAACAGGGCTGGTTCGCCCTCATCCTGGCCCTCACCATCGCCTCCGGGGCCCTGCTGGCCAACTACGGCCTGCAGCTCGGTCTCGATCTCCGCGGCGGCAGCCAGCTCACCCTCCAGGTGATGCCGGCCGGCGCCATCACCCGGGTGGATGCCGAGCAGCTGGAGGCCGTCAAGGACGTGCTGGAGCGCCGCATCAACGGCCTGGGCGTGGCCGAATCCACTCTCCAGGCCGTGGGCAGCGACCAGCTGGTGCTGCAGCTGCCGGGCGAACAGGATCCCAGCCAGGCGGCCCGGGTGCTGGGCAGCACGGCCCTGCTGGAGTTCCGGGCCCAGAAGCCCGGCACCGAGCAGGAGATGCAAGGCCTGCTGGGCCTCAAGCGCCAGGCCGAGTCGGTGCTGCGCTCCAAGCGGCCCCCCTCCGCCCTCGACGACCCCGCGGCAACGCCGCCGCCGGCGCCGGTCTCCCTGTCGGCGGAGGACCTGGCCAAGGCGCTCACCTCCCTCGGGATTCAGGTTCCCCCCGGCACCAGCGAGGTCGACCAGCTGGAGCTGCTGCTGCGGGAAACCAATCGCCGCATCCTCTCCCTCTACGGCCCTCCCCTGATCACCGGCAAGGACCTCACCAGCGCCGGCCGCCAGCAGCAGGCCACCGGCACCGGCTGGGAGGTGACCCTGGGTTTCAACCGGGAAGGGGGTGAGAAGTTCGCCGCCCTCACCCAGTCGATCGCCGGCACCAACCGGGTGCTCGGCATCGTCCTCGATGGCCGCTCGATCAGCGAGGCCAGCGTCGGCGAGCAGTTCAAGGTGGCCGGCATCACCGGTGGATCCGCCTCGATCACCGGCAACTTCAGCGCCGAGGAGGCCCGCGACCTGGAGGTCCAGCTGCGGGGGGGCTCCCTGCCCCTGCCGGTGAAGATCGTCGAGGTGCGCACCGTCGGCCCGTCCCTGGGCGCCGAGAACATCCGCTCCAGCCTCGTGGCCGGCCTCTCGGGCCTGGCCCTGGTGGCGGTGTTCATGGCCGTGGTCTACCGCCTGCCCGGGATGGTGGCGGTGCTGGCCCTGAGCCTCTACGCCCTGTTCAACCTGGCCATCTACGCCCTGATTCCCGTCACCCTCACCCTGCCGGGGATCGCCGGCTTCATCCTGTCCATGGGGATGGCGGTGGATGCCAACGTGCTGATCTTCGAGCGCATCAAGGAGGAACTGCGGGCCGGCAACACCCTGATCCGCTCCATCGACACGGGCTTCTCCCTGGCCCTGTCCTCGATCATCGACGGCCACGTCACCGGCCTGATCAGCTGCGCCGCCCTGTTCTTCCTCGGCACCGGCCTGGTGAAGGGCTTCGCCGTCACCCTGGCGATCGGCCTGCTGCTCAGCCTGTTCACCGCCCTCACCTGCACCCGCACCCTGCTGCGGCTGCTGATGAGCTACCCGGCCCTGCGGCGCCCCACCTACTTCCTCCCCGCCCGCCAGCTGCCGCCCGTCCGGGCCGGCGCGGCCCCGGCGGGCGTGGCCTGAATGTCTCCCATGACCTCCGTCCCCTCCCCCCGCTTCCGCATCAACCGCCACCGGCGGCTGGCCTGGCTGGGCTCGGGGCTGGCCTGCGGCCTGAGCCTGCTGGGGCTGGCCCTCTGCTGGCTGAACCCGGCCATCGGGGCCCCCCTGCGACCCGGCCTCGACTTCACCGGCGGCACCCAGGTGCAGGTGGAGCGGGACTGCTCCCCCTGCAAGGCCGTGACCCCCGCCGAGGTGCGCCAGGGCCTCAGCCGCCTCACCCTGCCGGCCCCGGAAGGGGAGCGTCCCCCCAGCCTGGGCAGCGCCTCGGTGCAGGTGCTGGATGGCGGCCGGTCCCTGCTGCTGCGCCTGCCGGCCCTCGACGCCGACCAGAGCACGGCCCTGGTCGGCGACCTGGCCGCCCGGTTCGGGCCGCTGCGCTCCAGCGGCACCTCGGTCAACACGATCGGTCCCACCCTGGGCTCGCGGCTGCTGCGCGGCAGCCTCATCTCCCTGCTGGTGAGCTTCGTGGCGATCTCCGCCTACATCACCTTCAGCTACAGCGGCATCTTCGCCGGGCTGGCCCTGCTGTGCCTGGCCCACGACGTGCTGATCACCTGCGGACTGTTCGCCTGGCTGGGCCTGCTCCAGGGCATCGAGGTCGATTCCCTGTTCGCGGTCTCCCTGATCACGATCGCCGGCTATTCGGTCAATGACACGGTGGTGGTGTACGACCGGATCCGTGAGCAGCGCCGCACCCTCGGGGAGCTTCCCCTGGTGGACCAGGTGGATGTGGCCGTGGATGCCACCCTCACCCGCTCGCTCTACACCTCCTTCACCACCCTGCTGCCGCTGGTGGCCCTGATCTTCTTCGGCGGCAGCACCCTGTTCTGGTTCGCCGTGGCGCTCACGGTGGGCATCGCCGTCGGCAGCTGGTCGAGCATCGGCCTGGCCCCCACCCTGTTGCCGGTGTTCTCGAAGCGATGAGGGGCCCCGAGCGCATCGAGGCGACCCGGCGTGGCTGGCCCCTGCTGCCCGTGGTGCTGCTGGTGCTGGCCCTGATCGACCTGCGGGTGGAGCTGATCCTGCTCTGGGACCACCTCACCCTCACTTCCCTCACCGCCGCCGTCCGCTCCCACCTGCTGGCCGTCACGGTGCTGGTGGCCCAGCCCTCCCTCTGGCACCACTACCGCCGCGCCCGCGGCTGAAGCGATCAGGCCCCAGGGCTGATCCGGGCGATCAGGCCCGGTCCCAGCGGTCCATCACATCCCGGACCAGCACCTCTTCGCAGACCACCTGCAGGACCACCACCAGGGGCAGGGCCAGCAGCAGGCCGGGCAACCCCAGCAGG
Organism: Aphanothece cf. minutissima CCALA 015; assembly: GCA_003003925.1. Classification (GTDB taxonomy): domain Bacteria; phylum Cyanobacteriota; class Cyanobacteriia; order PCC-6307; family Cyanobiaceae; genus Cyanobium; species Cyanobium minutissimum. The sequence goes on from PVWP01000002.1 coordinate 204,948, forward strand.
GCCCCCAGGCTCAGCTGGGCCATCAGCGCCACCGTGGGCAGCAGGTTGACGGTGCGGCTCAGGAGCAGCGGGGTGAGCAGGAAGGCCTCGCCGTTCTGGAGCAGCAGCCGCAGCACCAGCACCTGGACCACCTTGGCCGGCGAGATCAGCAGGGCCACGGCCAGGGGCAGCAGGGTGGCGGCCGTGGGCCCGATGGTGGGCACGAAGGTGAGCAGGCCGCAGACCAGGCCGCTCAGCAGGGCCAGGGGCACCTGCAGCAGGGCCAGGCCGGCCCAGGTGGTGACGAACACCACCGTGCCTGAGATGGTCATACCGGCCAGCCAGCCCCCGAGGGCCTCACGGCATTCCCCCAGCAGTTCCTGCATGCGCGGCCGGTAGAACCGGGGTGTGGCGGCGACCAGCAGGCGCTGGTGGCTGGCGGGATCGAGGGCCATCAGGATCGCCAGCAGCAGCATCAGCAGCAGCTGGATCGTGCTGTTGGCGGCGCCGCCGGCCACACCGAGCAGCTGGCCGCCCAGGGGCTGCAGCCGGTCCCAGAGGGTTCCTTCGGCCAGCTGCCGCTCCAGGTCCCGCAGCAGGGGGGTGCTGGGCACCACCTTGCCGAGCCGCTGGATCAGTTCGGGCACCAGCTGGCTGAACTGGCGGACCTGGTCGATCAGTTCCGGCAGCAGCAGATTGGCGAGCAGCCAGCCGATCGTCAGCAGGACCAGCAGCACCAGCGACAGGGAGGCCCCCCGGTTCAGGGGGGTGAGCCGGCGCAGCAGGCTGGTGGGCACATCGAGGGCCACCGCCAGTACCACGGCTCCGAAGAGGATCAGCAGCACCCAGCGCAGTTCCCACAGCAGCAGCAGCAGCGCCACCAGGGCCAGGGCCCCGAGCAGGGTGCGTGCCTTCATGTCCGCCGCCGTTCCCGCTTCCAGGGATCGAGGATGTCATGGATCAGCACATCCCGCAGCAGCACCTGGAGGCAGACCGCCAGCGGCAGGGCCAGCAGCAGGCCGAGGGGACCGAACAGCAGGGTGAACAGCAGCTGGGCGGTGAGGGTGAGCCCGGGCAGCAGCTGCAGCTGGTGGTGCATCACCGAGGGGGTGATGACGTAGCTCTCGAGGTTCTGGATCAGGACGTACACCAGCAGCACGGCCACGGCCTTCCAGGGGGCATCCAGCAGGGCCACCGACATCGGGAAGATGGTGCTGAGCGTGGGCCCCACATTGGGGATGATGTTCAGCAGGCCGGCCAGCAGGGCGTTGGCCGCCACCAGCTTCACGCCCAGCAGGGACAGGCCGATCGCCGCCAGCAGGCCCACGCAGAGGGAGCTGATCAGCACCCCCACCATCCAGCTGCTCAGGGCGGTGCCGCAGGCCACCAGCACCTGGCGCAGGCGCCTCCGGTAGAAGGAGGGGGCCAGCAGCAGCATCGCTTCCCGGTAGGCGGTGGGCTGGGCGGCCACCATCAGGGAAACGGCCACCACGAACAGGGTCTGGAGCAGACCGGCGCCGAGGTTGCCGGCCACCCCCACCAGGCCGATGGCACCGCCGCCGAGCCGGCCCAGCAGATCGGGAGGCAGGGAGGTGGGAACCGACAGGGTCGATTTGATCCAGTCCAGGCTGCCGTCCCGGCGGCCATAGAGCATCTGGGAGGCGCCCTCGAGGGCCTGGCGCAGCAGCTTCAGCAGCTCGTCCCAGGCCCGAGGCACCTGCAGCACCAGCTGCCGGAACTCGCTGATGAAGGGTGGGATCACCACCGTGGCGACGATCAGCACCACCAGGCTCACCAGCACCAGGGCCAGCAGCAGGGCGAGGGGCCGGGCGACGCCGATCCGCTCCCGGATGGCGCCCACCAGGGTGCAGAGGGCCATGGCGAGCACCACGGCGGCGAACAGCAGGATCAGGGCGTCACGCAGGCTCCACAGCAGCACCAGCGCCGCCAGCAGGGCGATCAGGCCCAGCCACTGGCCGAATTTCAAACCTCCTCCTGAGCCTCCTCGGCCGGCTCGTCGCCCTGGCCGGCGAAGCCCAGGCCATGGCCGTCGGCGTAACGCTGGGCGAAGCGCATGAAGCGCTCGAAGTCGGCGGTGCTCTTCCAGGTGTAGGTGGCTTCCAGGGCGCTGGCCTTGCCATTGACGAAGCGGGCCTTCACCTCCCGGGTCACCATCTCGCCCTCCTCATCCAGCATGAACATGCCGGTGATGTCCCCCACCGACTGGGGCGCCAGGGCTTCGGGCTCCTCGAACACGAAGGTGGCCTGACCGGTGCGGCCATCCCGTGAGCGGGTCAGGCGGATGTCGGGCACGACCGTCTCGTCCACCCCGCGGAAGAACTGAATGGCGGCGGCCATGGCACTCGCTCAAAAGGTGACTTTAGGCAGAGCCCGTCCCCGCTCCCATGGCGGCGCAGACCCCAGGCCAGGGCCCATCGCTCCTGACATAGTGGGACCCACCCTGCTGCCTCTCCGGCCGGTCGTCTCCCCCATGCTCTCCGGTCCTCCGGTTTCCAGCACCGTCGATGCCGATCAGCTGCTGGAGCGCTTCCTTTCGGGCTCGGCCCGTCAGCGCCGCAGCCTGCTGTCCAGCCTCGGTCAGGCCGGCGACGCCCTGCTGGATCGGATCCCGGACCGGCTGGACCGCCTTGACGCCACCGGAGACGACTGGGCCGCCGGCCACCTGATCCAGCTGCTGCTGGCCTCCGGTGACACCGTTCGCCAGGAGTCCCTGCTGGCCCGCCATCCGCAGGGCTGGCTCGCCGTCACCAGCGTCGCCGGGCTCGACTACGGGCCGCTGCAGCACCACCTGATGCGGCAGGCGTTCGAGGAGGCCGACCGGCTCACCAGTGACCACCTGCGGCAGCTGGCCGGCGAGGGGGCCGTGCGCCGCGGCTACGTCTATTACAGCGAGGTGGCGACCATGCCCGCCATCGATCTCACCAGCCTCGACCGCCTCTGGACCTGCTACTCCCAGGGGCGCTTCGGATTCTCCACCCAGGCCCGGCTGCTGCAGGCCTGCCAGGGGCAGTGGGAACGCCTCTGGCCCCGCCTGGGCTGGAAGACCGACGGCACCTGGACCCGCTACCCGGGGTCCTTCCAGTGGACGATCGACGCCCCCGAGGGCCACATGCCCCTGATCAACCAGCTGCGGGGGGTGCGCCTCATGGACGCCCTTCTGCAACATCCCGCCATCCAGGCGCGCCTGGAGGAGGCAGCGGCGGGGCGCCCGCGTTAGGTTCCAGTCAGGCGAATGGGACCACCTGCTTCATGCAGCTCCGCTGGGCCGACTACATCACCCCCTCCACCCTGCAGCTGGGCCCGCTGGTGGAGCTGCTCCTTGAACCCATCGGCTGCGCCCTGCGCCAGGCGGAGCTGCAGCTCGGTCTCCAGGAGGCCCTGGTCAACGCGGTGCGCCACGGCAACGGCTGCGATCCGGGCAAGTGCCTGAGGATCCGTCGGATCGTCACACCGCGCTGGGTGGTGTGGCAGGTGCAGGACGAGGGGCCCGGCCTGCCCGTCCATGCCCGCCAGGCCTGTCTGCCCTGCCAGGAGGATGCCCCCTCCGGCCGGGGCCTGTTCCTCATTCACCACTGCTTCGACGACGTGCGCTGGAGCGGTCGCGGCAACCGGCTGCAGCTTGCGGCCCGGCGGGCCGCGGTCAGCGCCCGTGGGCAGGACAGCCCGGATCGCTGATCTCGGCCCGGAGCCAGGCCTGGGCGTTCTCCAGCAGGGCGATGGCGCGCAGGCGGCCATCGCTGGGCGCGGTGGCGCCGGGGTCATCGGCGGCGAGCAGCTGCACCAGCGCCGCCGCCAGCTGTTCGGCGGCCCGCCGGGGGCGCTGACGCTTCAGGGCGTGCCACTCCCGATCGCCGATGCTGAGCTGGCGGTGCAGGCGCTCGGCCAGGGGCAGGGCCTCGGCGGGCCAGGAGCGGCTCGCCGGGAGGGCGGCGCCCGCCATGGAGGGCGATCCGGCTGGAGCGGCGGGGGCTTCCACTGGACGATCGGACCGAAGTGGATCCATCCTGTCGCTCCAGGCCTCGCCCTGTCGATCGCGCCGCCATGAGACGTCCCCAGCGCCCCCGCCGCCCCCCGTCCCCGGGAGTGCTGCATCATCTGGCGGCAGTGCTGAGCCTGGCCGGTCGCTCCGGGGCTGTGGCCGCCAGCGGCGTCAGCCTGCGCCGCAGGCGCCAGAGGCTGGAGCTGGCCCAGCGGCTGCTGGACCCGCTTCCGGAGGCCTTGCTGCCCCGCGGGCGGCACGGTGATCGCTTCTGGACGGCCCTGCGCTGGGGCGGGCTCGGAATGCTGCTGGCCTGGCTGCTGCGGCCCTGACTCAGGCGCTGGCCTCCGCGACGAACTCGAGCGGATGGGGGCGGTGCTCGAGGGCCTCCATGTCCGAACGTTTCAGGGCGATCCAGTCATCGAGCAGCTCCCGGCTGAAGACATCGCCGGCCAGCAGGTAGTCCTGGTCGGCGGCCAGGGCCGCCAGGGCGGCGCCCAGGTCGGCGGGAAGGCGCTGCCCATCGCCCGGATCCGGGGGCGCCATCGTCGGGGCGGGCTCCCGATCGGCGGGGGGGCCGGGATCGATCTGGTGGCGCACCCCGTCGAGGCCGGCCAGCAGCATGGCGCTGAAGGCCAGGTAGGGATTGGCCAGCCCGTCGGCCTGGCGCAGCACCAGCCGCCGCCGGCCGGGGTCCCCGTCCGGCTCGGGAACCGCCACCGTGGTGGCCGGGTCGTTGCGGGCGTAGGCCAGGCGGGCCGGCGCCTGGGGGCCGCTCCCCAGCCGCCGGTAGCTGTTGGTGCCCGGGTTGGTGAAGGCGGCCAGGGAGGGACCATGGCGCAGCAGCCCCCCCAGGTACCAGCGGGCGGTCTGGGACAGGTCGCCGTAGGTGCCTTCCCCGGCGAACAGGGGATGGCCGGCCCTCCACAGGCTCTGGTGCACCGCCAGGCCGGCGCAGGCGGGCTCCAGGGTGGGCCTGGGCAGGAAGGTGGCGCTCCAGCCGTGACGGCGGGCCACGTTCCGCACCACGTAGCGGCTCACCATCAGGGCGTCGGCGGTCCGCAGCGGATCGCCGCTCGCCAGCGTCAGGCTCTGCAGGGGGCCGCCCGGCGGCTGGTGCGGCAGGCGGGCCCGGATCCCCAGGGCCGCCAGGGTGTGACCCAGCTCGTTGTGGAGCACCTGGGGGATGGCGCTGCCGCGGGCGACCCGGTAACCGCAGCCGAGATCGTCGGCCTGGGACGTGAGCTCCTGGAACAGGAAGTAGCCGGCTTCGGCGCCGAAGCGGGCGGCGTCGGCCAGTCCGCTGCCCGCCAGCAGGGCCTGGGCGTGGGCCGCCACGGTGCGCGGGCAATGGCGCAGACGCCCGGCGCTGTCGGGCGGCCCCTCGACGGCGGCGATCAGGCTCAGGCTCCGGGGGGAAAGAAAGGGGTCGATCCAGGCGCTGGCCGGGTCGGGGTGGAGCACCAGGCCGTCGAGGGCCAGGCCGTGGTGGAAGGCCCCCTCTCCAAAGCGATGGGCCTCCAGCCCGATCGACCGCCAGCGCCCCGCCAGGTCCGTCACCTTGAGGTCGATGCGCTCGATGCCGTCGTCCCCGAGGCGGCGCAGGACGTCCTGGGCGGAGGTGGCCATGGCGGGGGCGGGGGGGAAGGCTGCCGCCACGATGGTGCCCCCCCGATCGGCCGGTGGCCGCGTAACCGTTTCTGTCAGATTCCCCAGAACCAGCCGCAGCACAGGAATCTGGCGGATTGCGAGTGCTACCTTCCGCTTCAGGTGCGTCGATCCGTTTCGTCCATGCGAGATGCCATCACCGGTCTGATCGGTCGCTACGACCAGCTGGGCCGCTACTTCGATCGCTCCGCGATCGATCGGATCGATTCCTATTTCGGTCAGGCGGAGTTGCGGCTGGCTGCGGTCGAGCTGATCAACCGGGAAGCCGCCACCATCGTGCGGGAGGCGGCCCAGCGCCTCTGGCTGGAGGACCCTGAACTGCTGCTCCCCGGCGGCAACGCCTACACCACCCGGCGGCTGGCGGCCTGCCTGCGCGACATAGATTATTTCCTGCGCTACGCCAGCTACGCCCTGGTCGCCGATGACTTCACCATCCTCGACGAGCGGGTGCTCAACGGTCTTGACGACACCTACAAGAGCCTGGGGGTGCCCACCGGTCCCACGGTCCGCAGCATCGCCCTCCTCGGTGAGGTGATCGCCGAGATGCTGGCCGATTCCGGCATGGCCGACACCGGCCTGGTGCGGGCTCCCTTCGAGCACCTCTGCCGCGGCCTCTCCTCCAGCAATGTCCGGGCCCGCTGAGGCGACCGTTTCCTAATCTCCCTTCACCTCTGCCGCCCCGCCAGGTCTTGCCTCCTCTCCCAGTGCCTCCATCCGTCAGCAGCGCCCACCGCCTCACCCTGGACCCCATTGCCACCCCCGAGCGTCTGCTGCTCGGTCCGGGTCCCTCCAACGCCCACCCCACGGTGCTGCAGGCTCTGGCCCGGATGCCGATTGGCCACCTGGATCCCCTTTACATCGAACTGATGGGTGAGGTGCAGGAACTGCTCCGCTACGCCTGGCAGACCGACAACCGGCTCACCATCCCGATGAGCGGCACCGGCAGCGCCGCCATGGAGGCGACCCTGGCCAACACCATCGAACCCGGCGACAAGGTGCTGGTGGCGGTGATGGGCTACTTCGGCCAGCGCCTGGTCGACATGGCCGGTCGCTACCGGGCCGAGGTGGCCACCATCGAACGGCCCTGGGGCGAGGCCTTCGACCTGGCCGAGATCGAGGCGGCCCTGATCGCCCACAAGCCCGCCATCCTGGCCATGGTCCACGCCGAGACCTCCACCGGGGTCTGCCAGCCGATGGAGGGCATCGGCGAGCTCTGCCGCCGGCACGACTGCCTGCTGCTGCTGGATACGGTCACCTCCCTCGGGGCGGTGCCGCTGCACATCGACGCCTGGCAGGTGGATCTCGCCTACAGCTGCAGCCAGAAGGGCCTCAGCTGTCCCCCCGGACTGGGCCCCTTCACCATGGGCCCCCGGGCCGAGGCGAAGCTGGCCGCCCGCACCGGCAAGGTGCCGAACTGGTACCTGGATGTCTCCCTGCTGAACAAGTACTGGGGCAGCGACCGGGTGTACCACCACACGGCGCCGGTGAACATGAACTTCGGCATGCGGGAAGCCCTGCGGCTGCTGGCCGAGGAGGGGCTGGAGGCCGCCTGGGCCCGCCACCGCCGCAACGCCGAGCGTCTCTGGGCCGGCCTGGAACGGCTGGGCCTGGAACTGCACGTCAGCGAACCCCTGCGGCTGGCCACCCTCACCACGGTCCGGATTCCGGAAGGGGTCGACGGCAAGGCCTTCAGCCGCCACCTGCTCGATCGCTTCGGCATTGAAGTGGGCGGCGGGCTGGGGGACCTGGCCGGCAAGGTGTGGCGCATCGGCCTGATGGGCTACAACAGCACCCCGGAGAACGTCGACCGGCTGCTGGCCATCTTCGAGAGCGAGCTGCCCGCCTTCCGCCCGTCGCCGGCGGCGGTCGCGGCCGGTGTCGCCTGAGTCAGGCAGGCCCCTCTCCCCCGGTCCGTAACGCCTGCCTGGCCCGGCGCCGCTGCCGGAACCAGGTCTCCAGCTGCTCCCCGGCCCGCTCCCCCAGCACGCCCCCCCGCACCACCATGTGGTGGTGGGCGCTGGGGTGGCGCGACAGATCCAGGCTGCCGCCGAGGCCGCCCCGCTTCGGATCGGCCGCCCCGTAGATCACCGTGCCCACCCGCGCCTGGATCAGGGCGCCGGCGCACATCGGGCAGGGCTCGAGGGTCACCAGCAGGGTGCAGCCATTGAAGCGCCAGTCGCCCCGGGTGGCCGCTGCCCGGCGCAGGGCCAGCAGTTCGGCGTGCCCGAGGGGGTCCGCCCGCCGGTGGCGCCGGTTGCTGCCCCAGCCCACACAGCGGCCGGCCTCATCCAGCAAGGCCGCCGCCACCGGGATCTCCCCCCCCGCCCCGACCACGTCGGCGAGGCGCAGCAGCCGCTCCATCCACAGCAGGCTGGCGGCGTCATTCAGCATGGACGCGTCATGCAGGATGAAGTCCTTCTAGCCATGCCTCCGGAGGGGCAAGCGGCAGAATGCCGAAGCCCCCACCGTCGCCGTTGGCCAGCGTCCCCCCCGCCCCGCGGCCAGCGCCGCCCCCCAGGGAGTGCGGCTCCTTCGTGGATCCGTTCCAGGTGGATCCGGCCCTGGAGGCTTTTCTGCAGCAGGCGTCCGGCCTGCTGTGCCGCTGGCTGGGTCAGGCCGGCCACGGCACCCCCCTGCCCGGGCTGAGCGTGCTGCCGGTGGTGGAGCCGGAGGCCGAGGGCCTGGGCAGCGACCGGCTGCTGGCCGATCTGCAGCTTGTGATGGAGGGGGCCTACAACCCCAACCATCCCGGCGCCCTGGCCCACCTCGACCCGCCGCCCCTGTCGGCCTCGATCGTGGCCGACCTGATCTGTGCCGGGCTGAACAACAATCTGCTGGCCGAGGAACTCTCCCCCAGCCTGAGCCGCCTGGAGCGGGCCCTGTGCGCCTGGATCGCGGGACGTCTCGGCCTGCCCGAGGGCTCCGGCGGTGTGGCGGCCAGCGGCGGCAGCCTCAGCAACCTGATGGCCCTGGTCACCGCCCGCCACCGGCGGGGTCTGGCCTCCCGGAGCGACGCGGTGGTGCTCTGCAGCGAGGAGGCCCACGTGTCCCTGATCAAGGCCGTGGCCGTGATGGGCCTGCCGGCCGAGGCCCTCGTGCGGCTGCCGGTGACCGCCGCCGGCGCCCTCGACCCCCTGGCCCTCGAGGAACGGCTGGCCCGCCTCGATCGGGCCGGCGTCCCCGTGATCGCGGTGGTGGCGACCTCCGGCACCACCGTGCGGGGCGCCCTCGATCCCCTGGAGCCGATCGCCGCCCTCTGCCGCCGTCACGGCCACTGGCTGCACGTGGACGGGGCCATCGGGGCGATCTTCGCCTTCAGCGAGAGGCTCGCTCCCCTTCTGGGCGGCCTGGGGCTGGCCGATTCGATCACGGTCAATCCCCAGAAGCTGCTGGGCATCACCAAGACCTCCTCCCTGCTGCTGCTGGCCGACCCCCGCCACCTCCAGCGCGCCTTCAGCACCGGCCTGCCCTACATGGAGCCCAGCTGGGGCGGCGGCCACCAGGGGGAGGCGGGCCTCCAGGGCACCCGGCCGGGGGAGATCCTCAAGCTCTGGCTGGGGCTGCGCCAGCTGGGCCTTGACGGCATGGCCGCCCTGATTGACGCGGCCGTCCAGCGCCGCAGGGAGCTGGAACGGCGGCTGCGGGCCATCGGCGGCCTGGCCCTCTGCAGCGGCCCCCTGCACCTGCTCGCCTTCCGTCCCGAGGGCTCAGGCGCCGCCGGCGCCGAGCGCTGGAGCGCGGCCACCCGGGCGGCCCTGCTGGGAGAGCAGCTCATGCTGTCGCGGCCCGTCTATCGGGGGCTCCACCACCTCAAGGCGGTGCTGGGCAACCCCCACACGGGCAGCGAGCACCTGGAGCGGCTCGCCCTGGTGGTGCAGCGGAGCCTGGCGGAGGCCGACCATGGCTGAACCGAACCAGACCCCCGTGCCGCCGCCGCGCCCCGTCACCGACCGCCGCGGCCGCTGGGTGGCGATCCTCACCGGGGCCCTCTCGATCCTGATCGGGGTGGCCTACCTGGTGCTGATCACCGTCCTGGATTCCCGCGGTCCCCTCCTGCCCCCGCCCCCCGAGGCCCTGGGCGTGGCGGCAGCCGCCGCGCCTGCCGCTGCTGCAGCGGTTCCACCACCCGGCTGAGGGCCGTCTCCAGGAAGCGGCGCAGCATCCCCTCCCGCTGGTTGAGGTCGTACTCGCGCTGCAGCACCTCCTGCAGTCCGCCATCCCCCCAGTCCTGGTTCTGGCGGAAGTAGGTGATGAAGCTGCGGCCGGCCACCCGTGTGAGCCAGGCGGCGCTGACGGCCTGCACCGCCCGGCTGACGACCAGGGCGGGCAGGTTGAGGCTCAGGGCCGAGGTGATCAGGCCCACTCCCCCCTTGACCAGGCCCAGTCCCGCCAGGGTGCGGCCCACCGACAGGGCCAGATCCTGGGCGCTCTCGCGGCTGAGGCTGACGCCATAGACCCGGCCGATCTCCACCACCATCTGGGCGTTCACCGCGGCGGTGGCGAGCAGGTCGATGCCCGGCAGCGGCGTCACCATCACCACCCCGGCGCCGATCCACATGTAGCGGTCGACGATCGTGCTCGCATCGCTGCGGCGCTGGCGATCGAGCAGATCCTGGCTGGCCTGGCTGAGGCGACGGCACTGCAGCAGCAGGTTGTCGGCGATCAGTTCCTCCCCGTCGGCATGCAGGACGGCGGCGATGCGGCGCAGCAGGGCCTCCACCTCCGGCTCCGGCTGCAGCGGCCGGCCGCCCGGCATCGGCACGCTCTGGGGGGCGGCGCTGACGGGGATCACATCCTCGGGACCAAGGCGCGCGGCGGTGCGCTGCCGCAGCAGCGCCAGCAGGCGACGCTCCTCCTCCTCGCCGCGCAGGTCACATTTGTTGAGCACCACCAGCAGCCGCTTGCCCAGCCCCGCCAGGGCCTCGAACACCTCCAGCTCGCTGGCGCGCAGGTCGCCGTCCAGCACCAGCAGCAACAGGTCCGCCCGGGCGGCCAGCTCCCGGGCCAGGCGCTCCCGTTCCCGGCCCTGGCGGCCCGCTTCGAGAATGCCCGGGGTGTCCTCCAGGATCACGGCCCGGCTCAGATCCTTCAGCCGCAGTCGGTAGCGGCTGGCGGCGGTGGTGGAACCCATCGGTGCCCCCACCTCCCCCACCAGCTCCCGCAGCAGGGCCCGGATCAGGGAGGTCTTGCCGGTCGAGCCGGTGCCGAACACGACGATCACCAGGTCGCCGCGCTCCAGCTCCGCCTCCATCCGCTGCCGTTCCTGGCGCAGGGCCTCCCGCTCCACCGCGTCGCGCACCTGGGCCAGGGTGCGGTCGATGGCGCCCAGGTTCCGCTGGGCCGCCTCCCGGCGGCTGGAGGGGACCGCCACCGGGGCGGATTTCCCGGGGCCCATCGTGCCGCCCTGCCGCAGCCGGCGCAGCCAGGGCCAGCCCACCTGGGCCAGGGCCACCGCCAGGGCCGCCAGCAGGATCAGCATCAGCGGCCCCACCATCCAGTAGGGCAGCCAGGTGCTCAGGGTCCACTGCAGCTGCTGGATCGCCTGCAGCACCAGGCCCAGCACCACCAGCACCAGCAGACCCAGAAAGACCCAGATCCAGAGCCGCGGCGGCAGTTTCACGGTCCCGGCGGTGCGGAACGCACGATCTCGCCGAACAGGGAGGCCGCCAGGGCACTGCTGGCGGCGCTGGGGCTGTTGTCGTCATTGCCCAGCCAGATGCCGATCACCCACTGGCGCCGGGGGGCGTAGCCCACGAACAGCAGGTCCCGGCCCTCGTTGGTGGTGCCGGTCTTGCCCCAGCTGCCGGCGCCCACGTAGGCGGCGCTGCCGGTGCCGCCGCTGACCACCGCCTCCAGCAGCGTCCGCATCGCCCTGGCGGTAGCCGGGCTCATCACCCGCCGTCCCGGGTTGCTGACGGCCCTGGAGCTGCCGGCGGAGGCCCGGCAATCGGCCCCGGCCGGCGCCCCCCCCGTCCGGGGGGCGGGGCAGGCCTCGGCGTCGGTGAGTCGTCGGATCGTGGTCGGGGCCCGCCAGAGTCCATCGGCGGCGACAGCGGCGTAGGCAGCGGTGAGCTCCAGCAGGGTCACCTCGCTCTGGCCCAGGGCCAGTCCCGGCACCGGCGCCAGGGGGCTGGTGAAGCCCAGGTCCCGGCCCTTGCTGACAACGGCATCGAGCCCATCCTTGCGGGCCAGCCGCAGGGCGGCGGTGTTGCTGCTGATCGCCATGGCCTGGCGCAGGCTGAGGCTGCCGCCGCAGCCGCTGCTGAAGTGCTGGCCGCCCCAGTCCAGCGGCCCGCAGCCGACCCGGTCCCCGGGCCTGGCGCCCCGCTCCAGGGCGACGACGTAGGGCACCAGCTTGAAGGTGCTGCCGGGCTGGCGCAGGGCCATCGAGGCCCGGTTGAACTGGCTCTGCAGGTAGTCCCGGCCGCCGGCGATGGCGCGGATCCCGCCGCTGCGGCTGTCGAGCACCACCACCGCCCCCTGGCTCACCCCCAGGGATCGGCTGGCGTCGATGCGCTGGCGCAGCAGCAGCTCGACCCGCTCCTGCAGCAGCGGATCGAGGTGGGTGTCGATCAGGAAGTTGCCCTCGGCGGCCACCGCCTTGCCCACCTGGTTCTCCAGGTCGCGGCGCACCTGGTCGGTGTAGAAGGGCGCCCCGCGCTGCTGGGCGGAACGGCAGGCATCCGCGGCCAGCCGGATCGGCTGACGCCGGGCCCGCCGGGCCTGGTCGGCGGAGATCCGGCCGGTGGCGGCCATCTTGTCGAGCACCTGGTTGCGGGAGGCCAGGGCCGCCGCGGGATCGACGCAGGGGTCGTAGCCGTTCGGGGAGGGGAGCAGGCCCACCAGCAGGGCGGCCTCCTCGAGCTTCAGCGCCGAGGCGGGGCGACTGAAGAAGCGCCGGGAGGCGTCCTCGAATCCCCAGACTGCCCCGAGATAGACCCGGTTGAGGTAGCTGAGCAGCAGTTCCTCCTTGCTGAAGCGGGCCTCCAGCTGCAGGGCCACCAGCAGCTCCCGCCACTTGCGCCCCAGGGTCTCCCCCTGCCCCACCTGCTCCGGGTAAAGGCTGCGGGCGATCTGCTGGGTGAGGGTGCTGCCGCCCTCGAGCACCCGGCCGCCCAGGAGGTTGGTGACCAGGGCCCGGGCGGTGCCGATCGGGTCGACGCCCGGATGCCACCAGAAGCGGTTGTCTTCGCTGGCCAGCAGGGCATCGATCAGCAGCGGCGGATAGGCCCCCAGCTCGGGAAGCTCGCGACGCTTGCGATCGGCCACGGAGGCCACCGGTCGGTCGTTGCGGTCGTAGAGGAGCAGGGGCCCCCGCACCGTCGCCAGGCTGCCCCGGGTGGGCACCTGCAGCAGGGACAGGGCCAGCAGCAGGCTGCCGCCGCCGACCACGGCCACCGCGACCCGCGCCCCCCAGCCCGCCAGTCGGTCCAGCCGGGTGCCGCCGTCCTGTTCGAACAGGAGGGTGGGCAGATCCGCCTGATCGGCGGGCCCGAAGCGCACCCGGTCCCCCTCCCGCAGCACCAGCTCCCGCACCCGCCGGCCCCGCCACCACAGTCCATTGGTGGAGCCGGCGTCGCTCAGCAGCCAGTGACCGCCGTGGTTCTCCAGCAGGGCGTGGTGGCGGCTGACCGCCGTGTGGTCGATGACGATGGCGTTGTCGGCGGCCCGGCCGATCCGGTAGACGCTGCCGTGCAGGGGCTGTTCCAGATCCGGCAGACCGGGCCGCAGCACCGTGAGCCGGGGGCCGGGGCCCCGGGGCCGCAGCCGCTGCTCCAGCCCTTCAAGGATGGCGGTCGGCATGGGGTCGCAGCAGGTCGATGAGGAAGCAGGCGACGGCCAGGTTGATGGCGACGTCGGCGAGGTTGAAGATCGGGAAATGGATCGGGACGAACTCCAGGAAGTCCACCACGGCCCCGTGGCGCCAGCGGTCGATGCCGTTGCCGACGGCGCCCCCGAGCAGAAGACCGAGGGCCAGCACGTTCCAGAGGCCGGCGGGGGGACGCCAGAGGATCCAGAACAGCAGGCCGAGGCTCACCAGGGCGCTCACCAGACCCAGCTGGTTCGGCGCCCCGGCGAAAAGGCTGAAGGCCGCTCCGGTGTTGCTGACGCGCTGCAGTTGCAGCAGGCCAGGCAGCAGCGGCTGGATGCTGCCGCTGGCCAGGTGCTCAAGGGCCCAGCGTTTGCTGAGCTGATCCAGCCCCACAGCGAGGGCCGCCAGCAGCAGGGGGGCCAGCCGCGGTCGCAGCGTTCGCGCCATCACGAGGGCACCAGCAGCAGACGGCGCAGCAGCCAGGCCAGGACGCCGGCGGAGCAGCAGAGCAGCAGCTGGGGCAGCAGGGCCAGGCTGTAGCCCACCACCAGCGTCAGGGTGCCGCCGCCCCAGCGGCCGGCCAGGCTGCCGAGGAGCAGGTTGGCCAGGCCGCAGAGATGGAGCACCACCAGACCGATGGCGGCGGCGCCGGCCAGGGTGAGGGGGTCGTCCATGCCCGGCTGGCGGGCCAGCTTGCCGGTGATCCAGGCGGCCGGCAGGAAGCCCGCCAGGTAGCCGAAGCCCGGATCGAGCAGGTAGCCGATGCCGCCCCCTTCGTGGAACACCGGCAGCTGGAACAGACCGACACTGAGATAGGCCACGGCGGCCAGGGTGGCACTGCGGGGGCCGCACACCAGGGCCGTCAGCAGCAGGGCCGGCACCTGCAGGGTGATGCCGAGCGGACGCACGGCCCAGCCCGTCGCCTCATGGACCGGAAAGGCCGCCGGCACCAGACCGCCGACAAGAATCAGGAGCAGGCCGGCGATCGCTCCGCTCCAGGTGGCAAGGGCCCGCAATGCACCGTCCATGGCTGGCGCCCATCCTGCTGCAGCTAGGTTCGGCTGAGAAGGGCCCCCCCCGCCCGCCCGCCGGGCACCCGAAGCGCCGGACCCCCCGCCCCGATGCCGGATTCCACCCCCACCGAGCCGTCCGCCCCCGAGGCGGCCACCATGGCGACTCCCGAGGCGACCCCCGAGGCGACGGCGCCGCCGGATCCGCCGGTGGAGATCCACCTGGGGGATGCGGTGCGGCTGCGCCAGCCGCTGCGCTACCTCAAGACCGCCGACCCGATGCCGATGCTGCGCCCGCCGGACCTGGTGGATCCCGGGGAGGTGGGGCGCGTGGTGGAGATCAGGGCCCTGGATCTGCGGGCCATCCGCTTCCGCCGCGGCACCTTCCTGATCAACGCGACGGATCTGGAGCCCGCTCCGGCCGACGGCTGAGGTCGTGGTCGAGCCAGGCCCGGTGCGCCCGCTCCAGGGCCGGTGCCGGGCCCACCAGGCTCAGGGACGGGGTGGTGAGCCAGCGACGGGCGGCGGCGCGCAGGTCCTCGGCGTCGAGGCTCGGCGCCCGCTCCAGCACCCGGCGCACGTGGTCGGCGGGCAGGCCGTGGCTGAGCACCAGGGCCTGCCGTTCGGCGATCTGGGAGCAGGTCTGTCGCCCCATGGCGTCCTGCCCCTGGAACTTGGCCAGAGCCAGCAGCCGTGAGCTTTCATCGAGGCGCTCGCTCAGCAGCCGATCCCATTCGTCCAGCAGGCAGGTGGTGGCCTCCGCCACGCGCTCAGCCGAGGTGGACAGGTGCATGACGAACGGTGGTGCTCCGCTGTGGGCCGGCAGGTGCACACCGACGTCGTAGGCCAGGCCGCGCTCCTCCCGCATCGTCACGAACAGGCGGCTGGACATGCCGAGGCCCAGGTGGGCCTGCAGCAGCCGCAGGGCCAGGGCGTCGGGATGGGCCAGGGGAACGGTCGCGGCCCCCAGCATCAGCACCACCTGCTCGGTGTCCTGGACCTGCTGGGCGTGGTGGCCGGTGGCCGGCGGCGGGCCGTCGAAGGGCCGGAGCCGGGGCGGGCGGGTGCTCCAGGGCGCCACCGCCAGCTCGCGCTCCAGCACCTCCCCCAGGGCTGGCGGGGCATCGCCGCAGAGCACCAGGACGGCGCCGTCGCTGCCGAGCCGTTCCACCAGGGGCCGCAGCACCTCCGGCCCGAGGCCGGCCAGCTCGGCTTCGATCCCGAGCGGGTCGTGGCCGTAGGGGCCGTCGCCGTAGAGCAGCCGGCGCAGCTGGTCATGGGCCAGCTGGAAGGGGTCCTCCTTCTGGCGCTGCAGCAGCTGCAGGTTGAGCTGGCGCTCGATGGCCACCTGGTCGGCCGCGAGCCGGGGACGCCGGGCCATCGCCAGCAGCAGGGGCACCAGGGTGGTGGCGTCGTCGGCGGCGCACTTCAGGGCCAGCACCAGGCCATCTTCGTGGGCTTCCACCCGCAGGGCCGCACCGGCCCCCTCGACACAGTCGGCGAGGGCCTCGGCATCGAGCGCGCCGCAGCCCCGCGTCATGCTGCCCGCCAGCAGCTGGTGGGCGCCGCGGGCGCCGGCGGGGTCATGGCCGCTGCCGCCTGGAATGGCCAGGCGGGCTGCCAGGATCGCCGGTCCGGGTCGGTGCAGGATCCGCAGCGGCAGGCCGCCCTCCAGGGTGCGGCTGTCCTCGCCGCCGGTCGGGGGGCTGCCAGGCGTGGGCCTGCCGGGGGGGTGGTTGCCGGGGGGTGGGGCGATGCTCATGCCGGCACTGCCTCGAGCACGCAGGCCAGGGCCGGATCCAGCAGCGGCAGCATCTGCTCCTGGAGCCGCTCCGGCGACCAGCGCTCCAGCAGTTCCAGGGGATGGCCGAGAGCCTGGGGCCGGCCCCAGAGGCGGCCACTGCCGATCAGGGAGGCCACGCCGCCGGGGGATTCCAGGGAGAAGCGGTAGCCGTTGGCGACAAGGCGCCGGGCCCGCCCCCATTCCTGCGCACCCAGGACGTCCTGGCGGAGCTCCTGCCACACCTGATCGATGGCCTGCCGCACCTCCCCCAGCTCCTCGGGATCGCAGACGGCCTCCAGCAGGGCGATGCTGCCGCCCTCCATGGCATGGAGATCCAGATCGATGCTCTCCACGATCTGCAGCTGCTCCCGCAGTCGCTCCACCAGGCGGCTGCGGCGCCCTTCCGCCAGCACGGTGGTGCCCAGGTCGGCCCCGGCCATGGCCTCCAGATCGGCGGCGGGCGGCAGCCACCACAGCATCAGCAGCCGGGCGGCCTCGAGCCGCGGCACCGCCAGCCGATGCAGCCCCGGGGTGACCCGCAGCTCCGCCGGCACCATCGGCACGTCGCTCGCCGCCAGGGAGGCCAGAGGACCGCTCGCGGCCCGCTCAATCAGGGCGCCGTCGCCGACGGCCCCGGCCAGAGACAGCACGCAGCTGCCGGCGGCGTACTGGCGCCGGTGGAACGCCGCCATGGCGGCCGGGTCATGGTCGAGCAGGTCCTGGCGCCGCCCCAGGATCGGCCGTCCATAGGGGTGGTCGGGACAGGCCAGGGAGAGCAGCCGCTGCAGGGCCACCTCCTCCGGCTGGTCCTCGCTCTGGGCCAGCTCCTCCAGCACCACCTGCCGCTCCATGGCGAAGCTGTCGGGGTCAAGACGGGGCTGGAGAACCAGATCCATCAGCAGATCGAGGGCTTCGGCCGCCCCCTCCGGCGGCATCAGGGCGTGGAAGTGGACGTCATCGAAGCCGGTGGCGGCGTTGCTGATGCCCCCCAGGGCCTCGATGCGGCGGTCGAACTCCCCGGCCGCCAGCCCGTCGCTGCCCTTGAACACCATGTGCTCGAGGAAATGGGCCAGGCCGCTCTCCGAGGGCCCCTCGAAGGCGCTGCCGGCGCGACACCAGAAATCCAGGCAGACCAGGGGGGCATCCGGCAGGTCGAGCTGCACCAGTTCGACCCCGTTGGCGAGGGTGTGGCTGACGGGGGCGGCCAGACCGGGCAGCAAGGACCCGCAACAACCCAGGGAATCGCTCACGGATGCATGGCAGGATCCGCATTCTGCTGTGACGCCGTGTCCATGGGTGAGGTCGCTCCGGCCGTCGACGGTGGCATCCATCCCCTGGTGGATGCCCTGGCGGAGCGGATCCGGCTCTGTCGCAACGCTCTGCCGGACCTGGCCCCCCTGGCGATCGACCCAGAACTGGAGGCGATCAGCGGCAGCCTGGACGGGGATGCCCTGTTCATCCGCAACGAGGTGCATCGCTGCCGGGGCCTGCGCAAGCTGCACCTGGAAACGGCGCGCCTCGGGGCCGGGCTGCAGATCCTCCATTGCGTCTTCTTCCCCGACCCCCGCCACGACCTGCCGGTGTTCGGCGCCGACATCGTCGCGGGTCGGGGCGGGGTGAGCGCCGCGATCGTCGACCTCTCGCCGGTGGGGGAGACCCTGCCGGAGCCCATCGCCGAGGCCCTGGCCGGTCGCGACCGGCCCGCCTTCGCCCAGGTGCGCGAGCTGCCCCCCTGGGGCTCGATCTTCTCCCCCCACGTCCTGTTCGTGCGGCCGGAGTCGGAGGCGGAGGAGCGGGGGTTCGTCGAGGAGGTGGCCACCTTCCTCAGCGTGCTGGCGGCAGCGGCCGCGACCAGCCCTTCCCAAGCTCCTGACGATCCAGCTACGGTTGCGCGATGGCGCGGGCAGCTGAGGTATTGCAAGCAACAGAAACAAAACGACAAGACCCGGAGGGTGCTGGAGAAGGCCTTCAACCCCCAGTGGGCCGACCGCTACATCGAGGACCTGCTCTTCGACGACCCACCGGTCCCCTCCGCAACGGCCTGATCGTTGCCGGCGTGGTCGGCCTGGTGGTGGGAGGTGTCGTGCTGTATCAGCGCCTCCAGCCCGCCAGACCCCCGGCGGCCGCCGTCGCCCGGCCGCCGGCGCCTGTGGAGGCCGTGGCGGCCCTGGGGCAGCTGGAGCCCGACGGTGACGTCCGCGTCCTGGCGGCGCCGATCACCGGCATCGGCGGCAGCCCCCGCATCACCGAGCTGCTGGTGGCGGAGGGCGATCGGGTGCGGGCCGGCCAGCTGCTGGCCCGCTTCGACAACCAGCCGCTGCAGCGGGCGGAGCTGGAGCTGATCCGCACCCGGATCGCCAACCTCAGCCGCCGCCTCACGATCCAGACCCGGGACCTGGCGCGCTACCGCCGCCTGGCCAGTGACGGTGCCTTTTCCGCCGCCGACCTGGATGTGCTGGAGCAGCGCACGCTCGAGCTCCAGGGTCAGCTGCAGGAGGCCAGGGCCTCCCTGGTCAAGGCCGGCACCGATCTGGTCAACACCGAACTGAGGGCCCCGATCGACGGCACCGTGCTGCGCATCCAGTCCCGCGTCGGCGAACGACCCGGCGACAAGGGCATCCTCGAGCTGGGGGCCAGCGACCGCATGGAGGCCTCTGTTGAGGTCTACGAGAGCGACATCGACCGGGTCCGGGTCGGCCAGGCCGTCACCCTGACCAGCGAGAACGGCGGCTTCGACGGCACGCTCCGGGGCACCGTGCGGCGCATCAGTCCCCAGGTCCGCCAGCGGGAGGTGCTCTCCACCGATCCCACCGGCGATGCCGATGCCCGCGTCGTCGAAGTGCGGGTGCGTCTCGATCCCCAGGATGGAGCCCGGGTGGCCGACCTCAGCGGCCTGAAGGTCATCGCCCGCATGCAGCCATGACCCTCTGGCAGGGACGCCGCATCCCGCTGGCCTGGCTGCTGCTCACCCGCCAGCCGATGCGCCTGGCGGTGGCCCTGGCCGGGATCACCTTCGCCGGGATCCTGATGTTCATGCAGCTGGGCTTCCGCGACGCCCTGTTCGACTCCAGCGTCACGGTGCACAAGCTGTTCGACACCGATCTGGTGCTGCTCAGCCCACGCACCAAGAGCTCGATCAGCATGGCCGGCTTCCCCCAGCGTCGTCTGGTGCAGGCGATGGCTGATCCGGACGTGACCGGCACCACGCCGGTCCACTGGAACCTGCTGCTCTGGCGCAACCCCCAGACCAAGGGCACGCGCTCGATCCTGGCCCTGGGGTTCGAGCCCCGGGATCCCCTGTTCATCGACCCGGCCGTGACGGCCATGGCGCCGCGCCTCACCCAGAAGGGCCGGGTGCTCTTCGATGACCAGTCCCGGGACGAGTTCGGTCCGGTGGCCAAGTGGTTCCGCGAGGGGCGCACCGTGGAGAGCGAAGTGGCCGGCAAACGCCTGAGGGTGGCGGGCCTGTTCACCGCCGGGGCCTCCTTCGGCGCCGACGGCAACATCCTCACCAGCCGGGAGACCTTCCTCAGCCTGCTGCCCAACACGCCGCCGGGCAGCATCGAACTGGGCCTGATCCGCCTGCGCCCCGGGGCCGACCCCGCCCGGGCGGTGCAGCGCCTGCAGCGCCTGCTGCCGGAGGACGTCACCGTGCTCACCAAGCAGGGCTTCCTGGATCTGGAGATGGACTACTGGCGCACCAGCACCGCCATCGGCTTCATCTTCACCCTCGGCGCCGCCATGGGCTTCGTGGTGGGCTGCGTGATCGTTTATCAGATCCTCTACTCGGATGTGAGCGACCACCTGCCGGAGTACGCCACCCTGATGGCCATGGGGTACGGCCTGCTCACCCTGCTCGGCGTGGTGGCCCGTGAGGGGCTGCTGCTGGCGATCTTCGGCTACCTGCCGGCCTACGCCGCCGGTCAGGTGCTGTACGCCGCCATCCATGCCGCCACCAAGCTGCCCGTGGCGATGGCCGGCGACCGGGCCATGACGGTCTTCCTGATGATCCTGGTGATGTGCATGGGATCGGCGGCGATGGCGATGCGCAAGCTGGGCGACGCCGATCCGGCCGACATCTTCTGAGCCGAGCCTGCTTCCGAACCGATGACCACCCTCCTGCCCGGAACCGCCCCAGCCGCCGCCCCCAGCGGGGATGGCCCCGCCACGGTCGCGGTGCGGGGTCTCAGCCACTGGTACGGCACCGGCGCGATGCGGCGCCAGGTGCTGCAGGGCATCGACCTGGAGATCCACCCCGGCGAGGTGGTGCTGCTCACCGGTCCCTCGGGCTGCGGCAAGACCACCCTGCTCACCCTGGTGGGGGCCCTGCGGCAGGTGATGGAGGGGTCGGTGCGGGTGCTGGGCTGCGAGCTGAACGGCTCCAGCCGCCATGAGCGCCAGCTGCTGCGACGCAGCGTCGGCATGATCTTCCAGGGCCACAACCTGCTGCGCTGCCTCACCGCCGAGCAGAACGTGCAGATGGGGGCCGACCTGCTGCCCGCTCTGAGCTATCGCGCCCGACGCGATCTCTCACGGGAATGGCTGCGGGCCGTGGGCCTCTCCGATCACCTGGGCAAGCTGCCCCACGACCTCTCCGGCGGCCAGAAGCAGCGGGTGGCCATTGCCCGCGCCCTGGCCGCCCACCCCCGCCTGCTCCTGGCCGACGAACCCACCGCCGCCCTCGACAGCCGCACCGGCCGCGAGGTGGTGGAACTGCTCCAGCGCCTGGCCCGCGACGAGGGCTGCGGGGTGCTGATGGTGACCCACGATCCCCGCATCCTTGATGTGGCCGACCGCCTGGTGCGGATGGAGGACGGCCGGCTCTGGGCCCAGGAGGCCGTGGTCGGGTGAGTAGGGTGGAATCTTCCAGTCTTTTCAAGGCTCCCATCCCCTATGTCGAAACGCAGGAATCTCAAGAAGGAAAAGCAGGAGCGCAACCGGGCCTACGCCCGCAAGTTCAAGAAGCGCAAGCTGCGCAACGACGGCCGCGGTGAAGGGGCCGGCAACGGTGTGACCGGCACGGCCAACAACGGCGGCGCCGCCGACTGACCGGACCGGTCCGGCCATGGCGGCACCGGGGGGATTCGCTGCGGATCCCCCCTTTTTCCATGGCCCCTCCACCGTGGTCTCCCCACCGTGGTCCTTACACCGTCACCCGATGTTCATCAGCGTCGTCATCCCCACCTACAACCGGCTGCCGATCCTGCGCCAGTGCCTGCAGGCCCTGGAGCGCCAGGAGACCGGCGGCCCCCTGCAGGCCTATGAGGTGGTGCTCGTTGACGACGGCTCCACCGACGACACGGTGCGCTGGCTGGATGCCCACGCCACTGCCTTTCCCCATCTGCGGCTGATCCGCCAGGACCACGGCGGTCCGGCCGAAGGGCGCAACCGCGGCGTGGAGGAGGCCCGTGGCGATGTGATCGTCTTCATCGACAGCGACCTGGTGGTGACGGAGCGGTTCCTGCTGCACCACGCCACAGCCCTGGCCCGGTCCTGGGATGAGAGCGGCGACCGGCTCTGCTTCACCTACGGCGCCGTGATCAACACCCACAACTTCGACGACCCGACCGCCGAGCCCCACAAGCTGCGGGACCTCTCCTGGGCCTACTTCGCCACCGGCAATGTGGCGATCGACCGCCGGGTGCTGGAGCAGTCGGGCCTGTTCGACACCGGCTTCCGTCTCTACGGCTGGGAGGACCTCGAACTCGGCGAACGGCTGCGCCGCATGGGCGTGCGGCTGGTGCGCTGCCCCGAGGCGGTGGGCTACCACTGGCATCCGCCCCTGAGCCTCGAGCAGATTCCCGATCTGGTGCGGGTGGAGCGGGAGCGGGCCCGGATGGGTCTGGTCTTCTACCGCAAGCACCCCACCTGGCGGGTGCGCTTCATCATCCAGTACACCTGGCTGCACCTGGTGCTCTGGGAGCTGCTCACCCTCGGCGGCCTGATCAATGAACGCAGCCTGCGGCCCCTGCTGCGCTGGCTGATCCGCCGTGGCCAGGCGGGCCTGGCGATGGAGCTGCTGCGGCTGCCCCTCAACCGTTTCGGGGTGCGGGCCCTCCACGCCGAAGCCCGCCAGCAGGGCCATTTGGTAGGTTGACGGGGTAACCCCAACACCGCACACCTGCACGTTTCGGGTGATCCGCTGCCCTTCCTGTGGCGCGGCATCCCTGGCAGGTGGAGGCCAACCCGAAACCCCCCCAACCCCATGGCTGTCGTCACTCTCTCCGAGATGATGGAGGCTGGTGCCCACTTCGGACACCAGACCCGTCGCTGGAATCCCAAGATGTCGCGCTACATCTATTGCGCGCGCAACGGAGTCCACATCATCGATCTCGTGCAGACCGCCGTCTGCATGAACAACGCCTACAAATGGACCCGCAGTGCCGCCCGCAGCGGCAAGCGCTTCCTGTTCGTCGGCACCAAGAAGCAGGCCTCCGAGGTCATCGCCCAGGAAGCGGCCCGCTGCGGCGCCTCCTATGTGAATCAGCGCTGGCTGGGCGGCATGCTCACCAACTGGAGCACGATGCGGGCCCGCATCGACCGTCTGAAGGACCTGGAGCGGATGGAGTCCTCCGGCGCCATCGCCATGCGGCCCAAGAAGGAAGCTGCCGTGCTGCGTCGTGAACTCGACCGCCTGCAGAAGTACCTCGGCGGTCTGAAGAACATGCGCCGGCTGCCCGATGTGGTGGTGCTGGTGGACCAGCGCCGCGAGACCAACGCCGTGCTCGAGTGCCGCAAGCTCGACATCCCCCTGGTGTCGATGCTCGACACCAACTGCGACCCCGATCTCTGCGACGTTCCCATCCCCTGCAACGACGACGCCGTGCGTTCCGTCCAGCTGGTGCTGGGTCGGCTGGCGGATGCCATCAATGAAGGCCGCCATGGAGCGCAGGATCAGCGCGGCGGCGACGACGACGCCTGAGCCGTTCTCTCCCTCCCGACCTCCCCCACTCCCACCCCATGGCTGAGATCACAGCGAAGCTCGTCAAGGACCTGCGCGACAAGACCGGCGCCGGCATGATGGACTGCAAGAAGGCCCTCACCGAATCCGGCGGGGATGCCACCAAGGCCGCCGAATGGCTGCGCCAGAAGGGCATTGCCACCGCCGAGAAGAAGGCCGGCCGCACGGCGGCCGAAGGGGCCGTCGGCAGCTACATCCACACCGGTGCCCGCGTCGGCGTTCTGGTGGAGGTGAACTGCGAGACCGATTTCGTAGCCCGCGGTGAACTCTTCCAGGAGCTGGTGCGCAACGTGGCGATGCAGATCGCCGCCTGCCCCAACGTGGAATACGTCAGCACCGACGACATCCCCCCCGAAGTGGCAGAGCGCGAGAAGTCCATCGAGATGGGTCGCGACGATCTCGCCGGCAAGAAGGAGGAGATGAAGGTGAAGATCGTGGCGGGGCGCATCGGCAAGCGCCTCAAGGAACTGGCCCTGATGGACCAGCCCTTCATCCGCGACAACACCGTGACCGTGGGTGAGATGGTCAAGTCGGCCGCCGGCAAGACCGGCGAGAACATCCGCGTGCGCCGCTTCACCCGCTACACCCTCGGCGAGGGCATCGAGGTGGAGCAGTCGGATTTCGCCGCCGAAGTGGCGGCGATGGGCAAGGCGGCCTGAGCCGGAGCCGTTGAGCGACCCGTCCGATTCGATCGATCTGCCGGGTCAGCTCCAGGCCCTGTCCCGGCGGCTGAGTCAGTCGAACCCGGAGCTCTACCGCCACGTGGCCTTGTACCTGCAGGTGCTGCGCCAGGTGCTGCCCCAGCAGGTCCGCCAGGCCTGCTTCCATCTCGCCACCCAGGTCCACCCGCTGCGCTACAGCGAGCTTCCGGTTGAGCGCCGGCGCCTGCTGCATGGCCAGATCCAGGAGCTGGTGGGACGGTGCTGCAGCCTGCTCACGGTGGAGCAGCTGGTGATCCTGGCGGCCCAGATCTCCCGGGAACGCCAGCGGCGCGACCGTCATGAACGGGAGCAGCTGCTGGAGGAACTCACTTGGGAGGGGGACGGAGGGGCCGGGGAGCCGGAGCCCCTGCCGCCCGGTTCGGTGCAGATCGCCTTCGCCCCGCCCCTGGCCGGCGGATCCTTCCTCTGGGGGGCCCTGAGCCGTGGCGAGGCCCCCCCGCCGGACCGTGACGAAGGGCGGCGGGGCGATCCGGACGACGGGCCCCCGCAGCATCGGGACGGCGCCCTGCCCGAGGACCCTGACGAGGACTCCGAGGAGGATCCCGATGAGGACTCCGAGGCGGACTCCGAAGATGACGCCCCGGACGGGACGCCGGGAGGGTCCGGGCCGGAACCGGCGGACACCCTGTGGCAGGCGGGACGACTGCCTGACGATCCCGAGCGGGTGCTGCGCTGGATGGACGGCATGGAGCTGGCCCTGGGCCGGCGCCTGCGCAACCTCTCCCACGCCGTCAATGTCGAGCTGCTGCGCGGCGGCGTCAGCCGCAGCCTGCTGCCGGTGAGCCTGCTGGATGCGGTGCTGGCCGGCCAGCTCGAGACCATGGCCGCCCCCGCCAACCTGATGCGGCTGCCCCTGCCCTTCCCTGGCGCCCGTGCCCCCCAGGGCCAGACCCTGGCGGTGCTGCTGCGGCCCACCGATCTGGAGCTGGAGGAGCCCCGCCTGCGCACCTGCCGGCGGCGGCTGCAGCAGCATCGTCAGGAGGTTCGCAGAATGGCCCAGCAGTTCCGTCGCCTGCAACGGCGGTTACGGATCCATCAGGCCGAACAGCTTTGGCTGCAGGACATCCGCCCCCCATCGATTCCGAACGACTGAACGGCCCCCCCTCCGTGGAGGGACCGGCGCTGCCGTCGCCGGAGGTCCTGGAGAGCTGGTGCATGCCCCTGCAACTGGCCTGCCGCCTGGAGGCCGAAGCCGGCTTCGGCGATCTCCAGGGCCGTCGCGACCGGTTCAGCGGCTTCCTCGCCACCACCCTGGCGGTGCCGCCCGAGGGGCTCGAGCCCGCCGAGCGCCAGCAGCTGGCCGCCCTCGCCCGGGACGCCGCCGGCTACGGCGATCTGGCGCTGGCGGGTCGCCAGACCCTGGTGCGGCGCCTGCGGCAGGCGCTGCACGAGCTGCGTCGCCGGCGGCAGGAGGTGCGGCCCGTCGGTCCCCCACGCCTGCGGCTGGCTCCCGCCGGACCGGCGGCGGTGCCGAACGGCGGTGGCCCCCGGGGGCTTGATCCCCAGACGCCCCTGGCGGAGGTGCCCGGCATCGGAGTGAAGACCGCCACCCGTCTCGCCGCCCTCGGCCTGCTGGTGGTGCGCGACCTGGTGCACCACTACCCCCGCGACTACCTCGATTACGCCCACCTGGTGCGGATCGCGGCCCTGGAGCCGGGGCGGACCGCCACGATCGTGGCGACGGTGCGCCGCTGCCATGCCTTCGGCAGCCCCCGCAACCCCAACCTGGCGATCCTGGAGCTGCAGGTGCAGGACGTGACGGGCCGGCTGCGGGTGACGCGCTTCTTCGCCGGCCGCCGCTTCAGCAGCCCGGGCTGGCTCAAGGCCCAGCAGCGGCTCTACCCGGTGGGGGCCACGGTGGCCGTCAGCGGCCTGGTCAAGGACAGCCCCTACGGCCCCTGCTTCGCCGACCCGCTGCTGGAGGTGCTGGAGGCCCCCGGAGCGCCGGTGCGATCGGAGCGGATCGGCCGGTTCGTGCCCGTCTACGCCCTCACCGAGGGGCTCAGCGGCGAAACCCTGGCCCGGGCCATCGCCGCGGTGCTGCCGGCGGCGAGCCGCTGGCCCGATCCCCTGCCGGAGCCCCTGCGCCTGGAGCTGGGCCTGGCGCGCCGCGGTGAGGCGCTGCTGGGGCTCCATCGGCCCGCCGACCGGGAGGAGCTGCAGCGCTGCCGCCGGCGCCTGGTGTTTGATGAGTTCCTGCTGCTGCAGCTGGCCCTGGGGCAGCGGCGGGAGCGCCTGCGCCGCGCTCCGGCCCCGCCGCTGCTGCTGCCCAGCGGCGGCGAGGACCTGGTCAGCCGCTTCCTCGACCTGCTGCCCTTCCCTCTGACCGGCGCCCAGAGCCGCGTGCTGGCGGAGATCCGCGCCGACATGGAGCGCCCCCAGCCCATGGCCCGGCTGGTCCAGGGGGACGTGGGCAGCGGCAAGACGGTGGTGGCCCTGGCGGCCCTGCTGGGGGCCATTGCCGCCGGCTGTCAGGGGGCCCTGATGGCACCCACCGAGGTGCTGGCGGCCCAGCACTTCCACAAGCTGGCCGGCTGGCTGCCCCAGCTCGACGTCAGCATCGAGCTGCTCACCGGCTCCACCCCCGCCCGCCGACGCCGCCAGGTGCTGCAGGACCTGGTCAACGGCCAGGTGAAGCTGCTGGTGGGCACCCACGCCCTGCTCGAGGATCCGGTGCAGTTCGACCGACTCGGCCTGGTGGTGGTGGATGAGCAGCATCGCTTCGGGGTGCGGCAGCGCAATCGGCTGCTGGCCAAGGGGCTCCAGCCCCACCTGCTGACGATGACCGCCACCCCCATCCCCCGCACCCTGGCCCTCTCGATCCACGGCGACCTCGACCTCAGCCAGATCGATGAGCTGCCGCCGGGCCGCACCCCGATCCGCACCCGCCTGCTGCGGGGATCGGAGCGCGCGGGGGCCTGGGAACTGGTGCGCCAGGAGGTGGCCCAGGGGCAGCGGGCCTACGTGGTGCTGCCCCTGGTGGAGGAATCGGAGAAGCTCGACCTGCGCTCCGCCGTGGAGGTGCACCGCCACCTCGATGAGGAGGTGTTCCCCGAGCTCACGGTGGGCCTGCTGCACGGGCGGATGACCGGGGAGGAGAAGCAGCGGGCCATCAGCGCCTTCCAGGAGGGGCGCACCCAGGTGCTGGTGTCCACCACGGTGGTGGAGGTGGGGGTGGACGTGCCGGAGGCGAGCGTGATGGTGATCGAGCATGCCGAGCGTTTCGGCCTGGCCCAGCTGCACCAGCTGCGGGGCCGGGTGGGCCGGGGGGCCGCCGCCTCCCATTGCCTGCTGCTGCACGAGGGCGACAACGCCATGGCCCGCCAGCGGCTGGAGCTGCTGGCCCGCAGCAGCGACGGCTTCGAGATCGCTGAGATGGACCTGCGGCTGCGGGGCCCCGGCCAGGTGCTCGGCACCCGTCAGTCGGGCCTGCCGGACCTGGCCCTGGCCAGCCTCAGCGACGACGGAGCGGTGCTGGAGGAGGCGCGGCTGGCGGCACGGCGGATCCTGGCGGAGGACCCGGACCTGGCCCGCCACCCGCACCTGCGCGGGGCCCTCGAGGCCCAGCGGCGCCGCTCGGTGGAGGCGGCCCAGTTGAATTGATCCAGACCACCGGCCCACCGGTCCGACCCGCGCCCGCCGCCCCCATGCCGCCCCTGCGCCCCTGGAGCCCGATCCCTATCGCCGATGCCGGCGAACCCCTGGACGACCTGCCGCCGGGCCTGTGGCGCCTGGAGCCCCACCCCTACCAGGCCCTGGGGGCTCCCTATGGCCCCGCGGCCAGCCCGTTCCGGCTGCGCCGGGGGGTGATCGAGCGTCTGGAGCGGGCCCAGGTGCGGCTGCGGCAGCACCGGCCCCAGTGGCGGCTGGCCATCTTCGACGCCTGGCGACCCCTCGCCGTGCAGGCGTTCATGGTGCGCCACGCCTTCCGTGCGGCCTGCCGCGAGCGGGGCCTCGACCCGGAGGCCTTCGGCCTCCCCCAGCAGGCCGTGGCGGCGGAGGTGGATCGCTTCTGGGCCCCACCCAGTGCCGATCCGGCCACCCCGCCCCCCCACAGCACCGGGGCCGCGGTGGATCTCACCCTGGCCGAGGCCAGCGGACGCCCGCTGGCCATGGGCGGCGAGATCGATGCGATCGGAGCCATCTCCGAGCCCGAGCATTACGCGGAGGCCGCCCCCGGCAGCGAGGCCGCCGATTGGCACGAGCGGCGCCGGCTGCTGGCGGCGGTGATGGAGGAATCAGGCTTCGCCCAGCACCCCAACGAGTGGTGGCATTTCAGCCACGGCGACCAGCTCTGGGCCTGGCGCCGCGGCGAACCGCAGGCGCTCTACGGGGCCGTCGCGGGAAGCGTGACCGGTGCCGCGGAAGGTGCCGGCTGAGCGGTGCCGGGTGCCGGGGCGCTGGTCACCGGGATCACGGTGCCCGGCAGGGTCAGGCCCAGTTCCCGGAACAGCACGCTGGCCTGGGGGCGGGTCAGCAGTCCCTTCTGGACGCAGCGTTTGAGGCTGGCCAGGGTCATGTCGTCCTGGACGCGGCGCAGTTTGGCCAGCACCGCCGGGCTCTGGTCGGCGAAGGGCTGCAGATGGGCCTTGTAGGCGGCCCTGATGGCATCCGGCTGGCAGGCCAGGGGATCGGACTGGAAGTACTGAACCGGGGCCTGGGGCGCACGCGGGCGTTCCGCCGCCTCACTGGCCTGCCCCGGTCCCGGCAGCAGACCCGCCAGCACCGAAGCGAGGAGGGCCCCCACCAGGGGCTGGAGGCGACCGGTGGAGGGGCGGCCCATCAGGCGGCGGCCAGCAGCTGGCCGACCCGTTCAGCGCCGATCCGCTCGACGAAGTCGCCGAAGCGGCTGCGGGTCCCCCCCTCGTCGCGCCAGGCCACCAGCAGCGGCTCCAGGGTGGCCTCCAGCTTCTCCAGGGGCATTTTCTCCAGATAGGGACTGGCCAGCCGGGTCAGGCCGTGGCTGCCGCCGAGCCACAGCTGGTAGGTGTCCACGGCGCTGCCCACCAGACCGATCTCGGCCATGTAGGGGCGGGCGCAGCCGTTGGGGCAGCCCGTCATGCGCACCAGCAGGGGTTTGCTGATCTCCAGCCGCTCCAGCAGGGCCTCGAGGCGATCGAGCACCCCGGGGAGGATCCGCTCGGCTTCAGTGATGGCCAGGCCGCACAGGGGCAGGGCGGGGCAGGCGAGGGCATGGCGGGCCAAGGGCGCCGGCGCCTCGGGGGCGGTGAGGCCGAGGGCCGCCAGACCCTCCCGCACCGACCCCCGCTGGGCGCTGCCGATGTTGCAGAGCAGCAGGTCCTGGTTGGGGGTGAGCCGCACCTCCAGCTGGTAGGTCTCGATGAGACGGCGCAGGCCGCTCTTGAGCTCCCCCTGCAGGCGGCCGCACAGCACCGGCAGGCCCACGAACCAGAGGCCCGGCGACTGGCGGTGCCAGCCCAGGTAGTCGGTGAGCACGGCGGGGGGCTCCCGCCGCATCCCCTTGATGGGATGGGGAAAGTAGCGGCCCAGCTCGGTGCGGAACCAGTCCACCCCCCGGTCGTGGATCAGATACTTCATCCGGGCGTGGCGGCGCTGTTCCCGGTCGCCGTGGTCCCGCTGCAGGGCCACGATCGCCTGCACCAGCTCCAGCACATGGGCGGCGGCCACGTAGCCGAGGGGATCGGCCGTGCGGGCGAAGGTCTCCTCCTTGTTGTGGGTCCGCCCCATGCCACCGCCCACATAGACGTTGCAGCCCAGGGGCCGGCCGGAGGGGTCGCTGAACAGCACCAGGCCGATGTCCTGGGTCAGCAGGTCCACCGAATTGTCCCCGGGGACCGTGACGGCCACCTTGAACTTGCGCGGCAGGTAGGTGGAGCCGTAGAGCGGTTCGGCCGCGTCACCGCTGAACACGGCACCGCTCTCCTGGAGCCTGCGCGCCTTCTTCACGGGCCCTTTGGGCTTGATCCGGTAGCTGAGGTCCCCGTCCACCCAGAGGTCGAGATAGGAGCCCTCGGCGGCCTGGGGGGCCAGCAGGTCGGCGATCTGATCGGCCAGCAGGCGGGCCTCCGGGTAGCCATCGCGCTCGAACGGAGCGGCCGGGGCCATCACGTTGCGGTTGATGTCCCCGCAGGCCGAGAGGGTGGAGCCCAGGGCCCGCACGATGCCGCCGATCACCTCCTTGAGATCGGTCTTCTGGACCCCGTGCATCTGGAAGGCCTGGCGCGTCGTGATGCGCAGGGTGCCGTTGCCCAGCCGGTCGGCGAGGGCATCGAGCGCCAGGTAAAGGGAGGTGGGGATGCGCCCGCCGGGGTTGCGCAGCCGCAGCATCATCTGCCAGTCCTTGTCAGCTCCCTTGCGACGTTTGTCCCGGTCGTCCTGCTGGTAACTGCCGTGGAACTTGAGGATCTGAACGGCAGGATCGGTGAAGCTGGGCAGATCGTTGCCCAGTTCGCCCGCCAGGGGATCGTGCAGGTGGCCGCTGCCGGCCTTGAGTGCCTCCTGCTTGGTGGGGGGCTTGGCGGGGGGAGCCGATGGGAGCGACGTGCTGTCGGCGACCGTCGTCGAGGACATCGGCATGGGGACGGGTATCTGAACTGAAACTAGCGAACGGGACGGGGCGCCCCGCCGGAGGTTCCGGCCGTTTCCCTCCTTTGCATACAGTCGCGTTCTGCCCGCTCCCCTGCATGGCCACCTTTCTTCTGGAGATCGGAACCGAGGAACTGCCGGCCGACTTCGTGCGCCTGGCCCAGCCCCAGCTGCAGGCGATCGTGGCCCGCGACCTGCAGGAAGCCCGCCTCGCCTGCGACGCCATCCGAACCGGCGGCACCCCCCGGCGCCTGGCCGTGACCGTCACCGGCCTGCCCCGCCAGCAGGAGGATCTGGTCGAGGACCGCAAGGGTCCGCCGGCCCAGCAGGCGTTCCGCGATGGCCAGCCGACCCAGGCCGCCATGGGCTTCGCCCGGCGCTGCGGCTGCAGCCCCGACCAGCTGGAGATCCGCGACACCGACAAGGGCCCCTTCGTCTTCGCCCGCACCACCGAGGCCGGCCGCCCCACCGCCGAGGTGCTGGCCGGCTGCATCCCTGGCTGGATCCGTTCCCTGCAGGGGCGGCGCTTCATGCGCTGGGGCGCCGGTGATGGCCGCTTCAGCCGGCCCCTGCGCTGGCTGGTGGCGCTGCTCGATGAGGCGGTGGTGCCGGTGGCGCTCAGCGACGTCGATCCGCCCCTGGCCAGCGACCGCCTCAGCCGCGGGCATCGCCTCCATCCCGGGACCGTGACGATTCCCTCCGCCGCGGGCTACGCCGCCGCCCTGGAGGCGGCCGATGTCCAGGTCGACCGGGAGGCCAGGGGTGCCGCGATCCGCACCGCCCTGGAGGCGGGGGCGACAGCGGCAGGAGCCGAGCTGGATCTGCCGGAGGCCCTGTTCGATGAACTGGTCGACCTGGTGGAGTCCCCCCGCCTGATCGAGGGCTCCATCGACACCGACTACCTGGCCCTCCCCCCGGAGGTGCTCAGCACCGTGATGCGCTCCCACCAGCGCTACGTGCCCCTGCGCCTGGCGAACGCCGCGGCCGATCCCCTGGCCCTGGAGGCCGGCGAGGCCCTGATGCCCCGCTTCCTGTGTCTGTCCAACGGCCTGGCGGCCGCCGCCGACACGATCCGGCGCGGCAATGAGCGGGTGCTGCGGGCGCGGCTGGCGGACGCGGCCTTCTTCCTGGCGGCCGATCGCCGCCAGAGCAGCGCCGAGCGGGTCGAGGCTCTCGATCGGGTCACCTTCGCCGAAGGGCTCGGCAGCCTGGCCGACCGCAGCCAGCGCCTGGCCTGGCTGGCGGATCGGCTCTGCCGTCGCCTGCCGCTGGCTGACACCGCCGCCGTGGCCGCCCGGCGGGCCGCCCCCCTGTGCAAGCACGATCTGGTGAGCCAGATGGTGGGGGAATTCCCGGAGCTCCAGGGGGTGATGGGGGCCAAGTACCTGCTGGCGGAGGGCGAGTCCCGCGCCGTGGCCCTGGCGGTGCTGGAGCACTACCAGCCCCGCGGTGCCGGTGACGCCCTCCCGGGTTCCGAGGCGGGGGCGGTGCTGGCCCTGGCGGAACGGCTGGAGCTGCTGCTCAGCATCTTCGCCAGGGGCGAGCGGCCCAGCGGCTCCTCCGATCCCTATGCCCTGCGCCGGGCGGGCAACGGACTGCTGCAGATCCTCTGGGATCGGGACTGGTCGCTCGACCTGGTGGCCCTGATGGCCGAGGCCACGGCCCACTGGCAGCCGTTGCTGCCCGAGCTGGCGGTGCAGCCCCTGACCCTGGCCGCCGACCTGCTCGACTTCCTGCGCCAGCGGCTGGCCAGCCTGCTGGAGGAGGAGGGCTTCGGTGCCGATCTGGTCCAGGCGGTGGCCGGCGATGGCGTCTCCCTGGAGCGGCTGCTGCGGGACCCGGCCGATGCCCGGGCCCGGGTGGAGCTGCTGCGGCGCCTGCGCAGCGAAGGCAGCCTGCCCCTGGTGCAGGCGGTGGTGCAGCGGGCCTCCCGGCTGGCGGAGCAGGCCGACCTGGCGGCGGATCAGGTCAACCCCCAGGGGGTGGTGGATCCGGCGCTCTTCGCTTCCCCGAGCGAGGCGGCCGTGCTGGCGGTGCTGGAACGGCTGGGGGTCCATGCGGCCGCCAGTGGCACCGGCCGCTACGAACCGCTGGCCCGGCTGCTGGGGGAGAGCGGCACCACCCTGGCCGCCTTCTTCGATGGCCCCGACAGCGTCATGGTGCTGTGCGACGAGCCCGAGGTGCGCCGCAACCGGCTGCGGCTGCTGGCGGTGCTGCGCAACCAGGCCTCGGTGCTGGCCGACTTCAGCCTTCTGGGGGGCTGACCCGTCCGGCGTTTCCCCCGGGCGCCCGGGGCCCGGTTCATGCCAGCAGGGCCACCTCGATGCACAGCCCGGGTCCGAAGGCCATGGCCAGGCAGGGCCCGGACGCACCGCTGCGCCGCAGGCGTTCGAGGATGAACAGAAGCGTCGGGGACGACATGTTGCCGTAGTCCCGCAAGACCGACCGCGAGGGTTCGATCAGACCTGGATCGAGATCCAGGCCCTTCGTGACCGCCGAGAGGATCCGGGGTCCACCGGGGTGCACGGCCCAGCAGCCGATGGCGTCGAGGCTCAGGCCGTGGGTGGCCAGCCACCCCTCCAGCCAGGGCCGCAGATGCTCGCCGATCAGGCCAGGGACCTGCGGGGAGAGGCCCATGGCGAAGCCGTGGTCCCCGATCTCCCAGGACATGGCCTCCGTGCTGGCGGGCACCAGCAGAGAGCCGCTGGCGATCAGCCGCCCCAGCGGTGCCGTGGCCGGTCCCCCCGGCGCCGGCGGCTCCCCTGTGACCACCAGCGCGGCGGCGCCATCGGCGAAGAGGGCATTGGCCACGATCCGCTCCCCATCCCAGCCGTACTGGAGATGGAGGCTGCAGAGCTCGACGGCGCACAGCAGCACGCAGGCCTCCGGCTGGGCCCCGGTGAACCCGGCGGCGACCCTCAGACCGTTGAGCGCCCCGTGGCAGCCCATGAACCCCACGTGGGTGCGGGCCACCCCGGCGTCCAGCGGCAGGGCGGCCATCAGGGCCAGGTCGACGCCGGGGGCATGGAAGCCGCTGCAGGAGACCGTGACCAGATGGGTGATCCGCTCGGCGGGCAGCCGGGCCTGCGCCAGGGCCGCCTGGACGGCCCGCAGGGCCAGGGGTGGTGCTTCGGTGGCGTAGCGCCGCATCCGCTCCCCGGTGCCGGGGCTGGTGGCCCCGAAGAAGGTCTGTCTGGGGTCGCTGCCGGGGGGCTGGAGCAGGACGCTGTGGCGGCTGGCGACGCCCGAGCGGCGGTGCAGGGTCTCCAGCAGGCGGCGCTGGCCTGGGGAGGGCATCTGGTGGGGCAGGGCCACCTCGGCGGCGATGGCGGCGGCATCGGCCTGGGCGATCCGTTCGCGAGGCAGGGCCGTGCCCAGCCCCTGGATGGTCAGGGACATGGCTCGGGGACCAGCGACTTCAACCCGGCGCCATCGAAGGGGTGCAGGAAGGGCGCCGCCAGGGCCGGCCAGCGCTCCACCGCCGCCAGGGCGCAGCGGCTGAGGCCAGGCCGGCGCAGGGCGAAGGCGAGGCCCCGGCAGAGCCGCTGGCGCGATCCGATCAGCCGTCCGTACCGGCGAACCCATTGCCGCTCGAGCTCCCTGCTCCAGTGGTGCTGTCCCTGCACGACCAAGGGCACCGCCGCCAGGGCCCCCAGCAGGGCCCAGCCCATCCCCTCCCCCGTGAACGGTTCGACGTAACTGGCCGCGTCCCCCAGCAGCAACAGCCGCTCGGCCGCCGGGGGCCAGCACTGGGCGGTGAGGGCCGGGGTGGCTAGCCAGGCGGCGGCATGGGCCTCGGGAACGGGCTCGAAGCCCGCTTCCGCCAGCACGCCCGCGGCGGCGGCGGCCGCTCCACCGGTCCGGATCAGATGGTCCCGATCGAAGGCGGCCGCCAGATTGGTCGCGCCGGTTTCGGTGCGCACCAGTCCCACATAGCCATGGCGGCCGATCGCCATGTGGATCGTGCCCCGGCCGTAGCTTCTTGCCCCGGTCTCCAGACGGCAACCGGCCCCGACCCTGGAGTGTGGCTGGACCCGGCGGCGGATCCCGACGGCAGGGGTCAGTCCCGGGCTGCCCAGCCCGGTGGCCACCAGCACCACCCGGGCGCTGGTGGTTTCAGCGGCGCCGGCGCTGCGCAGCTGCACCTCCCGGCCACCGGGGCAGGGGCCGGCCACCGTGGCTGCGGTGCCCGTCCGCCACACCGCGCCCTCGGCCACCGCCGCCTCGCCCAGGGCCAGGTCAAGGCGGCCCCGGGAGAGGGAGCGGCCCAGGGGGAGCTCCAGTTCCAGCTGACGGTGCTGCAGTCCGAGGTGCAGGTGGGTGAGGGGCACGCCTCCCAGGTGGTCGACCAGGTCCGGCAGGCCGGCCCCGGCCAGGGCCCGGAGGGCCACCCCGTCGAGACAGGTGCCGCAGACCTTCCAGCGGGGAAAGGCCCGCTTCTCCACCAGCAGCACCCGCAGCCGTTGCCGTGCGAGCTGGTGGGCCGCCAGGGCCCCGGCGGGCCCGGCCCCGATCACGACCACATCCCACTGGGGAGCCGTCATGGCGTCTCCATCGCCTGCTCGGGACGGCGCCAGCTGAGCAGGAAGCGCTCGGGCCAGTGGCGCGTCAGGCGGGCCCCCCGCAGGCCGGCCCGATCCGCCAGATCAACGGCCTCGTCCATCCGGAAGGCCCCCTGCACGGACACGGGACCATCGAAATGAACGATCGGCGAGCGACTCAGCAGCCGGCAGCCCACCCAGGCCAGCCCGTAGCCCAGGGGACTGCGGATCAGGTCGTTCACCAGCACCAGGTGGCGGCTGCTCTGACCCAGGCGGCGGAGCAGCTCGACGGCGTCGGTCTCCTCGAGATGGTGCAGGAACAGGCTGCAGACCATGACGTCGTAAACCGCCGGCAGGGGATCCACCAGCACATCAGCCTGGAAAAAGCTGCTGCCCTTCGGGGGGCCGGCGCCATGGCCGCTGGCGATGGCCACCGCCTGCGCGCTGCGGTCGCAGCCGTCCACCTGCACGGCCAGTCCGCTCCTGCGGCAGCGTTCCGCCAGGGCGATGGTGTTGTCGCCGCCTCCGCAGGCCACATCCAGGATGCGCAGGGGCCGATCGGAGCCGAGGGCGACGGCCAGGGCCTGGACCGGCCTGAACAGGCACCCCACGGCGCCGCTGATGCCATTGATCCGTCGCAGACCCTGGAGGGCCTGCCCGTGGGCAGCGGCGTCGATGCCGTCCTGGTCCATCCACTCCGGCTGTCGGTTCCGCTCCCCCAGGGGCTGCCAATGCATCGGTGATCGTCGCTGCGGGTGGGGCGGCATCGTCGTGGGTGGGGAATCGCCTGGATCGGAGGCCTCCCAGGATTTCGGAGCAGGGTCTCCTGGCAGGGACCTTCAGCGGGCGTCCCCTAACTTGTCTGTTCGCTCCGACCGCTGGCCGAGGGGCCACCACTGAAATTGCCGATGCTGTTCGACGGTGTTCTGATTGTTCTCCTGATTCTGATCAACGGGATCTTTTCGGGTTCGGAATTGGCCATGATGTCGGCTCGGAGATTGCGCCTCGAGCACCAGGCGGAGGCCGGAGACCACAAGGCGGAAGTGGCTCTGAAACTAATCCGATCCCCCAACGATTTTCTCTCGACGGTGCAGATCGGCATCACATTGATCGGCATTCTCAGTGGTGCCCTGGGCGGCTCACGGGTGGCCGAGGGCCTGCGGCCGCTGCTGGAGGCCGTACCCCCGCTGCGGGCCTGGGCCGATCCCCTGTCCCTCGGACTGGTGGTCACGCTGATCACCTTCCTGTCCCTGGTGCTGGGGGAGCTGGTGCCCAAGCGCATCGCTCTGCATGACCCGGAGCGCATCGCCTGCCTGGTGGCCCCCGCCATGCGGAGCCTGTCGCGCTGGATGGCCCCCCTGGCCCATCTGCTCGGCTCCTCCACCGATCGCCTGCTCAGCCTGATCGGCATCGGCGAAGGGGGCGAACCGGAGATCACCGAAGATGAGATCAGGACCCTGCTGCGCAGAGGAACGGAGTCCGGCCTGTTCGAAGCGGCCGAACACGCCATGGTCGAGCGGGTGTTCCGGCTGGCCGACCGTCCCGTCAGGGCGATCATGACCCCCCGCACCGATATCCGCTGGCTTGATCTCTCCGATTCCCCCGAGACCCATCTGCAGCAGGTGATCGAAGGCAACCATTCCCTGTTCCCGGTGGCCCGCGGCAGCCTCGATGCCTGCGTGGGGGTGGTGCGCGGCCGGGCCGTTCTGGCGGCCCGGCTCACCACGGGCCCCGGCCCGGTGGAGACCCTGGTCCAGGCCCCGCTTTACGTGGGGGAGAGCACCCGGGCCCTGAAGCTGATCGAGCAGTTCAAGAGCTCTGGCATCCACATTGCCCTGGTGACCGACGAATTCGGGGGCATCGAAGGGCTGGTGACCCTGAATGACGTAATGGAGGCGATCGTCGGCGACCTCTCCTCGGCCACGGACAAGGATGACCCGATGGTCATCGTCCGCCAGGATGGGTCCTGGCTGCTCGACGGGGCCCTCGACATCGCCGACTTCGAGGATCTGGTGGACCGACGGCCTCTGGCGGAGGAACTCCGGGGCGGCTACCAGACCCTGGGCGGCTTTGTGATGCACGTGCTCGAACACATCCCCAGGGCGGGGGATGTCTTCACGTGGGAAGGGCTGCGGATCGAAGTCGTCGATATGGACGGCAACCGGGTCGACAAGCTGCTGGTCAGCCGCCTCGACCCGGCCCCGGAACTGCCCTGATCAGGCGAGCTTCACACCGCGATCCTCACTTGGCCACCAGCACCGGCTCCTTTTTGGAGCCGGCATCGGGATCCGTGCCGGCATCCGGGTCGGTGGGTGGAGTCGCGGCGTGGACGCCGGCCGGCTTCATCGCCGAGCGGGGCTCGGCGGCCGCCAGGATCGCTTCGGCCTCCTCCACCGAGCGCACGGCGCTGGGCACCGGCTTGTAGCCGGCTGGAGCCAGGGCCTGGCCCCGCAGCACCGCCCCCAGGGTGAGCACGGTGAGCTTGATCTGCTGCCAGGGATTCATCGCCACCACCCGCTTGTAGAGGTAGCTGTCGAAGGTGAGGCGCTGCACGTCCTTGTCGTCGCACATCTCGACGAACGCCTCACGGGCGGCATCGTTGCTGTAGAAGATGTTCTGCAGCAGTTCCAGCACCTTGTAGGTGGCGCCGTACTTGCGGTCCCACTTGCGGATGTAGACCTTCAGATCCTTCTCGGTGGGGATACGGCTGCCGGAGGCGCTGGCGGCGACGATCTCCTCGGCGCACATGCGGCCGCTCTTGGCGGCGAAGTAGATGCCTTCGCCGGAGCTCTTGGTGACGTAGCCGGCGGCATCGCCCACCAGGGCCATGCGGCCCACCACCCGCCGGGGGCGGGGATGCTCGGGGATGGGGTGGGCTTCCACCTTGATCACCTCACCCCGCAGCAGACGGCGGCTGGCCCGCTCACGGATGCCCTTCTGGAGCCCCTTGATCAGGGACTGGTTGGCCTGCATGGTGCCGGTGCCCACCGCCACGTGGTCGTACTTGGGGAAGACCCAGGCATAGAAATCGGGCGACACGTCGGTGCCGACGTACATCTCCGCGAGATCCTCGTAGTAGGCCATCTCCTCGGCCGGCAGCCGGATCCGCTCCTGGAAGGCGATCGCGACGTTGTAGTCGCCGGCATCCATGGCCTTGGCCACCCGGCTGTTGGCCCCATCGGCGCCGACGATCAGATCCACCTCGAGGGTCTTCAGCTCACCGGTGGGGCCGCCGGAGGAGTAATCGGCGTAGTGGAGGGTGTAGGGACCCTGGCGCTGGCTGCCGGTGTCGATGCTCTGCACCAGGCCGTTGACCAGGTGGGCGCCGAGTTCGGCGGCCCGGTTGCGCAGGAATCCGTCGAGCACCTCCCGGCGGCACATGCCGATGTATTCGTTGCTGTTCTCCAGATGGATGTCCACCTCCCGGTTGGAGGGGGAGATCATCCGCATGTTCCGCACCTTGCGGTCGATGATCGATTCCGGCAGATCGAATTCCTCCACCATGCACAAGGGAATCGCTCCACCGCACGGTTTGGCGTTGTCGAGCTTGCGCTCGAACAGCCAGGTCTCGATGCCGGCCTTGGCGAGAACTTCCGCAGCACAGGAACCGCTGGGGCCGCCGCCCACGACTGCCACTCGCAACATCTTGAAACCTGCTCCGCCATTGGGATGTGGGGGGGAAGCTAACACTGCTGAACCGGTGACTGCCCGGTATGGAATCGACTGAAATGAGCTCCCACCTAAGATCGAGGGTCGCTCGCGGCTGAGGGAATGCCCGCCCACGCTCCGCCGAGGCCCGTCGCTGCTGGCCGGCCGCTGAGGCCAGCCGCCGCCGCCAGCCGCTGATGCCCCTTGGTGACGACATCCCGCTGGCCCGGCGCTCCACGCCCCCTCCGCGCCGGCCGGCCTCCGTTCCCAGGCGGATCGCCCAGGTGGTGCTCAGCGGTGCCCTGCTGGCCGGCGGCAGCGTGCTGCTGCTGATCGGCCCCCTGCGCTCCTGGATCACCCCCACCCCCGTGCCGGGACTGTCTGCCCGTCTGGGGCCGGATGGC
This sequence comes from Aphanothece cf. minutissima CCALA 015, assembly GCA_003003925.1. Taxonomy (GTDB): domain Bacteria; phylum Cyanobacteriota; class Cyanobacteriia; order PCC-6307; family Cyanobiaceae; genus Cyanobium; species Cyanobium minutissimum. Next base: position 244,044 of record PVWP01000002.1, read on the forward strand.
CGGCTCCTCGGCCACTTTCCCTATCCCGAAGCCGACCCCGCCGAGCTGGTGGCCATCGCCCCCGGATTGCGCCTGCGGCCGGAGGCGGCCCGTGCCCTCGAGGCCATGCGGGCCGCTGCCGATGCCGACGGTGTGGTGCTGACGGTGCTCAGCGCCTGGCGCAGCGTCGAGCTGCAGAAGCAGCTGTTCTTCGATGTCAAGGCCGAGCGCAACCAGACCTCCGCCGACCGGGCCCGGGTCAGTGCGCCGCCCGGCTTCTCCGAGCACAGCACCGGCTTCGCCGTGGATCTGGGGGACGGTCGCCTGCCCTCCACCAATCTGATGGAGAGCTTCGAGACCACCGAGGCCTACCGCTGGCTCGATCGCCACGCGGCCCGCTTCCACTTCGTGCGTTCCTTCCCCAGGGGCAACCCCCAGGGCGTGAGCTACGAACCCTGGCACTGGCGCTTTGAAGGTTCCACCGAAGCCCTGGAGATGTTCGAGCCGGCCCAGCGTCTGGCCCGCTGAGCCGATGGGTTCGGGGACCCGCCGCCGGGCTCCCAGGAGGGGGTGGGAGTAGGATCAAGATTCGCTTCAACGTTCGCCACATGTCCCACCGGGCCGGCGCGGCAGGGTTTCCCAAAAAACCCTGACGAAGCGTCAGAGCGCTGGTCGGTCCCTGTTCAGGGCCGCTTCTGGGCCACGGACACCCTGTCCCGTCCAGTTCAACGCCCAGCTGAACGCCACGTTGGCAGCGACATGTCTTTTTCGTTTCGCCATCAACGCCCCGTTTCCCTGGAGACGACCACCGTCGATTCGATTCCGACGATCCCCTTCCCACACCTTCGCAGGACGACATTCCCATGAGCGGCGACATCAAAGGCGCCCCGATACGCAATATCGCGATCATTGCCCACGTCGACCACGGCAAGACCACCCTGGTGGATGCCCTGCTCGAGCAGTCCGGCATCTTCCGCGAAGGTGAAGCGGTGCCCACCTGCGTGATGGATTCCAACGACCTGGAACGGGAGCGGGGGATCACGATTCTCTCCAAGAACACCGCCGTCGATTACAACGGCATACGCATCAACATCGTCGACACCCCTGGTCACTCCGATTTCGGTGGTGAGGTGGAGCGGGTGCTGGGCATGGTGGATGGCTGTCTGCTGATCGTGGACGCCAATGAGGGGCCCATGCCCCAGACGCGCTTCGTGCTCAAGAAGGCGCTGGAGAAAGGTCTGCGGCCGATCGTGTTCGTCAACAAGATCGACCGGGCCCGCGTCGATCCGGAACAGGCGGTCGACAAGGTGCTCGATCTGTTCATCGAGCTCGGCGCCGACGACGACCAGTGTGATTTCACCTATCTCTTCGGCAGCGGCATGGGCGGTTACGCCAAGCCCGACATGGCCACCGAGAGCGACAACATGAAGCCGCTCTTCGACGCCATCCTGCGGCATGTGCCGCCGCCGGTGGGGGATCCCGCCAAGCCCCTGCAGCTGCAGGTCACCACCCTCGACTACTCCGATTTCCTGGGCCGGATCATGATCGGCCGGGTCCACAACGGCACGATCACCGGCGGCCAGAACGTCGCCCTGATCCGCGACGACGGCAGCATCAAGCGCGGCCGGATCAGCAAGCTGCTCGGCTTCCAGGGGCTGCAGCGGGTCGAGATTCCTGAAGCCCGGGCGGGTGATCTGGTGGCCGTCGCCGGCTTCGACGAGGTCAACATCGGCGAGACCATCGCCTGCCCCGACCACCCCGAGGCCCTGCCGCTGATCAAGGTGGACGAACCCACCCTGCAGATGACCTTCGTCGTCAACGACTCCCCCTTCGCCGGCAAGGAAGGCAAGTTCGTCACCAGCCGCCAGCTGCGCGACCGCCTGCAGCGGGAGCTGCTCACCAACGTGGCCCTGCGGGTCGAAGACACCGACTCCCCCGACCGCTTCTCGGTCTGCGGCCGTGGTGAGCTGCACCTCGGCATCCTGATCGAGACGATGCGTCGCGAGGGCTTCGAGTTCCAGGTGTCCCAGCCCCAGGTCATCTTCCGCACCATCGACGGCACCCCCCACGAGCCGTTCGAAACCCTGGTCATGGACGTGCCCGAGGAGGCCGTCGGCAGCTGCATCGAGAAGCTCGGCATCCGCAAGGGCGAGATGCAGAACATGGAAGCCACCAGCGATGGCCGCACCCAGCTGGAGTTCGTGGTGCCCTCCCGCGGCCTGATCGGCTTCCGGGGCGATTTCATCCGCGCCACCCGCGGCGAGGGGATCATGAGCCACTCCTTCCTCGATTACCGCCCCATGCAGGGCGACTTCGACGCCCGTCGCAACGGCGTGCTGATCGCCTTCGAGGAGGGCACCGCCACCTTCTACGCCCTCAAGGGTGCCGAGGACCGGGGTCAGTTCTTCATCACCCCCGGCACCAAGGTCTACAAGGGGATGATCGTCGGTGAGCACAACCGTCCGCCCGACCTCGAACTCAACGTCTGCAAGGCCAAGCAGGTCACCAACATCCGCTCGGCCGGTGCCGAGGTGCTCGACACCCTCCAGTCACCGATTCAGATGACCCTGGAGCGGGCCCTGGAGTACATCGGCCCCGACGAGATGCTGGAGGTCACCCCCGAATCGATCCGGCTGCGCAAGATGCCGGTGAAGAAGCCCGCCAAGCGTTGAGTCCCGGCGCCCCATCCGCCGATGAGGAAACCCTGCTGCAGGCCGACCCTCGCCTGCGGCAGGCCGTCGAGCACTTCAATGCGGCCGCGTGGTACGCCTGCCACGACGGCTTCGAGGAGCTCTGGCACGAGACCCAGGGGCCGATGCGGCCCGTGCTCCAGGGTCTGCTCCAGATCGCCGTGGCCGAGCTGCACCTGGAACGCGACAACCGCCGCGGTGCCACGGTGCTGATGGGTGAGGGGCTGGGCCGCCTGCGGGGCTGCGGCGACGAAGCCCTGGGCCTGGCCCTCGGGCCGGTCCGGCTCCGGGCCGCCCAGCGGCTGGAGGCCCTGCAGCAGCAGGCCGACCTCACCGGTCTGCCCCTGCCGCGCCTGGAACTGGCGCGGGGAACGGGCACGGCGCCGGTACATTGAGCACACTCAAGGCCTCCACGATTTCCACCTTGACCCTGCCCCCCCGCCCACTGCTGTTCGTGCTCGCCGCGGGGTGCGTGGGCGCCGCCCTGCTGGTGCTCCCGTCCCGCCCCGTCGCAGCCCAGGCGCCGGCCGCCACGGCCCAGGCGCCGCGCCCGAAGGCGCCCGCCACCGGCATGGTCACGATCGAGTCCGATGTGCAGCAGGCCGACAACCAGAACGGCATCGTCACCGCCACGGGCAACGTGCGGATCGTCTATGCCGATCGCGGCATGACGGCCACCTCGCGGCAGGCCCAGTACTTCAGCAACGAGGGGCGCCTGGTGCTCACCGGCGACGTCGATGTGATCGACACCGATGGCCAGCGCCTGCGGGCGGAGCGGCTGGTCTACCAGCTCGACAGCGAGCGCATGCTGGCGGAACCGCCGGCCGGCAAGCAGGTCTTCAGCAAGTTCCGCCTGCAGCAGCAGAGCACCTCCAAGCCTGACGCAGCCAAGCCTGCTCCCCCCAAGCCGTGAGCCTGGTTCTGGAGAGGGTGGCCATCACCCTCGCCGGCCGCCCCCTGGTGACCGACGTGAGCCTGGATCTCCACCCAGGGGAGGTGGTGGGGCTGCTGGGGCCGAACGGGGCCGGCAAGACCACCACGTTCAACCTGATCACCGGCCTGCTGCGGCCCGACTGCGGTGAGGTGCTGCTGGATGGGCAGTCGGTGGCCCACCTGCCCATGCCCCGCCGTGCCCGTCTGGGCATCGGTTATCTGCCCCAGGAGGCGAGCGTGTTCCGCCAGCTCAGCGTCCGCGACAACCTGATGCTCGCCCTGCAGGAAAGCGGCTCGGAGCCCGCCGGACGCCGTCGGCGCCTGGAGGTGCTGATCGAGGACTTCCACCTCAGCGGCTTCCAGAACCGCCGCGGCTACCAGCTCTCCGGCGGGGAGCGGCGCCGCTGCGAGGTGGCCCGCGCCCTGGCGGTGGGGGACCAGGGCCCCCGCTACCTGCTACTGGACGAACCCTTCGCGGGGGTGGATCCCATGGCCGTCGCCGATCTCCAGGCCCTGATCGACAGCCTGCGCGGCCGTGGCATGGGCGTGCTGATCACCGATCACAACGTCCGGGAGACCCTGGCGATCACCGACCGGGCCTACATCCTGGCCGATGGCAGGATCCTTGCCTCCGGTGCCTCCCATACCGTGGCCAACGATCCCCTGGTGCGGCGTCACTACCTCGGCGAGGGCTTCCAGCTTTGAAGGGGGCCCTGCTGGAGAAGCGCCCCACCTGGCTGCAGCTGCCGGGCGGCGAGCGGCTGCGTGACTGGAAGCGGGTCCCCCGCTGGCGGGATCTGCCCCTGCTCGACCGCTGGCTGCTGCAGGAACTGCTGGGCCCGTTGCTGTTCGGCATCGCCGCCTTCACCGCCGTGTCCCTGTCGGTGGGGGCGGTGTTCGAGCTGGTGCGCCGGGTGGCCGAGTCGGGGCTGCCGGTGATGGCGGCCATCCAGGTGCTGCTGCTGCGCCTGCCCTCCTTCCTGGTCCTCTCCTTCCCGATGGCCACCCTGATGGCCACCCTGCTGGCCTACAGCCGCCTCTCGGGGAGCAGCGAACTGACCGCCCTGCGCAGCGTGGGCGTGAGCACCCGCCGCATGGTGCTGCCGGCCATGGCCCTGGCCCTGGTGATGACCCTGCTGACCTTCGTGTTCAACGACGCGATCGTGCCGCGGGCGAATCTGGCGGCCACCAACAGCCTGGAGCGGGCCCTCGGCAAGGCCATCGCCACCGAGCAGAGCGACAACGCCCTCTATTCCCGCTTCACCGACGTCAAGCTGGCCAACGGCGAATCAGTCAAGTGGCTGACCCACATCTTCCATGCCCGCCAGTTCCGCAAGGGGGTCATGCTCGATGTCACCCTGCTCGACTTCTCCCGCCACGGCTACCGGCAGATGCTCACCGCACTCACCGGCAAGTGGAACGAGAAGGAGGGCATGTGGGAGTTCAACAAGGGCCGCATCACCAACATCGACGTGGCCAGCGGCACCACCACCTCCGCGAGCTTCGACCGTTACCTCTACCCCTTCACCCGGGACCCGATCGAGGTGGCCCAGCTGCCCACAGACGCCAGCACCATGACGGTGGGCCAGGCCCTCACGGCGGAGCGGCTGCTGCTGGAGGCCAACAACACCAAGGAGGCGCGGCGGCTGCGGGTGCGCATCCAGGAGAAGTTCGCCTTTCCGGCCATCTGCCTGGTGTTCGGTCTGATCGGCAGCAGCCTGGGGGTGCGCCCCAATTCCCGCACCAGCCGCAGCCAGGGGTTCGGCATCAGCGTGCTGCTGATCTTCGGCTACTACCTGATGTCCTTCATCTTCAGCTCCCTGGGGATCACGGGCACCCTGATGCCCTTCCTGGCGGCCTGGCTGCCGGTGGTCATCGGCCTGGCCGGCGGGCTCTGGCTGCTGCGGCAGGCCAGCCGCTGAGGCCCCACCGGGGGGACGGCACGGCAAAGTGGATCGGTTTCGATCCGCTCCCTTGGTGAACGATCCGGTCATCGGTCTCGGCCTCGCGGCCTTCGCCCTGCTCCTTCTGGTGCTGCCCATCGCCTTCTGGTCCGTCAGCGGCGGCCAGAGCAACCCGGTGGTCAGGATCCTGGTGGCCTCGGCCAATCTCTGCCTCACGGCCCAGCTGGTGCTGCGCTGGTGGGAGTCGGGCCACTTCCCGATCAGCAACCTCTACGAGTCGCTCTGTTTCCTGGCCTGGGCCTGCACCCTCACCCAGCTGCTGGTGGAGCGCAGCTGGCCCAACCCGCTGGTGGCGGCGGCGGCCACGCCGATGGGTCTGGGCTGTGTGGCCTTCGCCAGCTTCGCCCTGCCGGATCGCCTCCAGGAGGCCTCGCCCCTGGTGCCGGCCCTGCGCTCCAGCTGGCTGGTCATGCACGTCAGCGTGATCATGGTCAGCTATGCGGCCCTGCTGGTGGGCTCCCTGCTGTCGGTGGCGGTGCTCTTCGTCGACCGCAACGAGGATCTGGAGCTGCGCAGCAGCTCGATCGGCAGCGGCGGCTTCCGCCAGGCCCGGCTGGCCAGCGACGGCCCCGGTGCCATGGCGCTCAGCAGCAGCAGCTTCCGCATCAGTGAACAGCTCGACAGCCTCAGCTACCGCACCATCACGGTGGGCTTCCTGCTGCTCTCGGTGGGCCTGGTGAGCGGGGCGGTGTGGGCGAATGAGGCCTGGGGCAGCTGGTGGAGCTGGGACCCGAAGGAAACCTGGGCCCTGATCTGCTGGCTGGTCTACGCCGCCTACCTGCACACCCGTCTGATCCGCGGCTGGCAGGGGCGCCGGCCGGCACTGGTGGCCTCGGCGGGCCTGGTGGTGATCGCCGTCTGCTACATCGGCGTCAACCTGCTGGGCATCGGGCTGCACAGCTATGGCTGGTTCCTGGGCAGCTGAGCGCCGCACGGGTTGTTGTTGCCCCCCCGGGGGCTCCCCAGCAAAACGAAAAGGCCGCCCGTACCTGGCGGCCTGATGACCCTCAGACCAGGGCCGGTTCGGGGCGGCGGCTGTTGCGGATGCCCGTGATGGCCTCGGCGTAGTCGGCCTGGCTGAACACCCCCGACCCGCTGACGATGGCGTTGGCGCCCGCCTCGATCACCTGCCAGGCGTTGGCGGCCTTGATGCCGCCATCCACCTCGATCCAGGGATCCAGTCCCCGTTCGTCGCACAGTCGGCGGAGCTGGCGGATCTTCTCCACCTGGGAGGGGATGAAGCTCTGGCCGCCGAAGCCGGGGTTGACGCTCATGATCAGCACCAGATCACAGAGCTCCAGGCAGTACTCGAGGGTGTCGAGGGGGGTGCTGGGGTTGAGCACCGCACCGGCCATCTTGCCGAGGTCCTTGATCTGGCTGAGGTTGCGGTGCAGGTGGGGGCAGGCCTCCACCTGGACGCTGATGATGTCGGCGCCGGCCTTGGCGAAATCGGCCACGTACTTCTCGGGCTCGACGATCATCAGGTGCACGTCCAGGGGCTTGGTCGTGACGGGGCGCAGGGCTTCGACGATCAGCGGGCCGATGGTGATGTTGGGCACGAAGCGGCCGTCCATCACATCCACATGGATCCAGTCGGCGCCGGCGGCGTCGACGGCCCGGACGTCGTCGCCGAGGCGGGAGAAGTCGGCCGAGAGGATCGACGGGGAGATCACCAGGGGCTTGGTGCTCATGGACGGCCACCGCAGCGGAAGAGTGAAGCGATTGTAAGGAGCCGCCCACCGTGGGACTCCCGGGGGGATCCCGGGCGCGCTGATACGATGGCCCCGCTTCGATTCCGAGAGGCCTTGCAGCGGCTGGAACGTTCCCCGCTTTGCCTGCGGTCCGCCTCCGGCGTGCCGGCCCCTCGTTGAGGCCCCTCCCCCTGCCGGACCGTTGTGGATCGCACTCTCATCCAGGAACTGCTCGAAGTCGTCGAGCAGGCCGCCATCGCCTCCGCCCGCCTGACCGGGCTCGGCAAGAAGGACGAAGCCGATGCCGCGGCGGTGGAAGCCATGCGCACCCGCATGGGCAGCATCGCCATGCAGGGCCGGATCGTGATCGGCGAGGGGGAGCGGGATGAGGCGCCCATGCTCTACATCGGTGAGGAAGTCGGCAGCGGCACCGGCCCCGGCGTCGACTTCGCCGTCGACCCCTGCGAAGGCACCAACCTCTGCGCCAACGCCCAGGACGGCTCGATGGCCGTGCTCGCCGCCAGCGACCGGGGCGGCCTGTTCTACGCGCCGGACTTCTACATGAAGAAGCTGGCGGCGCCCCCGGCGGCCAAGGGCAAGGTGGACATCCGCAAGAGCGCCACCGAGAACATCGCCATCCTCAGCGAGGTCCTGGGCCTGGCCCCCAGCGAACTCACCATCGTGGTCATGGACCGCGCCCGCCACAAGGACCTGATCGCCGAGATCCGTGCCACCGGCGCCCGGGTCAAGCCGATCAGCGACGGTGACGTCCAGGCCGCCATCGCCTGCGGCTTCGCCGGCACCGGCACCCACTGCCTGATGGGCATCGGCGCCGCTCCCGAAGGGGTGATCTCCGCCGCCGCCCTCCGGGCCCTCGGCGGCCACTTCCAGGGCCAGCTGGTGTACGACCCCGCCGTCGCCCAGACCAGCGAGTGGGCCGACTACACCAAGGAGGGCAACATCGCCCGCCTCAACGAGATGGGCATCACCGACGTCGACAAGGTCTATGAGGCCGAGGAGCTGGCCTCCGGCGAGAACGTCGTCTTCGCCGGCAGCGGCATCACCCCGGGCCTGCTGTTCAAGGGCGTCGTGTTCGAGTCCGACTGCACCCGCACCAGCAGCCTGATCATCAGCACCCTCGACCGCAGCGCCCGCTTCACCGATACGGTGCATATCAAGGAAGGCGCCAAGAGCATCGCCCTGCGCTGATCCCACCAGAGTCCGGACCTCGGAGCCCGCCTCCATGCACATCGCCGTCGTCGGTCTGAGCCATCGCACGGCTCCGGTGGAAATCCGCGAGCGCCTCAGCATCCCTGAGCAGACCATGGAGGATTCCCTCCAGCGGCTGCGCTCGGATGAGCAGGTGATCGAGGCCTCGATCCTGAGCACCTGCAACCGGCTGGAGATCTACACGCTCCTGCGCCACCCCGAACAGGGCATCACCGCCGTCGGCGATTTCCTCAGCCAGCAGTCCGGTCTGGCGGTGGAGGAGCTGCGTCCCCACCTGTTCACCTACCACCACGAGGAGGCCGTCGGCCACCTGCTGCGGGTGGCCGCCGGCCTCGACAGCCTGGTGCTGGGGGAGGGCCAGATCCTCTCCCAGGTGAAGAAGATGGTGCGCCTGGGCCAGGAGCACCGCTCCGTGGGCCCGATCCTCAACCGCCTGCTCAACCAGGCGGTGAGCACCGGCAAGCGGGTGCGCACGGAAACCAACCTGGGCACCGGGGCGGTGTCGATCAGCTCGGCCGCGGTCGAGCTGGCCCAGCTGAAGGTGGGCCAGGCCCGGGGCACCGATGAACTGGTTCCGCTGGACCAGGAACAGGTGGCCGTGGTGGGGGCCGGGCGCATGGCCCGGCTGCTGCTGCAGCACCTGCAGGCCAAGGGCTGCCGGGGGGTGGTGCTGCTCAACCGCACCGTCGCCCGGGCCGAAGCCCTGGCGGCCGATTTCCCCGCCCTGCCGGTGCAGTGCCGTCCCCTGGACGACCTCGACCACTGCCTGAGCACCTGCTCGCTGGTGTTCACCAGCACCGGCGCCGAGGAGCCGATCATCACGGCCCGGCGGCTGGAGGGGCTCAACCGCCGCTCCAGCCTGATGCTCATCGACATCGGCGTGCCCCGCAACATCAGTGCCGATGCGGCCCAGCTCCAGGGTGTCGACAGTTTCGACGTCGACGATCTCCAGGAGGTGGTCGCCCGCAACCAGGAGGCCCGCCGGGAGATGGCCGCCGAGGCCGAGGGGCTGCTGGCGGAGGAGGCCAGGCTGTTCCTGGAGTGGTGGGACGGCCTCGAGGCGGTGCCCCTGGTCAACCGCCTGCGCCTGCAGCTGGAGGACATCCGCGAACAGGAGCTGCAGAAGGCCCTCAGCCGCATGGGCCCGGACCTCTCCGCCCGGGAGCGGAAGGTGGTCGAGGCCCTCAGCAAGGGCATCATCAACAAGATCCTGCACACGCCGGTCACCCGGCTGCGGGCCCCCCAGCCCCGCCAGCAGCGGCGGGCGGCCATGGGGGTGCTGCAGGACCTGTTCGAGCTTCACGACGACCCGCCGGAGGCCTGAGCCCCGCCCCACGGGAGGGTCCCCTCCTCACCGGCTCCAGCCCCACCTTTCACTGCAACGGAACATGAACCGAGAAGCCGCAGCGCCGCGCTCCCCGTCACCACGCTCCAGTACGGTCTGGCCAGCCAAGGACCGAGGACTGGGCTCATGAAACGCGTTCTGGCCATCATCCTGGGAGGCGGGGCGGGAACCCGTCTCTACCCCCTCACCAAGATGCGGGCGAAGCCCGCTGTTCCCCTCGCCGGGAAATACCGACTGATCGATATTCCCATCAGCAACTGCATCAACTCCGAGATCAACAAGATCTACGTGCTGACGCAGTTCAACAGTGCCTCGCTCAACCGTCACCTGACGATGAGCTACAACCTCTCCTCCGGTTTCGGCCAGGGCTTCGTGGAGGTGCTGGCCGCCCAGCAGACCCCCGACAGCCCCAGCTGGTTCGAAGGCACCGCCGATGCGGTGCGCAAGTACCAGTGGCTGTTCCAGGAGTGGGACGTGGACCACGTCCTGATCCTTTCCGGTGACCAGCTCTACCGGATGGACTACAGCAAGTTCGTCCAGCACCACATCGACTGCGGCGCCGAACTGACGGTGGGGGCCCTGCCGGTGGATGGGGCCCAGGCGGAGGGCTTCGGCCTGATGCGCACCTCCTCCGACGGCCGCATCCTGGAGTTCAGCGAGAAGCCGAAGGGTGCCGCCCTCGAGGCCATGCGGGTCAACACCGAGAGCCTGGGCCTCTCCGCCGAGGAGGCCGCCAAGCGGCCCTACCTGGCCTCGATGGGGATCTACGTCTTCAACCGCAACACCCTGTTCGACCTGCTGGCCAGCCATCCGGAGGCCACCGATTTCGGCAAGGAGATCATCCCCGCGTCCCTCGGCCGGGGGGACCATCTGCAGACCTTCCTGTTCGACGACTACTGGGAGGACATCGGCACGATCGGGGCGTTCTACGAGGCCAACCTGGCCCTCACCGACCAGCCCAACCCGGCCTTCTCCTTCTATGACGAGAAGTTCCCCATCTACACCCGGCCCCGCTACCTGCCCCCCAGCAAGCTGCAGGACGCCCAGGTGACCCAGTCGATCATCGGCGAGGGATCTCTGCTCAAGGCCTGCAGCATCCACCACTGCGTGCTCGGCGTTCGCTCCCGGGTCGAGGACGAGGTGGTGCTCCAGGACACCCTGCTGATGGGGGCCGACTTCTTCGAATCCTCCGAGGAACGGCTGGTGCTGCGCGAACGGGGCGGCACCCCGATCGGTGTGGGCCGGGGCACCACCGTGAAGGGGGCGATCCTCGACAAGAACGTGCGCATCGGCCGCGACGTCACCATCGTCAACAAGGACCGGGTGGAGGAGGCCGATCGGCCGGAGCTCAACTTCTACATCCGCAACGGCATCGTCGTGGTGGTGAAGAACGGCACGATCGCTGACGGCACCGTGATCTGAGGCCCGCGCCGGGGGAGGGCTGGGCCAGCAGTTGCTGACATCCCCCCCCGGGACACCGACGCGCCGCCGACCGCTGGCCACAGTGGCGATGAAGCAAGACAACCACGCTCCTATGGGCAAGGCGCATTTCGGACTCATCGGCCTCGGCGTGATGGGTGAGAATCTGGTCCTCAACGCCGAGAGAAACGGTTTCTCAAGCGTCGTCTACAACCGGACCTACGCCAAGACCGAGGAGTTCCTGGCCGGACGCGGCGCCGGCAAGGACATCGTGGGAGCGGCCAGCCTCGAGGAGTTCGTGGCGGCCCTGGAGCGGCCCCGCCGCATCCTGATGATGGTGAAGGCGGGGGATCCGGTGGATGCCACCATCGCCAGCATCTCGCCGCTGCTCGAGGAAGGCGATCTGCTGATCGACGGCGGCAACTCCCTCTACACCGACACCGAACGGCGGGTCAAGGAGCTGGAGAGCAAGAGTTTCGGCTACATCGGCATGGGCGTCTCGGGCGGCGCCAAGGGGGCCCTGGAGGGGCCGAGCATGATGCCCGGCGGCACCAAGGCGGCCTACGACGCCATCGAAAGCCTGGTCACGAAGATGGCCGCCCAGGTGGAGGACGGCCCCTGCGTCACCTACATCGGCCCCGGTGGCGCCGGCCACTTCGTCAAGACCGTCCACAACGGCATCGAGTACGGCATCGAGCAGATCCTGGCCGAGGCCTACGACCTGATGAAGCGCATCGCCGGGATGGACGGCGATGCCATGGCCGATGTGCTGGGGGGCTGGAACCAGACCGAGGAGCTCGCCTCCTTCCTGGTGGAGATCACCGAGGTGTGCCTGCGCACCAAGGATCCCGAGAGCGGCGGTGATCTGGTGGAGCTGATCGTCGACGCCGCCGGCCAGAAGGGCACCGGCCTGTGGACCGTGGTCAGCGCCCTGGAGATGGGGGTGCCCGTGCCCACCATCTACGCCGCCCTCAATGCCCGCGTGCTGAGCTCCCTGCGCAGCGAGCGGATCGCGGCCGAAGCGGTGCTGCACGGCCCCGCCCCCCACAGCTTCTCCCTCGGGGAGCCCGCCACCGGCATGGCGCCGCTGCGGGACGCCTGCATCCTGGCCTGCATCGCCAGCTACGGCCAGGGGATGGCCCTGCTGCAGGAGGCCTCCAAGCTCCACGACTACCACCTCGATTTCTCGGCCATCGGCCAGATCTGGAAGGGGGGCTGCATCATCCGGGCCCGGCTGCTGCAGCGGATCCAGGACGCCTACGGCGCCAATCCGTCCCTGCCCAACCTGATGCTCGATCCCTGGTTCGCCACCCAGGTCAACCAGCGCCTGGCCGGCCTGCGCCAGGTGGTGGCGGGGGCGGCCCTGGCGGGCATCCCCGTGCCCTGCCTCAGCAGCACCCTCGACTACATCGACAGCTACCGCACCGGTCGCCTGCCCCAGAACCTGGTGCAGGCCATGCGCGACTGCTTCGGCTCCCATACTTATGAGCGCACGGACCGCCCCGGCGCGTTCCATACCGAGTGGCTCGCTTGACGGAACCCAGCACCCGCTACCAGCTGATCGTCGCCACCAGCCCCGAAGAACTGGCCCGCCAGGCGGCCGAGCAGATCGCCTCCGGCATCGATCTGGCCCTCGCCGAGCGGGACCGGGCCCAGATCGCCCTGGCCGGCGGCGAAACGCCCCGGGCGGCCTATGCCCGCCTGGCCGAGGAACACCTGCCCTGGGAGCGGGTCGATGTGCTGCTGGGGGATGAGCGCTGGGTGCCGGCCGACGACCCCTCCAGCAATGCCCGCATGCTGCGGGAAAGCTTGCTGGCCCACCCCCAGGCCAGCCACGCCCGCTTCCACCCGGTGCCCACCGACCGCCCCACCCCGCAGGCCAGCGCCGAGGCCTACGCCGCCGAGCTGGCGGTGCTCTGCCCCGGCGCGCTGCCCCGTTTCGACGTGCTGCTGCTGGGCCTGGGCGACGACGGCCACACCGCCTCCCTGTTCCCCGGCACGGCGGCTCCCGGCGTCAGCGACCGCCCGGTCACCATCGGGGAAGGCAAGGGTCTTCCGCGCATCACGCTCACGGCGCCGGCGCTCTCGGCCGCCCGCCGGGTGATCTTCCTGGTCAGCGGCGCCGGCAAGCGCCAGGCGCTCGCCCGGCTGCTCGACCCGAGTGAGCCCGCCGAGCGCACCCCCGCCCGGCTGGTGCGGCCCGCGGGTGTGGTGGTGATCCTGGCGGACGCCGCCGCCGCCGCCGACCTCCCCGGCGCCTGAGGGCTCCCATGCAGGTGATCCGCGGCGATGGCTTCAGCGGCTGGCATGCCCTCAACGACACCGTCATGGGGGGCCGCAGCTCGGGCCTGTGCACGGTCAGCAGCCGGGGCCTGCGGCTGGAGGCGGAGGTGGTGGAGCAGGGCGGCGGCTTCGTCAGCTGCCGCTCGCCCATCTTTTCCCCTCCCCTTGATCTCTCTGCTCAGGCCGCCTTCGAGTTGGAGCTGCAGGGCGACGGCCGTCACTACAAGCTGGCGGTGGCCTGCGCCGATGGGGTGGCGGGTCTCACCGAGATGATTCCCGGCGGTGTGCGCTGGGTGGCGAACTTCGCCACCGAGGCCGAGGGACCCTGCCGGGTGCGGATCCCCTTCGCCCAGCTGCGGGCCTCGATCCGGGCCAGGCCGATCGAGGCCCTGCCCCTGGGCCTGCCCCTGCGCTTCGATCCGGCCCGCATCACCCGGTTGCAGATCCTGCATTCGAAGTTCGGCGACGACGGCTCCGCCAATCCGGGCTTCCGGGCCGGCCCGCTCAGCCTGGAGGTGATGGCGATCGATGCCGTCGCCTGAGTCCTCCATCGGCAGCGCCAACACCGATCTGTGCCAGCTGGTGGCGGCGGCGGCCGACCTCTGCCGCAAACCCCTGCGCCACGCGGTGGTCAACCCCGACCCGGGTGCCATCGGGGCCGGCCCGGGGGCGGAGGAGGAGGGGGTGGACAGCCTCGATCTCTGCCTGCGGCTGGAGGCCCGCACCCCCGAGGGCGAACGGGTGCCTGCGGAGGATCTGGAGCTGGAGATCTACCGCAGCGGTACGGAGCTCAACCTCACCCTGGCCTGGCGGCAGGGGGAGGACCACCCCCTGTTGTGGCAGGGCAGCCATCCGGTCTGGATGGATGGGGCCACGGGCCTGCGCTGCAGCTGTCCGCCCCAGGGTGAGCCGCTGGAGGCCTTGGCGCGACGCCTGCGGGCCCTGTTGCGGCCTGATCAGGGTTGAGGCGTCGGCAGCACCATCAGCAGCGAGCCGGTTCCCATCGTTGAGGGGAGCGGCCAGAGTTCGGCCGTGGCCACCAGCGTGCGGCCATCCCGATGGCGCAGGGGGAAGGCGTCACTGACGAACAGCGGCCCATCGACGGGCGCGTCGGTGCCAACAGGAGCCGTGGCCGCCTCCGGCAGCTGGCAGAACAGGGAGGCCGGGGACCCCACCAGGCTGTCGCGCTCGAAGCCGATCCTGTGGCACAGGCTGGCGTTGACCAGTACCACCCGCTGGCTGCTGTCGAACACCGCCACCGAGAAGCTGGGGCTACGGATCAGCGTCTCGAACAGCACCGAGAGATCGCGGCCATGCTCCTGGGCCTGGCGCTGCTGGGTGATGTCGGAGAGGGTGCCGACCACATAGCGATCCATTTCCTCGGTGAGCACCTTGGCGTTCTCCGTCACCCAGCGCTGCTCGCCGTCCCGGCGGATGATGCGGTACTGCACCGACCAGCCCCCCCGGGCCGGGTCCCGGCTGGCCCAGACCCGATCGCGGTCCTCCGCCAGGATCGCGTCGTCGAGCAGCCGGGGATCGGCGAACAGCTCGGCCGGGCTCCAGCCCGTCAGGGGCAGGATGCGCTGGCTGGCATAGAGCAGCCGGCCCAGGCTGGCATCCCGCTTCCAGACCGCTTCCTCGAGGGCATCGGTGAGGCTGGAGAAGGAATCGAGGGAGGTTTCGGCGGCCCGGCGCAGGGCCAGCAGCTCTGACACGTCGGTGAGGGTGATGATGGCCCCGAGCCGCTGACCCTCCTGCTCCTGGTAGGGCAGCACCTGGGCCAGGTAGGCGATGTCCTCGCTGACCGCCTCGATGTTGCGCCGCGGAGCACCGCCAACGACCTCTGTGAGGGCCTTCCGCAGACCCGGCAGGGGCACCGTGGTCGGCACGCCCAGCAGGGGCTGGCCGATATCGTCGTTCACCAGGGCGAACACCCGCACCGCCAGGGGCGTGAACCGGGTGATGCACAGCTCCCGGTCGACGATGACCATGCCCTGGTTCAGGGAGTTCTGGATGTTCTCCAGATCGGTGCTGAGCAGCTGCAGCTCCGTGCTCCTGGCCCGCAGTTCCTGGTTGAGGGTGGCCAGTTCCTCGTTGGTGGCCTGCAGCTCCTCGTTGGAGGATTCCAGCTCCTCATTGGAGGACTGCAGTTCCTCCGACGAGGCCTGCAGTTCCTCGGCCGAGGCCTCCAGTTCCTCGTTGGCCTCCTCCAGGTCCGACAGGGAGCGGCGCAGGGTGTCGTGGCTGGTGAGCAGCTCCTTTTCCAGCCGGGCGATCTGCTGGTCGAAGTTCGGGTCGCGGATCAGCGTCGTATCCGCGGCGGCCGGTTCGGCGCCGTCCGGCGGTTCCCGCAGGAAGCTCAGCAGGGTCAGGATCCGGTCGTTGACCTGGAGCGGTCGGGCCTCCAGCCGCAGGTGGATGGCGAAGTCAGGCAGATGCAGCAGGCGGCTGCGGGCCGGCTGGCCGTCGGCCCGCACGATCAGCAGCAGGGCGCGGGCTTCGGCCTGCAGATCCTCCAGCAGGAAGGAGGTGGCGGCGGTCGAGATCCGCCCTTCCGGAAGCCGGCAGAAGGGACTGACATCGCCGATCACCTCCACCAGTCCGTGGTTCTCATCGAGGATCACGCAGGGGGGTGAGGTGCTGCGGACCAACGCTTCGAGGGTGGCCACATGCTCCTCGACCACGGTCTCCCGCAGGATCGAGATCCGACCGATCGGGTTGAACAGCATCGTTGGCCGCTGGGACGGCTGGGCGACCGTGGAGTAGCGGGCGGACTGGGGCTCAGCGGTGCGATGGAAGATGCGGTGGTCGGCGTTGGCCACCTCGAAACCCTCGGTCCTGTGGCCCAGCGACTCCGTACGGCCGAGGAACAGCAGGCCCGCGGGCAGCAGGCCGAACCGGAACTGCGCCAGGACCCGATCCTGCAGGGGCTGGGTGAAGTAGATGAGGGTGTTGCGGCTGGAGATCAGATCCAGGCGCGGGAAGGGGGGATCGACCGCCACGTTGTGACGGGCGAAGACCACGCAGTTGCGCAGGTCGTCAGAGATCTGGACCTCACCGTTGCACGGCACCACGAACCGTTCCCGCAACGACTCCGGAATGGCCAGGCTGGAGGCGGCGGGATAGGTGGCCCGGCGTGCCACGGCCAGGCTCTCCTCGTCGAGGTCAGTGCCGAAGATCTTGAGGTGATGGGTCAGGTCCTGGGGGTGGCCGAGCACCTCGCTGATGAGCATGCCCAGGGAATAGACCTCCTCCCCGGTGGCACAGCCGGGCACCCACACCCGCAGGCGATCCCTGCGGATGCGCTGGGCCACGTAGGCCCGCAGGAGCTCACCGAGGGCCGCGAACGACTCCGGGTCGCGGAAGAAGGAGGTGACGGTGACCAGCAGGTTGTGGACCAGGGCCGAGACCTCCTTGCTGTCGGCCGAGAGCACCTGCAGGTACTCGTCCATGCTCTCGATCTGGCGGATCGCCATCCGCCGCGCCAGCTGTCGCTGCAGGGTGGACTCCTTGTACTGGCTGAAGTCGATGCCGCTGTTGTGCTGCAGCAGCTCCAGGGCACTGGAGACGTTGAGGCCCCGGGGATCGGGGACGTTCAGCTCGACCCAGTCGCCATCGGAGCTCATCAGGTCCGTGAGATGGCGGCCGATGGCGGCCGGCTCGAGGATCAGGTCGGCCCCACCCATGGCGACGGCGGCGGTGGGCATGGCCGCGAACCGGGCGCTTTCGGGGGTCTGGGCGATGGTGAGCCCACCGGCGGCCCGCACGGCCCGCAGGCCGCGGGCGCCGTCGGAGCCGGTGCCCGAGAGCACCACGGCGGCCCCGTGGCCGTTCCAGTGGTCGGCGATTGATTCGAACAGACGGTCGATGCTGGGGCTGGGGCCGAAGCGGGGCTCGGGCGCCACCAGCCGGAGCCGGTTTCCCGAGACGCTGATGTCGTGGTTGGGGGGGCAGACGCTGACCGTGTCCGGCAGCAGCGTGGCCCCGTCGACCGCCTTGACCACCTGCAGCTCGGTGACCCGCGCCAGCAGCTCGACCATCAGGCTGCCGTGGTCGGGGGAGAGGTGCTGGGCCACCACATAGGCCACGTTGCCACCCGGGGTGAGGCTGCCCAGCAGCGCCTGCAGGGCCTCCAGGCCACCGGCCGAGGCTCCGATCCCCACCAGATGCATGCCGGGATCGGCATCGGGGGGCGTGGATGATGCCGGGGAAGATTCCGCGTCATTGGATTCTTCCATCAACCCCCGGACATGGAACGTTCGCCTTCAATCTAAACCGGTGAACCCCGCCAGGCCATCATCGAGCGATGCCGCGAATCGGCTGGATTGGGACGGCAGGCCCCGGCGCCGGCCGTCAGGATGTCCGGGCCTCCGCAGCGGGGGCGTCGGTGAGCTTTCCAGCAACGAACCATCATGAAATGCCATTCGTGCGTGCTGGCACATCGCGTTATTTCTCAGGCCTTTGGCCCTCTCGACCCGCCAGCGGGACGCGGGTGTCGACGAGCAGAAACTTCAAACTTTTTATGATACTCTGAACACAGAGAGAAACCATGGAGGTGAGGTATCGTATGCACAACGAGCCTTGCTTTCCGGAGTTTGATCACCATGACGTTGCCCTTTTCCCTAATCCTCTGCTGCGTCTGCTTCGGCTGAGTACGGATCCCCTCGTCTGCGCCTCCCTGTTGCAGGAGGCCCTGCCCCTGGTGGAGCTGATCCCGCTGGAGCCCGAGTCCTCCTGGTGGTGTTACGGCGCCAACCTCCGACTCGGCGGGCTGCTGGCCACCGCCTGGACGGCCAGGCCGACGCGGATGACCTTCTCGGAACGTCAGGAGCACATCGTTGTCCTGGGCTATGGCGGAGAACAGCGGCTGCGACAGGCCTCCACCACCTGGCCCTGTGCCCGTGGAGGCTGTGTGCTGATGGCCAGTGCGGTCAGCACCATGGAGAGCACCCTGTCGTCCGCTGTGGCTTTCGCTCTCACCAGAGACCGACTCCTGGAGACGGCGATGGCGATGGGTGGCTATCAGCAGAAGCCGAAGGACTGGGAAGAAACGGTGTCGCTGGCCCATGGCTGGAGCCCGCCCAGGAACAACGCCGCCCCTTCCCTGCTCTCGGCGTTGCAGCAGACCATCGCCATGGCCGGTCAGTTGTCCGGCTATGGCCACGGGCTGTTGGATCGCCTCCAGTTCGACGACCAGATCTATCGGCTGATGGTGGCCATGCTGCTGCCGGAGATCCGCCAGGACAAGACCCTGGACCGGCTCCTGCACCGGCAGCGTCAGGGTCGTGATTCCTTCGATGAACTGATTGACTACATCAAGCAGAATCTGGGCGAGCCGCTCACCCTCACTGACCTGGAATCGAGGAGCCATTACTCCCGCCGGGCGCTGCAATATGCGTTCGCCGAACGCATGGGCTGCACGGCCACCAAGTGGATCAAGATGCAGCGTCTTGACCGTGCCCGGCAACGGCTGGAGCGGCCGACCCTGAACGACACGGTGGGGAGCATTGCCCGCGAATGCGGCTACCGCTCCCTCGGACTGTTCAGCGTGGATTTTCAGCAGCGGTTCCATGTCAGGCCGTCCGAGCTGCTGCGGGAGTCCCGGCGGCCGTAGCCGGGACCGTCCCGCTCACGTTCGCCGTCGGAACGCGTCCGCCGAATCCATGCGGCTCTGGTTGTGCTCGCTGGGATGGGCGCCCTGCAGGGCCGATTCGAGCAGGTAGGCGGCCAGGTTGGAGAGGGAGCGTCCCTGGACGTTGCTGCGCTCCACCAGGGCCTGGTAGGCGTTGTAGGGAACCGTGATCGTGACACGCACCGGCCGCAGGAAGGGACCGGGTTCGGAGTGGCTTCGCATGGGTCGAGGGGGTGGCTTCCTCTGATCTAGGCCCATGGACGGGATCTGCGTCCAGACGCGTTATGGGACGTCGGAGCGGCTCCAGGGGCGTGAGGCCAGTGCTGGCCGGCGATTCACCCTGCTGCGGACAGCAGCAGAGCGCCTGCGCCGTCAGTGCAGGCCTGCATCGACCTGCGGAAACTGCACGTTTCTGAAAACGGGCTCAGCTCCGGGGCTCAGTCGGGGGGCAGGTCGGTCACCGCCCCCAGGCTGCTGCTGCTCACCAGCCGGGCGTACTTGCCGAGCACGCCAGTGCGGTAGCGGGGGGCGGGCCTGGTCCAGGCTCTGCGGCGCCGGGCCAGCTCCTCCGCGTCCACGTTGAGCTGCAGCAGGCGCTGCTTCGCATCCACCGTGATGCTGTCGCCCTCCTGCACCAGGGCGATGGTGCCGCCCGCGGCGGCTTCCGGAGCCACGTGGCCCACCACCATCCCGTAGGTGCCGCCCGAGAAGCGGCCATCGGTGATCAGGGCCACCGAATCGCCCAGCCCCTCGCCGATGATCGCGGCGGTGGGGGCCAGCATTTCGCGCATGCCGGGGCCGCCCACCGGCCCTTCGTAGCGGATCACCACGACATCACCGGCGCTGATGCGTTTGGCGAGGATGGCGGCCAGGGCATCCTCCTCACTCTCGAACACCCGCGCCGGGCCGGTCATCACCGGGTTTTTCACCCCGCTGATCTTGGCCACGCTGCCCTCCTCGGCCAGGTTGCCCCGCAGGATCGCCAGGTGGCCCTGGGCGTAGAGGGGGTTGGACAGGGGCCGGATCACGTCCTGGCCCGCCGGCGGTTCGGAGGGCACGTCGGCGAGCACCTCGGCCAGGGTGCGCCCCTCGATCGTGCGGCAGTCCCCGTGCAGCAGGCCGCCGTCGAGCAGCAGCTTCATCACCTGGGGGATGCCGCCGGCCCGGTGCAGATCGACGGTGACGTAGCGGCCGCTGGGCTTGAGGTCGCAGATCACGGGCACCTTCTGGCGGATCGTCTCGAAGTCGTCGATCGTCAGGGGCACACCGGCGGTGCGGGCAATCGCCAGCAGGTGCAGCACCGAGTTGGTGGAACCCCCCACCGCCATGATCACGGCGATGGCGTTCTCGAAGGCCTGGCGGGTCAGCAGGTCCCGGGGGCGGATGTTCGCTTCGATGGCCTTCACCAGCACCTCGGCGGAGCGGGCGGCGCTGTCAGATTTCTCATGGTCCTCCGCCGCCATCGTCGAGCTGTAGGGCAGGCTCAGGCCGAGCACCTCGAAGGCCGAACTCATCGTGTTGGCGGTGAACATGCCGCCGCAGCTGCCGGCGCCGGGGCAGGCGTTCTTCTCGATCGCCAGCAGCTCGGCCTCGTCGATGCGGCCGCCGGAGAGCTGCCCCACCGCCTCGAAGGCGCTGACCACGGTGAGATCACAGGGCCCCAGCTTCCCCGGCTTGATCGTGCCGCCATACACAAAGATCGCCGGGATGTTCATGCGGGCCATGGCGAGCATGGCGCCGGGCATGTTCTTGTCGCAGCCGCCGATGGCCAGCAGACCATCCATGCTCTGGGCGTTGCAGGCGGTTTCGATTGAATCGGCGATCACCTCCCGGGAGACCAGCGAGTACTTCATGCCCTCGGTGCCCATCGAGATGCCGTCGCTGACGGTGATGGTGCCGAACATCTGGGGCATGGCGCCGGCCCCATGGGCGGCCTGCTCGGCGCGCCGGGCGAGGTCGTTGAGGCCGATGTTGCACGGCGTGATCGTGCTGTAGCCGTTGGCGATGCCGATGATCGGCTTGCCGAAGTCCCCGTCGCCGAAACCGACGGCCCGCAGCATGGCCCGGTTGGGGGAGCGTTGGAGGCCCTTGGTGATGGCGTCGGAGCGCAGCATGGCCGGGGAGGAACGGGTCTGCTGCAACTTACCGAGGGGCCTGCTCCGCCACGTCCGGGGCCTCAGCCGGCGATGGTCAGGCCTGGGGCTGCAGCTGCTCGAGCTGGCGGCGCACCTCGTCGATCGCCTGGTTGAGCTTCTGCACGCGGTCGTGCAGCTGGTCGCTGCTCACCGGCGCCTCCTCGAGGCCTTCGCTGAGACGGGAGACCCGCAGCATCCGCAGCTGGCGCTGGGACAGCCGATGCCGCTCGGCCCGGCGCAGCAGCCAGACGGCGAGGCCGGCGGCCCCCATCACCGCCCCGGCGGCCCCGGCCAGCAGGACCAGACTGCCGCTGGCGGAGGATTGCTGCCTGGAATCAGCCATGGAGCGGCACGGAAAGGGGCTTCCGGATCGGAGGGACCCAGCCTAGGCAGTGGCGGCGGCGATTCCATACAGCCGCTCACTCACCTCGCCGAAGCCCGGCACCACCCGGTGCCGGCTGTCCACCTCCGGGTCGATGCCGGCGCAGTAGAGGGTGAGCTGGCTGTGGCGCTCCCCGACAACCTTCAGCCCTGGGCTCGCCGCCAGGGTGGTGATCACCCGCAGCCGCTGCCCCTCCACCCCCAGGCCCGCCAGACGGTCGAGCAGGGCCAGCAGGATCGAGCCGCTGGCGAGCACCGGCAGGAACACCAGCACGCCGCTGCGGGCCTCGATGGTGGCCGGCAGGTCGTCGAGAAACCAGTGGGGCTTGTGCTCAGGCCCACAGGGCTCGATGCCCACGTGGGCCAGCTGGGCCGACGGCAGCACCGACTGGGCGCCCTGCCACAGGCCCAGGCCCCCCCGCAGCACCGGGATCACCAACAGGGGCACCTCCGGATCGACCACCTGGCCGTCGCAGTGGCCCAGGGGCGTGGTGACCGACACCGGACGGTGGGGCAGCCAGTCGCGCAGCGCCTCATAGGTGAGCCAGCGGCCCAGCTCCGCCATGGCGGTGGCGAACAGGGGCGAGGGGGTGGACCCGTCCCGCAGCAGGGTGAGCCAGTGGCCGATCAGGGGATGGGGGGGGACCACCACCCGCAGGGACATGCTCATGTCGGGGTGTGTCTGCCATAGCTTGATCCGGCAGCGTACCGGTGTGGCATGGTCCCCAGCTCCCCAACCTTCCCCGTGATCCGCCGCAGGCCCGGGGGCCCGCTGGGCGGCCTGCTGGGGTCCGTCCTGGGGGGGGTGCTGGGGACGGTGCTGGGCCTGCTGTTCATCTGGAGTGTGCTGCCGGTGGCTCCGGCCCAGGCGATCACCGCCCCCGAGCTGCGCGCCCAGCGCTCCTTCCAGGACCTCGACCCCGACCTGCGGGGCCGCAATCTGCAGCAGCAGGAGTTCCTCAAGGCCTCGATGGAGGGCTTCGATCTGCGCGACGCCGACCTGCGGGGCGCCGTGTTCAACTCCACCGACCTGCGCCAGGCCGACCTGCGCGGCGCCGACCTGGAGGACGTGGTGGCCTTCGCCACCCGCTTCGACGGGGCCGACCTGCGGGGCGCCCAGTTCCGCAACGCCATGCTGATGCAGAGCCGCTTCCGGGATGCCCGCATCGACGGGGCCGACTTCAGTGACGCCGTGCTCGATCTGCCGGAGCAGAAGGCCCTCTGCGCCCGGGCGAGCGGCAGCCATCCCCTCACCGGCGTCGACACGCGCGAGAGCCTCGGCTGCCGCTGACCCGCGCCGGCGGCGCCTCCCCTAGGTTGCGGGTCCCCGTTGCCCCCTCCCCGATGACCGCCTCCAGCACCCGACGGCTGCCGGTCACGGTGGTGACCGGATTTCTGGGGGCCGGCAAGACCACCCTGCTGCGTCACCTGCTGCTGGAGAGCGGCCTGCGGCTGGCCGTGCTGGTCAACGAGTTCGGCGAGGTGGGCATTGACGGCGATCTGATCGCCTCCTGCGGCTTCTGCCCCGAGGAGGAACTGGGCGATCGGCTCGTCGAGCTGGCCAACGGCTGCCTCTGCTGCACGGTGCAGGATGAGTTCCTGCCCACCATGCAGCGCCTGCTGGAGCGGGCCGACGGGCTCGACGGCATCGTGGTGGAAACCAGCGGCCTGGCCCTGCCCGAGCCCCTGGTGGCTGCCTTCGGCTGGCCGGAGATCCGCAGCCGCACCCGGGTGCACGGGGTGGTCACGGTGGTCGACGGGGAGGCGATGGCCGCCGGCCATGTGGTGGGGGATGCCGAGGCGGTGGAGGCCCAGCGCCGGGCCGACCCCAGCCTCGACCACATCAGCGCCATCGAGGATCTGTTCGCTGACCAGCTCGGGGCCGCCGACCTGGTGCTGGTGAGCCGGGCCGACCGGCTGGAACCGGAGGCCCTCGCCCGGGTGACGGCGACGCTGCGCGCCAATCTGCGCCCCGGCACCGACGTGCTGCCGATGGCCCGAGGCCGCCTCGATCCCTCCCTGGTGCTGGATGGTCCCGGCCGTGATCCGGCCGGCGACCACCACCATGACCATGGCCACGACGACCACGACCACCACGACCACGACCACCACGACCACGATCACCACGACCATGTCCACGTGGCGATGGAGTCGATCGTCGTGCGCCGTGCCGGCCAGTGGGGGCGGGCCGCCCTCGAAACCCAGCTGCAGCGGCTGCTGATCGATCACCCCGTCGTGCGGCTCAAGGGACGGCTGCGCCAAGGGGGCAAGCGCCTGCCGCTGCAGATCCAGGGGGTCGGCCGCCGCCTTGACTGCTGGTACGAGGAGCGGGCGGGGGCCGACCCTGACGCCGACTCCGTCGAGGGCGAAGGCCCCGACGGGCTGGAGCTGGTGGTGCTGGCCACCGCCGGCGCCGTCGGCCCCTTGCGTCAGGCCCTCGATCGCCTCTGAGCGCCGGGCGGCGACCCGGGCGGTGCCTGCCGCCCAGACCGGCTCAGTCGAGGGGGATATCGCCCCTGGCGCAGACCCCATCCCAGCAGAGGTCGGTGTTCTCCACCCAGCGGCTGTTCACCGGCTGCCAGCTGCCGGAGGGTTTGAGCATCGTCACCCGGCCCCGGCCGTCGTGGCGGAACTCGATCCGCTGCCCCCCCACCAGCAGGAACCAGTGGAGGCCGAGCTCCTCGACCTGCATCTGGCAGTCCTGCCACGGACCGTCCGCCAGGCGGCACTGCAGGGTGACCAGCCCCGGCAGGGAATGGGCCTGCAGGGCCGTGGCGGCCACGGCCAGACCCATGAGCCAGGCCAGCACGCGAGGCCCGAACGGATCCAGCAGAACCCTTCGCAGGGGAGGCACCACGGCCGGCGGTGCGGAGAACCAACCCCAGGCTGGTGCTGTGCCGAGGGGGTCGGTGGGGCGTGCTGCCAAGATTTAACAAACGTCCGTGCCCCCGGTGCCGCTCTTCAACGCCCGCGTCCAGGTCTCCCTGCGCCCCTCCGTGCTGGACCCCGCCGGGGAGGCCACCCGGGCCGCCGCCGCCCGGCTCGGGGTGGAAGGCGTCAAGCGGTTGCGGATCGGCAAGGCGATCGAACTGGATCTGGAGGCCCCGGACCGGGCCACCGCCCAGGCCCGGCTCGAACTGCTCAGCGACCGCCTGCTCGCCAATCCGGTGATCGAGGACTGGTCGCTGGATCTGGCCGAAGCCGGTTGAGGGGGCCAGACCGATGACCGTCGGCATCGTTGTGTTTCCCGGCTCCAACTGCGACCGGGACGTGGCCTGGGCCCTGGAGGGCTGTCTGGGCATCCCCGTGCGCTTCCTCTGGCATGAGGAGCGTGACCTGGCCGGTCTGGAGGCCGTCGTGCTGCCGGGGGGCTTCAGCTACGGCGACTACCTGCGCTGCGGCGCCATCGCCCGTTTCGCCCCGGTGCTGGAGGCGGTGCGCTCCTTCGCCGAGGGTGGCGGCCCGGTGCTCGGCATCTGCAACGGCTTCCAGGTGCTCACCGAGATGGGCCTGCTGCCCGGTGCCCTGACCCGCAACCGGGATCTGCACTTCCTCTGCCAGAGCAGTGAACTGGAGGTGCAGCCCGGGGCCTGCCGCTGGCTCGGTGCCTATGGCGCCGGCGAACGGATCAGCCTGCCGATCGCCCACGGCGAAGGGCGCTACCAGGTGGAGCCGGAGCAGCTGGAGCGCCTCGAGGATCAGGGCTGTGTGGTGCTGCGCTACGTCGCCAATCCGAACGGCTCGCGGGGGGATGTGGCCGGCCTGAGCAACCCGGCGGGCAACGTGCTCGGCCTGATGCCCCATCCGGAGCGCGCCTGTGATCCGGTCACCGGCGGCCTCGATGGGCGCCGGTTGCTCGCCTCGCTGCTGGGCTGAAGCTCAGTCCAGGGCCGCGAAGAAGTCGCGGCTGCCGCGGGGATCGGGGGCCAGGGTGCGGGCCCCGGGCGTCCAGTCGGCCGGACACACCTGGCCCGGCTGCTGCCGCACCAGCTGGAAGGCCTGCAGCACCCGCAGGGTTTCGTCCACACTGCGGCCCACGGCCACGTCGTTGACGGTGCTGTGGCGGATGACGCCGTCGGGATCGATCAGGAACAGCCCGCGCAGGGCCGTGCCGGCGTCCTCGTCGAGCACGTGGTAGGCCCGGGCGATCTCCTTGTTGAGATCCGACACCAGGGGGTAGGCCACGTCCCCCAGCCCGCCGCTCCGGCGGTCGGTCTGCACCCAGGCCAGATGGCTGTAGGGACTGTCGACGGACACGGCCAGGAGGGCGGCATCGAGGCGGGCGAACTCCCCGTGGCGATCACTGAAGGCCGTGATCTCCGTGGGACAGACGAAGGTGAAATTGAGGGGATAGAAGAACAGCACCACATCCCTGCCGCGATAGTCGCGCAGCGACAGCTGCCGGAACTCCTGATCCACCACGGCGGTGGCGCGAAAGTCGGGGGCTTCGAGCCCCACGAGCCTGCCGCTGCTGGACATGGTGGGCACCGTCTCGGGTGGGGGATGACACCCATGCTGGCCTGAAGAAGCCAGGCCCCTACGATGGCTGGCAAAGAAACGATGCCTCTGCCATGGGTTGGGATCCGACCGTTCTGCGCAAATACAACACCACCGGCCATTTCCGGCTCATCAATCAGCTGCGCTCCGAACTCAAGGGCAACCCCCTGATCCGCCCCAAGGACGGGGAAACCGTGGGCGCCGCCAACCGCAGCAAGAGCCTCACCCGCGCGCTCCAGAACCGTTCCCAGTCCGGTGGTTACGGCCGCAGCCGCCGTTCGCTCCCCAGCTCCCCGCCCGTCGTTGTCGCGGCCCCCGCGCTGCCCGTCATCGCTCCCGTTCCGGTGCGGGTCGAGAGTGTGGAAAGCCAGGAGGCAGCCAACGCCCGCAGCTTCCGTGAACGGCTCAACGCCATCGAAATGCGCTGAAGCAGCGGCAACGACGATCCCGCAGCGGGATGGCTGCAGCGGCACCATTTCGGCGCCGTTGCAGCGCAGTGACGCCTCCAATCAGCAGGCCATTCGCCTCAACTCTGGATCACTGGAGCCAATCAACAATGACCCAGGAAAGTGGCTCGGGGGAGACTTGAACTCCCGACCTTGGGGTTATGAATCCCACGCTCTAACCAGCTGAGCTACCGAGCCAATCGTTGTGACTTTAGACGATGACCGGTGCGGCCCCCGGCCGGGTCAGGCCCGGGGGGGCAGCATCTGCAGGGGGTTGACCGCGCCGCGGCCGGGGGGATGGATCTCGAAGTGGAGGTGGGGGCCGGTGCTGCGGCCGGTGCTGCCCATCTGGCTGATCACCTGACCCTGCGCCACCGTCTCACCCCTGGTGACCAGCAGGCGGCTGTTGTGGGCATAGAGGCTGCGGCTGCCGTCGGGATGGGCGATTTCCACCAGGAAGCCATAACCACCGTCATGCCAGCCGGCGAACACCACCTGGCCCTCCCGGGCGGCCATGATCGGCGTGCCGACGTTGTTGGCCACATCGATGCCCTTGTGCATCCGGCCCCAGCGCCAGCCGAAACCGGAGGTGAACACCCCGCGGGTGGGCCAGATCCAGGCGGTGGAGGGGGCCGTGGTGCCGCCATTGAGGGGCGGCTGCGGGTCACCGAACTCCGGGGTGTCGGGCCAGCTGATGCCGCCGCTGACGGACGGCTTCAGGCCCAGCAGCATGCGGGAACGGCCCGGGGCCGACTGGGCCAGGCGCACCTGGCTGCCCACCACGAGCCGTGCGGTTTCCAGGCCCGGATTGAGGCGGATCAGCTCGGCCACGCTCAGGCCGTAGCGCTGGGCGAGCTTGAGCACCGTGTCCCCGAAGCGGACGACCCCGTCCCGCTCCACCGGCGGCGGGGTGGAGACCGGCGGGCTCTGGCGCTGGACAGTGGCGTCGAGGGAGGCGATGCGGCCGAGGCGCTCCTTGCCGCGGGAAGGCACCACCAGCCAGTCACCGTTGCCGAAGCGGTGGTCTTCATCGACGTCGTTCAGCCGGGCCAGTCGGGTCTCATCGAGGTCGAGGGCCGTGGAGAGCTCCTCGATGGACACCGGACGGCGGACCTTGATCCATACCCGGTCGGTGGCGGAAGGCAGGGAGGCCAGCAGGGTCTCGGTGGACACCGTGCTGGGGGAATCGTCAGCGAGAACGGCCACGAGCGGCACGACGGCCGGTGTGGAGAGGAGAAAGGGAAGAATCAAGCGGAAAGGCTTCATGCATTTCACATCCAGCGGACAAAACCCAGCAGAGAAGCCAACATCTGCGGGTCCGGCAGAGAGTAGCGCCATGAACCACAGGGGGCAAGGTTCCTCAGGCACAACGCGGTCTGGACATCGAGACCGTCCCGCATCGGTCTCAGGAGTCGCTGCCTGCGGCGGGCCCGATCTGGCGCAGGGCCTCGAACAGCACGATGCCAACGGACACCGAGAGATTCAGGCTGCGGACACCCCCCCGGCCCTCCCGCGCCCGGCAGGCCATGGGGATGGTGAGGCGCGCCTCGGCGGACGCCTGCAGGGCGTTCGGTAATCCGTCCGTCTCCCGGCCGAACAGCAGCCAGTCGTCGGGACGGAAGCGGAAGTCGGTGTAGGCCGTCTCCGCCTGGCTGCTGAGGGCCACCAGGCGGCCGCCCCGGCCCTGCCGCTCCGCCTGGAAGCGCTCCAGGTCCCCGTGGCGGTGCAGCGACACCCAGGGCCAGTAATCCAGGCCGGCCCGGCGCAGGTGCCGGTCGCTGATCGTGAAGCCCAGCGGTTCGATCAGATGCAGCTCGCAGCCGGTGGCGGCGCAGGTGCGCGCCACGTTGCCGGTGTTCGGCGGGATCTGGGGCTGGTAGAGGACGACGCGAGGCATCCGGGGCGCGATCAGAAGCCGGGGGGCACGGGCTGGCTCAGGGCCAGCAGGTCGATGGCACGCCCCTGCAGGACGAGCCAGGCCGCTTCGCTGCGGGCCATGAGGGTCTGCTGGATCGTCCCGAGCCGGTCCCGGAAGCGGCATCCGGCCGCCGTGGCCGGCACCACACCCCAGCCCGTCTCCTCACAGACCACCACCAGCGGCGCCCGGCAGCTGCCGAGGGCACCGAGCAGCTCGTCGCAGCGGAACCCCCAGTCCGGCGGCTCCAGATCCAGGTGGGCGGCCACCCAGGTCCCGAGTGAATCCACCAGCCCCAGCTGGCCCGGCTGCAGCTGGGCCACCGCGGCGGCCAGGGCACCGCCCACTTCCCGGCAGCCCCAGGCGGGCGGGCGCCGCAGGCGGTGCCGCCGCAGCCGCTCCTGCCAGGCCGCGTCGTCGGGCAGGGAGGGCCCGGTGGCCAGGTAGATGACCGCCAGACCGCTGGCGCCCGCCAGATGCTCGGCCCAGCGGCTCTTGCCGCCCCTCGAGGGTCCGCTGACCAGCGTCAGGCGGGGATGGCGCTGGACCCCGGCGGGGGGCTCAGCCGCCACCTCAGCCGCCACCGTTCATGTTGCGCAGGGTGGCCACCGAGGACGGCGAGACGCGGTTGAGGTAACGGAAGATCCAGTACTTGAAGATCGTGGCCAGCACCACCGGGAAGGTGGCGATGAAGAGCATGACGAAGTTCTCCTGGGCCGGCAGTCCCAGATGGTGGGCGACACCGTCGAGCAGCACCGTCCAGCCCTCCGGACTGTGGAAGCCCACGAAGATGTCCGTGAACAGGATGATGGCGAAGGCCTTGGCGCTGTCGCTCAGGCCGTACACCATTTCGTCGATGAAGCCGCGCAGCACCTGGATGTCGCGCCGTCCGAGGATCGCCACCACCACGAAGCCGATGAAGCCGCAGACGTCGGCCAGGACGTTCTTGATGGCGTGGGTGCTCTCCTGGTCGGCCTCCTCCTTAAGCTCCTGAGCCCGCTTGGCCAGCTCCGACTGCAGCTCCTCGCGGCTGGGCAGGGCCTTGCCGGACAGCAGGGCATCGAATTCGATCTCCGCCTGGTACACGCGCAGCTTCTCCACGGCCCGCTCCTCCAGGTGGGGTTTCGGGTAGGTGAGGAAGGTGTTGTCGGGGGCGAAGCGATCCACCAGGGGCGAGACCACGTAGGTGCGGCTCACCTGCTGCACCAGCACCGGCACCAGCACCAGCAGCAGCAGGATCCGCAGCGACACCAGGGTGGAATCGCGGCGGCGGCGGAAGCCCGCCACCACGCTGGCCTCCGCCTCCGGGTCCAGCTGGCGCCGCACCTGGTCGACCACACTCACCAGGCTCCGAGGCAGCATCTCCGGAGTGCGGCTCAGGGCAGGAAGCTCCTCCCGGGCCACCGCATAGCGGGCGGTGACGGTGTCGATCAGCTGGTACTGGCGCAGTTCCTGGCCGGAGAGCTCCTGGCGGTAGGGGGCCAGCACGTCCCTGGACTGGCGGCAGACCTGCAGGGCCGCCCGGAAGCGTCGCAGCACCTGGGCCTGCATCGCCCGCGGGATGCTCAGCTCCAGTTCGGGACGCACCGGACGGTCGTTGTAGTGCTCCATCTCGATGCTCTGGATCAGCAGGGCGGCTTCG
The DNA here is from genome assembly GCA_003003925.1 of Aphanothece cf. minutissima CCALA 015. GTDB lineage: Bacteria > Cyanobacteriota > Cyanobacteriia > PCC-6307 > Cyanobiaceae > Cyanobium > Cyanobium minutissimum. Next base: position 274,226 of record PVWP01000002.1, read on the forward strand.
TAGCCGCGCTCGAGATCGGAGCTCAGGTCGAGGGAGCGGGCCCGCCCGAAGGTACCCATCCAGTTCGTCAGTCCCATGGGGAGGCGGGTCGCGGGGGAATCAGCGGGAGAAGACCCACCAGGTGAGCATCGGCACCACGGTGCCCACCACCAGCAGCACGATCACCCAGGTGAAGGCATTGCTGCTGGAGGTCTCCTCCCGGGTGGGGATGTTGCTGACGACCGCGGCGGCCTCCTCGACGACGGGGTCCCCGGGATCCTCGCCACCCTGCAGGACGGTGGCGAGGCGCTGCAGGGCGTCGACGGCGGCCTGGCGGTAACGGTCACCGCTGCGCAGCGGCTGGGCCATGGTGGTGGCGGCGGTGCTCTCCAGCAGCTCGTCGGGGAGCTGGCGGTCGAGGGGGGCCTGGGCGACGATCGCCGTGGAGCGGGTCTGGGTGTCGATCAGCAGCAGCAGCAGGGGATCGGGGCTGCTGCCGGCGGGGGGATCGGCCGACCAGCGCTCCACCAGCTGGGCGGCCAGGGTGGAGAGGTCGAGGCCGTAGTCGAGCCGGGTGAGGGTGACCAGGCGGGCGTCGACCCGTTCGGCACTGAAGGCCTGCAGCTGGCGCTCGATCTCGGCCTTGCCCGCCCGGCTGAGCACGTCGGCGCCGTCGAGCACATGCTCGGCCGGGGGTCGGGCGGGCAGGTCCGAGGCCGAGAGGGCCCAGGCGGCGGCGACCGGCGCCGCCAGCACCAGGCCGAGGGCCAGCACCAGGGAGAGCAGGGACCGGAGCAGCCCGGACCGGCCGGTGGGGCCGGGGGGCGCTGCCGCCACCGGAGGCATCACTGAAGCCAAGGCCATCGTGCGAGACGCCACCAGTCTGCCGTTGCGACCCCGTTCCGGCATCCTGAAAGCAGCTTCGCTGCCGGACACCACGATGACGATGTCCGCCCCGGCCCGTGTCGTCCTGGCCTGTGGCGCCACGGGCCTGGCCCTGGCCGTGCTCAACCAGATGACCGCCCCCAGCCTGGAGCCTCCGCTGGAGCGGGCCTCGGTGCTGGCCAGCATCCTGGCCGTGCTGCTGCTGCTGGTGGCCCTGCTGTGGCAGCGGGTGGAGCCGGTGGCACCGGAGCGGGTGCCGCTGGAGGGCCCGGAGGGGCTGCGGCTGACGCCGGATCTGGAGGGGTCCCTGGCCGAGGAGCTGGGCTGGGGCAGCACCATGCTGCTGACGGCCACCCCGGCGGCGGTGGTGCTGCTCCACTGGCGCGGCCAGATCCTGCTGGAGCGGGGTGTGCTGGGCCGCGGCGACTTCCGGCCCGGAGCGATCTGCGCCCGCAGCATGGCCAGCGGCAAGGCCATCTCCCTGGTGGATCTGAAGCTCTACCCCGGCCGGGACGAATTCGGCAGCCTGCCCGCGGGCCTGCCGGCAGTGCTGGTTCAGCCGCTGGGTCAGGAGGGGGTGCTGGTGCTGGGCGGCTGGTCGCCCCGCTGCTTCAGCCGCAGCGATCTGGCGTGGGTCGAGGGCTGGGCCCGCAGGCTCACAGGCGAATTGGCTCGGGTTTCGGGCGCGGCGCCACCGGCCGCGGAGGTGTCGTCGACGGCGGCACCTGGAACTGGCTGAACACCCGGCCACCGGGGTTGGTGACCACCACGGCCCCCTTGTCCCCCAGCCGGCCCCGCAGCACACTGCCGCGGGTGAGCTGGCGGCTGGCCGGCCGTTGCAGCAGCACCGAGCCATCGGCGGTGACCGCCTGGGTCTCCCAGTTCCAGGAGCAGCTGCGGGCCTCGAGGCTGGCGCCGTCCTGCTGGAGGAAGCAGCCCGAGGGGATGCGCACCAGATGCTGGCCGGCATCGACCTGCAGGGCCTTGCCCCGGGCGCTGGCGCCGCCGGCTACCGCCGGGTCGCTGAACAGCACGGGCGGCCCCAGGTTGAACAGCTGGGTCCGGGTGTTGCCGATCAGGGAGGTGGCCGTAAGGGTCTGGAGCGGGCGGGTGGCGGCCGAGCCCGGCGGCCGCCGTTCCCCCAGCACCGGCCCGCGGGCGGTGAGGGCACCGCTGCCGGGTTGCCAGAGCACCGAGGACACGGTCAGCAGGATCTGGGGGGCACCGACGGGGTTGGCCCGGAAGGGATCGAAGGCCTGGGCCCAGCGCTGCAGCTGGGGCTTGCCCTGCAGCTCCAGGGTGTCCTTATCCAGGCGGAAGGTGGCCCGCTCTGCGGAGAGTCGGGTGTGGGGGTCGAAGCCTTCCGGATGGCGGTCGATTTCCATCAGGTTGCGGGAGGGGAGCCAGCGCACCCGGGAGCCCTGGATCATCACCGGCTCCTTGCCGAGCCGCTGCAGCCGGATCCGCCCCTCCAGCAGGATCACGGCGCCGTCGTTGATCACCGTTCCGGTGGAGGCCTCCACCCGATAGGCCGGCTTGCCGTCGCTGTAGATCACACCGCGGGGCTGCAGGGCCCGGGCGACACGGCGGCGCAGGTCGTAGCGGGCCTCGGGGCTGGTCAGTTCCCAGTTGGGCCGGCCGAACACGTCCTGCTGGCGCAGATCCAGGGAACGGAACACGAAGGGGGTGGGCGCCGTCTCGCGGGCGACATCGCCGCGGCCGCAGCCCGTGAGCAGCAGCACCAGCAGGGCCGACAGGCGCCAGCGTCGCGCAGGGAGAGGAAGCGTCAAAGGGGGGAATCCAGTTCCAGTCGATGCATCACCGGGGTCGGTTCGGGCAGGGCCAGGTCACTGGCCAGCTTCCCCCAGTGTCGGGCCGCCGTCCAGCCGCTGTCGGCCAGCAGGGCCGGCTGGGCCAGCTGGTCGAGCATCCGCGCCGAGAGATCCGGCAGCAGGGGGGCCAGCAGCACGGCCACCCAGCGACTCGTCTCCAGCACGGCATAGAGGTCCTCGGCCACGCCGGAGCGCCCCTCCTCCGCCTTGATCGCTTTCCAGGGGGCACGGTCGTTGAGGAAGCCGTTGGCGGCTTCCGCCAGCTCCAGGATCGCGGCGGCTGCGGTGCGGAAATCCAGCGCCTCGAGGGCACCGTCGACGGTCTCGGCGCAGGCCAGGCAGCGCAGGGCGAGGGGATGGTCGGCGGCGGCGGCGGCCCCGGCCGGCGGCACGGCCCCGTCGAACCAGCGGCGCGCCATCGACGAGGTGCGGTTGAGCAGGTTGCCGATCGTGTTGGCCAGGTCGTTGTTGACCAGATCGCTGAAGCGCTGCTGCTGGAAATCGCCGTCATCGCCGAAGGGAATGTCCCGCAGCAGGTACCAGCGCACCGCATCGGCACCGCAGCGCTCCAGCAGCCCATTGGGATCGAGCACATTGCCCAGGGACTTGCCCATCTTCTGGCCCTCCCGGGTGAGGAAGCCGTGGCCGAAGACCTTCTCCGGCAGGGGCAGCCCGGCCGAGAGCAGCATGGCCGGCCAGTAGACGGCATGGAAACGCAGGATGTCCTTGCCGATCACGTGCAGCTGGGCGGGCCAGCCGCGCTCGGCCAGCAGGGCGAGATCGTTGGCGTCGTCCGGTTCCAGCAGGGCCGAGAGATACCCCAGCAGGGCGTCGAACCACACATAGAAGGTGTGGCCCTCGTAGCCGGGCACGGGGATGCCCCAGGGCAGGTCGAGGCGGGAGATGGAGAAGTCCCGCAGGCCGCCGGCCACGAAGTTCTCCACCTCCCGGCGCCGGGAGCGCGGCGCGATGAAGCCGTCGCTGGCCACCAGCCGCTCGATCGGCTCCTGGTAGCGGGAGAGGCGGAAGAAGAGGTTGAGTTCGTCGCGCCATTCCAGGGGGCGCAGGTGGATGGGGCAGTGGGGCTCCTGCGCCGAAGGCGCTTCCTCCTTGAACTCCTCGCAGGCCACGCAATACCAGCCCTGCTGGCGCCCCTCCACCACATCGCCGTTGGCCTCGACCCGGGCGAAGAACTGCTCCACGATCGCCCGATGGCGGGGATCGGTGGTGCGGATGAAGCGGTCGTTGCTGATGCCCCAGCGGCGCCACAGGTCGCGGTACTCGCCGCTGATGGCGTCGCAGTGGGCCTGGGGGGTGAGGCCGGCCGCCTCGGCCGAGCGCTGGATCTTCAGCCCGTGCTCGTCGCAGCCGGTGATGAAGGTGACCCGCTCGCCCTGCAGCCGCCGGAAGCGGGCGATGGTGTCGCAGGCAAGGGTGGTGTAGGTGCTGCCCAGGTGGGCACGGTCGTTGACGTAATAGAGGGGGGTGGTGAGGGTATAGGTCATCGGCAGGCGACGTCGGCCGGGTCCGCCGGCGGCAGGAGGGGGGTCCCGTGACGCACCCCCTTGACGCCCGTGGGCCCAGGCCCGGGGCCCGGATCCTACCCATGGCCCCGGGATGGGATGCTGGCCCCCTGACCCCGGCCCCTTCCCCCCGATGCGCACGGGCTTTGATCGCAGGGCGGACGTGCTCGTGTGGGGCGGCGGCAGTGGTGGTGTGGCCGCCGCCCTGCAGGCCGCCCGCTCCGGCGCCGACACCCTGCTGCTCACCCCCGGGCCCTGGCTGGGCGGCATGGTGAGTGCGGCCGGGGTGTGCGCCCCGGACGGCAACGAGCTGAGCCCCTGGCAGAGCGGCCTGTGGGGGGCCCTGCTGCGGGCTCTCCAGTGGATCGAGCCGGAGGGTCTGGATCAGAACTGGGTGAGCTGCTTCGGCTACCGCCCCGCCAGCGCCGAGCGGATCCTGCGCCGCTGGGTGGCCGCCGAGGAACGGCTGGACTGGTGGTCCGGCGTGCGGCTGGAGGCGGTGGAGCGCGACGGCGATCGCATCAGCGCCGTGACGGTGGCGTACAGGGGCGTCCAGCGGTGCCTGCTGCCGACGGTGGTGATCGACGGCAGCGACCGGGGCGAGCTCTACCCCCTGGCCGGGGCCCCCTTCCACTTCGGCTGGGAGGCGAGGGAGCAGTGGCAGGAACCCAGCGCCCCCACGGCCGAGCGCCTCGGGAACGACCCCTTCTTCCAACGGCAGCCGGTGCAGTCACCCACCTGGGTGTGCCTGGGCCAGCTGGACGAGCGTGGGGGGACGGCGGCCCCCGAGGCCGAGGCCTGGCGCCGCAGCCCCCCTCCCCTGCCGGAGCCCTTCGCGGCGGCCACCCACGCCTTCGGCCTGGAGCGCACCCTCACCTACGGGCGTCTGCCCGGGGGCCTGGTGATGCTGAACTGGCCGCTGCACGGCAACGACTGGCACCAGGGCCTGGAGCGGGCCTTCCCCGAGCGGGTCGGCGTCGCCGCCGCCGCCGAGGCGGCCGAGCGCGAGCTGCTGGCGGCCATGCGCGACCACAGCGAGACCTTTGCGGCCGCCCTGCGCCAGGCCAGCGGCGGCTGGCTGGGGCCGGCGGCGGTGTTCCCCACCCCCGATGAGGCCAGCGCCGGCCGGCTCAGCGGCGCCGGATCGCTGGCGTTGATGCCCTACTGGCGTGAGGGCCGCCGGCTGGTGGCCCGGGAGCTGGTGCTGGAGCAGCACCTGCTGCCCCAGGGGGAGGGCGCCTGCATCGCCCCCCTCAGCCGCACCGACGATGGGTCCCTGAGCAGCATCGCCGTGGGCAACTACGCCAACGACCACCACTACCCCGGCGGTGACTGGCCCCTGGCCCCCAAGAGCTGCCGCTGGGGGGGCCGCTGGAGCGGCACCCCGTTCACCATCCCCTACGGCGCCCTGGTGAGTGCGGGGGTGTCCAACCTGCTGGCGGCCGACAAGGGCTTCGGCGTCAGCCACATGGCGAACGGGGCCACGCGGCTGCAGCCCCTGGTGCTCAACATCGGCCAGGCCGCCGGGATGGCCGCCGCCCTGTGTGTGCGTGACGGGATCGATCCCGCCGGCCTGCCGGTGCACCGGCTGCAGGAGGCCCTGATCAGCGATCCGCTGGCCCCGGCGGCCGTGGTGCCGCTGTGGGACACCCCCTGGCACCACCCCCGCTGGCGCGAGCGGCAGCTTGCGGCCGTGGCGGCGCCGGAGCGGATCGATCGCCACGGCCATCTGGAGGCGGGAGCGGCGCCAGCAGCACCGGCGGGCTGGGCACCGCCGCCGGAGCCCGGCGAGCGCCTCTGGCGGGGCGAGCTGGTGCCCGATGGGGAGGGCGGCTACGTGCTCCACGGCGAGGCGGGATCCTGGCCGCTGATCACCCTGGAGCCGGCCTTGCAGCAATGGCTGCTGGGCCTCGAACGTCCCACCCCGGCGGCCCTGATCGGCTGCGCCAACCCCTGGGGCCCCTGGCTGCGGGTGTCGCGGCTGGTGCCGTGAAGCTGCTGCTCAGCGGCGCCGCCATCGCCCTCACCTTTGCCGCCTTCCTCCCCTACATCCGCTCCATCCGGGCCGGCCGCACCCGCCCCCATGTGTTCTCCTGGCTGATCTGGGGGGTCACCACCCTGCTGGTGTTCCTGGCCACGTGGGCCGGCGGCGGCGGGGTCGGGGCCTGGCCCACCGGGGTGTCGGCCCTGATCACCTTCTCCATCGCCTGGCTGGCCCATACCCATGGCGCCGACCGGGCCATCACCACCAGCGACTGGCTGTTTCTGGCCGGCGCCGCCTCGGCCCTTCCCTTCTGGTTCCTCACCGCCGATCCGCTCGGGGCGGTGGTGGTGCTCACTCTGGTGGACCTGCTGGGTTTCGGCCCCACCCTGCGGCGGGCCTACGGCCACCCCCACCAGGAGCGGATCGGCTTTTTTGCCCTGTTCGTGCTGCGCAACCTGCTGGTGCTCCTCTCCCTGGAGCGGCTGACACTCACCACGGCCCTGTTCCCGGCGGCGGTGGGCCTGGCCTGCGTGGGGGTGGTGCTGCTGCTGCTCTGGCGGCGGCGGCGCCTGCGACGGACGGGCCAGCCGGCCTGAGGTCGGCCAGGATGGGCGGGATCAGCGCCGTTGCCCCATCGTGTCCGCCAACCCAGGATCCGCTCTCCGCTCCCTGCCCGTGCTGCTCCCCTTGGTGGGCTCCGCCCTGCTGTTGGCCGCGCTGCCAGGCCGGGCCCAGGGCCTCAACAACATGCGCGACCAGCTGATCATCCACTACTGCACCCTGGCGGTGAACGCCGACTTCGCTAAGGCGGGCAAGCCGGTGCCGGCGGGCCTGGCCAAGGACACCTGCACCTGCGTGGCCCAGCAGGTGAACGCCCGGGCGACGATTCCCCAGGCCGAGACCATCTGCAAGCAGCAGGCGATGGGCAAGTACAACCTCAGTCCCTGAGGCCGCCAGGGTCAGCCCGCGGCCGTGAAGCGCAGCAGGTCCCGCAGGGAATCCACCTGCTGCAGCCGCACCAGCAGGGCGTCGCCGGGGCCGGGATCGCCATGGCACTCGGCGGCCAGATCCATGGCCAGATCCGGCAGGTGCACCAGGCTGAGCCGGTCCTGGGGGCGCAGCCAGCGCAGGAACAGCCCCGGCCACTGGTGCTGCTCCTGGGCCTCGAACCACACCTGCTGCCAGTGGCGCTGGTCCTCCCGGGCGATCTGCAGCCCTTGGCGGATGGCCCCCTCCAGCTCGCTCAGCAGCGCCGCCAGCTCCGCCTCCTCCAGCACCGGCAGCCCCTGCCGGTGGGCCAGCAGCTGGCGCTGCACCAGCAGGTCGTTGTAACGCCGGATCGGGGAGGTGGCCTGCACGTAGCAGGGCAGGCCCAGGGAGAAGTGGGGGGCGGGCGTGGTGCCCAGGTGGCCACGGCTGAGGCAGCGCTTGATGGCCGCATGGCGCACCGGTCCGGCCGGCAGGCTCGCCAGTTCCGCCTCAGGGGGCAGCTCCGCCGCCAGCTGGCTGCGGTAGGGCAGGGCCAGGCCCCGCTCCTGCCCGAGATGAGCGATCACGGCCCCGGCCAGGATCATGGCCTCGGCCACCAGGGTGCGCGAGGGCGAGGGTTCGGTGATCTCCAGCTGGGCCCCCTCGGCGTCGCAGCGGATCCGGCCCTCGGGCTGGTCCAGATCGAGGGCCCCCCGGGCCAGCCGCCAGCGGCGCCGCCGCTCCATCAGGGCCTGGATCTCACTGAGATACCGCTCCTGGGGCGGGGCCAGTTCGATCAGTTCATCGGCATCGCCGTAACTCAGCCGATAGGCGGGTCGCACCCAGCTGGACTCCAGCCCATGGGCGGCCACGGCGCCGTCCTCGTCCAGCTCCACCCAAAGGCTCAGGGCCGCGCTGCGCTGGCCCATGCGCAGGCTCATCGGGCCGGTGCTGAGCACCTCGGGGAACATCGGCAGCGGCCCCCGGGCCAGGTAGAGGCTGCTGGCCCGGCGCCGGGCTTCGATGTCGAGGGGGCTGTCCGGCGTCACCAGCCGGCCCGGGTCGGCGATGTGGATCCACAGCCGTGGTGTGCCGTCGGGACCGGGCTCCAGCGAGAGGCCGTCGTCGATGTCGCGGGTGTCCGAATCGTCGATGGTGACGGTGTGCAGGCCGGTGAGGTCGCGGCGGCGCTCGTCTCCGGGCAGGTCGGTGCCAGCCAGGGCCACCAGGCGGCGGGCCTCGTCCTCCAGCTCATCGGAGAAGCCCGCCTGCCAGGTGGTGTTCTCCAGCGAGGGCAGATGGTGGCGCTCCCACTGGCCCAGATCCACCAGCAGGTGCCGGATCGGCGCCGATTCCATGGCGCAGTGGGCCGCCTGCAGGGCGCGGTGCAGGTCGTCCGGCAGGGGACGGCTGATGTCGCCGCTGGCCCACTCCCGCAGCAGGGCCAGGTGCTGGCGCTGCTCGGCATCGAGCTGCTGGGGATCGATCGGGCGGCGCTGGCGCAGGGCGTCCTGCCACTGGCGGCGCCTCTGTTCGGCCAGGTGCTGGCGGCGGGCGTCCCGCCGCAGTCGCCGCACATCCACCAGCGGCCGGGCCTCCACCTGCTGCTGGCGCCAGCGGAACAGGGTCTGGGGACCTTGCAGCCACAGCCAGCAGGCGGCCCGCTGGACCGGGTCGCCGCCGTCGCCGATCAGATCGACGAACTCCCCCAGCTCCAGGGACAACGGGTCGTCCTGCAGCAACAGCCAGGCAGCCCCCAGCTCCCGGGGGCGGGGGGCGGCCTGCTGCAACGTCTCCGCGCTCAGCCCCCAGGGGGGCTGGGACAGGCGTGAGGGTGGTGATTGATCGCCAGGAAGAGCGGCCAGCAGATCGAGCTGCCGCACCCCGCGCTGGACGGCCTTGGCCTCGAAACCCACCTTGAGATCGAGGCGTGTGCCTTTCTCGGCCACAACGACCGCCAGCAGGCTGCGGCTGTCGTCGTGGAGGCCGACCAGGTCACCCGCCGTGAACCGACGCGAGGCGGAAGGCAACTCAGCCTTCGGGGTTCACGAAGGGCAGCAGGGCCACGATCCGGGCCCGCTTGACGGCATTGGTGAGGTCGCGCTGCTGCTTGGCCGTCAGGCCGGTGAGGCGGCGGGGCAGGATCTTGCCGCGCTCGGTGATGAACTTCTTGAGCAGATCGACGTCCTTGTAGTCGATCGGATCACCGGGCTTGATCGGCGAGAGGCGCTTCTTGAAGAAGGAACTGGACATGGGAACGGAGGAAAGGAACGAAAGGAGGGAACTGCCGCTGCAGAGGCCGCAGGACGATCAGAAGCTGGGATTCCGCAGGGAATCCGGCCTCACTTGATCTCCTTGTGGACGGTGGAGGCGTTGCAGTGGGGGCAGAACTTCTTGAGTTCAATCCGTTCGGTGGTGTTGCGGCGGTTCTTCTGGGTCGTGTAACGGGACACGCCAGGGGACCGCTTGGCGGGGTTGGACCGGCATTCGGTGCACTCGAGGGTGATCACCAGCCGGACGCCCTTGTTCTTGGCCATGGAAGGACGTTGCGCCGCGGATGCGTTGCAGAGAGACGATCCTGCACCTTACCTCCCGATGGGGAGGGCCCTGATCGCTTCCTAATGTGGGCGGCTGCTGTGCACCCCTCCGATGCTGGTTTCGCTCCAATGGCTCCGGGAGCTGGTCAGCGTGGTACCGGCCTGTCTCGAGCCGGGGCATCTGGCGGAGCGCCTCTCGATCGCCGGCTTCGAGGTGGAGGCCATCGAAGATCTGGCGGCCCGGGCGGCCGGTGTGGTGGTGGGCCATGTGCTGCAGCGTGATCCCCACCCCAACGCCGACAAACTCAGCGTCTGCCGGGTGGATGTGGGGGCTGGCGAGCCCCTGCAGATCGTCTGCGGTGCGCCGAATGTGCGCCAGGGTCTGCACGTGCCCGTGGCCCTGGTGGGCAGCACCCTGCCGGCGGTGGGGCTCACCATCAAGCCCGCCGAACTGCGGGGAGTGGCCAGCAGCGGCATGATCTGCTCCCTGCGGGAGCTGGGTCTCGACGACGGCAGCGATGGCATCGCCGAACTCGACCGGATCCTGGACACCCTGCCCCCCCTTGGCACGGCGGTGGGCCCCCTGCTGGGCCTGGATGACCAGGTGCTGGAGCTGGCGATCACCGCCAACCGCCCCGATGGCCTGTCGATGCGGGGGATCGCCCGCGAGGTGGCGGCCCTCAGCGGCGGCAGCACCACCTTCCCCGCGGCGGCTCCAGCCGTGGCGGCCGAGCCCCTGGCGGCTGTCCCTGCGGCCCTGGAGGCGATGGAGGCGGGGGGGCTGTTCAGCCTCACGGCCCTCAGCGGGCTGACGGTGGGCCCCTCCCCCGACTGGCTGCGCCAGCGGCTGGAGCGGGCCGGTGTGCGCCCCATCAACAACGTCGTCGACATCACCAACCTGGTGATGCTGGAGACGGGCCAGCCCCTGCATGCCTTCGACCGCGACCGCCTGGGGGCCCTCACGGGCGCCGTGCCCGCGCCGGCCAGCATCGGCCTGCGTCAGGGCCGCAGCGCTGAGGCCTTCGTCGCCCTCGACGGCCAGGAGCGCACCTTGAGCGAGGAGGCCCTGGTGGTCACCTGCGCTGACAAGCCCATCGCCCTGGCCGGGGTCATGGGGGGCCTCGAAGAGGCCGTCAGCGAAGCCACCACCGCCATCTGGCTGGAGGCGGCGGTGTTCGCCCCCCAGGCGGTGCGCCGCTCCGCCCGCAGCGTCGGGCTGCGCACCGAGGCCAGCAGCCGCTTCGAGAAAGGGGTGCCGCGGGAGATCACCCTGGCCGCTGCCGACCGGGCCGTGGCCCTGCTGCAGGAGCTGGCCGGAGCCCGGGTGGAGGGGCGCTGGCTGCACCAGCGGCCCCCGTCCCCCCAGCCGCCCCTGCCCCTGCGCCGCGACGCCCTCCACAACCTGCTGGGTCCGGTGGTGGTGGAGGGCGAGCCCCAGGACCTGGACGACGAACGCATCACCGCCACCCTCGAAGCCCTCGGCTGCGTCCTTGTGGAGGACGAAGACGGCTGGCAGGTGCGGGTGCCGCCCGAGCGGGCCATGGACCTCAAGCGGGAGGTGGACCTGATCGAGGAGGTGGCCCGGCTGGTGGGCTACGACCACTTCGCCGCCCACCTGCCCGACCCCCTGATCCCCGGCGGCCTCGAGCCGGCCCAGCAGCTGGAGCGACGCCTGCGCCGCAGCCTCTGTGCCGCCGGCCTGCAGGAGATCGTCTCCCTGTCGCTGGTGGCGGCGGCGCCGGGCCGGGTGCCCCTGGCCAACCCGCTCCTGGCCGACTACGGCCACCTGCGCGACAACCTGCACCAGGAGCTGCTCCAGGCCGCCCGCCGCAACCTGCAGGCCTCCCTGGGGGGCTTCTGGGGCTTCGAGATCGGCCGGGTGTTCCCGGGTGGTGGGGCCAGCGGTGAGGAGCGCCATGGGGAACGCACCCTGCTGGTGGGGGTGATCGCCGGGGAGCGGCGCGCCGAACGCTGGCGCAACTCCGGCAAGCCCGCCCCCCCGGACTACTTCCAGGCCCGCGGCGTGCTCCAGGCCGGTCTGGAACCCCTGCGCCTGCCCCTGGAGGACCGCCCCCTGAGCGACGCCCCCCTGCTGCACCCCGGCCGCGCCGCCCAGCTGCTGGTGGAGGGCAGGCCCGCCGGCTGGTTCGGCCAGCTCCACCCGGCCGAGGCCGAGCTCCTCGACCTGCCGGCCGCCACCTACGTGTTCCAGCTGGAGCTGGAACCCCTGCTCAGCGCCGGCACCCGCCGCAACCGCTGGCAGCCCAGCTTCCGCCCCTACCCCACGGTGCCGGCCTCGGAGCGCGATCTGGCCCTGGTGGTGCCCACCGACACCACGGCGGCGGACCTGCTGGCGGCGATCCGCAAGGCGGGCAAGCCGTTGCTGGAGCAGGCGGAGCTGATCGACCGCTACGAAGGGGCCCAGGTGGAGGCCGGCCGCTGCAGCCAGGCCTTCCGCCTCCGCTACCGCGACAGCGCCCGCACCCTCACCGACGAGGAGGTGGAGGCGGCCCACGGGCGGGTGCGCGACGCCCTCGAACGCCGCTTCGGCGCCGAACAGCGCCGCTAGAGACGCTCCAGGGCCGCCAGGGCCTCCACGTGGCTGGTGTTGGGGAAGAAGTCCACGGGCTGCACCCAGTTCAGCCGGTAGGCCCCTGCTCCGCACAGCTGGGCCAGGTCGCGGGCCAGGGCCGCCGGATCGCAGCTCACGTAGGCGATCCGCTCCGGTTGCGCCGCCAGGATCGCAGCGATGGCGATCGGGTTCAGACCCTTGCGGGGGGGATCCAGCACCAGGGCCTGCTGGCCCTGGAGGCGCTCCTCCAGGACCTGGGGCACATCGGCCTGCTCGAAGCTGGCCCGATCCTCCAGCCCGTTGGCGCCGGCATTCACCTGGGCCATGGCCACGGCGCCCGGGTGCAGCTCCAGGCCACTGACCTGCCAGCCGGCGGCGGCCAGGGGCAGGCTGTAGGTGCCGATGCCGCAGTAGGCATCGAGCAGGGAACCGCCGGCGGGAGCCGGGCCGAGGGCTTCGATCAGATGGGGAACCAGCCGTTCGGCCTGGTGGGTGTTGACCTGGAAGAAGGTGTCGGCGGCGATGCGGAAGCGCAGGCCGGCGAAGCGTTCCTGGACCCATTCCCGGCCGCGGATCACCCGGGTCTCGTCGCCCATCAGCCGATTGGTGGGCCTGGGCTGGAGGTTCAGGCAGACCCCCACCAGCTCGGGCCAGCGTTCGCACCAGGCGTCGGCCAGGGCTTCGAGGCCTGGCAGGTCGTCATGGCTGCTGATCAGGGTGATGAGCAGCTCACCGGTGGCTGCCCCCACCCGCAGGCCCAGGTGACGCAGGCCGGGACCCTCCACGGCCTGGGGGTCGTTGCCGTGGCGGTCGATCGGCCAGTCACTGGCTTCGATGTCGGCTTTCAGGGGGGCGATCAGGGCGTCGATGCGCGGATCGAGCACCGGGCAGCGGGCCATGTTGACGATCTGGTGCGAGCCGCGGCGGTAGTAGCCGGCCCGCAGCCGGCCATCGGCCCGGCGCTCCAGCGGAATCAGGGCGCGGTTGCGGTAGCCCAGGGTCGGAGCGGCCACCAGCAGCGGCCGCACCGGGGCGCTCAGGCCGCCGATGCGCTGCAGGGTCTGCTCCAGGGTGCGCTGCTTCCAGGCCGCCTGGGCCCCGTCCGTCAGCGGCTGGAGGCTGCAGCCACCGCAGTTGTCGGCCAGGATGCAGGGCGGCCGGCGCCGGTCCGGAGAGGGCGTCAGCACCCGCAGCAGCTGGCCCACCAGATGGCGCCGCGCCACCGCCTGCAGCCGCACCTGCACGGTGTCCCCGGGCAGGGCGCCGCTGACGAACACCACCTGCCCGTCGTGGCGCCCCACCCCCTGCCCGTCATGGCCAAGGTCGGTGATCTCCAGCTCGAGCCTGTCGCCCACCGAGGCCATCTGTCGTCCGCCGCACTGCTGCGACCCTATCGGGGGTCGTGCAAAGGGGCGTTACACCTTGCGCCCGGAGCCCTGGCGGAGGCTTCGGGCTCGATAGGATTCGCCGGACTGTGGTCGCTGCTATGAGCGTCGTTCGCGATCTGATCCTCCAGGCCGATGATCAGCTCCGCTATCCCACCGGCGGCGAGTTGCGCACGATGGTGGAATTCCTCAGCGGCGGAGCCCGCCGGCTGAGTGTCGTCAGGGTGCTGACCGACAACGAGAAGAAGATCATCGCCGAAGCCTCCAAGCAGCTGTTCCTGCGCAAGCCGGAGTACGTGGCCCCCGGTGGCAATGCCTTTGGCCAGAAACAACGGGCCCAGTGCCTGCGGGACTACAGCTGGTATCTGCGGCTGGTCACCTACGGAATCCTGGCCGGCAGCACCGAGCTGATCCAGCAGATCGGCGTGGTGGGTGCCCGCGAGATGTACAACAGCCTGGGTGTGCCCCTGCCCGGGATGGTCGAGGCCATGCGCACCCTCAAGGAGGCGGCCCTGGTGTTGCTCGGTGGCGACGAAGCCGCCCTCGCCGGTCCCTACTTCGACTACCTGATCCAGGGCCTGCAGACCTCCACCTGAATCGGTCTGTCAGTCTCATTCGGGTCCAGGCGCTGGTCTGATGATGGATCCAGTATGAGATGCTCAAGCAACATCAGCCTCCCACCCCGTCACCGACGTGACGGGGTTTTTTTTGGGGACGCCCGCGATGGAGCCGATGGTCCGCCTAAGACGCATCAAGGACGTCTGTGGGCCGGCGGAGCCACGCCATGGGTCTCAGATAGGACCCAGTACTAGTCCAGAGCCGAGGCCCGAACCAGCCAGTTGCGACGCCAGGAACGGCGGTGGCGCCGGTTCCTTGATGGCTGCGCCGTTCGCGGTGCAGGTGCCGACGGCATTCCTTCGCGGCTGGGCGACGACCCGCTCGAAGGGGAGTCCGCCCCAGCGCGCGGGAGGCAGGTCCGACGACAGTTCCGCAGTCGTCGCAGCCGGGTCTCGCGTCGGGTCCAGGAGCAACTCTCGCCCGAGACTCTTGGTGCACAGGGTGCACGGTTCGGGGTGCAGGGTCCTGCATGCGGATGGACGACCCCTTGGGGATGGCTCTCCCCCTGGGGGTTTGAGCGGCTTCTGAGGCGAGCGACCGCCTCGTGCCTTGATTGAGTATGCGTATCTGTGTTAAAGACAGATACGCAGAGCTTTGAAAGCCAGCTGGGATCTGCCTTATCAGCTTCTGTCCAATCCATGGACAGAACGACGGTCCTCCACTCGCAACCCCTGGACATCCCCCGGCTTCGCTGTCAGATGGGCGTCGAGCGCCCATGGCGTCGATGGGGACGTCCCATTGCTGGTGACAGCTCAAATCGACGAAAAAAAGGGGTATCGCCGCACCCATCCGGGTCCAGCTGTGGGACCAGCAAATAGTCTCATCGGCGCGACCTGGGACTGGGGCGTGCCTGACAGCCGAGCCTATCAGCCCGCCCGTCGCCTCTGTGTCGCATAGCTAGACCAGTAAAGGGTCCCAGATGGGACTGCCGGTCCACTGGCTAGGGGTCCGGCCGTTCGCCTCGGCGGGTCAGCGCTCGTTCGCGGCCCCCTGCCGGTAGAGCTCCTTGAGCAGCTGGTAGGCCTCGTTGAGGCGCCGCATCGCCTCCACCGAGCCGCCGGCATCGGGATGGTGGCTCTGGGCCATCTCCCGATACGCCTCGCGGATCTGGGCCAGGGTCAGGCGCTGGCCGGGATCGGTCGGCAACTGCAGCAGGCGCAGGGCCCCGTGCAGGGTCATGGTGTGCTCCAGGGTCTGGAAGGAGGTGCCCCGGCGACGGCGGCGGAAACGGTGCACGAAGCGGCGGATCAGGGTGGGAATCCGCAGGCTCAGGGTCGATCCACTGAACGGGTCCTCCAGCACGCCGGCGGTCACCATCACCCGCTCGAACGTCGGCGGTCCATCGCTCCAGCCGGGAACGAACTGCTGCATCACCTGGCAGGCCGCCGACCAGGTGAAGCTGCGGCCCTCGCTCTGGTCGGACTGGGGCCAGATCTCCTGGCCCAGCCAGAGCATGGCCGCCTCCAGCACCGCCGCCCCGGCCGGCGATCCATAGAGCGTGCGCCAGTGGCTGCCGGCCTCCTCCATCGCCTGCTGCACCACCTCGCTGCCGAGGGGCGGCAGGGGGGTCAGGGGCAGGGGCGCGGCAGCCTGCGACACCGTCGGCCGCAGACTGCGCTTGAGCACATCGGAGCGGCGCCGCACGAAGCCGGGCAGATCGATCCCCCCACCCGATGGCTGGGGGCGCGGGGCCTGCTCCTGCGGAGCCTCCCACTCGAATTCCGCCTGCAGGGTGTCCATCGCCCCCCGTCCCACCAGCACCAGGGCCCCCTGTTCCTCCAGGTCCTGCCGCTCCTCGTCGTGGTGCGGGCGCGACCGGCCCTCCAGCGCCAGGCCATGGCCCCCTCCACCATCACCCTCACGATCCCCCTCGCCCTCGCCATCCCCGTCGTCGCCGGAGCCGAACAGGTCATCCAGCAGCCGTTCGAGCACATCGCCCCGGCTGCGGATGCCCCACTCCCGCCGCAGATGGTCCAGGTGGGCCACCAGCTCCCGGGTGAGGTCGAGGCTGATCCGTTGGCGCCCGTCATTCGACTTCTCAGCCACGGCAGCCCTCCATCGGTGCTGGGATCGCGGGCATCGGACGGCTGGTCAGGGTCCCCGCTGGTCCCGCAGGAACTGCTGCTGGGCCTCCACGGCCTCGCGGTAGCGATCCACCAGCGTCCCGCCGCCGGCGGCGGTGCCCGAGCGGCTGCGCATCGGCGTGATCATCGGGGACGGGGCCAGCACGCCGCGGTTGGAGGAGGGCAGCGGCGGCGGCGGGGTCAGCCAGCCCGGGGCCGGTGCCGGGCGGAGGATCTGGGACGGCGGCACCAGGGGACCGGTGCCACCGGTGGGTGCCGGGGCGATCGTGGTGGCGGGCGGCACGATGGTGACCGCCGGAGGGGCGACCGGCGGCGGGGCCGGGCGGACGGTGGCCCCGGCCCGGGCCAGCTCCAGCTGCCGCTCCCGCTCCTGGACCATGGCCAGCTGGCTGGCGCTCACCACGCTCAGCAGGTGGCCGGGGGTGGCATCGGCCGGGTAGACGAGGCTGACCCGTACGGGGTTGACGACCCCGGGGGTCAGGTCGATCTGGCCCAGGGAGAGGCTCTGCCCGGAGCGCAGACCCACATGCACCTCCCGCATGCCGGCGGGGGTCTGGATTTGGATCGAACCGCGGAAGGCCGTGAACGGCTGGCCGCCGATGAGGGTGGGGTGGCTCATCACCAGCTCATAGGGGCCGTTGCCCTTGAGATTCAGGTCGACGTCGAAGCGAACCCCATAGGTGCCGACGTTGTCGAGGGACGAATCGACCATGCGGCTGGCCAGGGCGTTGACCTGCACGTCCCGGGTGCCGAAATGGTGCCGGTCGGTGCTGGTGAAGGGCACGTGCAGCGGCCCCTTGACGTCGAGGTCGTGGGTGATCGAGGCCTGGTAGGCATCGCCGAGGGCCACGCCGCCCACGCGGGAGAAGATCCGCCGGTTGTGGATGTCGTTGATCCGACTGAGATACACCCGGCCGGGGGCCAGGCGGCCCTCATCCAGCACTGCCAGCACGTCCCTGTCGGAATCGGGAGTCTTGGCGGCCACCACGGCGATCTGGAAGGGGCCATCGCTGCGGCCGCGCAGCAGGGCGTTGGCGATGCCGAGGGCGGGGAGATCGGTCTGGAACAGCACGATGCGGCTGCGGGCCGGGATCGTGATCTCATCGGTCAGACGGCTGTCCAGCCGGCCGCGCAGCATCTGGACGGCGGTGGCATCACCGGGGCCGGTGTTCCAGGGACGGGGACCCAGGGGCTTGACCCCCATCAGATTGTTGGCGAGGTAAGGGGCCTCGAAGCTGTTCCGCACCGCCCCTTTGGAGAAGCGGATGTGGACAGGACGCTGGCCCGGATTGATCAGGATGGCCGCCAGGGTCAGTTCCGCCCGTCGCGTGCCAGGGGCGATCGAGCGGCGGTTGGGGGGGAAGTACTTGTGGTGCAGGTGCATGCCGAATTCCCCGTTGAAGGTGTATTCGGCATTGCGCAGGGGTTGCCCGGTCTCGGCGGCGTAGGCATAGCCGGGCGCGGTGTTGATCAGGATCCCCGGCCCCTCGACCTCCTCGGGCTGGTTGGAGTGCAGCACCGGCACGTTGTTGAAGGTGCCGTTCAGCGGTCGGGCCTTCTGACCCGCCATCAGGGCCACGTAGGCGTGGGCGGGCTGCGCCAGCACGAGGCCCAGACCCAGCGTCAGCCAGACACCGATGGGACCAATGGGGGAAACTGATCTCAAATTGCGACAGGCTGGTGGTGTGGGTGGCCAGAGGACGGTAAGGCGGGATGCGACCGTCCCAACCGATGGGGGGTGCGAGGACCTGGGCAGCCCCGGATGGAACGACGGGCTCGCTAGAACGGACCCACTCTGCAGATTTTGTCATGATTCCTCCCTTCGGGTACTGCTCCGGGTCGGAGTCCGGAGCCAGCGCCCTGCGGCGGTATCAGGAACGCAAGCTGCGCCTGCTGAGCTTCTGGCGCGATGGCATCGAGCGCCAGCTGGCCGCGATGAACGCCGCCATCAGCACCCTGGAGCAGCAGATGCACCGCGATCAGGCCGATCACCAGGGGTGAGTCCGCGGGCGTCCAGCTCCCGCCGCAGCTGCTCCAGCCCTTTGTGCAGCAGGCGTTTCACCGTCATCGGGCTGACGTCCATCTGGCGCCCGAGGCGGCGGTAGCTCCAGCCCGCCAGAACCACCTGGCGCACCACCAGCTGGGTGCGGGGATCGAGAAGCCCCAGCAGCATCGCCGCCGACGGTCCCGGTTCCTCCTGGCGGCAGGGCTCGCTGGCCGTCTGGGAGGCCACGGCCTCCACCAGGCAGGGATCGTCCAGGTTGGCGGGCCTGGCCAGCAGCCGCTGCAGCTCCAGCCGTTGCCACTCTGCCGGGGTGACGCCCAGGGTGCCGCTGAGCAGGGTGATCCCCCGGCCGGGATCCGCCAGCAGGATGGGGTGGCGGCTGAGTCGGTTGAACCGTTCCTGCAGTTCCGCCTGGCGCCGTGGCAGTCGCACCATCGGGGCCGCATCCCGCAGGTAGTGGAGGATGGCCCCCCGGATGTGGGGCCTGGCGAAGGCCTCGAACGGGGTGCGGCGGTCCTCGTTGAACAGTTCGGCGGCCCGGATCAGCCCCAGCAGCCCCACCTGGAGCAGGTCTTCGAAGGATTCCCGGCTGCACCGGGCGTAGTGCAGCGCCAGGGGGCGGACCACGGCCCGGTACTGCTCCACCCGCCGGTTGCGGCGGGCGGCGGCGGCGGGAAGGGTCTGGCGGCAGGAGGGGGAAGGGGCCATGGTCGTGGGGCCTGGACGTCGGCGATGTCGGGACAAGCGGGGCGTGCCGTGGCGCCGATGACGGCTGGCGGTGCGCTCCTTTTCCAGAGAGGGCCAGGGGGCCCGAAACGCACAACCGTGAAACCACGGAAGTCTGCCGTCGGCTTCAGGACCGCGGGGCGGCCACGTCCTCCAGCAGGGCCCAGGGACCGTGCCGTTCCAGCCAGCCCCTGTCGGAGCCTTCGGTGATCAGCAGGAAGCCGGCGAAGCCCAGGGCATTGACGCTGAAGCCGGCCCCGTGCTCCCGCACCCGCCGCACGGTCAGGAACCAGTCGTCGTCGAACAGTAGGTTGTAGGGGTGCAGGGGCTCGCTGTCGCGGTCCGGCTCCCCCAGCTCCAGATCCCTGGCATGGGCGTGGTACAGATCCGCCAGATCGGACCCGCCCAGGGGATCGCTGCGCCGGCTGAGGCGGTAGGCCCAGCACCAGGCGGGCGTCCCCGTCTCGAGCTGCTCCAGGAACAGCGGCGCCAGGGGGCAGCTGGGCTCACCGGGGCGGCGTGGCAGCAGCTGCAGATGGCGATGGGGCTGGCTGGCGCCGGAGCGGGCGCCGCTGTTGAAGAACCACAGCCCGCCGGTGTCCCGGCCCACCTCCGCCACCGCCTGCCAGTCGCAGGCCTCGATCCAGCCGGCCTGGGGGCGCCAGTCCCGGGTGATCACCAGCAGGTGCGCCTCCTGCACCGGGTACTTGTTCAACAGCAGCACGTGGGCAGGCTCGAGCAGCTCCACCTGCAGGGGCCGGTCCCAGGGCAGGAAGGGATTGGGCCGGGGACCCCCCTGGCGCAGGTGCCGGGGCGTGGAGGAGAGCAGCTCGCGGACGACGAAGGGCTCGATGCCGGGGACCGGCAGGAGGCGCGTATCGAGGGGCACCAGAGCCCCCTGGCGCCGGGCCCGTTCCGTCACCTCAAGGGCCCGCTGCCAATGGCGCTCAGCTCGCACCGGCCTGCAGTCGGGCCAGGGAGGCGCCCCGGTAGTAGCGCCCGAGGATCTCGTTGTACCGGAGTCCCTGCTCCGCCAGATCCTGGGCACCGTGCTGGCTCATGCTGGCCCCCAGGTGACCGTGGGCCTCCTGGGTGATGCGGTTGGTGGCCGCGTAGAGGCTTTCGACGATGCCCCCCTGGTAGCTGAGGATCACCCCGGAGGTGCTGGCGGTGGCCTGGCGGGTGCGGGCGGTGACGCTGCCCAGGCCCCGGTAGGCCTGCCAGCGGGTGGTGTCGCCCAGGTGCCAGTGGGCACTGGCCGGACGGGCCATGTGGGCCATGGCGTAGGACCGGGCCGCCACGGCCTGGGCCTTGAGGGCCTCCATGTTCCAGCTGCTGGGCATTTCGGCGCCCACCACCGAGCTGATGTAGCGCTCCAGGGAAACGTGGTTCACCAGCTGGAGGCCCTGGGATCCGCGCAGCACCCTCAGGCGGCCTTCGTAGGGACGCCCGTCCACCTGCAGGACGTGGTCGGACCCTGTCTCCAACCAGACCTCGGCCCGCCCGGCCATGGCCGCCGCCAGGTCGGGGGCGTCAGCGGCACCTCCCTCCTGGACGGGGCGCCCGTCCCGGTCGACCAGCCGCCAGTAGCCGGTGGCACCGAGCCGGGGGGAGGGGGAGGCGCCCAGCAGGGCCACCCGGATTTCGAGGGGGACCTCCGCGCCGGCCTCCGGCTCCACCAGGGCCGGGTCGGGATCGCTCAGGCTGGTGCGCTGGGCCTGCAGGGACGCCGCCGCCAGCAGATCACCGTCCGGAGCACCGCTGGCCCCGGTGTCCGCCTGGGAGACCTCCCGGGGCTGGGCGATCAGGGCCTCCAGGAGGTCGGGATCGGAGCGGGAGGCCCCCGCCGGGATCAGTTCCTGGGCAGCGAAACCGGCCCCCACCGCCACGATGGCCAGGGGGGCGGTGAGCAGGATCGGGTGGCGGCGACACCCCTGCAGGAGTCGCCGGCCGGTGGCGCGGAAAGCGGCGATGGCGGCCGTGACGTGCCGGCTCACGGCGGAGATCCACAAAGGGGTCCATGGATCATGCCGGAGAATCCGTCTCCGTCGCCGCCCCGCGCAGGACGGTCGCCCCATTGCACAGCGCCCCAGCCCTGTCGTTCAGGCGGCCGCTTCGGCCCGCAGGTCGCGCTGCATCAGCTCCTGCACGGCCTGGCGGGCCTCCAGCTCGCCCGCCAGCAGGCGCACCACCTGCCCGCAGATGGGCAGTTGCCAGCCCTCCCGCACCGCCAGGGCGAGGGTGGCCCGGGCGGTGCGGGGCCCCTCCACGGTGGCGCCGATCCTGGCCAGGGCGGTGGCTTCATCGCAGCCCTCGGCCAGCAGGCTGCCGAAGCGGTAATTGCGGCTGAGGCTGCTGTTGGCCGTGGCCAGCAGGTCCCCCAGGCCGGCCAGGCCGTAGAGCGTGGTGGGCTGGCCGCCGAGGGCCTGGAGCACGACGGCGATCTCCGCCAGACCCCGGCAGAGCAGGGAGGCCTTGGCGTTCGCCCCCAGGCCCAGGCCGTCACTGATGCCGGCGGCCAGGGCGATCACGTTCTTGAGGGCCCCCGCCGCCTCGGTGCCGATCGGATCGGCGTTCGTGTATAGGCGCAGGTGCGGGGTCCGCAACTGCTCCTGCAGCCGGCGGGCCAGTGCCGGGTCGTCGCTGCTGAGCACGCTCGCGGCGGGCAGGCCCCGCTCGAGCTCCTCGGCCAGATTCGGGCCGCTCAGCACCGCCAGCGGCAGCGCCGGCAGGTGGCGGCGCCAGAGCTGGCTGGCGGTGCAGAGGCTGTCGAGGTCGATGCCCTTGCTGCAGCTCAGCAGCGGCAGGCCCTGCGGCCAGTGCCCCCGCAGGCCCAGGCCCAGGGGGGTGACCCCCACCATCGACACGGCCACCACCACCAGATCGCAGTCCTGCAGCAGGGCCGCCGGGTCTCCCCCATCCCGCCGCGACCAGCTGCGGAGCTCATGCCCCTGGCGCTCCCAGAGCCGCAGCAACGTGCCGCCCCAGGCACCCCGACCCAGCACGGTGATGCGCAGACTCATGGACCGACGCGCGGGGCGGATCCCCGGATGGCCCTGCCATCATGCGCCATCCCCCTGCCCGCCATGACGACCGCCACCCACCCCTGCTGGCACGACTGGGAGGGCCAGGCCCTGATCGTGGGTCCGGGGGGCATCGGCCGGGCGCTGGCGGCCGAGCTGGCCCGGCGGGCGCCGGGACTGCGGATCCGCAGCGCCGGCCGCCGCGACGCGGACATCCGACTCGATCTGGCCGATGACGCCAGCCTGGCCGCGCTGGCCGCCTCTGCCGCCGACGCGCTCGCCCCCCTCCGGGTCGTGATCAACACCGCCGGGCTGCTGCACGACGGCCCCCTGCAACCGGAGAAGCGCCTCTCCCAGGTGAACCGCCAGGCCCTGGAGCGCAGCTTCGCCGTCAACGCCTTCGGGCCCCTGCTGCTCGCCCAGGCGGTCGAAGCCGCCCTGCCGCGCGACCGGCCGGTGCACTTCGCCAGCCTGTCGGCCCGGGTGGGCAGCATCGGCGACAACCGCCTCGGCGGCTGGTACGCCTACCGGGCCGCCAAGGCGGCCCAGAACCAGCTGTTGCGCACCCTGGCGATCGAATGGCAGCGCCGGCTCCCTTTGGCCTGCGTGACCCTGCTCCATCCCGGCACCGCCGCCACCCCGCTCTCGGCCCCCTTCGGCCGCTCCGTGCCGCCCGCAGCCCTGTTCAGCCCGGAGCGGGCCGCCGGCCACCTGCTCGATGTGCTGGAGGGCCAGACGCCCGCCGGCAGCGGCGCCTTCCTCGCCTGGGACGGCCAGCCGGTGCCCTGGTGAGGCACCGGCTGGCGGGCGTCGCTCAGGCGGCGTGGCTGCGCAGGACGTCCAGGGGGATCACCTCCAGGGTGGAGAGGGCGGAGC
The DNA here is from genome assembly GCA_003003925.1 of Aphanothece cf. minutissima CCALA 015. GTDB lineage: Bacteria > Cyanobacteriota > Cyanobacteriia > PCC-6307 > Cyanobiaceae > Cyanobium > Cyanobium minutissimum. The sequence continues at coordinate 297,224 of PVWP01000002.1, forward strand.
TCTCCAGCCGCACGGGCGGGGCCATGCCGTCTTCGTAAGCCTCCAGCCAGCGGGCGGCGCAGACGCACCAGTGATCCCCGGGGCGGAGGCCGGGGAAGTTGTAGGCCGGCATCGGCGTCGACAGGTCGTTGCCCTGGGCGCGGCTGTAGGTGAGAAACGACTCGTTCACCACGCAGCAGACCGTGTGCCGGCCGAGATCACCGGGGTCGGCATGGCAGTAGCCGTCCCTGAACCATCCGGTGAGGGGCGCACAGCCACACTCCTGCAGCGGTTCTCCCAGCACGTTGCGGCTTTCGGCAGGGGGCTGCGGGGCGGAGGCGACCAAGGCCGGAGCGGTGCAGGAACGGGGAGAGTCTGACGGAGGACTGGCACAAATTGCCCCCAGGAGGTTGACGAATTCCGGGGGAGAGGGGTTAAAGGTCTTTCAGCACGACCCCCTTCATGAGCTGGGATTTCACCGAGGATGCGGCCTTCCTGGCCCTCTGCGACGCCTACAAGGAAAGCGGTGAGCCCTCCGCCATGGAGTTTCTGGCCCATGGCGAGGGTGCCTTCCATTTCCAGGAGCTCACCCAGAACGCCGCGGGGGAAGGCATCGACCTGAGCGACTCCGACGCCCTCGACACCTTCCAGCAGGACGTGATCGACAGCCTGGAGGAGCTCTGCAGCTGAGCTCCGCCTTCGCAGGGGCCTTGGCCGCTTCGCCCCCGGCCGGCCCTCAGCCGTAGAAGAAGGCGATTTCCTTGTCCTTGAGGCCCTCCCAGCCCGCTTCCCGCAGCCGCTGATCGAGGGTGAGCCGATCCATGTGTTTGGCGCCGGTGCGGACGATGCGGTTTCGCATCGACTTCTTCACGCCGCTGCGGGCCCGGCGGCTCTCCAGTTCCATGACTTCGCCGTAGAGGGCGAGCATGGCGGCCGGGATCGGGGAGCCGTCCAGATCCACGCCCGCCGCGATGGCGTCATCAACGCCGCCGGGTCCTGCGATGGCCATGGCCAGGGATGCGAAGGGTCAGCAAAGCCTGCCATGGCCGGTCCCCAGGAGGAGCCTGAGAAGGGCCTCAGGCGCTGAAGTACCGGGCCTGGCTGTGCAGGGCCACCAGGGCGGTGGTGCTCTGCTCCGGCTCCAGCTGGTCGCTTTCGTCCATCGTCAGGCCGATGCGGTCGGTGCCCAGCCAGGCGAGCTGCTGACGGGAGTCGGCCACGTTCGGGCAGGCGGGATAGCCGAAGGAGTAGCGGCTGCCCCGGTAGCGCTGGGCCAGCACGTCCCGCAGGGCCGTGGGCTCGTCGGCGGCGAATCCCATCTCCCGGCGGATGCGGGCATGGGTCCATTCGGCCAGGGCCTCCGCCATCTGGACCGCCAGGCCGTGGAAATAGAGGTAGTCGCTGTAGCGATCGGCCCGGAAGAGCTCCTGGGCGAAGCTGGTGGCCCCTTCGCCCATGGTGACGGCCTGCATCGGCAGCACGTCCGCCGGCCGCTGGCTGCCGTCGGGAGCCGTCTCCAGGTCGCGGTAGAAGTCGGCGATGCAGTAGCGGTTGCCGCTGCGCTGGCGCGGCAGGGCAAAGCGCCCCAGCTCGCCGCCGCCGCCGGTGGCCGGATCTCCGTCGGCCATCGCAGAAGGATCGAACACCACCAGCTCATTGCCGGTGCGGCCGCAGGGGAAGTAGCCGTAGGCCACCCGGGGGGTGAGCAGGCCCTCCTGGCGGCAGCGGCCGAGCCACTCCTGCAGCACCGGTTCCGCCTTCTCGGCGAGCATCGCCTCGTAGTCCTGTCGGCTCTGCTGCTGGGTCTTGCGCAGCTGCCACTGGCCGGCGAAGAGGGCGTTGCGATCCAGGTAGGCGAACACCTCGTCGAGGTCGATCCCGGCCTCGGTGAGCACCCGGGTGCCCCAGAAGGGGGGCGCGAGGGCCGGTTCGGCCGGCACCGCCGCGGAGCGTTCGTCGCTGGGGCCCGCCCCTGTCCCAGCTGGCACCACCTCATCCGTCCCGGGCTCGGCCGGCGCCGGAGCCGCTCCAGGCTCCACGGACGCCTCGACTGCATCGGCGGCCGCCGCCCCGGAGGCGGGCTCAGCCAGCCCCAGGCCCTCGGGAGCGCCGTCGAGGAAACCCTGGTGGTCGTCCCAGCGGCCGGCCGCCTTGGCCTCCATCAGGGCATCCATGAAGCGCAGGTCGGCGAAGGCGTCCCGGCCGTAGATCACCTGGCCCCGGTAGGCCGCTCGGCAGTCGCCGTTGACGAACCGCGGTGTCAGCGCCGCTCCGCCGAGGATGACCGGAACGGAGATGCCGACCTCGTTGAAGGTTTCGAGATTGTCCTTCATGAAGGCGGTGGATTTCACCAGCAGGCCGCTCATGGCGATGCAGTCGGCGCCGTGCTGCCGCTGGGCCTCGACGATCGCGTCGACGCTCTGCTTGATGCCCAGATTCACCACCTCATAGCCATTGTTGGTGAGGATGATGTCCACCAGGTTCTTGCCGATGTCGTGAACGTCCCCCTTGACGGTGGCGATCAGAAACTTGCCCTTGCTGCTGGATTCGCCCTCCTGGCGCTCCATGTGGGGTTCGAGGAAGGCCACGGCCGCCTTCATGGTTTCGGCGCTCTGCAGCACGAAGGGCAGCTGCATCTGCCCGGAGCCGAACAGTTCCCCCACCACCTTCATGCCATCGAGCAGGAAGGTGTTGATGATCTTCAGGGGCGGATGTTCCGCCAGGGCCTCCTGCAGGGCGGGCTCCAGGCCGATGCGTTCGCCGTCGATGATGTGCTGCTTGAGCCGCTCCTCCAGGGGCAGGTCGGCCAGCGACGGCCCGGAGGCCCGGGCCTCCTTGGCGCTGACTCCCTCGAATTCGCTGGTCAGCAGGGTGAGGGGGTCGTGGACGCAGATGCCGTCCTCGAAACGACGCCGGTCGTGGATCAGGTCGCGGCAGATCTGCTGATGCTCCTCGCTGATCTTCGCCAGGGGGAGGATCTTGGCCGGGCTGACGATGGCCGCATCCATGCCCGCGGCGCAGCAGTCGTGCAGGAACACCGAATTGAGCACGATGCGGGCGGCCGGTGACAGCCCGAAACTGACGTTGCTGACCCCCAGCACCACATGGACGCCGGGAAGGTCCCGGCGGATCCGGCGGATCGCCTCGATCGTGGCGGCCGCGTTGGCCCGGTCCTCCTCGATGCCGGTGGAGATGGGCAGGGCGAGGGGGTCGTAGAAGATCTCATGGGCCGGCAGGCCGAATTCCAGGGCATCCCGGTAGGCCCGCTGGGCGATGGCGAACTTGCGCTCGGCGGTGCGGGCCATGCCCTCCTCGTCGATCGTGCCCACCACCACGCCGGCGCCATAGTCCCGGGCCAGTTCGAGCACCTTGAAGAAGCGCTCGTCGCCGTCCTCGTAGTTGGTGGAGTTGAGGATGCACTTGCCGCCGGCCACCTTGAGGCCGGCCTCCATCTTCTGCCACTCGGTGGAATCGAGCATCAGCGGCAGGTTGACATTGGTGACCAGGCGGCTCACGAGATCGTGCATGTCCTTCACCCCGTCGCGCCCCACGTAGTCGACGTTCACATCGAGCACGTGGGCGTTCTCCTTCACCTGGCCCCGGGCCACCGCCACCAGGCCGTCCCAGTCCTCGGCGTTGAGCAGTTCGCGCACCTTCTTAGAGCCGCTGGCATTGAGCCGCTCGCCGATGATCAGGAAGGAGTTGTCCTGGAAGTAGGGGGTGACGCCATAGATCGAGGCCACCGCCGGCTCGTAGTGGAGCGGCGGCCTCTGCAGACGCTGCCGGGGCAGCCGCACCTCGCGGGGGGCCGGCTTCAGACCGGCGGCGAGATCCGCCAGGGCGCCGATGTGGGCCGGGGTGGTGCCGCAGCAGCCACCGATCACCTGCACCCCCAGATCCTCGACGAAATGCATCAGCTGCATCCGCATCTCGGTGGGGGTGAGCCGGTAGTGGGCCACGCCGCCGACGTTCTCCGGCAGCCCCGCGTTGGGGATGCAGCTCACCACAAACGGACTGTGCTGGCTCAGGTAGCGGATGTGCTCCTTCATCTGCTCCGGGCCGGTGGCGCAGTTGAGGCCGAGCACATCGATCGGAAACGGCTCCAGGATCGCCACGACGGCGGCGATGTCGGAGCCCACCAGCATGGTGCCGGTGGTCTCCATGGTCACCGAGACCATCAGGGGCCGCCGCTCCCCGGCGGCGCTGAAGGCCTCCTCGATGCCCTGCAGGGCCGCCTTGATCTGCAGCACGTCCTGGCAGGTCTCGACGATGAACAGGTCGACGTCACCGGCGATCAGGCCGGCGGCCTGCTCGCGGAACGAGGCCTTCATCGTGTCGAAGTCGATGTGGCCGAGGGTGGGCAGTTTGGTGGTGGGTCCTATCGAGCCGGCCACGAAGCGGGGCTTCTCCGGCGTGCTGTAGGCGGCGGCCATCTCGCGGGCCAGTTCGGCGGCCCGGCGGTTGATGGCGAAGGCCTGGTCCTCCAGTCCGTACTCGGCCAGCACGATCGAGGCGGCCCCGAAGGTGTCGGTTTCGATCACGTCGCAACCCACCTCCAGGAACTGGCGATGCACCGCCTGGACCGCATCGGGCCGGGTGAAGACCAGGTTCTCGTTGCAGCCCTCCAGGGCCGCGCCACCGAAATCGGCTGCCGTCAGGTTCATCTCCTGCAGAGACGTGCCCGTGGCGCCGTCGAAGACGAGCACCGGCCGGGTGGGACCGTGCAGCCAGTCGAGAAAGCCGATGCGGTCGGTGGGGTGGTGGATGGCGGCGGTGACGACCATCAGGCGTCGATGCGGATGCGGGTGACCCAGTGGTCATAGGAGGGATCACGGCCCTCCGTGATCGCTGTCAGGCGGTCGCGCAGACGCTCCATCACCGGGCGGTGGCTGGAGAGGTCGGTGGACTCGATCCGGCGCACCGGGGTGACCCGGGCGGCGGTGCCGCTGAGGAACACCTCGTCGGCGATCATCAGTTCGGTCTTGTCGACGGCCCGCTCGAGCACGGGGATGTCCATCGAGCGGGCAAGCTCCATGATGCTGGCCCGGGTGATGCCCTCGAGGATGTCCTGATCGACGCCCGGGGTGATCAGCACGCCGTCCCGGACGATGAACAGGTTCATGCCGCTGGCCTCGCTCACCTTGCCGCGGCTGTTGAGCAGCAGGGCCTCATCGAAGCCGCTCTTGACGGCTTCCGTCTTGGCCAGGGAGCTGGTGATGTAGGCGCCGCTGATCTTGCCCCTCAGGGGCAGGGAGCGGTCCTCCTGGCGGCACCAGCTGCTGATCCGGCAGCTCACCCCCTCGGGGGAGAGATAGTCGCCCATCTCGATGCCGTAGATGAGGAAGTCCGTCTGGATGTTGTGCAGCCGCGGGGCGATGCCCAGGTCGCTGGTGTAAACGAACGGCCGCAGGTAGATCGGGCAGGTGGGCCGGTTGGCCTGCAGAAAGGCGTGGATGGCGTTGTGGATCGTCTCCTCCGGCAGTTCCGTCAGCAGCAGCCGGGCGCTCTGGCTGAGGCGGCGGGCATGGCGATCGGCGCGGAACAGCAGGATCTCGTTGTTGTCGGCGGGGTTGGGGAGGGCCCGCATGCCGCCGAAGGCGCCCGTGCCGTAATGCAGCGCATGGGTGGCCACCGAGAGGGTGGCCTCGGCGAAGGGGACGCATTGTCCGCCGAACCAGGCATAGGGCAGGAACTGGTGCATGGAAGGCGGTGGCGACGATGCGATCTTCTCATCGCGTTCGGCAGGATGGGGGCATGCATCGACTCGCGTCCATCGCCGGGGACAGGACGGAGGACGACGGCGGCCTCTTCGTGGAGCAGCCAGCGGCGCCGGTGGTGCTGCTCAGCAGTGCCGACACGGATCTGCTGGCGGTGGCCCAGCTGCTCGCGGCCGAACCGGAGCTGCTGCCCGGGGAGCTGCGGGCCCTGAACCTCTCGGCCCTGCAGCACCCGGCGGTGATCGATCACTACGTGGCCACCAGCCTGGCCAGCACCCGGCTGGTGGTGGTGCGGCTGCTGGGGGGAAGGGGCCACTGGAGCTACGGGCTGGAGTGCCTGCGGCAGTGGGCCGCCGCCGCACAGGGCCGCCAGCTGCTGGTGCTGGCCGGCACCGCCGAGGAGGAGCGGGCCCTGGCCTGCCTCGGCAACCTCGACGGTCCGCTGGCGTCGGCCTGTGCGGCCTGCCTGCGGGAGGGGGGGGCGGCCAACCTGCGCCTGCTGCTGCGGACCCTGGCCGGCCTGCTGGCCGGCGAATCACCCGAGCCCCCATGGCCCGTCCCGGCCGCCGATCCCCTCCCCCACGACTGGCGTGACGAGCCCGGCTCCCGGGTGGGGGTGATCCTCTACCGGGCCCTCTGGCAGGCGGGGGATCTGGCCCTGATGGAGGCGCTGCTGGAGGCCCTGCGCGCCCGGGGGCTGGCGCCGCGGGCCCTGTGGGTGAGCAGCCTGCGGGATGGGGCCGTGCAGCGGGGGGTGGGCGATCTGCTGGCCCGGGAGGGGGCGGAGGCGGTGCTCTGCGGCACGGGTTTCGCCTCGGTGTCGTTCGAGGAGGCGGGGCTGGGGGCGCCCCTGTGGGAACGGCTGGGGGTGCCGGTGCTGCAGGTGCTCTGCAGCGGCCGCAGCCGCGACGCCTGGCGCTCCAGCAGCATCGGCCTGGCCCCCCTGGACCTCAGCCTCCAGGTGGCCCTGCCGGAGCTGGACGGGCGCCTCACCACCCGGGTGGGGGCCTTCAAGGAATGGAGCGCCACCAGCGACAGCCTGGCCACGGCCCTGCACCGTTACGTACCCGACCGGGAGCGCCTCGACTGGATCGCCCGCCTCACCGGCGCCTGGATCGACCTGCGCCGCACCCCGGCCGCCGGGCGCCGCGTGGCCCTGGTGCTGGCCAACTACCCCAACCGCAACAGTCGCCTGGCCAACGGCGTCGGTCTCGACACCCCGGCCAGCGCCGCCCTGATGCTGGGCTGGCTGGCGGAGGCCGGCTACGACCTGGGGGCGGCCGTGGATCTGCCGAACGACGGCGATGTCCTCATCCACCGGCTGCTGGAGGGCCGCAGCAACGATCCGGAGAGCGGCCACCGTCCCCCCCTGGACCACCTGCCCCTCGCCACCTACCAGGCCTGGTATGCCACCCTGCCGCCGGAGGGCCGCCAGCGGCTGGAGGCGGTCTGGGGGCCGCCCGAGGCCGACGCGGGCCTGGAGCCGGCGGTGCTGGCCGACGGGGTCATGGGCCCGGCCTTCCCGGTGCGCGGGCTGCGGTTCGGCCGGGTGCTGCTGCTGATCCAGCCCGAGCGCGGCTACGACCGGGATCCCAGCCTCAGCTACCACAGCCCTGATCTGCCCCCCACCCACGCCTACCTGGCCCAGTACCTCTGGCTGCGCCAGGGCTTCGGCGCCCAGGCGGTGGTGCACGTGGGCAAGCACGGCAACCTGGAATGGCTGCCCGGCAAGGGGTTGGGGCTGTCCCAGGACTGCTTCCCCGAGTGGGCCCTCGGCCCCCTGCCGCACCTCTATCCGTTCATCGTCAACGACCCGGGCGAGGGCAGCCAGGCCAAGCGCCGTGCCCAGGCCGTGATCCTCGACCACCTGACCCCTCCCCTGGGTCGGGCCGGGCTGCACGGCGATCTGCAGGGCCTGGAGGCCCTGCTGGATGAGTACTGGGAGGCGCGCCAGCTGGGCAGCGCCCGGGCGCCGCTGCTGCGGGAGCGCCTGGGCCAGCGGCTGCTGGAGTTGCAGCTGCCCGCCACGGCCCAACCGGATCTGGACGGCCAGCTGGAGGCGGCTGACGGCTACCTCTGCGAGCTCAAGGAGGCCCAGATCCGCCTCGGCCTGCACACCTTCGGCACCCTGCCGGCGCCGGCCAGGCTGGCGGAACTGCTGCTGTGCCTGGCGCGGGCGCCCCAGGCGGGGGTGCCGGGTCTCACGCAGGCCCTGGCCCTCGATCTGGGCCTGGATCTGGACCCCTGGTCCGATCCGGAGGAGGCGCCCCTCTCCACTGCCGACCGCGGCCGCCTCACCGCCCTCCGGGGGAGCGGCCCCCGGCTGCGCCATGCCGGCGACGGGGTGGCCCTGCTGGAGGCCTGCGCCCTGGGGCTGGTGGAGGCGGAGCTGGGCGGAGCCCCCGGGAGAGCGGCGGTGGCGCCGGAGACGCCCGTGGTGCCTGGGGTGCCCGTTGTGCCGGGGTCGGCCACCGAACGGGCGCTGGGGCACCTGCGCCGGGCCCTGCTGCCGCCCCTGCTGGCCTGCGGCGCGGCGGAGCGGCAGTCCCTGCTCACCGGCCTGGCCGGGGGCCGCATCGCCGCCGGACCTTCGGGGGCGCCCACCCGCGGGCGGCCAGACCTGCTGCCGACGGGGCGCAACTTCTACAGCGTCGATCTGCGTGGTCTGCCGACGGAGGCCGCCTGGGACCTGGGACGGCGCAGCGCCGAACTGCTGCTGCAGCTCCATCTCCAGGAGGAGGGGGACGACCTGCGCAGCCTGGCTCTCTCGGTCTGGGGCACCGCCACCATGCGCAACGGCGGTGAGGACATCGGCCAGGCCCTGGCCCTGATGGGCGTGCGCCCCGTCTGGGATGGCCCCACCCGCCGGCTGGTGGACGTGGAGGTGATTCCCCTGCGCCTGCTCGGCCGGCCACGGGTGGACGTCACCCTGCGGATCTCCGGCCTGTTCCGTGATGCCTTTCCCCAGCTGGTGGGCTGGTTCAACCGGGCCACCCGCCTGGTGGCCGGCCTCGACGAGGCCCCCGAAGACAACCCCCTGGCGGCCTCGGCCCGGCAGGAGGGTCATGGGGGGCGCATCTACGGCTCAGCGCCCGGGGCCTACGGGGCCGGGCTGCAGGGCCTGATCGACAGCGGCCACTGGGAGGAGCGCGGTGACCTGGGCGAGGCGTTCCTGAACTGGAGCGCCTGGCGCTACGACGGTGATCCGGGCGACACCGCCGGCGGCGGCGCCATCGAGGCCAGGGCGGATCGGGCCGGGCTGGAACGGCGCCTGGCCTCGGTGCAGGTGGTGCTGCACAACCAGGACAACCGGGAGCACGACCTGCTCGATTCCGACGACTACTACCAGTTCCAGGGGGGGCTGAGCGCCGCCGCCGAGACGCTCCAGGGCCGGGCCCCCGCCCTCTGGTTCGGCGACCACTCCCGCAGCCAGCGCCCCCGGCTGCACCGGCTTGAGCGCGAGTTCGACAAGGTGCTGCGCTCCCGGCTGCTGAATCCCCGCTGGATCGCCGCCATGCAGGAGCACGGCTACAAGGGCGGCTTCGAGATGGCCGCCAGCCTCGATTACCTGTTCGCCTACGACGCCAGCACCGGGCGCGTCCCTGACTGGGGCTACGGCGCCATCAGCGCCGCCTGGCTGGAGGACGGGGCCGTGCGGGCGTTCCTGGGACGCGCCAACCCCTGGGCCCTGCGGGACATGGCCGAGCGGCTTCTCGAGGCGCACCATCGCGGCCTCTGGGACGGGGCCGATCCGGAGCGGCTGGAGCGGCTGCGGCAGCTGGTGCTGGAGAGCGAGAGCCTGGTGGAGCAGCGCTGAACCAGGCTCCCGGCGGCGCTGGGATCAGAGCTCCAGATCCCTCACCATGGAGCGGAACGGATCGGTGGTGCCGGGCTTGGCCGGCGCCTGGGAGCCTGCGGGCTGGCCCTGGGCCTCGGCCTCCTTCTGCTGCTTGGCCGCCGCCGGACCACCGGGCAGGTTGGTGGGGGTGACGGCCGCCCCCTTCATGCGCTGGCCGAGCTCGGCGGCGCTCATCTGCTGGGCGAAGGTCTTCTTGACGGGCTTGGGGATGCCGCCGGTGAGGTTGACCGACCCCTTTTCGGTGGGCTGGACGCCGGCCAGACCGGGGGTCATCTTCTCGACCCGGGCCTCCATCGAGGCCACCTCCGCCACCATCTCCTTGTCACCCGGGCTGTCGGCGTTGCCGGGGAAGGTGTGGCGGATCGTGTTGGACCGCTTCATGAACTTGACATCCCCGAGGCTGCTGGAGGCCTCGGGATCGAGGAAGAAGGTCTCGGCCTTGGGTTTGGCCTTGGCGGCAGCCTCGGGCTTGCTCACCGAAGCGGCACGGGAACCGAACAGACGATCGAACAGACCCATCGACGCAAGGAGGAAGGTGTCAGCAAACCCTAGCGGCCGCGGAGCACCAGCCCATGGGTATCCGTACCACAACTCATCAGAAGGCCCCGACGCTCCAGGTCGGCGGCGATCGCGTCGCACACCAGCGGCGTCGGCTGCCAGCGGCTCTGCATGGCGTAGTCGTACCAGACCTCGGCGCCGTCGAAGCCCAGATCCGCTGCCGCCGCGATCAGGCGCTGGTGGGGCAGCCGGTAGCGGGCGGGGTGGGCCAGCAGCACCAGGCCCCCGGCCGCGCGGATCGCCGTCACCACCGCCTCGGCCCGCAGGGCCGGCCCCACCACGGAGGTGCCCTGCAGGTAGGGGTGGAGGGAGGGGTGCTCCTCGGCGAAGCCCAGCCCGAGCACATGGACCAGGCAGCCCTCCAGCAGGCAGCTGATCTCCACCCCGCGCCAGAGGGTGGGGGTGGCCGCCCCCCGGCGGCGGTGGTCCTCCAGGGCGGCGCTGATGGCGCCATGGGCCGCCAGGCCGTGGTGGTCGGTGACGGCCAGGTGCTCCAGGCCGATGGCCACGGCCTCGGCCGCCAGATCCTGGGGATGGAGGCTGCCGTCGCTGCAGATCGTGTGGCAGTGGAAGTTGAACCGGTCCGGGCAGCTGTCAGCCCGCACCTGGCGCAGCACCGGGGTCAGGGGATGGGCGAGAGCCTCAGGCCGCAGCACCACCGCTCTCCTGCTGGGCCAGCCGTTCGGCGCGCAGCCGCCGCCAGCGGGCATAGAACTGGATCGAGCCGGCCATGAACACCACCAGGGCCACCAGGAACCAGGTGGCGGCACCGGTGGGGAACTGGGCCTTGAAGACCACCAGCATCACCACCAGCACCAGCATCAGGGTGGGGAGTTCGTTGAGAGCGCGCAGCTGGCGGCCGCTCCAATGGCATTCGCCGCGCTGCAGCTGGCCCATCAGCCGGTAGCAGAGGTGGTGGTAGACGAGCAGGCCCGCCACGACGGCCAGTTTGGCGTGCATCCAGGCCTGCTTCAACCAGGCCGGTTCCACCAGCAGCAGACCCACGGCCATGGTCACAGCCACCACCATGCCCGGGGTGGTGATGATGTTGGCCAGACGTCGCTCCATCAGCCCGTACTGCTCCTCGAAGGCCTGGCGAACAGGCGGCTCCAGCTCGGCGGCTTCCCGGTGGTAGATGAACAGGCGCACCAGGTAGAACAGCCCGGCGAACCACACCACCACTCCGACAATGTGGAGGGTCTTGAACCAGAGGTAGGCCTCGGGGGGCCAGGTCAAGGCGAGGGTCAGGGGCAGGGACAGCGTCATGTCAGGGCCCGAGGAAGCGCGTTGCGCGGCGGACCGCCAAGTTAGTCGCCGCCGGGTGGGCGGCGGCGAAGCTCAGCCCTCCCCCACCAGGCGGCAGCAGCGGCGGGCCACGGCGGCGCTGTAGGCCCGGTCCACGGGCCCCAGCCGCGGACTGATGGCGCCATCGCGGCAATCCACCACGATCCGTTCCCGCCGGCTCTCCTGGTCGCTGACCCGCAGCCTCAGCTGCCAGTGGTGCTTGGCGCTGCGGCTGATCTCGTCCCCGCAGACCGGACCGACGCACAGGCCCGGAGACGCCACCACCGGCGCCGGAACCAACGGCAGCAGCAGCAGGGCCATCAGCAGGCCAGCCCAGACCCCCGCTCCCCAGGCGCGCACGGCTGGCCTCATCCCGCCAGCTCCAGGGGTTCCCCCTGGGGGGCCTCGGCCTCATCGGCCCCGTCCATGGGGGGGTGGAAGTGCTCCCACACCTGCCGGGCCAGGGCCGGCCCCATGCCGGGGACGGCGGCGATCTGCTCGGGGCTGGCCAGCTGGATGGCGTCGATGGAGCGGAAGTGGGCCAGCAGGTCCTTGACGCGCTTGGGGCCCAGGCCGGCGATGTCGCTGAGGCGGGAGCGCTTCATCCGCTCCCCCCGCTGCTGGCGGTGGAAGCTGACGGCGAAGCGGTGGGCCTCGTCCCGCAGGCGCCGCAGCAGCACCACCCCCAGCTGGTCGGCCTCGGTGTCGAGGGGCTGGCTGGCGCCGGGCAGGTACACCTCCTCCCGCTGCTTGGCCAGGGAGCACACCGTCAGCTCCTCGTGCAGGTCAAGCTCCCGCAGGGCCTCCATCACCGCCGACAGCTGGCCCTTGCCGCCATCGATCATCACCACGTCGGGCCAGTCGCTGAGGCCATCGGTGTGCAGGGCCGAGGCGCCGGCCTTCCGCAGGGCGCCCAGGTCGGCCCCCTCCGCCTTCGCCTGCGACCAGCGCCGGAAGCGCCGTCGCATGATCTCCGCCATGGCCATGAAGTCATCGGAGTGGCCGGCGCGGATGCTGCTGCTGCGGATCCGGTACTTGCGGTAGTGCTGCTTGGCCGGCAGGCCGTCGATGAACACCACCTGGGAAGCCACCGCATCGCTGCCCTGGATGTGGCTGATGTCGTAACCCTCGATCCGGCGCGGCGGCACCGGCAGCTCCAGCAGCTGGGCCAGGTCCTCGGTGGCCAGCAGCTGCTGCTCCGCCCCCCGCTGGGCCCGGGCCAGCTCGAATCCGGCGTTGCGCTCCACCAGCTCGATCAGATCCGCCTTCTGGCGCCGCTGGGGCACGGCGAGCCGCACCTTGCGGCCCCGCCGTTCCGCCAGCCAGTCGCCGATCAGCTCCTGCGCCGGCAGCGGGTGCTGCAGCAGCAACTCGGGCGGGATCTCCACCGGGTCCACCTGGCTGTAGTGCTCCTCGACCACCCGCTGCAGCACCTCCGCCGGGGTGGCGATCGCCGCGTCGGCGGTGTAGCCCAGGCGCCCCACCAGCTTGCCGGCGCGCATCTGGAAGATCTGCACGGCCGCCACCCGCTCGTCCGACGCCAGGGCGATCACATCGCGGCTGATGGAACTGTCCCCCAGGCTCATCTTCTGGTCGGCGGTGAGCAGGTCGAGGCCCTGCAGCTGGTCGCGCACCCGGGCGGCGGCCTCGAAGTCGAGCCGCTCGGCATAGCGCTCCATCTGCTGCCGCAGCAGGTCCAGCAGTTCATCGTTGCGGCCCTGGAACACCATCGCCACCTTGCGCAGGATGCGGTGGTACTCCTCGGAGCCGATCTTCTCCTGGCAGACCCCGGGGCAGCGGCCGATGTCGTAGTTGAGGCAGGTGCGGTCGCGGTAGAGGGGCTGGGGCCGCTGGCGCAACGGAAACACCCGCTTGACCACGGCCAGGGTGCGGCGCAGCAGGCCCACATCCACGTAGGGCCCGTAGAAGCGGTCGAGGGGGCTGCGCAGCCGGCGGCGGCGGGTGATGAAGATGCGGGGGTAGGCCTCGCTCCAGGTGATGCAGAGGTAGGGGTACTTCTTGTCGTCCTTGAGCAGGACGTTGAAGTGGGGCTGGTGGTTCTTGATCAGGTTCGACTCGAGCGCCAGCGCCTCCGCCTCGCTGTCGGTGACGATGAACTCGATCTCGCAGACCTGGCGCACCATCAGGGCGATGCGCGGGCTGATGTCGTGGGAGTCGCGGAAGTAGCTGCGCACCCGCGCCCGCAGGCTCTTCGACTTGCCGATGTAGAGGATGCGGTCGCTCGCATCCCGCATCAGGTAGCAGCCGGGCTCCGCCGGCAGCTCCCGCAGCCGGGCCGAGAGCCGCTCGCGCTGCAGCAGCAGCGGCCCGACGACGTCACCGCCCGAATGGCCGCTCGGCGTGCCACCCGGAGTGCCGACCGGAGTCGCAACCGGTTCAGCCATGGCGGAGCCTCAACCGCCGTACTGCCAGCCCGTGGCGGCCAGTTCCAGGGCGGCGGCGTCGCGGTGCAGGGTCGCCGACTTCACTTCCCCCACGAAGACGGTGTGGTCGCCATGGGCCACCTGGCCCACCAGGGTGCACTCCACCGCCCCGAGAGCGTCGTCGAGCACCGGCAGGCCGAGGGGACCGAGCTGGAACGGGGCGGCATCGAAGCGTCCCCCCACCCCCTTCTGGGGTTTGAAGAACACCGCCGCCAGGTCCTTCTGATCGGCGGCCAGCACGTTGAGGGAGAAGCGGCCGCTGCGCTGGATCATGCCGTTGCTGGTGGAGTCGGCGCGCACCGCCATCACCACCAGGGGGGGCTCGAAGGACCCCTGGGTGACCCAGCTGGCGGTGAAGCCGTTGACCTCGTCGCCTTCGGCCACCCCGCAGATGAACACACCGTGGGGGATCTTGCGCAGCAGCGTCTTCTTGGCGGCCGCGTCCAGGGCAACGTCGGTCATGGGGTGGGCGGCGGGGATCAGGCGACTCTAGGAACCCGGCCGCGCCCGGGAACCCGCCCGGGCCCTCCTCCATAGGCTGGGGCGATGCGAGCCCTCTACCCCGGCAGTTTCGATCCCCTCACCCTGGGCCACCTCGACCTGATCGAGCGGGCGGCCGGCCTCTTCGACGGGGTCGTGGTGGCGGTGCTGATGAACCCCTCCAAGCAGCCCGCCTTCCCCCTGGAGCGGCGGCTGCAGCAGATCCGCTGCGCCACCGAGGGAATCGCCGGGATCGAGGTGGGCCATTTCGACGGTCTCACCGTCACCTACGCCCAGGCCTGCGGCGCCCAGGTGATTCTGCGGGGCCTGCGGGCGATGAGCGACTTCGAATTCGAGTTGCAGATCGCGCACACCAACCGGACCCTGGCCCCCCGGGTCGAAACCCTGTTCATGGCCACCGCAGCGCACCACAGCTTTCTCAGCAGCTCGGTGGTGAAGGAGGTGGCCCGCTTCGGCGGGGACGTGGGTCACATGGTCCCGCCGGGAGTGGCGATCGACCTGGAGAGGCTCTTTAATCGACAGGCAGCTCCCGAAACCCGATATGGCTGAGGTCCGCTTCACCGTTCTCGATCAGCTGGATCAGCTGGAGGACATCGTTCTCGACGGCAGCCGGATCCCCTTCAGCGGTGGCCGTCTGGTGAACGAGCAGGACGCCATCGAGATGATGGATGCCCTGCGGGAGGCCCTGCCCGGGCAGATCTCCCAGGCTGAGGACCTGATCCGCCAGCGGGAGGGCTTCATCGAGAAGGCCCGGCTGCAGGCCGAGGAGATCGTCACCCAGGCGCGGCGCGAGCGGGAGCAGCTGATCAACGCCGCCGCCATCCGCCAGGAGGCGGAGCGCCAGGTGACCGAACAACGGGAACTGGCCCGCCAGCAGTGCGAGCAGATGGTGCTCCAGGCCCGCCAGCAGGTGGCCCAGACCGAACAGGAACACCAGGCCCGGATGGCCCAGTTCGAGCAGCAGTTCGCCGGCCGCCGGCAGCAGCTGGAGCAGGAGGCCCAGCAGCGGCGCCAGCAGCTGGAGCAGGAGGCGGCGGAGCGCAACCGCCAGCTGCTGGAGCAGCACGAGCGCAGCCGGGCCCAGGCCCTGCAGGAACTGGAGGGCATCCGTCAGGAAGGGCTGCGCATCCAGCGGGACAGCCAGGCCGAAGCCGAGCGGCTCCATGCCGACGCCCTCCAGTTCCGCCAGCAGACCCAGCAGCAGTGCGATGCCCTGATCGCCCGCAGCCGCCAGGAGGCGGCCACCATCCAGGAGGGCGCCAACCGTTATGCCGAGCAGGTGCTGGGCGAACTGGAGGTGCGCCTCAAGGAGCTCAGCCAGGTGGTGCTGGGGGGCCGGCGCGAGCTCGTGCGGCTGCAGGCCCAGGACACCCAGGCCGCCAGTCGCCCCCCCGAAGCCCCCATTCCCCTGGAGAACGCCGCCGTCGATCGGGCCCGCCGCGCTGCCGGCCGTCTCCGTCGGGCCGCCAGCCGGGGGCTGGCCAGCTGAGGCAGCCGCCTCAGCGCCGGCTCAGATCGCCGATGGGCAGGCCCCCACGGCCTGCACCTCCCGCAGGACGCGGCCGATGGTGGTGTTCGGAGCCCCGGCCCCGGCAGAGACAGCGCTCACGTACCGGGGACCGTCCGGCGTCTGGAGCACGCCGCTGATCGACCGCACGCCGGTGAGGGTGCCGGTCTTGGCGAACAGACGGCCATCGAGGCTGGTGCCCTTGTAGAGGTTGCGCAGGGTGCCGCGGCGTCCGGCGATGGCCATCGAGCTGATGTAGTCCCTGGAATAGGGGTGGTGGTCCATGCGCAGCAGCAGGGCCACCAGGAAGCGGCTGGTGACCCGGTTGGCGCGGTCGAGGCCGCTGCCGTCAGCCACCCTGACCCCCTCCATCGGCAGCCCCTGTTCGCCCAGCCAGAGCATGTTCAGGCGGCTGGCCTCGGCCACGTCCCAGGTGCCGGCCGCCTGGCGCAGCAGCACCTCGGCGGTGAAGTTGTGGCTTTCGGTGTTGGCCAGGCTCAGCAGGCCATGCATGGAGGTGGAGGGTTCCTGGTGGATCAGCACGGCATCGGCGGGGATGGGCTGGCGGGCGGACACCAGGGTCAGCTGCAAGGGCGACCCTCCGCCCTGGTTCATGGCCCGACGCAGCAGCGTCTGCAACCGGGAGGGGGGATTGCTGACTGCGTCGTCGATGGCGTTGCTGGTGATCGCCAGCCGGGTGATCGGGGCCCCGTAGGCGTAGGCCCGGTCAGCCACGTGCCAACCACTGGGCCACCAGTTCTGGGAGGCTTCCTCCGCCAGTTCCAGCCGCACCGGACCACCCCCCGGGACGGTGGCGGCGCCGGCGGCCATGGCCAGCTGGGCGAAGCGCTGCAGCTGGGGCAGGGCCAGGTCGGGGTCCCCCTGCCCCGTGAGCCGCAGGGTGCCGTCCTGGAGGCGCCAGAGCTGGGTGCTGAGCCGGTAGTCGGGGCCGAGGCGATCGAGGGCGAAGGCGCTGCTGACCAGCTTCTGGTTGGAGGCCGGCACCCGGGGCTGGCGGCCGTTGACGTCGGCCAGCAGGCGGCCGCTGCCATCGGCGACGCTGACGCTCCAGCGGGAGCGCTCCCCGCCCAGCACCTGGGTGACCTGCCGCTGCAGGCTGGGGCAGCTGACCTCACTGGCCAGCCGCGGCATGCCCACCGGGGGGGGCGCCGGCGGCAGGGTCGCCATCGGCAGGGGGCGCTCACTCCGGGCCGAGGGCAGGGCCGGTGCGTTCTGGGCCAGGGCCGCCGGGCCCGCCGATCCGGTGCCGGCGGCGACCAGCAGCAGGGTCGCCAGCCCCAGGGGATGGCGGTGGCGTCGGTGGCCGGGGCGGGCGGAGGCGGTCATGTCAGGAGGTTCCGAGTTTCAGGCCCGTGACGGTGCCGTTGAAGCGGTAGTTGGTTCCCTCCAGCTCCACCGGGGCGCCGATCTTGATCGTCTGGTTGCCGAAGACCACCCCACCGGCCGTGCGGCGGCCCTGGCCCTCCAGGACGAAACGACCATCGAAGGTGCTGAAGGTCTTCTGATTGGGATCGGGGGCGCTCACCACCTTTCCGTCGGGGGTGAGGGTGGAGATGATGCGATCGAAGGGGATGATCTGCTTGACCGCCACGCTGCCGTGGGGCTGGTTGCGGATCACGATCGCCACCTTGCCTTCGGCCCGGGCCTGCTCCAGCAGCTCCAGCGGTGCGGCGGCGGGGGCACCGCGCACATCCACCATCACGGTGACGGGCTCGAGGGCGCCGGTGGCCTGGGCCACCGCCCCGCTCAGCCGGGGGCTCCAGATCACGCCCCCGATCGCCAGCAGGGCGGCGGCGGCGGCGCCGACGTCGACGAGGCTGAAGGAACGGGACCGGGGCGATTCGCTGGGCATGGGCATGGGAAAGCCCGCGAAGTGTAAGCAGCCTTTCCGGGATCCACCAGCCGCCCCGGCCGGCCCGCTCCCGACAGGGGCCTCAGTTCTGCAGGTCCTCGATCATCTGGCCGAGGGCCCGCAGGTTGCCGCCCAGACCGGCCTCTTCACGGCCGCTGAGGGCCAGGTCCTGCTGCTCCGCATCGGGCTTCTGCTCGAAGCTCGCCGCCAGCCGGAAGCCGTCGGGGTCGAGCCGGTACAGCTCCCATTCGCCCGGGTAAGCGCAGCGCAGGGCCCGGTCAGCCTTGGGCAGCAGGGCATAGGCGGCCCGCCAGCCGGCCAGGAAGCCACGGCGACGCTGGCGCGCCACGCTGCCGATGCCCACGGCGGCATCCTCCAGGGCGGGATTGATCAGCACCACCGCGTCGCCGTGGCCGCCGCAGACCTCCTCCACCAGCTCGTACTCCGCCTGGCTCGCCCCCACCAGCAGCAGCACGCCGCTCGAGGGGCCCTCCTGCTGGCGCCGCCGCTGGTCGGAGAAGCTGCCGATGTGCTCGGCCAGGGCCGGCGCATCCCGGCGTGCCAGGGCGGTGGCACCGGCATCGGGAAACAGCAGCCGCACGCCGGGCCGCTCCGCCATCAGCCCCTCCAGCAGCCGCAGCACCACGGGCATCAGGCGCAGCCCCTCGAAGCGGAACTCGACGGTCCAGCGGCCCCCCGATCCGGCCCCCAGGGCCGCCTGCAGGGCCTGCAGGGCTTCGGCTTCGGCGGTGCGCAGGTCGGCGGGCAGCATCGGCGGGCGGCAGGGCTGACCGGACCCTACCCAGGCGCTTCGGCCACCCTGCGGCGGGCCTGTTCCAGGGCCGCCGGCAGTCCGGCCAGATCATCGGGGCTGTTCCAGGGGCCCAGGCTGATCCGCAGGCCGCTGGCCGCCTCGGCGGGGCCGTAGCCCATGGCGAGCAGCACGGCACTGGTGCCGGCCGTGCCCGCGGCGGCCCCGGCGCTGGTGCAGGCCGATCCGCTGCTCACCGCGTAACCCCGGCGGGCCAGCTCCCGCACCAGCCGCCGGCCGCCCAGGGGCCGGCCATCCGGCCCGTCCACCAGCAGGCTGATGTGGTGCGGCAGGCGTCCGGCGGCGGCGTCCGGCTCCGGACCGCTCAGCCGCACGCCCTGCCGTTGCCGCAGGGCGGCCAGCAGGGGGTCCCGCAGCGAGCTCAGGGGGTCGTCGCCACCATGGGCCGCCAGGCGCCGGTCGGCCAGCTCGAGGGCCGCCGCGAAGCCGGCCACCAGGGCCACCGGCTCGGTGCCGCCGCGACGGCCCCCCTCCTGGGCGCCGCCGATCAACGGTTCGAGCCGGACGCCGCGCCGCACCAGCAGGGCCCCCACCCCGCGGGGACCCTGCAACTTGTGGGCCGCGCAGCTGAGCAGGTCCACCGGCAGCCGGCTGAAGGCGACCCGGCGGTGCCCCACCACCTGCACCGCATCGACATGGAACCGCACGCCCGCCTGGCGGCAGAGCGCCCCGATGGCCTCGATCGGCTGCAGGGTGCCCACCTCGCTCTGGCCCCAGAGGACTGACACCAGCCGGGTCGGCGGCGTCAGCAGGCTCCGCAGGATCTCCAGGTCGACCACGCCGCGGCGATCCACCGGCAGGAGCTGCACGTCCCAGCCCCGGCGCGCCAACGCGGCGGCGGCGGCGTAGCTGGCGGGGTGCTCCACCGCCGAGAGCAGCACCCGACCGGCTTCCAGCGGTCCGTCGGAGCCCACCAGGGCGGTGTGGATCGCTTCGCTCCCCCCGGAGAGGAGCACCAGTTCATCGCCGCCGCAGCCCAGGCTCGCGGCGATCGCCTGGCGGTCGCGCTCCAGCCGCTCCGCCGCCGCCAGGCCGGGGCCATGGAGGCTGGAGGGGTTGGCCCAGGCCTCGCGGTGGGCCCGATCCATGGCCTCGAGCACCGCTGCGGCCGGGGGGGCGGTGGCGCAGGCATCGAGGTAGATCTCCCGCGGCGGGGCTCCGGCCCCGACGGCCTCAGGGAGCGCCGGGGGCATCGCGGGAGAGGCGGCCCCGGGTGCGGGATTCCAGGGATTCGCCGGCCAGGGCCACCAGATCGTCGAGGGAGCGCCCCTCCAGCAGGGCCGTGACGCGGGCCCGGGCTTCGGCGCTGGGGCAGGCCTCCGGGCGCAGGCAGCCGTTGACGCAGGCGGTGGCGCAGTCAATGGCGCCATCCCCCGCCTGGGGCGGGCTGGCGGTTGGCGGTGCCATCGCCGGGGCGGGGGACATGTCCTCCTCCTCGCCGAACAGCGATGGGGCCACGACCCCGTCAAACACCGCTTCGGCCGGACCGGTCATGAAGACATGGCCGCTGGCTTCGTCCCAGTGGATCTCCAGGGGCCCCCCCGGCAGATCCAGGCGGGCGTGGCGGGCGGCCAGGCCGAGCCGATGGCAGGCCACCAGGGTGGCGCAGGCGCCGGTGCCGCAGGCCAGGGTGGGGCCCGCCCCCCGCTCCCAGACCCGCATCACCAGATGGTCGGGGGCGAGCACCTGGACGAAGTGGACATTGGTGCGGGCCGGGAAGGCCCCGTGCACCTCCAGGGCGGCACCGAGGCCCTCCAGATCGATCGCCGCCACATCGGCGACGGGCACGACGGCGTGGGGATTGCCCATGCCGGCGGCCGCCACCGCCAGGCGCTGGCCCAGCACCTCCAGCTCGCCCATCGGCAGCCCCTGCTCGCCCACCGCCAGAGTGGTGGGCACGGTCTCGGGCGTCAGGAACGGCGGGCCCATGTCGACGCGGATGCGACCGTCCTCTGCGAGTGCCGGCACGATGCGACCGGCGAGGGTCTCGATCTCCCAGCTCCGCGGCGCCTCGTCGCCGTCGCTGTCCGCCAGGAAGCGGGCCAGACAGCGGATGCCGTTGCCGCACATCTCCGGCTCGGTGCCATCGGCGTTGAAGATCCGCATGCGCAGCTCGCCGCCCTCTCGGGGCGGCAGAGCCAGGATCACGCCATCCCCGCCGACCCCGAAGCGGCGGTCGCAGAGCCGCTGCACCCGCTCGGGGGTGAGGCCGAACAAGTCCTCAGGATCCTCTAAGCTGCGCCCGTCCAGGAGGAAGAAGTCATTTCCCAGACCCTGGTATTTGCTGAATTGGAGCACCTGAAGCACCGTTCCGTGAGTCCTGGAGGTTGGGGTCGATCCTATGCAGAGTTTCTTTGAGCGACGGGGACCCAGGCTCGACACCACCCTGCCCAGTGTGCGCCACGTCCAGGAGCTGATCCGCATCCGCACCCCGGTGAACGTCGTCCTGCTCTCCGGCAAGGAGTTCGATGGCATCATCCGCTGGCAGGACAGCCATTTCCTGGCGATGAGCACCGAACCCGGCACGCCGCTGCTGCTGATCAGCCTGGCCGCCGTGGCATCGCTGCGCGCCCTCAGCTGAGCCTTTCCATGGGCTGTGACACGATCACTCCCATTCCCATTGGCCCGTGACTGACCCCTCCCGCTACCGGCCCGAAGCGATCGAGCAGCGCTGGCAGCTGCAGTGGGAGCAGTTGGGACTGCACGCCACCCCGGAACAGACCGGGGACCCCGACGACACCTACTACGCCCTTTCGATGTTCCCCTACCCGTCGGGGAGCCTGCACATGGGCCACGTCCGCAATTACGTCATCACGGACGTGATCGCCCGGGCGGCCCGCCTGCGGGGACGGCAGGTGCTCCATCCCATGGGCTGGGACGCCTTCGGTCTGCCGGCGGAGAACGCCGCCATCGAGCGGGGCGTCGATCCGGGGGACTGGACCGACCGCAACATCGCCCAGATGCGGGACCAGCTCAAGCGGCTGGGCCTCTCGATCGACTGGGACCGGGAGGTGGCCACCTGCCACACCGATTACTACCGCTGGACCCAGTGGCTGTTCCTGCAGTTCCTGGATGCGGGCCTGGCCTACCGCAAGGAGGCGACCGTCAACTGGGACCCGATCGACCAGACGGTGCTCGCCAATGAGCAGGTGGATGCGGAGGGGCGCTCCTGGCGCTCCGGTGCCCAGGTGGAGAAGCGCCGTCTGCGCCAGTGGTTCCTGAAGATCACCGCCTACGCCGATGCCCTGCTCGACGATCTCCCCACCCTGGAGGGCTGGCCGGAGCGGGTGCGCACCATGCAGGCCAACTGGATCGGCCGCTCCCTCGGTGCCGAGCTGACCTTCAGCACCGAGAGCGGTGCCGCCATCACCGTCTTCACCACCCGGCCCGACACGATCCACGGGGCCACCTATGTGGTGCTGGCTCCGGACCACCCCCTGGTGGCCCAACTCACCACCGACGACTGCCGCCTCTCGGTGACCGCCTTCTGCGATCTGGTCAGCCGCCAGAGCGAGCAGGAGCGGACGGCCGAGGACCGGCCCAAGCGGGGCGTGCCGATCGGCGCCTGGGCCCGCAATCCCGCCAGCGGTGAACGCATCCCCGTCTGGATCGCCGATTACGTGCTGGCCGACTACGGCACCGGCGCCGTCATGGGGGTGCCGGCCCATGACCAGCGCGACTTCGCCTTCGCCCGGCAGTACGAGCTTCCCGTCAGGCGGGTGGTGATCCCCGAGGGGTCCGATCCCCACGCCTACGAGGGCCAGGCCTGGACCGAAGGCGGTGTGCTGATCGGCTCCGGTTCCTTCGACGGCCTGACCACCACCGAGGCCAAGTCGGCCATTGTCGCCTGGGCCGAGGAGCAGGGCTGGGGCCAGGGACGGGTGCAGTACCGCCTGCGGGACTGGCTGATCTCCCGCCAGCGCTACTGGGGCTGCCCCATTCCCGTGATCCACTGCGATAGCTGTGGCGTGGTGCCGGTTCCCGACGACCAGCTGCCGGTGGAACTGCCCCGGGACATCCCCCTGAGCGGCAAGGGGGGCACCCCGCTGGCCAAGCTGGCGTCGTGGGTGAACGTGCCCTGCCCCAGCTGCGGCGCCCCCGCCAAGCGGGAGACCGACACGATGGACACCTTCATGTGTTCGTCCTGGTACTACCTGCGCTACAGCGATCCCCACAACGACCAGCGGCCGTTCGAGCGCGGCGCCGTCGACCGCTGGTTGCCCGTCGACCAGTACGTGGGCGGCATCGAGCACGCCATCCTGCATCTGCTCTATTCCCGCTTCTTCACCAAGGTGCTGCGGGACCGGGGCCTGCTGGGCTTCTCCGAACCCTTCGCCCGCCTGCTCACCCAGGGCATGGTGCAGGGCATCACCTACCGCAATCCCCAGACCGGCCAGTACGTCGCCCCGGCCCAGGTGGCCGACCCCAGCGACCCGCGCGATCCCGTCAGCGGCGAGGTGCTGGAGGTCTTCTACGAGAAGATGTCCAAGTCGAAGCACAACGGCGTCGATCCGGCGGTGGTGATCGACCGCTACGGGGCCGACACGGCCCGGATGTTCATCCTGTTCAAGGCGCCTCCGGAGAAGGATCTGGAGTGGGACGACGCCGACGTGGAGGGCCAGTACCGCTTCCTGCAGCGTCTGTGGCGCCTGGTGGACGGGGCCCATGGCCGCGGGCTGCGGCTGCCCGCACCTGACGCCCCCCAGCCGGCGCCCGACCCCGCTTCGCTCAGCGACGGCGAACGGGAGCTGCGCCGGGCCGTGCACACCGCCATCGCCGCCATCAGCGAAGACCTGGAAGGGGAGCTCCAGCTCAACACCGCCGTCTCCGAGCTGATGAAACTCAGCAACGCCCTGGCGGCCCACCTCGAGGGGGCCGCTCCTGAGGTGGCCACCGAGGCCCTCGCCACCCTGCTGATCCTGCTGGCGCCGTTCGCGCCCCACCTGGCCGAGGAGCTCTGGCAGAAGCTCAGCGGCCACGGGGACGGCCAGTCCATCAGCGCCGGGGCGAGCGTCCATTGCCAGCGGTGGCCCGCCGTCGATCCGGCGGCCCTGGTGCGCGACACGATCCCCCTGGTGATCCAGGTGAAGGGCAAGATGCGCGGCAGCCTGGAGGTGCCGGCCGACGCCGATGCCGCCACCCTTGAGAGGCTGGCGCTGGAGAGCGACGTGGCCCAGCGCTGGCTG
The DNA here is from genome assembly GCA_003003925.1 of Aphanothece cf. minutissima CCALA 015. Lineage (GTDB taxonomy): Bacteria > Cyanobacteriota > Cyanobacteriia > PCC-6307 > Cyanobiaceae > Cyanobium > Cyanobium minutissimum. Next base: position 320,964 of record PVWP01000002.1, read on the forward strand.
GAGGGTCAGCCGCCGCGGCGGGTGATCGTGGTGCCCGGCAAGCTGGTCAACCTGGTGCCCTGAAACCGTCCGTTCCGGGCTTCAGGCCCGCAGGGCGGCGGCATGGTGGCGCAGGTGGTCGTCGATGAAGCTGGCGATGAAGAAGTAGCTGTGGTCGTAGCCCTCCTGGAGGCGCAGCTCCAGGGGGTGGCCTGCGGCCTCGGCCGCCGCCGCCAGGTCGGCGGGCCGGAGTTGCGTCTCGAGGAAGGGGTCGGCGCTGCCCTGATCCACCAGCAGGGGCAGCCGCTCCGCGGCAGCCGGCAGCAGCAGGGTGGCGTCCCAGGCGGCCCAGGCCTGCGGATCGGGGCCCAGGTAGGCCCCGAAGGCCTTCTGGCCCCAGGGGCAGGCGGAAGGGTGGCAGATCGGGGCGAAGGCGGACACGGAGCGGTAGCGGCCCGGGTGCCGCAGGGCCGCCACCAGGGCGCCATGGCCCCCCATGGAGTGGCCGCTGATGCCGCGGGCCGAAGCCAGGGGCAGCTCCGCTTCCAGCAGGGCAGGCAGCTCCTCCACCACGTAGGCATGCATCCGGTAGTGGCGATCCCAGGGGGCCTGGGTGGCATCGACGTAGAAGCCGGCCCCCTGGCCCAGATCCCAGCCGCCATCGGGATCGGTGGGCACCTCCGCTCCCCTGGGGCTGGTGTCGGGTGCCACCAGGGCCAGGCCGAGCTCGGCGGCGAGGCGATGGGCGCCGCCCTTCTGCATCACGTTCTCGTCGGTGCAGGTGAGCCCTGAGAGCCAGTAAAGGGCCGGCACCCGTTCCCCGGCCAGGGCCCGGGGTGGCAGGTACACCGCCAGGGTCGCCGGGCCGTTCAGGGCCGAGGACGGGTGGCGGTAGCGGCGGTGCAGACCGCCGAAGCTGCGGTTCTCGCTGAGGAGCTCGAGCATGGGGACGCCGGCCTCCGGGGTCGCAGGGGGGGTCAGAAGTGGATCACCGAGCGGATGCTCTGGCCGGCGTGCATCAGGTCGAAGGCCCGGTTGATGTCCTCCAGTCCCATGGTGTGGGTGATGAAGGTGTCCAGCGGGATCTCCCCCTGCTGGAACCGCTCGACGTAGCCCGGCAGCTCACTGCGACCCCGCACGCCGCCGAAGGCGGAACCCCGCCACACCCGGCCTGTCACCAGCTGGAACGGCCGGGTGGCGATCTCCTGGCCCGCCCCGGCCACGCCGATGATCGTGGATTCCCCCCAGCCCTTGTGGCAGCACTCCAGGGCGGCGCGCATCACCTGGACGTTGCCGATGCACTCGAACGAGTAGTCCACGCCGCCGTCGGTGCGATCGATCACCACCTCCTGGATCGGGGCGTCGAAGGCCTTGGGATCGAGGCACTCGGTGGCGCCGAGCTGGCCGGCGATGGCGAACTTGTCGGGGTTGGTGTCGATGCCGATGATCCGTTCGGCCCCGGCCATCACCGCCCCGATGATCACGGCCAGGCCGATGCCGCCCAGGCCGAAGACGGCCACGCTGCTGCCGGGCTCCACCTTGGCGGTGTTGAGCACGGCGCCGATGCCGGTGGTGACGCCGCAGCCCAGCAGGCAGACCTTCTCCAGCGGCGCCTCCGGGGCGATCTTCGCGACGGCGATCTCAGGAACCACGGTGTATTCCGAGAAAGTGGAGGTGCCCATGTAGTGGAAGATCGGCTGGCCGTTCCTGGAGAAGCGGCTGCTGCCGTCCGGCATCAGGCCCCGGCCTTGGGTGGCGCGGATCGCCTGGCAGAGGTTGGTCTTGCCGGAGAGGCAGAAGCGGCAGGAGCGGCACTCGGGCGTGTAGAGGGGGATGACGTGGTCGCCCACCGCCAGGGAGGTCACCCCGGGGCCCACCTCCACCACCACCGCCCCGCCCTCGTGGCCGAGCACCGCCGGGAAGATCCCCTCGGGGTCGGCGCCGGAAAGGGTGAAGGCATCGGTGTGGCACACACCCGTGGCCACCACCCGCAGCAGCACCTCGCCGGCCCGGGGGCCCTCCACATCGATCTCGGTGACCTCCAGGGGCTGACCGGCGGCCCAGGCGACCGCGGCGCGGGATCGGACCATGCTCAAGGGGGAAGGTCTATCAAGTGTGCTGGAAGACCAGCCCCTCGGGCTGCCCCCAGTCGCCTTTCGCCCCATAGCCGCGGTCGTTGGCGCAGAGGTGGCGCAGCAGCCAGAACACCGGCTCCACGGCGTCCAGCTCCAGCTCCGCACCGATGGCCGCCAGGGAGCGGGGCTGGCCATCGGCGAGCAGGGCCTCCACCCGGCTTTGCAGGGCCAGGATCCCGGCGGCCGCCTTCTTGCCCGCCTCCACCCCGGGCTGGTGGTAGGCGTTGACGTTGACCAGTTCCCCGTAGAGCCCCACCGCCCGCTCGAACAGGCCGATCAGGGCGCCGAGGCCCCGGGCGTCGAAGCGGCCCAGGGTGATGGTGATGCTCTGGCGGGCCTGCTCGGCCAGGGCGGCGCGGGTGCCCTGCAGGAACCCCTCGAGGAAATCGGCGGGGCACTCGCCGTCGATCGTGGGGATCTCCGCCGGGTCCTCCAGCACCTCGATGAAGGTCACGAAGAAGTTGTCGAGGCCGTCCCGCAGCTGCTGCACGTAGGCGTGCTGGTCAGTGGAGCCCTTGTTGCCGTAGACGGCCAGCCCCTGGTGCACCACAACACCGTCGCGGTCGAGCCGCTTGCCCAGGGACTCCATCACCAGCTGCTGCAGGTAGCGGCTGAACACCTCCAGCCGGTCCCGGTAGGGGAGCACCACCATGTCGCGGCGCCCCTGGCCGCCGCCGGCCACATGCCAGGAGGCGGCCAGTAGGGCGGCGGGGTTGGCGCGCAGGTCGGGCACCCGCGTGAGGCGGTCCATGGCGGCGGCCCCCTCGAGGAAACCGCGCAGGTCGGCGCCGATCAGGGCGGCGGGCAGCAGGCCGACGGCACTGGTGATGCTGGTCCGGCCCCCCACCCAGTCGAACATGTCGAAGCGGCGCAGCCAGCCGGCCGCCTTCGCCTCCTGATCCAGGTGACTGCCGCCCATGGTGATGGCCACCGCCTGGGCGCTCCAGTCGCCGCCGGCGGCCAGCACCCGGGCCCGGGCCTGCACCATGCCCAGATGGGGTTCGGGGGTGCCCCCCGACTTGCTGACCACGATCACCAGCGTGGTGGTGAGCCGGTCGGCCAGGCCGGCCAGGGTGCGGGCCATGCCGTCGGGATCGACGTTGTCGAAGAAGTGGAACGGCAGTCCCACCCCCTGGCGTTCCAGGGCCCGGAGCATCAGCAGGGGGCCCAGGCCGGAACCGCCGATGCCGATCCAGAGCACATCGGTGAAGGGCCGGCCGCCGGGGGCCGTGACCGTCCCGGCCAGCACATCCCGGCCGAAGGCTTCGAGGCGGTCCACCTCCGCGGCGATGGCGGCGGCCACCGCCGGATCAGGGGCCAGTTCCGGTGCCCGCAACCAGTAGTGGCCGACCTGGCGGCCCTCGTCGGCGTTGGCGATGGCCCCGGCCTCCAGGGCCTCCATGGCGGCGAAGGCGCGGGCGAAGGGGGCCTCGAAGGCCTCGAGATCCTGCTCCTCCAGCGCCATCCGGCTCACGTCCAGCCAGAGGGAGAGATCAGGGTCGTGCCAGAGCAACTGGCGGAATCGCTCCCAGAGGGCAGCGGAATCTTGGCCGTTCAACGGCGGCAGCGGGGACATGGCTCCTGGGACGCCGTGACGGGCCCCCGAACCGTATCCATCAGCCTCCATGTTCGGCAAGCGGATCGGCGGATGCGGGCTTTCCACCACGGGGCCGGCTCCGGGAGCGCCCCCGGAGCGGGAAGAATCCGGCCGTGTTCGTTACAATTGATCTAAAGAGCGCCATTCCGCTTGCTGTCCCGCCTCGCCGGAACTAAGCCCCGACGCTCCGGCCGCCGGCCGGCGGTCACGACCCTGGCGCGCCTGCGGCGCCCCAGCCTGCGGCGCCGAGGCCTCCGTCGCCAGGGACTGCGGCTGGCGTTGCTGCTGACGGGCGCCGGGCTGGCCCTGGCTCCCCTCAGCCGCCAACCCCAGGTGGCGCTGCGCAGCTCCTTCCTGCTCACCGATGGTGGGCGCGAGGGCAGGTCCTTCCCCCTGATCACGCCCTCCACCAGCGAAGGGCTGCGGCCCGATCCGGTGGATTTCACGCCCGAGGAACTGCGGGAGCTCAACCGTCGCTTCGGCGTCCACGGCCCCCAGCCCCGGCTGGCCCAGCTGTTCACCGAGGGCATCGACCAGCTGCAACCCCTGCGCAGCCACACCCTCGGCCGGCTCGAGGAGCTGCGGCCGGTGATCCTCAGCGAGAGTCGCCGCCACCACATCAATCCGATGCTGGTCACCGCCGTGCTCTTCGATGAGCTGCAGCACGCCAAGCCCGGCGAAGACCTGCCGCTCGCCGCCCGCAGCGGCCTGTTCCACACCCACGGCCCCGCCCAGCTGAGCGTCGGTGAGCTCGTCAAGCAGGGCCTCCTGCCCGCCAACGCCACCCCGGAGCAGATCGACGAGGCGCGCATGGAGCTGCTGGATCCCGACCGCAACGTCCGGCTGCTGGTGGGCAAGTTCGTGCGGCTGAAGCAGGCCCTGGGGCTCTCCGGCAACGCCCTGCTGATGGCCAGCACCTCCCCCGCCGATGCCAAGGCCATCGCCACCCTGGCCTACCTGCACAACGGCAAGCTGGACTACCCCGGGCGGGTGCTGCGCTACATGCAGGACCCCGAGCTGCACGCCCTGCTCTACGGAACCCGCAAGCCGATCACCAGTCCGCTGATCTGAGTCCGGGTCCTCGCTCTGCCTCCGGGCCCTCGCCGCTCCCCGATCAGCAGAGCACCCCCAGCGCGGCCAGGCGCACCTGCAGTTCCCGCCAGTCGAAGCTGCGCGGATCCATCCGTTCGCCGCCCAGATCCACGTGCTGGTGGGTGGTGATGTTGCTGGGGGGGATGCCGTAGCGGCGCATCCAGCGGGCCAGCACCACCGCCAGAGCGTCGTACTGGGCGGCCGTGTAGCCGCTGTGGCTGGCGTCCTGGTTCTCGCCGTCGAGGGGCGTCTCCAGGCTGAGGTGCAGGGCGAAGTTGTTGATCGAGCCGGCCAGTTCCGGGTTGGTCACCACCCAGCGGCCGTTGAAGGCGGAATTGCCGGCACCGAAGGCCCGCTTGGCCGGGTCCAGCGCCTCCACCACCTGGCCGTCGAGGCCGATCAGGGTGTGGTAGCTCACCTGGTCCTCGTCCCGCGGATGGGGGGTCATGAAGGTGTTGATCGCGGAGTTGATGCCGAAGACGGTCTCGTGCAGGACGACGACCTGGGGGGTGGTGTCGAGGGTCTGGCCGAAGGCATCCCGGCGGAAGCGCTCGCCGTAGTTGCTCGGGTCGATGCGCAGCCGGACGGTGTCGTACCGGAGCCGCTCCGCCAGTCCCGCCAGGCGGGCGCGCAGGGCCGGGTCGGCCTGGCAGGCCCCGCCCAGGGGGGCGCGCCAGGCGGCCTGCGGCGGTGGCAGGGCCTGCTCGGGCGGCGACGGCGACCCTCCCCCGTCGGCGGGGGACTGGCGCACCTCCTCCAGCAGGTCGAGCAGGGAGGCGCGGCCCCCGGCGTTGCCTGGAGCGCCGAAGAGGTCACGGCCCAGCCAGGTGAGCCCCCCCAGGCTGATCACACCCGCCCCAGCCACCGCCAGCACCAGGGGGCGCAGGGACGAGGTCATGGCAGCAGCGACAGCCAGCGCTGCCGGTTGTCGCGGGTGTGGGGGCCGTCCAGATCGGGATCGATCACCAGCTGCCAGCCGGCGGTGGCCGGCGGGTCGGGCACCAGGCGGGTGGTGCGCACCCGGCCATCCCGCGCGTAGAGCACCTGCCGTTCCGCCGCTGCCGTGGCCATGGCGAGGGCCATCGCCAGGTCCTCGGGGGTGCGCAGGCGCAGGTCGTCGAGGGCCAGCAGTTCATCGCCCGCCTGCAGGCAGGCCCGCTCCGCCGGCCCGTCCCGATGCACCCGCTTCAGCCGCAACATGCCCGATGCGGGCTCCTCCAGCTGCCAGCCGAAGAAGGGTTCCCGGGCCGGTGTGGGCCGCAGGGCCAGCCCGAGGTCCGCCAGGTAGGCGTCGAGGTCGGGGTCGTCTGTGCTCTCCAGCCAGTGGGGCAGCAGCGCAGCCAGGTCGGGGGCCCGGTCCGCGAAGGCGTTGACCAGATCGGCGTTGGTGTAGCCCCGCCCGGCGGCCCCATGGCTGCGCCACAGCGCCCGCAGCACCACCCCCAGGCTGGAGCCATGGCGCCGCAGGTGCAGGTCGAGCACCAGGGCCACAACGGCCCCCTTGAGGTAATAGCTGATCTGGCTGTCGGCGGAGGAGGCGTCCTGGCGGTAGAGCTTCACCCAGGCCTCCTCGGCGCTCTGCCGCAGTCCCTGCACCCGGCGTCCGGGGGTGAGCCGGTAGCGGCTGAGGTCGGCCCCGAGGTCCTCGAGCAAGTCGGCCTCCGTGCCCACGCCGGCCGCCAGGGGCAGCAGCAGATCGAGGTAGGAGGTCACCCCCTCGGCGAACCAGAGACCGGGCACGATCGTGGCCCGTCCGTAGTCCAGCGGCGTCAGCTCGGCGGGCTTGAGGCGCCTCACATTCCACTGGTGCAGGTACTCGTGGGCCACGAGCTGCAGCAGCTTGCGCCGGCCACCGGGACCCGCCAGGGCGCGGCGGCCGTACTGGAGCACGCTGGCGTGGTCGTGTTCCAGGCCGCCGAAACCCGCCTCCAGCAGGTGCAGCACGAACAGGTAGCCGTCACTGGCGGGGGCGCTCTCCCCCATCAGGCGGCAGCAGGCCAGGGCGATCCGTTCCACGTCGGCCAGCCAGGCGGGATCCTCCACGGGCAGGTCGCCCCCCCAGGTGACCCAGCGGTGCGGCACCCCGGCGACGCTGAAGGGGTGGCAGGGGTGGGGGCCGGCCTCCAGCGGCGCATCGATCAGCCGGTCGTAGTCGGCGGCCACCCAGGCCCCGTCACCGGCGGCCGGGAGGGGGAGGAACGCCTGCCAGCCCTCGGGCAGCCGCAGCTCCAGGCGGTGGGGATTCCAGCGTTCGCCCGTGGCTTCCAGCACCACCCCGGCCAAGGCCAGGAAGCCATGGTCGGCGCTGAGGTGGCAGGTGCGCACGCTCAGTTCCGTGGCCTGGAGGTCGTAGCGGACGACGAGGGGATCGAGGCGGGTGAGGGAGAGCCGCCAGCAGGCCTCCGAGAGCCGCGTCGGTACGACGCGGGCCTCCCCTTGAACCACCTCCAGACCCTCCAGGTTCCGGACATGGTCCCGGATCAGGTACGAGCCCGGGGTCCAGGCGGGCAGCCGCAGCTCCGTCCGCAGGCTCCGGGGGGTGAGGTGGAGGGTGACCTGGACCCGATGACGATGGGGCTCCCGCAGGTCGAGCTGGACGACCGGCCCGGCGGCCGTGTCGGGGTGGGGTGGGTCGTCAGACACGGAGCTCGATCGACGCCGTGGGGACGGCCAGGCGGGCCTCCTCGAGGGCCGCCCGGGCGGCATAGGCCCGGGTGATCCGGCCCAGCAGCCGCTGCAGGGCGGTGTTGCGGCTGAGGCGCTGGAGATCGCCCACCAGGGCGAGGGATCCGTCGTCCATGGCGGCCCATCCCAGGCCCTGGCCGTCCCTGAGCTGCAGCTGCAGCGTCACCGCCTGGCGTTCGCCGGCGAATCCGACCAGTTCACCCCCCCAGCGCCAGGGGAGATCGAGGCTGGCGAGGGTGGCCGCCAGGGCCTCGGCATCCCGCAGCACGGTGGGCAGGATGGAGAGATGGGACATGGACGCAATGCCCGATTCCGCTGACCATAGCGATCCCGGCGGGTCTCTCCAGTGGCCGTTGCCACAGCCGGCTCCGGCCTCCCAGGCCCCGCTGCGACTGGCGGTGATGGCCTCGGGGGCGGGAAGCAACTTCGAGGCCCTGGCGCGGGCCTGCGGCGAGGGGCGGCTGCACGGCCAGGTGGTCGTCCTGGCGGTCAACCGGCCGGACTGCGGGGCCCGGGAGCGGGCCGAACGGCTCGGCATCCCCTGTGAGGTGATCGACCACCGCCACCAGCCCTCGCGGGAGGCCCTCGACCGGGCCCTGATCCACCTGTTCGAGGTGCACCGGGTGGATCTGGTGGTGATGGCGGGCTGGATGCGCATCGTCACCCCGGTGCTGATCGGAGCCTTCCCGGAGCGGCTGGTCAACATCCACCCCTCCCTGCTGCCCAGCTTCCGGGGCGCCGACGGGGTGGGCCAGGCCCTGGCGGCCGGGGTCACCCTGGCCGGCTGCACCGCCCACCTGGTGACCGCCGAGGTGGACGCGGGGCCGATCCTGGTGCAGGCGGCGGTGCCGGTGCTCGCAGGCGATGACCGGGAGCGGCTCCATGCCCGCATCCAGCGCCAGGAGCACCGGATCCTGCCCCTGGCCGTCAGCCTCGCCGCCCGGCGCCTGGCTCAGGGGTAGAAGGGCAGCAGCGGCAGGCCGGTGCCCGCCTCCAGGCCGCTGAGCAGGTTGAGGCACTGCACCCCCTGGCCGGCCTGCCCCTTGATCAGGTTGTCGATGGCGCTCATGACGATCAGCTGGCCGGTGCGTGGGTCCACCTGGACCGACAGCAGGCAACGGTTGGTGTTGCGCACCCACTTGGTGGAGGGGTAGACCCCCACCGGCAGGACCTGCACCGTGGGGCTGTGGCGGTAGGAGGCCTTGAGCAGGGTCGTGCAGTCCTCCGCCGTCAGGCCGGGGTCCCGCAGGCGTCCGTACACGGTGGCCAGCAGCCCCCGCACCATCGGCATCAGGTGGGGCGTGAACTGCAGCTGGATCGCCTGGCCCGCCGCCTGGCCCGCCAGCTGCTCGATCTCACTGGTGTGGCGGTGGCCCACCACCCCGTAGGGCGCCACGGCCTCGGCGGCCTCGGCCAGCAGCAGGTTCTCCTTGGCGGCCCGGCCGCCGCCGGAGGTGCCCGTCTTGGCATCGATGACGATGCCCCCCGTCTCGATCAGCCCCTGCTCGAGGAACGGCAGCAGGGCCAGCAGGCTGGCGGTGGGGAAGCAGCCGGGGGCCGCCACCAGGCGGGCCTGCCGGATCTGCGCCTCCGCCACCTCCACCAGCCCGTAGACGGCTTCCCGGCAGAGGTCATCGTCCTGGCGGGCGACCTGGCGGGCCTCGGCGGCATAGACCTCCTGCCACTGGGCCAGGGAGCGGTAGCGATAGTCGGCCGAAAGATCCACCACCTTCACGCCGCGCTGCAGCAGCTCCGGCACCAGACCGGCCGCCAGGCCGTTCGGCAGGCTCAGCACGGCCAGATCGGCGGCGGCGGCGATGGCCTCCGGATCGGGCGAGCGCACCACCAGGTCGTCCTCCAGGGGGAGGAACGGCACCAGTTCGCTCCAGCGCCTGCCACTGCTGCGTTCCCCGCCCAGAAAGGTCACCGTCAGATCCGGGTGGCCCTGCAGCAGCCTGAGGGTCTGCAGTCCCCCGTAGCCACTGGCACCGATCACCGCAACGCGCTTGCCAGCCATGCGGAACGCAGAAGAACGCTGGATCGTACCGGCACCCTATAAATGAGGTTCGATCCTTTCTCCGATCCGTCTCGCTCCCTTGACCGTCCTGTCCGGCCCACGCCAGTCCACGGGCATTCACTTCGATGCCATCGCCGATGCCCTGGCGGCCATCCGCAACGGTGAGTCGATCGTGGTGGTCGATGACGAGAACCGGGAAAACGAAGGGGACCTGATCTGCGCGGCCCAGTTCGCCACCCCCCAGCAGATCAACTTCATGGCCACCGATGCCCGGGGGCTGATCTGCCTGGCGATGGAGGGCGAGCGGCTCGATGCCCTGGATCTGCCCCTGATGGTGGATCGCAACACCGACAGCAACCAGACCGCCTTCACCGTGAGCGTGGATGCGGGTCCGGAGCGGGGGGTGAGCACGGGCATCTCGGCGGAGGACCGGGCCCGGACGATCCAGGTGGCGATCCACCCCGATACCCGGCCCGGCGACCTGCGCCGACCGGGCCACATCTTCCCGCTGCGGGCCCGCCAGGGCGGAGTGCTGCAGCGGGCGGGCCACACCGAGGCGGCCGTCGACCTGGCCCGGCTGGCGGGCCTTTACCCGGCCGGTGTGATCTGCGAAATCCAGAATCCCGATGGCTCCATGGCCCGGCTGGCCCAGCTGGCAGACTACGCGCGCCACCACGGCCTGCGGCTGATCAGCATCGCCGACCTGATCCGCTACCGCCTCGACACCGAGCGGTTCGTGGCCCGCCAGGCGGAGGCCACCCTGCCCAGCAGCTTCGGCCAGTTCCGGGCGATCGGCTACCGCAACGAACTCGACGGCAGCGAGCACGTGGCGATCGTCAAGGGCTACCCGGAACGCGGCAGTGGTCCGGTGCTGGTGCGGGTGCACTCGGAGTGCCTCACCGGCGACGCCTTCGGCTCGCTCCGCTGCGACTGCCGCCCCCAGCTGGAGGCGGCGCTTCGCATGATCGAGTCGGCCGGGGAGGGGGTGGTGGTCTACCTGCGCCAGGAAGGGCGGGGCATCGGCCTGATCAACAAGCTCAAGGCCTACAGCCTCCAGGACGGCGGGCTTGACACGGTGGAGGCCAACGAACGGCTGGGCTTCGCCGCCGACCTGCGCAACTACGGCGTCGGCGCCCAGATCCTCAGCGACCTGGGGGTGCGCCGGCTGCGCCTGATCACCAACAACCCCCGCAAGATCGCCGGTCTGGGCGGCTACGGCCTCCAGGTGGTCGACCGGGTGCCGCTGGTGATGGATCCCGGCATCCACAACGCCGCCTACCTGCGGGTGAAGCGCACCAAGCTCGGCCACCTGATGGAGGCCGAATCCCACGGCCTCACGGCGGTGCTGGGCTGGCACGGCCCCCACGACCCCTTGCTGGGGGCCAGCCGTCTGGAGGTGCTGCGGGAGTGGGCAAGGCGCAAGGGGCTGCTGCTGGAGCGCGAGGAGGACCCCCGCCTGCTGGCCCTGCTCGACGGTCCCGGGCTTGGCCTGCTGCTGGCGGCCCACCAGTCCCGCCAGCTCACGGCCGCCGACCTGGCCGGGCCGCTGATGGAGATGGCCCGCTGGCAGGGAACCACCGGCGTGAACCTGCTGCTGGCGCCCGATGCCCGCCGCAAGGGCCATCCGAGCATCGATCTGGAGCCGGAGCGTCGCCAGCTGACCGACCTGGTGCCGCCTGAGGGCAGCGAGCAGGCGCTGACCCTCACCTGCCCGCTGCTCAACCTCACCCCCGGGGCCTTCATCGTCTGGTCCTGAGGGGTTGCCCGGGGCCAGCGGCCCCGGCTGTCCACCAGCACCGGGTGTGGTCAGTCCTCGATCGTCACCGTGCGGATGCGGCTGCCGTTCTTCAGGGCCAGCACCACATCGATGTTCTCGGTGTGGCCGAACACGGTGTGCTGGCCATCCAGGTGGGGCTGGGGGCCATGGCACAGGAAGAACTGGCTGCCGCCGGTGTTGCGGCCCGCATGGGCCATCGACAGGCTGCCGGCCTTGTGCTTCTGGGCGTTGATCTCACAAGGGATGGTGTAGCCGGGACCGCCGGTACCGGCCATGCCGCGGGCACCCTCGCGACTGTTGGGGCACCCTCCCTGGGCCATGAAGCCGTCGATCACCCGGTGGAAGGCCAGGCCGTCATAGAAGCCGTCCTTGGAGAGCTTCACGAAATTGGCGACGGTGCCGGGGGCATCGGCGTCGAACAGATCGATGGTGATCAGGCCGGCGTCGGTGTCCATCAGGGCCTTGGTCACGGTCGAGGAGGCAAACTTCGACTGTATCCGTCCAGGGCACCTCGCATCCATGGCCAGCACCGAGCCCCGTTCCCCGTCCCCCCAGGCCAGCGGTCTGCCGACGTCCGACCTTGCGAAGGCCCGTCTGGGGGTGCTCGGCGGCAGCGGCCTGTATGCCATGGAGGGCCTCGAGGACGTGCGTGAACTGACGGTCGACACCCCCTACGGGGCCCCCTCCGACAGCCTGCGGATCGGCCGGATCGGCGATCTGGAGGTGGTGTTCCTGGCCCGGCACGGGCGTCACCACACCTTCACCCCCAGCGAGGTTCCCTACCGGGCCAACCTCTGGGCCCTGCGCTCCCTCGGCGTGCGCTGGATCCTTTCGGTGTCCGCCGTGGGTTCCCTGCAGGAGAGCGTGCGGCCCCTCGACATGGTGGTGCCCGATCAGTTCATCGACCGCACCATGCAGCGGCCGCTCACCTTCTTCGGGGAGGGCCTGGTGGCCCACGTCGGCAACGCGGACCCCTACTGCGCCGTGCTCTCCCGGGTCCTCGCCGACGTCAGCGACAGCCTGATGCCGGAAGGGCGCCAGCTGCACCGCGGCGGCACCTACCTCTGCATGGAGGGGCCGGCCTTCTCCACCCGGGCGGAATCCGAGCTCTACCGCTCCTGGGGCTGCACGGTGATCGGCATGACCAACCACACCGAGGCCCGGCTGGCCCGGGAGGCGGAGATGGCCTACGCCACCCTGGCGATGGTCACCGACTACGACTGCTGGCATGCCATGCACGACGCCGTCACCGTCGAGCTGGTGATTGACAACCTGCGGGCCAATGCGGCCCTGGCCCAGCAGATCGTGCGGCTGGCCGCCGAGCGGGTGCAGGCCCTGCGGCCCCCCAGCCCGGCCCACCAGGCCCTGCGCGATGCGCTGATGACGCCGCCCGCCCAGGTGCCGCCGGCCACCCGGCGCCGCACCGACCTGTTCACCGCTCCCTACTGGGGACCGTTCAGCGAGGGTGAGGTCACGAGGGAGACGACGCCGGCGGCAGGCTGACCCCGAGGGCCTCAAGGCACTGGCGCAGGCCGGGGCCGTGGCGTTCCAGGGCCGACCGGGCCGCTCCGGCCTCAAGCCCGGAGGCGGCCATCAGCAGCGCCAGGCGCACCGATCCTCCGGCCCGCTCCAGCAATCCCAGCCCCTGATCACGTGGTACGCCGGCCAGATCCCGCAGGATGCGCAGGGCCCGGTCCTCCAGCTTGCTGTTGGTGACCGCCACATCCACCATCCGGTTGCCGTACACCTTGCCCAGGCGCACCATCACGCCGGTGGAGAGGATGTTGAGGGCCATCTTGGTGGCGGTGCCCGCCTTGAGCCGGGTGGAGCCGGTCAGCAGTTCCGGCCCGGTCAGCAGGCGGATGTCGATGTCACAGGGCATCGGCACCTGCTCGGCGGGCACGCAGGCCATGGCCACGGTGAGGGCCCCGATCGCCTGGCCGTGGGCCAGCCCCCCCAGCACGTAGGGGGTGGTGCCGCCGGCGGCGATGCCCACCAGGGCATCATCCGGGCCGAAGCCCCGCTGGATGAGGTCGTCGCGGCCCGCCTCCCGCAGGTCCTCCAGTCCTTCGGAGCTGCGCAGCAGGGCCGCCGCCCCGCCCGCCAGCACCCCCTGCACCAGCTCGGGGGGACTGCAGAAGGTGGGCGGACACTCCGCCGCGTCCAGCACCCCGAGCCGTCCGGAGGTTCCCGCCCCCAGGTAGAAGAGGCGCCCGCCTCCGGCGAGCCGCGCCGCAATGGCGTCGATGGCGGCCGCCAGCTCCCCGGCGGCGGCGGCCACCGCCTGCTGGGGCAGCAGGTCGTTGGCACAGAAGAGCTCCACCAGGCTGGCCGTGGGCAGCCGGTCGAGGGTCTCGCTGGCCGGGTTGGGCCGCTCGGTGAGCAGGTGACCCCTGTCGCCGCCTGGGGCACTCAAAGCAGACCTTCGAGGCGACGGCGGAAGGCCTCCAGCTCCGAATCGCCGCTGGGCCCGTCGGCATCCGCCCCGTCGGCGGGGGCCGGATCCTCCTTCCAGCCCGTCACTTCCATGTTGCGTTCGGGCGGGGCGAGCAGCAGCCGCTCCTCCTCGCTCTCGGGCATGAAGCCGGCGGGGACGAAGCGGGCCTCGTAGCCCGCCTCGGCGCAGAAATCCTCCAGATCCTGGCGATTGAGGGCCTCGACACAGGGCACCGGAAAGTCCTGGGCCTCGAGCAGCCCGGCGTAGCGCTCGGCGTCGTCGGGGTTCTCGAACAACAGCACCACCGTCCGACCGCCGAGTTCGAGCGAATGGATGCCTTCCTGGTCGCTGCCCGGATCGAACAGCAGGACATGCACCGGGTTGGGTGGGAGACCGCCGTCTGTCACATCGTCAGGGGTGGGGCGCAGGCCAGTGTCTCATCCGTTGGCGGTCGATGGGGCGTTCAGTCCCCGTCCCTGGGGCCGTTCTGTTCCCGGTCCAGCTCCCGCAGCCGCCGGAACAGGGCCTCCTCTGCCTCCGTCGGCCGCTCCGGAACCACGATTCTCACCTCCACCAGCTGGTCGCCGCGCTGCTCCCCCAGCCGCTGCCCCCGCTGCCGCAGCCGCAGCAGCCGGCCGCTGGAGGATCCGGGCGGCACCCGCAGCCGCACAGGCCCCTCCAGGGTCGGCACCACCGCCTGACAGCCGAGGGCGGCATCGGCGGGATGGAGATCGAGCTGGTAGAGCACCCGCAGGCCATCGATGCGCAGACCCTCCGCGGTGCGCACCCGCAGCTGCAGGAAGTGGTCGGCCCCGCCGGGCGCCACTCCCGCCAGCCGCAGCCGCCAGCCATCCCCCGCCAGGGGAGGGGTCCAGACCTCCACCACCGTGCCGTCCCGCAGCTCCAGCTCCAGCCGCTGACCACTGAGCGCCTGCTCCGGGGCGAGGCTCACGAGGGTCTCCTCGTCGGTGGCGGCCATCACCGGTGGCGGCGCGGCCGGCGCCGTCGCCACCTCGCCGGCCGCCGGGGGTTCCTCCTCGACCGGATCCTCGTCCCAGTCACGGGGACGGCGCCTGTCCTGGCCGAACAGTTCCGCCAGGTAGTCCTCGAAGCGGGGAAAGCCGCTGGCGAAGGGATCGGCGTCGAGGCCGGCGCTGTCCTGGCCCTCCCCGGCTTCCCAGGCGCGACGGCGGACCGGATCGGAGAGCACCGCGTAGGCCTCGTTGACCCGCTTGAAGCGGGCCTCGGCCACCGGGTCGTTGCCGTTCAGATCGGGGTGCCAGCGGCGGGCCTGCTGGCGGAAGGCCCGCTTGATGCTGGCGGCGTCGGCGCCCGGAACCAGCCCGAGCACCTCCCAGTGATCGCGGGCGGCCGTGGCCGCCGGGTCCGACGTGGGGGACTGGCTCACGACCCTCAGCTATCGGCCCAGGGATCGTCCTGGTCGTAGCGGCCGGCGCGGCGGGGGCGGTGCCGCTCGCCGGAGACCTCGCGGTCGTAGGGCTCCTGGCGATCCCAGGGGCGACCGTTGTCCCAGCGGCGGGGGGGGAGGTCGTCGTCGTAGCCGGCCTCCCGCTCGGCGAAGCGGCCGAGGGGGTACGGATCCCGCTGCAGCGGCCGGGGCGGGCTCGACCAGGGGTCGGAGCGGCCCGATCCGCCCCAGTCGTCCCAGTCGTCGTCGGAGAAGAGTTCGTCCTTGAGGGACCCCAGGGTGTTCTTGAGGCCCTTGAGGGGTCCGCTCTCCGCCCGTCGTTCGCCCAGCAGGCGGCGGTTGAGGCCGAACAGGGCCTCCTGCAGCTGGCTCACGGCCAGTTCGAGGTCGGCGGGGTCCTCCTGGGTGAGCACGTCCTGCACATCCCGCAGGGCCAGCTCCACGGCACGCTGCTGGCGGTCGGCACCGGCGGGGCCCAGCTCCAGGGCGGCATCCCGCAGCCGCCGCTCGGCCTGGGCCACCAGGGTCTGGGCGCGGTTGCGGCGGTCGATCACGGCCCGCTTGCGGCGGTCCTCCACTGACTTGCGCTCCGCTTCCTCCAGCAGCCGGTTGATCTCCTCCTCACTGAGGTTCGAGCCCCCCTGGATCGAGACGCTCTGCTGGCGCCCGGTGGTGCGGTCGGTGGCGGACACCTGCAGCAGACCGTTGGCGTCGATGTCGAAGGACACCTGCACCTGGGGCACACCGCGGGGGGCCGGCGGGATGCCGGAGAGGCGGAAGCGGCCGAGGGACTTGTTGTCGGCCGCCATCTGGCGCTCCCCCTGGAGCACGTGGATCTCCACCGACGACTGGTTGGCCTCCGAGGTGCTGAACAGGTCCGACTTGCGGACCGGAATCGGGGTGTTGCGGGGGATCAGCACCTTCATCACCCCACCGATCGTCTCCAGCCCGAGGGAGAGGGGCGTGACGTCGTTGAGCATCAGGTCGCGCAGCTCACCGGTGAGGATGCCGGCCTGCACCGCCGCACCGATCGCCACCACCTCGTCGGGGTTGACCGACTGGCAGGGTTCCCGGGGAATCAGGGTGCGCACCATCTCCTGGACCATCGGCATGCGGGTGGAGCCGCCCACCAGCACGACGTCATCGATGGCGTCGGCACTCAGACCCGAATCCCGCAGGGCCCGCTGGACCGGACGCAGCAGCCGGTCGAGCAGGTCGGGGCAGAGCCCCTCGAAGGTGCCCCGCTCCAGGGTGGTCTCGATGTGGAGGGGGCCGTCGGGGCCCGTGGCGATGAACGGCAGCGACAGCGGCGTGCTCTGCACGCCCGAGAGCTCCTGCTTGGCCTTCTCGGCGGCCTCGGTGAGCCGCTGCAGTGCCTGGCGGTCGCGGCGCAGGTCGATGGTGTGCTCCGCCAGGAAGGCCTCGGCCACCCAGTCGACGATGCGGCGGTCCCAGTCGTTGCCTCCCAGCTGCGTGTCACCGCTGGTGGCCATCACATCGAAGACGCCGTTGGCGATGCGCAGCACGGAGACGTCGAAGGTGCCGCCGCCGAGGTCGAACACCAGCACCCGCTTCACGGTGCTGCGGTCAAAGCCATAGGCCAGCGCCGCCGCGGTGGGTTCGTTGAGGATCCGCTCCACCGTGATGCCCGCCAGCCGGCCGGCGTCGCGGGTGGCCTGGCGCTGGGCATCGTTGAAATAGGCCGGCACCGTGATCACCGCCGCCTCGACCGCCTCGCCCAGGTAGGTGGTGGCGTCGTCCACCAGCTTGCGCAGGATCGAGGCCACCAGTTCCTCGGGGGCGTACTCCCGTTCCGTGGCCGGGCAGATGACGCGCACGTTGCCCTGGTCGTTGGCCCGCACGCTGTAGGGCACCCCCAGGCTGCCCTCGTCGAGTTCGTCCCAGCTGCGGCCGACGAAGCGCTTGAGATTGGCGAAGGTGTTGCGGGGATTGAGCACCAGCTGGCGCCGGGCCAGCTGGCCCACCAGCAGTTCCTGGTCGCGGCTGAACCCCACCACCGAGGGGGTGGTGCGCCCCCCCTCCGCATTGGCGATGACCTGGGGCCGGCCGCCTTCGAGCACGGCCACCACCGAATTGGTGGTGCCCAGATCGATGCCGACGATGCGCCCCATGGAAGTCCTGATGGCGGCCCAACGCTACCGGAGCCTGTCGACCGTTAAACCGAGCTTAAACGGGCCGGCTGAAACTCGTGCTGAGATCAGGAGCAACGTCCATGCCGAACGGCATCATTGCTGCATGAGGAGCTCCCCCTCCACCGACGCGTTCACCCTCAGACGACGCCCCCCCCAGGAGAAGCTGGTCGACATCGGCTTCCGCCAGCTCACTCTGGTGCTGGCCGCCTCGGTCGGGGTCGTCCTTCTGGCGATCTTCGTGACGGTGTTCAGCGGTGCCAAGGAGGCCATGGCCACCTTCGGCCTCAAGTTCCTCACCACCTCCGCCTGGGATCCGGTCAATGAGGACTACGGCGCCCTGATCGCCATCTACGGCACCCTCGTCACCTCGATCCTGTCCCTGCTGATCGCCGTGCCCATCGGTCTGGGAACGGCGATCTTCATCACCGAAGACCTGCTCCCCCGGGGCCTGCGGGACCTGATCGGCCTGCTGGTGGAACTGCTGGCCGCCATTCCCTCGGTGGTGCTCGGTCTGTGGGCCATCTTCGTGATGGAGCCCGCGATCCGCCCGTTCCTCTCGTTCCTTCACAGCAGCCTCGGCTGGACCCCCTTCTTCTCCACCGAGCCCCAGGGTCCCGGCACGGCGCCGGCGATCCTGATCCTGGTGGTGATGGTGCTGCCGATCATCACCGCCATTTCCCGCGATGCCCTCAACCAGGTGCCGATCGAGCTGCGCCAGGGGGCCTACGGGGTGGGCACCACCCGGTGGGGCGCCATCTTCAACGTCATCCTGCCGGCCGCCGTCTCCTCGATCATGGGCGGCGTGATGCTCTCGCTGGGCCGGGCCATGGGGGAGACCATGGCGGTGACCATGATCATCGGCAACTCCCTCAATTTCAGTGTCTCCCTGCTGGCCCCGGGCAACACCATTTCCTCGATGCTGGCCAACCAGTTCGGTGAGGCGGATGGCATCCAGGTGTCGGCCCTGATGTATGCGGCCGTCGTTCTGATGATCCTCACCTTCGTCGTCAACGTGATGGCCCAGTGGATCGTGCGGCGCCTCAGCCTGCGCTACTGATTCGGTTTCCTCCCTCCACCCACCAGCCTTCACGACGTTCCCTGGCCATGTCCGTCTCGACTCCGCCGACGACCCGTCTTTTCACGGAACGGCTCAGCCTCCATTACGACCCGTCCCTGAAGCGCAACCGCTTCAACCAGATCGCCACCGCCATCGCCGGATTCTTCGCCGTGGTGGCGGTGATCCCCCTGTTCCTGGTGATCATCTACGTGCTGATCCAGGGGGGACGGCTGCTCAGCCTGCAGCTGCTGACCGAGCTGCCCCCGGCCCCCGGCCTCGAAGGCGGCGGCATCGGCAACGCCATCCTGGGCACGATCGTCGTCACCCTCATCGCCTCCCTGATCGCCATCCCGGTGGGGGTGGGCGGTGGTGTCTACCTCTCCGAGTACGCCCAGAACGGCTGGTTCTCCCGCTTCGTGCGCTTCGGCAACGACGTGCTGGCCGGGGTGCCCTCGATCATCTGCGGCGTCTTCATCTACTCCCTGATCGTCGCCACCCGGATCTTCTTCGACCAGAGCTTCAGCGCCATGGCCGGCGGCATCGCCCTGTCGGTGCTGATGCTTCCCACCGTCATCAAGACCACCTACGAGGGACTGCTGCTGGTGCCCCAGGAACTGCGCTGGGGGGCCTACGGCGTCGGCGCCTCCCGCTTTGTGACCATCACCCGGATCACCCTGCCGGCCGCCTTCACCCCCATCGCCACGGGGGTGGTGCTGGGCATCGCCCGGGCCGCCGGAGAAACGGCGCCGCTGATCTTCACGGCCCTGTTCTCCCCCTTCTGGCCCGAGGGGGTGTTCAACCCGATCGCCACCATGTCGGTGCTGATCTTCAACTTCGCGATCATGCCCTACGAGGCCCAGAACGAACTCGCCTGGGCGGCCTCCTTCGTGCTGGTGATCATGATTCTCGGCGCCAACCTGCTGGCCCGCTGGATCAGCCGCGCCTCGCGCTCCTGACCCCCTCTACGTCCCCACTCCTCCGGCTCCGTCTTCTCCCATCCCTGCCATGACTGCTTCCCCTTCCTCCACCGCCGCCAGCGACGTCTGCATGTCCCTGCAGGACGTGACGATCTCCTACGGCAGCTTCGAAGCGGTCAAGAACGTCTACATGGATCTGCCCAAGGGCAAGGTGACCGCCTTCATCGGGCCTTCGGGCTGCGGCAAGAGCACGGTGCTGCGGGCTCTCAACCGCATGAACGACCTGATCCCGGGCTGCACGCTCAAGGGCCGGGTGATCTTCGACCAGCACGATCTCTACGACAAGCGGGTGGATCCGGTGGAGGTGCGCCGTCGCATCGGCATGGTGTTCCAGAAGCCCAATCCCTTCCCGAAATCGATCTACGAGAACATCGCCTTCGGGGCCCGGATCAACGGCTACAAGGGCGACATGGATGAACTGGTGGAACGCTCCCTGCGCAAGGCGGCCGTGTGGGACGAGTGCAAGGACAAGCTCCAGGAGAGCGGCCTCTCCCTCTCCGGTGGCCAGCAGCAGCGACTCTGCATCGCCCGGGCCATCGCCACCGAGCCGGAGGTGATCCTGATGGACGAACCCTGCTCGGCCCTCGATCCGATCTCAACCCTGAAGATCGAGGAGACGATGCATGAACTGAAGCGCAGCTACACGATCATGATCGTCACCCACAACATGCAGCAGGCCGTGCGCGTGGCTGACATGACCGCCTTCTTCAATGCCGAGGCCGTCGAAGGCGGCACCGGCAAGGTGGGCTATCTGGTGGAATTCAACGAGACCGAGAACATCTTCAACTCCCCCAGCCAGCAGTCGACCCTTGACTACGTCAGCGGACGCTTCGGCTGAGCCCCACTCCGGGGTGGCCGCGACCGCAGACCGATCAGCACATTCCGTCTCAGCACATTTGTCTCAGCACATCCCGTCCCGTACCAGGGATGGGTCTCATTTTGGTGTGTCGCATCCTGGCTTGAAAAACCAAAAAAAAGCCGGCCCTGGGGACCGGCTTCAGCAAAACGGAGAGGGAGGGATTCGAACCCTCGATAGAGTTGCCCCTATACAGCATTTCCAGTGCTGCGCCTTCGACCACTCGGCCACCTCTCCAGCGGCGAAATGGGGCAGATGGCAATGTAGCAGGGGCTGCACCTGGCCACCGCTCCCCAGCGATCTCGCCCCGCCTGCGCCCCCTGCCCCCCGTCCAGCGCCCCATGACCCGCACCCATCCGATCACGGTCCACTGGCGACAGGCCAACCGCGTCATCCGCCTCGATGTTCCGGAAGGGGAGTACATCCTGCGCAGCTTCGAGGCCCAGGGTGAACCACTGCCCTTCAGCTGCCGCAACGGCTGCTGCACCGCCTGCGCCGTGCGGGTACTGGACGGCAGCATCGACCAGCGGGAGGCCCTCGGCCTCTCCAGGCAGCTGCGGGAGCAGGGCTACGGCCTGCTGTGCGTGGCCCGGGCCACCGGCCCGCTGGAGGTGGAGACCCAGGACGAGGACGAGGTGTACGACCGCCAGTTCGGCCGTTTCTTCGGCCGCGGTCTGGTGCGTCCCGGCCTGCCCCTGGACGACGAATGACATCCCTCTGCCAACGGGCCCTGGAGGGGTCCGGCCTCGATGACGCCGAGCTGGGGCGCCTGCTGGAGGTGGCCCGTGCGGCCGCCGAGGCCGGGGGCCGCGAGCTGCGGCGCCACTTCGGCCGGCTGGAGCAGGTGAAGGAGAAGGGCACGGCGGGCAACCTGGTCACCGAGGCGGACCTGGCGGCCGAAGCGGCCGTGCTGGCGGTCCTGGCGGCCGGCACCCCCACCGTGGCCGTGCTGGCGGAGGAGAGCGGCCGGCTGGACGGCCAGGGAGATCTGCAGTGGTGCGTCGATCCCCTTGACGGCACCACCAACTACGCCCACGGCTACCCCTTCTTCGGCACCTCCGTGGGGCTGAGCTGGCGGGGCCTGCCCCTGCTCGGCGCCCTGGAGGTGCCGGTGCTGGAGGAGCACTACTGGGCGGCTCCGCGTCGGGGGGCCTGGTGCAACGGCCACCGTCTGAGCGTCAGCGACTGCGGCGCCCTGGCGGATTCCCTGCTCGTCACCGGGTTCTCGTACGACCGGGTGCGGCGGCTCGACAACAATTACGCCGAATTCGCCTGGTTCACCCACCGCAGCCACGGGGTGCGGCGGGCGGGGGCGGCGGCGGTCGATCTGGCTTTCGTCGCCGCCGGCCGGGTCGATGGCTACTGGGAGCGGGGGCTGTCCCCCTGGGATCTGGTGGCGGGCGTGGTGCTGGTGGAGGAGGCCGGCGGACAGGTGTGCGCCTACGACGGCGGCCCCCTCGACCTGGCCGACGGACGGGTGATCGCCTGCACCCCCGCCCTGCGTCAGCCGCTGATCGAGGGCCTGGCCCTGTGCCGTCCCCTCAGCGGGGCCAGCTTCGGTGCCCCGGAACTCGATGCCCTGGCCGGCGTGGCGACCGACGCTCCATAGGATCCGCCCCACCCCACCCCACCGCCCCAGCACTCCCCTCCATGGCCCTCCAACCTGCCGCCGGCGCCCGGGACCTCAACCCGGGTCAGGTGGACAGCAACCGGCGACTCTGCGACCTGCTGGCGACGGTGTACCGCCTCTGGGGCTACCAGGAGGTGGCGCCGCCCACCATCGAGCGGCTCGACACCCTTGAGGCCGGCGGCGCGATCGCCGAACGGGAGCTCGTGCGGCTGGCGGCCGACGAACCCCTCGGCCTGCGACCTGAACTCACCGCCCCGATCGCCCGGGCCGCCAGCACGCGCATGCTCGGCCGGCCCCGCCCGCTGCGGCTCTGGGCCAGCGGCACCACCTTCCGCAGCTTCATCGGCGACGGCGGCGGCCAGCGCATCAGCGAACAGCTGCAGAGCGGGGTGGAACTGCTCGGCGAGCCCTCCGCCGCCGCCGACACGGAACTGCTGCATCTGCTGCTGGCCGCCGTGGCGACCCTGGGGCTCGCCTCCGAGCACCGCCCCACCCTGTTGGTGGGCCACCACGGCCTGCTCAGCGCCCTGCTGAGCCAGGTTCCGGCGGAGCAGCGCTCCGCGGCGCGCCACGCCCTCACCGATTTCGATCCCCTCGCCCTCGCCGCCCTCTCCTTGCCCGAGAGCCAACGCCAGCGGCTGATGGCCCTGATCGGCCTGCGGGGCGAGCCGGTGCGGGTGCTCTACCAGCTGGAGCAGTGGCTCGGACCGGTGCCGCTGCTGGAGTCCCTCGCCGCCACCCTGGCCAGCGTCCAGGAACCGGCCGGTGCCCTGGGGGTGCGGGTGCAGCTGGATCCCACCTTCCAGCCCCACTTCGATCTCTACGACGGGCTGGTGTTCAAGCTCGTCTGCCAGGGCAGCGATGCCCCGGTGGCGATCGCCAGCGGCGGCCGCTACGACGGCCTGGTGGGCCGCTTCTGCAGCGACGCCGCCCAGGCGGCCGGCACCGGCTTCGGCTTCGACGTGGAGGCCATCCGTGACCTCCTCGATTCGGCGACGACCCCGGAGGCCGCCGCGGAGGCGCCCGGTCCGTGGCTGGTGGCCAGCGCCACTGCCGCCGGCCTCGGGGCGGCCCTGCGCCGCATGGCGGAACTGCACGGGGGCGGCGAGGCCGCCGAACTCTGCACCCAGCCCTGCGTCGACCAGGCGGCGGCGGACCAGCTGGCGGCGGAACGAGGCTGCCGCGGTGCCCTGTGGCTGGCTGCCTAGGATCCGGCCGCTCGCTCTTTCGCGTCGATGGCCCATTCGATCGTCACCAACGTCTGTGAGGGCGTGGCCGACTGCGTCGACGCCTGCCCCGTGGCCTGCATCCACCCCGGCCAGGGTGCGAACAGCAAGGGCACGGCCTTCTACTGGATCGATTTCGACACCTGCATCGACTGCGGCATCTGCCTGCAGGTGTGCCCGGTGGCGGGGGCGATCCTGCCGGAGGAGCGGCCCGACCTGCAGAAGCCCGGCGGCTGACGTCCCCCTGGTTCGGGGACCCCACCCTCGCCGCCCTTGAGCCGCCGCGGACCCCCACCTAGGTTCAGGGCGATTCTTCTCTTTCGCCATGACGGTGCTGGAACAGGGCCAGATTCAGATCCACACCGAGAACATCTTCCCCATCATCAAGAAGGCCGTCTATTCCGGCCATGAGGTGTTCCTGCGGGAACTGGTGAGCAACGGTGTCGATGCCATCAGCAAGCGGCGCATGGCCGCCATGGCCGGCGACTGCAGCGAAGGGGAGGAAGGGACGATCGCCATCCGCATCGACCGGGAGGCGAAGACCCTCACCATCAGCGACAACGGCATCGGCATGACCGCCGATGAGGTGAAGCGCTACATCAACCAGGTGGCCTTCTCCAGTGCCGAGGACTTCCTCGAGAAGTACAAGAGCGAAAGCGACGCCATCATCGGCCATTTCGGCCTGGGCTTCTATTCCAGCTTCATGGTGGCCGCCCGAGTGGAGCTGGTCAGCCTCAGCGCCCGGCCCGGTGCCGAGGCGGTGCGCTGGAGCTGCGATGGCTCACCCAATTTCAGCCTCGAAGGGGCCGAGCGGTCCGAGCCTGGCACCGACGTGATCCTGCATCTGATGGAGGAGGAGCTGGAGTACATCGAGCCCTCCCGAATCCGCACCCTGATCACCACCTACTGCGATTTTCTGCCGGTGGCGGTGCAGCTGGACGGCGAAACCGTCAACAAGCGGGAGGCCCCCTGGCGCAAGAGCCCCCGGGATCTGGGCGACGACGACTACATCGCCCTTTACCGCTATCTCTACCCCTTCCAGGGGGATCCCCTGCTCTGGGTGCATCTCAGCACCGACTACCCCTACAACCTGCAGGGCATTCTCTACTTCCCCAGGATCACCGGCCGGGCCGACTGGGAGAAGGGGGAGATCCGCCTCTACTGCAACCAGGTGTTCGTCAGCGATTCGATCAAGGAGGTGGTGCCCCGTTACCTGCTGCCCCTGCGCGGCGTGATCGATTCGCCCGACATCCCCCTCAACGTGAGCCGCAGTGCTCTGCAGACCGACCGCCGGGTGCGCTCGATCGGTGGCTTCGTCGCCAAGAAGGTGGGCGACCGGCTCAAGGAGCTGCACCGCGACGAACCGGCCCGCTACGCCGAGATCTGGGATTCCCTGGCCCCCTTCATCAAGATCGGCGCCATGGAGGACGACAAGTTCGCCGACCAGGTGGCCGACCTGATCCTGTTCGGCACCACCGCCGCCGCCGAGACCCCGGCGGAAGGCGAGGACACGGTGACCCCCGACCCCGTCGCCACCGACGGCCGCACGTACACCACCCTGGCCGGCTACCGAGGCCGGCTGCCGGCCGACAACGCCACTCGCATCCTCTATTGCACCGATGAGGCCGGTCAGGCCGGGGCCCTGGCCCTCTGGAAGGGGCAGGGGGCCGAGGTGCTGCTCGCCGACACCCTGATCGATTCCCAGTTCATCCCCTGGCTGGAGGCCCGCCACGGCGACCTGCGCTTCCAGCGGGTGGACGCCGAACTCGATGCCAGCCTGCATGAGCCCGAGAGCGAGCTGGCGGACGCCGACGGAGTGGACAGCGGCGAGAAGCTGCGGGGTCTGTTCAAGGCCGCCCTCGGCAACGACAAGGTCACTGTCCAGGTGCAGTCGCTGAAGGGGGAGGGCTCGCCGGCCGCCCTGATCCTGCTGCCGGAGCAGATGCGCCGCCTCAACGACATGGGGGCGCTGATGGAGCAGCGGCTGCCGGGACTGCCCGACCACCACGTGCTGCTGGTCAACCGCCGCCATCCCCTGGTGGAAGGCCTGCTGAAGCTGTCCTCCGGTGCCGTGATCACCGGCGGCGGCAGCTCCCCCAGCCTCCAGCTCGCCGAGGATCTCAGCCGCCACGTCTACGAGATGGCGCGCCTGGCCGTGGGCGGCCTGGAACCCAACCAGCTGGCCGGTTTCCAGCAGCGCAGTGCCGATCTGATGGGTCAGCTGATGCAGCGCGGTCTCTGAGGCGTCGGGAGCACCGGAGGCCCCCCCGGAGCCCTCCTGGGGAGCGGCCCCCCAGGCCGCCTAACCTGGCCCAATGGCGGCCCGCCCCCCCTTCTCCAGCCTGCGGCGGTGGCGGTCGCTCCCCAGGCTGCTGACCCTGGCCGTGCTGGCCCTGCTCTCGGCGGCGGCCCTGCTGGTGATGCTCCCCGGATCTGGCCAGTCCGGCTCCGGGCCCTCGAGCCCCCCGGCGGCGCCAACCGGACCCGTACCGGTGCGGGTGCTGATGCCCGCGCCCCTGGCCGACGCGGTGGCCGCCCCGGTGGCCCAGTTCAACGCCAGCACGCCCGGCGTGGTGCTGGAGGTGATCCGCGGGCCCCTCGACACCGAGACCATCTCCGATCTGGCCACCGGCAGCCTGCTGCTGGGGGAGGCCCCCTTTGACCTCTTGCTGGTGGATGTCAGCTGGCTGCCCCGCTACGTGGCCGCCGACTGGTTCGAACCCCTGGAGCGCTGGTTGGGGCCGGAGTCGCTGGCAGCGATGGAGCCCGGCGCCCGTTTGGGCAATGGTCTTGACGGCCACCTCTGGCGCATGCCCCTCACGGGCGACACCGGCCTGCTCTACTGGCGCACCGACCTGATGGAGCGCCCCCCGCGCGACACCGACGAGCTGGTGGCGATCTCACGGGACCTGCAGCGCCGCGGCAAGGTGCGCTGGGGCTACCTCTGGCAGGGGCGCCAGTACGAGGGGCTGAGCTGCGTGATGGTGGAGGTGCTGCAGGGCTTCGGCGCCCACTGGTGGAACGGCTCCACCGCGCGCACGGAGCTGGACAGTCCGGAGGCCGTGGCGGCCGCGAAGTGGCTCGCGGACCTGCTGCAGGACGGGGTGAGCCCACAGGCTGTGGCCAGCTACGCCGAGAACGACGCCCTGCAGTCCTTTGCCGCCGGTGACGCCGCCTTCCTGCGCAACTGGCCCTACGCCTGGCGGGAGATCGAGAAGGGCGGGGGGCCGGTGAAGGGCAAGGTGGGCGTCACGGCGATGGTGGGGGCCCCCGGTGAGCAGGGGGGCGGCACCCTGGGCACCTGGGGGCTCTCCCTGATCAAGGGCAGCCCCCATCCCGAGGAGGCGGTGGCGGCGATCCGCTGGCTCACCGGCCCGATCGTGCAGCGCCAGCTCGCCATCGAGCAGGGCTACGCCCCCACCTGGAGCACGCTCTATGACGATCCCGAGCTGCAGCGCCGTGCCCCTCTGCTGGCGGTGCAGCGCCAGGCCCTGCAGCATCCCCAGCTGCGGCCGCCCACGCCGGCCTATGCCCAGCTCAGCGACCTGCTGGCCCGGCAGGTGAACGGCATGCTCACCGGCCAGGGGGGCCCCGGCCCGACCATGGCGGCCGCCCAGCGCCAGAGCCTGCAGGTGCTGCGCTCGCTGGCGGGACCGGCGGGCGACACTGCAGCGGGCCGCCCTGCCGTGGACCGATGAAACCCCGCGCGGCCAGCCTGCTGCTGATGGCTCCCGCCCTGCTGCTGCTGGCGGCGGTGTTCGTCTACCCCCTGCTGCGCTACGGCTGGCTGAGCTTCCAGGCCAGTTCGGTGCTCACCGGGCTGGTGCCGGTGCCGAACGGGGGCGCCAACTGGGGGCGGTTGCTCGATGACGCCCGCTTCTGGACGGATGCGTACCAGACCCTGCGCTTCGCCGTCTGCTCGGTGGCGCTGGAACTGGCCGGGGGGCTGGGGCTGGCCCTGCTGCTGCATCGCCCCCTGCGGGGCCGGGGGACCCTGCGGGCCCTGACCCTGCTGCCCTGGGCCCTGCCCACCACTGTGATGGCCCTGGGCTGGCGCTGGATCCTCAACGACCCCCACGGCCCCCTCAACGCCGCCATCCGCTCCCTCGGCGGCAGCAGCTACGGCTTCCTCTCCACCCCTTCCACCACCTGGTTCTTCGTGGTCCTGGCGGACGTCTGGAAGACCCTGCCGTTCGTGGCCCTGCTGCTCCTGGCCGGACTCCAGACCATTCCCGAGGATCTGGAGGAGGCCCTGCGGCTGGAGGGCGCCGGCGGCCTGCAGATCCTGCGCCGCCTGACCCTGCCGCTGCTGGTGCCCTACCTCGCCCTGGCCCTGCTGTTCCGGATGGCCCAGGCCCTGGGTGTGTTCGACCTGATCCAGGTGCTCAGCGGCGGCGGGCCGGCCGGCAGCACCGAGAGCCTGGCCCTCTACGCCTATCTCAATGCCATGCGCTTCCTCGACTTCGGCTATGCCGCCACGGTGATGCTCGCCACCTTCCTGCTGCTGCTGGTGCTGCTCGGCGGCGGCTGGCTGCTGTGGCGGCGGGATGATCTCCAGGGCCGCCGGGAGCGGGCCGCATGAGGCTGCTGGTGCTGCTCTGGAGCCTGGGGCCGCTGCTCTGGCAGCTGCGCACTTCCCTGCTGCGGCCGGAGGCGCTGGTGGCGCCGCTGCTGGAGGGCAACCCCTGGACGCTGGCCAACTACCGGCTGGTGCTCTCCGGCGACCCGCCCTTCTGGCGCTACCTGGGCAACAGCACCCTGGTGGCCCTGGCGACCACCCTGCTCACCCTGCTGCTGGCGGTGCCCTGTGCCTATGGGCTGCAACAGCAGCGCGGCCTGCTGCGCTGGGGCGTCGGCCTGGCGCTGGTGGGGGCGGCGATGTTCCCCACCGTGCTGCTGTTCCTGGCGCTGCTGGAGATCGCCCGCCGCTTCGGCCTGGCCAATGACCTGCTCGCCCTCAGCCTGCCCTACGCAGGCCTGTCGCTGCCGCTGGCGGTGCTGCTGCTGCGGGCCGCCTTCGCCGACCTTCCCGCCGAGCTGGAGGACGCCGCCCGGCTGGAGGGCCTGGGCCTCGGCCAGCGGCTGCGGCACGTGCTGCTGCCCCTGCTGGGGCCGGCCCTGGCCAGCACGGGCATCCTGGTGTTCCTGGCCAGCTGGAACGAGTACGCCATCGCCCTCACCTGGATCAGCCGCAGCGACCTGCTCACCCTGCCGATCGCCATCGCCCGGATCGGCGGCGGCTCGGTGTTCACCATTCCCTACGGCGCCTTCGCCGCCGCCACGGTGCTGGGCAGCCTGCCCCTGCTGCTGCTGGTGCTGGTGGCCCAGCGACCCATCATCTCGGGTCTCACCCGCGGGGCGGTGAAGGGATGAACGCCGCCGCCGCCGGTCTGGAGCTGCGCCAGCTGTGCCGGGAGGCGGGGGGGCGCCGGCTGCTGGACGGGCTTGATCTGAGCGTCGCCCCCGGCGAATGCCTCGCCCTGCTCGGCCCGAGCGGCTGCGGCAAGTCCACCACCCTGCGGGTGGTGGCGGGACTGGATCCCGCCAGTGCGGGCCAGGTGCTCCTCGACGGCCAGGACCTGGGCGCCCTCGGCCCGGGCGAACGCCAGGTGGCGATGGTGTTCCAGAGCTACGCCCTCTATCCCCACCTGAGCGTGGAGGGCAACCTGGAACTGGGGCTCAAGGTGCGTGGGGTGCCCGCCGCCGAACGCCAGCGGCGCCTCGGGACCGTCCTCGAGCTGCTGCAGCTCGACGCGCTGCGCCAGCGCCGCCCTGCCCAGCTCTCCGGCGGCCAGCGCCAGCGGGTGGCCCTGGCCCGGGCCCTGCTGCGCCAGCCGCGGATCATGCTGCTGGATGAGCCGATGAGCAACCTCGACGCCCAGCTGCGGGAGGAGCTCCGACCGGAACTGCGACGGCTGGTGTGCGGCCGGGAGCAACCGGTGATCTACGTCACCCACGACCAGCAGGAGGCCGTGGGCATGGCCGACCGCCTCGCCCTGCTGGAAGCCGGCCGGTTGCAGCAGGTGGGCAGCCCGCGGGAGCTCTATGCCGATCCAGCCAACCGCTTCGTGGCCAGCTTCCTGGGACGGCCGGCGATCAACCTGCTGGCGATCGCGCCCGGCCGCCAGCTGGGCCTGCGGCCCGAGCACCTCCACCTGGCCGAGGACGGGGCCGTGGAAGCCCGGCTGCTGCGGCGTGAATGGTGGGGCCACCAGCAGCTGCTCTGGTTCGACACCCGCTGGGGCCCGGTGCGGGTGCTCAGCGACCCCGAGGCGCCGGTTTCCGCGGAGCCGCGCCTGGGCTGGCAGCGGCAGCACGAACTCTGGTTCGATCCCCTCAGCGGGGCCCGGCTCCAAGGCCTGGGGCCAGTTTGGTAAAGTCGCAGGCTGGCTCAGGCCTGCACCGTCCACCGTCGTCACATCGTCATGTCCCGGGTCTGTCAGCTCACCGGCAAGCGCGCCAACAACGGCATGGCCGTCAGCCACTCCCACGTGCGCACCAAGAAGCTGCAGCAGGTGAATCTGCAGGAGCGCCGCCTGTGGTGGGCTGAGGGCAACCGCTTCGTGAAGCTGCGCGTCTCCACCCGCGCCCTCAAGACGATCCAGAAGAAGGGTCTCGGTGCCTATGCCAAGGAGCTGGGCGTCAATCTCGCCAAGGTCTGACCATCCGGCCGGCCCCGCTAGGGTCCGGCCCTGATCGAAACCTGGCTGTGAACCGTCGCACCTTTCTGGGGGGATCCCTGCTGGCCGCCCTCAGCCTGCTGGTCCTCCCGGGCCGGGCCCGGGCCATGGGCGGCACCCTTCCCGAGGTCGGCCAGCCCGCCCCCGCCTTCGACCTCGATGGCGTCGCTCCGTCGGCGGACGGCACCGTCGTCACGACCCACCGCAGCCAGGCCGACTTCCGTGGCCGCTGGCTGGCCCTGTACTTCTATCCCAAGGACTTCACCAGCGGCTGCACCCTTGAAGCCCGGGGATTCCAGAGGGACCTGGAGACGTTCCACGCCCGCAACGCCGAGGTGGTGGGTGTGAGCGCCGATGACCCGGACGCCCACCTCTCCTTCTGTGGCAGCGAGGGTCTGGCCTATCCGCTGCTGTCGGATCCGGGCGGTGCCGTCAGCCGTCGCTACGGCTCCTGGCTGGCACCCTTTTCGGCGCGCCACACCTTTCTGATCGACCCGGACGGGGTGCTCCGCGCCAGCTGGGTGGCGGTCAGGCCCTCCGGCCACAGCCAGGAGGTGCTCGCCGAACTCGCCCGCCTGCAGGGGGAAACCGCGGCCTGAGGCGTCACCCGTGCCCCGGTGGCGGCGGCGTGATCAGGACAGCAGGGTGTCCAGCATCGCGCGATGCACCTGGCTCTGGCGCTGCAGGTCGGCGATGCCGCTCTGGTTTGGTGGCTGGTCGAGCGCGGCGGCCCAGCCCTCCTGCAACCCTGCGGATGGCGGGGCGTCCAGATCCTGGCAGGGGCAGCCGATGCCGGCCGCCGCAGCGGCCACCTTGGGGTCGTAGCTGAGGGCGGCGCAGGGGCTGCCCGCCAGGGCCGCCAGGATCAGCCCATGCAGCCGCATGGCCAGCACCAGACCGGCCTGGGCGAAGGCGTCCATGGCCTCCTGGGGCGTCGCGGCCGCCAGCTCGCGGCTGCGGGCGGCCAGGGCCGGGCCCACCAGACCCTGGCGGGTGAGGTCGGCCAGCAGGCCCCGGTCCTGGTCCTGGTGGAAGGGCAGCCAGTGCACCGGGCGGTCGGCCGCCACAGCCAGCCCCTCAAGGGCCTGCAGATAGGGACACCAGGCCATGGCGTCGAGCTGGCGCACCGGCCGGAAACAGACCACGATCGGACCGCCCCTGCCGCGCCAGGCCCGGGCAGGCAGACCCCAGACCGGATCACTGCCGACGCGGTCCGCCACGCCCCAGGCCCTCGCCTGGGCTGCGGAGGCCGGGTCCCGCCAGCTGATCGCCGTGGCCAGGGGCAGCAGCCCCCGCACGAGCAGCCGGCTGCGGCGGCGCCGCAGGGGTCCCAGGCCCTGGCCCCAGAGCAGGACGGGCTTGCCCCGGGTGCGGGCCGCCAGCATCAGGGCGCCGTAGTACAGGAGGCTGCGGAAGCTGGTGGCGTCCTGAAGCAGGCTGCCGCCGCCGAGCACCAGGGCGTCGCAGCGGTCCAGGGCGGCCAGCACCCCCTTCAGCCGGCGGCGGTCGGTGGTCTCCACCCCGAAGCGCTCCCGCACCAGGGCCTGGTCATGGGCCGTGACCAGGGGACGGCACTCCCCCGGCAGCTGGTCCAGAAGCACCTCCAGCAGGGCATCGTCACCCAGGTTGTGCTCGCCGTAGTAGCCGCAGATCAGAGCACGCATCCGACGCAGCGGCGGGTCCGGCTCCGTACATTACGGATCGCACCAGGCCCCACCCATGCACGCGCTGTCGCTGCCCACCTGGTGGATCCACATCACCTCGGTGCTGGAATGGATGCTGGCGATCCTGGCCGTGCAGGCCTTCGGCCGCCGGCGTCGGGAAGGGGGCTGGCGCTGGCTGGCCCTGGCGATGCTGCCGGCGCTGGTGAGCGCCATGGCCGCCTGCACCTGGCATCTGTTCGACAACAGCGAGGCCCTCAAAGGGCTCGTGGTGTTGCAGGCCGGCCTCACCGCCGCGGGCAACGGGGCCCTGGCCCTGGCCGCCTGGAACCTGCTGCGCCAGCAGCGGCTCTCCCCGGAGGAGGAAGCCCCGTGAGCCTGCCCCTGGCCGCCTGGTTCCAGGGCCTCGGCGCCATCGATCCGGCCCCGTTCTTCGTGCTCTCCCTGCTCCCCTACCTGGCCTTCCTGTGGTGGGCCCGCCAGGTGCGGGCCTTTCCGCGGCTGGCGCTGCGCGGATTCCAGCTGACGCTGCTGTTCGTGGCGGTCACGATCGTCGCCGCGGTGATGGCCCAACAGGTTTACGGACGGCAGCTGGCGGACGTCGATCCCCTGCACGGCGGCGCCGAAGCCTTCCTGACCCTCAGCAACCTGGTGGTGCTGCTGGGGTTCCGGCTGCTGCCTTCGCCAGCCCCGCAGAAAGGTCCGGCGGCGGGCTCAGGCGCACCCCAGGTGAACAAGTCTTAAGGGGTCGGGGCACAGGTCGCCCTGACCCGGAAGATGGGGCGTCGCCACGTGCATCATGATCGCTCCTCTCCTGGCCATGGCTCCCGCTTCGATCAGCTGGTCCCCGAAGGTGGCCCTGGTCATGATCGTCTGCAACGTCATCGCCATCGCCATCGGCAAGGCCACCATCCAGCAGCAGAACGTGGGCCTCAAGCTGCCCAGCGACAACTTCTTCGGCGGCTTCAGTCACGGCGCCATGCTCGGCACCACCAGCCTGGGCCACATCCTGGGCATGGGCGCCATCCTGGGCCTGGCCTCCCGCGGCGTTCTCTGAGCGGCCCCCCGGCTGGCCCTTCAGCGCCAGCCGGGCTTCAGCGCCAGCCGAGCAGATACGGCATCGCCCTGAGGCCGTAGCGCTCGAAGCGATAGCCGAACAGCAGGGCCGAGAGATCCTCCGCCCTGCTGTTCTCCAGGCCCCGCAGCACCTGATCCAGCCGCCCATCGGCCCGAGGCCCGTGCAGGCCCAGCCAGGTGCGCCGGGCCAGGCGTCCACTGAGGGACCAGCGCCAGCCCAGGGCCCGGCGCAGCTGGGGCGCGTAGTCCCGCAGGGCTCGCTCCGCCTGCATCGATGAACCCGCCGGGGCCGTGAGGGCTTCCTGCAGCAGCGGGGCGAGCACGGCGCTGCTGGTCAGGGCGTGCCGGATCCCTTCGCCGCCGAGCAGGTTGGCGGTGCTGACCGCATCCCCCAGCCCCACCAGTCGACCCCGCCGGTGCGGTTCCCGGCGCCGGATCGTGCTGCGCACCAGGCCCCCGTGGCGGTCGAGCACCTCGAAGGGCTCGCAGCCGGCCCCGACTCCCGCCCGGCCCTCCGGCAGCAGCCGGCGGCCGAGGTCGTTGATCAGACCCCCCAGGGGAGGTTGTTGGCGCTGGGGGTCCACCAGCCGGCAGACGCCGAGCTTCAGCACCCCGGGCTGCATCGGAAAGATCCAGCCGTAGCCCTGGGGCACCCAGTCGCTGCCCAGGCAGAAGCTGAGTCGGTCGGCCCAGCGCTCCCAGCAGGCTGGGGATACCCGCAGCAGCCATTCCAGGCCGGCGGCCCGCACCAGCCCATCGCGCCGGCGCTCGGACACCGGCGGATCCCCCAGCAGGGCCCGGCCGTGGCCACTGGCATCCACCGTCCAGTCACTGTTGATCTGCAGCGTGCTGCCATCGCCGTGGCGCAGCAGGGTCACCATCCGCTCGCCCTCCTGGCGGCTGGCGCAGGCGTGCAGTCCCAGATGCACCCGCCCGCCCCAGCGGCGGCACTGGTCGGCCTGCCAGCGGCGCAGGGCACCGAAATCCAGCACCACCCCGAGGGGACGGGGCGAGGCCCAGCACCGGGTGGCGGGCCCGGGTCCGATCAGTTGCCATTGCCGCCAGCGGCTGCCCACCACCTCCGCCGGCAGGCCCAGGCTGGCCATGGTCTCGATCGGCAGGGCGGCGCTGCTGAAGGCGGAACGGCCCAGGTCATCGAGCCGGTCGACCAGCACCACATCCACCCCCTGAAGGGCCAGACGCCGGGCCAGGTCCCCGCCGGCCGGACCGGCCCCCACCACCAGCACCTGGCAGCGGAGGGTCGACTCAGACGGCAAGGGCAGTGGGAACGGTGGCGCGGAAGACGGGCCCGAAACGCTCGAGGATGCGATCGGCCATCTGGGACGGCGTCAGGCCAAGGCGCTCCTTGCTCTGGTCGGGACTGGCATGGTCGACCAGGACATCGGGGATGCCGAGGCGCAGCACCGGCACGGGCAGGTCGTGGTCGTTGAAGGATTCCACCACGGCGGCACCGAAGCCTCCCGGCAAGGCCCCCTCCTCCATCGTCACGACCCGGCCGATGCGGCGGGCCAGGGGCAGCAGCAGCGCCTCATCGAGGGGCCGCAGGAAGCGGGCATTGACCACCGCCGCCCGCAGGCCCTTCTCCTGAAGCAGCCCGGCGGTGGCCATCGCCGGCGCCACCATGGCGCCATAGGCCACGATCAGCACGTCGTCACCGTCGGTGAGCAGCTCACCGCGGCCGATCTCCAGGGGCTGCCAGCCCTCGTCCATCAGCGGCACCCCTTCCCCTTCACCGCGGGGAATGCGGATGGCGCAGGGGCCATCGTGGGCGATCGAGGTGACCAGCATGCGCTGCAACTCGGCCTCGTCCTTCGGGGCCATCACCGTGAAATTGGGCACGGCCCGCAGGTAGCTGATGTCGTACTGGCCCTGGTGGGTGGGGCCGTCGGCGCCGACGATGCCGGCCCGGTCGAGCACGAAGGTGACCGGCAGCTTCTGGATGCCCACGTCGTGGATGAGCTGGTCGTAGGCACGCTGCAGGAAGGTGCTGTAGATCGCCACCACCGGCCGCAGGCCCTCGCAGGCCATGCCCGCCGCCATGGTGACGGCGTGCTGCTCGGCGATGCCGACATCGAAGTACTGGTGGGGGAGGGCCTTCTCCAGCAGATCGAGGCCCGTGCCGGTGGCCATGGCGGCGGTGATGCCCACCACCCGGGAGTCCTGCTCGCAGATCTTCACCAGGGTCTGGCCGAACACCTTGCTCCAGCTGGGGGGCTTGGGCTTGCTGGACGGGTAGGCCTTGCCGGTGGCCAGGTCAAAGGCCGACTGGGCGTGGTACCCCACCTGATCGGCTTCGGCGTAGGGGTAGCCCTTGCCCTTGGTGGTGGCCACATGCACCAGCACCGGGCCCTCGCAGCGGTGGGCCGCCTGGAAGGTGCGCACCATCTCGGGGATGTCGTGGCCGTCGATCGGGCCCACGTAGGTGAAGCCCAGCTCCTCGAACACGGCGCCCACCTTGGGCACCGCCAGCCGCTTCATGCTCTCCTTGAGGGTCTTGAGCTCGGTGGGCAGCTCCCCGTGCA
Source organism: Aphanothece cf. minutissima CCALA 015 (assembly GCA_003003925.1). Lineage (GTDB taxonomy): Bacteria > Cyanobacteriota > Cyanobacteriia > PCC-6307 > Cyanobiaceae > Cyanobium > Cyanobium minutissimum. The sequence continues at coordinate 355,972 of PVWP01000002.1, forward strand.
GGAAGGGCAGGTGCTTCACCGCCTCCTCGGCGCTGCCGGAGAGGAACTGCACCGGCTTGCTGAGCCGCATGCGGTTGAGGTGGGTCGAGAGGGCCCCCACCGGCGGTGAGATCGACATGTCGTTGTCGTTCAGCACCACCAGCAGCTTGGTGCGGGGCAGGTGGCCCGCATGGTTGATGGCCTCCAGGGCCATGCCGCCGGTGAGGGCGCCGTCACCGATCACGGCGACACATTTGAAATCCTCGCCGCGGCGGTCGCGGGCCAGGGCCATGCCCAGGGCGGCCGAGATGCTGGTGGAGGCGTGGCCGGCGCCGAAGTGGTCGAAGCGGCTCTCGCTGCGCTTGAGGTACCCCGCCACACCGCCCTGCTGGCGCAGGGTGTGGAAGTCCTTGTACCGGCCCGTCACCAGCTTGTGGGGGTAGGCCTGGTGACCCACATCCCAGACCACCCGGTCGTGGTCGAGGTCGAGGGTCTGGTAGAGGGCGAGGGTGAGTTCGACGACCCCCAGTCCCGGACCGAGGTGCCCGCCGCTGGTGGCCACCACCTCCAGGTGCTTCTCGCGGATCTGGCGAGCCATGGCCTCGAGTTCAGCGGTGCTGAGGCCGTGCAGCTGATTCGGATGGCTCAGCTCGCTCAGATGCATGCCCGTCCTTGCTTCCAGATGGCCAATCTACGGGGTCCGCCCCGGCGCACGGCGGCGGATGCCACCGTTCCGGGGTCGGGTTGCGACACTGGAGCCATGACCACGGCCGACAACGACGACGCCTTTCCCGGGGCGACCGCCTACCTGCAGCGGATCCTGCGGGCCCGGGTGTACGACGTGGCGATCGAGTCCCCCCTCGATCCCGCCCCCAACCTCTCCCGCCGGCTCCACAACCAGGTGCTGCTCAAACGGGAGGACCTCCAGCCCGTGTTCAGCTTCAAGCTGCGCGGGGCCTACAACAAGATGGCCGGCCTGGAGCGAGCGGAGCTCGACCGGGGGGTGATCGCCGCCAGCGCCGGCAACCACGCCCAGGGGGTGGCCCTGGCGGCCCAGCGGCTGGGCTGCACTGCCGTGATCGTGATGCCGGTCACGACGCCGGAGATGAAGGTGCGCTCCGTGGCGGCCCGGGGGGCCGAGGTGGTGCTCCACGGCGACACCTACGACGAGGCCTGCGAGGAAGCGCACCGGCTGCAGCGCCAGCGGGGACTCACCTTCATCCATCCCTTCGACGATCCGGACGTGATCGCCGGCCAGGGCACCGTCGCCCTGGAGATCCTGCGCCAGTGCTCCGATCCCCCCGATGCCATCTACGTGGCGGTGGGCGGCGGCGGCCTGATCGCGGGCATCGGCGCCTACGTCAAGAGCCTCTGGCCCCGGGTGGAGGTGGTCGGCGTCGAGCCGAGCGATGCCGACGCCATGACCCGCTCCCTGGCGGCGGGGGAACGGGTGCGGCTGGAGCAGGTGGGCCTGTTCGCCGACGGGGTGGCCGTGCGTCAGGTGGGGGTTCACACCTTCGCCCTGGCCCAGCGCTGCGTCGACCGCATGGTGACGGTGGACACCGACGAGATCTGCGCGGCGATCAAGGACGTCTTCGAGGACACCCGCTCGATCCTGGAACCCGCCGGCGCCCTCTCGGTGGCGGGCATGAAGAAGGATGTGGCCCAGCGGCAGCTCCGGGACCGCACCCTGGTGGCGGTGGCCTGCGGCGCCAACATGAATTTCGACCGGCTGGCCTTCGTGGCCGAACGGGCCGAGCTGGGCGAGGAGCGCGAAGCCCTGCTGGCGGTGGAGATCCCGGAGAAGCCCGGCAGCCTGGCCCGGTTCTGCGCCGTCCTCGGCCAGCGCAGCCTCACCGAGTTCAGCTACCGCCTCGCCGACCCCCAGCTGGCCCACATCTTCGTGGGGGTGCAGATCAGCGGCCACCAGGACACCCGCCAGCTGATGGACGCCCTGGAGTCGCAGGGTTTCCCCTGCCTTGATCTGAGCGGCGACGAGCTGGCCAAGCTCCACCTCTGCCACATGGTGGGCGGCCGGCTGCCGGCCAGTGCGGGGGCGGCCCTCGACCAGGGGGAGGAGCGGCTGTATCGCTTCGTGTTCCCGGAGCGGCCCGGGGCCCTGATGGCCTTCGTGAACGCCCTGCATCCCAACTGGAACATCAGCATCTTCCACTACCGCAACCACGGCGCCGACGTGGGCCGCATCGTGGTCGGGGTGCAGGTGCCCCCCGGGGAACTGGAGGCGTGGCGGGCCTTCCTCGCCGATCTCCCCTACCAGCACTGGGAGGAGACGGGCAATCCGGCCTACCGGCTGTTCCTGGGCGAGGTGGGACGGGCCCTGCCCAGTGCAGGCGGGCTGGTGGGGGTCTGAAGCCTGCGATACGTTGCCGCCACGCCGTGCCGGACGTCCCCATGGCCGAACCCGACGCCCAGCCCCCCGAAGGCGCGCCCCCCATCGACGGGCAACCCCTCGGGGAGCAATCCTTTGGCGAGCCCTCTGCAGCGGCCACTCCGGGGCTCTCCCTGCCGGCCCGGCTCGAGGCGATTCTCTACCTGAAGGGTCGGCCCCTGGAACTGGGTGAGCTGGCCGCCATCGCCGGCATCGACCGGGACGAAACCGAGCTGGCCCTGATCACCCTGATGGCCGACTACGCCCATCGTGACACCGCCCTGGAGATCCACCAGGAGGGCCAGCACTACGCCCTGCAGCTGCGGGCCGGCCTGGGGGACCTGGTCCAGAACCTGCTGCCGGTGGATCTCTCGGTCGCCGCCCTGCGGACCCTGGCCACCATCGCCCTCAAGAAGCGCCTGCTGCAGTCGGAGCTGGTGGAGCTGCGCGGCTCCGGGGCCTATGACCACATCCGGGAGCTCCTCGCCCAGGACTTCATCGAACGCCGCCGCCAGAGCGACGGCCGCTCCTACTGGCTGAGCCTGAGCGAGAAGTTCCATCGCACCTTTTCCCTGAAGGCCGATGATCTGGCCGCCCTCGGCTCCCGCCTGGCGGCCGCCGAGACGGCCGGAACGCCGCCGCCTGCCGACGAGGAGGCGGATCCATAGAGTTGGCCCAACAGCTGGCGCAAGCCTGCGCCACCATCCTCCGACCCCTTCCATGAGCATCCTCGTCTTCCTGCTCCAGGTGCTGGCCCAGACCCTGAGCATCTACCTCCTGGTGCTGCTGGTCCGGGTGCTGCTGAGCTGGTTCCCCAATCTCGACTGGAGCAATCCGCTGCTCTCCAGCGTCAGCGCCATCACCGACCCCTACCTCAACGCCTTCCGCGGCCTGATTCCGCCGCTGGGTGGCCTCGACCTCTCGGCGCTGGTGGCGTTCATCGCCCTGCAGCTGGCCCAGAGCCTGCTGGGGGCGTCGATCGCCAGCCTCTCCGGCGGCCTTCCCTACTGAGGCTCCCCGGCCGGGGACGCCGCCAGGGCCTCCTCCAGGGGGAGCAGCTCGTCGTCGACGCCGGCACGGGTACGCACCGGGGCACTGAATCCCCGGGCCTTGACGCTGCGGGTGCCCAGCGGACCGGGGGTGCCGGCCGGCACCGCCAGCCGCAGGGCGAAACTGGAGCGCCCGGGGGGCACATCACCGATCGATCCCACCCGGGTGCGGTTCGGCAGCACCGGTTCACCACTGGCGTCGAGGATCAGGCCGAACACATCGGTATCCACCACCGGCTTGGATCCGGGGTTGACCACCACGCCGCGCAGGGCCCAGCAGGTGGCACCGCTGGGGCGGGCCAGGGTCGGCTGGGTGGCCAGGTCATCGGCGGGACAGGGCTCCAGCACCACCTCGGACACCGTCAGATCGGTGGCGCCGGCCAGGGCCGGGGCACCGCAGACCACCAGCAGCACGAGGAACAGCCGCACCAGCAGCCGGAGGAATGGCCCGACCCGGGTGGCGACCGACCTGCCGGCCCAGCTGCCGGCCGGAGTCCTGGTCCCTGGAACGACGATCCCTGCCTGAGTCACCGCCGGTCGCCGCTGCCTGCGATCACGTTACGGTTCGCCCGGTCGGCCAGCTTGGCCAGGTTGGCGGCCGCCACGTCGTCGAGATCCAGCCCCAGTTCCGTGGCCAGCTGGGCCACGTACCAGAGCACGTCCCCCAGCTCCAGCCGCAGATCGTCGCGAACCTCGGGGCCGAACACCCCGGCTCGGTCGCGCAGCACCTTCTTCACCTTGTCGGCCACTTCGCCGGCCTCGCCGCACAGGCCCAGGGTGGGATAAAGGATGTTGTTGCCGGCCTCGGGGTAGCGGGCCGTCTCACGGGAGCGTTGCTGGTAGTCGTGAAAGTCCATTCCAAGCGCGCTCCGGGCAAGTCCGGATGGTAGTTTCCGCCCCTGTACAAGGTCGTTCAATGGCCCCTCACGATCTCATGCGTCGCACAAAGATCGTGGCCACGATCGGGCCCGCCACCGAGTCGCCCGAGGTGCTGCGGCAGCTGATCGCCGCCGGCGCCACCACCTTCCGTCTCAACTTTTCCCACGGCGATCACAGCGATCACGCCGATCGGATCGCCACCATCCGCCAGGTGGCCCACGAACTGGGCGTCCACATCGGCATCCTCCAGGACCTGCAGGGCCCCAAGATCCGGCTGGGCCGCTTCCAGGCCGGTCCCATCACCCTGGCCAAGGGGGATCCCTTCTCCCTCACCTCCCGGGCCGTCAACTGCGACAACACGATCGCCACCGTCACCTACGACCGTCTGGCGGACGAGGTGACCAGCGGCAGCCGCATCCTGCTGGACGACGGCCGGGTGGAGATGGTGGTGGTGGAGGTGGACGGTCCCGGGCAGACCCTGAAGTGCAAGGTCACGGTGGGCGGGGTGCTTTCCAACAACAAGGGGGTCAACTTCCCCGATGTGCAGCTCTCGATCCGGGCCCTCACCCCCAAGGACCGGCGCGACCTGGCCTTCGGGCTGCAGCAGGGCGTCGACTGGGTGGCCCTGAGCTTCGTGCGCAACCCCTCCGACATGCTGGAGATCCGGGAGCTGATCCGCAGCCAGGGCCACAACACACCGGTGGTGGCCAAGATCGAGAAGTTCGAGGCCATCGACGCCATCGACGCGATCCTGCCCCTCTGCGACGGGGTGATGGTGGCCCGGGGCGACCTCGGGGTGGAGATGCCCGCTGAGGAGGTGCCGCTGCTGCAGAAGGAGCTGATCCGCAAGGCCAACAGCCTCGGCATCCCGATCATCACGGCCACCCAGATGCTCGATTCGATGGCCTCCTGCCCCCGGCCCACCCGGGCCGAGGTGAGCGATGTGGCCAACGCCATCCTCGACGGCACCGATGCGGTGATGCTCTCCAACGAGACGGCCGTCGGCGACTACCCGGTGGAGGCGGTGGCCACCATGGACCAGATCGCCCGCCGCATCGAACGGGACTACCCCCAGCGGGTGCTGGACAGCCACATGGCGACCACCATCCCCAACGCCATCTGTCAGGCGGTCAGCAGCATCGCCCGCCAGCTCAACGCCGCGGCGATCCTGCCCCTCACCAAGACCGGCTCCACGGCGCGCAACGTCAGCAAGTTCCGCCCCAGCACCCCGATCCTGGCGATCACCTCCGATGTCACGGTGGCCCGGCAGCTGCAGCTGGTGTGGGGGGTCAACCCCCTGCTGATCCAGGACGAGTCCAGCAGCAGCCGCACCTTCAGCGTCGCCATGGCCACGGCCCAGCAGCTGGGGCTCCTGGGCGCCGGTGATCTGGTGGTCCAGACCGCCGGCACCCTCGAAGGGGTATCCGGCTCCACCGACCTGGTCAAGGTGGGCATCGTCTCCGCCGTCATGGGCCGTGGTGTGGGCATCGGCAGCGGCACCGTCAGTGGCAAGGTGCGCCTGGCCAGCTCGCCGGAGGATGCGGCCCGCCTGGAGGCCGGCGAGATCCTGGTGGTGCGCGAGACCAGCGCCGCCTACCTGGAGGCGATCCGCAAGGCCCGCGGGGTGATCGCCGAGGAGGAGGGCCGCCAGAGCCACGCCGCCGTGATCGCCGAGCGGCTGGGTGTGCCGGTGATCGTGGGGGTGGCCAACGCCACCCTCGAGCTGCGCATGGGCGAGGTGGTCACCCTCGAGATCCAGGAGGGGGTGGTGCACCGGGGACCCCGCAGTGCCCACCCTTCGGCGGTGCCGTCTTTCCTCTAGAACCGAAGCGACTCCGGCTGCGCCGCCATGGCCTCCAAGCTGCCCCTGAGCGAGACGGTGGCCATGGCGCTGCTGACGCTGCGCTCCAACCGTCTGCGCAGCCTGCTCACCATGCTCGGCATCGTGATCGGCAACGCCTCGGTCATCACCCTGGTGGGGGTGGGGCGTGGCGCCCAGAACCTGGCCGAGAGCCAGCTCAGCACCCTGGGCGCCAACGTGCTGTTCGTGGTGCCCGGCAACAACGACACGCGCCGCCAGGGGATCGAGACTCCGCGCACCCTGGTGCTGGAGGACGCCAAGGCCATCGCCGAGCAGGTGCCGAGCGTGCGTCGCGTCGCCCCCCAGATCACCCTCAATGAGGTGGCCCAGGCGGGGGGGTTCAGCTCCACGATCTCGGTGTCCGGGGTGACGCCGGAATTCCTGCCGGTGCGCAGCTTCGAGGTGACCCGGGGCCGCTTCATCGACGAGCGCGATCTCAAGGGCGCCCGCAACGTGGTGGTGATCGGGCCCGATCTGCAGAAGAAGCTGATGCCCACCGGCGAAGCCCTGGGCCGCCAGCTCCGCATCCGGGACAAGTCCTTCGAGGTCATCGGCGTGCTGGCGTCCAAGGGGGCGGTGTTCGGCTCCAACCAGGACGAGAACGCCTACATCCCCCTCACCACCATGGTGAGCCAGCTGAGCGGACGGGATCCCACCTTCGGCGTCAGCCTCACCTTCATCAGCGTGGAGGCCCGCGACGAAGCCAGCACCGGCGCCGCCGCCTTCCAGATCACCAACCTGCTGCGCCAGCGCCACCGCATCCTGCGGGAGGACGACTTCGCCGTGCGCTCCCAGAAGGATGCCCTCACGATCGTCGGCACGATCACCGGCGGGCTCACCCTGATGCTCGCCGCGATCGGCGCCGTGTCCCTGCTGGTGGGCGGGATCGGCATCATGAACATCATGCTGGTGTCGGTGAGTGAACGCACCGAGGAGATCGGCCTGCGCAAGGCCCTCGGAGCCCGCAGCAGCGACGTGCTGCTCCAGTTCCTGGTGGAGTCCCTGGTCCTTGCCAGCCTCGGCGGGGTGATCGGCAGTGCCATGGGCCTGGGCACCGTGGCCCTGGTGGCGGCCTTCACCCCCCTGCCGGCCACGATCGAGGCCAGCACCGTGTTGCTGACGGTGGGGCTGTCCGGCTCGATCGGCCTGTTCTTCGGGGTGGTGCCGGCCCGCCGCGCCGCCCGACTGGATCCGATCGCGGCCCTGAGGAGTCTCTGAAGCCGCCGGCGGGGCCGCAGCGGTCGCCCGTGGGGGCCTAGCCCCGGCTTCGCCCAGGGAGAATAGAAGAAAAGATTAAGACTGCCAATCCGTCGCCTTCGTCACCGAATCCCCACAGCCGCAATGGCTTGATGGTATGGACGTCGCCGCATGAAGGTGTTGGATCAACTGGCCCGGACGGAACAGGTGGATTGCGGCTACCGGAACAGCTCCGACCGCATGGTCATCCTGCGCTGCATCGGGCCGGGGCAGTTCTTCCTCGAACGGGTCGTGTTTCCTTTCGAACTCCTGACCTTTCAGTGTCCCGAGAGGAGCGAGGTGGAGATCTGGACGCACGGCCTGGGTGGCCCGGAACTGCTCGAATCGATCGAGTCTCGCGAACTGATCATGGAATCGGCCCCCGTGCCTGAGGCTGCCGCCGGCGGCATCGAGCTCAACCCCTGGCTGCAGGCCAGCTGACCACCCCGCACCGGCGCTGCCGGGCTCCCGCTGGCGGGCCCCGCGCTCTTAAGGTTGTCCAAAAGCTTCACAACCATGAATCAGCGCTGGCGTGTCCTTGCCCTGTGGCTGTTGCCGGTCGCCGTGGCCCTGTTCCTGGGCTGGCAGTTGCTGAGTTCCGGAGGGCGCCTGGCCCCCGCCGGCAGTGGCGGCGACACCAGCGCCCCCCGCAATGCGGCGGTGGCCCGGATGAGCTACGGGCGCTTCCTGGATTACGTGGAGGCGGGGCGCGTCACCGCCGTTGATATCTTCGACGGGGGTCGCACCGCCGTGATCGAGGCGGTGGATCCAGACCTCGACAACCGCGTCCAGCGCCTGCGCGTCGATCTGCCCGGCGTCGCTCCGGAGCTGATCAACAAGCTCAAGGATCAGGGCATCAGCTTCGATGTCCATCCGCCCAAGTCCACCCCGCCGGCCCTGGGGCTGCTGGGCAACCTGCTCTTCCCGCTGCTGCTGATCGGCTCGCTGATCTTCCTGGCCCGGCGTTCCTCCGGCATGCCGGGTGGCCCCGGCCAGGCCATGCAGTTCGGCAAGTCCAAGGCCCGTTTCGCCATGGAGGCGGAAACCGGCGTCAAGTTCGATGACGTCGCCGGGGTGGAGGAGGCCAAGCAGGATCTGCAGGAGGTGGTCACCTTCCTCAAGACCCCCGAGCGCTTCACCTCGGTGGGAGCCAAGATCCCCCGCGGTGTGCTGCTGGTCGGTCCCCCCGGCACCGGCAAGACCCTGCTGGCCAAGGCGATCGCCGGCGAGGCCGGGGTGCCTTTCTTCTCCCTCTCCGGTTCCGAGTTTGTGGAGATGTTCGTCGGGGTCGGCGCCAGCCGGGTGCGCGACCTGTTCAAGCGGGCCAAGGAGAACAGCCCCTGTCTGATCTTCATCGATGAGATCGACGCGGTCGGCCGCCAGCGGGGCGCCGGCATCGGCGGCGGCAACGATGAGCGGGAGCAGACCCTCAACCAGCTCCTCACGGAGATGGATGGCTTCGAGGGCAACAGCGGCATCATCATCATCGCCGCCACCAACCGGCCCGACGTGCTGGATTCGGCCCTGATGCGGCCCGGCCGTTTCGATCGCCAGGTGCAGGTGGACGCGCCCGACATCAAGGGTCGGCTCTCGATCCTCAAGGTGCACAGCCGCAACAAGAAGCTGGCTGACGACGTCTCCCTGGAGATGATCGCCCGCCGCACCCCCGGCTTCACCGGCGCCGACCTGGCCAACCTGCTGAATGAGGCGGCGATCCTCACCGCCCGCCGGCGCAAGGAGGCCACCGGTCTGGCCGAGATCGACGATGCCGTCGACCGGATCATCGCCGGCATGGAGGGCAAGCCCCTCACCGATGGCCGCAGCAAGCGCCTGATCGCTTATCACGAGGTGGGCCACGCCCTGGTGGGCACCCTGGTGAAGCAGCACGATCCGGTGCAGAAAGTCACCCTCATTCCCCGGGGCCAGGCCCAGGGCCTCACCTGGTTCGCCCCCGATGAGGAGCAGATGCTGGTCAGCCGAGCCCAGCTGAGGGCCCGGATCATGGGGGCCCTCGGGGGCCGTGCCGCCGAGGATGTGGTGTTCGGCCACTCCGAGGTCACCACCGGGGCCGGCGGCGACATCCAGCAGGTGGCCTCGATGGCCCGGCAGATGGTGACCCGCTTCGGGATGAGCGATCTGGGTCCGATGTCCCTGGAGGCCGGCAACCAGGAGGTGTTTCTGGGCCGCGACCTGATGACCCGCAGCGATGTCTCCGATGCCATCGCCCACAAGATCGACGAGGCCGTCCGCCAGATCGTCCAGAGCTGCTACACAGACACGGTGAGGCTGGTGGCCGAGCACCGGGCCTGCATGGACCGGCTGGTGGAGCTGCTGATCGAGAAGGAGAGCCTCGACGGCGACGAATTCCGTCTGATCGTTTCGGAGTTCGCCTCGATTCCCGACAAGGATCGCTTCTCCCCCCTGCTCACCGCCGCCGACCTGGCGACTGTTCCCCCGCAGGGCCCCGCCGTGGCTGAGACCAGCGAAGCCTCCTGAGCTCCGGCTTTAGCGCCATGAAAAAAGGGGCCTGCTCCGGCAGGCCCTTTTTTGTGGGCGGCTGGGGCTCAGACGGGGCGAACAGGCCGCTTTTCGATCACCTTGTCGATCAGGCCGTAGGCCATCGCTTCGGCCGGCGACATGAAGAAGTCCCGATCGGTGTCGATCTGAATGCGCTCCAGATCCTGTCCGGTCCGGCTCGCCAGTTCACGGTTGAGCTTGTCCTTCAGATAGAGGATCTCATCGGCCTGGATGCGGATGTCGCTGGCCTGGCCCCGGGCCCCGCCGAGGGGCTGGTGGATCATGATCCGGGAATGGCTGAGGCTGCTGCGCTTGCCCTTGGCGCCGGCGCAGAGCAGGAAGGCGCCCATGCTGGCCGCCAGGCCAACGCAGACCGTCTGGACGTCGGGTTTGATGTGCTGCATCGTGTCAAAGATGCCAAGGCCGTCGTAAACCGAACCGCCGGGGGAATTGACATAGAGGAAGATATCCTTTTCAGGATCTTCGGCCTCCAGAAACAGCAGCTGGGCCACCACGCGGTTGGCAGACTCCGCCGTCACCGGTTCGCCGAGGAAGATGATCCTCTCGCGCAGCAGGCGGGAATAGATGTCGAAGGCTCTTTCACCGCGACCCGACTCCTCGATGACGATCGGGATCATGGGCTCCAGACAGGCGATTGAAACGATCCTACCCAGCCGCCGATCGGGTCGAGTGCCTGCAGCGCTAAGGTCGCTGCAACGAAGAATCCATCCGCGTGAGCGCTGCTCTCACCGTCGCCGACAGCAAGCGCGCCTTCCACGGCGCCTTCCCCCATGTCATCAGTCCCCTCTACCGGCGCATGGTCGACGAACTGCTGGTGGAGCTCCACCTGCTGAGCCGTCAGAAGGGCTTCCAGAGTGATCCCCTGTTCGCCGTCGGACTGGTGCAGGTGTTCGATGGCTTTGCCCGGGGCTACCGTCCCGAAGCCCAGAAGGCCCCCCTCTTCCAGGCCCTCTGCGCCTCCTCCGGCTTCGATGGCCCCGACCTGCGCCGCCAGTGCGAGGAAGCCCTGGCCGCCATGGGACGCCACAGCCAGGCCGAGGTGCGCCAGTGGATCGAGAGCCAGGGGGCGGGGGCCCCGCCGCCGGTGGCCACCGCCCTGGCCGGCATCCGCCGGCCCGACTTCCACTACTCGCGTCTGATGGCCGTCGGCCTGCTGGCCCTGCTGGAGCAGGCCCTGGCCGACGACGCCATGGAACCCCAGGCCCTGCGCCAGCTGGCCCACGACATCGGCGCGTCGATGGGCCTGCTGCGCGACCGTCTCGACAAGGACCTCGCCCTCTACGCCAGCAACCTGGAGAAGATGTCCATGGCCGTCGAGCTCATGGAGGAGACGGTGGCCGCCGAGCGTCGGCGGCGCGAGCGCCAGGCCGTCAGCGGCTCACCTGAAGGCGTCCCTTCAGCCAGCTGAGCCCGTCGGCTCCGTTAGCCGTTGTGCCGGGAAGGGACTCCATCCACAGCTGATCGGCCCGTCGCACCAGCTCCGGCAAGGGTTCGGGGAGCAGGCCCAGCTGGTCCAGCCCCCTTGGCCGGACCCGCAACCACAGCTCACCGCTGGCCGGCGCGCCCGTCCCTGAGGTGGTCATGGCTTGCCAGCGGCCGGGCACCGGACCGAGGAACAGCAGCAACTGGGGTGCGGGTCCCCCCTCGCCGATCCAGCGCCATCCCCCGAGCACCACGCCGTCCTGCCGGCTCCAGGTGGCGGCACCCTCCTGGGATGCGGCCGCGGTGGGGCCCGCCTCCAGCCCCTGGGCCTGCAGGGCCCGGGCCAGACCCTGCAGCAGCTGGCGCCAGCCCTGGCGGTCGGCCCCCACCGCCACCTGGAGCTCGAGCGAGGCCTGGAAGGCACCGGTGAGCTGGGGCTGGAGCCGCAGCCGGAACGGGGAACGCCGCAGCAGGGCGAGCCCCTTGGTGTCGATGCCGTAGCGGGCCGCCAGGGGATCGCGGATCAGCTGGCGGGCCAGAAGTCCCCGGAACAGCTGCTCGAGGGAGGAGCCCTGCAGCTCCAGCAGCAGGTCGGCGGGCAGGGGCGGCCGGGCGGACGGCGGCAGGTCCGGGATCCTCAGGCGGCCCGCCGGGCCGGTGGAGGCGGGGCGATCGGAGGCTTCGCCGCGCCAGCGCACCTCCGAGCCCTCCAGGGACAGAGAGAAGCAACCCTCCTGGTAGGCCTCCAGCAGGGGAGCAAGGGGCCCCACCAGGGCCCCGAGTCCGGAGGCGTTCCAGAACACGCCCTGGCCACTTTCCAGGCGGGGCAGGCAGGTGCTGAACAGTCCGCGGCCGGCCCGCTGGTCGGGCCGCAGCTGGTCCTGCAGCAGGCGCCGGGAGAGGGGATCCGGTGCCACCACCAGCAGGTTCCCCACCCGCAGGCCCTGGGCCGGCAGGGGCGGCCGGGCCCCGCCGGCGGCGTTCTCCTGCAGCACCAGGTAGGCGCCCCCGTCGGTGTGCGGTCCCCAGAACTGCCACCAGGTGCGGCGCTGCTCGCGCCACAGCCGGCGGCCCGCGGCCTCGCCGAGGCGATCTCGCCAGAGGGCCGGAACCGGCCGCTCCGGGCTGGCGGGGAAACTCTGCAGCAGGCTGCTCACCGCCATCAGCTGCTCAAGTCCCTGGGCGCGGGGCCGGGGCCAGCGCCACAGGGCGAGGCTCGGCAGCAGCAGCAACAGCAGCAGGGTGACCGTGGTGAGCGGCAGGGGAGGCGGCCCGGGTAGCCGGGGCAGGGCCGGCGCCACCAGCGAGCGGCGCAGACGATCGATCGGGCGGCTCATGCAATCGCCGGCGGGTTGGGGCCAGGGAGGGTGGGACGTCGCGGCCGGCCCCGGGGCCGCTCCTTCATCGGTGGTGACCCTGGCGAAAGCGGGCGTCTGCGCAGGGGGGCGATGGCCAGGCGACCAGCAGCGGAGCGCTCACCCAAAGAGGCCTTTCGGCCGCCTCGCGCCGGGGCTGGTCAAGGGTTGACCATCAGCGGTTGCGGCCTTCGCTGGAGCGCCGTCGGCGCTTGTCGCGCCATTCGACGGTGGAGAGATAGATCACACCCACACTCACGAAGAGCAGCAGGGCGGAGGCCAGGCCCGCCAGCAGGGTGGTGGTGGGGAAGGCCAGATCAGAAACCGATGCTGTTGTCACCGTTGCGGCCCCACACCACCATGGCGATCGAGAAGGTGAAGATGGCCGCCAGGGCGGACCAACCAAGGGTGATCAACATCGGGCCCGGTTCAAGACTCCGCGCATGTTACCTACGCTGGGGACCGGCAGCCGCTGCAGGCCCATGGTCGTCGCCCCCTCCAGAAGTCCCGCCCCGATCGCCCAGCGCCGGTCCGCGCACTATCCCAGCGTCAACGTGATCGTCCTCGACGACGACGTCAACACGTTCCAGCACGTGGTCGCGGTGCTCGTGCGCCATCTGCCCGGCATGCAGCCCGACCGGGCCTGGGAACTGGCCCACCGCATCGATGGCGAGGGATCGGCGGTGGTCTGGAGCGGACCGCTCGAGCAGGGGGAGCTGTACCACCAGCTGCTCTCCGCCGAAGGTCTGACCATGGCTCCCCTGGGCCACGGCTGAGCAGCACCCATGGCCCGGCTGGTGATCACCCACAGCACCTACGTGGAGGGCCTGATCCCGTTGCTCAGGCGGCTGGCGACCCTGCCGGACATCGACACGATCACCCCGGCGGTGATCACCCGGGTCAGGGGCCGCAGCGTCGGCCTGCGGCTGCGGGTGTCGAGCCCGATCACCGGCGGCCACAAGCTGCTGGCCCGCCGCGGCAGCACGGCCCAGGAGGTGTTCGTGGTCACCCGCCTCAGCCGGGATCAGCTGCAGGAGGAACTGGATCGGCTGACGAGCTGAGCAGGCTCGTGGGGGCCACCCGCTCGTAGACGGCCGGGGTGCCGAAGCGGCCGTAGGCGCCGCTGTCGCGGAACCAGCTCGTCCCGGGCACCTCCTGCAGATCGCCGGGGCGCAGTCCCCAGCGGCGCTCCAGGTAGGCCGCAGCAGCAGCCCTGTCGAAACGGGGCTGGCCCCAGGCCACGATCGCCAGGGCAAGGGCCCGGATCCGCAGGGCGCCGGCGGGACTTTCCTGGATCTCCTCCTCCAGCAGGAAGGTGCGGAAGGCGCCCCCCGCCTCCCCTTCCAGGGGGTACTTCTGCAGGTACAGCGCCCGGGCCCGGGGGAACACCGGACCCGGGGCACGGGCGAGCAGGCGCTCGAAGGCCTGCTGAAAGCTCGAAGGCTCGCTGTTCACGGCGGCGGGGCGACCTGCCCCCAGCATGCCGGCCCGGGCGCGATCGGAATGGGGAAAAGGGGTGGACCGCCGTGCCGTCTTGCCCCAGTGTTCGACCTGGATGAACCAGAAGGGGAGTCAGGGGCGGGGCTTCGTTTCCGGCAATGAAGCCGGTCTACGTTGCCGTCGCTGAAGACTCCCCGTGTCGAAAGGGAGTCAGATCAGAAAACTGTGAAAGGCAGTCACCAACACAGCAGTCCGCCAGCATCCTAGGCGGGTTGGTGGGGGAGCGGCCAGATGGCCCGCACCTCGGCCAGCAGCCGCTGGCGTTCCAGTTCCCGCTCCTCTGCGGTGCGGCCCTGCAGAAGCAGGGTGAGGTGGCCCAGCTTGCGTCCCACCCCTCCGCCCCGCTTGCCATACCAGTGCAGGTGGGCGTCCGGGAGGGCCTCCAGTGCCCGGCGCCGCGCCAGCTGGTCGTCATCACCGTCCTCCGGCGCCAGCAGGTTGACCATCAGCGCCCCGGGCACCACGGCCTCGGTGGCCCCCATCGGCAGACCGGCGACGATCCGCACCTGCTGGGCGAACTGGCTGGTGCGGCAGGCCTCGATCGTCAGATGGCCGGAGTTGTGGGTGCGGGGGGCCAGCTCGTTGACCTGGAGCCCCGAGGGCCCGTAGAAGAACTCGATCGACAGCACCCCCACGTAATCCAGGGCCGTGAGCAGGGAGGCGGCCACGTTGCGGGCGAACACCTCCACCCGGTGGTCCACCGGAGCGGGGAAGAGCACCCAGTCGCAGACACGGCTGTGCTGGTGGGTCTGCACCAGGGGGTAACAGGCCACCTGCCCCTGTCGGTCGCGGCAGGCCACGAGGGCCAGTTCGCGCTCGAAGGCCACCAGCTCCTCAAGGATCCAGTCGTCCGGCTCGACGCGATCCAGCAGCTGCTCCAGCGCCCCCAGATCGGGCACCGGCACCGTCCCCCGGCCGTCGTAGCCGCCGCGGCTGGCCTTGGCCATCAGGGGAAAGCGGAAGCCCTCGGGGAGGCGCGGCACCGCCGGCGTCTGCAGGGGGCGCGGTGGGCCCGCCGGCGGGAGCCCCGCCCCCTCCCCGCCCGGGGGCAGGGCAGGCTCCGGCTGCAGCACATCGGCCAGGGGACACCAGCGGGGGGCGGGCAGATGCAGGTCACCGAGCAGCCGCCGCTGGCCCGCCTTGCTGACCAGGGGCTGGAGGGCATCGAGACCCGGCAGGAACTGCAGCCCCGGCCCCTCCAGGGCCCGCAGGGCCTCGAGGGGGATCCATTCGTTCTCGAAACTGATGGCGCCGCAGCGACCGGCCAGCTCCCGGGTGGCGTTGACGTCATCGACCGGCGCCAGCACCACGCTGGCGGCGGCACGGGTGGCCGGATCCCCGGCGCCGGGCGTCTGCACGTGCACGGCGACACCGAGGTCCCGGGCCGCCTCGGCCAGCATCCAGGCCAGCTGGCCACCGCCGACGATGCCGATGGCGTCGAGCGGTGCCGGCGTGGCCTGGGGAAGGGGGTCCGCGATGATCTTCACCCTGGCTTTGGTGGCTCGAAGCGGAAACCAGCCTGCCATCAGGGGGTCGAGGGCCCCGACGGTGACATCACCGGCAGGGGCCCGGCGGGGATCACTGGAGCGGGTTGTCGGCGGCGAAGGCGTAGCGCAGCAGGCTGAGCAGCAGCACGATCAGGAACAGGGCCAGCCCCACCGTGCAGGCATAGCTGATCTCCAGCTCGGAAAAGGCCTGGTCGTACACGTAATACACAATCGTGCGGGTGCTGTCCGCCGGGCCCCCCTGGGTCATCAGGTAGACCTCCTCGAACACCTTGGTGGCCCCGATCGCCGAGATCACCGCCACCAGCGTGATGTAGGGCCTCAGCAGGGGCAGGGTGATGTCCAGATGGCGGCGCCATCCCTCGCTGCCATCGAGGGCCGCCGCCTCGTAGAGATCGGCGGAGATCCCCTGCAGGCCGGCCACGAAGATCACCATGTAGTAGCCGAGGCCCTTCCAGAGGGTCACGAGCATCACCGAGGGCAGGGCCAGACCGGTGGAGGTGAGGAAGCCGATCGGCGAGAAGCGGTCCCCCAGCAGGGCGCCGAGCCAGCCGTTGACCAGGCCGTTCTCGGCGTAGAGCCAGCGGAAGGCAATCGCTGCCACCACCAGCGACACCAGCACCGGGGTGTAGAAGGCACCGCGGAACCAGTGGATCCCCGGCAGCTGGCGGTTGACCAGCACCGCCAGGGCCAGGGATCCGAGCACGATCGGCGGCACCACCCCCACCAGATAGAGAAAGGTGGTGCCCGTGACCCGCAGCAGCATCGGATCGGCCAGCAGGCGGCGGAAGTTGGCCAGGCCCACGAAGGTGAGTGGCTCGCCCACATCCAGCCCGGTGCGGGTGAAGCTGATCACGAGGGCCATCGCCGCCGGAATCAGCACCGACACGGCGAGCAGCACCAGGGCGGGGGTCAGGAACGCCCAGGCGGAGCGGGTGGCTGCCGGTGCGGCGGGGGTGGGTGGAGCCATGGGGACATCCTGCCGGAGCCGGGGCGATGCACAATCGGAGCCGAGGCTGGAGCCCCCTTGGTGCCGCCCCACCCCTTTCCCCATGACCCCAACGCCGACGCCCAGGCAGGTGCTGCGGGAGGTTTTCGGCTACGACGCCTTCCGCGGCCCCCAGGCCGCCATCGTCGAGCACGTCTGCGCGGGGGGGTCGGCCCTGGTGCTGATGCCCACCGGTGGCGGCAAGTCGCTCTGCTATCAGATCCCGGCCCTCTGCCGGCCGGGCACGGCGGTGGTGGTGTCGCCTCTGATCGCCCTGATGCAGGATCAGGTGAGTGCCCTGCGCCAGGCCGGCGTGCGGGCGGCCGCCCTGCATTCGGCCGAGAGCGGCGCCTCGGCTGCCGCCACCTGGCGGGAGCTGCAGACAGGGGGTCTGGACCTGCTGTACGTGTCGCCGGAGCGGCTGCTGAACGGTGACCTCATCGAGCGGCTCGCCGACCTGCCCCTGGCCCTGTTCGCCATCGATGAAGCCCACTGCGTCTCCCAGTGGGGCCACGATTTCCGTCCCGAGTACCTGCAGCTGGCGGTGCTCGCGGAGCGCTTCAGGGCCGTTCCCCGCATCGCCCTCACCGCCACCGCCGATCCCCGCACCCGCTCCGAGATCGTGGCGCGCCTGGGCCTGGAGCAGGCGGCGGTGTTCACCGCCAGCTTCGATCGGCCGAACATCCGCTATCTGCTGCGGGACAAGAGCGATCCGAAGCGCCAGCTGCTGGAGTTCCTCGCCAGCCAGCGGGGCCATGCCGGCATCGTCTACGCCCGCTCCCGCAAGCGGGTGGAGGAGTTCGCTGCACTGATCAAGGCCGACGGGCATGACGCCCTGCCGTACCACGCCGGCCTGGCGGCGGACACACGCGGTGCCGCCCTGGAGCGCTTCCGCCACGGCAGCGGCGTGATCGTGGTGGCCACCATCGCCTTCGGCATGGGCATCGACAAGCCGGACGTGCGCTTCGTGGCCCACGTGGACCTGCCCAAGAGCCTGGAGGCCTACTACCAGGAGACGGGCCGAGCGGGCCGCGATGGGCTGCCGGCCATTGCCTGGATGGTGCATGGAGCCGCCGACGTGCCACCGCTGCGCCGCTTCATCGAGGAGTCCGACGCCGCGCCGGCCCAGAAGCGCATCGAGCATGGCCGGCTCGATTCCCTGATCGGTTTCGCCGAGACCTCCGGCTGCCGCCGCCGGATCCTGCTCGACTATCTGGGCGAGACGGGCAGCGCCGACTGCGGCAACTGCGACGTCTGCCTGGAGCCGAACCAGGGGGTGGACGTGACCGAACCGGCCCGCAAGGCCCTCTCGGCCGTCTACCGCACCGGCGGCCGCTTCGGGGCCGCCCACCTGGTGGACGTGCTGCTGGGGGGAGACACCGCCCGGGTCCGCAGCCTCGGCCATGACCAACTGGGGGTGTATGGGATCGGCAGGGAACTGGACCGGCTGCAGTGGCGCAGCCTGTTCCGCCAGCTCACCGCCAGGGGGTACGTGGTGGCGGCCGCCGATGGCCATGGCGGCCTGGAGTTCGGCCCCGAGGCGCTGGTGCGGCCGCTGCTGCGGGGCGAG
Organism: Aphanothece cf. minutissima CCALA 015; assembly: GCA_003003925.1. GTDB lineage: Bacteria > Cyanobacteriota > Cyanobacteriia > PCC-6307 > Cyanobiaceae > Cyanobium > Cyanobium minutissimum. The sequence goes on from PVWP01000002.1 coordinate 374,243, forward strand.
TCCCGCCTCGAGATCCGGCTGCCGCCGCCGGCCCGGGAGCGACGTGGGCGCGCCTCCGGGGGAGCCACAACACCCGCGGCCGGCGCGGAGTCCGCCGATCCGGACCTCCTGGCGGCCCTGAAAGCCTGGCGGCTGGAGCAGGCCCGGCAGCAGCGCCTGCCCCCCTATGTGGTCTTTCATGACCGCACCCTGGTGGCCATCGCCGAACGCCGTCCCACCGGCCTCGACGAACTCGCCGGCCTCACCGGCATCGGCACCGCCAAGCTCGCCAGCTACGGGGAGGCGGTGCTGGAGGTGGTCCGCCGCCTCTCCCCCCAGGCCTAGCCTCGGTCCACCCTCGCCCCTTCCTCCGTGCCGCAGGAGTACCGCACCATCACGGTGTCCCTCGCTGCCGATCCCTACCCGATCATGATCGGTGAGGGCCTGCTCGGGGGCCTCGGTTCGTTCCTGCTCGAACGGGGAATCCAGAGCGGCACCCGGGTGCTGATGGTGACGAATCCCGATGTGGACGCGTTCCACGGGGCCCGGGCGCTGCAGAGCCTGGAGGCCTCCGGCTTCGTGGTGCGGACGCTGGTGATCGAGGCCGGTGAGGAACAGAAGACCCCCGCCACGGTGGCGGCCATCCACGACGCCGCCTTCGCCCACCGCCTGGAGCGGAGCTCCCTGATCGTCGCCCTCGGCGGCGGTGTGGTGGGGGACATGGCCGGCTTCGCCGCCGCCACCTGGCTGCGGGGCATCGCCGTGGTGCAGGTGCCCACCACCCTGCTGGCGATGGTGGATGCGGCCATCGGCGGCAAGACCGGCGTGAACCATCCCGGCGGCAAGAACCTGATCGGCGCCTTCCACCAGCCGAAGCTGGTACTGATCGATCCCCTGGTGCTGGCGACCCTTCCGGAACGGGAGTTCCGGGCCGGCATGGCGGAGGTGATCAAGTACGCCGTCATCGGCGATGGGATCCTGTTCCGGGATCTGGAGGCGGCCGCCGAGCGGCATCCCTGCGGGGGCCTGGCCAGCCGGGACGCCCTCGGCCCGGTGCTGCTGCAGCGGCTGCTGGAACGTTCCGCCGCCGCCAAGGCCCGCGTCGTGGCGGCCGACGAACGGGAAGGGGGTTTGCGGGCGATCCTCAATTACGGACACACCCTGGGGCATGCGGTGGAGAACCTCAGCGGCTACGGCACCTGGCTGCACGGCGAGGCCGTGGGCCTGGGCATGCTGGCGGCCGGTGACATCGCTGTGGCCATGGGGCTCTGGAGCCAGGCCGATCAGGACCGCCAGCGACGTCTGATCGCAGCCGCCGGTCTGCCCATGGACTGGCCGGCCCTGGATCCCGAGGCGGTGCTGGCTTCCCTGCAGGCCGACAAGAAGGTGCGCCAGGGGAAGGTGCGTTTCGTCCTGCCCACCGGTGTGGGATCGGTCACGATCCGGGATGACGTCGATCCCGCCACGATCCGGGCCGCCCTGGCGGTCGCCACTTCGATCGGCGCCCCCTGACACAGGGGCCCGCTGCGGCCCCCTCCTGCGGGCCAGGGCGCCGGGGAGAGGGGCTCAAAGGTGGTCTTTCGCTGACAGGGAAGGCGCGGACCCCTCGGATCGGAGACCATCACCGCAAGGTTTTCTTCAACACGGCCCATGAGCCTTCGTCCCAGCCGGTTCAAAGACATCCTGAGCCAGCCCCTGAGACGACTCGGTGCTCTGGCCAGAACCGTCGGGCTCGGGGGGTCGGAGCAGACCGCCCAGCCCGATCCCTCCGCCCCGGCGGAGGAGGTTTCGCCGTCTGCCGTGGAGCCCACACCGGCGTTCTCGCCCCCGCCGCAGGCGCCCCAGGAGCCCGGCCGCGGGGCCAGCTGGGTGGCCTTCGTGCCCCGCGATCCCCAGTGGTCCCAGGTGCGCTGGTTCATCGAACCGGGCGATCGGAAGCGGGCCCAGGCGGAGGGAGCCACCCAGCTGTGTCTGCGGGTGGCCGACGTCACCGGGCTCGATGGGGGGTCCACCCACCCCCACACCCTCCAGGAGGTGGTGGTCGACAGCCAGGCCAGTGAGTGGTACCTGCCGGTGCCCCTGTCCGGCCGCGATTACCGGGTGGAGCTGGGCTTCCGCAAGGGCGGCAGCGGCGGCTGGATCTCCCTGGCCTTCTCCGCCACCGCCCATGTCCCGGAGCTGGATGGTCCGGCCCTGACCACGCCCGATCCCTTCGTGGCCTTCTCCATGCCTCCCGCCGCTGACCCGGCACCGGGAGCCGCCCCGGCCCGCGAGATCGTCAACGATCTGCACGAACGGCTCTACCAGAGCGCCACCAGCCCCTGGCGGCGTCTGGGCCGGGGCTCGGAGGCCTTCCACGAGATCGATTCCGCCGCCGGCCTGCACGGTGCGGGCGGAGCCCTGTCCGACTCCGGCGCAGGTCCCTGGGCCTCCGGCCGCAGCGGTTCCGGCATCGGTGGGGTTGCGCCCCGGCAACGTTCCTTCTGGCTGGTGGCCGATGCTGAGCTGATTGTCTATGGAGCCACCGACCCCTCGGCACGGCTCAGCATCGGCGGTGAGGACGTTCCCCTCTCCGCCGATGGCACGTTCCGCCTGCAGGTGCCCTTTCGGGACGGTCAGCAGCTCTACCCGATCGAGGCGCTGGCGGCCGATGGGGAACAGAAGCGCAGCATCACCATGGAGTTCCGCCGCACCACCCCCCACGCCAACGTCAATCCCCGCGAGGAAGCCCAGTCGGAGTGGTTCTGAGCAGGGGATGGCAAGGAGTTCGCAGGTGAACCGGGGGCTTGAGCCGAAGGGCTGAGCGCCGGGATCAGGCCGAAGGGGGACTCAGGAACAGGGGTTCCCTTCCCGGGGTCGCCGGTTCCCCGTCACGGCGCAGGGCGATCCAGCGGAACTCACCGAGCCCCGCCGGATCCACCAGCCGCAGCAGGGTCTCCCTGCGCTGCAGCAGCTCCGCCAGCGGCGTGCTGCTCTGCCGCTGCAGGCCATGCAGACGCTGGGCCAGGCCGAGGGCCAGCAGGGCCTCGCCCTGGCGGCAGACGCCCTGGGGCTGCCAGCCACCGGCCCGGGCGGCGATGTCCAGGCTCTCCAGGCAGAGGTGGGCGGTGAGGTCCCACTGGCCCGGCTCGCGAAGCGGGTCGTCGCTGGCCCGCTGGCGGCGGTAGGCCATCAGGGTGCCGTTGCTGCGCTGGGGCGCGTAGTAGCGGCGGGCTTCATGGGCGTAGTCGATCACCAGCAGCCAGCCCTGGTCGAGGGCTGCGGCGCAGGCAGCCAGCCAGGGGGCCAGACCGGGGTGGAGCTCGCTGCACCAGCCCTCGGGACGGCGTTCATCGAGGGGCAGCAGTCCCAGATCGGCCAGCGACGCCAGCATCGCCCCGGACAGGGGTTCACCGGCCTCCAGCCGAAGCCCGTCGTTCTCCAGCACGACCCGCTGGCGGCACCAGCGCTCACCCCGCCGCTCGAACCGCTCCACGGCCAGGGCGTCAAGCACCTCGTGGGCCAGCACCACCCCCCGCAGCGGGACGTCCGCCAGGGTCCGGAGGTCGGCCCAGCGCACGGGCAGGGGGCAGCTGGCGAGCCGCCGGCGCTGCCGCTCGGCCATGCCGGCATTGGGCTCGACGAGCACCAGCTCGGTGCGCCCGGCCAGGGAGGGCCAGCCGGTGTGGAGCGCTTCGGCCAGCTGCTGGGCCAGCTGCCCCTCCCCCGGGCCGGTCTCCACCAGGGCCAGGGGTGCGTCAGCGGGGAGCAGGGCCAGCCACTGGGCCACCTGGGGGGCCAGCAGGCGGGCGAACTCTTCGCCCAGGGAGGGGGCTGTGGCGAAGTCACCACCGGGGCCGATCTGGAGCCGGCCGCTGCCGTAGGCCCCATGGTCCGGGTCGTGCAGGGCCCAGTCCATGTAGTCGAGGAACGGCACCGAGCCCCCCGCCGCCCGCAGTCGCTGGGCCAGCCAGGCCGGAACCGCCGGGGAGCCGGGGGAGGGAGGGATCACGCGGCGTGGGGCGACTCGGTGAGAATGCTGACCGATGGATGACGGAACGATGGCGATGGCGGCAGCGACGGCACCGACAGCGATGGCGGCTCGACAACCGCACCGGGGTGGGCCGCAGCGGCGCAGCGACCTGGGGCGGCGGCTGGGGGCGCTCCTGGCCACGCTCTGCCTCGTGCTCGTCACCTGGGTGCTGCCGGGCACCGTCGGCCAGGCCCTGGCGGCGGACAACCCCCAGCTGCTGCCCGATCACCCCACCCCGGTGATCGACCTGGCCAAGGCCCTCACCGACGGCGAACGGGGGGCCCTGGAGAGTGAACTGGAGGATTTCGAAGCCAGCAGCGGCTGGAAGCTGCGGGTACTGACCCAGTACGAGCGCACGCCCGGCCTGGCGGTCAAGGGCTTCTGGGACCTCGATGAGCGCAGTCTGCTGCTGGTGGCCGATCCCCGCGGCGGCAACCTGCTGAACTTCAACGTGGGCGAGGCCCTGTTCGCCCTGATGCCCCGCACCTTCTGGGTGGAGCTCCAGACCCGCTACGGCAACCAGTTCTACGTGCGCGACCACGGCGAGGACGGTTCGATCCTCTCGGCCATCCATGCGGTGAAGGGCTGCCTGGCGATCGGCGGCTGCCAGGTGGTGCCCGGGCTGCCCCAGGAGCAGTGGATCCTGACCCTGTGCACCTCGATCCTGGGGGGACTGATCGTCGGGTTCGCCGCCTTCCCGCGCCAGGAGGGTCGTCGGGTGGAGTGGACCTGGGTGCTGCTGCTCTCACCCCTGTGGGTGATCCTGTTCGTCGCCCTGGGAATGGGGCCGATCATCACCCGCACCCACGACGTGCTGCCGCTGCTGCGCAACGTTCTGGGCTTCCTGGGAGCGGCGGTGCTGGCCTATCTCATCGCCCAGAAGACGCTCGGCGGTGTGCGACTGGAGGGCAAGGGGGAGAGCTGAGCTCAGGGCGCCGGGGTGCTGGCGCGCTCCAGCTGACAGGAGAGGCTGGCGTCATTGCAGGCCGGCGGCACCTGGCGGATGGCCACGTCCTCCCAGACGGCGGCCTCCTCCCTGCGCAGCTGGGCCAGGTTCTGCTCGTAGAAGCGGCGCAGGTCGTTCAGACGCTTGACGGGCTGGCCGTAGAAGCTGCGGCCGGCCAGAGTGGGGAACGAGGCCCACTCCGGGGCCAGCCGGGCGGCCAGATCGGGGGTCAGCTCGCCACGGTCGGCCAGATGCAGGGCACCGCGACGCTGGACCAGGAACAGGGCGGCCTGGTCCTGGGATTCGGGGCCGAAGTCGGAGACCCCGAGAGCGCGGGTGACCATGTCCCAGGTGAAGGGCATGAACTGGTAGGCCCCGGCGGCGGCACTGGCGTAGCGGGCCGTGCGTATGACGCGGTTGGGATGCCGCTCGAGGGAGTCGAACAGGCTGCCGCCGAACAGGATCCGGTAGCCGATCTCATGGCCGTTGGCCCAGGTTCCCTCGGCGTAGCGGATGGTGTTGAGCAGGGCGCGCCGCTCGGGGGTGATGGCGAAGACCCGGGGCGCGGCCGGCAGCGGCGAGAGCATCGCCATGCGGGTGGGGCCGCCGGGGGCGACGCTGCTGGCCCCCCAGCCTTGGGAGCCCTCGGCGGCCCTGACTGGCCCGGCCAGGCTCAGACCCAGTCCGGCGAGGGCAAGAAGCAGGGGGGTGCGCTGAAGGTTCGGCAAGAGAAGAGGTCGAGAAGGACAAGTGGGCAGAGACCTGTTGCAGGGACAACAGAGTCAAACCGGCTTGATGTGCTTGGTGAGACCAGGTCTTCTGGAGAACGACAACAGGAAGAACCAGTGATCCCGGGACAGTGAAAGTGAATCCATGACGCCGGGAGTTGGCGGTAATTTGCCGATGAATCAGCAGAATCGATTCCTTATTTGTGACGGTCGAATAACTGTCTACCGGTATCAAGAATGACGTTTTGCATTCCGGTTACAGCCAGGGACTGATATCTCCCGGATTCGATGAACAGATGATCAAATCCTGAAGGCCTACCCCATAGGCAGTGCTGATCGTCCCTCCAGCCAGGTCACGAGCGTCCGTGCGGCGGTGGACGCCCCGTCGTCCGCCAGGGGGCCGCGCCGCGGAGGCATCAGGGGCTGGTCCAGCTCCCAGTCGCCGCGGCGGAAGGCCTCCTGGCTCAGCAGCCGATGCCAGCCGTGGTTGCGCAGGTCCTCCTCCAACACCGGTGCTTCCGCGAAGCCGCTCCGGTGCACCAGATGAATGCCCACCCCCTGGCTGAAGGCCTCGCAGAAGCTGCTGTAGCCGGGCTTGGTGATCAGCCGTCCGGCCAGGGGCATCAGGTCGAGGGGGCGCACCCCCGGCGGCAGGCAACGGCCATTGGCCACCGTGGCCAGCAGCGGCTCCGGTCCGATGAACACATGCTCGGGCCAGCGGGCCAGCAGCGCCGGGTCGATCGCCATGCCGAGCCCCCCGAAGCTGACCAGCACCACCCGCTCCCGCTCCGCCGGCAGGTCCAGCTCCCGGGCCAGCCACTCGCCATCGAGCCGGGGCCGGGAGCAGGTCAGGCCCAGCCGCACCTGGGGCACCCCCCAGTCCATCGGCAGGGACAGGGGGCAATGGAGCAGCAGATCCCCCTGGCCGTAGAGCTGCCGGTGCCGATCGGCCCAGGGACGGAAGGCCGGGCCCATGGGGGCATGGATCACGTCCCAGCCGAAGCTGGCCAGCCAGACGAGCGGCACCCGCAGTCGCCGGGCCAGCAGGGCGGCCGCCGGAGGCACGTCCCCCAGCACCAGGACCGGCTGACGCTGGTCCTCCAGCCAGCGGGCCTCGCGCTCCACCAGCGCCGGCAGCTCCTCCTCCAGCCGCTCGAGGGCGGCCAGGGTGGCGCTGGCGTCGGCGCCGAGGGCATCGGCCTGGATCACCCCCACGTCCCAGTGGCAGGGGCGCCGCTCGAAGGGCACCGGCCCGAAGGACAGCGCCAGGAAGGCCGGCGGCAAGCCGGTGGAGATCACCAGCCGCCAGTCGGGCCTGAGGGCGGCCAGTTCGCAGAGCACCGAGGCCGTTCGGGATCCATGGCCGAAGCCATGGCTGCTGACGCAGGCGCAGATCAGCAAGGGCTGAGCACTCCCGCCGCCGGCAGGGCCGCCGTCCAGAGGGTCTGCTCGTAATGGAGGGCGCCGTCGATGCCGTACCAGCGGTGGCTGATGTGGCGCAGATCGCCATCGGAGAAGACGACCCAGCTGAAGTGGCGCAGGGCGCGGCCCCGCTGGTCCACGCCATGGCGGGGGACGCAGGCGGTGTTCAGGAAGGCGGTGCCCTGGGCGTCGCGGCGGAAGCTCAGCCGTTCCCCCTGGTGATGGCAGAGGGCGTGGTGCATGTGGCCGAACACCACCAGGGGCAGGGGGCGGCGGCGGCGGATCTGATCCACCGCCAGGGCCAGATCCTGATCCCCCCAGTCGCAGGCGGGGGCCTTCCAGTCGCGGCCGCAGGGGTCGTCCACCTGGGTGCCCAGGCCGCTGGGGCCGGAATGGGCCAGCAGGATCAGCGGCAGCTGGGGATCGGCGGCCAGGGCCGCCCGGCTGATGCGCTCGGCGGACTCCTGCAGGCCCACTGGCCCGTAGACCGATCGCACCGCCTTGGAGAGGTGGAAGCCACCGCCGGCGGTGCCAGGACGGGCGCCCACCACCGCCAGCCCGGGGGGACGCAGCTCCCTCAGACCCCAGCCGCAGTGCCGCTCACCGAGCAGCTCCAGCTGGCGGCGCAGGGTGCGGCCGCTGCCGTCCTTGCCGGCATCGTGGTTGCCCAGAACGCAGGCGATCGGCAGCTCCAGGGTGGCGAGCAGTTCGGGGATGCGGCACTTGCCGTCGCTCAGGTCGCCCACCAGCAGCAGGGCATCCGGACGGATCCGTTCCAGCACGTCGTGGTCACTGCGATCCCACTGGTCGTGCAGATCCCCCGCGATGGCGATGTTCAGCTCAGCCAATACCGACCGCTTCCTAGAGTGGGATCATCGTGCATGAGAAGGGGCATCGGTTGGTCTTCACGCAGACGCTGACCCACACGCCCCAACCCAGCCCTGAGGCCTGCCCGCCCCATGCTGAGCTGGCCGCCGCGATCGAAACGCTCAGGAAGGAGCGCAACGCCATCATCCTGGCCCACTACTACCAGGACGATGCCATCCAGGACTGCGCCGATTTCATCGGCGATTCCCTCGAGCTCTCCCGCCGCGCCGCCAGCACCGACGCCGAGGTGATCGTCTTCTGCGGCGTCCACTTCATGGCGGAGACCGCCAAGATCCTCAACCCAGGCCGCACGGTGCTGCTGCCCGACCTGGAGGCCGGCTGCAGCCTGGCGGACGCCTGCCCCGCCGACGCCTTCGCCGACTTCCGCCGGCGCCACCCCGACCACGTCGTGGTGAGCTACATCAACTGCTCCGCGGCGGTGAAGGCCCAGAGCGACCTGATCTGCACCAGCAGCAATGCGGTCCACCTGGTGCAGCAGCTGCCGGCCGACCGCCCGATCCTGTTCGCCCCCGACCAGAACCTGGGGCGCTGGGTGGCCCGCCAGAGCGGCCGGGAGCTCACCCTCTGGCCCGGCAGCTGCATCGTCCACGAGACCTTCAGCGAGCAGGCCCTGCTGCGCCTGAGCCAGGAACACCCCGAGGCCGAGGTGATCGCCCATCCGGAGTGTCAGCAGCACCTGCTCGACCTGGCCGACTTCATCGGCTCCACCAGCAAGCTGCTGCAGCGCACCCAGACCAGCCCGGCCCCCTCCTTCATCGTGCTCACCGAGCCGGGCATCCTCCATCAGATGCGGCGGCAGGCACCGGAGAAGACCTTCCATGAGGTGCCCGGGGCCGACGGCTGCAGCTGCAACGCCTGCCCCTACATGCGGCTGAACACGCTCGAGAAGCTGTGGCGGTGCCTGCACACCATGGCGCCGGCGATCGAGCTCGACGAGGAGATCCGCTTGCGGGCCCTGGTGCCGATCGAACGCATGCTGGCGATGAGCGCCTGAGGGGCCGGCCCGGACCCCTCGGCTCGGCAGCGGCTCAGTAGCTGTAGTTGGCCACGAACAGCGAGCCGCCGTCACCGGAGGGTTCGGAGCCGGCCACATAGGCCCCGCGGGCCGCGGCGCCGTTGGCCCGGGCGCGGGCCAGCAGGGCCGCCTGGCCCGCCGCCGTGTCGTTCCCCTTCCATTCACTGAGGCAGGAATGCTGCAGGGCGCGGCCGTAGGAGAAGCCCAGGTGCCAGGGGGCCTCCGGGTCGGCGGCATGAATGGCCGAGAGCAGGACGCTGGCCTCCTCCTCCCCCAGGCCCCCCGAGAGGAACAGGATCGCCGGCACGGCCGGGGGCACGCTGCGGCGCAGGGTGCGCACGGTGTAGGCCGCCACCTGCTCGGAGCTGGATCGATCGGAAGCCCCGGCTCCAGGCAGGGTCATCGAAGGTTTCAGCAGGGTGCCCTCCAGGAATACGCCGTTCTGGCCCAGGGCCTCGTAGACGCTGCGCAGCACCCACTCCTGCACCGCCGCGGTGGTGAGGATGTCGTGGTCGCCGTCCATCAGGATCTCCGGCTCCACGATCGGCACCAGGCCCTCCTCCTGGGCCGTGCGGGCGTAGCGGGCCAGCCCCCAGGCGTTCTCGCGCACGCACAGCTCCGAGGGGCAGCCGTCGGCGCTGATGCGCAGCACGGCGCGCCATTTGGCGAAGCGGGCGCCGCGGGCGTAGGCCCGGGCCGCCCGTTCCTGCAGGCCCCGCAGGCCCGTGCACCAGGTCTCGCCCGCCAGGCCGCCGGCCAGGGGCTCCACCCCGAGGTCCAGCTTGATCCCGACCACCAGCCCCTGCTCCTTGAAGAGATCGACGATCGATCCGGCCGGCCGGCCCGCGATGGGGGCCGCCTCCTGGTAGAGGGTTTCCTCGTAGAGGATCACGCCGCTGATCGTTTCGCCGAGTCCGGGGGTGGTGGCCAGCAGGGTGCGGTAGGCGCGGCGGTTCTCCTCACTGTTCTCAAGGTCGATCGCGGCGAAGCGCTTGCCGATCGTGCCGGTGGATTCGTCGGCCGCCAGCAGGCCGGTGCCCGGCCGGGCCAGGGCGGCCGCGGTGGCCTCCAGCTCCTCGCGATGGGTCTCCAGTGACATCGGGCCAGCGGTGATGGCTGCCCCATGGCTAGTGGTGAGCCCGCACGCCGTCAACGGACACGGGCCGCCAGGATGCGGCCATCCCCCTGCGGCGGCACCGGCGCGCCATGGTCCTGCCGCCCGACGCCCTGCTCCAGCTCACCCCCCAGGGGCTCTACTGTCCGGCGGCCCAGGCCTGGATCGACCCCTGGCGACCGGTGAGCCGGGCCCTGATCACCCATGGCCACGCCGACCACGCCCGGCCCGGCAGCGGCGCCTACTGGGCGGCGAGCCCGGGCGAGGGCGTGCTGCGCCAGCGGCTGGGGGCCGGCATCGAACTGACGGGGCTGGCCTACGGCGAGGAACGACGCCTCGGTGGGGCTGTGGTGTCGTTCCATCCGGCCGGCCATGTGCTGGGCTCGGCCCAGATCCGGATCACGGCCGGGGGCGAAACCTGGCTGGTCAGCGGCGACTACAAGCGTGATGCCGACCCCAGCTGCGCGCCGTTCGAGCCGGTGAGCGCCGACGTGCTGATCACCGAGGCCACCTTCGGCCTGCCGATCTACCGCTGGCGGCCCGGCCACCAGGTGGCGGCCGAGATCCTGGCCTGGTGGCGGGGGGGCCCCCAGCGCCCCTCGCTGCTGTTCGCCTATGCCTTCGGCAAGGCCCAGCGGCTGCTGGCGGAACTGGCCGCGCTGGGGGTGGAGGAGGAAGTGCTGCTGCACGGGGCGGTGCAGGCCCTGATGGAGCCCTACCGGAGCCAGGGGGTGGTGCTGCCGCCGACGCGGCCGCTGAGCGAACTTCCCCGCAGCGAATCGCTGGCCGGGCGCCTGGTGCTGGCGCCGCCCTCGGCCCACCGCTCGCCCTGGATGAAACGGTTCACCAACCCCCAGACCGCCTTCGTCAGCGGCTGGATGGCGGTGCGGGGGGCACGGCGGCGACGCGGCTTCGAGCGGGGCTTCGCCCTCAGCGACCACGCCGACTGGGACGGGCTGCTGCGCACGGTCCGGGACTGCGGCGCCCGCCAGGTGTACGTGACCCACGGCAACAGCGACGGACTGGCCCGCTACCTGCGCGAGGAGCAGGGTCTGGCGGCCGAGCCCCTGGGGCGGGCCTTCGAGGGGCAAAGGAACGAGGAGGGGGAGGCGGCCGGAGCCTCGCCCGCCTGAAGCGATGAACAGACAACGGCCCGCTGAATGTTCGCCATGGAACCGCAGTATGGGAAGCGAGGGAAGATCAGCGCCACGGGAAAAAGATTCACCTTGAAAGCCCGTTGTCAAGGGCCGATGGAATCAATAACTGTTGAAGATCCAGGATGATGGGGCCAGCTCGCACCTAGCGTTCTTGAGGAAGGGAACGTGGTGCCATGGGTGAACATGGGGGATCGGCAGACCACGTCGCGAGCCTTCACGATCGGCTGGCCGATTTCTGTCTGATCGCCGACCTCACCGACACCGACCTGCTGGCCTCCGATGCGCTGAGCGGCCATTTTCTTGCCTGCAATCATTCAGCCCACACCCATCTGGGGTACAGCATCCCGGAACTGCTGGCCCTGTCCCCGGAAGCGATCCAGGCCGATCCCGATCACGACGCTGCCTGGGGGGCCGAGCGTCGCCGCGAGCTGATCGTCGCCGGCGGCGGGACCCTGCACACCCGTCATCGCTGCCGCGATGACTCCATCCGAGACGTCATCGTCCGCAGCCGTGTCCTCGAGATCGACGGGCGGCAACTGATCGTGAGCTGCGTCAGCGACGAAACCCAGCAGCGCCACCGGGAAATGCAGCTCGCCGACACCCTCTCCCTCCTGGAGGAGGGGACGACGATCAGCGGCATCGGTGTCTGGGATCTGCGCTTCAGTGATGGCCGCATGCGGTGGTCGGAGCAGACCCGGCGCCTCTGCAGAAGCCCGCACGGCGGTGACCACCCCTCGCTCCGGGACTACGGCGCCCTGGTGCATCCCGACGACCGACTCCGCTGGCATATGGATGTGCGGCGGGCCGTGACCCGGGGGGATGTGTTCCGCAGCTGCCACCGGCTCTGCTTCGAGGACGGCACGGAGGTGATGGTGGAGGCAGTGGGTCAGCTCAGCTACGACCACAGCGGTGCGCCGGCGCGCATGGTGGGCACCCTCAGGGACATCACCGGCGAGCAGGCCCTGCTGCAGGCGGTGGCGGGCGAGCGCTCCTGCGACCCCCTCACCGGCCTTCCCAACAAGCTCGCCACCCTGGAGGAGCTGGACCGACGCCTGAGCGGTCGCCGCTACAACGCGTCGATGGCGGTCATGAGCCTGGATGTGGATGGCTTCGGGGACATCAACGACCACTTCGGATCCGATGTCGGCGACCGGGTGCTGCGCGCCATGGCCGGCCGGCTGCGGGATCTGATCGGCCCGGGCGACTGGCTGGCGCGGCTGGGCAGCGACCAGTTTCTGATCCTCATGGAAGAGGGAGTCCGCTCCATCGGTGATGCGATGGGCGCCGCCCGTCGGTTGCAGCAGGAGTGGGCCCAGCAGCAGCCGTTACTGGAGGCCCTGCCCCTCGACCCGACGTTTTCCGTGGGGATCGCCACCTATCCCGAGCACGCCCAGGAGAGCCGGACGCTGATCCAGTGCGCCAACACGGCCCTGATGAAGGGGAAGGCCCAGGGAAGCACTCAGGTGTGCGCGTACTCCAGCACGATCAGCCGCCAGATTCAGGAGCGCATGGAGCTGAGCATTCAGCTGTCCCAGGCGGTGGAACGCGAACAGTTCCGACTGCTGATTCAACCGCAGCGAACCGCATCCAACGCGCTCGCCGGCGGGGAGATCCTGCTGCGCTGGACCAACCACCTGAGCCTCTCGGTGCCGCCCAGCCATTTCCTTCCGCTTGCCGAAGAGAGTGGTCTGATCCTGCAGCTCTCCCCCTGGGTGCTGCGACAGACCGCCCAGCGGATCAGCGCCTGGCAGTCGGCGGGCCTCCACCCCCCGCGGCTGGCCCTGAACGTCTCCCCGCGGGAGCTGGAGCTGCCGGACGGGCGCTTCATCGGCGCCATGCTGGAGACCCCTGCGGAGCACCAGCTGCGTCCCGAGCAGCTGGAACTCGAGATCACCGAAACGGCGTTGATCCGCAATCCCCTTCTGGCCCGTGAACAGCTGCGGGTGCTGGCCGATCAGGGGTTCCGGATCGCGATCGACAACTTCGGAACCGGCTATTCCTCCCTGGAACTGCTGCGGACCCTGCCGGTCCATCGACTCAAGATCGATCGCACCTTCGTGCAGGCTCTGACGACTTCCCCCGTCGATCAGACCATCGTGGCCACCACCATCGCCCTGGCCCATGGCCTGGGGATGGACTGCACCGCCGAGGGGGTGGAGACCGAGGAGCAGCGCCGGAAGCTGCAGGATCTCGGCTGCGACTGCTTCCAGGGCTTCCTGTGCGGTCCTCCCCTGGAACCGGAAGCCTTCGAGGCCCTGCTCCTGCATCCGGGTAGCGCGGTCGTTCCTGCCCCGGAGCGCTGGTCGGGGGCACCGCAGGGCAGCGCAGCCCCGTCAGGCCGGCCGGCGGCTGGGGCCCATCTGCCCGGCACGTTCGAGCAGCTCGCGTTGCTGCGAACCGCCGTGGACGCCAGCCGTGATTTCTTTCTGCTGCTGCAGTCCGTCCATGGCCATGACGGCAGCATCGAAGACTTCCGGGTTCTGGATGTCAACAGAGCCGTCTGCTCCCACCTGCAGCAGGACCGCGAGGCGATCCTGGGCCAGACGCTGCTGGCCATCAGCCCGTCGATGGTCCAGAACGGGCTGATGGAGCTGTATGGCGATGCGGCCATGCGCAACGTCCCCACCGCCGTCAGTGGCTTTGCCGCCGACGATGGACCCACGGCCACGGGCCGCCGTCTGTTCGACATCGAGATCACCCCGGAGCGCGGGATCCTCGCGGTCACCTGGCGGGATGTGACCGAGCAGGACCACGCCGCCCGCAGCCTGGCGGATGTGGCAGCCCTGTACCGGCTGCTCGCCGACAACATCGTCGATGTGATGCTGCTGCTGAACCACCACCAGCAGGTGGTGTGGGTGTCGCCGTCGCTGCAGCCCATGACGGGCTGGCAGCAGACGCAGTGGCACGGCCGGAGCTTCCAGGATCTGTTCGCCTCCGCCGAGGAGCCGCCCGGACCGGTGGATCTCGACCAGTGGCTGGCGGAGTCGGGCCCGATCCGCCAGGGCCGTCTGCGGCTGGCCGATCCCGATGGGGGCTGGGGCTGGGTGCAGCTGAACGTCCGCAGGCTCGCGTGCGACCAGCTGCGCAGCCTCGACACGCGCGGGTTCGACACCAGTGGCGAGGTGGACCCCATCGGGGCCCCCCTGAGCCTGGCCCATGGCTATGTGATCACCCTCCAGCCGGTGGATGCGCAGGTCCTGGAGGAACGCCTGTTGCTGCAGCGCGCCAACACCGATCCCCTGACGGGCCTCTGCAGCCGCGCCGCCATTCTCGAGCGGCTGGAGCGGCTGCTGCTGGATGAGCGTGCCCACAGCGCCCAGCCCCTGGCCCTGCTCTTCTGCGACTGCGACGGCTTCAAGGGCATCAACGACCGCTACGGCCACGCCTGCGGTGATGCGGTGCTGAGAACCGTGGCCCGCAGGATTCAGGCCCGGACCCGCCGCGGCGACCATGCCGGCCGGATCGGCGGCGATGAGTTTCTGCTGCTGCTGGAGGGGATCGAGCAGCTCGAGGATGCGATCGCCTTCGCCGAAGACCTCCAGACCAGCATCAGCGAGCCGATCCCCTGGAGTGACCGCACCATCGAACCCTCGTTCTCGATCGGCATCGCCCTGCACGGGGCCGGGGAGGATGCGGATCTGTTCCTCCGGCGGGCCGACCGCAACATGTACACAGCCAAGGCCGCCGGCCGCCGTCGGGTGGTCGCCCTCTGAACCTTCCCCGTCAGACTGGCCTCCCACTCCGGCGACGGCTTGCCCCATGCGGTTCAACCTCCAGCAACGTCTGCAGTCGCTGCGGATGGTGGCCGGCCTGGCCGCCTTCCTGAAGAACCCCACGGAGCTCGAGAGCGTCTTCGGGGTGGCCCGGAGCCTCCAGGGCAGCCCCCTGGCCAGCCAGATGCAGCGACACCTGCTGGAGAACCCGGCCATGGCCGCCCTGGTGGCGGAAGGCTGGCGGCCCGCCCCGATCGACATGGCCCAGCTGGCGGCCCTGCCCGAGGGCAGCCTGGGGCGCACCTACGCCGAGCAGCTGCAGCGCCTGAATCTGACGCCGGACAGCCTGATCGATCCCCGGCCGATCAGCTCACCGGCGGAGTACATCACCCACCGGCTGCGGGAGACCCACGACATCATCCACGTGCTCACCGGTTTCGGCATCGACGGCCCCGGCGAGCTGGGGCTGCAGGCCTTCAACCTGGCCCAGGTGCGCTCCCCCCTGGCGGTGCTGCTGATCTTCGGTGGCCTGCTCGGCACCCTTCAGGACGACGAACCGCTCGAACCGCTGCTGCGCGCCCTGGCCCGGGGCTTCGCCATGGGCCTGGAGGCCCGCTGCCTGATCACCTTCAAGCTCGAGGAGGGCTGGGAGCGGCCCCTGGCCGACTGGCGACGGGAGCTGGGGCTGCCGGAAACGCCCCTGGCCTGAGCCGATGCGGGCCTTCGCCGACCTCTTCCGGCAGCTGGAGCGCAGCAGCGGCACCAAGGCCCGCGTCGAGGCGCTGGCGGCCTACTTCAGGGCCGCCGATCCGGCCGATGGCGCCTGGGCCCTGGCCCTGCTGCTCGGCAAGCGGCGCCGGCGGCTGATCACCGGCCGGCGGCTGCGGCAGATCGCCCTGGAGCGCTCCGGCCTGCCGGACTGGCTGTTCGAGGCCTGCCACGCCCAGGTGGGGGATTCGGCCGAGACCATCGCCCTGCTGCTGCCCCGGCTGGGCCTGCCGCCGGCCCCGCCCCTGGAGCTCCCTCTGGCCGAGTGGATGGGCACGCGGCTGCCGGCCCTGGCCGCCCTGGAGGCCGAAGCCCAGGCGGACGCGGTGCTGGAGATCTGGGGGGGGTTGCCCGAGGGACAGGTCTTCCTGTTCAACAAGCTGCTCACCGGCGGCTTCCGGGTGGGGGTGGCGGCCGGCCTGGTCACCCGGGCGCTGGCGGCGGTGTCGGGGCTGGAGGAGGCGGAGCTGGCCCACCGGCTGATGGGCGGCTTCGAGCCCTCCGCCGCCGCGATGCAGGCCCTGCTGGCGCCCCTGGAGGCCGGCGCCGCCGCGCCGATCAGCCGCCCCTATCCCTTCTGCCTGGCCTCCCCCCTGGAGGCGGAGCGCCTCGCCGCCAGCGATCCCGCCGGCTGGCAGGTGGAGTGGAAGTGGGACGGGATCCGGGCCCAGCTGATCCGCCGCGACGGCCAGACCTTTCTCTGGAGCCGGGGCGAGGACCTGATCAACGCCAGCTTCCCCGAGCTGGAGGGGGTCGCCGCGTTGCTGGGACCGGGCACGGTGCTGGACGGGGAGCTGACCGTCTGGCCGGCCGGGGCGAGCCAGCCCGCCGGCTTCGGTCCCCTGCAGCGGCGGCTGGGGCGCCAGAAGCCCGGCGCCGCCTTGCTGCGGGAGTGTCCGGCGGCCTTCGTGGCCTACGACCTGCTGGAACGGGGGGGCCGGGACCTGCGCCCCGAGCCCCTGGGCCGACGCCGTGCCGCCCTGGAGGACCTGGTGCGGCGGCTGCCGGAGGCGACCTCCACCCCCGCTGCCGGGCTCCTGCGCCTCTCCCCGGTGCTGCCCCTGGGCCACTGGGAGGAGCTGGAAGCCCTGCGGCAACGGGCCCGCTCCGTGGGCGCCGAAGGGCTGATGCTCAAGGCGCTCGATTCGGCCTACGGCGTCGGGCGGCGCCGCGGGCTGTGGTGGAAGCACAAGCTGGAGCCGATGGAGCTCGATGCGGTGCTCCTCTATGCCCAGGCCGGCAGCGGCCGCCGCGCCAACCTCTACACCGACTACACCTTTGGCCTCTGGGACGGCGAAGGCCGCCTGGTGACCTTCGCCAAGGCCTACTCAGGGCTCGACGACGGCGAGATCACCGAGCTGGACCGCTGGATCCGCCGCCACACCACCGAGCGCTTCGGTCCGGTGCGGGCCGTTGAACCGCTGCAGGTCTTCACCCTGGGCTTCGAGGGCCTGCAGCGCTCCTCCCGCCACCGCAGCGGCCTGGCGGTGCGTTTTCCCCGCATCCTGCGCTGGCGCCGCGACCGCACCCCCGAATCCGCCGACAGCCTGCTCAGTGCCCTGGCGCTGCTGGAGGACCCGGCCATCCCGGCGCGATCGGTCCCGGCTCCCCGGTCGGATCCAGCTCAGCGATCGGATCCCGCTCAGCGGTAGACCGAACGGCCATCCCCGGGCAGCAGCAGCGGCGCCGCCGGGTCGATGCGCAAGCCAAGGCTGAGCTCCGGGGGCCCCGGATCGGCGCCCTCCTCCCAGCGCTCCAGGGACAACACCCGACCGTCGGCCCCTTCGTAATCGCCGTAGCGGCAGCCCGTCAGGCGCCGGTTCATCACCCGGGCGGCAGCGGTCACCGACGCCCGGCCCGTCTCCTTGAGGTGATAGAGCTGGCCGCGGCAGCGCAGGTGCTCGGGGAAGTCGGCCGTCAGACCCTCCAGCTCGGCGGCCGGGACGTCCTCCAGCCAGCTCACCTCCAGCCAGTCGTCCTCGCAGACGCTCAGCCAGCGGCCCTCGGTGCCGTCGCGCAGCAGGTACTCCAGCCACTGGAAGCCGTCGTCGTCGTAGAGCAGCCGGTCCTCCACCACCCAGTCACGGCCATCGTGCTGAACGATGTCGCCGGTGGTGAGGTTGAACAGGGTGCGGCCCTGCAGCGTCGGGGCACGGCGGCGCAGGCGGGTCCGCCGCAAGAGCAGCAGGGCGACGGCGGCGAGCAGCAGCAGGAGCAGGAGAAGCCAGACAGCCATCGAGGTGCTCAGGGGCCGGAGCAACCAGCCGGCGGGCCCAGCTTATGGAGGCCGTCGCCCCCGTCCCGTCGCCGCCGCGGGGGCCGGTCAGTTCTCGCGCCAGCGGCCCTGGCGCTGGTACTCGGCCAGCACCGGCCGGTGCAGGCGATTCGGCAGCACCCGCTCCCCCGGCGGCAGGGCCAGATCCCGGCTGAGGGGGAAGAGGCGCTCCAGCTGCCCCTGGTCGATCCAGCGGCCCTGGAACGGAAGCACGGCCGGAGACGGCCGCGGCGGGCCGCGGTGGGCCAGCACGAAACCCCAGGGCCCGAAGCTGGGCACATCCACGCCGTAGGGGCGGGTGGTCAGGTTCAGCTCGCCCAGGGTGGCCTGGATCGAGGCCAGCACCCTGGGGCTGAAGAACGGCGTCGAGGCCTGGGTGACCAGCAGGCCGTCGGGGGCGAGCCGGCCCAGCAGGCGCCCGTAGAAGGTGACGCTGTACAGGCGCGCCAGGGCCGGCGTGGACGGGTCGGGGAAATCGGCGATGATCACGTCGTAGGGGCCCCGCAGCTGACGCACCCGCTCGAAGGCGTCGCCGAACACCAGCCGCACCCGGCCGTCCTCCAGGCTGGCGCCGTTCAGCCGCCTCAGGAACGGCTGCTCCCGGGCCAGCCGCGCCATGGCGGGGTCGAGCTCCAGCAGATCCACCTGCCGCACGGCCGGCCAGCGCAGCACCTCCCGCAGGGCCAGCCCATCGCCCGCCCCCAGCAGCAGCACGCGAACCGGCCGGCCGTGCCAGGCCATCGCCGGATGCACCAGGGCCTCGTGGTAGCGGTACTCGTCGAGGCTGGAGAACTGCAGCTGGCCGTCGAGGAACAGGCGCAGGTCGTCGCGGCGGCGGGTGAGCACGATGCGCTGGTGGCGGCTCTGGAGACGGCTCACCACCGGATCCTCGTAAAGGCCGTCCTCGATCCGATCGCCGAGGGGGACCAGTCCGAGGCCCGCCAGGGCGACCACGGGAACGGCGAGGGCGATCGAGCGGCGCCAGAGCCTCCCCACCGGGAACACAGCGGCGATCACCACGCAGCTGACCAGGGGCATCAGGGCCAGCCAGCCGGCGGTGGGCAGCAACCCCAGCCAGGGGAGCAGCACCAGGGGAAACAGCAGGGCCCCCACCAGGGCGCCCAGGTAATCGAGGGCCAGCACCCGGGCCAGGGCGACCCGCAGCTGCTGGCCGCACTCCAGCAGCCGGGTCAGCAGCGGCACCTCCATGCCGCCGAGCGCCCCCACCAGCACGGTGAACACCACCAGGCCCAGCCACACCGGCCCCCCCAGCCGGAAGAGGGCGAACAGGCCCAGGGGCGCCAGCAGGCACAGGGGCGCCAGGGCCAGTTCGACGCCCAGGAACCACTGCAGCAGGGCCAGACCGGGATCGGGCCCGGCGGCCAGAAACTGGCTCAGCCAGGCGCCCAGGCCCATGGCGGCCAGGAAGGTGCCCACCACCACGCCGGTGGCCAGGGCATGGTCGCCCAGCAGATAGCTGGCCTGGGTGACCAGCATCAGTTCCAGCACCAGGCTGACGCTGGAGGAGAGGGCCGCCGCCGCCAGCAACACACGCACCTGCAGGGGGCTCAGGGGCGGAAGGCTGCGGGCCGTCACTTGGCCGCGCCCGGCCCGCGCCCCTGGAACCCCGTCCAGTCCTGGCGGCGGGGCGTCGCCGTCACCCAGCGACCGGAGCGGTAGCTGCCGCCGTAGCGGACGCCGCTGGAGGCGGCGGGGGTGCCCTCCTGACCGAGGCGCCAGAGGCCGGGACGGGTGATGGCGGTCACGGTGCCGGCGGCGACCACCGTCACCGTCAGCAGCATCAGCAGCGCGCGCTCGTCGACCATCTCAGCGGCCCTCCATCGCCCCGTCCAGGGACAGCACCGGGACCGGTCGGGCCGTCCGCAGCCCGTCCTCCACGGTGAGCCGCAGCCACTCGAGCTCCCAGAGGTCACCGTCGGAGCGGAAGCTTTCGGGCAGCTGCACGCGGAAGCGGTGGCTGCCCGGCTCCGGCAGGTGCAGATGCATCACCTGGCGGGCGGACAGCCAATGGTCCCCATCGCTGGAGCGATGGGCCACGGCCAGCGTCTGCCGGTGCCGGAGGCGGGGGCGTCCGAGGGCGTCGCACACCTGCAGCTCCAGGGTGGTGGTGGCCGCCGGCTGGCCCAGGGGGGGATCGTCATCGGGCAGCTCCCAGCGGGCCTCCACCCCCACCCGCACCAGACCGGAGCCACCGGCGTCACAGCGGATCGCGCTGACGCCGTCACCGCTGCGCCGCACCCAGCGGCCCCGGCCGATGCCGTAGCAGGCCCTCAGCAGCACCAGCGCCGTCGCCAGCGTGACCACGGCGGTGAACAGGAGCAGGGGGGCGTCGACGCTGTGGTTGCGGACGCTGCCGCGCACCACCACAGGCTGCGGCAGGGGGCGACCCGCCTCATCGAGCAGATCCTGCAGCTGCACCGCCAGCTGGAAGCGTCCGTTTCGGTCGGGGCGCAGGTCCAGCGCCACGCCCGCGTCGCCCTCCTCCCAGGTGCCGCTCTCCCCGTCCTCCGCCCAGGTGCCGCTGGCCCGCCAGCCGTCTTTGGTGAGAGCAAGCACGGTGCGGCCGCTGGCGTCGAGCAGGGCGACATCCAGCTCGATGCTGCTGTTGGGGGGGATCTCGGCCGCCAACGTCAGCTGCGGGCTGCCCAGCCAGCCGTCCCGCAGCTCGAAGGGGGCACTGAGCACCCGCTGGCCCTCCGGCACCACCATCACCAGCCGCCGGGGCCACTCCAGCGCCGAGAGGGCCAGCACCAGCAGGGGCAGCAGCGGCAGCACCAGGCTGGCCAGCGGCCAGAGCAGCAGCGCCGGATCCCGCTGTCTGCCCGGGGAGGACGTCCCCATCAGCGGGCGGCCTCCGGGCAGTCCCTACGGTGGGTCCGGCTTCGTGACGCGGGGATGGTCAAACCACTGCTCCAGATGCTGCTGATGGTCGGCTGGACCTTTCTGGGCATCATCCTCATCTATGTCGGGCTGCTGCTCTTCGATCGCCTCTCCCCGATCGATTACCGGGCCGAGATCCGCCGGGGCAACATCGCCGCCGGGGTGGTGCTGGGGGCCGTGATCCTGGCCATCGCCGCCGTGGTGGTGGCGGTGCTCTCCACCTGAGCCGTTCCCGCCCCGCCCCCCCTTGACCCCTTCCCCCGCGGCGGCGCTGCGGCCGATCGAAGCCTGGTTCCGTGCCCGCGGCTGGCGGCCGATGCCGTTCCAGCGCCAGTGCTGGCGCGCCTACCTGGAGGGGGCCAGCGGCCTGATCCAGGTGCCCACCGGCTCCGGCAAGACCTACGCCGCCGTGATGGGACCGATCGCGGCGATGCTGGCCGAGAACGGTGGCGCAGGACCGGACGCGGGCCTGCGGCTGCTGGTGCTGACGCCCCTGCGGGCCCTGAGCCGGGATCTGCTGCTGGCGATCCGGGAGCCGATCGAGGCCATGGGCTGGCCGCTGCGGGTGGGGCTGCGCAACGGCGACACCAGCAGCCATGAGCGGGGCAAGCAGCTCAAGGCCCCGCCCCAGATCCTGATCACCACGCCCGAATCCCTCTCCCTGCTGCTGGCCGGCCCCCGGGCCCAGGCCCTGTTCGCCGATCTGGAGGCGGTGGTGATCGACGAGTGGCACGAGCTGATGGGCAGCAAGCGCGGCTCCCAGACCGAGCTCTGCCTGAGCTGGCTGCGCAGCCGGCGGCCGGCCCTGCGCACCTGGGCGATCAGCGCCACCATCGGCAATCTGGAGGAGGCGGCCCGGACCGCGGTGGGGGTGGACGGCGAGCCGCGGATCATCACCGCCCGCATCCGGCGGGATACGCAGATCCGCAGCCTGCTGCCCGACACCATCGATGGCTTCCCCTGGGCCGGCCACCTGGGGCTGCGCATGTACGAGGAGCTGGTGGCCGCCCTCGACCCAGCCGTCTCCACCCTGCTGTTCACCAACACCCGCAACCAGGCCGAACGCTGGCACCAGTGCCTGCGCTTCGCCTGCCCGGAGATGGAGGGGGCCCTGGCCCTGCACCACAGCGCCATCGACCGGGCCGAGCGGGAGGCCATCGAGGCGGGGGTGAAGGCCGCCGCGATCCGCTGGGTGGTGTGCACCAGCTCCCTGGATCTGGGGGTCGATTTCCAGCCGGTGGAACGGGTGGTGCAGATCGGCAGCGCCAAGAATCTGGCGCGGCTGCTGCAGCGGGCGGGCCGCTCGGCCCACCAGCCCGGGGGCACGGCCCAGGTGCTGTTCATGCCGACCAACGCCCTGGAGCTGCTGGAGGTGTCGGCGATGCGCCGGGGACTGGGGGAGGGGCTGGTGGAGCACCGCCGCCCGCCCCAGGAGCCCCTCGATGTGCTGCTCCAGCACCTGGTGAGCCTGGCCTGCGGTCCGGGCTTTGAGCCCGAGGCCACCCTCGTCGCCGTGCGCCGCACCTGGAGCTACCGCCAGCTGGAGCGCAGCCGCTGGGACTGGTGCCTGCGCTTCCTGGAGGAGGGGGGCGACTGCCTGGGGGCCTACCCGCGCTACCGCAAGCTGGAGCGGGAGCCGGCCGCGCCCGCCCCGGCCGGCTCCTGGCGCTACGTGGTGCGTGAACCGGCCGTCGCCCGTCTGCACCGGCTCAACATCGGCACGATCAGCGCCGATCGGGCCGTGACGGTGCGCTTCGTGCGGGGCGCCGTCCTGGGCCATGTGGAGGAAGCCTTCGTCGGCCGGCTCAAGCCGGGGGACGTCTTCTTCTTCGCGGGCCGCCAGCTGGAGTTCGTGCGCCTGAGGGAGATGACGGCGATGGTCAAGGCCACCACGCGTCGCAGCGCCACGGTGCCCGCCTGGGGCGGGGGCCAGATGGCCCTCTCCGACCTGCTCAGCGCCCATCTGCGCCGGGAGGTCGACCGCTGCGCCCGCGCCCTTGACGGCGAGGCGGGGTTCTGCCTCGACACCGCCGAGCTGCAGGCCCTGGAACCCCTGCTGGAGCGCCAGGTGCAGCTCTCCGCCCTGCCCCGGACCCACCAGTTTCTGGTGGAGCTGTGCCACACCCGGGAGGGCAGCCATCTCTACGCCTATCCCTTCGAGGGCCGCTTCGTGCATGAGGGCCTCGGCTTCCTGTGGTCGTGGCGACTGGCCCGGCACCATCCAGGCACCTTCACGGTGTCGGTGAACGACTACGGCTTCGAGCTGCTCGCCCCCCGCGGCTACCCCTTCGAGGAGCTGCTCGCACAGCACGCCGAGAGCCTGCTGGATCCCACCGGCCTGCTGGAGGACCTGGAGCGGGCCGTGAACCTCTCGGAGCTCTGCCGTCGCCGCTTCCGCTCCATCGCCCAGGTGAGCGGCCTGGTGCTGAACGGCTACCCCGGCCAGGCCCGGTCCGGCGGCCAGCTGCAGATCAGCGCCGCCCTGCTCTTCGATGTCTTCCAGCGCCATGAGCCCGGCAATCTGCTGCTGGCCCAGGCCCGCGGCGAGGTGCTGGAGGACCAGCTCGACCTGGGTCGGCTGATCGGCACCCTGGAGCGGCTACAGGCGAGCGAGTGGCTGGAGCGGTATCCACCCCGACCGGGGCCCATGGCCTTCCCCCTGCTGGCGGAGCGGCTCAACAACCGCATGAGCAACGAGTCGCTGCTGGAGCGCCTGGAGCGCCTGCGCCAGCAGGCCACCCGGGCCGAGGGCCGCTGAGAGCCCGGCGGGGGTGCAGGGCAGGGAAGGAAGAACGGAGGGGGTGGGATTCGAACCCACGGAATCTTGCGATTCGCCGGTTTTCAAGACCGGAGCCATCAACCACTCGACCACCCCTCCTGGATGGGCGGCCCGACGCGCATGCCGGAGCCACGCCATGGTCCCATGCAGGGGCGGCCCCTACAGCCGGCTGGGCAGCCCCTTGCAGCCGCCGGGGATGGTCTGGCGGGAGCGGGGCCCGCTCCAGGCCGCCAGGTAGGTCCGGCTGGCGGGATCCAGCTGGCGCACCCCCGAGAGGTTGACGTTCTCCACGAGGGCACCGGTGCCGGCACCGCCGGCGTGGTCCGGCGGCTGCTGGGGCTGGGGCGGGGTGGCCTCCAGGGCTTCGCCGTAGAAGAAACGGGTGTCCTGCAGGTTGGCCCCCTGCAAGTTGGCGCCGGCCAGGTTGACGCCCGAGAGGTTCGCTTCGGCCAGATCGGCGCCGGAGAGGTCGGCCCCGGAGAGATCGGCACCGTTGAAGTCGATGGCCCGCAGGTCGGTGCCGGCGAGGTCGGCTCCCCGCAGCATGCTCTGCAGGCGGATCACCGGGACGCCCCGCTGCCGGTCCTCCTCGTAGCTGCCCTCCCCATCAAGGATGGCCCGCCCCAGCCGCTGGTCGCGGCGCAGGGGCGTCAGCAGCCGGGCGTGGGAGAGAAACCGCAGGATCCGGGCCTTGCCGTCGCCGTCGATGCTGCTGAGCACGGCGGCCAGACGGCCCTCCGCCAGCATCCGCTCCAGGGGCCAGTCCTCCAGCAATCCCTCCTCGTCGCTGATCAGCTCGGAGATGCCGTGGATGAAGCTGTCGATGGTCTGGGCCTGGGTGATGCGGTTCTGCTGGGTGGTGAGCCGCTGGTCCACCATCACCTGGCGCCAGGCGATCATCAGGGCCACCAGGGCCACGAGGATCTGGCCGATCGCCCCGATCACCCCTTCCCCGAAAGCGCCGATCGCCTCCCAGTCGCCGTTGCGATAGATCGCCAGCAGCGGGTCAAGCCAGCCCAGGGCCAGGGGGATCGACAGCAGGGCGAGCACCAGGGACAGCAGCGCCAGCAGGCGAACCGTGGGGGGGTCCTCCAGGTGGCGGGCCAGGAGCTGCCAGAGGGGCGGCAGCAACTGCCGCAGGGCCAGGGCGACGACCAGCAGGGCCGCCGGCAGCGCCAGCCAGGCCAGTCCCAGGATGAGGGCCGCCTGGAGCACCAGGAGCGTGAGCAGCAGCTGCAGGCCGGCCCCATGGCGCAGGCGGGTCCAGGCCCCACCCGAGCGCAGGGCGGGGGGCGGGCCGGAGGCGGCTGAGAGCGGACGGTCGTCCGGCTTCGTGCTCATGGGACGGGGCTGCCCTGGAAGAAGAAGCCGGCCGCCAGGATGGCGTAGGCCGCCAGCAGCAGCACCCCCTCCAGCCAGTCCGAACGTCCGTCGAGGCTGACCAGGTTGCTCACCAGGACCGCGGTCGCCACCGCCACCACCTCATAGACGTTGAAGCTGAGATCGAGGGGGTGGCCGAGCAGCGGGGCCACCAGCAGCAGCACCGGCACCACCAGCAGTCCCACCAGCAGGGTGGAACCCAGGGCCACCGACACCGCCAGGTCCATCTTGTCCTTGCGGGCCATGCTCACCGCCGTGAGGTACTCGGCGGCGCCGCCCAGCAGGGGCAGCAGCACCACACCGGTGAACAGGGCCGAGAGGCCGAGGGACTCGGTGACGGTTTCCACCACACCGACGAACAGCTCGGAGGCGTAGGCCAGGCCGACGGTGGCCGCCAGCAGCACGGCGACCCAGGGGAGCAGGGGCGGCTTGGTGGCGCCGCCATCGCCGTGGCTCCCCTCGCCATCCACGCCCAGGTCAGCCTCCGCCACGGCGTAGAGGGTGCGGTGGGTCTTGAGGGAAAACAGCAGCGTCAGGCCGTAGACGGCCAGCAGCACCCAGGCCACGAACAGGGAGAAGGACTCGGCGGCACCCGCGTCGAGGCCGCCGGCGCCGTTGCCCACCATGCCGCGCAGGCTGGGGATCAGGATCGCCAGCACGGCCAGGGTCATGGCGGAGCCGTTGACCCGGGCCACCACCGGCTGGAAGCGCTGCTCGCTGCGGCCGATCCCGCCGACCAGCATCGACAGGCCCAGGGCCAGCAGCAGGTTGGCCATCACCGTGCCCGTGATGCTCGCCTTGACGATGTCCACCAGGCCGGCCCGCAGGGCCGCCAGGGCGATGATCAGTTCGGTGGCGTTGCCGAAGAGGGCGTTGAGCAGGGCCCCGAGCGAGGGCCCGAGGGTGAGGGACAGCTCCTCGGTGGCGGTGCTGAGCAGGATCGCCAGCGGAATGATCGAGAGGATCGAGGTGACGAAGACGATCCCGTCCCCCCAGTGGAGCCGATCCGCCGCCGCCGCCACCGGCAGCATCGCCAGCAGGCCGGTGGCGATGCGCAGGCGAGGGGGCATGTAGAGCGAAAGAGAGTGACCCATTGTGACCGACTGTTGATCGTCGGGGCCATGGCCACCAATGGTGGAATCACCACGCCATCGGGGTGGACCGGGGCCGGCCGGCGACGTCGGTGTGATCAGGAGGCGCGGGCGGGATGTTCGACTCAGAATGGCCGAAGCAGCATGCTCCTGATTGCCCGACACCCTGCAGGCCAGCATGGGTCCGACCAACCCTCAGGCGATGAACATCCCCATCCAGGGACCCGATGGGGACGGGCCCGACCAACGCCCCGGCCACCGCTTCAGGCTCCGCAGGCCACGGCGAGGGCATCACCCCCCGACACGACAACCGGCGGCATCGATTCAGCAGGTCTTCACCCTGATTGCGATTGTCAATGGGTTGGTTCTGCTGTATCTGGTCATCGCCGCCATCCAGGTGCTGATGGTGCCCGGCAGCCGCTCGGCGGAGGTCTATGTCTCCCTGATCCTCACGCTGCTGCTGGTCATCCTGGCGATCATCTCTTATCAGATCATCGCCCGGCGCATCATCCTGCCCATCGCCCGGCTGGTCAGGGAAGCCAGTGCGATCGAGAGCGACGACATGAGCAGCCTGCTGACGATCCGGAGCAACGACGAGATCTCCAGACTCGCCCAAGCCTTCAACGTGGTGCTCATCAAGATGCGCCAGGCCCTGATCGCCGGTGAGGCCAGCAACCGGCAATTGCTGGAGGCGAACCGTCAGATCGAAGCCTCCATCAACTACGCCGGCCTGCTGCAACGCTCGATACTGCCGGACCGCCAGCTGCGGGAAACGTTCGGCAACGACTATTTCATCCTCTGGCTGCCGCGCGACACGGTCGGTGGCGATTACTACATCTTCCACTCCGAAGGCGGACACTGCCTGGCCGGGGTGGCCGACTGCGCCGGTCACGGCGTGTCCGGAGCGATGATGACCATGCTGGCCAGGGCAGGAATCGATCGCTCGATCATGGAGGTGGGCATCACCTCACCGGCCGCCATCCTGAGCTGCACCGATACCGCCATGCGCACCCTGCTGCATGGGGCCAGGATGAGCAAGTCGATCGCCACCAGCATGGACATCGGGCTGGTTCGCCTTGACTTCGAAGCCAGGACACTTAGATTCTCTGGGGCAAAGATCAGTCTCTATTGGAGTGATGGGCAAACCATGCACATGCTCAGGGGAGACCATCGGGCCATCTGCGACCAACGGGTGGGCTCCTACACGGACCACGACATCCCGTTGCTGCCGGACTGCACGTACTACCTCACCACCGACGGCCTTCTGGACCAGTCCGGCGGCGACAACGGCTTTTCCCTCGGCACCCAGCAATTCAAGGAATGGCTGATCCGGCTGGCCCGCCAACCTCTGGAGCAGCAGCGCCAGGCCCTGGCCGATGCCCTCGAGCAGTTTCGCGGCGGCCATCCCCAGCGGGACGACATCACCATCCTGTCCTTCCGATTCTCCTAGAGGCCTGACTGATGCCCCAAACGATCATGACCAGCGAGCCCATGTCGAGGCCCACCAAGGCCCCCGGTGAGGCGATCTCGGAGCTGACGCGATGACGATCACCACTACCAGCCTGATGTCTCTGAGGGAATTCTTCAGTGACTACCGGATCCTCATCTGCTTCAATGGCCCCATCTCCACCACCCTGATCGGTGAGATTGGATCGGCACTCAAGGAACACATTGAATCCAATCATGCACCAGAATTAGAAGTGATGGATGTGTTCAGTGTGTATATTGAAATGAGTCAGAATATCCGCAATTACGCCACCAGTCATGGCTTCAGTGACGCCGAGTCCTCCGCCACGGTCGTGATCGCGGCCGCCGAGGCTGGCCATTACGCCGTCTGTGCGGGTAACCTCGTGGAGATGGAGGATGGAAAGGCCCTGCTGAAGCGGATCCACGAACTCGCCGACTGCGACAAGGCCCAGCTGAAGGTGCTCTACAAGCAGCAGTTGCGCCAGCCCCACTCCCAGACCCCGGGCCAGGGTGCCGGCCTGGGTCTCATCGAGATCGCCAGGCGCTCGACCCAGCCCATGGAGGCCTCCCTTGACCCCCTTGAGACCGGTCGTGCCTTCTTCAGCCTTCGGGCCATCATCTGATCCCATGAGCAGCAGCGAAGCACTGAACCTGTCGGTACCGGGCTCCCAGTCCAGCCCCTCGATCCGTGCGGACTGGAAGGCCGGGGTCGTGGTGATGAGCGGTGAGTCCTATCCTGAGAATTCGTTCGAGCTCTATGACCAGCTGATCCAGTGGATTGAGTCTTACCTGTCCACCGCCGACCAGTCCCTCACCCTTGAGCTGCATCTCAACTACCTCAACACCAGCAGCATTCGCTTCATGATCGATATCTTTGATCTGCTGCAGAGCGCCTTTGATGAAGGCAAGGAGGTGCTGGTGCAGTGGATGTTCGATGACAGAAACCCCCGCTCCGCTGAACTGGGTTCTGAGTTCAAGGAAGACTACACCTTTCCTTTCCTGATCCTTTCCATCAACGCCTGACATGCCCGAGACTTCCGGTCCGAAATCAGACGATCAGCTGGAACAGGAAGTCATGGCCGTCCTGGCCGATCAGCGCTACGACAATGATCCGGTCCGGGATCTGCTGGCCAGGCTATGGCACCGCATTGAGGAGCAGGTCGACCGGCTGGAGCGCGTCGCCGATATCTCCGACCTTTACCAATCCCACGTGCTGGAGAGCAACCGCAGCCTCACGAATCGCTACGAGAAGCAGCTGCGCCAGATCAAGCGGGTGGTGCGCATCTCCGACCTCTATCAGGCCTCACTGAAGGAGGTGAATCTCAGCCTGTTCGAGGCCTCCACCCACGATGCCCTCACGGGGATCTCCAACCGTCGTTTCATGGCGGAGCGCTGCCTGGAGGAGGATCAGAGGGCCAGTCGGCATGGCTCCACCTATTCGATGATCATCCTGGATGTTGATCATTTCAAGTTGATCAACGACGAATATGGCCACGCCACCGGTGATCTGATGCTAGTGGATTTCGTCAAGGCCCTCTCCAGCAGCCTTCGCCATTACGACATCATCGCCCGCTGGGGAGGGGAGGAATTTCTGGCCCTGTTGATTGATGCGGACCTGTCCACAGCGGAAGGTGTGGCCAAGCGCATGCTGGCCAACATCCGCAACATGCGCGTCTCCATTGATGACATGGAGCTGCAACTGACCGCCAGCATGGGCCTGACCGAGCACAAGGCCGATGAGAACTACGACGCCACCTTCCGCCGCGCCGACAAGGCTCTGCTGATGGCCAAGAACGGCGGTCGTGACCGCCTCGTGGTGATCGATCCGGTCGATCCCCTCAGCCATCGCGAGATCTGCAGCCTGGCCGCCAGCGCCGAGTAGGGGCCGGGCCGTGGCCGAAGCAGCCACCACATCCCGGGCCATCAGCACCGGCACAACCCATCCCCGGCGCCATCGCACCGGGGGAGGATTGCACCCTTCATTCCCCGCCCTTCAAGCCAAGATGGGACCCGGCGGCCCGCTGGGCCGCCGGCACCTCAGGCCTCAGGCTTGGCGAGCGGCAGCAGACATTTGTCGGAATCGCACCCGGCCGGGCCGGCTTCGATCAGCTCGCCGCGGTCGTACTTCTGCAGCGCCAGGAAGAAGTCGGCGCAGACACGTCGCTGCTCGACCTCAGCGACCAGGCGGGAGTATGTGGCCTGATCGATCGGCTCAAAGGGCAACCGCGGGAAGGTGGCATTGGCATCGAAGCGGGCCAGGAGCGCCGCAGAGATGTAGCCCTCGCCATTCTCGATGGCGTGGTGGATCGCGGCGGCCAGGGGCTCGATCTCATGCTCGCGGAATTCCACAGTCGCCGAGGTGTTGTGGGTGGTGTAGTACCGCTGCACCTGCATGTAGAAATCGAACTGGGCCAGGGCGGAGAAGTTGTTGATCTCCACCCGGTCGGCCCCGGGCAGGTTGGCCCAGCTCACCTCGGTGGGAATCTCCACCAGCCACTCGGTGCAGCGCGGATCGAAGGGATCATTCAGCAGCCGCCCCTGCTCGTCCTTGTCCGACTGGGACGGAACGATCGCATAGCCGTACTCCATGCAGGCGAGGGCCACCGGATCGTTCTTGCGGAAGGTGATGCGGCGGATGAAGCGCTGGGCCTTGGGGGGATGCCAGCCGGGGCTGGCGCCGGTGAGCAGGCTCTTGGTGCCGGCCGGCTGCACGGTGGTGCAGCGGTTGGGACGACGCATGCCGTGGCGGTCGCAGTAGTCCCACACCGCCTCATGCACCCAGTCCTTCCAGCGGGACAGGTAGGCCGCCTCCTGCTGGCGGAACGCCCGGCCCTCCTCGCTGTCGGGACGACCCGCCTCCCACCACTGCAGCCAGGGGGTGCCGAAGGCGTGGACAAAGAAGTCGAACAGGCCGGTGAAGCTGACCCCGACGATCGGATCCCAGGCCCGGCTGCGGCGGTAGCGCTCGACCTCGAAGCGGTGGTTCAGCAGGCAGGCCACCGCCAGACCGCCTGCTTTGAAGGCATCCTCTTGGGCCTGGTGGTCGGTGGGGTCGATCCGATTGAGATGGATCTCCGCCAGGTTGCAGTGGAAATCGGCCCCCAGAATCTCGCCGCAGGGATTGAGGCCGTAACGTCCGAGCCGGTGTTCCAGCTCGTCGGCGCCGATCTCAGGATGGTGCAGCTGCAGCCAGCGGCCGGCTTCCTCCCGGCCCTGGTCGCAATAGATGCCGATGAACTCGGTGCGCAGCTCGGGAGTGGTCAGCAGGTCGGCGTTGGAGCGGGCGATCGCCTCGGGGGCGAACTGGATGGCCCCCTCGCCCGACTGGAACTGCTTGGTGACCGCTTCCAGCACCACCTCGCGGCTGGGGCGCACGTGAAAAACGCGGGTGTGGTTGGCCATGCGCAGGGCGTCGCGCTCCGGATCGATGCGCCAGTTCCCCTGCGCGTCCTGCTGCCAGAGGTTCTCCTTGGCACCGAGGGCGGAATCGTCATCGGCGCAGAACTGGCGCATGCCGGCACTGCGGCGGATGTTGCCGGCCACGATCGTGACCGCAGCCTCATCAATCAGCAGACAGCACTCCACCGAGGTGAGCTGGCGCCCGATGGCCTTGTTGAGGATCTGGGCGACGCGGCCATAGAGATCCTTCAACTTGACCGGGTTGGCCATGCCGCCGAAGCCCTTGAGGGTTTCCCCCACCGGACGCACGTCCGAGAGATCCACCGAGACGTGCACGGGGCCCTCGAAGCGCTCGTCGCTGCAGAGGTTGAGCAGCAGGCGATAGCTCTCCACCCAGCCGGCACGGGTGTCGCCGACGCGGACGCTGACGTGATGGCCGTCGATCTGGTGGGTGGTCTGCTGCTGGCGGGAGCCGATCGGCGTCAGGCCGATGTCGGTCACACCGTCGATGACGAGGGTGTTGCGCACCTTCGGCAGCCGGCTGATCAGATGGGGCTCGATGATGGCGCCGGTGCCGCAGCCCATCATCGCCAGATCCATCATCAGGGCGAAGGCTTCCCAGTCCACCAGGTTGGTGGAGGTGCAGTTGTAGGCGCCGGAGAAGTTCTCGGGTTGCTCGATCCACTCGGTGCCGCCGATCCACAGCCAGCGGCCGGAGGGCAGGGCCATCTGGTGGCGCTGCATGCGCCGGATCAGCTCCACCTCGGAGGTGTCCAGGGAGCCGAGCACCCGCAGACCCTCCAGGTTGCGCTCGGCCACCTCGTGCCAGCTCTCCCGGCCACCGCTGGCGGTCTTGCGGCTGTAGGTCCGGTAGAAGACCGGGTAGGCGGCCGGAGCCGTGACCGGAAAATCCGCCGCCGGCCCCGGGCTCGCGTCGCCGCCGGCAGAGGGTGCCCCGAACGATGTCGCCCCGGCCGATGGGGCCGCCGTGGTGGGGGTGGCTGGACGGGCAGCGGAAAGGGTCACGGAGGGTACGGCCGGATCGTGTTGCGCACCATAACGCCACCTGTAGGGTCTGCAACGCTTACCCGCCACCAGCCACGGTGCCCGGGCCGCCCCAGGGGATGCTGGAGCGATGGAGCGGATCTGCGAACCCGAGCTGATGGACGAGCCGCTGCAGGCCCAGGCCTATGCGGCGGCGGACTTCTCCAGCGGAGACCGGGCGGTGCTGGAGCGGATCGACGCCGTGCTCGGCCCCAGGGGCGTGGGGGAGGGTGAGGGGCTGAGCGTCGTCGATCTGGGCTGCGGGCCGGGCAACATCACCTTTCTGCTGGCCAGTCGCTGGCCCGAGGCCGACGTGCTGGGCATCGACGGATCCGCCGCCATGCTGGCCATCGCCGAGCGGCGACGGCTGGCGGATCCGGACGCCCATCGCCACGTGCGCTTCCAGCGACTCGTCCTGCCCAGCCCGCGGCTGGCGGGACCCTGCACCGCCGTGGTCAGCAACAGCCTGCTGCACCATCTCCATGATCCCGGCGTGTTCTGGGGGGCCGTCAAGCAGCTCGCGGGGCCGGACACCTGCCTCTATGTGCGCGACCTGCGCCGGCCGGCGACCGCCGCGGAGCTGGAGGCCCTGGTGGCACGCCACGCGGGCGCGGCGCCGGCGGTGCTGCGACGGGACTACGCCCATTCGCTGCGGGCGGCCTTCACCTGCGCCGAGGTCAGCGAGCAGCTGGCGGCCGCCGGACTGGAGGGGCTGCAGGTGCGGGAGGTGGACGACCGCTATCTGGAGATCCACGGCCCCATCCCGCCTGGCAGGCTGGCCCCATGACCAGCCGACCCCCTTCCGTCCCCGTACCGGACACCGACGCAGCGGCCCTGGCGGCGGCGGTGAGCCGGCGCCGCAACTTCGCGATCATTTCCCACCCCGACGCGGGCAAGACGACCCTCACCGAGAAGCTGCTGCTCTACGGCGGGGCCATTCAGCAGGCCGGGGCGGTGAAGGCCAAGGGGGAGCAGCGCAAGGTGACCTCCGACTGGATGGAGCTGGAGAAGCAGCGCGGCATCTCGATCACCTCCACCGTGCTCCAGTTCGACTACGCCGGCAGCACGGTCAACCTGCTCGACACCCCCGGCCACCAGGACTTCTCGGAGGACACCTACCGGACCCTGGCCGCCGCCGATAACGCCGTGATGCTGGTGGATGCGGCCAAGGGCCTGGAGCCCCAGACCCGAAAGCTGTTCGAGGTCTGCCGGATGCGGCGGATTCCGATCTTCACCTTCGTCAACAAGATGGACCGGCCGGGGCGCGAACCCCTGGAGCTGATCGACGAGATCGAGCAGGAGCTGGGGCTGGCCTGCTGGCCGGTGAACTGGCCGATCGGCAGCGGCGACCGCTTTCGCGGCGTCATCGACCGGCGCTCCGAGGATCTGCTGCTGTTCGAGCGGGCCGAACGGGGCCGCCAGAGTCTGGAGCGGCGCCTGGCCCCCGGCGATCCCGATCGGGCCGGGCTCGTGGAGGCGGAGCTGCTGGAGCTGGCCCAGGAGGAACTGGAGCTGGTGGAGGGGGCCGGCGCGGCGCTGGATCTGGAGCAGGTGCACGCCGGTGAGCTGAGCCCGGTGTTCTTCGGTTCGGCGATGACCAACTTCGGGGTGCGCCCCTTCCTCGATGCCTTCCTGGAGCTGGCCCAGCCGCCGGTGGCCCGGGAGAGCGACCAGGGGCCGGTGGATCCGCTGCGGCCCGAGTTCAGCGGCTTCGTGTTCAAGCTGCAGGCCAACATGGACCCCCGCCACCGCGACCGGGTCGCCTTCGTGCGGGTGTGCAGCGGCCGCTTCGAGAAGGACATGAGCGTGCGCCATGCCCGCAGCGGCCGCACCATCCGCCTGTCCCGGCCCCAGAAGCTGTTCGGCCAGGACCGGGAGGTGGTGGAGGACGCCTACCCCGGCGATGTGATCGGCCTCAACAACCCCGGCATGTTCGCCATCGGTGACACCCTCTACACCGGGGCGCGGGTAGAATACGAGGGGATTCCCTGCTTCAGCCCGGAGATCTTCGCCTGGCTGCGCAACCCCAACCCTTCGGCGTTCAAGAGCTTCCGCAAGGGGGTGAACGAGCTGCGGGAGGAGGGCGCCGTGCAGGTGCTGTACGACACCGACCCCAGCAAGCGGGATCCGATCCTGGCGGCGGTGGGCCAGCTGCAGCTGGAGGTGGTGCAGTACCGGCTGGAGAACGAATACGGCGTCACCAGCCGGCTCGAACCGCTGGAATTCAGTGTCGCCCGCTGGGTGAGCGGCGGCTGGCCGGCGCTGGAACGGGTGGGACGCCTGTTCAACTGCAAGACGGTCCGCGACGCCTGGGACCGGCCCGTGCTGCTGTTCCGCAACGACTGGAATCTGCACCAGCTGCAGGAGGACCACCCCGACCTGGAGCTGCACGGGGTGGCGCCGGTGGTGAGCGGTGTGGAGCCGATCGCCCTCTGAATCCGGGGGCTTGGGCGCCGGCCCGGGGGAATCCCCTCCCTCGCGCCAGGCGGTTGGAGGGGGCAGAATGAAGCAACAATTCGTCACGCCGCAACGGACGGTCACTGCGATGCCTCGATCCGTGACGCCATCCCCGCTCTGGCTCGTGCGTCCCCGCAGCGACGGGGGCAGTGATTACGTCAGCTTCCAGCCCTCCCAGGGGGCCGTGGAGATGCGAGAAGGCAGCCACCTGCCGCCCCAGATGCCCCTGCTGAAGCGGCGCCGCTCCCTGGCCATCGAGGAAGCCGAGGCCTGCCGGCGCCGTCTGCAACAGGAAGCCGGATATCACCGCAGTGAACCGCTTTTTTAGCCTTGGCTCGATACGCTCGGTGGTATGAACCAAGGATCCGACCAGACCCAGCCGGCCCCTGACGCCTCCGACCCGTACGAGCGGCTGGGCGTCGCCCCGGATGCCTCCTTCGACACGGTCCAGGAGGCCAAGCTGGCTCGGCTGAAGGAGGCCGGTGACGATCCGATGGTGCGCTCCCGCATCGAGGCGGCCTACGACGCCGTGTTGATGGATCGGCTCAAGGAACGCCAGCAGGGTCGGGTCAGCAGTGCCGCCCGCTCCGCCTCCCAGCGGGAACAGGCCTCACCACCGCCGAGTCGCCCGGCCCTTTCGGCCCTGCCGAGCCTGCCCCAGCTTCCCCCCTCCCGCCTGCCCCGTCCCAGTTTCTCCCTGCCCCGGCTGCAGCCGGCCAGCGGCCGGGAGCTCTGGTTTCCACTGGCCGCCGACGGCGTCCTTCTCGTGCTGCTGGTGCTGATGCCCGGGGCGGCCCCCGAACTGCTGACGGCCCTGGCCACCGGCGTCACCCTGCTCAACCTGCAG
The DNA here is from genome assembly GCA_003003925.1 of Aphanothece cf. minutissima CCALA 015. Classification (GTDB taxonomy): domain Bacteria; phylum Cyanobacteriota; class Cyanobacteriia; order PCC-6307; family Cyanobiaceae; genus Cyanobium; species Cyanobium minutissimum. The sequence goes on from PVWP01000002.1 coordinate 409,625, forward strand.
CGGCGTAACGGCCGCTTCCTGGCCGCGGTGGGCTGGTCCTTCGCCCTCCTCTGCCTGGGCCTGATCCTCGGCGGCCTGCTGGCCGGTGGGCTGGGTCCCGCCGTGGGCTCGGCCCTGCCGGTCTCCACCCTCCAACTGCAGAGTATCCCCGCCATCCTGCTGCTGCTGCTCGGAGCCCTCCTGATCGCCTGAGCGCAGCTCAGGCGACAGCGGCCAGCTCGTCGATCAGCTCCTGCAGCTCGGGGGCCTCCACCCGGTAGACCTCACTGCAGAAATGGCAGGTGAGTTCCGCCTGGCCGTCCTCGTCCAGCATGGCGCTGAGCTCATCGCGGCCCAGGAGCCGCAGGGCGCTGACGCTGCGGTGACGGCTGCAGGGGCAGTGGAAACGCACCGCCTGCTCGATCGGCGCCGCCTCGAGGGGCTGGGGATCGAGGTCCGGAAAGATGTCCTCGAACAGGGCGTGGAGCTGGTGGGCATTGGCGGCGAGCCGATCACTGAACCCGGTGATCTCCCGGCAGCGCTCCTCCAGCAGGGCCACCAGGGCCGGCTCCCGTGCCGCCTTCGGCAGCACCTGCACCAGCACCCCACCCGCGCTGCGCACCCCGGAGCTGTCGATCGTCTCGCCCACGAACAGGGCCGAAGGGGTCTGCTCGGAGTGGAGCAGGTAGGAGGCCACGTCCTCGCCGATCCCACCGCTCACCAGCTCCACGGTGCTGCTGAAGGGTTCCCCCTGGCCCCGGTCCCGCACCACGTGCAGGTAGCCGGTGCCGGTGGCGCGGCGGAAGTCGAAGCGGTGGCCGCCGGCGGCGTCGGGGAGGAGATCGAGCTCCAGGTCCGGCCGGCCCACGTAGCCCCGCACGGTGCCGTCCCGGCCCGCATCCACCATCAGACCGCGCAGGGGCCCATCGGACTGGATGCGCAGATTCACCCGTCCGTGGGCCACCTTCATCGAGCTGGCCAGGAGCAGCCCCGCGGTCATGGCGCGTCCCAGCAGGGCGGTGGTGAGAAAGGAGAGCCCGTGGCGATCGCTGGCCATGCGGCTGGCGGCGGTGGTGGTGACCGCCACCATGCGGATGCCGCCCCCGGCGCCGGTGGCCCGCAGCAGGCTGTCCCCCATCAAGCTGTCCCCACCATCAGCCCGTCATCGTAAGGAGGCGGATCGGGGGGCCTCCAGGGGGCCCAGGCTGCCCCCCTCCAGGCGCCAGCCGTGGTCGATGACGCCGCGGAACAGCTCGGGTTCGTGGGTCACCACCAGCAGGGCCCGTTCCCGGGCCAGCTCCCCCAGCAGCTGCAGCACCTCCTCCCGCACGGTCCAGTCGAGACCGGCGGTGGGTTCATCCAGCAGCAGCACCCGGGCATCGCGCACCAGCTGCACCGCCAGGGCCAGACGCCGCTGCTGGCCGCCGCTGAGCCGCTCGGGAGCCTGCTGCAGGGAGAGGTGGCCGAGACCCACCTGCTCCAGCACCGCCTCGGCCTTCTCGGCGGTGAGACGCCGCTGGCCCAGCTTCAGCTCCTGACCCACCGTCAGACCAAGAAAATGGCGTTCCGGGAACTGGAACACCAGCCCGCACAGCCAGCGGCGCTGGCGGCTGCTGAGGACCTCCCCCTGCCAGAGGATGCGGCCGGCCTCGGCTTCGGCCAGGCCGCAGAGCACCTCCAGCAGGGTGGTTTTGCCGCTGCCGCTGCGGCCGGCCACCAGGGCCGGGGCACCCACCGCCAGCTGCAGGGACACATCCCGCAGCACCGGCGCCGCCGCCGTGGCCGGGTGGTAGCGCAGACCGATGACGTCGAGCATCCCACCAGCATGCCGTCCGCCCCTGCGACCGGGGAGCGCCCGGGCGCCCATGCCCGGGAACGTGTTGGATGGGGAGACACGCGCGCCGTCTCCCCCCTCCCCATGGATGTCCGATTTCGCGAGGTGGATCCGTTCAACTGCTGGATCTGGCTGCACTTCGCCGACCAGCCCGGCGCAGCCGAGCGGGGCTACGTCGAGACGGCCTTCGACAGCTGGTTCTTCCTCGGCAAGCTGGGCGGCTTCAACGCCGAGAACCTGCAGACCCACGAGGGGGGGGTGGACCTGGGCTGGCTCCCCTACGACACCGAATCCGCCGAACGCTGTCTGCCGGCCCTGATGCACAACATGGGGCCGATGGAGTACCAGGACGACTGGGCCCGCTGCTGGGTCGACCTGGGCACCAGCGATGCCCTGGCCCTCGATGTGCTGATCAACGCCTTGCGCCAGCTGGACAACGACGTGCTCGAGATCACCGAGCTGGTGATCGGCGGCCTCAACGAGGACTGGCCGATCGACGAGGAGCCCGAGAGCCCGTTCTCCGGGGACTGATGGGGCGGGAGCTGCGCCGGCTGCTGATATCCCCGGAGCGGTTCGCCGCCCTGGCGACCGGGGACCCGAGCCAGGCCCGGCTGGCCCTGGAGCCCCAGGAACGCCACTACCTGGAGCGGGTGCTGCGCTATCGCCCCGGCGATCGCCTGGCCCTGGTGGACGGCGTCGGCGGGCTGTGGACGGCGGTGCTCGACACCGAGCGGGGCCTGCGGCTGGAGCAGGACCCCTGTGCACCCCTGCAGCGGCAGGCGTCGGTGGGGCCGCCCCTGGAGCTCGCCTTGGCCGTGCCCCGGCGGGAGGCGGATCTGGTCTGGCGCATGGCCACCGAACTGGGCGCCGACCGGCTTCAGCCCCTGCTGGCCGAGCGGGCCGCCCCGGGGGAGCGCTGTCCCCTCGAGCGCTGGCAGGGGATCGTGCGGGAGGCCACCGAGCAGTGCGAGCGGCTGTGGCACCCGGTGCTGGCCGCGCCCCAGCCGGCCGGGGAGTGGCTGGCCCGGCCGACGGCCGGCATCGCCCTGCTGGCCACCACCCGGCGGGAGGGGCTGCCCCTCTGCAGCCAGCGGCTGCGGGAGCTGGTGGATGGGACGGGCGCGGGAGGGAGCAACGCGGACCCGACGGTCGGAATCCGGCTGGCGATCGGCCCGGAAGGGGGGTGGAGCCCCCGGGAGGAGGAGCGGGCCGAAGCGGCCGGCTGGCAGCCGGTGAGCCTGGGGCCCACGATCCTGCGCACGGCCACGGCCGCGGTGGCTGGCCTGGCCCTGCTGGCCGACTGGCGGGCGCTCAGGAGCGCATCATGCCGGCCGCCATCTCCTTGAACACGGCCAGGTTGGCCCCGGGGGTGCGGCGCTTCATCGGGGTGGCTCCGCCGGCGGTGACGCAGTCGGGGGCGAAGGTGGCCATCGACGGGGCCGGCCGCAGGGCCTCCGCGGCGGCCAGCTCGGCCGCGATCGCCTCGGCGGTGGTGAGGCCCGAAACGGGCTGGGGGGTGGCCTCCGCAGCCGCTGAAGCGGCGGGGGTCGACGCCGGCTTGGCCTCGGCCGTCTCGGCAGCGGCCTTCGGGGCGGGCTTGGCCTCGGCCCGGGGGGGCGCCACCACCGCCGGGGGCTGGTTGCCTTCGCCGCCGCCCAGATCGAGGAAGAACTTGGGTCGCTTGAAGACCATTCGGTGCACCGCCGGATGGAGCGATTATCCGCCGAAGCCGGCGCCCCGCTGCGCCTGGCTTAGATCTGTGCAACACAACGGGCCCCCGCCATGCTGCCGCTGTCGCCCCAGGACCCCCTGCACTGGCTGGCGGCCCTGGCGATCAACGGGCTGCTGATCGGCCTGGCCCAGCGGCTGCCCCTGCTCACCCCGGCGGGCTGGGTCCATGCCGGGGTGCTGGGCACCCTGCTGTGGGGAAGCCTGGGCTGGCGTGGCTGGCTGGCGGTGGTGGTGTATCTCGCCCTGGGCAGCGGCGTGACGAAGCTGGGGTTCCGGCGCAAGCGGGAGCTGGGCCTGGCGGAAGGCCGGGAGGGCCGGCGCGGGCCGGAGAACGTCTGGGGCTCCGCCCTGGTGGGGACGGTGCTGGCCCTGCTCGCCTGCCGGGCACCGGCGGCCAGCCAGCCCCTGCTGCTGGCCGGCTTCGCCGCCAGCTTCGCCGCCAAGCTCGCCGACACCTTCGGCAGCGAGATCGGCAAGCGCTGGGGCCGGCACACCGTGCTGATCACCAGCCTGCGGCCGGTGCCCCCCGGCACCGAGGGGGCCATCAGCCTGGAGGGCACCGCCGCCAGCCTGCTGGGGAGCGCCCTGATGACCCTGGCCATGGCAGCCCTGGGGATGATCCGCGGCTGGCCGCTGGCGGCCCTGGTGGGCGGTGTCGGACTGGTGGCCACCCTGGCCGAGAGCGTGGTGGGCGCCAGCCTGCAGCGTCACTGGCGCTGGCTGACCAACGAGGTGGTCAACGGGCTCCAGACCCTGCTGGCGGCCCTGCTGGCGATGGCGCTGGTGGCGTGGCTGCTGCCGGCATCGGGCTGAGGTCCCCCTGGCGCCAGGCGAGGGCGGCGCGCCTGAGGCGATCAAGGGCGGCGTCATGACGGCGCTGGGCCTGACGGGCCGGGATCCCCAGCTGCCGGCCCAGCTCCACCCAGGTGCAGCCCCCATCGAGGCGGCCCACCAGCAGCTGCCGCTCCCGGGGATCGAGATCGGCCAGCTGGCGCCGCAGCCAGAGGCGCTCGGCGCCGCGGGGGTCGCACGGGGCCTCCAGCGGGTCCTCGGCGACCGGGCCGGTGGGAGCAGCCAGCAGATCCAGCAGGCAGCTGGGCGCCTCAAGCGCGCCGACCCCTGGGCCGAGGGGCGCATCCAGGCTGCGCACCGCGGCGGTCCGGCGGATCGCCAGGGCCTCCTCGAGCCGGGCCGGATCGCAGGCCAGCCGATCGGCGAGGGCGGCGGGCGAGAGCGGGTCGAGGCCCTGGCGGCGGCGCCCCTCCTGCAGGGCGAGCACCTGCTGGTGCAGATCCCACAGGGGCCGTGGCGGACGCACCAGGGGCTGGCGGTCCCGCCGCTCGCGGCGCATCGCCCCCTGGATATACGGCACAGCAAAGCTGCTGAGGCTGACGTTGCGGTCGGGATCGAAAGCCTCGACGGCCTTGATCAGGCCGAGGCTGCCCACCTGGGCCAGGTCCTCGAAGGCCAGGCCGGCGTCGGCGCCCTGGCGGCCGGCGATCGAGAAGACGAGCGGCAGGTTGTCCTCCACCAGCAGGTTCCGCCAGCGGAGCCGGGTGGCCGGATCGGTGGCGTCGGCGTAGGCCCTGAGCCGGCGGCGGTTGCGGGTACGGCGATCCACGATCGCCTCGGGAATCTCCCGGCAGCCGGGACAGAGATCCGGCGCCGGCTGCCGGCGGGTGCTCAGCACCACGGGTGCCGGAGGCGGGGGCGAGGGGGGCGGGGGGCGATCCATGGCAGAAGGCACGGGGGTCCGTTTCTTCAGGGTCGCCGTTGGCCCTCGGCGGCGGTTCACCCCACCGAGGGAGTTCCTCTCACCCGAACGGGTGATGCCGGCGGCACCGGCATGGGGAACAGTGGCCGCTGGAGCGATGCCTCAGAAGCCGGCCGTCACGCTGCTGTGGGGATCGAGCCCGGCCCATTCCAGCAGGGCGCCCCAGCTGCGCAGGCGCCGGTAGAGCTGGCCGTGGCCGTCGCTGTTGAGGTGCAGGCCGTCGCTGCACAGGCACTGCAGCCAGTGGGGATCGGCCAGCAGGCCATCGAGCAGCGGCAGGAAGGGCACGTCGGCCTCCATGCAGGCCTCCTCCAGCAGGCCCTCATAGCGGCGCACCGTGGCCAGGTCGTACCAGAGCATCTCGGCGAAGGGCATGACGACCTCATCCACCGGCGTCAGCCCCAGCACGAACACCGGGGCGATGGACGTCAGCCGGGGCAGCAGCTGCCGCAGGCCGAACAGGAACGCGTCGGGGGCCAGCTGGTGGCGGCCGTCGGGCCGCCCCACCCGGGCCGTGTCGTTCAGGCCGATCGACAGCAGGATCCCCTGGGGCCGCTGGCGGCGCAGTTCACCCCGGCTGGTCACCTCCGCCTCGGCACGGGCCGCCAGCCGCTCCAGCCCATCCCCCCGCACCCCCAGGCCGTAGAGCACCGGGCCCTGGGGCAGCTCCATCCAGTGCCGCCGCAGGCGCTCGCACCAGCCGCCCTGCTCGGGGTCGCCCCAGCCGTAGACGCCGCTGTCGCCCAGCACCACCAGCTTCTTCGGCACCGGCATCGGCTGGGCGATCAGAGACTGGCGCCGAAGCGGCGCAGCCGCTCCAGGCCGTCGTCGATCGTGGCCGGGGACGCGGCGCAGGAGAGGCGAATGCAGCGGTCGTCGCCGAAGGCGGCACCGGGCACCACCGCCAGCCCCACCTCCTCCAGCAGCCGGCCGCAGAGGGTCATCGAATCCAGGCCCCAGGCGCTGACGTCGGGGAAGGCGTAGAAGGCCCCCTCGGGGGGCAGCAGCTTGAGGCCGCTGATCGCCATCAGGCCGTCACTGAGCCGGGAGCGGCGACGGCTGAATTCGGCCGCCATCTCGCTGACGCAGTCGCGGGATCCGCTCACGGCCGCCAGGGCGCCGAACTGGGCGAAGCTGCAGACATTGCTGGTGCTCTGGCTCTGCAGGGCGCTGGCGGCGGCCACCACGTGGCGGGCGCCCGCCAGCCAGCCGATGCGCCAGCCGGTCATCGCCCAGCCCTTGGCGAAGCCGTTGACGATGAAGATCCTCTCAGCGATGTCGGGTGCCACCGCCGCCAGGCTGTGGTGCACGTGGCCGGGGGAGAGCAGCAGCTCGTAGATCTCGTCGCAGACCACCGCCACGGCGGGATGGCGGCGCAGGACGGCGGCGATCCCCTCCAGCTCGGCGCGGCTGAGCACCATGCCGGTGGGATTGGAGGGGCTGTTGAGCACCAGCAGCCGGCTGGCCGGGGTGATCGCCGCCTCCAGCTGCTCGGGGCTGAAGCGGAACCCGCCGCTGGCATCGGTGATCAGGCAGCGCACGCTGGCGCCGGCCAGGTGGGCCATCTCCGGGTAGCTGAGCCAGTACGGGGCCGGCAGCAGCACCTCGTCGCCGGGGTCGAGCAGGACCTGGAAGAGGTTGTAGAGGGCCTGCTTGCCGCCGTTGGTCACCAGCACCTGGTCGGGGCGGGTGGGAACGCCGTTCTCCTGGCTGAGCTTGGCGGCGATCGCCTGGCGCAGCTCCGGTTCGCCGGCCACGGGCCCGTAGCGGGTATGGCCGGCCTCCAGGGCCTCGGCGGCCGCCTGGCGGATGAAGGCGGGGGTGTCGAAGTCGGGCTCCCCGGCGCTGAGGCTGCAGATGTCCTTGCCCTCGCCGCGCAGCTCGCGGGCCTTGGCGGTGATGGCGAGGGTGAGCGATGGCTGCAACGCCTGCGCCCGGGCGGAGAGCGTCAACGGGGCCGGCATGGCAGCGCGCGCCGTCTGGAGGGCGCGATTCGGCAATCCGGCCATCTTGCCCTACGCCCGCGACCATGGCGAACAATGGGGCGATGGCTCCCGATCACCTGCAACCTTCTCCCCGGCAACCCTCTCCCCTGCAGCCGTCCCTTCTGGGTGAGGACCCCGCCACCGCGGAACCTGCCGCCAGGGAGCCCACCGCCACGGAGGCCACCGCCACGGTGCACACCGCCGGGGTGATCGACGCACCCGCTGGGCCACCCGATCTGGCGGCTTTGGAGCGGGACTGCCGCGAGTGCCGCCGTTGCGGCCTGGCGGAGGGCCGCCGGACGGTGGTGGTGAGCCGCGGCGATCCGGCGGCCCGGCTGATGGTGATCGGCGAGGGGCCGGGTGCCCAGGAGGACGCCAGCGGCCGGCCGTTCGTGGGTCGGGCCGGCCAGCTGCTTGACCAGATGCTGGCCAGCGTGGGGCTGGACAGCGAGCGCGACGCCTACGTCTGCAACGTGGTGAAGTGCCGTCCGCCGGACAACCGCCGGCCCACGCCCCAGGAGATCGCCGCCTGCGCCCCCTGGCTGGCCGCCCAGATCGCCGCCGTCGATCCCGCCGTGGTGCTGCTGGCCGGCGCCACCGCCCTGGAGGGGGTGCTGGGAATCAAGGGGGGGATCACCCGGCTGCGGGGCCGCTGGCACCCCTGGCAGGGCCGCTGGGTGATGCCCGTGTTCCATCCCTCCTACCTGCTGCGCAATCCCTCGCGCGAAAAGGGCTCCCCCAAGTGGCTCACCTGGCAGGACCTGCAGGAGGTGCGGCGTCGCCTGGAGGAGGACCGACCGCCGACACCCTCTTTGTGACAGGCTTTGGCCATCACCGGCCCACGCGAGATGACCGGCACCCTGGCCACACCCACCACCACAGCCCCGGGGACCTCCCCCCTCCCGGCCGACTGGGCCAGTGACCCCCGCTTCGACACGGTGATCCGCCGCCGCAAGACCCGCAGCGTCCGTGTCGGCGACGTGTGGGTGGGCAGCGAGCACCCCGTGGTGGTGCAGTCGATGATCAACGAGGACACCCTCGACATCGAAGGGGCCACCGCCGGCATCCGCCGCCTGCACGAGGCCGGCTGCGAGATCGTGCGGCTGACGGTGCCGAGCCTGGCCCATGCCAAGGCGGTGAAGGAGATCCGCCAGCGGCTGGAGGACACCTACCGGCCGGTGCCGCTGGTGGCCGACGTGCACCACAACGGCATGAAGATCGCCCTGGAGGTGGCCCAGCACGTCGACAAGGTGCGGATCAATCCGGGCCTTTATGTGTTCGACAAACCCGACCCCAACCGCACGGAGTTCACCCCCGAGGAGGTGGCCGCGATCGGCGAGCGCATCCAGGCCACCCTCGAACCCCTGGTGAGCCTGCTCAAGGACCAGGACAAGGGGCTGCGGATCGGTGTCAACCACGGCTCCCTGGCGGAGCGGATGCTGTTCACCTACGGCGACACCCCCCTGGGGATGGTGGAGAGCGCCATGGAGTTCATCCACATCTGCGACCGCCTCGATTTCCACAACATCGTCGTGTCGATGAAGGCCTCGCGGGCGCCGGTGATGCTGGCGGCCTACCGGATGATGGCCTTCCGCATGGACGCCGAAGGCTTCCATTACCCCCTGCACCTGGGGGTCACCGAGGCGGGCGACGGCGACTACGGCCGCATCAAGAGCACCGCCGGCATCGCCACCTTGCTGGCCGAGGGCCTCGGCGACACGATCCGGGTGTCGCTCACCGAGGCGCCGGAGAAGGAGATCCCTGTCTGCTACTCGATTCTGCAGGCGATGGGGCTGCGCAAGACGATGGTGGAGTACGTGGCCTGCCCCAGCTGCGGCCGCACCCTGTTCAACCTGGAGGAGGTGCTGCACACGGTGCGCAACGCCACCGCGCACCTCACCGGCCTGGACATCGCCGTGATGGGCTGCATCGTCAACGGCCCCGGCGAGATGGCCGATGCCGACTACGGCTACGTCGGCAAGACCCCCGGCACCATTTCCCTCTACCGGGGGCGGGAGGAGATCCGCCGGGTTCCCGAAGCCGAAGGGGTGGCGGCGCTGATCGCCCTGATCAAGGAGGACGGTCGCTGGGTCGACCCCTGAGCGGGGAGCCCACCCCTGGCATCGGCGCTACGTTGGAACCACGTTTCAGACTCCTTGAGGATCCCCACCATGGGCAGAGCTCGCGCCACCGTCGTGGTGCTGGTTGGTCTCGGTGCCTGTGCCGCCACGGCGGTGATGGCCCGGGAGATGGTGCTGACCCCCACCGGAACCGTGTCGATCAGCGACAGCCCCAAGGAGGTGATGGACCAGGCGTGGCAGATCGTCTTCCGCGACTACCTGGACACCACGGGCAAGTACACACCTGAGCAGTGGCGCAAGCTGCGCCGGAGTGTGCTCTCCAAGAGCTACAGCACCCCCAAGGATGCCTACGAGGGCATCCGCGGCATGCTCAGCACCCTCGACGATCCCTACACCCGCTTCCTGGACCCGCGGGAGTTCAAGGAGATGCAGATCGACACCTCCGGGGAGCTCTCCGGGGTGGGCATCCAGCTGAGCGTCGACAAGGAGACCAAGGAGCTGGTCGTCATCTCGCCGATCGAGGGTTCGCCGGCCTCCAGGGCCGGGGTGCAGCCCAAGGACGTGATCGTCTCGATCGACGGCAAGAGCACCAAGGGGATGAGCACCGAGGACGCGGTGAAGCTGATCCGGGGCAAGGCGGGCACCACGGTGAACCTGGTGCTGCGCCGCAAGGGCCAGAACATCGACACCCCCCTGACCCGGGAGCTGATCGAGATCCATGCGGTCACCCACCAGGTGAACACCGCGCCCGACGGGACGAAGATCGGCTACATCCGGCTCAAGCAGTTCAGCGCCACTGCCACCAAGGACATGCGGGCGGCGGTGCGGGACCTGGAGGCCCAGGGGGTGCAGGGCTACGTGCTCGACCTGCGCAGCAACCCAGGCGGGCTGCTGGTGGCGAGCGTCGAGATCGCCCGCCAGTGGATCAACGAGGGCATCATCGTCTCCACCAAGACCCGCGACGGCATCCAGGACGTCAAGCGGGCCACCGGCCAGGCCCTCACCACCAAGCCCATGGTGGTCCTGGTCAACGAGGGTTCGGCGAGCGCCAGCGAGATCCTTTCCGGCGCCCTGCAGGACAACAACCGGGCCGTGCTGGTGGGCCAGAAGACCTTCGGCAAGGGTCTGGTGCAGTCCGTGCGCGGCCTGTCCGACGGCTCCGGCATGACGGTGACCATCGCCAAGTACCTGACGCCCCGCAACCGGGACATCCACAAGCACGGCATCAACCCGGACGTGCCGGTGAAGATGACCGAGCAGGAGGTGCAGCGGCTCAAGCTGGAGGACATCGGCACCAACCGCGACAGCCAGTACCGGGTGGCCGAATCCACCCTGCGCAAGCAGCTGCAGGCGGGTGCCACCCTGCAGAAGGCCTTTGAGCCCGGCAGCGCCAACCTGCCGGCGGCCCTTGCCAAGCCATGACCCAGACGACCGGATGCCGGGCAGCCCGCCCGGCTCGGTCTGGGACCTGAAGCCCTGGTGGTGTCAGCCGTGGACCATCCTTCTCACCGGCATGGTGCTGATCGGGGCGAGCTGGCTGGTGCTGCACCTGTGGTGGATCACCGCCGGGGTCTCTGCGGTGATCGCCGCCTGGTGGCTGCTGTTTCTGGTGCTGATGCCGGCCGCCTGGAAACGGTCGCAGGCCGGCGGCAGCGAAGGCTGAGACGCCGGACTCAGGCCACGGGCTGCATCAGCCCGCCGCCGGGGGAGGAGTCGTCGTCGTCGTTGTTGCCGGCGGCGGACTGGAGCAGGGCGAAGAAACCGAGGCCGAGCACCCCCAGGAAGGCCGGCAGCAGCAGGGGATTCTGGGTGGCGCCCGCGACCTCGATCAGCTCACCCATGTCGGCGCGTAACGAAAGATAACGTCACTTTAACCGACATTCTCATCGGCTGGGCGCCCCGCTCAAGGCCAGGTGGCCCAGGGGCCACCCATCGCCAGCCGATCCCCTCGGCCGTAATCTCCGCATGAGCAGCACGACTCGCTCACCTTCATGCGTTCTCCCGATCGGCGGTGACATCGAAGATCCCCGTCCTGATCTGCATCGATGTGGAACCGGACGTGTTCTTCGTGTCCCGTCAGCACCCTGAGCCATGGAAGGGCTACGAGCTCACCCATGCGTACATCCGGAGCTGGCGATCGGCGCTGCAGCAGCTCACGGGAGACGCCGTGCATGTCAACTGGTTCCTCCGCATGGATCCGCAGGTGGCCCTGGCCCATGGCCGTGCCTCCTGGGCCGTGGATCACTACCGGGAGCTGATCCAGGAGGCCATCGACGCCGGTGATGAGCTGGGTGCCCATGTCCACACCTATCGCTGGTGTGGGGACTCCGGCGACTGGCTGGATGACCACGGCCACGACGACTGGGTGGCGGAATGCCTGGCCACCGCCGCGGAAGCCCACCAAACCAGCCTCGGGTCGCCGTGCCGTTCGCTGCGCTTCGGCAATTACTGGTGCGGAACGCAGGCCATCAATCGGGCGGAAGCCCTGGGATTCCGTTTCGATCTGACCATCGAGCCCGGCCTGCCCCCCAATGCGCTGGACTCACGCAAGCCGCCCCACTCGGGCGATCTGCCGGACTACTACCGGGTGCCCCGCGAACCCTATGCCCCCTCCCGCCGCGACTTTCGCCGCCGGGCCAGGCCAGGTGAACGGGAGATCACACTCCTGCCCCTCACCTCCGCCCACCTGCGCTACGGCTGGGGGCCGCAGAGCCTGAAGCAGCGATGGCGGCGGCTGCGCCACAACGGCCTCCGCCACCGGCTGCAGGACACCCCCCTTTCCATGTGGCGGGACTGGAGCCATCCCAACGGGTTCAGCGCGATGGTCGACCGGGCGATCGCCCGGCAGCGACATCCCTATCTGGCCTTCGCGATTCACTCCAACGCCCCCGTCGAGCCGGAATCGCTGCCGAGAATCGAGCGCTGCCTGCAGGCCCTGATGGCCCACCCCGAGCGCTCCCGATTCGCGTTCTGCACCCCCGCCGAAGCCATGGCGATCCTGCGCGGCAACGCCCCAGGAAATGCCCCAGGCGGCCGAGGCCGTTGCGGGTGATCGGCCCCCCCCGGTGGCGCAGCAGCTGCCACCAGGCACGCGGCTGCCAGGGGTCCGCCAGCAGGTAACCGATCAGAACGGACGTCGGATAGGCATTCTCCGGATGGAACGGCACCAGCCGGCCCAGGTGCCGGATGGTGGCGGGCTGGCCCCGGTGCAGGGTCCGCACCAGACGTCGCCGCTGCCGGACGTCGCTCCCGGTGAGGGTCGGGCGCAGGTACCACTCCAGGGTGCCGATGACGCGGTCCCGCAGACGGGCCGATCCAGGCGTCTCCGACCGGAGCGCCGCTGCTCGGGACAGTTCCGCTTCCAGTTGCGTCAGGGCGGACCGCATCAGCGCCGCATCGAATCGCTCCATGGCCCCGATCACCTGGGCCATGGGTCCGAGAATCCGGCACTGCTGCAGGCGGAGGTCCGTTTCCGCCGGATGGCTGAGGCCGCGCTCGCGGGCCAGGGCCTCGCAGCTCGTGCGGATGTTGAGGAAGTACTCGTGGGCCCGCTCCAGGCGCCAGCGGGTGCTGGTGGCCTCCCGATGCTGCACGCGATAGGCGGCGGTGGCCGTGGCGTTCCGCACCATCGGGGCGACGGAGGCCAGCTGGAACCAGGCCTGCACATCACTGCTCCAGGCATTCCGGGCCGGCCAGCCGCCGATGGCCTCCAGGGCTTCGCGGCGGATCAGCACGAAGGAGGGGGTGTCGATGCGGTGGAAGGGAAAGGAGTCCCAGGGGTCGAACCGTTCCGGTCGAAGGCACGGCTCCGGGAAGGACAGCTCCCGTTCGTCCTCGTAGGTGAGGGTGCGGGAGACCGCCGCACCGGCGGCCGGATCGTCCAGCAGCAGCGTGCTGAGCAGCTCGAGGTGGCGGGGATGCCAGTGGTCGTCCTGGTCGAGGAAGGTGACGAAGGCCGCCGTGCTGTGCGCGAAGCCGAACTGACGGGTCTGGTGGGTGCCCCTGCCGGGATGGCGATAGAGGGCCACCTGGGGAAAGGAGCGGACGATGGCCGCCGAGTCGTCGCTGGAGCCGTCGTCGACGACGATGATCTCCCGGGCCGGCAGGGTCTGGGCCAGCACGGATGCCAGCGTCTGGCGGATCCAGGGGGCGCCGTTGAACAGCGGAATGACCACCGCGATGTCCGCGGCGGTTGCTCCTGAGCCCGTGGTGCCGTGGGGGGCCCTCACACCACCAGCACCGCCGCGTTCTTCGCCGCCTGCTCCTCGGCCCGCTGCTCCTCGGTGCGCCCATCGGCCTCGGGGATCTGGCCGGCCATGGCGGAGAGCCAGGCCATCAGCTGCTCCACCTGCTGGGCGGGGGAGAGGGCCCCCAGCCCCCGGGCCAGCACCTTGGCGGTGCTGCCGGCGCCGCCCTGGTACACCAGCCGGCCGTGCAGGTGCTGGGGCAGGGCCTGGCGCAGGCGGCGGAAGGCGGGTTCCTCCATCGGTGTTTCCAGGGCGATGTTGGGTTTCTCCGGCCTGATGCGCGAGAAGCCGCAGCGGCGGGCCAGCAGCTTCAGCTCCATCAGCTGCAGCAGGCTCTGCACCGGCGCCGGGATCGGGCCGTAGCGGTCGGCCCAGCCGGCGGCCAGCTCCACCAGGGCCGCCTTGCCCCCGCACTCGGCGGCGGCCCGGTAGGCCGCCATCTTCTCGTCGGCCTCGGTGATCCAGTCGGCCGGGATGAAGGCCGTCACCGGCAGGTCGATCTGGGTCTCGTCCACCGCCGGGATGTCCTGGCCCTGGATCTCGGCCAGGCAGTCCTGCAGCATCTCCATGTAGAGGTCGAAGCCGATCGCCTCCATCTGGCCGCTCTGCTCCACCCCCAGCAGGTTGCCCACCCCCCGGATCTCCATGTCGCGCATGGCCAGCTGGTAGCCGGAGCCCAGCTGGGCGAACTCCTGGATCGCCCGCAGCCTCTGGCGGGCCGCGTCGCTGAGGGAGGCATCGCCCGGATAGAACAGCCAGGCGTGGGCCTGGATGCCGCTGCGGCCCACCCGGCCCCGCAGCTGGTACAGCTGGGCCAGGCCGAAGCGGTGGGCGTCCTCCACCAGGATCGTGTTCACCCGGGGGATATCCAGGCCGCTCTCGATGATCGTGGTGCAGAGCATCACGTCGGCCTCGCCGGCGTTGAAGGCCACCATGGCGCTCTCCAGTTCCCCCTCCGGCATCTGGCCGTGGGCCACCTGCAGCCGCAGCCCCGGCAGCATCGCCCGCAGCTGGCCGGCCACCTCCTCGATGCCCTCCACCCGCGGCACCACGTAGAACACCTGGCCGCCGCGGTCGAGCTCCTGGCGGATGGCGCTGCGCACCGCCTCCTCGTCCAGGCTGGCCAGGTGGGTCTTGATCGGGCGCCGCAGCGGCGGCGGCGTGGTGATCAGGCTCATCTCCCGCACCCCCGAGAGGCTCATGTACAGGGTGCGCGGGATCGGCGTGGCGGACAGCGTCAGCACGTCCACGTCCTTGCGCAGCGCCTTGATCTTCTCCTTCTGGTTCACACCGAAGCGCTGCTCCTCGTCCACCACCAGCAGACCCAGCTGCTGGAAGCGGGTGCCCTTGCCCAGCAGCTGGTGGGTGCCCACCACCACATCGATCGTGCCCGCCGCCAGGCCGTCCTGGATCGTCTTGCGCTCGGCGGCGGTGCGGAAGCGGTTGAGCAGGGCCACCTTGAGCGGATAGGGGGCAAAGCGCTCGCTGAGGGTGCGCCAGTGCTGCTGGGCCAGGACGGTGGTGGGGGCCAGCAGGGCGCACTGCCGGCCGGCGGTGACCGCCTTGAAGATGGCTCGGATCGCCACTTCCGTCTTGCCGAAGCCCACATCGCCGCAGACGAGGCGGTCCATGGGCTGGGGGCGCTCCATGTCGCGCTTCACCTCCACGATCGCCTTGAGCTGGTCGGGGGTGGGGTCGTAGGGGAAGGAATCCTCCAGTTCGCCCTGCCAGGGGCCGTCGGAGGGGAAGGCGAAGCCTGGCGCCTGGTGGCGCTCGGCGTAGAGCTTCACCAGATCCATGGCCACCTTGGCCACCGCCTTGCGGGCCCGCTCCTTGGCCTTGGTCCAGGCCGTGCCGCCCATGCGGTTGAGTTCCGGCGGGCTGTCGCTGCTGGCCCGGTAGCGCCCCAGGCTGCCCAGCTGGTCGGCGGCCACCCGCAGCAGCCCATCGGCGTACTGGACCACCAGGTAGTCGCGGACCTCGCCGCCGATGGCCAGCTTCTCCAGCTTCAGAAAGCGGCCGATGCCGTGGTTGCGATGCACCACGAAGTCGCCGGGGAGCATCTTGTTGGGATCCACCGTGCGGCTGGCCGCCTTGCGGCGCCGGCGCACATAGCCCCCGGCCGCCAGGCTGTGCTGGCCGAAGATCTCCCGGTCGGTGAGCAGCACCAGCTTCCAGGCCGGCAGCTGGAATCCCTCCAGCTCGGCGGTGCCGCGCAGCTTGAGCGCCACCGGGGTCCCCTGCTCCACCAGCCGCTCGATGGCCGGGAAGTCGCGGGCGTTGGGCACGAAGCGCGTGACGCAGTCGTGCTCCTCCAGCAGGGCCACGGCCCGTGACGGCTGGGCGGAGACGATCCAGGGCCGGGCCTTCTCGCGCAGGTGCCCCTTGATCTGCTCCGCCAGACGCCCGAACTGGTTGGGATGGGCCGGCACCGGGCGGCTGGCCAGGTCGAGGTCGTTCGGGTGGCGGTCGCTCTCGTGCAGCTCCGCCAGATCGAAGCCCGTGAACGCCTCCGCCTCCGCCAGGGCCGCCGCGATCGGCCGGTGCAGCCGGGCGGGCAGGGGCAGGGGCGACTCACCATCGGCGGCCTTCACCACCTCGCCGTGGTGCTCGGCGGCATGGTCGAACCACTGCTGGCCGTGGGCCAGGCACTGGCGCCGCTCATCGATCGCCACCAGGGTGCCGGCGGGCAGGTAGTCGAGCAGCGTCGCCGGCGCCTCCCAGGCGAGCCCCATCAGCCGCCGCATTCCCTCCGGCGTGCCCCCCTCCAGCAGCTGGTCGAGGGCGGCGGGCTCCAGCAGCCGCTCCAGCCCTTCCGGCATCCGCTCCCGCAGGGCCTCGGCGATCAGGGGGGCGTAACTGGTGGGGGTGAGCCGCACCCGCTCGATCACATCGAGAGAGCGCTGGGTGGCGGGATCGAACTCCCGCAGCTTCTCCAGGTCTTCACCGAAGAGCTCCAGCCGCACCGGCAGCTCGGCGCTGACCGGAAACACATCGACGATGTCGCCCCGGCGGCTCCAGGTGCCCTCCTGCTCGATCGTGGGCACCTTCTCATAGCCCAGGCCCGCCAGGGTGTGGGCCAGCTGCTCCAGATCCAGCCGATCGCCCCGGCGCAGGGTGAGGCAGCGGGCCGCCAGCTGGGGCGGCGGCGGCAGGTGGGGCTGCAGGGCCCGCTCGGTGGCCACCACCGCGAAGCGGCCAACGCCGGTACCCGAAGCCCCCTCCCCGTCGCCCACCAGCTCAGCCAGCACCTGCAGCTGGCCCCAGGTGATCTCGCTGGTGGGGTCGAAGGGCTCGTAGGGGGAGCCCTCGCTGGTGGGATAGAGCTGACACAGGGGCCAGCCCATCAGCTCCAGCAGGGAAGCCCAGCGGCCCGCCTCCTCCAGGGTCGGCACGACCACCAGCAGGGGCGCCTCACTGGAGCCCGCCAGGGCGCTGGCCACCAGGGCCCGGGCCGCCCGACCCGCCCCGCTCAGCCGCAGGCGCTCGGCCCGCCCGCAGCGCGCCTTCACCTCGGCGGTGAGGGGGGCGGCCTGCAGCTGGCGCACGAGGGCGTGGAGGGGCATCGCGTGGATGGGATCAAACCGGTGGCGATCCTCGCAACCACCGCACACCGCCGCGACGTCCCGGCCCCTTTGCGGTCATGCTGGTGGTCGGTCTGCCGAGCGATGGCCCGCTTCCGTTGTCCCACCTGCCGCGGTCGCCCCCTGCGGATGGAGCCTCCCTACACGGGGCTGCCCCGCTGCGGGCGCTGCGGAGACCTGCTGGAACCGAAGCCCCGCCATGGCCGCGCCTGGGGGCTGGCCGGCGGGGTGGCCGTGCTGGTGCTGGGGGGAGCCGCCCTCTCCGGCCTGCTCGAGCCGATGGGGAGCCTGCCCGAACAGGCCCCCGAGATCACCACCCGTCTGCTGGAGCGCTTCGATCCGGCCCCCGATCCGAGCCTGCGGCCGATGGCCCTGATCGAGGGGGGCCTGCTGGAGAACCTCAAGGAGGCCGACCGGCAGTGGATCCCCAGGGCCGAACCCCTGGCCGGTGGAGGTATCCGCTTTCTCTACCGCCGCCGGGCCGGGGAACCCGAACTCTCGGTGGATGAGCTGCAGGCCCTGATCGACGCCCCGCCGGACCACGGCGAGAAGCGCCGCGCCATCGCCGATCTGCTCAGCGTGCTCGAGCAGGCCGGGGTGCAGGTGCAGCTGGCGGAACCCAGAAAGACGGGCGCCGCCGGGGAATGGGACCACGCCGCCCGCACCCTGCGGATCAAGCCCGCCGTGGTCGACAAGGGCACCGTGGATTTCGCCCAGGTGCTGAACCACGAGGCGATCCATGTGGCCCAGAGCTGCGCGGCGGGCGGCCTGCGCTCCGTTCCGCGGACCCTGGGGCTGAGCCAGGAGGTGCCGGCGGAACTGAAACTCCACCTCGACGATCCCCTCTACGCCGGAGCCTCCGACTGGGAGAAGGCCCTGGAGCGCGAGGCCTACGCCAATCAGCGCCAGATCGAACTGGGCGCCACCCTGGTGCGCAGCCATTGCCGCGTCCGCGCCACGGGCTGATCAGCGGGAGATGTGGGCGATCAGGTCGAGGCACTTGCTGGAGTACCCCCACTCGTTGTCGTACCAGGACACCACCTTCACGAAGGTGTCGGTGAGGGCGATGCCGGCGGAGGCATCGAAGATCGACGTGCAGGTTTCGCCGAGGAAATCGGTCGAGACGACGGCGTCCTCCGTGTAGCCCAGGATCCCGGCCATCGGACCGGCGGCGGCTTCCCGCATGGCGGCCTTGATGGCGTCGTAGCTGGCGCCCCGCTCGAGATTCACCGTCAGGTCCACCACCGACACGTTGGGGGTGGGGACCCGGAAGGCCATGCCGGTGAGCTTGCCGCTCAGGGCCGGGATCACCTTGCCCACCGCCTTGGCCGCGCCGGTGGATGAGGGGATGATGTTCTGGCCGGCACCACGGCCGCCGCGCCAGTCCTTGACCGACGGCCCGTCGACCGTCTTCTGGGTGGCGGTGGTGGCGTGGACGGTGGTCATCAGACCATCGCGGATGCCGAAGCTGTCGTGCAGCACCTTGGCCATCGGCGCCAGGCAGTTGGTGGTGCAGGAGGCATTGGAGACGATGTCCTGGCCGGCATAGGTGGTGTGGTTCACCCCCATCACGAACATCGGCGTGTCGTCCTTGGAGGGGGCCGACATCACCACCTTGGAGGCCCCCGCCGCGATGTGGGCCCTGGCCCGCTCATCGCTCAGGAACAGGCCGGTGGATTCGAGCACCACATCGGCACCGACATCACCCCAGCGCAGGGCGGCGGGATCGCGCTCCGAACTGATGCGGATGCGGCGGCCGTTCACCACCAGGGCGCCATCGTCGACGGCCACCTCGCCTTTGAAACGGCCATGGGTGGAGTCGTAGCGGAGCATGTAGGCGATGTAGTCGACATCGATCAGGTCGTTGATGCCCACCACCTCGATGTCATCGCGCCCGCAGGCGATGCGGAAGACGAGGCGACCGATGCGTCCGAACCCGTTGATGCCGATCCTGATGGTCACCGGTGGATCTCCCGAGGCAAGACAGGGGGTTCAGCGTCGCACGCAGCCGGCGGCCATCGGCGGCGCCGTGCAGGCCTTTGTCGCCAGATGAAACGGGCTCAGATCCTGGCGGGCCGGGGGATTTCGGCGGGGGTGGAGGCCCCGGCGTGGCATCCCGGGGCCCGGCCCGCGCCGCCGATCGGGATCAGCCCTCCTGGCCCGGGGGCACCGGCGCCTCGGCGGTGCCCCGCAGCGTCTCCTCCTCCAGCAGCATGTTGAAGCGCAGCAGGTCGGCGTCCTTCAGCTGCTGGCGGCTGCTGACTCCCATCTGCTTCTCGAGAAAGCTCCGGCCCATGCTCCCGTCCCAGCCCAGCTGCTGCAGCAGCAGGTTGCACTGCTCAAGCAGGTCGGCCCGCCGCAGCGGGACCGCCGCCGTGGCGGGGTCGCAGCCGGGTTCGAGGGTCTCGATCGCCTGCAGGTAGGCGATCAGGTCGGCGTAGACGGTGATCCGGTCGCGGCTGCGGTGGCCGAAGCAGCGCTGCAGATAGGCGGCCTCCCGGTCCCGGTCCCAGCCGAGACGGCGCAGCTGCAGATCCAGATGGGTGAGTTCGGCGCTCCAGTCCTGGGGGTCCTCGGCGGGACTCGGGGGGGCGGGCACGGGCGCCGCTGCCGCGGGAACCGGTGGCGCGGGCACGGGAGCTGGAGGCGTGGGCGCCGCTGCCGCGGGAGCCGGTGGCGCGGGCACTGAAGGGGGTGCCGGCGTGTCCGGCGCCACGGGTGGGGTGGGGGCGGCGGGAGCCCGGACCGCTGCAGCAGGAGCCGGGCCGGCCCCTGAAGCCGCCGGCCCGGGGCCCTGGAGATGGTCCAGGAGGCGGGCCCTGGCCCGGTCCTCGGCTTCTTCGGCATCCCCGGCCTCCCCCAGGGCGCTGCCCAGGAAGCGTTCCCCGTCACGGGCCGAGACCAGCACGACGCGGCGGCCGCCGTCGCAGTGCAGCAGTCGGACCTGGACGTGCATGGGGGCGGGAGGCACCGATGGTCTTTCTAGAGTGCTTCTTTGCAGCCTCCACGGCCGAGTGAACGCCAGGAATGGAAGTGGAATCGGTGGAGAGCCTCACGCCCCTGCTGCAGCCCCTGCTGCAGGAGGCGGACCAGTGGGGCGAGGTGCTGCTTCTGCTGGTCCTGCTGGTGGGGCTGGAGGCGGTGCTCTCCGCCGACAACGCCATCGCCCTGGCCGCCATCTCCCGGCGGCTGCATGATCCGGCGCGGCAGCGCATGGCCCTGAACCTGGGCCTGGTGCTGGCCCTGGTCTTCCGGCTGGCCCTGATCGCCCTGGCCAGCCAGGTGCTGGCCTTCTGGCCCCTGCAGCTGCTGGCATCGGCCTACCTGCTCTGGCTCTGCGGCCGCCACCTGCTCGGCAAGGACGACGGTGCCGACGACGATGGGGCCGGCCAGGACCCGGCAGCAGCCGATTCCGCCACCCACGGCTCCCACCACGGCCCGGGCCATCCCCACCACGGCGCCACCCTGGGCTCGATCGTGGCCACCCTGGCCCTCACCGATCTGGCCTTCTCCCTGGACAGTGTCTCCGCGGCGGTGGCGGTGACCGACCGGGTGCCGCTGGTGATGGCCGGCGGGGTGATCGGCATCCTCGCCCTGCGGCTCACGGCCGAGCTCTTCCTGCGCTGGCTGGAGATCTTCCCGCACCTGGAGACGGCCGGCTACCTGGCCGTGGGCCTGGTGGGCCTGAAGCTGCTGCTGCGCCTGGTGCTGCCGGCCGTGGAGGTGCCGGAATGGGCCCTGCTGCTGGTGGTGGCGGGCCTGTTCGCCTGGGGCTTCTCCCTGCGAACGGAGCCGTCGTCCCTGCCCGGGCCGGGCAGCGGCGACGCCTGAGGCCTGCGGAGCGATGCGGATTGAACTGCGCCAGATCGACTCGGACCGGCTGATCACCACGATCGAGATCGACGACCTCGGCAACGTGCCCCACCCGGGTCGCTGGCTGACCGTCGACGCGGGCAGCTTCCTGGTGCTGCAGCGCCGCCACCGCTACCGCCTGCGGCAGGGGCGCTACGAGCTGGCGACGGTGGCGCTGCAGGTGAAGCCCCAGCGACGGCCGGCCGATGCCATCTGGTGGGATGGTCGCTGGGTGATCGGTGACCCCCACTGCCGCTTCAACGCCCGCAGCCCCCTGCTGCGCTGTGCGGTGCTGCCGGAGGGACCCTGCGAGCGCTGCAGTCACCGCACGCCCCTGGGAGGCGGCGATGGCGCCGCCGGCCGGTCCTAGGCTGGGGACCACTCCGTATTCGCGCCCGATCACCGCCCCTATCTCCAGGCCCCAGGCCCAGGTCACCCGGAGCCGACGCAGCGGCAACGGCTCCTCCCCCACCCCTGCTGCGGTGGCCAACCCAAACGCTGCTTCGGTGGCCGCCGATCCCCTCACCCCCAGCCACACCGCCACGGGTCTGAACCCACCGGTGGCCGGGCTGGCGACCGATTTCGCCGTGCTGGGCCTGTCGGAGCCGATCCTCAAGGCCGTGGCCGCCAAGGGCTACAGCAGCCCCTCCCCGATCCAGCGGCAATGCATCCCCGCCGTGCTCGCGGGGCACGACGTGATGGCGGCGGCCCAGACGGGCACCGGCAAGACGGCCGGGTTCACCCTGCCGATGCTGGAGCGGCTGCGCCACGGCCCCCATGCCCGCTCGGGTGTGGTGCGGGCCCTGGTGCTGACACCCACCCGTGAACTGGCGGCCCAGGTGGCGGACAGCGTCACCGCCTACGGCCGCTACCTGGATCTGCGCTCCGACGTCGTCTTCGGCGGGGTGAGCGCCAACCCCCAGATGCAGCGGCTGCGCCGCGGGGCCGACGTGCTGGTGGCCACCCCCGGCCGGCTGATGGACCTGCACCAGCAGAACGCCCTGCGGCTCGACCGGGTCGAGATCCTGGTGCTCGACGAGGCCGACCGGATGCTCGACATGGGCTTCATCCGCGACATCCGCCGGATCCTCTCCCTGCTGCCGCCCAAGCGCCAGAACCTGCTGTTCTCGGCCACCTTCTCCACCGAGATCCGGCGGCTGGCCACCGGCCTGCTGCACAACCCCGTACAGCTCCAGGCCACCCCCGAGAACCAGGCCGCGCCCCTGGTGGAGCAGGTGATCCACCCCTGCGACATGGACCGCAAGGGGGATCTGCTCAGCCATCTGATCCGCAGCAACGACTGGCGCCAGGTGCTGGTGTTCTCCCGCACCAAGCACGGCGCCAACCGGCTGGCGGAGCGGCTCGAGAAGGAGGGGCTGGGGGCGGCGGCGATCCACGGCAATAAGAGCCAGGGGGCCCGCACCCGGGCGCTGGCGGAGTTCAAGAGCGGCGAGGTGCGGGTGCTGGTGGCCACCGACATCGCCGCCCGCGGCATCGACATCCACCAGCTGCCCCATGTGGTCAACCTCGACCTGCCCAACGTGGCCGAGGACTATGTGCACCGCATCGGCCGCACCGGCCGGGCGGGCCAGAACGGCCATGCCATCTCCCTGGTGGCGGCCGAGGAGCACGAGCTGCTGCGGGCCATCGAACGCCTGGTCGGCTCCCCCCTGCCCCGCCAGGAGGTGGCGGGCTTCGAGCCCACCGTGCTCTCCGCGCCGCCCCTGGATCTCAGCGGCGGCCGGGGCCGCCGCAGCCAGGGCCCCCGCCATGGGCAAGGGCAGGGCCACGACCGGGGCCGTCGCCGCAGCGGTTCCCGCTGAGCCAGGGCCCAGGGGGGGAATGGCAGTGGTTGTGACAGCCTCCGCCGCCTCCCTAGGGTGAAGTGAGGATCTGCCTCCTTTCGACATGCCCTACGAACCCGGATCCACCCAGTGCCGCGTGCTGATCGACTGCAAGGCCCAGATCGAAGGCATGCTCCTGGCCCTGGAGCGCATCGAGAACAGCCGCCACATCCGTGACCAGCTGGTGGCGGTCCACAACCAGCTGGAGGGGCTGCACGAACTGCACCGGCGCCAACCGGAGGAGCTCGCCTCCGGCAGCTGAAAGCGCGGCGGACGCCGCCCGCCTGGGGCGTTCATCCAGCCCCGGCCATCTCCTCCCCCCGGACACGGTGCTCCCATCCCTGGCAGGCCGCATAGGCACCGGCCAGGGTGGGGCTCATCACCCGCTCTCCCGGGCTGCGCTCATGGCTCGCCACGTAGCAGCCCAACGTGTCCCGGAAGATCCGGCAGCCGGAGCCGGTGCTGTTGACGAAGGAAAGATCGCTGACCATGGCATCCCCACCCATTCACTGGCTTCGGTCTACTGCCTGCGTCGGCGGTCCAACACTGAGACGGCGGTAAGGGAACAAAACGTCAAGACCCCTTGCCGAATCAGTGGGTCAGGGGGTATTTGCACCGATCCGATCGCCCGCCACCAGCCCCAGCTGCTGGATCAGGGCCTGACCCTCGCTCGGACGCCGTCCAGGCAGCTGGGCCTGGCGCAGCAACACCGGGCAGCCACCGGTGGCCAGCACCAGTCCCTCCCCCTCCACCACCGCAAGCACGGTGCCGGGGCCATCCGCTGGCGAGCCACCCGCTGAGCAACCATCTGCCGCCGTCCCGTCCCGGGCGGAGCTGCCCCAGCGGGCCGCCAGGGCGGCAGCCACCGGAGTGAGCTGGTCGGCCAGCCGGGCCACCAGGGGTTCGGTGGCCAGCAGCTTCAGCCGCTCACTCCCCCAGGGGCAGGAGGCATTGGGGTGGAGCCCCATCACCCGGCGATGGATGGCCAGGGCGGTATCGCTCCAGTCCACGCGGGTGTCCTCCTTGGTGAGCTGGCGGGCGTGGCTGAGCCCTTCAACGGCCTGGGCTCGCACCCCAAGGCGGGCCAGCCGGTCCGGCTCCGGACCGGCCCCCGCCGCCTCGATCAGGGGCAGGGCCTCCACCAGCAGCTCCCCGGTGAGGCACGCCAGCCGTTCCGACAGCTGGCCGGCGTTCTGCAGCAGGGGAATGGCAAGGCGCCGCTCCAGCAGCACCGGGCCGGTATCCAGCCCCTCCTCCATCGCCATGATGCCGACGCCCGTTTCGGCGTCCCCCTCCAGCAGGGCCCACTGGATCGGCGCCGCCCCTCGCCAGCGGGGCAGCAGGGAACCGTGGCCGTTCCAGCAGCCCAGCGGGGGCTGGGAGAGCACCGCCGGCGGCAGGATCTGGCCGAAGGCCACCACCACCGACACCTCCGCTCCCAGGGCCGCCAGCTCCTGCTGGCAGGCCAGGTCGCGGCGGATGCGCTCGGGTGTGAACACCGGCAGCCCCAGCTCCAGAGCCCGTTGCTTCACAGGGGAGGGCACCAGGGCCTTGCCCCGGCCCCGGCGCCGGTCGGGCTGGCTCACCACACCAACGATGCTGTGGCCGGCCTGCCGCAGGGCTTCGAGACTGACCACGGCGTAGGCCGGGGTGCCCCAGAACAGGACCTTCAAGCGTCGCCCGTGATCGAGAGACCCTCCACCCAGACGTGGGGGCAGAGCCCGTCGGGGGTGACCTTGGCCGGACCCTCGAAACCGATGATGGAGCTGAGCAGGGTGCGGATGTCACCGGCCACGGTGGCGGCCTCGATGGAGCGCGGGGTGCCCCCCTCCACCAACCAGCCGTCGAAGGGGAGGGAGAAGGAGCCCTGGCTGGCCTTGACGCCGGCATGGAGGGCCGAGAGCGAATCGATCACCACCAGGCCGTCCGAACCGGCGGCGAAGCGGTCGAGGCCCTGGGCGCCGCCGTCACTGCCGGGGGTGGGGCCGATCTCGAACCAGTCCGGGCCCACCGACACCTTGGCCCCCAGGCCCGCATGGCCGGTGGGGGCGACACCGAAGGCGCGGGCGGTGGCCTCCGAATGGAGGAAGTGGCGCAGCACCCCGCCCTCCACCAGGGAGAGGCGGCGGGTGGGGGTGCCTTCGCCGTCGAAGGCGGCTGCACCGACATTGGCCGGGTGCAGACCGTTGTCGTGCAGGGAGAAGAAGGGGACCGCCAGCTGCTCGCCCAGGGACTCCCGCCGGCTGAGGCTGACGCCATCCAGCACGGCGCGGGCATTGAACAGGCTGCTGAAGGCGCCGATCAGATCGAGGAAGGCCTCGGGACTGAACACGCAGGTGTAGCGGCCGGTGGCGATGGGGGCGTAATCAAGGTGGGCGATGGTGCGCTCGGCCGCCTCCTGCACGCAGCCGGCCACATCAAGGTCCGAAGCGCCGTAGGCCAGCCGCACGGCCCCGCTGCTGCGGGGCTTGCGGCCCGCCTCCTCGGCCCGGGCATAGAGGTAGAGGGAGGCGGTGGTGAGGCGCTGCTGGCGGCAGGCACCGGCACTGTTGATGTAAAGCCGGTCGCTGCTGCGCTGGGCCAGGCCGTTGTAGGGAACCGTGCCGATGGCGGGATGGCGTCCGAGCAGGTCGCGCTCCGCCTCCTTGAGGGTGTCGAGCAGGCGGAGGATGCTCACCGGCGGGCGGATCGGCTGCTCCAGCACCGGCAGCGGCGCGGTGGCCAGGGGGGAGAAGTCGGGGACCTCGTCGACGTTGCCGTAGGCGCTGGCATCGCGGGCCCCGGCCAGGGCCCGGGCCAGGCCGGCGTCGGAGAGGTCGGAGGTGCTGGTGATGCCCACCAGACCATCGTCGTTCCAGACCCGCAGGGTGATGGCGCTGCGCTGGGCGCCCTTCATCTGCTTGGCTTCGCCCCGATCCACCTGGACGGAGGTGTCGGTGCTGCAGGAGGCGCCCAGGTCCCAGCGCCGGACGCCCTCCCGCTGGGCCAGCTGCTCGAGGCGCTGGCGGAGCACCTCGGCATCGAGGCTGGCGGCCGCTGATTCGGTGGTTCCCATGCTCAGCGTCCTCCCACGGTGATGGTGTCGACCTTGATGTGGGGCTGGCCCACGGTGACGAAGATGCTGCCGCTGACCGAACCGCAGAAGCCGGCAGCCAGCTCGAGGTCGTTGGCGCACATGGAGATCCGGGGCATCACCTCCTTGGCGTCGCCGATCAGGGTGGCGCCCTTCACCGGCCTGGTGAGGGTGCCGTTCTCGATCAGGTAGCCCTCCTCGACGGCGAAGTTGAACTGGCCGGTGGGGCCGACGCTGCCGCCACCCATCGACTTGCAGTAGAGCCCTTGATCGACGGAGGCGATCAGATCCTCCGGGCTGTGGGGGCCGGCGGCGATGTAGGTGTTGCGCATGCGGCTGGCGGCGGCGAAGGCGTGGCTCTGGCGCCGGCCGCTGCCGGTGCGGGGATGGCCGGTGCGGCGCTCCCCGGCCCGGTCGCTGAGGAAGCGCTGCAGGATGCCGTTCTCGATCAGCACGGTGCGCTGGGGCTCCATGCCCTCGTCGTCCATCGCCAGGGACCCGAAGGCGCCGGCGGTGAGGCCTTCGTCGATGGCGGTGAGGGAGGGGTGGGCGATGGGCTGGCCGACCATGTCGGCGAAGGGGGTGGTGGCCCGCTCTACCTGGGTGGTCTCCAGCAGGTGGCCGCAGGCCTCATGGAAGATCACGCCGCCGAAGCGGTTGGCCAGCACGACGGGGAACTGGCCGGCCTCGACGTAATCGGCGTAGAGCATGGTCCCGGCGCTGCTGCAGACGTCCACGGCGGCGGCCTCCACATCCCAGTGGCGCAGGTCGTCGGGGCTGTCGGTGGTGCCATAGCGACGGCCCAGGCTGGCCCGGTGGTTGCCGTCGGCGGCCAGCACGTTGAGCCCCACCGACTGGTGCAGCCGCACGTCCCGGGCGAAGGTGCCGTCGCTGGCGGCCACCAGCACCTCCTGCCAGTCGCGGGCGTAGCTGCCCCGGCGCACCTGCAGGTGCTGGCCATGGGCCTGGAGGCGGTCGGTGCCCTCCAGCAGCCGGCTGGTGGCCTCCGCCAGGGACGGGCAGGTGGGCAGCCAGCCGTCCTTGGAGGCGGCGAAGTCGCGCAGTTCGGGCAGGCCATCGAAGCCCCCGCCGGTGTGGGTAGGGAGCACGAGCCCCAGCATGCCCAGGGCCTGCTCCAGGGCGGCCCGCAGGCCGGCGGCGCTCAGGTCGTTGGTGGAGACGAAACCGTCACGGTCTCCCAGGAACACCCGCAGGCCGGCCCCGGCCCCGAAGGCCGGGCTGACGCTGGTGATGGCATCCTGTTCAGCCAGCAGGCCGAGGTGGTCGGAGCGCTCCAGGAACACCTCCACCAGATCGGCACCGGCCGAGCGCCCCGCGGCCAGGAGCGGCTCGAGGACGGAACGCCAGGCCGGATCGCCGAGGGCCGCCGGGGAGAGGGTGAGCGGGGAGGCGGCCGGTGCGCCGGTGGGAGGGGAGACGACCAAGCGGCGAAGAAAGGAACTGGGCCGATTCTGGCGGGTCGGCTCAGCGCACGGCGGGCTGGAAGCGTTCGCTGCGGATCGGCTCCATCAGGAACAGGCGGGCCATCTGGACACCGTTGCCGATCCAGTGGGGCAGCTTGCGCAGGGTGCGCACCGGAGCGGAGGCGCCGGAACGGTCGGCCTCGGCAAGGGCGGCGTTGTGCTGCACCAGCTTCTCCAGCCGGCCGTAGAACTCGGGATGCTCGACGTTGAGCACCACCGGGAACACCCGGGCGGAGGTTTCGTTGGTCTTGGCGATCACGTACTTGTCGTAGGTGCGGGCATCAAGGCCGAGGGCCTCATAGAACTCCTTGCGGGCCACGTCGCGCACGTACATGGTGGCGAACACGGCCAGCAGGAAGAAGCGGCACCAGAGGCGGGCGGTGAAGCCGCGCACGGTGTCGGGCTGGGCCTTCATCAGGGCGTCGAAGAAGTCGCCGTGGCGGTTCTCGTCCTGGCACCAGTTCTCGAAGAAGTTGAAGATCGGGAAGATCTTGCTCTCGGGGTGCTGCTCCAGGTGGCGGTAGATGGCGATGTAGCGCCAGTAGCCGATCTTCTCGGAAAGGTAGGTGGCGTAGAAAATGAACTTGGGCTGGAAGTGGGTGTAGGCCTTGGTGGCCGTCAGGAAGCCCAGGTCGAGCTGGAGGCCGAAATCGGCCATGGCCTTGTTGAGGAAGCCGGCGTGGCGGGCCTCATCGCGGGCCATGTGGGCGAAGCATTCCGCCAGCAGCGGGTTCCGCTCCTTGATGCGGCGGCTGAGCTCCTTGTAGAGCAGGAAGCCGGAAAACTCGGAGGTGCAGCTCTGCTCGAGGAACTCGACGAACACCCGGCGGGTCTCCGGATCGAGCTTGTCGGCGGCGCCTTCGAACTGGCCATCACGGACGAAGTGGTGGCGGTTGTAGTCCTTGCGGAACTCCTCGCAGATGGCCTCCAGCTCCACTTCGTTGGGCCGCAGATCCATCGCCGCCATGGCGTCGAAATCCGTGGTGTAGAAGCGCGGGGTGAGGATCGTGTCCTTCACCGGGTCCTTGATGGCCGGGGCATCCGGGGTGCCCACCCGGGGGGCGGTGGGGGCTTGGGTGGCGGGAGGCACCATCGCGATGGACGTTCAGAGAGCTCGGCCGCCATCGTAGGCATCGATCCCCGCGATCGGTCCGGATGTGAAGGGGCGGATGTGAAGCGGGGAAACGGGCCGGCGCCTCAGTTGGGGCCCAGCCACTTCTGGCCGTTGAGCCGCTGCACCACCCGCGACACCAGCAGCGAGAGGGTCATCTTCTTCTCGTCGATCAGGAACGACTCCAGCAGGCTGGGGCTGCCGGCCCCCTCGGTGAGGGCGATGGTCTTGGCGGAGCTGATGTCGGGCCGGGTGAAGCAGAGCCAGAAGCGGCGCTCGCCCGGCAGCCGGCCCTTGACCATCCAGCAGTCCGCCCCCACCACGGGCATGGCGCCCTGCTCGAACGCCAGCTCCGGAGCAGGGCCGCCGTAGGCCTCGATCTCCTGGGTCAGGGCCGGCAACAGCAGCTCGGGCACGAAGACCTCGAACGGCTTGTCCTCCGGGGCGGGGGGCTTGGCCTTGGGGGCTGGGGTCTTCGCTTCCGGTGTGGTGGCCACAGGGTCGGGGGTGTTGCTGGGGGTCTCGGTCACCGCTGCGGTCCCTGGGCGCGAAGGTGCGGGAACTTTAGGCAGCGTCCCGGGAGCTCAGGTGGTCGCGGCGACCGGACTCACCATTCCTCGCCGTCGTCGTGGCCCCAGTCGTCGGCGGCGCTGGCCGGGACCGGGGCCGGCGGGCGCGACGCCACCGCCGGCTCGGGACGGAACGGGCGGGGGACGGTGGCCTCGGGGCGGTGCAGCACCCGGTAGGGCACCGACACCGTCGGGGCCGGCTCCCCCGGGGCGCGGCTGGGGCCGGCGGCCGAAGACGCGGCGGGGGCGGCAGGCGCGGCGGCGGTGCGCCCCTCGGATCGGTCGCCCCAGGGGGCGCTCCAGGTGTCGTCCTCCAGCCGGTCCGGGCGGCGGACCGTGCGCCGCAGCGGCGGACGCCCCCCCTGGCGCAGGGCGAGGGCGGTGGCGCCGGCACTGAGGGCAGCGCCACCGCCGGCCGCCACCGCCATCCACAGGCCGATCGGCAGGCTGGGGGTCTGCCAGGTGAGCAGCCGCAGGGCCAGGGAGGGACTCGGGTTGAGGGCCGCCACCAGCAGGGTCACCAGCAGCGGCGAGAGCAGGGGCAGCAGCAGCAGGCGATGCAGCACGGTCCGGAGCGTCAGGGGGTGGAGACTTCGTCCGGGGCGGGCCGGCCCACGGGCCCCTGCCAGCGCTGCAGGGAGCCGAGCTGGAGGCCGAGGGTGTCGAAGACGCGGATCACCAGGAAGTCCACCATCTCACCGATCGTGGTGGGCTGGTGATACCAGGCCGGAACCGGCGGGGCGATGCGGGCACCGGCCTCGGCCAGGCGGGTGAGGTTGCGCAGGTGCACCAGGTTCCAGGGCAGTTCCCGCGGCGCGATCACCAGGGGCCGTCCCTCCTTCAGATGCACGTCGGCGGCCCGTTCGATCAGATCCAGGGCCACGCCGGAGGCGATCCGGCCGACGGTGCCCATGCTGGCCGGCAGGATGACCATGCCTCGGGTGAGGTAGCTGCCGCTGGCGATGGCGGCGGCCTGGTCGTTCCAGCGATGGCAGTGCAGCCGGCCGGAGCTGCAGCCGGTGCGTTCCCGCCAGAAGCGCTCCTGGGCGTCGGGCTCCGACGGCACCCGCAGGCCCATCTCCGCCTGCCAGACCCCGATCGCCCCCCGGCTGGTGACCATCTCGACCGGCAGGTCGTCCTGGAGCAGCAGCTGCAGGGCCCGTTCCGCCAGGGGCTGGGCGGAGGCACCGGACACCGCCAGCACCACGGGAAGCGAGGACGGCGCCATCGGCGGCTCAGCCCTCGTCCGCCGAGGGGCCAGCCCCGTCGCCCGCGGTCTCGTCGCCCGCGGCCTCGGGGCCGTCATCGCCGGCGCCTTCGTCCACCCGCTCGAAGTCCTCGGGCTGAAGCACCGCCAGGTCGATCTGGTGGCGCAGGGCGTCCACCTTCTGGATCTCCACGTCGACCCCGTCGCCGACCATGTAGGTGCGGCGGAATTTCCGGCCCACCAGGCGGTTCTGGCGGGAGCGGTACTCGTACCAGTCGTCCTTGAGGGAGCTGACATGCACCAGACCCTCCACCTGGGAGGGGGGCACCTCGACGAAGAAGCCGTAGCTCTGCACGCCGCTGATCACCCCAGGCAGGGTCTGGCCGACGAGGGGCTCGGTGTGGCGGGCCTGGGCCAGGGCCAGCACATCGGCCTGCAGCTCCTGCAGGAAGCGGCAACGGCCGTTGAGGCGCTGGGCCAGGCCCTGCTCCTGGCCCTGCTGGTACGGGGCCAGCTGGCCGGGGGTCAGCAGGGGCCAGTCGGTGCTGCCGTGGCAGGCGTCGCTGGCCAGGTCGGTGCTGATCTTGTGGCGCACGCTCGGCCGGTCCTTGCCGTCCACCAGCAGGCTGACCAGCAACTGCTGGTTCCAGAGATCGGCGTAGTGAAGGGTCGGGCAGCACCAGGGGGCCACGGCGGTCTCCTCACCGGCCACCGCATGGGGACCGGCCTCGGCCGCCAGCTGCACCGGCCGCAGCGCATCGCGCAGCTGCTGCTGCAGGGGCCGGCCCCGGTCGGTGGCGGCGAAGACGGCGGCGAGTTCGGCGGCGCTGGCGTTGCCGTCGGCACTGAGCTCCATCGGGATGTCGAGGGCCAGGGCCGCCTTGGCGACGTCGTTGATGTCGGTGGCCTCCGCCGCCGGATTGAGGGCGAACAGGGCGGGCAGTTCCAGGGCCAGCAGGTGGCGTCCCAGGGCCCGGTGGGCCACCAGCACCGCCTCCCGCAGGATCGCCACCGGATCCTCGGCCGGCAGCTCCACCAGCCAGCCCTGGAGGGCCGCATCCGGGGCAGGCGCCCGCAGGTCGCCGAGGCTGTCGAGGGCGGGCATGGGCAGGTCGAGATCGATCGAGCCGGCCGCGAGTCGCCGCTGACGCAGCAGGCTGCTCAGCTGGACCAGCTGCTCCAGCAGGGGCAGGTGATCCTTGAGGGGCTTGAGGGCGGCGGGGACGGTGCGGGCCTTGGGCTTGCGCTCAGCCAGGGCCTGCATCGCGGCCCGGTCCACCCGGGCGTCGGGGGTGATCTGGCTCAGGCTGAAGCGGAAGTGCTCAAGGGCGCCCTCCGCGTCCAGCTCCAGGGCCACCGACACCGCCGCCTGGCTCTCGCCGGGGCGGAAACCGCAGGCCTTGGCGAGGGCCGCAGGCAGCAGGGGCAGCCAGCGCCGTCCCAGGCAGATCGCCTCGCCCTGCTCCCGCAGCCAGGTGTCGAGGCTGTTGCCCATGCCGATGCGTTCGGCCACGGCGGGGCTGTGCACCCACAGCCGCCAGCCCCCCTCGCGCTCCTCCAGGGAGACGGCGGGGAGAGCAGGGGCCTCGCCGCCCTCCCAGGCCTCCAGGATCAGGGTGGGCAGGGCCGTCAGGTCGGCCCGGCCCTTGGCGACGGGCTGCTTCAGGGTGGTGCGGGGGCAGGCCGGCCGCTCCTGCAGGCGGTGCTTGGCCAGCAGCAGCTCGGTGTCGGCCGCTTCACCGCCATGCACCGGCAGGCTGCGGGCGACGTGGCCGGCCGGACCGAACTGGGCCACCGGGAAGCGATCGATCTTCACCTCAACCACCGCCTCCTCGGCGGGGTCCAGATGGACCGCGTCCTCCTCAGGCAGGGCGACCGAGGTGAGCAGCCGGTCGTCGAGGGGGACGGCGACGAGCTGGCCGTCCTGCCGCTCGACCTGGGCCAGCAGGCTGGGGGTCTGGCGCTCGAGGATGCACTGCACACCCCCTTCCGGCGAGCGGCGACGCCCGCCCTCGCGGGTGATCTTCACCAGCACCCGATCGCCGTTCCAGGCGTGGTTGAGCTGGTGGTCACGGATGTAGATGTCCTCGCCGCCGTCCTCCCGCAGCGCGAAGCAGAAGCCCTTGCTCGAGCAGCGCAGCCGCGCCGGGATCAGCTCGGGGGTCTCGCAGGCGCGGACCCCTTCCCCGTCCTCCTCCACCAGGCCCAGCCGCAGCAGGGCATCCAGGCCGATGCGCAGCTGCTGCTTGCAGGTCTTGGTGGTCAGGCCCAGCGACTTCTCCAGCTTGGCCAGGGCCACCGCATCGGTCGTGGAGAGGTGGTCGAGCAGATCGGCGACCGTGAACTTCATCGGGTGGGACATACGCGGAGGATGGCACTGCCGGAGCAGCGCGGTGGCCAGGGTGGTCCGGAGCGCCAGGGGGGTCGTCGGCCTCCGTGGACCGGGGATGGCCCGGGAGCGCCCGCCGTCACGGTGAGCGCCACCCGGGGACTCTAAGGAGCGGGGGGCTCTGGGTTCTCTCCAGGGGCATCGGCCGCCGCGGCGGCAGCCTCGCCGTCCCCGGCACCGGAGCGCAGGATCAGGCGGGTGCCGATGATCAGGAAGCCGGCGGAGGCCGCCAGCTGCAGGCCATCGGTGGGGATCACGCTGGAGAGGGAGCCGCCCGCCGCCGCCCCCACCAGGCTGGCCAGCACCAGGGCGACGGCGCTGCCGGCGAACACCGCCCCGGGCCGGCTGGAGGTGCCGCTGATGCTGACGATGGCCAGCTGGGTCTTGTCGCCGAGCTCCGCCAGGAAGACGGTGGCGAAGGTGGAGGCGAGCAGGGCGAACGGCATGGCGCGGGGGGTGACGGACTCAGGCGTTGAGGAGGTGGAGCGGCGCCAGGTGCAGCACCGCCTGGCGGCCCAGCCACAGGCCCAGGGCCACCATCAGGATCCCGGCCGCCCGCTCCAGCTGGTGGGGGGGCATGACGGTGGACAGCCAGCGCCCCAGCAGCACCCCCACCAGGCTGGAGCAGATCAGGGCCAGCGAGGCGCCCACGAAGACAACGACCGGCCGGCCCGACTGGGCCGACAGCAGCAGGGCCGCCAGCTGGGTCTTGTCGCCCAGTTCGGCCAGGAAGACGGTGGTGGCGGTGCTCAGGAACACCGTGATCCAGCTGGAGAGGGCCGGGGATTCGGGGGCACTGCTCATGAGGGCTGGCGGATCGTCCGCAGGAAACGACGCATCACCGGGTGGCGGCCGCCCAGCTCGGCGCGGATCTGCTGCCGGCAGGAGGCGATGGCCAGGGCCTCAGGGTCATCGCCGGGCTGGCCGAACAGGGCGACGAGCTGATCCACCCGGCAGAAGTCGGGCCGTTCCGCATAGATCCGGCAGCGGCGTGAGCCGGTGTCGAAATGGCGGCACCAGCCGTCCTCCCCCACCATCGAAAAATAGAGCGCCTGCTGGTCGGGATCGAGGGCCTCGATCGCATCGCCCCGCAGGGCCGGGTCAAGGCGGCAGCAGGAACCGCAGCCACTGATGCACTGCCAGTGCTCGGTTCGGGGCACGGTGACACCACGGGGTCGCTCCATTCACTCACACCCGGGGCCTTCTCCTGAGGCCGTCTTCCGAACCCGCGCCCGGCGCCCGCGGTGACAACCGATCACGGCTGCCCTCGCGGGGCCCGAAGCGGCCGACGGGCGACCTACACTCCTGGCCGATTGTCCCCCTCCCCGGCAGCCGCACCATGGGTATCGATTTCCATCTCATCTCCAACTTCGGCGCCCTGGCCCTGATCACCCTGGCCGGCCCGGCCGTGATCTTCATCCTCTACTACCGTCGCGGCGCCCTCTGAGCCTTCCGGCACCAGGAGGTCGGCCAGGGCGTGATACACGGGTTGGCCCTGGATCGCCTTGCCGATGTAGGCCGCGATCACGGCCGAGGCCACCAGGCCAGGCATGAGCTGCTGGTCGCCCGCCATGCGGATGGCGAAGGCGATGGTCATCACCGGCAGCTGGGTGGCTCCCGCCAGCCCCGCCGCCATCCCCAGGGCCAGGCCCAGGTGGGGATCCCCGGCCACGGCCCGCACCAGCCCTGACCCGAACACCCCCCCAATGGCGAAGGCCGGGTCGATCAGGCCCCCGGGAATCCCCGTCGACAGCGCCAGCACCGGCCCGATCAGGCGGGAAACCAGCAGGACAACCCAGCTGGCATTGATGGTGGTGTCCGCGTCCTGATCGAGGATCAGTCGCATCAGGGTCTCACCGTCGCCGCCGCTGGCACCGCCCGTGGCCACGGCCAGCAGGGCCAGGGCCACCCCGACCGCCAGGCCGAGCCGCAGGGGCTGACGGCGGGCCATCGGGGTGATCAGGCCCGTGGCCCGTACCAGCAGCCAGGCGAAGGCACCGCCGAGGGCACCACCGCCGACGCCGATCGGGATCGCCCAGAGCAGCTGGGCGACCTCGGCCACCGGGGTGGGGTTGATCCCCAGGGCGAACATCGGCTGGCCGCCGAGACCGCTGACCAGGGCCGCCGCACTGGTCAGCACCAGAGCCGGCCACACCAGCCGCTGCTGGAAGCTGCCGGTCAGCTCTTCGACCACGAAGACCATCCCCATCAGGGGGGTGTTGAAGCCGCCGGCCAGGCCGGCCCCCGCCGCGCCGGCCAGCAGGTGGCCCCGGCTGGCCCGGTGCATCAGAGCGGGCCAGCGCCGCAGCAGGGCCTGGCCCACGGCCGCACCCACCTCCACCACGGGTCCTTCGCGGCCCAGGGGCAGCAGGGCCAGGCTGGCGACGGTCCAGAGGCCCAGCCGTTCCCCGGTCGGGGCGGCGGCGAGCAGCCGGGCACCCCGGTGGGGATCCTCCAGGCAGAGGATCACCTGGGGAATGCCCGAGCCGGCCCCGCGGCGCCAGGGGCCCCGCTGGAACCAGAGCAGCAGCGGCACCAGGGGGATCGGGGCCAGGGCCAGCAGCCAGCCGGTGACGCTCCAGGCGCCGCCGCTGAAGGCCGGCAGGGTGGAGAGCAGCCGATCCTGGATCAGGTCGATGCGGTTGAGCGGCCAGCAGGCCAGCCCCACCACCGCCCCCAGCAGGGCCAGCAAGACCAGGGAGCGCACCGGGCCGAGGGGCGACCGGCTCATCCTTCGACCATCCCCAGGGCCATGGCCGCCTCCCGCATCAACCCCTGAACGTAGGGGTGGGCAGGCGCCTCCGGGTCAGAGGCGTCGGCACCGCCCGGCGGGATGGCGGAGCGCAGCTCCTCGCCAGCGGCGTTGCGGATCACCAGGCTGTCCCCCTGGCGCCGGCACCAGTAGGTGCGGTCGCGGCGCTGCAGCACCACGCTGTCACCGCCGCTGCAGCGGATCGCCTCCAGCTCCAGCTGGAACCGTTCCACCCCCTGCCAGTCATCGCGGCGCAGTCGGTAGGCCACATCCACCGGACCTGTCCACTGGTCGGGCCCCTGCCAGCGCCAGCCGATCGCCCGCAGCCGTGCCTCCCCCTGGGCCAGCTGCAGCTGCAGGTGGCCGCCGCGCAGCAGCTTCCGCTCCACCACCTGGCAGCGGCTGCTCCAGAACAGGGGCGTGGGATGGCCGATGCCGAAGGGGGCCAGCCGCTGGAGCTGGTGCCAGAACTCCCGGTCGATGCGCTCCAGCCGCAGCAGGGCCTCGGGCTCCACCGGGCGGCCCTCGCCCGCCGCCTCGAGCCAGCGACCGGCGAGGGCGTCGAGCCGTTCCTGCAGGGCCGCGACGTTCTCGGCCCGCACCGTGAAACCGCCGGCGGCGGGATGGCCGCCGTGACGCTCCAGCAGGTCGGCACAGGCCGTCAGGGCGGCATCGACGGCGAACCCCTTCGGCGCCCGCACCGACGCCCTCAGCCGGCCTCCCCCTTCGCCGGCCAGCAGGGCCACGGGACGGCCGAAGCGCTCCACCAGCCGCGAGGCGACGATGCCGATGACGCCGTGGTGCCAGTGGCCCTGGGCCAGCAGCAGGAAGGCGGGCCGATGCGGACCATCGGCCTCCAGCAGGGCCAGGGCCTCCGCCTCGATCGCACTGCAGAGCTCGCGCCGCTGGCGGTTGAGGGCTTCGCAGGAGCGGGCCAGCTCCAGGGCCCGCTCGGGATCCTCGGTCGTCAGCAGGTCCACGACCAGCTGGGGGTCCCCCAGGCGGCCGACGGCGTTGATGCGCGGGGCCAGCTGGAAGCCCACCGCCTCGGCGTCGACCCGGTGCTTCTCCAGGCCCGCCAGCTGCTGCAGGGCCTGCAGGCCGGGCAGGGGGCTGCGGCCCAGCAGGGGGAGGCCATCGAGCAGCCAGCGGCGGTTCACCCCCTCCAGGGGGGCCATGTCGGCGATGGTGCCGATGCAGAACAGGTTGAGGGCGATCTCCAGCCCGTGGCGGTGCCGCAGCCGCCGGCAGAGGGCGGTGGCCAGGACGTGGGCCAGCCCCACCCCCGCCAGCCCCCGGTAGGGGGAGCCCTCCGGGGTGACGGCCGGGTGCAGCAGGGCCAGGTGGGGTGGCAGCTGGGGGGGCAGGGTGTGGTGGTCGGTGAGGATCACCTCCACCTCCAGGGCCGCGGCGCGCTCCAGGGCCTCGATGGCGGCCACGCCGTTGTCCACCGTGATCAGCAGCCGCACCCCCTCGGCCGCCAGCCGCTCCACCATGGCGGCGTTGAGGCCGTAGCCCTCGGCCATGCGGCTGGGGATGGCGGCCTGGGGTCGGGCGCCAAGCCGCTGCAGGACGCCCACCAGCAGGGCGGTGCTGGTCATGCCGTCGGCGTCGTAATCGCCGCAGATCGCCACCACCTCCGCCCCCTGGCAGCTGCGCACCAGCCGCTCGACAGCCAGCGGCAGGCCGGGGAAGTGGGCCTCCGGGTCGGGGGCCGCCTCGGGATCGAGCAGGCGGCGCACCGCCTCCGCCGTCACCAGGCCACGACGCCGCAGCAGGGCCAGGAGTTCTGCGGGAAGGTCCGGGTCCGCAGCGCCGGCCCCTTCGGCGGGACCGTCGCCGCCGAGGGGGGAGGGCAACAGCCAGCGTCGCTCGTCAACGGCAGAGAGCAACGAGGGGCAGGCGGGGCCTCCGCATTGTGGAAGGCAGGGCTGCGGGGCGCACCCCTTTAGCCTGGCTCCGGACACAAGCAAGGCGCCCATGGCCCCGGCCCTGTCGGCCCTGCTCTGGGACGTGGACGGCACCCTGGCCGAGACGGAGTTCGAGGGCCACCGGGTCGCCTTCAACCGCAGTTTCGAGGCGGCCGGACTGCCCTGGCGCTGGGACCGAGCCACCTACGCCGGGCTGCTGGCGGTGGGCGGCGGCCACGAGCGGATCACCACCTTCCTGGAGCAGGTGGAGGGCCGCACGCCGGAGCGGGACCGGGTCGAGGCGCTGCAGCGGCGCAAGCAGGCCTTCTACGCCGAACTGGTGCGCCAGGGGGGCCTCGCCCTGCGGCCCGGGGTCGCCCGGCTGGTGGGGGAGGCCGCCGCGGCGGGCCTGCGGCAGGCGATCGTCACCACCAGCGGCCGCAGCGCGGTGCAGGCCCTGCTGGAGGGCGCTCCACCGGCGCTGGGCCGGGCCTTCGCGTTCTGGGTCTGCGGCGATGACGTGGCCCGCAAGAAGCCGGATCCGGAGGCCTACCGGCTGGCGCTGCGGCAGCTGGACATGACCGGGGGCGCGAAGCAGGGCGGCGTCCTGGTGCTGGAGGACTCCCCGGCCGGGCTGGCGGCGGCCAGCGGCGCCGGGCTGCCCTGTCTGGTCTGCCTGA
The DNA here is from genome assembly GCA_003003925.1 of Aphanothece cf. minutissima CCALA 015. Classification (GTDB taxonomy): domain Bacteria; phylum Cyanobacteriota; class Cyanobacteriia; order PCC-6307; family Cyanobiaceae; genus Cyanobium; species Cyanobium minutissimum. Next base: position 447,711 of record PVWP01000002.1, read on the forward strand.
GTGCGGCAACCCGGGAGGAGCCGGCCAGCCGCTTCAGTGCCGCCCGGGCCGTCATCGAAAGCCTGGAGGCCCCCGGGGGAAGGGTCAGCGTCCACAGGGGCCCACCTTGCCCCGAAGGCCAGGTGACGCTGTCGTGGCTGGAGCGCCTGCTGGACACGCCATGACCCGCCTTCCCGTGCAGAGCACCCGTTTCCAGGGGCTGACGAGCCGGCTGGGCAACCGGGTGGCTGGCGTGGCGCGGCGCAGCTGGCGGGCCGGCAGCCTGGCCGCCCTGGCGCTGCTGCTGGGTTTCTTCGCCGGCCAGAACCTCACCAGCCTGCTGCTGTTCACCACCCCGGGGGGCCGCCCGGCGGTGGTGCTCGGCCTGCTGCTGACGATCGAGACCCTGGTGCGGCTGCGGACCCGCCTGGTGGGCGCCGAGCCCTCCCTGGCCTGGGTGCTGGTGGACAACCTGCGCATGGGCGCCACCTACGCCATCGTGCTCGAGGCCTTCAAGGTGGGGACCTGAGCGGGTGGTGCCACCAGAGCCCACCGTGCCCTCGGAGCCAGCACCGGATGCCTGGGACGGACGGTTGGCCCGGGCGGGGGACCTGGGCCCGGTGCACCCCAGCCTGCTGCGGCTCCTGGCTCTGCCGATGCTGCGGCGGCTGGAGGACGGGCTGCGGGGCGGAGCCGCGGCGCGGCGACCCGTGCTGGCCCTGAACGGGCCGGTGGGGGCCGGCAAGACCAGTCTCGGCCGGACCCTGGAACATCTCGCGACCCTCGGGGGCCTGCGGCTGACGGTGGCTTCGATCGACGACCTCTACCTGCCGGCCCCCGAACGGCGCGCCCTGCTGGACGGAAACCCCTTCGGCGTGAGCCGGGTCCCACCCGGCAGCCACGACCTGCCCCTGCTGATGGACGCCCTGGGCTGCTGGCGGGCCGGGGGGACCCTGCGGCTGCCCCGGTTCGACAAGACCCTGGCCGGTGGGGACGGCGAGCGGAGCGGCTGGCGGGAGGAGCCCGCCGAGGCGCTGGTGATCGAAGGCTGGCTGATGGGCTGCCGAGCCCTCGGTCCCCAGGCCCTGGACGAGCGGCTGCGCAGCGGTGCGGGGCTGGAGGCGCTGAGCGAGGCGGAGCGCCGCTGGCTGCCCCGCTGGGACGAACACCTGGAGGCCTACGACGGGCTCTGGAGCGCCTGTGATGGTCTCTGGCTGCTGCGTCCGGACACCTGGAGGCTTCCCCGCCGCTGGCGCTTCCAGGCGGAAGCCCGCCAGCGGCGGGCCGGTGGCGGATGGCTCACCGGCCACCGACTCGACGCTCTGGTGCGGGCCACCCTCCACTCCCTGCCGCCAGCTCTCTACCAGGACCCCCTGCTGGGGTCCAACGGCGGGAACGGAAACATCGGTCCGAGCAGGACCAGGTCCGGGGGATCAGGGCTGGCCGTGGAGGGTGGGGTGCTGCTGGACGGACGCCGGCGTGCCCACCCCCTGGGGGTTCAGCTGTCCTCGCCGGCTTCGGCCTCTTCGGCGATCGGGTAGACGAAGCCCTGGGCGCGGCCGCTCAGGACAGCCTTGCCCAGCGACATGGCCTTCTGGGCCGCCACACCGGCCTTCGCCTTCCAGTGGGCGTGGCGCTGGTTGCGCTTGCCCTTGGAGGTTTTCTTCTTGGGAACGGCCATCCCTTTAACTCACTGCCAAACGACGATCCTGCTTCGCCAACTCGCCTTTCGTCAAATCGCTACAGTCGGTTTCCGCAAAGCAACTCCTGAAAAGGACGCCAGGCCTGTGAGCAGCAGTTCTCCTCCGGAGCCGGCCACGACCTCCGCCGCCCAGGCCAAGCCCGGTGCCGAGTCCGGCGCGTCACCCGCCCCTGCGGCTCCTGTCACCCCGGCACCATCCAAGCCCGCCCCGCCGGTGAGCCCGGGGTTCAGCCTCGGGGGCCAGGGGTCCGCGGCGCCCTCCTACAGCCAGCTGCTGCGGGACATCGAAGCCGGAAAGATCAAGAGCCTGGAGCTCGCCCCTGCCCAGCGGGTGGTCACGGCCACCTTCCAGGACGGCCGCAGCCGCCAGGTGGCGGTGTTCAGCGACAACCAGCAGCTGCTGCGCACCGCCGAGCAGGCCCGGGTGCCGCTGACGGTGCGGGACGAGCGGCGCGACGACGCCATGGCCGGCCTGGTCACCAACGGCCTGCTGGTGGCCCTGCTGATCGCCGGCCTGGTGCTGCTGGTGCGCCGCTCCGCCCAGGTGGCCAACAAGGCGATGGGCTTCGGCCGCAGCCAGCCCCGCCTGCAGGAGGAAGGGGCGATCACGGTGCGCTTCGAGGACGTGGCCGGCATCGCCGAGGCCAAGGAGGAGCTCCAGGAGGTGGTGACCTTCCTCAAGACCCCCGAACGCTTCACCTCCATCGGCGCCCGCATTCCCAAGGGGGTGCTGCTGGTCGGCCCACCCGGGACCGGCAAGACACTCCTGGCCCGCGCCATCGCCGGAGAGGCCGGGGTGCCCTTCTTCTCGATGGCCGCCACCGAATTCGTGGAGATGTTCGTCGGTGTGGGGGCCAGCCGGGTGCGGGATCTGTTCCGCCAGGCGAAGGCCAAGGCGCCCTGCATCATCTTCATCGATGAGATCGATGCGGTGGGCCGCCAGCGGGGGGCCGGGATCGGCGGCGGCAACGACGAGCGGGAGCAGACCCTCAACCAGCTGCTCACCGAGATGGATGGCTTCGAGGACAACTCGGGCGTCATCCTGCTGGCCGCCACCAACCGTCTCGACGTCCTCGACGCGGCCCTGCTGCGGCCCGGACGCTTCGATCGCCGCATCAGCGTCGACCTCCCCGACCGTGCCGGCCGGGAGGAGATTCTCTCGGTTCACGCCCGTACCAGGCCCCTGGCCGAGGAGGTGTCCCTGGCCGACTGGGCACGGCGAACCCCCGGCTTCTCCGGCGCCGACCTGGCCAACCTGCTCAACGAGGCGGCCATCCTCACGGCCCGTCGCCAGAAGAGCCAGGTGGACGACCAGGCCATCGGCGATGCCCTCGAGCGGATCACCATGGGGCTGGCGGCCGCCCCGCTGCAGGACAGCGCCAAGAAGCGGCTGATCGCCTACCACGAGATCGGCCACGCCCTGCTGACCACACTCCTGCCCCACGCCGACCGGCTCGACAAGGTGACGCTGCTGCCCCGGGCCGGCGGGGTGGGGGGCTTCGCCCGCACGATGCCCGATGAGGACATCCTCGATTCCGGGCTGATCAGCAAGGCCTACCTGCGGGCGCGGCTGGTGGTGGCCCTCGGCGGCAGGGCCGCCGAACTGGTGGTGTTCGGCCCCAGCGAAGTGACCCAGGGGGCCAGCAGCGATCTGCAGCTGGTGCGGCGCATCTGCCGCGACATGGTGCTGCGCTACGGCTTCTCCAGCCTGGGCCCCCTGGCCCTGGAGGAGGACGGGGAGGAGGTGTTCCTCGGCCGCGACTGGATCCGCTCGGCCCCCCACACCTCCGTGCGCACCGGCAACCGCATCGACGAACAGGTGCGCCGGCTGGCCTTCGAGGCCCTGGAGAAGGCCGTGGCGGTGCTCACCCCCCGGCGCGAACTGATCGATGAGCTGGTCAACAAGCTGATCGAGCTGGAGACCATCGACGGTGACAGCTTCCGCGCCCTGGTGGAGGCCCATGAGGCCAAGGGAGGGTCAGCCCTCGCCGGCCAGACCGGAGGCAAAGCGGATGTCGAGGCTGCGCAGGTAGGTGTGTAGGCCGGCGTCCTGAATCGGCAGCAGCCGGGCGGGATGGCCGCTTTCATTGACATGGGAATGCCAGTGGCCCGGCGGCGTCACGAAGGCGGCGCCCGGCTCCCATTCCATGCGCAGCGGGTTGCGGATCGTGCCGTCGGGGTTGAGGTCGGGGCCGGAGAGGGTGGCGCAGCCGGGCTGGCAGTCGATCACCAGGTCGAGGGCCACCGACTGATGCCGATGGGGGGGCTGAACCGCGCCGGCCGGCACCAGTCCGTACATGGCCCAGAGGGTGTGGGTCACGGTGCGGCTCGCCGGCAGGGCCGTGTTGGCCATCAGCAGGCTGAGGCGGTTGCTGCGGGCGCTGCTGGGATCCGCCGCCAGCGCCGCCAGCTCCTCATCCAGCCAGGCGGCCGGGTAATGGCTGGGGGCGAAGCGGGCGGATTCGGCCCGCACCCCGAGGAAGGTGAGCAAGGGAGCGTCGTGGATCCAGTAGAGAACGCTCTCTTCGGAGGCGTCCAGCCGAGGTTCCAGTCCGGCCGGCAGGACGAACAGATCCCCGCGGCCCCAGGCCAGATCCAGGGGTTGGTCCCCGGCACCGGAGGGACAGTGGCAGCGACCGGATCCCCGATACACATAGAAGAGGGAGCTGGTTGCGTTGGCGGCCACCGCGATGGATTCACCGCCCAGGATGCGCACGAAATTGGCGCTCAGGGCCGGGCTGGTGGCGGGGTAGGGACAGCCGAGACGGGCGCTGAGGTCGAGGGGAAAAACCGCCGTCGGACCCGTGGCGTGGAGCTCGGGGCCCCAGCGGCCCTCGGGAATCGGCTCGGTCAGACCGGGACGGATCGGATTGGCGGCCTGGCGGTAATCGAACAGCAGGGTGTCGGCGTGCCAGTCGTGGCGGCCGGCGATGGCGGCGGGGCTGGGGGGCCTGGACGCTTGGAGCTGCCCCATGGGTTCAGGTTGCAATCGTTGACAGATCTTATGGATTTCTTTCCATCGCCGGCGCCTTCCCCCCCAGGGGTGGTGACAGCGCTGCGGCCCCCAGCCCAGGGGGCCGGGTTCAGCCGCCGGCGACCGCGGGCACGATGCTCACCTCATCGCCGTCGCTGAGGACCGTGGCCTGGTTATCGAGGAAACGGATATCCTCACTGTTCACGTAGAGATTGAGGAAGCGGCGCAGTTTGCCGTTCTCATCGCACAGGCGTGCCTGGATGCCGGGGTAGCGGCCTTCGAGAGCCTGGAGCAGGCCGTCGATGCTGCTGGCCTCCAGGCTGACGCTGGCCTCGTCGTTGGTGAACTTCTGCAGGGGGGTGGGGATCAGAACCTGGATGGCCATGGAAGCGGTCGAAGGGGCAGGGACGGGGGAGACGGAGGCGATCAGGCCCGGGGGGCAGTGCCGCCGTGGGAGGCCTGGGAGCGCTCCCAGGCTTCGTGGAAGCTGGCCAGCTGGGGCTCGATGGTGTACGGAGCGCCGATGGAGGAGGCGATGGCCTCGGTGGTCTTGAGGCCGTTGCCGGTGATGTAGGCGACGGTGGTTTCGGAGGGGTCGATCTTGCCCTGCTCCACCAGCTTCTTGAGCACGGCAATGGTGGTGCCGCCGGCGGTTTCGGTGAACACCCCCTCCATCTCGGCCAGCAGCTTGATGCCGTCGATGATCTCCTCATCGGTGACGGCGGCGATGCTGCCGCCGGTGCGGTTGGCGATGTCGATGGCGTAGGGGCCATCGGCCGGGTTGCCGATGGCGATCGATTTGGCGATCGTGTTCGGCTTCACCGGGGTGATGAAGTCGCGGCCGGCGGCGAAGGCCTGGGCGATGGGGGAGCAGCCCTCCGCCTGGGCGCCGCTGAAGCGCACCGGCTTCTCGTCGACGAGACCCACCTTGATGAATTCGTCGAAGCCCTTGCGGATCTTGGTGAACAGGGAACCGGAGGCCAGGGGGGCGACGATGTGGTCGGGAAGCCGCCAGCCGAGCTGCTCGATCACCTCGTAGCCGAGGGTCTTGGAGCCCTCGGAGTAGTACGGACGCAGGTTGATGTTGACGAAGCCCCAGCCGTAGGTGTTGGCCACCTCGGAGCAGAGCCGGTTGACCTGGTCGTAGTTGCCCTTCACCGCCATCAGGGTGGGGTTGTAGACGAGGGTGCCGAGCACCTTGCCCAGCTCCAGATCACTGGGGATGAAGACGCAGCACTCCAGGCCGGCATGGGCGGCGATGGCGGCGGTGGAGTTGGCCAGGTTGCCGGTGGAGGCGCAGCTGACGGTGGTGAAGCCCAGTTCCCGGGCCCGGGTGAGGGCCACCGAGACGACGCGGTCCTTGAAGGACAGCGTCGGCATGTTGACGCCGTCGTTCTTGATGTAGAGGGAGGAGAGGCCGAGGCGCCGGGCCAGGCGATCCGCCTTCAGCAGGGGGGTGAAGCCGGTGCCGACGTCGATCGGGTCGCCCTCGACGGGCAGGAACTCCCGGTAGCGCCAGATGGAGGTGGGGCCGGCCTCGATCGTGGCGCGGCTGACGCGGCTGCGGATGGCGTCGTAGTCGTAGACCACCTCGAGGGGGCCGAAGCAGACGTCCTCGCAGACGTGGCGGGCGCCGGCCTCGTAGGGATGACCGCATTCCTTGCAGCGCAGGCCCGTGAAGGTGGAGCGGGAAAGGGTGGCGGTCAAGGGAATCCCGGTCACTGGGGGACACGCTAACAGCGGAGTCCGGAGGCCGCCGATAAAGCCGACCTCCGGCATCGGGTATTGACAGCTTGTCGCCCGCAGGGTTCTGCCTACGCTCCGGTTGTGCCCGTTCCCACCCCTCTGCCGTCCCCCCGGAGGCCCCACCCCGCCGTCGGCCTGGCCATCGCCTTCGCTCTGCTGCTGGTCCTCTGGGCGGGGGCCCGGCTGGCCATCGAATGGCTCTGGTTCGCGCAGTTCGACTTCCAGCAGATCCTGCTGCGGCGCTGGATGCTGCAGCTCTCCGCGTTCACGGCGGTCTTCGGCCTCGGTTCGGCGCTGCAGCTGGCCCAGCTGCAGCGCTGCTGGCGGCTGCGGGAGCAGGCGGCCGAGGCGCCCCGGCCGAGGGAGCCCCTGCTGCGCCTGGGCAACGGCGCCCTGGTGGCGGTGCTGATCGGCCTGGTGCTGCTGCTGGCCGGGGGTCTCAGCTATCTGATGGTGCAGGCCCGGGGACTGATCGCCAACCCCTTCAACGGCGATGTGATCACCGGCTTCTCCGTGCTCCGCGACCTGCCGCCCCTGCTGGTGGCGGGCCTGGCCGGGGGCCTGCTGCTGCCGCTGCTGCTCTGGCCCCTCACCACCCTGCGGATCACCCTGGCGGCCGCCCTGGCGGGCTCGGCCACGGCGGTGGCCCGGGGCTGGAGCCTCTGGCTGCCCGCCCTGCTGGCCACCCCCTTCGGCGAAGGGGATCCGCTCACCGGGTTCGACCTCTCCTTCACGGTGCTGCGCCTGCCGGCCCTGCGGCTGCTGCTGAGCGTGCTGCTGGCCCAGGGGCTGGTGGGGCTGGCGGCCTGTCTGCTGCTGACCATCGGCAAGGGCCGCAGCCTCAGCGATCTGCGCTTCGACGGGCTCAGCAAGGCCCAGCAGCGGGTGCTGCAGCCCCAGGTGGCGGCCCTGGCCGTCGTGCTGGCCCTCAGCAACGCCCTGGCGCCCTTCGACCTGATGGTGCAGGGCAGCGGCGTGGCCTCGGGGGCCGGCTACGTGGATCTGCACGTGCGCCTGCCCCTGCGGCTGCTGTTCGCGGTGCTGCTGCTGCTCACGGCCTGCGCCCTGCTGGTGCCCCTGCCCCGGGGCTGGGTGCGCCGCGGCGCCCTGCTGCCCCTGGCGGGCACGGCCCTGCTGGTGCCGATCAGCGAATGGGTGATCACCCCCCTGGCCCAGCGTTTCTGGGTGCAGCCGCGGGAGCTGGCGGTGGAGGCCCCCTATCTGGAGCGGAGCATCCGGGCCACCCGCCGCGCCTTCGGCCTTGAGCATGTGCGCACCATCCGGCTGGAGCCCAGCCAGGGCCTGACAAAGGCGGATCTGGCCAGCGCCCCCGGCACCCTCGACAACATCCGCCTCTGGGACAGCCAGCCCCTGCTGGCCGCCAACCGCCAGCTGCAGCAGCTGCGCCTGTACTACACCTTCCCTTCGGCGGATGTCGATCGCTACCCGCTGCAGGGCAAGTCGGCCCGGGACGGCTCCCAGCAGGTGCTGATCGCGGCCCGGGAGCTGGACAGCAGCGCCCTGCCGCCCGGCTCGCGCACCTGGCTGAACCGCCATCTGGTGTTCACCAACGGCCACGGCTTCACAGTCTCGCCGGTGAACGCCTTCGGTGCCGACGGCCTGCCCCTGTTCTTCGTCAAGGACCTGGGCAGCAGTGGCCGGGTGCAGGGCATCCCCGAACTGGGCATCACCGACAAGGAGGCCCAGGCAGCGCTGCCGGTGGGCAGCCCGAGCCTCTACTTCGCCTCCGGGCCCTCCCCCTACGCGATCGCCCCCACCAAGGTGAAGGAGTTCTCCTATCCGGAGGGGGAGCTGAACGTCTACACCCACTACACCGGCACCCGGGGCATCTCCCTGGCCTCACCGCTCAACCGGCTGGGGGCGGCGATCTACCTGCGGGAGCCGCGGCTGCTGTTCACCGGCTCCTTCACCGACCGCTCCCTGCTGCTGCTGCGGCGACAGGTGAACCGGCGTCTGACGGCCCTGGCGCCGTTCCTGCGCTTCGAGAGTCAGCCCTACCTGGTCACCGCCCGGGTGGCCGGCAGTGAGGGGTACCGGCCGGAGCAGTACCAGTACTGGCTGCTGGACGGCTTCACCACCAGCCGCTCCTACCCCTACAGCGATCCCAATCCCCAGGGGCTGCGCTACTTCCGCAACCCGGTGAAGGCGGTGGTGGATGCCCACGATGGCCGGCTCTGGCTGTACGTGAACGATGCCCGCGATCCGGTGCTGCGCACCTGGGTGCGCGCCTTCCCGGAACTGTTCCGGCCGCTGTCGGCGATGCCGAAGGGATTGCTCGCCCACATCCGGGTGCCCAAGAGCCAGTTCGATATCCAGGCGGAGCGGCTGCTGCGCTACCACGTCACCGATGTGCGCACCTTCTACAACGGTGACGACGTCTGGTCGGTGCCCACCGAGATCTACGGCGAGAACAGCGTGCCGGTGTCGCCGTACCACCTCACCCTGCAGCTGCCGGGCGAGCAGCGTTCCGAGTTCGTGCTGCTGCTGCCCTTCACCCCGCTGAAGCGCTCGAATCTGGTGGGCTGGCTGGCGGCCCGCAACGATCCGCCCCACTACGGCGAGCTGATGCTGGTGCGCTTCCCCCAGCAACGGCTGCTGCTCGGCCCCCAGCAGGTCACCGCCCTGATCGACCAGGACCCGACGATCAGCTTCCAGTTCGGGCTCTGGAACCGGCTGGGCTCGCGGCTGTTCCGTGGCAATCTGCTGGTGCTGCCGGTGGGCGAGGGCCTGCTGTACGTGGAGCCGATCTACCTGCAGTCGAAGAGCAACGACCTGCCCACCCTGGTGCGGGTGGTGGTCACCGACGGCCGTCGCTTCGTGATGGAGCGCAGCCTGCAACGGGCCCTGGAGCGGCTGGTGGACGGGGCCCCCACCGCCAAGGAGTCGGCCGCCGGCAAGCCGCCCCTGCCCGACGGCACGCCGCTGCCCCTGCCCCTGCCCTGAGCGCTCGGTCTGGCCGGCCATCCAGGGAAGGCCGGCCATGAAAAAGGGGCCCCGTGGGGCCCCGATGGATCGTTGGGTGATCGCTGGGGGAACGCCGATCAGGCGGCCACGGCGGTCTTGGGATCGAGGGCACCCTTGGCGTAGAGGGTGGCGTAGTAGTTGATGTCGCGCTGCTTGATCTTGCTGGCGTTGCCGGCACACCAGAACTGCTGGTAACGATCCAGGCAGACCTTCTTCATGTAGGCCCGGGCGGGCTTGTTGAAGTGGCGGGGATCGAAGTTGGCGGGATCCTTGGCGGCGGCTTCCCTCACGGCGGCGGTGAAGGCGAGGCGGTTGTCGGTGTCGATGTTGATCTTGCGCACGCCGTTGCGGATGCCTTCCTGGATCTCCTCAACGGGGACGCCGTAGGTCTCGGGGATGGCGCCGCCGTACTTGTTGATCATGTCCAGCCATTCCTGGGGAACGGAACTGGAGCCGTGCATCACCAGGTGGGTGTTGGGGATGGCCTTGTGGATCTCGGCGATCCGGGAGATGGCCAGCACCTCACCGGTGGGCTTGCGGGTGAACTTGTAGGCGCCGTGGCTGGTGCCGATGGCAATGGCCAGGGCGTCGACCTTGGTCTTGGCGACGAAGTCGGCCGCCTCGGCGGGGTCGGTGAGCAGCTGGGAGTGGTCGAGGGCGCCTTCGAAACCGTGGCCGTCCTCGGCCTCACCCTTGCCGGTCTCCAGGGAACCCAGGCAGCCCAGTTCGCCTTCCACGCTCACACCGATGGCGTGGGCCACATCCACCACTTCCTTGGTGACGGCCACGTTGTACTCGTAGCTGGCGGGGGTCTTGGCGTCGGCCTCGAGGGAGCCGTCCATCATCACCGAGGTGAAACCGTTGGCAGCGGCGCCGTAGCAGGTGGCGGGGCTGTTGCCGTGGTCCTGGTGCATCACCACCGGGATGTCGGGATAGGTTTCCACCGCGGCCAGGATCAGGTGGCGCAGGAAGCTTTCCCCGGCGTACTGACGGGCTCCGCGGGAGGCCTGCAGGATCACCGGGCTGTCGGTCTCGTAGGCAGCCTCCATGATCGACTGCACCTGCTCCAGGTTGTTGACGTTGAAGGCAGGAATGCCGTAGCCGTTTTCTGCGGCGTGATCCAGCAGCAGGCGAAGCGGTACGAGCGCCATGGGAAATCTCGCGGTATTGGGGTGGGTACGGTTGTGGAGAACCGTGATCGAAGGACGGCTGGCGGGGTCGTCCCGCCGGGTCTGCCGGGGAGTCTAGGGGATGCCCTCCAGGGTTCCTGCTCCCTGGCGGGCCCAGTCGCAGCACCGCTGGCTGGCCACCGCCTCCGACAGGCCCGGCAGCATCGGACGCCGCTGCCGCACCGCCTGGGACCACCAGCCCAGCAGCCGGCGCACCGGCGCGATCCGGCCGTCCTCCCAGGTGCGGCCGTAGGCCAGGGCCGGATCGGCGGCCACGGGCCGCAGGGCCTCGCCGGGGCGGGCCATCCACAGCTGCATGCCGTGGACGTAGTCGGCCTGGTTGCTCGAACCCAGCACCAGGGTGGCCTCGCTGCCATAGAGCTCGATCCAGTAGCCCCGGCCCGCCCGGGCCACCGAGGAGAGGGCGAGCTGGGCGGGCACGGCCCGACCGCGCCGGTCCTCGAGGTCGAGCTGGATCAGGGCGCTGTCCTCGGCGTCCACCACCCCCATGGCGCCGGAGCCGGGGATGGGGCGCTCGCCGATGGCGGTGCTGAGCCGGGCGGTGAGCCCCCGGCTGGGACCGATCAGCCAATGGAGGGTGTCGAAGGCGTGGGTGCCCAGGGCGCCGAGCACGCCGCCGCCGGCCGCCGCCTGGGAGTACCAGCTCCAGGGGCGGCTCGGATCGGCGCGGCTGGACATCAGCCAGTCGAACGTCACCAGCCAGGGATCCCCCAGCACCCCCGCCTCGAGCAGGGCGGCCAGCTGCTGCACATGGGGCACGGCCCGGTATTCGAAGTCGACCGCCACCACCAGGCCCCGGGCGATGGCGAGGCGCTGCAGCTCTTCCACCTGGCCGGCATGGAGGGCCACCGGCTTCTCCAGGAACAGGTGCTTGCCCGCCTCCAGGGCCGTGCGGGCCAGGTCGAAACGGGGCTCCGGCGGCGTGGCAATCACCACCGCCTCCACGGCGGGATCGGCCAGGAGGGCGGCGAAATCGTGGAAGGCGGGCAGCTCCGCCGCCTGGCCCGCGGCGGCGGCCCGCTCCGCCCGGGGGTGCCAGAGGGCCACCGGCTCGGTGAGCGGGGCGTCCCGCAGGGCCGGCAGGATCACCTTCTCACCGAAGCCGAGGCCGGCGACGGCGACCCGCAGGGGCGCCTCAGGCCGTCGCATCGCTCTCCCGGGGCCGGCGGGCGGCGTCGCAGGCGGCGTGCAGCACGCGGATCGTGAGGTTGTCGCCGGCGGCCGGCTGCCAGGTGGCGCCCCAGCGGGGCAGGCCGTTGACGGCGGTGTCGCGGTAAAGCTCCTCGTCGCAGTCGAGCTGCATCACATACAGCTGGCCGACGGGGGGACGGGCGTCCTCGGGCGCATCGGCGGCGGCGGCCGGCTGGAAGCGGCTCAGCACCGAGAGGCGGCCGTCGCGATCGAAGCGGAGGCTGCCGGCATCCCACCACTGACGGCCTTCAGGGCCGGCCTCCACCTCCTGCCAGTCGACCGGGCCGGCCATGGCGGCGGCGGGACCCGCCAGCCAGCAGCCCAGCAGCAGCAGCACCGTCAGCAGGGCGGCGGCAACAGGAGTGCGGCCACGGCTCATGACGCCGTTCATGGCACCACGGACACGGCCGGCCGCAGGCTGCCGTGCAGCCGCAGCAGGGTGGAGAGGGTGCCGCGCAGCTGGGGCCGGGGCACGATCGTGTCGACGAAGCCGTGGTCCTGGAGGTATTCGGCGGTCTGGAAGCCCTCAGGCAGCTTCTCGCCGAGGGTCTGCTCGATCACCCGACGGCCGGCGAAGGCGATCATCGCCTTGGGTTCGGCCAGGATCAGGTCGCCGAGCATGGCGAAGCTGGCGGTGACCCCACCGGTGGTGGGATGGGTGAGCAGGGGCAGGTACAGAAGTTCGGCGCTGCGGTGGCGCTGCAGGGCGCCGGATACCTTGGCCATCTGCACCAGGCTCAGCATCCCTTCCTGCATGCGGGCGCCGCCGGAGGCGCAGACGATCAGCAGCGGATAGCGGCGGGCGGTGGCCAGCTCCACCAGGCGGGTGAGCTTCTCGCCCACCACCGAGCCCATGGAGCCGCCCATGAAGCGGAAGTCCATCACCCCCAGGGCCAGGGGCATGCCCTCCAGGCGGCAGAGGCCCGTGACCACCGCATCCCGCAGGCCCGTGGCCCGCTGGCTGTCGCGCAGCCGGTCGGCGTAGCTGCGGCGGTCCTTGAAGGCGAGGGGGTCGGTGGGGGCGAGGTCGGCATCGATGGGCTCGAAGCTGCCCTCATCGGCGATCAGGCGGATGCGCTCGGCGCTGTCGATGCGGTGGTGGTGGCCGCAGCCCTTGCAGACGCTGGCGTTGGCGATCAGGTCCTTGCGGTAGACCACCAGGCCGCATTCCGCACACTTGCTCCAGAGGCCATCCCCCTCGTCGGCCTCAGGGCCCTTGCTGGCCCGGACGGCGGGGGCGTTCTTGCGGCGATCGGCGAACCAGTCGAACAGGGACATGGGGCGACGGCGGCGACGGGGAACGGAGACCTGGGGCCATTAAAGACCCAGGCCCCAGAGGCGCAGCCAGGGGCCGTGGCCGCCGATCCAGACCGCCAGGGCGGCGGCGGCGAGAAAGGGGCCGAAGGGGAAAGGCTGCTGGCGGCCGAGACGGCCGCTGAGGCGGGCGATGCCCCCGATCAGGGCACCGCCGAGCACCGACAGGCTGACCGCCAGCCCCAGGCCCAGGGGTCCGAGCCAGGCCCCCATCAGGGCGGCCAGCTTGGCGTCCCCCAGGCCCAGGGCCGGCCGGCCCATGGCCTTCTCGGCCAGGGCGCTGAGGGCCTCGAAACCCAGCAGGCCGGCGGCCACCGCCAGCAGGTGGGAGAACAGCAGCTCCCGGCCCACCTCGGCCCCCTGCGGGAAGCCGACGCCGGCGGTGACCGCCAGGCCGAGCAGCACCCCCCAGCGGCAGAGGGGTTCGGGCAGCCAGAGGCTGTCCAGGTCGATCAGGGCCAGGGGCAGCAGCCAGCTGGCCAGCAGCCAGCCGGCCGCCAGCAGCAGCCAGGGACTGGGGTCGGGGCCCATGGCGGCGGGGCGGGCGAAGAGCATGGCCACCCAGAGGCCGGCGGTGAGCAGCTCCACCAGCGGGTAGCGCACGGCGATCGGCGCCTGGCAATGGCGGCAGCGGCCGCGCAGCAGCAGCCAGCTGAGCAGCGGCACGTTCTCGAACCAGGCCAGGGAGGCGCCACAGCGGGGGCAGTGGCTGCCGGGGAACACCAGCGACTCCTCCCGCGGCAGCCGCCAGACCACCACGTTCAGGAAGCTGCCGATGCAGGCGCCGACCAGGGCCACGAGGGGGGCCAGCAGGGGCAGGGCGGCGGTGGGGGCCAGCGGGGCGACGGAACTCATGGCAGCGGGCGGCTGGATCCCCCGCGGGCACTGCGGCCCCGGGCCGAGCGGGGGCGCAGCAGCTCCATCGGCACAAACTGTTCGTCCGGCAGGAGGATGGGCAGCTCGAACACCACCCGTCCCTGGGGGCCGGCACCGAGCAGCACCACCCCCAGCGGTTCGGGGGCGGTGGGGCAGGCCTCGAGGAAGCGGAAGTAGACCCGGCGCGAACAGCGCAGCAGTTCGGCGCTGTTGATGCGATCGAGGCGCAGGGCACCGACGGGCGGGGAGGCCGAGGACTCCCCGCCCCTGATCAGGAAGGAGGGGCTTCCGGACGGGGAGCTGCCGGGCCCGGACGGGTGGATGGTGGGGGGCTGGGCGGTGATGGGATTCACCGATTCCTTTCGGGGGATCTTAGGGCCGAAAGGAAGATCGAGAAAGCGATCTTCAGCCGAGCTGCTCAGTGGAGGTTCTTCTTCTCCTCGATCATCTTGTGGATGATCGGCGTGAGGATGATCTCCATGGCGAAGCCCATCTTGCCGCCGTTCACCACGATGCTGGTGGGGCTGGACATGAAGGAATCGTGGATCATGCGCAGCAGGTAGGAGAAGTCGATGCCCCACTTCTCACGGGCGCCCTTGCGGAAGTGGATGATGACGAAGCTCTCGTCCGGGCTGGGGATGTTGCGGCAGATGAAGGGGTTGGAGGTGTCCACCGTGGGCACCCGCTGGAAGTTGATGTCCGTGCGGCTGAACTGGGGGCAGATGTGATTGATGTAGTCGGGCATGCGGCGCAGGATCGTGTCGACGATCGCCTCGGCCGAGTAGCCCCGCTCGGCGTTGTCGCGGGAGATCTTCTGGATCCACTCCAGGTTGGCGATCGGCACCACGCCGATCAGCAGATCCACCAGGGAGGCAACGTCGTAGCCGTCACCCACCACACCACCGTGGAGGCCCTCATAGAAGAGGAGGTGGGTGTCGCTGGGGATGGGCTCCCAGGGGGTGAACTGGCCGGGCTCGAGGCTGGTGCCGAGGCGGGCGTTGTGCTCGGCCGCCTCCTCCACCGAGTGGAGGTAGTAGCGGCGGTTGCCGCTGCCGGTCTCGCCGTAGGTGCGGAACAGCTCCTCGAGCTTGTCGAAGATGTTGGCCTCGGGGCCGAAGTGGGAGAAGTTCTCGCCGCGGGCCTGGGCCTCGGCCATCGCCTGCTTCATGGGGCCCCGCTCGAAGCGGTGGAAGCTGTCGCCTTCCACCACCGCCGGGATAATGCCCTCGCGGGAGAAGATGTGCTCGAAGGCCCGTTTGACGGTGCTGGTTCCCGCTCCCGAGGAACCGGTGACAGCCACGACCGGGTGACGCTTCGACATCGACGCAGGGGGGTTGAGAGGCTGTGAGTTTGGCAGGTCGCCGGTCCGCTCCCCCCCCAGCCGTTACCGGAAGGGGGCGATCAGCCGGGCAGGGCCGCCAGCAGCTGCTCGCCCATGGCCTGGCAGCCCACCCGGGTGCAGCCGTCGGACATCAGCAGGTCGCCGGTGCGGTAGCCGGCGGCCAGCACCCGGTCGACGGCGGTCTCGAGGTTTGCGGCGGCGGCCTCCTGCTGCAGGCCCACCCGCAGCAGCATGGCGGCCGACAGCACCATGGCGATGGGGTTGGCCTTGTCCTGGCCGGCGATGTCGGGGGCGGAGCCGTGCACCGGCTCGAACAGGCCCGGGCCGCCGGAGCCGAGGGAGGCCGAGGGGAGCATGCCGATCGAACCGGTGAGCATGGCGGCCTCATCCGAGAGGATGTCGCCGAAAAGATTGCTGGTGAGGAGCACGTCGAACTGGCGCGGCTCGCGCACCAGCTGCATGGCGGCGTTGTCGACGTACATGTGGCTGAGCTCGACGGCGGGGAACTCGGCGTGGATCGCCTCCACCCGGTCGCGCCACAGCTGGCTGACATCGAGCACGTTGGCCTTGTCGACCGAGCAGAGGCGGCCGCGGCGGGCCGCCGCCAGGCGGAAGCCCACCCGGGCGATCCGGTCGACCTCGTGATCGGCGTACACCATCGTGTTGAAGGCGCGCACGCCGCCATCCACCTCGATGCGCCCCTTGGGGGTGCCGAAGTAGATGCCGCCGATGAGTTCGCGCACCACCAGCAGGTCCACCCCTTCGATCACCTCGGGGCGCAGGCTGCTGGCGCCGGCCAGGGCCGGGATGATCTTCACAGGCCGCAGGTTGGCGAACAGCCCCAGGCCGGAGCGCAGGGCCAGCAGGCCGCTCTCGGGACGCTGCTCCCGGGGCAGGGCGTCGAAGCGGGGGGCGCCGATGGCGGCGAGGAGCACCGCATCGGAGGCCCGGCAGGCCTCCAGGGTGGCGGCGGGCAGGGGCTCGCCGGTGGCGTCGATGGCGGCACCGCCGACAGGCTGCGGATCGAACGTGAGGCTGAAGCCGTGGCGGCCGCTCACCGCCTCCAGCAGGGTGCGGGCCACTGCGGTGATCTCCGGACCGATGCCGTCCCCCGCGAGCAGGGTGATCCTGTAGCTGGTCATCGCGAGGGGGGGCCGCTCAGCAGGCGAGGCTACTTCTGCAGCTGCCGCAGGGTGCGGGCCATCTCGGGCAGCTTGTTGAAGACGGCGGAGCAGCGCAGCCAGAGCCGGTTGGGGATGGCGGGGTAGCCGCTGACCACCTCACCGGCGGCGATCTCGCCGTGGATGCCGGACTTGGAGGAGGCGATGGCCCGGTCGCCGATCACGGCCCGGTTGGCCACCCCCACCTGGCCGGCGAGGATGACGCCGTTGCCGAGAATGGCGCCGCCGGCGATGCCCACCTGGGCCGCCAAGGCGCAGCCTTTCCCTGTGACCACGCCATGGCCGACGTGGACGAGGTTGTCGATCTTGGTGCCGGCACCGATGCGGGTCTCGCCGACGGAGGGGCGGTCGATCGTGGAGCCGCAGCCCACCTCGACGCCGTCCTCGAGCACCACCCGGCCGGTCTGGGGCATCTTCACCCAGCCCGAAGCGGTGGGCACGAAACCGAAGCCCTCGGCACCGATCACCGCCTGGGACTGGACCACGCACCCCGCCCCGAGACGGCTGCCGGGATGGAGCACGGCGTTGGCGTGGATCTCGCAGCCCTCGCCGAGCTGCACGTCCTCATAGAGAACGACGCCGGGATGGAGCACGCAGCCTGAGGCCACGACGCTGCCGGCGCCGACCACCCCATGGGCCCCCACATGGGCATCGGCGGCCACGGTCGCCCCCGGGTCCACCACGGCGCTGGGGTGAACCCCCGGGGGCTTCGGGGTGGGGGGATGCAGGGCCCCGAGCGCCTGGGCGAAGCCGAGGCGGGGATCCTTGAGGGCCACCCAGGCCAGGCCGCGCTCGCTGGCCAGCTGCTGGATTTCTGCATCGAGGGGCAGCAGCAGGGCGGCGGCGCCGCTGGCGGAGAGGGCGGCCGCCAGGGCATGGCCGGGCTCGAGAAAGGCCAGCTGGCCGGGGCCGGCCCGATCCAGGGCTTCGGCGCCGGTGATCTCCGGATCCCCTGCCAGGTGCCGCGGGCTGCCGTCCTGCACGGCGCCGATCCGGGTGAGCAGGCTGCTGAAGCGCATTCCCCAGGGGGCGGACGGCCCGGATCGTAGGCCCCACGGCCACCGGCGGGCGGCGGATCAGGGGGCAGGATCGAGCAGCTCCAGCAGGGGCACGAAGCGGTAGCCGCGGCTGCGCAGGTCGGGAATGAGGCCGCGCAGGGCGTCCAGGGTGCGGCCGCTCAGGTCCGGGGTGTCGTGCAGCACCAGGATCCCGCCGGGGTGGGCATTGAGGTGCACGAACAGGCGCACGAACCAGAGGGGCGGCCGCAGGGTGTCCCAGGGGAAGATCGAACCCAGCACCAGGCGGTAGCGCCGGGCCGCAAGGGCCTCGAGCATGGCCCTGCGAAACCAGCCCTGCCCGGGGCGAAACCAGCGCCAGCGCAGTCTGGCGGGGGCAGCGGCCCGGGCGATCACCCGTTCGGTGTCGCTCAGCAGCTGCTGGAACACCGCCGGCGGAACGGCGGCGGCGGACGCGTCACTCCAGAGGTGGTTGCCGAGATCGTGGCCCTGCTGCAGGGCCCGGCGGGGAAAGCGGGGGTCGCGCTCCAGGTGGGAGCCGATCAGAAAGAAAGTGGTCGGCACCTCGAGCTCCCGCAGCAGGGCCAGCAGGGCCTCCGATCCGGGGCTGGGACCGTCGTCGATGGTGAGGGCCAGCGTCTTCTGCCGGCCCGGGCCGCACCAGATCACCTCCGGGCACAGGGGCACCAGCAGCAGACGGATCAGCACTGAGGGCAGCAGCACCACCAGCAGCAGCAGGTCCGCCAGCACGACCAGAGCCAGCACGGTGAGGAGCAGGGTCATGGGCGGGGGCGGCCTCAAGAACGATGACACCGGCGGCGGGCCGTGGTCCGGCGTCGTCCTGGCTGGCTAGGGCGGGGGGTGGTTTCCTTCTTCTCTGCGCCGCCATGACCGCCCCGAAGAAAGCCGCCGCCACCGGCAGCGCCAGCACCCCGGCCGCGCGGGGGCAGGCCCGCACGGTGATCTACTGCCACGGCATCTCCAACATGCCCCCCGAGGGGGTCCTGCGCTCGGAGTGGGACCGGGCCCTCTTCGGTGCCGACCAGGGGGAGCGCACCCGCATGGCCTACTGGGTCGACCGGGAGCGCTACCCGGAGACGGCGGGCCTCTCCACCCGGGCCCTGGGCGAGGACCGGGCGACGCTGCGGCCGGAGGCGCAGGGGCTGCTGGCCGCCTCGATCCAGGAGAGCGACGCGCCGGCGGAATCGCAGGCCTTCGTGGACGCCCTGACGGCGCAGCTGGAGGCGGCCGCCCAGACGGCGGCCCAGCGGGGGGCGCCGATGGGGGGCCCGGCGACGCTGTCGGTGGAGGCCAAGGGGCTGTGGAGCCCGGTGACGGCGATGTTCACCCAGGCCTTTCTGGCGGATGTGAACGATTTCCTGTTCAACGGGACGAAGCGCCAGCGGATGGTGCAGACCGTGAAGGAGCGGGTCAGCACCGGCGGCGGCCCCTTCGTGGTGGTCGGCCACAGCCAGGGCAGCATGGTCACGTACCAGGCGCTGATGGAACTGGGCGCCAGCCTGGAGGTGGATCTGTACGTCACCATCGGCTCACCGCTGGGGCTGCCCCAGGTGACCGACGTGCTGCAGAAGTGGCACGGCCAGAAGCTGCCGATCCCGGCCGGTGTGAAGCGCTGGGTGAACATCGCCCAGGACGGCGACATCGTCTGCCTCGACCAGAGCCTGGCCGACGAGTACAGCGCCGCCGGCAAGCCGAAGATCATCGATGAACGGATCCCGGGGGTGGTGTGGCCACCCAGCAAGGCCCATTCCGCCAGCCGCTATCTGTCGCGCCAGTCGACCCAGGAGACGGTGATGGCGGCACTGGATCGCTCCCGCTTCCAGCCGGTGAGTCCGATGACGGTGGCCCGCAGCCTGGCCGATGCCTTGGATGTGGAGGCCACGGCGCGGGTGCCGGTGCTGATCGAACTGGCGGATCGCTCGACGGCGGCGCCGGAGGGGGGCGATTCGTTGCAGAAGGCCCGCGAAGCGGTGCTGGCGTGGATCCAGGCGCATGTGCTGCAGGGTCCGATCACCGCCGAGACGGTGTTCCTGGAGGACCAGCTGGATCGCTACGTGGCGGTGAACCTGACCCGGGCCGAAGTGGAGACCCTGGCGGGGGCGATGAGCCGCCAGTACGGCGCCACCACACCGGCGGTGTACCGGATGTTCAGCAACAGCCGCAAGAAGGCGCTGATGCACGATTCGATCCACACCGTGCAGGCCCGCACCGCCCAGCTGGGCTACAACGCCTGCGGCCAGGGCATCACCTGGGCCGTGCTGGACACCGGCATCGACCGGCACCATCCCCACTTCCACAACGCGACCTTCGCCCCGGACGGAACGATCGCCGCCGAATGGGACTGCACCGCGCGGGGGCCGGTGCAGAAGGGCAGTGGCAACGACGCCAACGGCCATGGCACCCATGTGGCGGGGATCATCGCCGGCGGGTTGCTGTCGGTGGGCAGCGAGGGCGGCCCCGACCTGCTGGCTATGGCCCCCCGGGCCCGGATCGTGAGCTACAAGGTGCTGGCCGATAACGGCGGCGGCTACGACGCCTGGATCATCAAGGCGATCGACCACATCTGGAAGCAGAACCAGGAGGGACGGCGCCTGGCGATCCAGGGGGTGAACCTGAGCCTGGGGGGACCGTTCGACCCGGCCAGCTTCGGTTGCGGCGATTCACCGCTGTGCGCCTCCCTGCTGCGGCTGGTGCGCCAGGGGGTGCTGGTGGTGCTGGCGGCGGGCAACGAGGGCAGCGGCGACATCGTGGTGGACGGCTTCAGCGCCACCCGCTCGTTTGATCTCTCGATCGGCGATCCGGCCAACCTGGATGAGGCGATCGCCGTGGGCTCGGTGCACCCGACGCTGCCGCACCGCTACGGCACCTCCTACTTCTCCTCACGCGGTCCCACCGCCGATGGCCGCCTCAAGCCCGACGTGGTGGGTCCGGGAGAAAAGATCCTCTCCTGCCGCAGCAGCAGCGACCCCAAACGCACCCCCAGCCGGGACAAAGGCAAGAGCCTCGATGAGCTTTACGTGGCACTTTCCGGCACCAGCATGGCGGCGCCTCACATCTCCGGGTTGCTGGCCGCCTTCCTGTCGGTGCGCACCGAATTCATCGGCTATCCCGACCGTGTGAAGCGGATCCTGCTGGAGCACTCCACCGACCTGCAACGGGACCGCTACCACCAGGGGGCGGGCCTGCCGAATCTCTCGAAGATGTTGCTGGAGACTTGAGGGTTCACGGGTCCGTGAGCCACGGCTACGGTCCGGCGAGGTTCAAAGCATGGTGCCAAAGCGGTTATTGGCGATAGCGGATGGAGTTGTGCGGTGGTTCACGGAATGGGCTCAGGCCGAGCATCGTTCACGGAATCCAACGAAGAATACGTTAGGTTTCTATCAGGCTCCAACGAGAAACAGAGGTCGCGCAAGCCCTTGGCGCTTCTGCCAGGAGCAAAGGCGCCGAAGTCGTTGACGCTCGTTCTGCAGATCAACCGGCCTCGGGGTGTCCCGGCTCCAACCATCGTGTTGTGGCGCAGGTCATGCGGGATTCGAATAGATTTTCGCCAAGTGATGCCCCTCAGCGCAAAGTCAGACGTCTTCAGAGCCGATCCAAAGGCAGTACCGACAATGCCAGGAACATCGTGGTTGCATACGCTATTAGGAATGACCAGAGACAGACAAGAAAGCTCTAGATGGCAGCGCATTCAGGACAAAGGCCAAGCACAGAATGCAGAAAGGAAAGTGGCTTGTCGCAATCTTGCCAAGGCAGTGTGTGAATCGCGAATCTGTAGCAAGCACGACTTACCATGTCATTGCAACGGACTGACCTTTGAAGTTCCGGATCTGGTTACAAACTTCAAGCCCGCCGCCGATTGCCAGCTCCAGATCGCAAGCCCTGACAAAGAAAGAGCGTCCCAACAGCCATTACGTTTTATTGCGACAGTTCTTCGGTTGACGACGAGGTAAGTTGAATAAAAAGATGCTGCACATAGACACTCAATACATGTACAGACAATGTACGCCTTGGCTAGGTTTATTCATCTCATCCTTCGTCGCCATATCTCAGCCTGCTGCAGCTGAACCCTGCTTGTCCAGAGAAGCCATGGAGCTCATTAACCTACGGCTTGGACAACTTGGCGCACTTGCATTTGCCGCTGGCACAGGTCTTGGCATATGCAGCAGTGATTCTTCAGGTGTGGAGCAAAGCGTACAACGAATTGATGAACTAAGTGCCTCTGCCGAAATGAGTCTAGAGCAGCTTTCCTGTCCCTCATCAGATCATGTCGCAACTGGAAGTGGGAGCTTTCATTTGGTCCCTGAAGCTGCCGGCTTTTCCAGCGGACCGACAAAGACATGTGGCTGCTCTCAGTACAAGGAAGCACTGAGGGAAGCTCGTGCTGCATTGAGGAGTCTTGCCAGATGACGAATCCATCCAGCACTGCGACCACCCAGGCACAAGTCGCAGGCACAAGCGCGGATGAAGCTCTCAAGAGCATAGATAAGATCTTGAGTGAGAGCACAGAAGCCAAGTTCAATTCTGCCACTAGTGAGTCAACAACGGAAGTAAGCAATAGCTGGACTCCTCGCGAGACAATGATCATGAGTGGGGCGGCACTTGGCTACAGCCTGATTGTTCTTATAGTCGCAACAGTCATTGCGAAAGGGCTGAAAACACCCGAACAGGCAATAAGATTATTCACGGTTGTCCTCATTATCAACTCAGCAGTATTCTTCATTGTTGCAGGGTACTCAAGTCAACAGATTGCTCCAGCATTTGGATTGCTAGGGACAATGGCTGGCTACGTCTTAGGCAAGTCACAAGATAACAACAGAAATCAAGACCCTCAAGACAAGCAGTCTTAGCGAACCATCAACGGTTCTGCAGCCGAAGGGAATTCCTTTCTCTCTTCTCGAGAGCCTCATCCTGTCATTCATCGGCAACTGGGCTGACGGCCACATCAGAGATGAAGTCATGACCCACCAGACTCTGGAGGAGTCGGATTCCAGCCATGAGTCATCTGCTTTGCCTAAGGTGCTGACCCATGTCGACACTCACCAAAATAATCATGGCCATCATCTTGCCGGAGGATAAGTACGTTGATATTGATGGGGTTACCACGAGATATTGGTGTTTGAGCACCAATTGCTCATCGGTTCTGTTTATTCACGGCCTGGGGGGCGCAGTTGACTATTGGTACAAGAATGTCTTTGCAATGCCTGAACGCCATCAGGTTTATGCACTGGATTGGGTTGGATCAGGCAAGACTGACAAGCCGAGTGCAACGTATGGTCTTGACGATAACACTCAGTTCATAATCCGCTTCATGGACGTGGTTGGATTGTCTCATTCCACCCTGGTTGCAGGCTCTGTGGGCGGCATGCTTGCGCTCAAGAAGGCTTCAACTCTTATTCTGTGGGGGAGGCAAGATCGAGCTTTCCCAGTGAGCCACGCTGAAGTTGCAAGGAATCGAATTCCTGATTCCCAATTGAAGGTATTTGAGGAATGCGGCCATTTGCCATATCTTGAGTATGCAGATGAATTCAACACCACAGTGCTTGAGTTTCTCTCGACTTAAGTTGAACTTTTGCAGCCCAACATCAAGATCAGCTGTCGGGAGCAGCGGCGTCGCTCGCTTGCTGAGGGCTCCTTCCCACCGATGATCCTGAGCGTTAGGCCCCACAAGGTCCGCCGCTATTGAGCCACCGCCAAGAACTGTAGCAATGCAGACACCACGAAACGCGAGATCCCCTGACTTCTGTTTGAACCACCATCTTCGAGACCCCGTAGAAGCAGCAAACACCGTGCAACCGAAAGAACACCCAAGGCCTGTCCCAATGCCTGGATACAAGAAATGGGCGATGTGGATCGGCAGGATTGTTCTTGTCCCCGTGTTCACAGCAACTTGTGCAGGGTTTGTCTTTGGCCTCTACCGCTTCGTCACAACGGGGCAGATAAACAGCCCTGGCAGAAACTTTGGTCCCGCTAGTAGCACGATCCAGTTCTCAGATCACCCTGTCTGGTTCCTTGTGCTCCTCCTCTTCTACCTTGTGCTTGTCGCGAACTGTATCGTTGGAACCATTCTAGTCGCCCGATTGTTCTTTAGACTGGGACAAAATCGTACGAAGTGACGCCTAACACCTCGCTCCACCTGACCAGCGATGGTCCGAAGCGCGTTGCCGCTTCAGGCCCATTCTGTCAATCTCCTCAGGTGGCTAAGCCATTCACACCTGCTCGGGCGGCTTAACGCGGCTGTCGAGCCTATTGTCTGCTGAGGGGGAAGCGATGAACGACGTTGTCATCCGCCAGATAGGGCCGGGCGACTATCACCCGATCATCTCGGTCGTTGATGCATGGTGGGGTGGCCGGCCAATGGCCGACATGCTGCCCAGACTCTTCTTCGTCCACTTCCAGTCCACCAGCTTCACCGCCGTCGTTGATGGTCAGATCGTGGCGTTCCTGATCGGGTTCGTGTCGCAGACCTATCCGGACCAGGCCTATGTCCATTTTCTCGGTGTCCATCCGGCACGACGGGGAGAGGGGTTGGGACGCCTCCTCTATGGGCGCTTCTTTGCCACGGCCACCTCGCTTGGCTGTCGCACTGTGCATGGCGTGACGTCTCCGGTCAATCGCAACTCGATTGAATTCCACCGTCGCATGGGATTCTCGTTCCTTGAATCCGATGTCAAGGTCGACGGCGTACCCGTTGCTGTGGGCTATGACGGGGAAGGGGAAGACCGCGTGATCTTCAGGAAGAATCTGGATCCTCCAGACATGGAACGGTGATGCCCATCATGCCGATCGAAACCACAAGCGTCTGAGCGGTTGACCGTTCTTCCGCCAAGCGGACAGCCGCATGTCCACTTCCCTAAGGAGTACAGCCCCATGTCAGAAGCGAACAAGCATCTCGTCCGTCGACTCATCATGGAAGGGTGGAATGGGCGCAATTTCGCCGTGATCGACGAGCTTTGCTCGGACAACTTCACCATGAACGACCCATCGGCTCCCCATCTGGCGAACGGACCCGAGGCCGCCAAGGCCTACATCGGAGCCCTCGTCGCTGCGTTTCCCGACCTTCACATGCAGGTGCACGATCTGTTCGCAGAAGCAGACCGCGTCTCCCTGCGCTGGTCGGCCGAAGGAACCCACCAAGGGGAATTCAACGGAATTCCACCGACCAACAGGCGCATCTGCGTGGCCGGCCAGGCGATCTACCGCATCGCGAACGGCAGGATCGAGGAAGACTGGATCATCGTGGATACCTACGGAATGCTTCAGCAGCTCGGCGTGATTCCAGACTGAGCCGGCACCATCGGGGAGATCTCGATACCGTCTTCCGTGTGTGTCCTCCACCATGACAGCAGCCCTGTTCAGCCCGGCGATGCTGGTCGATCCCTACCCGACCTACGCCGCGTTGCGACGCACCGACCCGGTCCACTGGCATGAACCGTTCGGGGCCTGGGTGCTGACGCGCTACGACGACGTGGTGGCGGCGACGCACGACCCCCGGCTGCGCTCCGATCGCGCCGGCGGCATGGGCGAGCGGGCCGGCCGCCCCGAACTGCAGCCCCTGTTCGAGGTCATCGGGGCCCAGATGAACATCACCAACCCGGAGCGCCACCACCGGCTCCGTGCCCTGGTGGCCAAGGTGTTCACGCCACGGGCCGTGGACACCCTGCGGCCGGCCGTTGCAGCCATGGTCAACGAGCTGCTGGATCGGCTGCCGGAGCAGTGCCGCTTCGATGTGATCGCCGACCTCGCCTTTCCGCTGCCGGCCCGGGTCATCGCCCGGCTGCTCGGGCTGGACACCGGCGAGCTGGAGCAGCTGAAGCGCTGGTCGGACGACTTTTCGGCGATCTTCGGCACCGATCCCTCCGCCGTGACCCCCGAGCAGTACCAGCGGGCCCTGCAGAGCACCCACGAGCTGACCACGTTCTTCCGCGCCGAATTCGAGAAGCGCCGGGCCACGCCCGGCGACGACCTGCTGAGCCTGCTGGTGCACGCCGAGATCGACGGCGATCGGCTCAGTGAGACGGAGCTGATCGCCAACGCCAACCTGCTCCTGGCCGCCGGCCACGAGACCACCACCCACCTGATCGGCAACGGCCTGCTGGCCCTGCTGCACCACCCCGACCAGCTGCAGCTGCTGCTGGACGAGCCGTCCCTGATTCCCAATGCGATCGAGGAGTTCCTCCGCTACGACGGCACCGTCCAGTTCATGTACCGCGAGGCGGGGGAGGAGCTGACGATCGGCGAGCGCTCGATCCGCAAGGGGCAGCTGGTCTACCTGATGTTCGCGGCCGCCAATCGCGACCCGGCCCGCTTCCCGGACCCCGACCGGCTCGACGTGCGCCGCAGACTCGACGTGCACCTGGCCTTCGGCCATGGCCCCCATGTCTGCCTGGGGGCGGCCCTGGCCCGGATGGAGGCCCAGGTCGCCTTCACGGCGCTGCTGCGGCGCTGTTCAGGACTTCAACTCACCGGCGAGCCTCTGGCGTATCAGGACAACCTGGAGCTGCGCGGGCTGAAGGCACTGCCGGTGGTGTTCGAGCGGCGATCGGCCTGAGCGCTCAGCCGGCCTCCGTTTCCACCGAGGCCATCGCCGGGCGACCGGCCAGCACCCGGCGCAGCCGCTCGCGGAACCACTGCAGGGGGTGGCCCATGTCGGCGTCCTCGAGCAGGCCGCGCTGGCGCAGGCAGTCCTCGTAGCTGCGCAGCACGTCGCTACGGCGGGCCACCTCCCGGGCGACGTTGTCGGCGAATTCGGGCCGTGAGGCCAGCAGGGCGCGGAAGCTGCCACTGGGCACCACGAACAGCGTCGTGTCCTCGGCCGCCACCATCGTGGTGGGGTAGGGCACCTGCAGCAGCAGCGGCAGTTCGCCGAAGAACTCCCCGGCGGTGAAGGTGAAAAGCTTGCGGCTCACCCGGTCGGTTTCGTGGATCGCATCCACCGCGCCGCTCAGCACCAGGTGGAAGGAGCGTCCCTCATCACCCTGGCGCACCAGCACCGTGCCGGCAGGCACCAGACGGCGGGCGCCGCTGCCCACCAGTTCCCGCAGGCGCCGATCATCCATGCCGCTGTAGCAGGGATGGTCGGGCAGGGACGTCCGCAGGGGGCTCCAATCCGCGGCGGCATCCCCTTCCTCGGCGCGCCGAGAGGAGAGCAGCTGGATCTGCTGGCGCGACCCGGCCAGTTCGATGCGGCGCTGGCGCAGCCCCTGCTCGATCGCGTAGTTCAGCGAACTGCGCAGGCTGAGGCTGGCGTGGATCGCCGACGTCCAGGCCCAGAGCTCGAACGCCATCCCCTGGCCCTGGAGCCCGTGCAGCAGCACCTTCGGCGGCGGATCGGCCAGCACCGTCGGTTCGGCCAGGGCCGCCTCCAGGAGCACCTCGGTCACGGCCAGGGGGTCGCTGCCGTGGGCCACCGTCACCTCCACATCCACCCGGCCATCGGAGCTCAGGTAGCTGAGGTTCTTCACCGGCGCATTGGTGATGGCCGAATTGGGCACCACGATCTCGGCGCCCTGGAAGGTGCGGATCACGGTGGAGCGGATCGAGATCTCACGGATGAAGCCGCTGGTGTCGCCGAACTCGATCTGGTCGCCCACCTTCAGCTTCCCCTCCATCAGCAGGGTGAGACCACTGGTGAGGTTGCGGGTGAGCTCCTGCAGGCCGAAGCCGATGCCCACGCCCAGGGCCCCGAAGATCACGGCGAGGGCACCGATGTCGAGCCCCATCCCCTGGGCCACCACCACGTAGCCCAGCGCCGCCAGCCCCATCGAGAAGAGGGTGGCCACCGCCTCACGCCGCCCCTCCGGCAGGGAGAACCAGCGCAGCACCCGTCCGGCCAGCAGTCGCTTCAGCCACCGCGCCGCCAGGCTCACGGCCAGCAGCAGCAGCAGCACCTCGACGACCCAGAGGAGGGAGAAGCTCTGGCGACCCAGCGGCAGCAGCGGGGCCGTGAACAGCTTCTGAAGGCGCTCGAGATCCACCCCTTGTGCTCCACCGCTGCTCCCTTCTAGCCCGAGGGGCCGGAATGACGCTGTCCGCGGCGGGCGGCCGCACCGATGAGCGCCCCTACAGTCCCCCTGGACGCCAGCCATCTCTGGAGCCGCCCATGCGACGCCGACTGCTCACTGCGGCCACCGTTCTGACGCTGGGCTCGACGCCCTCCTGGGCCGCCCCGGCATCACCCCCCTGTGAGGCGGCGCTCGGCACCTGGGACTACGTGGCCCCCAGCAAGCCCGGCCGGGCCGTGGTCACGAAGCTGGCGGACGGGCGCCATCACCTGGTGTGGATCATCTCGGAGCGTGGGGCCACCGTCGCCGGCGCCTGGGAGGCCACCTGCGAAGGCTCCCGCCGCACCTGGCGCGTGCTGTTCCCCTCCGATCCCGGCATCGCCGGACTGAAGGTCGTGGAGGAGTTCGAGGTGAGCGGCGATGCGATCCGCTTCTGGATTCTCGGACCGGATGGCAAACGTGGGCCGATGGGTGGCGCCCGTCGCCTCCCCTAGGAACCTCCGGACAGTCCCACCTGCACACTCTGTTCGTTGAGAAAGTAGTTGGAATCAAAGGCCTTCAGCTTTCGATCCATCAGCCGATCCTGCTTTTCGGGATCATCCAGGCGCAGGCAGTCGGAGGGGTCGCCATCCACGCAGAGCAGCGGAATGACCACATCCGTCCTGTCATAGCCCCACTCCAGCACCCGTCCTCCCAGCAGGGCGTTGCCCTTGGGTGGCTCCCGCGTCAGCACAGGAACCAGCACATCCACCTGGGCGGCATAGGCGCCGGCAGGCAGGGAGACAATCACTGAACGGTGAATCGTTTCGCCGGGATTGATGTGATCGTCGACGAACAACTTGCCGGCCGCTTCGGTGGGATAGGGCTGGAGCACCGCCCCCCTCTCCACGTGGATGGCATCGAAAGGGCCGATGGCGCGACTCGGAAACGTGGAGCGGTTCAGCACCTGGCGGCGTATCGGGAACAGTTCCCAGAAGCTGCTGAGCAGGTAGAGCCGGCGGGTGCTGGCGTTGGTGGCGCTGACCTTCAGTTCCCGCTGCAGCGAAGGTGACGAGGAGCCGCTGCCGCCCTCAGCGGCAATCGGGGTCAGGCTGATCGCCAGACTGATGCTGGCCGGTGCCTGGGATGGCACATAGATCTCCTTCCAGACGAAGGTGTAGATGCCCCAGGAGGCGGCGATGATGATGCCCGACGTGCGCACCCATTCATGCAGCGCAGGGGAGCGCAGCCAGGCCGGCAGGCGCAGCGATCGCGCCCTGGTCTGGGCCCCCGGCATTCCCTTGCGGGGCAGGGTCTCTCTGTCGCCATGGGGCCTGGTCGGGGGGTCGCTGCTCACGGGTGGTGGTGGTGCCTCATTTCTTCCCGGTGAAACCGGGCAGTCGCCTCGGGCAGGGGGCGTTGGGCAGCGGCCTGCAGCGCCGGCCCATCACCCCCATGGTGTTGAACGCGGCCCGGTCAGTCCCGGTGGCCAGCGCACCCAGCAGTGCCGGATCGGGCACCCGGTCCCCGGCGAGCTCGGCCATCGCCGAATCGGAGCAACCCGCCAGTTCCGTCATGCCGAGGCCAGTGAGCAGGGCATAGGAGCGCTGGCTGCGGGTTCCCATCTGCTCGGCCAAGGCGGTGGCGTAGGCCCCGTTGGCCGGGGCAACGACCGCATCGGGCCTGGGGGGATCCTGGGGCGTGGGTTGCAGGTCGGTGCCACCGATCAGCACCCCCGCCAGGCAGTTGGCCTGGAGGTTGGCGGCGGCAGGGGCCAGGCGCGATGGTCCCCGATGGCCCAGGATCGCGGTGCCCAGGCCGATCCCGACCCAGTAGGCCACGCCCCACTCGCCATGGCGGCTGGCTGCCTTCTCCAGCCTGGAGCGGTCCAGCAGCAGCTTGCCACTGGCGGCACAGAGCAGCGCGGGGCTCTGGGCGGCCCCGGCCGCACCGGCCGCGGTGCCGGCCCCGGGGCAGGCCGACGCCGGCGTCTGGCCAGCGGGAAGCACCTCGATGGCGGGCCAGGCCAGCGACGCGATGCCAGGATCCTCGTTCCAGCTCTGGTGGAGCTGGCTGGCGACGGCCGCCACCGTGGCGTCCAGGTCAGGGGCGGCGGCCCCGGGGGCCACCGGCACGAGCAGCGAGGCGGCGACCAGCAGAGCGCCCAGTGCCGCAGACCCCGGTTGGTGTCGCATGGGTGGAAACAACAACAGCCGCCGGCCCGATCAGTCTGCCTGGTGTGCCGGCAATGGTTCACAACCCCGGAATCGGCCCCCCGTCGCCGGTGAGCTGCCAGGCGGCCCAGAACTTATGGTCGGCCCAGTCCGGCTCCGGCGGGTTGCTGCGGAACTCCTGCTGCACCGCCGCCAGCGCCTCCATGCGACCCATCCCCTGCTTGAGCAGGGCGACATAGCGCTGCATGAACGCCGCCGTGGCGTCATCGTCCACCTTCCACAGCGACAGCAGGGTGGAGCGGGCGCCGGCCACCGTGAGGGCCCGCTGCAGCCCATAGACCCCCTCGCCGGTCTGCAGGGTGCCGGAGGCGGTGTCACAGGCGGAGAGCACCACCAGCTCGGTGCCATCGAGCTGCAGCTGGGCCGCCTCCTTGGCCGTCAGATAGCCGTCGTCCCCGGCCATGGCGGCGGGGGTGGCCTGGCCTGACGGGCGGCGCTGGTTCGCGCCCGTCAGCACAATGCCACTGTTCAGCAGTGGGTCGCCGCTGCCCGTGGTGAAGAACCCATGGCTGGCGATGTGCAGCACCCTGGGGCCGCGCGCCTCCTGCAGCACGGCGGTGGTGGCGGCGGCTCCCTGATACAGGACCGCACCGAGGCGTTCGGCGATCCAGCGCCCCTCGGCGGCCGTCGCCGGCAGCGGCTGCCACGGGCCCGGGCCGCCGAAATCGGGGGCGGCGAGCACCAGGGCACGCTGGCCCCCAGGCCCGGGACTGCGCAGGCTGAGCAGGTCGCGGCCGCTGGTGAGGAGCCGCAGCTGCACCTGCTGGCCCAGGGTGGGGGCCGATTCGGACGTTGCCCCGTTCAGGCCGCCGGTGGGAGCCGGCAGCGCCGTGAACGGGATGCGGCTCAACTCGCCATCGGGCGAAATGAACCACTGCCGCCGCCCCACCAGCTGGGGCAGCAGGGGCCCCAGCACTTTCTGGCTCACCCGGGCCCAGAAGGGTCCGGCGGGGCGGTTGCGGGCCAGGCTTTCGGCCAGGGCCTGCTGGATCAGGGGATCGGTGGCCGCCGCCGGGCCGAGGTCCACCGCACGGGTCGACCCATCGGGGAACAGCAGCATCGCCAGATAGCGCGCCTCCCCCCAGCTCCTGGCCTCCGGTTGACGGGCGGTGTAGGGGCGGAAACGCTGGAATTCGATCAGCACCCCATCGGCCGGCAGGGCGGCGGCCACCTGGGCGGCGTCCACCAGGCGCGGGGTCAGGGCCGGCAACTGGCGGTAGAGCTCCTGCTCCAGCCGATCCCGCTCCTGCTGCAGCGTCCGTCGCTGCGCTTCGCTGAGGTTGACGTCGGCCAGGCGGGCCGTGATCGCCGTGAGCTGGCCCACCAGGCTCAGCTGGGCCGGCGAGCCCCGGCCCAGCTGGGCCTGGCGCCGTTCGATGTCCTGCAGCAGGCCGTGGCGGTTCAGACGGGTGAACAGGGCCAGGGAGGCGCCGGCTGGCGTTGTGGCCACCAGGGAAAAGGGGATCTCCCAGACGTTGCCGAGGGCCTTGATCTGCTCCTGCCGCCGGGCCTGGGG
This sequence comes from Aphanothece cf. minutissima CCALA 015, assembly GCA_003003925.1. Taxonomy (GTDB): domain Bacteria; phylum Cyanobacteriota; class Cyanobacteriia; order PCC-6307; family Cyanobiaceae; genus Cyanobium; species Cyanobium minutissimum. Next base: position 478,958 of record PVWP01000002.1, read on the forward strand.
CAGCAGCGGGGCCTCCCGCTGCAGGAACAGGGACTGGCTGCCGATGCCGCGGCGCAGCAGGGGTTCGGCCCTGGCCTCGGCCCCCTGGCTCAGGTACCCCTTGGCCAGATTGTTGACGCTGAGGGCGGTCGTGGGGTGATCGGGCCCCAGCGCGGTCTCGTAGATCCCCAGGGCACGCAGGAAGAGCGGTTCCGCCCTGGCATGGGCGCCCTGAAGCCGATAGAGATCCGCCAGGTTGTTGAGGCTGCCGGCGGTATCGGGATGGTCGGGCCCCAGGGCCTGCTCCCGGATCGCCAGGGCGCGTCGGTGCAGCGGCTCGGCCCTGTCGGCGGCTCCCTGCTGGTCGATCAGCACCGCCAGGTTGTTGAGGCCCGTGGCGGTGACGGGGTGGGTGGGTCCCAGCGTCTTCTCCTGGATGGCCAGGGCGCGGCGCAGCAGGGGCTCCGCCTTGGCGTAGGCCCCCTGGTCGCTGTACAGCATGGCGAGGTTGTTAAGGCCGGCGGCGGTCTCGGCATGGCCGGAACCGAGCGCCTTCTCCCGGATCGCCAGGGCACGCCGCAGCAGGGGCTCCGCCTTGGTGTAGGCGCCCTGGCTCCGGTACAGCAGCCCGAGGTTGTTCAGGCTGGTGGCCGTGGCGGGGTGCTCCGGGCCCAGCGCCTTCTCGTTGATCGCCAGGGCGCGCTGATAGAGGGGTTCGGCCCTGGCGAAAGCACCCTGGTTCTCCTGGAGCGCCGCCAGGTTGTTGAGGCTGGTGGCGGTGTCGGGATGTTCCTCACCCAGGGCTTTCTGCTTGATGGCCAGGGTGCGGCGCAGCAGGGGCTCCGCCTCGCCGTAGCGGCCCTGGTTGATGTACACCGCCGCCAGGTTGTTGAGGCTGGTGGCGGTGTCGGGGTGATCGGGTCCGAGCGCCTTCTCCCTGATGGCCAGGGCCCGCCGATAGACGGCTTCGGCCTTGGTGTAGGCGCCCTGGCCGTTGTACAGAAGTCCGAGGTTGATCAGGCCCAGGGCAAGACCTGGGTGCTCCGGCCCCAGTGCCTTCTCGGCGACCTGCAGGGCGCGGCGGTAGAGGGGCTCGGCCCTGGCGTTGTTGTTCTGGTTGTAGTAGAGCCAGGCGAGGTTGTTGAGGCTGAGGGCGGTGAGGGGATGGTCCGGTCCCAGGGTCCGGGTTCGGATCGCCAGGGCCCGGGCCAGCAGGGGCTCGGCCCTGGTGAAGGCGCGCTCCTTGACATAGAGCAACCCGAGGTTGCTCAGGCCGGTGGCCAGATCGGCATGGTCGGGCCCCTGCGCTTTCTCGCGCCAGGCCAGCACCTTTTCCCACAGCGCCGCCGCCTTGCCGTTCGCCCCCTTGGCCTCCAGGGCGTTGGCCTCATCGATCCACTCCCACACCTGCGCCGGGGTCTGGGTGTAGCGCTCGCCCAGCGGCTGGGCGATCCACTCCTGCTGGCGAGGCGCCGGGTGCTGAGCCGGGCGACCGGCGGCCGCCGACGGCTGTCCATCGGCCAGCAGCAGCACGGCCAGGGCGGTTCCCCACCGACACAGAGCCAACGGCAGGCGAGCGGACCGCATCATGGGGGTACGGGGGGTTCCCAGCTTCCGGTACGGGATCCAGCATGGGCCGCACATCGACAAAACCTGCCGGAGCGGGTCCATGAAACTGATGGTGGTGGGCGCCAGCCGCGGGCTGGGCCGGGCCTTTGTCGAGGGTCTGGGCAGCCCCGGCGACACGGTGATCGGGGTCTCGCGGCGACGGCCCGATGGCCTGACCCTGCCTCCGGGCGTCGAGCTCGCGTGGATCGAGGCCGATCTGGCGGAGCCGCTGCCGGCGGCCCGCTGGATCGAGCAGCAGGCGCCCGCCCAGCTGGATGTGCTGATCTACAACCTCGGCGTCTGGGAAGCGAACGCCTTCAGCGAGGCCTACAGCTTCCTGGAGGATCCCGACGACAGCATCCTCGAGATGGTGGCCATCAACATCACCGGCACCCTGCTGCTGCTGCGGCGACTGATCCCCCGGCTGCTCGACTCCCGGAGGCCCCAGCTGATCCTCACGGGCTCCACCTCCGGCCTGCGCCAGAGCGGCCAGCCGGAGGTGACCTTCGGCGCCTCGAAGTTCGCCCTCACCGGCATCGCCGATGCCCTGCGGGAGAGCTTCCGGGACCAGCAGCTGGCGGTGACCTGCCTACAGCTGGGCTACCTCAACACCGACGACGGCCTTGAGGTGTCGCGCGAGGCGGCCGCCGGCCGCGGTGAGGGCCGGCAGATCCCGCTGCACGACGTGATCCGGATCGTCTCGGCCCTGCTGCAGCTCTCCCCGGCCTCCTTCGTGCGCGAGCTGGTCCTGCCCGCCATCGGCGACGAACGGTTCTGACGTCCGAGGCACCCCTACGGTGCTGCCACCCCGCCGACGGCACCGGAGCCATGCACACCCTGCGCCCGGGGCCTTGGCTGTCCGGCCTTCTGCTACTGCAGACCGCCCTGCTGCCGGGCAGCCTCGCGCTGGGCGGGCCGGCGCTCGCCCAGCCGGAGGATCCGGCGGCGGGCCTGGTGCTGCCGGCGGCCGCCTACCGCGCCTTGCTCGGCCAGCCACCGGCCCCGGGCAGCCGGCTGGAGCTCGACGATCTGGCCATCCTGCGCTGGAACCAGCGCAGCCGCACGCCGGCGGGGATCGTCCACAGCTGGCGCTTCCTGAACCGCAATCTCAGCGTCTTCGATGCCGCCGTGGGCGCCGACCTGGCCAGGACTTCACCTCTCCTCCACGCGGGCCTGCCGGCTTTTCTGGCGCGGGCCGATGGGCTCAAGGATCAGCTCAAGGATGCGGTGGCCCGGCCGCGCCCCTTCCTGAGCCACTCGGATCTGAAGCCCTGCCTGCCCCTGGAGAGCTCCTGGTCGTTCCCCAGCGGCCACGCCACCTGGTTTGCCACCGCGGCCCTGCTGCTGGCCGACCTGCTGCCGGAGCGCCGGGAGCGGCTGCTGCCGGTGGGTCTTCAGGGGGGCTACGTGCGTGCCTATTGCGCTATGCACTACCCCAGTGATGTGCTGGCCGGCCAGCGCCTCGCCGAAGCCATCAGCCGGGATGTGATCGCCTCGCCCCAGTGGACGCGCTTCAAGCAGCAGGTGGCCGGGGAGCGCCGCCTGCTGCTGGCGGTCCCACCGGCCGGCCTGCCCCTGCTGGCGGATTGATCGAATTCCGCGCCACGGTCCGCGGCGCCCGGCGCAACGGACTGGGCCTGCTGCTCACCCCGCTGGTGCGGCTCCGCCGCGTCGTGCGGACGCTGGCCCTGGCCCTGGAGCGCATGATCTGGCGGGAGCTGATCGAGGGGGAAGCCCCCGCCAACCCGCTCGTCAGCCTGCTCGCCTTCCTGCTGTTCTCCGGCCTCTGCCTGCTGGCCAGCCTCCAGGGGACCGTGGGCTACGTGATCGGCCTGCTGCTGTTCCTGTTGCCGATGGAGTGGCTGATGGCCCGGCTGGGCTACGGCGCGCCAGTCCAGCGGCGGGTACTGCTGCAGAGCTGGGGCGACCGCATCCGTCTGTTCCTGGACACGCCGGAGGGCAGCGAACGCCTGGAGCTGGGACGGGCCGCCGTCACGGCGGTGCTGATCCGCCAGGCCAGCGTCCAGCTGCCGCCGCTGGGGGAGCGGTCCCTGGGCTGGGATCTGGTTCTGGCTGTGGCCGATCCCGTTGGGGAGCACCTGCTGGCCCGTGCCGCCGGCTTCTCCGGCGCCTGGCAGCGGGGCCACGCCCTGGCCGCCGATCTGGGGGTGCCCCTGCGCCTGGCCGGCGTCCCCGACGGCCGGCAGCTCCCGGAGGCCCGGTCGGACAGAGCGCAGCCGGAGGATGTCTGGAGGCTGGAGCCGGGGGCCTCCGCCACACGCCTGGTCCGCAGCCGACGCACGGTGGGCGCCGCCCAGTGGTGCCGCTCCTTCGTCACGCAGGGCAGCGACCTGCTGTTCGTCGCCGTGCTCAACACCGTGATGGTGAAGTACGGCGGCTTTCTCGTCTGGATGTTCGGTCCGCGCCTGGGCCTGAGCGCACCCACCACCCTGGTGCTGGATCTCTCCCTCCCGGGCCTGCTGTCGCTGGGCCTGCCGGAGTGGACCGTGCTCCAGACCCTGCTGGTGATCGCCGCCCTCGGTGCCGCCGGCATCGGCAGCTACAGGCAGTGGAGTCCCCAGGAGCTCTCCGTGGCGGACGACCAGATCCACCTCCGCCGCCCCGGCCAGCCCAGGCGCCAGCTGCCGTTGCGGATGATCACCGCCGTGCTGCGGCTGCCGGGTCCGGACCCCCGGGTGATCCTCTGGAGCGAACGCCGGCCGCCGATCGTGGTGGACGGCCTCTCCGGCGAGCGGGAGGCGGCCGAGCTGCTGGAGAAGCTGGAGGCTGTCCTCGATCGGCCCCGGGGATGATGGAGCCCATGAACCTCTGCAACCCCCACTCGCTGGCCGCAGCCCTGGTGGTGGCGCTGCCGGGCGTCGCCGCGGCACCCGCCGTCCCGGGGCCCGCCGTCCCGGGGCCCGCAAGGCCGGAAGCCGCGGCGGAAGCCGGCCTGGCGGCGCTGGAGGCCCGTTCCGGCGGCCGGCTGGGGGTGTTCGCCATCGACACCGCCAGCGGTGCCCGGATCGGCCACCGGGCCGGCGAGCGCTTTCCCCTCTGCAGCACCTTCAAGGCGATCCTGGCGGGGGCCGTTCTGCACAGAAGCCAGCGGCAGCCCGGCTTCCTGGAGCAGCGGATCCGTTTCGGCCGCCAGGATCTGGTGAGCCACTCGCCGATCGCCGAGCAGCACCTCGAAGGCGGCCTGACGGTGGAGGAGATGGCCGCCGCCACGGTCCAGACCAGCGACAACACGGCCGCCAACCAGCTGATGGCACGTCTGGGCGGCCCCGCCGGCCTGACCGCCTTCGCCCGCTCCATCGGCAACCGCACCTTCCGGCTCGATCGCTGGGAAACAGCCCTCAACTCCGCCATCCCCGGCGACCCCCGCGACACCGACACCCCCGCCGGCATGGGCACCAGCCTTCAGGCCCTGGTGCTCGGGACGGCCCTGGGCCCGCCGCAGCGGCAACGGCTGCAGGACTGGCTGATCGGCACCACCACCGGCGACCGGCGAGTCCGGGCCGGGGTGCCGTCGGGCTGGCAGGTGGGCGACAAGACCGGCACCTGCGGGGCCTACGGCACCGCCAATGACGTGGCCGTGCTCTGGCCGCCGGACCGGGCGCCGATCGTGCTGGCGGTGTTTCACACTCAGGCCGATCCGGCCGCCGCCGCGCAGGATGGGGTGATCGCCGAAGCCGCGACGATCGTGGCCGGGGCGTTCAGACCGGCTGGCAGGTGAGCACCAGCTGGTCGCGGTGCACCACCGCATCCCCCACCGGCCCCAGCCGGCGGCGCACCTCCTCGCTGCTCAGACCCTTGATCCGGCGCAGTTCCTCACTGCTCAGGGTGCTCAGGCCCCGCCCCAGCTCGCGGCCATCGCTGGCCAGCACCCGGACCGCCTCGCGCCGGGAGAAGTGACCCTCCACCTCGCGGATGCCCACCGCCAGCAGGGAGGCCCCCTGCTGCAGCAGGGCCCGCTCGGCGCCCGCATCCACCCGCACGCTGCCCTTCACCAGCAGGGCATGGGCCAGCCAGCTCTTGCGGTCGGCCAGGGGGGTGGCGCTGGGCTGGAACACGGTGCCCACCTTCTCGCCGGCGAACAGGGCCTCGAGCACCGCCGGATCGCGTCCATCGGCCAGCCGCACCCGAATGCCGCTGGAGGTGGCGATGCGGGCCGCCGCCAGCTTGGTGGTCATGCCGCCGGTGCCCCACTGCCCGCCCCCCTCGGCCACGTGGCTGAGGCGCTCCAGCTCCGCCAGGTCGCGCACCTCCTCGATCGGGCTGGCATCGGCATCGGTGCGGGGGTTGCCGGAATAGAGCCGGTCCACGTCCGTGAGCAGCACCAGCTCATCGGCGCCGATCGCCACCGCCACCAGGGCCGAGAGGGTGTCGTTGTCGCCGAAGCGCAGTTCGTCGGTGGCCAGGGTGTCGTTCTCGTTCACCACCGGCAGCACCCCCCACGCCAGCAGCTGCTCCAGGGTGCGGCAGGCGTTCTGGTAGCGGCGCCTGGAGGCCAGATCGCTGCGGGTGAGCAGCACCTGGGCCACCGCCATCCCCCGCACGGCGAAGGCCTCCTGGTACAGACCCATCAGCCGGCCCTGGCCGACGGCGGCAGCCGCCTGCAGGGCCACCACCTCGGTGGGGCGCCGGCTGAAGCGGAGCGCCTCGCAGCCCAGTCCCACGGCCCCGCTGGTCACCAGGGCCAGCTGGTCGCCCCGGCGCTGCTGGCGGCCGAAGCTGGCGGCCAGATCGGCGATCACCGCCGCCGTGGAACGCTCGGGGCTGCCCCGCAGCAGGCTGGTGCCCACCTTGATCACCCGCCGCAGTCCAGGGCGGGCGTCCGCCGCCGCGCCGGAGGTCGGCGTTGTGCCGGAGGTCGCCATTAGCCCGGCACCGAGCCCACCCAGCGGGCCATGCGCAGCTCGAGGTTCTGGAGCCGGTCCTGGCGGCAGGGTTCACCGTCGGGATCGATCGGCTTCACCAGCACCGTGAACAGGCCCATGCGGTTGCCCACCAGCACGTCGGTGAACAGCCGGTCGCCCACCAGGGCCACCTGGGCCGGGGGCAGGGCGAGGTCCTGCAGCACCTTGCGCAGGGCGGCGCGCCGCGGCTTGCCCGCCGAGGTGGTGTAGGGAAGGCCCATGGTGTCCGCCACCGCACCGATCCGGCGCCGGGAGGGGTTGTTGCTGAGCAGGTGCAGGGGCATCCGCTCACGGGCATGGCGCAGCCACACCTCCGCCTGCACGGGCATGGTGGCCTGGCGGCGGGGGAGCAGGGTGCGGTCGACGTCGAGGACCAGGGCGCGGATGCCACGGTCGACCAGCTCCTGCAGGGGCAGGTGGGCCAGGGAGGTCCCCAGCAGCCAGTCGGGCGTGAGCAGGTCGCGCAGCATCAGTCGTCGCTCTCCCGTTCGTCGAGTTCGGCCTCGATGCGCGGCTGGACCCGCTCGAACTCCTCCCCCTCCACCATCACCGCATCGGCGCCGTCCATGCGGGCCACCACGAAGAAGGGATCCAGGGGGATGTAGAGGCCGTACTCCTCATCGCCGGCCATGAAGCTCACCAGCAGCTCGTAGGTCTCGCTGTCATCATCCCCCTCCTCGTCCTCGAGGTCGTCCGGGTCGGGCTCCTCCAGCTCACCGCTGACGGTGAGGGTGACGGCGGAACGCACCAGGGTGAGGTCGTGCTCCTGCAGCACCACATCCGCCACCGACAGCACCGGTTCGGTGGCATCGAGGGTCTCGATCAGTTCGGGGTCGTCATCCTCCCGCAGCCGGAACAGGCACACCGGGGTGTCCACCGGCGTCAGCAGGGCGTAGTCGTGGCCGTCGAGGGGGATCAGCTGCTCCAGGAAGCACAGCAGCTGGCGGCCGCTGCCGTCCCGTACCTGCACGGTGGGCACATCGCCGGAGCCCGTCATCGCAGGGGGGTCGGAGGCCATCAAGAGGAAGCGGGTCTCCTCAGAATGAATCAGCACCGGCCCGAGTGCCCACGGCGATGGCCGCCGGGTCGACCGGATCGGCACTGAACAGGGCGGGACCCAGGGCCTCGGGCCCCTCCCGCAGCCACTGTTCCAGCAGCAGCGCCGCCGCCGCGCTGTCGAGCCGGCCGCTGCGGTCGCCGTGCAGTCCGAAGCGTTCGCCGGCGGCCCAGCTGCTGGCGTGCTCATCCACCCAGGCCAGGGGCAGGGGCTGGCCCAGGGCCGCCAGGCCCCGGGCCAGCCGCAGGCCGTAGCGGCGACAGTGGACCCCCTGGGGGGTGGGCCGCTGGCTGGCATCCAGGGGCAGGCCCACCACCAGCGTCTCCACCCGCCGCTGGCGCACCAGTTCCAGCAGGCGCCCCAGATCGGCCTGGAAGTCGCCCCGGGCCAGGGCGGGCAGGGGGGTCACGGTGAGCCCCAGGGGATCACAGCCAGCCAGGCCGATGCGGCGGCGGCCCACATCCAGGGCCAGCACCGAGCGCGGCCGGGGCGGCGCCATTCAGTGCAGCACCAGGGGCTCGCTGGGCAGGCTGCCGAGGGGGCCGGTGGGGGTGGGCATGGGGCGCCGCCGCGGCTGCAGCTGCTCCAGCACCGCCTCGATGCGGCGGGCCGCCCGCTTGGCCGGCTGGCCTTCCTGCCGCCGCCAGACGCTGCGGGCCATCAGCACCTCCTCGCCGTGGGCCTCGGCCCCGAGGGCCTGCAGCCACAGCTGGCGGTCGCCATCGCCCACCTCGCAGCGCAGCCAGAGGCTGGCGCCACCCCGGCCGATGCGGTGCAGCAGCGACTCGGCCGCCGGCCCGAGCAGATGGCCCCAACCCGGGTGGATGCTCAGCTCCACCGCCTGGCCGCCACCGGGATGTTCATCGAGCAGGCGCACGCCGGCCACGGCCTCGTTGCGGACGCCATCCACCAGCATCCAGCCCTGGCCGCGGCTCTGGTCGAGCAGGTCCTCGATGCGGCGGTCCTGGAGCTGGCGCAGGTGGGCCGGGCAGGTGGCCTGCTCCAGGTGCCACAGCAGCGGGGCGGTGCGACGGTTGAGCGGGCGCAGCTGCAGGTCGGCCGGCGGCACGGGGGCGGCGCCGGCGGCGGGCAGCTGCCAGCGCCAGAGGCGATCGGTGCGCTGCGGCTGGAACCCCTGCTCCCGCAGGGTGGCGAGCCGGGAGGTGTCGAGGCTGGAGGCGGTGGCGATCCAGCTGGCGGCGCCCTTCACCCGGCCAATGGCCTGGCGCAGCAGATCACCGGCCAGTGCTGCCCGGCTCGGGGCCGGACCATCGGCGGCCGCCCCCTCGCTGGCGGCCAGGGCCAGGCGCAGGTGCTGCACCTGCCAGCAGGTGCCGCTGCGGTTGAGGCGGCGGCAGACGATCAGCCCCAGGGCCTGCTGGCGGGTGAGCCCCTGGCGCTGCAGTGCCACCAGCACCTGGGCGGCCAACGGCCGGCGGCTGGTGACCGCCGTCAGCAGCTGTTCCGGCAGGGCCAGCAGCAGCGAGCGCTGCAGCAGCGGCTGCAGCGGCAGGAAGGCGGGATCATCGAGCAGGGGCAGGTGCCATCCCTGCAGGGGCTCCACCGTCCAGGTGGGGGAGGTTCTGCCCTGGGCAGGCACTGGCACGGCAGGCACTGGCACGGCAGACGACGGTGGAGAGGGGGCGTGGGCGAAACGGGACCGACGCCGCGGCGGCTGGCGACGTCGTTTCAGGATTCTACGCGGGCCTCACCAGCACCAGAGGTGTGCGCTCATTGGCGTTGCCGGCGGGATTGGGGCGCAGCGCCCGCATCAGCAGATCTTCATCGGTGCCGCCGCTGGCGGCCAGCACCTTCACCCGCCCGAGGTCGTTGACATCCACCACGGCCACCGCCACCCCCAGGGCCGCCGCCATCCGCTCACACCAGGCGGCCGGCTGATCCGGTCCGAGCACGATCGTCTGGTCGTAAGGGGGCGTGGTGCCGGTGATGTCGTCGATCAGGCGGGCCTGCTCCCCGGCCAGGCGATAGAACCAGCCCTTGCTGCCCACCAGCTTGAGGGCGGTGCCCACCACCCAGGCCCCGAGCACCCGCGCCGGGCCGGACACATCGATCAGGGTCTGGAGGCCGCAGGCCGTGGCCAGGGAGCTGGTGGGGTGGAACACCCGGCAGAGCAGGCGGGCCAGGAAGGAGGGCTCCACCGTCGAGGGGTGGTGGTAGCGCCCCTGGATCACCGCCAGGGGGGTCTCACCGATGGTGAGCACGTCCCCGGGCTGCAGCAGCCCGTCGGTGTAGCGCTGCAGCACCGCCAGCGGATCGTCGAGCACCCCGAGCAGGTGGGTGCGCACCGGCAGCACCCGGCAGCGCTCCCCTTCGCGCCAGCCGGGGGCGGCGGGGTCGCCCGGCTCCGGCCTCTGCAGCGGCAGCAGGATCCCCTGGCGCCGCTGCAGCCGGCCGAAGGGCCCGTAGTTGACCCAGTGGATGTCCATCCAGAGGGTGTCGAGCACGCTCTCCAGGTCCAGGCCGCCGGGCGCCGTCAGGTTGAGGCGGATGTGGGCGGCCGTGCTCTTGCGGCCCTTGACGATGTAGGCGGCCCAGTACCCGTCGGGGCGGGCCTCCTCGTCGGGATGCAGGGGCGTGATCTGCAGCTCGTGGCGCACCTGGCTGACGTCACTGCGGCCCAGCAGGGTGGGCACCACCGTGATCTCGGGCACCATCACCTCCATGCGGGGGTGCGGGTTGCGGATGCGCACCTCGCCGGTGATCTCCAGGCCCTGGGCCCGGCGCCGCACCTGGAAGGATCCCGGCAGCAACTGCAGGGGCGAGGCGGGCCGGAGGCGGTGGCGGAGTTCGAGCACCACCAGGCCCAGGCCGAGGAGCAGCAGCAGGACCAGCAGGAAGGAAACGGGGAGCGGCAAGCCGATACGTCGGGGAATGTCCGGCCGGAGCGTAGATGCGCCCGCGGACCTAGCTTCGGCCCCATGGAACCGGCAGGGCCCTGGCATGCGCAAGACCTTCGTGCTCGACACCAATGTGTTGCTGCATGACCCCCAGGCCCTGAACCGGTTCGAGGACAACCAGGTGGTGATCCCGATCGAGGTGGTCGAGGAAATCGACCGCTTCAAGCGGGACCCCTCCGAGAAGGGCCGCAACGCCCGCCAGGTGTCGCGGCTGCTCGACCAGCTGCGTGAGAAGGGCAACCTGGCCGAAGGGGTGCCCATCGACGACGTCAGCGGCGGCACCGTCAAGGTGGTGTTCTGCCGCAGCGAGACCCTGAGCCAGCTGCCCCCCGAGCTGAAGGCGGGCAACGGCGATAACAACATCCTGGCCGTGGCCCTGGAGCAGCGCCTGCAGGAGGTGGTGGGCAGCCAGCCGCCGGTGGTGCTCGTCACCAAGGACACCAACCTGCGCATCAAGGCCGATGCGGTGGGCCTGATCGCCCAGGACTACACCACCGACAAGGTGGACATGGCCGACCTCTATCCGGGCTTCTGCGAGCGCTGGGTCGACGCTGATCAGATGGACCGCGTGAAGACGGGTGATGGCCTGCCAGCGGATGCCATCCCGGAGCAGACGGTGGCCGTCTCGCCGCTGCAGGCCAACGAGGGGGTGACCCTCATCGATCTGGCCCAGCCCGCCCACACCCTGCTGGCCCGCTACAACGGGCGCACCGGCACCCTGCAGCCGCTGCAGAAGTCCGCCAAGGCCAAGATGGGGCGCATCCAGCCCCGCAACCGGGAGCAGTCCTTCGCCCTCGATCTGCTGCTCGATCCGGCGGTGGCCCTGGTGACCCTGGTGGGCAAGGCGGGCACCGGCAAGACCCTGCTGGCCCTGGCGGCGGGGCTGCACCAGGTCGCCGACGAGCGTCTTTACGAGCGGCTGCTGGTGACCCGCCCGGTGATCTCCCTGGGCAAGGAAATGGGCTTCCTGCCAGGGGATCTGGAGGAGAAGATGGCCCCCTGGATGCAACCGATTGTCGACAACCTCGACTTCCTGCTGGGTGGCGACGAGGGCCAGCCCGCACGCGGCAGCCACCGCCCGCCCCGCAGCAACTGGAGTGACCTCAAGGGCATGGGCCTGCTGGAAGTGGAGGCGATCAGCTACATCCGCGGCCGCTCCATCCCCCGCCAGTTCATGGTGGTGGACGAGGCCCAGAACCTCACCCCCCATGAAGTGAAGACGATCGTGACCCGGGTGGGGGAGGGCACCAAGATCGTGCTCACCGGCGATCCGTACCAGATCGACAATCCCTACGTGGATGCCGAGAGCAATGGGCTCACCTGGCTGGTGGAGCGCTTCAAGGGCCAGCTGCTCTCCGGCCACATCACGCTGATGCGGGGCGAACGCTCCGAGCTGGCCGAACTGGCCGCCAATCTGCTCTGAGCCGGCCCCCCAGCCCGCTCAACCGGCGGATCTCAGGGGAGGAAGGTGCAGGTGATCGTGCCGTTGACGGCCACCCGCAGCATGGCCTGGCGATGGGTCTCCTGGGCCTGCTGACCCAGGCACAGCACACCGCTGGCGTCGCCGGTCCAGGAGCGGCTGTTGATCTGCCGGGCCGAGGTGCCGTTGCAGTTGCGGGTGGGCCCGCCGCCGGGCTGGGCGACCACCACATGCAGTCCGGACTTATGGGCCACCGCGCACTGCTCGGCGAAGGCGACCGTCTCCAGGATGCTGCTGGAAGCTTGGGCCACAGCGCGGGCGCGGAGGTACTGGGGCAGGACCACCGCAGAGAGAAGGCCCACGATGGCCGCGACGATCATCAGCTCCAGGAGCGTGAACCCGGATGCTCCGGATTCCCCCAGCCGTACCGAATGGCGGCGGTGATCGCCGCGGACAAAGGGCAGAGAGAAGACGGGGAAGGGGCTCTGGAACATCTCAGGCGTGGGGATCCCCTTCTGTCTCGTCCGGGTGAGAATCAGGGATACCAGCAACAGACCGCCACGAAAAAGGTCGTCCTGAAGTTGATCCTGAAGCTGAAGAACATCCGCCAGGGCTCACTCCAGAGACCTCACCGTGGGTGACAACGGGGATCTTACGGGCGATCCACAGAAAATCAACCGGACCGGTCCCCGCTCACCAGCCTGACGTCATCAGGCTCAGACCATCTGCTCCGGCCTGACGAGGCGGTCGAACTCCTCCCCGCTGATCTCGCCCAGCACCAGGGCCGCCTCCCGCAGGCTGAGCCGGTGCTCGTGGGCGTGACGGGCGATGGCGCAGGCCCGGTCGTAGCCGATCGCCGGTGTCAGGGCCGTCACCAGCATCAGGCTGCGGTCCCGCATGGCTTCGATGTGGGCCACATCGGCGCGCAGGCCCTCGATGCAGAGCTCCCGGAACGTGCCGCAGCTGCCCGCCAGCAGGTCGATGCTCTCCAGCAGGTTGTGGGCGATCAGGGGCTTGAACACATTCAGCTCGAAGTTCCCCTGACTGGCCGCCATCTGGACGGCGGTGTTGTTGCCCATCACCTGCACGGCCACCATGGTGAGGCTCTCGCACTGGGTGGGATTCACCTTGCCGGGCATGATGCTCGAGCCCGGTTCGTTCTCCGGCAGCACCAGTTCGCCGAGGCCGCAGCGGGGCCCGCTCGCCAGCCAGCGGATGTCGTTGGCGATCTTCATCAGGCTGCCCGCCAGCACGGTGAGGGCGCCGTGGGCCGCCGCCAGCCCCTCCTGGCCCGCGAGGGCCTGGAACTTGTCGGGGGCACTGGTGAAGGGCAGGCCGATGCGCTCCGCCAGCCGGGTGGCCACCGCCTCACCGAACCCCGTCGGGGCATTGAGTCCGGTGCCCACGGCCGTGCCGCCGATGGCCAGCTGCAGCACCTGGGGCAGGGTGGCCCGCAGGCCCGCCAGCCCCAGCTCCAGCTGGGAGGCGTAGCCGCCGAATTCCTGGCCCAGGCTCAGGGGCACCGCATCCTGCAGGTGGGTGCGCCCGATCTTGATCAGGCCGGCGTAGGCCTCCGCCTTCTGGCGCAGGGCGGCGATCAGCGCCTCCAGGCTCGGGATCAGCCGCTGCTGCAGTTCGATCGCCACCGCCATGTGCATGGCGGCGGGGAAGGTGTCGTTGCTCGACTGGCTCAGGTTGACGTGGTCGTTCGGGTGCACCGGCACCTTGCTGCCCAGCACGCCGCCGGCGGCGGCGATCGCCCGGTTGGCGATCACCTCGTTGACGTTCATGTTGGTCTGGGTGCCCGACCCGGTCTGCCAGACCCGCAGCGGGAACTCGCCGTCGAGCCTGCCCTGGCTCACCTCCTCGGCGGCGGCCACGATCAGGCCCGCCAGCTGTGGGCTCAGCACCCCACGGGCCGCGTTCACCTCGGCGCAGGCGGCCTTGAGCTGGCCGAAGGCGTGCACCACCGGCATCGGCATCGGCGCGCCGAAGGGGAAGTTGCGCAGGGAACGCTGGGTCTGGGCGCCCCAGTAGTGCTCGGCCGGCACCTCCACCGGGCCGAGGCTGTCGGTTTCGGTGCGGGTGGCCGGCATCAGCGGGACGCCACCACTTCGCTGTTGAGTTCGTTGAAGCTCAAGGTGGCGCTGTTCCCCGAGCCCGGCGCCATCGGAATGCCGGTGGCTTCGCTCACGGCCGTGTTGATGGCATCGACGCTCACCTGGCCATGGCGATCGAAGACGACGCGGCCGGTGCCGTCGATCACCACCACCTGGGGGATCAGGCCGTCCCAGTAATGGGCCGGATCGGCCACGCCGGCGTCGGGCCGGTTCTGGAGCGGATCGGTGACCAGGGGGATCAGGTCGACGGCATTGCCCCAGACCCGCTGCAGCTCCGACACCACCGGCGAGAACTGCTTGCTGACGCTGCTGTCGTCGAGGTAGTAGACGAGCACGGCCACCCGGTGCTCGTCGAGGGACTGGGCCAGGCTGCTGCGGGGCGGCACCAGGGAACCGTTGCCGGCGTAGAGGGCGAAGATGTTGCCGTCGTAGCGGTCGTTCTCGAGGCTGGCCGTCGCCTCGCCCGGGGCCCAGAGCAGCCCCAGCACCAGGGTCAGCAGCAGGGCCCAGAGGCCGGCGAGGGGCCGGGAGCGCGAACGGAGCAAGGGGAAGCGGGCAGATGGGCACATTGTGCCGTGGTGCCCGGCCGCCTCAGCTGCGGTTGAGGCTGCGGCCCATCCCCTGGACAATGCCGCGCCCCACCAGGCCGATCGCCCGGCCGAGCACCTGGGTCAGCAGCACCACCAGGAGGTCGCCGAGACGTTTGAGCAGGCTGCGGAGCTGGGGACCCAGGGCATCGCGGGCCTCCAGGGCCAGGGTGACCGCCTGCTGCACCCAGCCCAGCTGGCGCAGCTCGGCATCGCGGGGCTCCGTGAGATCCACGCAGTCGATGGCACCGTCGCCCAGGCGGAACAGGGAGCGTCGGCTCTCGTAGAGGTGGATCGGCCGCTCGAACCAGCTGCTCCAGCGCTGCTGGGCGTTGAGCTGGTTGCGCAGCCGTTCCAGGTTGCGGGTGGCGAGCAGCTCAGGGCGCAGCAGGTAGCGGCGCAGTTCGGGCCATTCGGCGCAGGCCGCCAGCACCTCGGCGCTGATCAGCTCGGCACTGCGCACCAGCCAGTTGCTGAGCAGCAGCTCCAGGTACAGGACCGCCTGGGGCTCATCCGGCGCCACCAGGCGGCCGTCCACCAGCAGCGGACGGGCCTGCAGCAGCGGGCTGAGCATGGCGGCGGGATCGGTCAGCTCCAGATCGTCGGTGTCGAGGCTGCTGCGCTGCAGCAGGGTCTCGGCCACCGGGCAGAGCCGGCCCTCCATGGGCAACTGCACATAGGACCCGGCCATGGAGCGCAGGGCCTGCTGGCGCAGCTCGGGCTGGAGCTCCCTCCAGAGCCGCTCCAGCTGCTCGCCGCGGGGATCATCCTGCAGCAGACGCTGGCGCAGCCGATGGAACTGCTCCAGCAGTCCCAGCAGCAGGTCGCTGCGGCGGGAGGCATGGAGGCCGTCGAGGGCCAGCAGCTGGCCACTGTTGTTGCTGGGGCCGGCGGCGGCGGCCTCCGTGAGCCGGCCGCGCAGGGCCTCCCAGAGCCCTTCGGCGGTGCGTTGCCGCAGGGTGATGGCCACCCCGTGGGCCGGGCCGCCGAGTGGGGCGCTGGGCACGCTGGCGTCGGCGGACGGGGAGGGCAGCCCGGCGGGGCCGTCGAGGGGCTGGCCCCAGGCCAGGCTGACGGGCCCCCAGAGCCAGAGCAGCAGCCGGCGGGCCAGCCGCAGCTCCCGCACCCGGCCCTGCAGCACCAGCAGCGGCAGCAGGTCGACCGGCGGCGGATCCAGCAGGCGCAGGCAAAGGCGGAGTTCGGCATCGATCTGCTGCAGGCCGCTCAGCAGCAGCCACTGGCCCAGGCCCATCGGCACGGAGGGCCCGGGGTTCTCGCCCCGTTGCGTCGCGGCGATGGCCAGCACCCGGCCGCCGGCCAGCAGGGTGCTGACCGCCTGCCGCAGGCTCTCGGCATCGGCCTGCTCGATCAGCCCCTGGGCCGGCAGCTGCAGCAGGACATCGCTGCCGTAGGGGTGTGTCGCGGGCAGCAGCAGCAGCAGCGGCGCCGGGTGCCAGCGCTCCAGCAGCCGGCGGCTCTCGGCGTCGAGGGCCTGGGGTTCTGGCAGGCTGCCGAGGTACCAGAGGACGAGCTGGGGTGCCCCCTGGAGCTCTTCAGGGCCGACCACCCGGCAGCCGCCCCATCCATCGGAAGCCGCGCCGGAATCGTCAACCTCCAGCCAGCTGGTGAGGCCGGCGCGCTCCAGGGGGTCGGCGAACAGCAGCAGCTGGGGCAGGGGCCGTGCCGGACGTCGTCCCACGTTGCCAGAGAAGGAATGGCCCGACCTTAACCAAGGCGCCGGGCTTTCTCCAGTGCCACCCCTTCAGGAGGGGCGGGGCCGGCCGGAGAGATGCAGGGTGTACGACTCGATGGCAAAGCCCGTCTGCTCCTCGATCTGCTGGAGGAGATGGTCGGGCAGAAGAACATCAAGGTCGTGGATCTGGCCGGACTGGGTGCAGGTCAGGTGGCTGTGGGGATCGGCGCGATAGCCATAGAGACGGCCACTGGCCCGCTCGATGCACTCGATCACGCCGGCCGATTGCAACGCCTCGAGGTTCTGATAGACGGAGGTGTGGCCGATGTGGCGGCCCTGGTTGTTGAGCTTGTCGAAGATGTCGCGGGCGGAAAGATGGCTCTTCTCATCCCAGAGAAGATCCAGCACCATGCGCCGCTGACGGCTCAGCCGCATGCCCAGATCCCGGCAACGCTGGTAAACCTCCTCCACATGGGATGGCGCCGTGGCCACCGCATGGCGATCACCGGCCTCGCCGCGGCGGCCCGGGGCCGCGGAGGATGCGGTGGTCGTTGAAGAAGGCAAACGCTGCCGCAGAACACATTGGCTCTGTTATAGAGCAGTTGCCCGATCATCGGCATGAACGCCACAGCGGCGGCCGGCCGGGCTCAGGCGATCGGCAGCCGCAGCGGATCCTGGAGCCGACCGTCGCCGAGGGCCTGCAGCGCCTCGGCCAGCTCCACCCGTCCGTCGTACAGCGCCCGTCCCACGATCACCCCCTCCACGCCGAGGGGTTCGAGACTCAGCAGGCTGAGCAGGTCGGTGAGGCTGCCCACACCGCCTGAGGCGATCACCGGCAGGGAGGTGGCCTGGGCCATGGCCCGCAGGGCCGCCAGGTTGGGGCCCCCCAGGGTGCCGTCGGTGGCGATGTCGGTGCTGATGATCGCCGCCACTCCGGTTCCCTCCAGGCTGGCGGCCAGGGCCGTCGCCTCCACCGTGCTCTGCTCGATCCAGCCGCGGGTGGCCACCTTGCCCTCGTTGGCATCGATCCCCACCACGATCCGGCCCGGGTGGCGGCCCGCCAGGTCCCGGACCAGCGCCGGGTTCTCCACGGCAACCGTGCCCAGGATCACCCGGTCCACACCCCAGCCCAGGAGCTGTTCGGCCCGCTCCACCGAGCGCACCCCTCCCCCCAGCTGCACTGGGATCTCCAGGGCCGCCGCGATGGCCTGCACGGCGGCGTCGTTGGAGGGTTCACCGCTCCGGGCGCCATCGAGATCCACCAGGTGCAGACGGGTGGCCCCCTGCCGCTGCCACTCGCGGGCCTGGGCCACCGGATCGTCGCTGAAGCGGGTGACCTGGCCGTAATCGCCCTGATGCAGCCGCACGCAATGCCCGTCGAGCAGATCGATGGCGGGGATGACTTGCATGGAAAGGGAGGACAATGCCGCTGCCGGACCCATCCTGTGCCATGACGCTGCCTGGATGATGCGGACCTGATGGCCCCCACCCCTCCCGACCTCGCCACTCTTCACCTCGCCCCGGACGACTGGCGCCGCCTCCGGGATGCGCTCCGTTACCAGGGCCGCGATCTCCACCACCGGTCCTACGCGGTGGACAGCCGGCGCCGGGAACTGCTGTGGGAGGAGATGGACCGCTGCCTGGCGCTGGCGGATCGCATCGAAGAACATCTCGCCGGGCTCGACGGGGCCGATGCGGGCTGAGAGGACGGGGCCCCTGCGGCTGGTCACCTATCTGGGACTCGTCGCCCTGCTGCTGCCCATCGGCGGCGCTGGCCCGGCCCTGGCCCAGCCCCTGGCCCCGCCTCCGCTGGCGCCGCCGGCCCCACCGCCGCGCTCGTTGCTGGGGCCCGACGGTCCCGATCCCCGCGACAGGCCGCCCCCCCTGGCACCGCCCGGTTCGGTGATCCCACCCATCAACCGCCCCGATCCCCGGCTGGAGGCGGCCCTGCGGGCCCGCCTGTTCGGCGGCCCGCTGGCCTCTCCCCCCGCCGCAGCCGGCGATCCCGACCAGACCGAGTGGGAGCAGGCCCGTGCCACGGCCACCCGGCCGGTCTGCGCCGACGTGGGCCCCCTGCGCTACCTGCACAACCGGGTCGACCTGGACGGCGACGGCCGCCTGGAGACCGTGGCGGTGGTGGTGGGCTCCTACGCCTGCTCCAGCGGCGGCTGCAGCCTGCTGATCTTCCGGGACAACGACGGCAGCCTGGAGCTGGTGGCGGAGAACGGCCTGTTCCAGTCGCCCCTGACGGTGATCAGCAACCGCCACCGCGGCTGGCTGGATCTCACCATGCCCGCCAGCCTGCATGGCGCCCCCGACGGCCTCAAGGAGCTGCGCTTCGATGGCCGCACCTACCGGCCCATGCCGCTGCCGGTGGCCGACGGCACCAGCGGGCCGCCCGGCACGGTGCTGCTGGAGCTGCTGCCGCTGCCGTTCGAGCGCCTGGGCCAGCCCCTCCCCTGCGGCCCCTGATCCGGCCCGGCCGCTTGAATGGCGCTCACCGACGCGGCATGGCGATGAGGATCCTGGTGATGGGCGGCACCCGATTCGTGGGTCGCCCCCTGGTCAACCGGCTGCTGGAGGCGGGCCATGAGCTCAGCCTCTTCACCCGTGGCCGCCAGCCGGTGCCGGCGGGGGTGGAGCATCTGCAGGGCGACCGCAGCAGCGCCGAAGGCCTGGCGGCCCTCCAGGACCGACCCTTCGATGTGATCGTCGACAGCTCCGGCCGCACCCTGGAGGACACCCGCCAGGTGATCGAGCGCACCGGTCCCCCCTCCCATCGGCTGGTGTACGTGAGCTCGGCCGGGGTCTACGCCGACAGCGAACTCTGGCCCCTCGACGAGGAGTCGCCCACCGATCCCCACAGCCGCCACGCCGGCAAGCTGGACACCGAAGCCTGGCTGCGCCAGGAGGGCATCCCCTTCACCAGCTTCCGCCCCACCTACATCGTCGGTCCCGGCAACTACAACCCGGTGGAGAGCTGGTTCTTCGATCGGATCGTGCACGGCCGGCCGGTGCCCCTGCCCGGTGACGGCAGCACCATCACCCAGCTGGGCCACGTGGCCGACCTGGCCGCCGCCATGGCCCGCTGCATCGAGGTGGAGGCCGCCGCCAACCGCATCTACAACTGCACCGGCTCCCAGGGCATCAGCTTCCGGGGCCTGGTGGCCGCCGCCGCCCGCGCCTGTGGCACCGATCCACAGACGGTGGAGATCCGCAGCTTCGATCCCGCCGGCCTCGACAAGAAGGCCCGCAAAGCCTTTCCCCTGCGCCTGGCCCACTTCCTCACCGACACCCACCGGGTGCGGCGAGAGCTGGCCTGGGAGCCGGCCTTCGACCTGGAGGCCACCCTGGCCGACAGCTACACCAACGACTACGCCCTGCGGATGCCCACCACCCCCGACTTCAGCAGCGATGCGGCCCTGCTGGGGTAAGGGGCCGCCCACAGGTCAGACCCGCTGACCCGCCCGCAGATACCCCAGGGCCGAGCTGAGCGCCAGCAGCAGCGACGGCCAGAACAGCCACCAGCCGGCGGCCTGCAGAGCGGCCACCACCGCGGCCCCCTGGCCCAGGCCCCAGGCCGGCGGCCAGAGCAGCAGCAGCAGGGAGAGGAACTGCAGGATCGTCTTGGCCTTGCCACCCAGCGAGGCGGGGCCGCCGCTGCCCTGGCCGGCCCGCCAGCCGGAGATCAGCAGCTCCCGGGCCAGCAGCAGCCACACCGCCCACAGGGGCAGGCCGCCGGTATGGGCCAGCCAGAGCAGCGGGGCGCTGATCAGAATCTTGTCGGTGAGGGGATCGAGCCGCGCCCCCCAGACCGACCCACCGCCGGCCCGGCGGGCCAGGGCACCGTCGGCCCAGTCGCTGAGGCCGCCGAGCAACAGCAGCACCCAGGCCAGGGCGGGCCGGCCGCCGGCCAGGGCCAGCAGCAGGGGCAACCCCAGCACGGCCCGGGCCAGGGTCAGCAGGTCGGCGAGGCGTCGCAGGGGAGGGGTCCCGTTCACCAGCAGAATGCCATCACCGAGGAGATCCGCATGGTCGTCGAGCGCAGCGTGGCCGAGGTGATGACCAGCCCCGTGCTGAGTGTCACCACCACCACGCCCCTGCAGGAGGCCGTGCAGCTGATGAGCGACCACCACGTCAGCGGCCTGCCGGTGCTCGATGGGGTCGGGGCCCTGGTGGGGGAACTCAGCGAGCAGGACCTGATGGTGCGCGAGAGCGGCTTCGATGCCGGCCCCTACGTGATGCTGCTCGATGCCGTCATCTACCTGCGCAACCCGCTCGACTGGGACAAGCAGGTGCACCAGGTGCTGGGCAGCTCGGTGGGGGATGTGATGGGCTCCAAGCCCCACAGCTGCCCCGCCACCACCACCCTTCCGGCGGCGGCCCGCCTGCTGCACGACCGGGGCACCCAGCGGCTGTTCGTGCTCGACGACCAGGAGGCCCTGGTGGGGGTGCTCACCCGCGGCGACGTGGTGCGGGCCCTGGCCGCCGAGGGCTGACGCCGGAGCGGCGGGACGTCCCCGTCCACGGGACAACGGCCCCATCGGCCAGCAGCCAGAGACGCTCGCCGTCCGGACAGGGATGGCCGCCGGTGAGGGCACCGAAGGCGGGCAGGACCAGCTGCTCGGCCGCTGGGTCGTAGGCGAAGCAGGGCAAGCGCAGCCGGTCGGCGCCCCCGCCCACCAGGGCGACGGGGTGGCGGTGGCCGCAGAGGTTGAGGTGGCCGGGGCGGGGCTCGGGGGCGTGGCTCAGCCACAGGGGGCCGAGGGCCAGGGACGGCTCCTGCTCCAGCCCCTCGAGCCAGCAGCCCCGCTCGTGGTTGCCAGCGACCAGCCGCAGCGGGCAGCCCAGCAGCTCCGGCAGGGCCCGCAGCTTCTGGCGCAGATCGGATGTCAGGCCCAGCCGGCTGTGGATCAGATCCCCCAGCACCACCACCTGGGCGGGCCCGAGGCCATGGGCCACCGCCAGCAGGGCGTTGAAGGTGGCCCCGTCGCCATCGCTGGGGAGCGGGATGCCCTGGCTCTGGAAGCTCTCCGCCTTGCCCAGGTGCAGATCCGCCACCAGCAGCAACCCCTGCTGGGGATCCCACACGGCCCGCTGGCCCAGCAACTGGAGCCGGTGACCGCGCCACAGAAACTCGGCCGAACCCGGCCCGTTCATGCGAAAACCATCAGCGTGGGGGAGGGGTCCGACGTCGGCGCGCCGGCGTGGCCATCTTCTCCGACCAGAATCGAACCAGCACGAGGTCAGCGATGACGTCCAGCCCGCCGGAGGCCACCCCCGATCCGAGGGCCTGCCTGCTGCGGCTGGCCCCCTACCTGCTGGGCCGGGCCCGCCGCGGCGTGGTCGGCAGCAGCCGCTATGCCCAGAAGCTGCGGGACGCCATCCGCGCCGCCTCCGCCGACACCAGCCGCCGGGCGGTGCTGATCAGCGGTGAGCCCGGCCTGGAGAAGGACAACCTCGCCGCCCTGATCCACTTCGGCTCGTCGGCCCGCAAGCAGCTGCTGGTGCGCGTCAACTGCGCCCAGCTGCGGGCCGACGGCGCCGAACTCTTCGGGGCCCCCGCCGGCGGTGTGGCCCTGATCGACTGCATCGGTGCCGGCGGGCTGCTGCTGGATCAGATCGACCGCGCCGACCCCGCCCTGCGGCCCGCCCTGCTGGAGCTGGCCCGCAGCGGCCGCTGGCGCTCGCCGGACGCCGCCCATACCGAGCACGTCTTCGCCGGCCGGGTGTTCCTCACCGCCGAGACGAGTGAGCCCGATTTCGACGCGATCTGCTGCCACATTCGGGTGCCGCCGCTGCGGGTGCGCCGCCAGGACCTGGGCGAATGGCTGCGCTACGGCGTGCGCCAGAAGGCCCTCAGCCTCGGCTGGAGCCGGCCGCCGGCCGTGGGGGAGGGGCTGGTGAAGCGCCTGCAGACCTACGACTTCCCAGGCAACGTGCGGGAGCTGCTGGAGCTGATCGAGCGGGCCCTGCGCCAGTGCAGCGGCGCCCATCCGGAGGAGCTGCCGGAGGACGTGTTCTGGACCCTGCGGCGGCCCCAGCGGGCCCGCTTCGATCTGTGGCGCTGGAAGCCGCAGCTCCGGGACATCATGCGTTCGCCCGTGCTCTGGAACGCCCTGCTGTACGGGGTGGTGAGCTGGGTGTTCGTGCTGGTGAACCTCTGGCTCTGGTGGGGGCCCCAGGACCGCGCCCACAACGGCGACCTGAACCTCTTCTGGGCCTGGTGGTGGCCCCTGATCCTGCTGGCCTATCCCCTGGTGGGCCGGCTGTGGTGCTCCTTCTGCCCGTTCATGGTCTGGGGGGAGATCGTCCAGCGGCTGGCGACGGGACTGGGCTGGCGGCCGGCCCGCTGGCCGCGGGGGGACAGCGACCGCTGGGCGGCCCCCCTGCTGGCGGCCGGCTTCGCGGCGATCCTGCTGTGGGAGGAACTGGGCGACCTGCGCAACAGCGCCCGCCAGAGCAGCGCCCTGCTGCTGCTGATCACCGCCGGTGCCGTGGTCGGCTCCTTGCGCTTCGAGAAGCGCTTCTGGTGCCGGCACCTCTGCCCGGTGGGGGGCATGAACGGCCTCTTCGCCAAGCTGGCCATCAGCGAGCTGCGGGCGGAGGCGGGCACCTGCAGCGGCAGCTGCAGCAGCTATGCCTGCTTCAAGGGGGGCCCGGCGGAAGGGGAGGGGATGGCCACCGCCGGCTGCCCCCTGGGCACCCATCCGGCCCACCTCGCCGACAACCGCAACTGCGTGCTCTGTCTGACCTGCGCCCAGGCCTGCCCGCACCGGTCGGTGCAGCTGCGCCTGCGCCCCCCCGCCGCCGACCTGCAGCGCGACATGGCGCCCCCGGCGGGGGAGGCGGGACTGATCCTGGTGCTGGCCGGCGGCGTCTGCCTGCGGCACACCGAGCGGCTGCTGGGCTGGCTGCCCCTGGCTCCGGAAGACCTGGCGCAGGGCCCGCTGCTGGGGCGCCTGGCCTTCGCCGCCCTCGCCCTGGCCCTGCCGGCGGGGCTGTGGCTGCTGCTGCGACCCCTGGTGGCCCGGCTGCGGCCGGCCAGCCCCAGCTGGCTGCTGCTCTACGCCCTGCTGCCCCTGCTCTGGGCCCTGCTGCTGGCCCAGCATCTGCCCATGGGCATGGCGGAGGGGGGCCGTCTGCTGCCGGTGAGCACCGAAACCCTCTGGCCGGCCCTGGCCGCCCGGCTGCCCGCCTGGAGCGCCGATGCCCACGTGATCGCCTTCTGCCAGAGCCTGGCGGTGCTGGTGGGGGTGGGCGGTTCCCTGCTGATGCTGCGGCGCCTGCTGCAGCTGGCCCTCTGGAGCGGCCCGTCCCTGGCCCTGGGCGGACTGGTGGTGGCCCTGGGCACGGGGGGGCGCTGGCTGGTGGCCGGCGGCTAACGCCCGCACAGCCGCTGCAGATCGCTGTCGCTGTAGAGCGCCACGGGCGCCTCGGCCGGGCTCTCCTGCAGCCGCACCTTCTTCGTGAGGTAGTGGGCGGCGCCAAGGCCGTTGCCCAGCAGCACGCGTTCGCTGCCGCGGCTGCCGCGCCAGGCGTTGCACTGGGAGAGGGTGTCGAGGGCCAGGGCGACGGAGGGGACCGCGGCCGCCAGCAGCGCAGCCCCGCCCAGGGCCAGCACCACGGCCAGTCCCATCTGGCTGCGGCGCACGGCCGCTCCCGGCGCCGGTCCTCGCCAGCAGCCGTCGGCGATGGCGGACACGTGACGCACCTGGTGGGGCCGCCCCAGGTAGACCCAGGCATGGCGGCCATCGGCCAGGGGCAGGGGCCGGCGGTCGTAGAGGCGGGGGTAGCCCTCCAGCCGATCCAGCCGGGCCAGGCCGGCGGCATCGACGCGGTACACCTCACCCCGCACGACCCCTGCACCGGGCACGGCCATCGGAAAGGGGCCCAGGTCGTGGAGCACCACATCCGGCAGCACCGCCTCCCCGAGGAAGGGCGCATCCAGCAGCCAGTGGTGGTTGCCGTGGCCGCGCTTGAGCGTGCCGTAGACGAAGACCAGCTCGGGATGGCTGTGCAAGGCTCGGGCCAGGGCTGGGGTGCCTGTGGTCATAATGCGACGGACTTGCCCCCGTTTCCATGACGATCGCCCTGCTGGTGGCGCTGCTGGGTTCCCTGGTGCTGATGGGCTGGATCGTGAAGCGCCTGGAGAAGGCCTCCTGAGTCAGGGCCCCAGGCGGCGCACCTGCCCCGCCACCCGGACCGAAGCCCCCGGCATCGCGGGAATCTCGGCCTCAAGCAGGGAACGGCAGCCCATGTCCTCCCCCTGCACCACCGTGATCGACCCGCCGTGGGGCCAGCCCAGGCGCCCCAGGTGGCCGGCCAGGGCCGCGGTGGCGGCTCCGGTGGCCGGATCCTCGTAGACACCGCCGACGGCGAAGGCGTTGCGGCTGTGGAACAGCCGGGGACCCTCGGCCCACACCAGCAGCAGCGTCAGCAGGCCCGCCTCCGCCATCAGCCGGGCCCCGTCCTCCATGGCGTAGCGCATGGCGGCCAGGTCTTCGCGGCGGCGCAGGGCCAGCAGCAGATGGTCGGCACCCCCGTGGAGGACGGCGGGGGGCAGGGCCGGATCCAGGTCGCCGGGGTCGTAGCCGAACAGCTCCAGGGCGGCCGTCAGCAGCTCCGGCGTCACCGGAGCGCTGCGGGTGGGGGGCGACTGCAAGGCGGCCCTCCAGCGCTCCCCCTGCCGGCGCCCCTCCACCGTGATCTCGGCCTGGTTGAGCGTCAGCGGGAACACCCCATCCCCGCACCGTTCGGCCAGGGCCGCGCCGAGGGCGATGGTGGCGTGGCCGCAGAAGGGCACCTCGGCCGCCGGGGAGAAGTAGCGCACCCGCCAGCCGTCCCCCTGCGGGGCGGCAAAGGCCGTTTCTGAGAAACCCACCTCGGCCGCCATGCCCTGCATCGCGCTGTCCGCGGGCAACGTCTCAGCGATCACCACACCGGCCGGGTTGCCGCCCCGCTCCCCGTCGCTGAAAGCCGCCAGGCGCAGGACGGTCATGGCAGGGGGAGGCGGCGACGGCGGACGCAGACCAGTCTGCCCGCCTCAGTCGTCCTCGCGGGCGCGCACGTAGACGATCGTGCGGTTGCCGCTGGGGGCCTCCCGCTCCTCCATCACGAACAGGGAGGGGCAGCCGCGCACCAGGTCGGAAAGCTTGCGGAAGCCGTAGAGGCGGGTATCGAAATCGGGCTGGATCTTCTGCAGGTAGCTGCCGAAGGTGCCCAGCTGGGTCCAGCCCGATTCATCCACCGAGCGATCCAGGGCCTCCATCAGGAAGTCGGCCGGGATGACCGGATGGGCGCTGGCGGGGGGGGCGTCCTCCGGGGGCCGGTGGGCCTGCCCGACCTCGGCGCCGGCGTCCCCCTGGCGGGAGGCGGTGCGCAGCACCTCGGTGAACAGGAACTTGTGGCAGGCGTTGCGGAACGCCGCCGGTGTCTTTTCCTCCCCGAAGCCGTACACCAGCAGGCCCTCCTCCCGCAGACGCACCGCCAGGCCGGTGAAATCACTGTCGCTGGTCACCAGGCAGAAGCCGTCGAAACGCCGGGTGTAGAGAAGATCCATCGCATCGATGATCATCGTGCTGTCGGTGGCGTTCTTGCCCACGGTGTAGGCGAACTGCTGCATCGGCTTGATCGAGAACTTGTTCAGCAGCGCCTTCCAGGAGGCGCTCTGGCTGGAGGTGAAATCCCCGTAGATACGCCGCACGATCGCCTCACCAAAGCGGGCCACCTCCTCCAGCACCGCCTCGATCACCGCCGCCCGGGCGTTGTCGGCGTCGATCAGCACCGCCAGGCGCCGGCCCGTGTCTTCCGCCAGACCACCGGCCGGCGGCTGGGCTCCCGATGGGGATCGCATCACACATCCCCCCGCGATTCCTTGACCCTACCCGGCCCGCGCCCGCGTGTCCCCGGATGCCGCCGGCCGCCGCCGCCGACGGGAGAATCCAGCCATGGTTGTGCCCCTGATCGCCACCGCCCCGCCAGCCCCCCTGCCGCCGCCCCTGCTGCCCTGCCCCGCCGAGGCGGGCTGGGAGGTGGTGGCCGGCGCCCGCCTGCCGCGCCGCGGGGCGGACGGAGCCCAGCTGGGCGGCTACTCCGCCGCCAGCTACGACAGCCACCGCGATGGGCTGCTGCTGCTCAGCGATGCCCCCCGGGGCCGGGTGGACGCCTGGAGCGGCGTGCGGCAGCTGGGCCGGGTGCCGCTGCGGCCCCTGTTCCGGCTGGAGCTGAAGGGATCGCCCCAGGCCCCGCTGCCGGAGGAGATCGACGCCGAGGGGCTGGTGGTGGTCGGCGAGCGGCTCTGGGTGGCCAGCGAGGGGCGCCGCAGCGCCGCCCGGCCGGCCCAGCTGCTGGCCTTCGATCGGAGCAGCGGCGTGCTGCAGCGCGCCACCCCCCTGCCCGCCGACTGGCAGCCGGCCCCGGGGCAGGGCCTGGGCGCCAACCAGGGGCCGGAATCCCTGGCCCTGCTGCGCCGCCCGGGGCGGACGGACGTGCTGCTGATGGCGGCGGAGTCTCCCCTGCGGCAGGACCCCCCCGCCCAGGTGCGGCTGCTGGGCTGGTCGCTGGAGCCCACCGGGCCGAAGCCCAGGGCCCTGGCCCGGCTGGCCATCCCCGCCGGCGAAGGCTGGGGTCTGACCGACCTGCTGGTGGTCGATGCCCCGGGGCCCTCACCGGCCCTGCTGCGGCGCTTCCAGGCCCCCGCGCGATGGCAGGTGCTCCTGGCCCACTACCCGCTGCCGGGCGAAGGGGCCGATCCCGGGGCGGTGCTGGAGCCGCTCCAGCAGTGGGATCTGATCGCGGCCGGCCTCCCCCCCGACAACTGGGAGGCCATGACCCCGGGGCCCGACCGGGCCGATGGCCGTCCCACCCTCCTGCTGGCCGCGGACGACAACTTCAGCCCCCTGCAGGACAACCATCTGGCCCTGCTGGCACCACGCCGCAGCGCCCCCTGCCCCCCGAATCGATGAACCGACGCGACCTGCTCTCCCTGCTCGGGATCGGGGCCTGCTCCTTCGCCGGCGCCGTGCTGCCCACGGCAGCCTCCGGGAGGGCGGCAGCCCCGAAGGCCGGTGGCGCCCCTACACCGAACCCCCCGTTCCCGACCGTTCCCACCCCCCTGCCGGTGCCCAGCGACGGGCTGGATGCGGCGGAGCAGCGCCGCCGTTACGCCCGCATCGAACTGGAGGACCGGCTGGTGCTGCCGGAGGGCTTCCGCGCCGATCTGATCGCGGTCTGGGGAGATCCGCTGGCCGACGGCCGCTTCGGCTTCAACAACGACCACCTCTCCTTCCTGCCCCTGGCGGCGAACCGGGCCCTGCTGACGGTGAACTTCGAGTACATCAGCGCCCGGACCTGGCGGCAGGGCTACGCCGAGGCGGTGGGCGGGGAGCTGCCCTTCGACGCCGTGAGCGACGCCCTGGCCGCCCGGGGCGGCCGGGTGGATGCCGCCAGCCTGGCGGCGGGCGACCCGCTGCTGGAGCCCATCCGCCAGCTGGCGGCGGCGGCCATGGCGGATCTGGGTGTGGGCGTGATCGAACTGGAGCGGGAGCCGGGCGGCCCCTGGCGGCGTGTACCGGGTCGCTTCGATCGCCGCATCACCGGCCTGAGCGGCTGGCGCGACCCCGCCCGGCGCCTGCGCACCTCGGGGCCGGCGGCGGCCGTGTTCCGCCGCACCGAGCGGCTCGGCTACGACGACGGGCTCGGGGACGCGATCATCGGCAGCTTCGCCAACTGCGCCGGCGGCGAGACCCCCTGGGGCACGGTGCTGAGCGCCGAAGAGAACATGCAGAGCCAGGTGGCCGAGGCCGTCCACGCCGACGGCTCCTCGGTCTCTCCGGCCGCCCGCCCCTTCGCCTACGACGGCCAGCGCCTCGACGGCCTCGGCAACCCCTTCGGCCTGGCGGGCAACAAGTACGGCTGGATGGTGGAGCTCGACCCGCGCCGGCCCGAACGCCCCGCCGTCAAGCACAGCTGGCTGGGCCGCTTCCGCCACGAGGCGGTGGCCGTGAAGGCCGTCGCCGGCCAGCCCCTGGTGGTCTATTCCGGCTGCGACCGCCACGGCGGCCACCTTTACCGCTTTGTCAGCGACGCAGTGATCCGCGATCCGGCCGACCCGGCCAACTCGGAGCTGTTCAGCGCCGGCCGGCTCGAGGTGGCCCGCTTCGATCCGCCCAGCACCCAGGGCGGCGAGGGCCGGGGCCGCTGGCTGCCCCTGGAGCCCACCACCCCGGTGGCGCCGCTGGGGCCTGGCCACTTCGCCCGCCACGGCGTAGAGCAGGCGATCCTGCTGCCCCACAGCGACCGCCGCAGGCCCGGGGCCGAAGCCTTCAGCAGCGACGCGGCCGTGGCGGCCTACCGGCGCCGGTTCGCCACCCTGGCCGACCTCTACCCCGGGGAGGGGGAGGAGCGGATGGGGGCGATCCTGATCGATGCCCACCTGGCGGCCTGCGCCATCGGCGCCACCCCCGCGGCCCGGCCCGAGGACACGGTGATCGATCCGCTCAGCGGCGAGCTGCTGATCGCCTTCACCGCCGGCGGCGGCAGCGGTGACGGCCGGGCTGACCCGGCCATCTTCCGGGGGCCCGATGGGCAGGCCAGCTGGCCCTACGGCTGGATCATGGGCCTGGCCGACGACGGTGCGGCCCGGGGCGGCTCCTTCCGCTGGCGGATGGTGGCCACCGGCGGGGCCCCGTGGCAGGGGGGCATGGGCTTCGCCAATCCCGACAACCTCGCCATCGACCGGCAGGGGACCATCTGGATGGTGACCGACCGCTCGACGAAGTCGGCGGATCTCGATCTGTTCGGCAACAACAGCTGCTGGGTGCTGCCCAGCCGTGGCCCCCGGGCCGGTGAGGCCTTCTGCTTCGCCACCGGTCCGATGGAATGCGAGTTCTGTGGCCCCTGTTTCGACGCCAGCGAATCCACCCTGTTCCTGGCCGTGCAGCACCCGGGCGAGGACCACGGCACCCGCGCCTCCGCGGCGGCCCGTGAAGCCCAGGCCCACCGGCTGGTGGATCGCTCCGGCCGGCCCTTCGAGCAGCTGCGCTGGGTGCCCCTGGGCTCCAACTGGCCCTCCGGCGTCCCCGGCCGGGCGCCCCGCCCCGGGGTGGTGGCGATCCGGCGTCTGGCGGGTGGGCCCCTGCTGGGGCCTCAGGCGGTGCCGGTGTCGAAGCAAGGCTCGATCTGATCGAGGTCCCCGTCCACCTCCCTGCCGACCGTTGTGCTCAGCTGCGACGCCCTGTTCATCTCCGACCTGCACCTGGGCTCCAATCAGTGCGAGGCCGGCCATCTGGCGGCCTTCCTGGAGTGCATCCGCCCGAGAACCCTGTTTCTGGTCGGCGACATCATCGATCTGCAGGCGATCCGCTTCAACGCCCATGTCGATGCGTCCTTTCTCACCGATCGGATCGACGCCCTCCTTGCCGGGGGCCGCGGAGATCCACCAGCCAGCGAGGCCCTGAAGAAGACAGGGCTGCTGCGGGCTTCCCATCGCCGGGTGATCGAGCAGTTCGAGGCCCTGCACCGGGCGGGGGTGGCGATCGTGTACATCCCCGGCAACCACGACGCCTACCTGCGCCGCCATGCCGGCCTGGAGCGGCCCGGCTTCGCCATCCGACGCCAGACCGTCTACCGCACCCCGGCGGGGCAGCGGCTGCTGGTGCGCCACGGCGACGAGTACGACCGGCTGATCCGTTTCCACGCCGATGCCGCCGAAGGGCTGGCCCGCCTGCAGGAGCGCTACAGCGCCGGCATCAACGGCCTGCTGTCCCCCTTCACCCGGCCGGCCGGCGCAACGCTGCCGGCCGGATGGAACGCCGAGGCGATCCTGCAGAGCGCGGTGGATCTGCTGGCCAGCCACCGGGAATGGCCCATCCCGGTGAGCCGGGGCCTCAACTCCTCCGGTGGTTTCTCCCTGGCCTTCGTGCTCGAGAGTGCCCTCAAGAGCCGCACCGGCCACGACCGGCTGATCAAGCGCGGCATCGTCCGGCATCTGCAACGGGAGCGGCACGGCCCGGAGCCCCTCGACGGGCTGATCAACGGCCACACCCACATCCCCGAAGCCACGCCGCTGGCCCTGCAGGAACCCTCCGGTGACGACCGGGGCCCCTGCCACATCACCTACTACAACACCGGCAGCTGGGCCCGCAGCCAGCGCCGGCTGGGGCGCACGGCGCTGGTGGTGGCCCCCAGCGGCCATGTCGGCATGGTGCGCTTCGACCGGCGCCGGGGCATCGAACCCTTCCAGCCCCCCCGCTTCCCCTTCAACACCTATGCGATGCGGCCCTGCCCGGGCTGCGGCCTGGGGGTGGCCCACCTGGAGGCGACCGGTGCGTGAGGTCCCAGGGATTGGGGACCGTGCACCTAAAATCCTGGGTCGATTCGCACCGGCTGAATGAACCTGCAGGGCCTCAGAATCCTCCGACCCGCAGCCAGGGACACCACCGCGTGAGAGTCGCCATCCTGGCCAACCGAGCCAACAGCTTCTACCGGCCGCTGGCGGAAGGACTGGAGCGCATGTTCAGGGAGATCGGCGTGGACAGCCGCCTCCTGTACGACGGCCTGGAATCCCTTCCACGCAAACAGAGAGCAGAGGCGGGGAAAGGGGCGAACTGGAGAGGACGGCTGTTTCGATGGGCCCAGAGAAGCGCTGCGTGGCTGAGCTACCAACGGCTTTTGCGCAGCCTCAGAACCGTTGACGTTGTCGTCATCGTGGGTCACATGCCCGGCGCCTATTTTGAACTCCTTTTTGATGACGATCGCCTGCGCCGTGATGTGCCTCACCTGCCGATCGTTCTCTATGACCTGGTCTATTTGGGCAGCCGAGCCGACTGGGTGAAGTGGATCCACGACGGTGTGGCGAGCAGACGCGTTCCCAGGGGCAGGCACTGGGGAACCAACCGCTATGACCACCATCTCTGCATCACGGAAGTGTCCGAGTTTCCTGTGTTGCCAGGCGCGGAAAGGTATTCGCCCGTAGGAATCAACATGATCGATCCTTCCCTGGCTCTCGAACCCAGGGAGATCTGTGCTCTGATTGATTTCGAGCGTCCCGAGCACCTGCCCGAGCGGGCCATCCAGATCCAGGCGTGCCTCGAGGCCGGCATCCCCTTCAAGGTGCTCCATGGCAGCTATTCCATGCAGGAAATCCGGACGATCTACAGGAGCTGCAGCCTCTATTTCGTCGCCCACTGCGAATCGTTCGGACTGCCGATCTGTGAGGTGCAGGCCTGTGGCGGCATCATTCTGACGCCCTATGCCCGCTGGTGCCACGCCCATTACCTGGAGACACCGGAGCCGGGCTGCAGCGGGCGATTGCCGCAGAACTTCATCGTCTACAACAACGACAGTCAGCGGCTGGTCCGCGAGCTGAACCGACTCAAGCGCGACTACAACGCCGAAACGGCCCTGGAGAATTTCAAGCGAGACCAGCCCCACTTCTACCGGGGGAATGCCACGGAACTGGCCCGCTTCATGGCCATGGTTGACGATGGGAGTATTCATTCCGCCTCCCATCGCGATCATCCGACGCTGGGGCAGCTCGCCGAAGCCGTAGAGGCCCTTGAGGCTGGGCCAGATGAACGAGGGGCGTCTTGAAGGAGGGGCGTGGCTCCGCAGGACGATGACGGTCTCCTCCCCAGTGGACCCAGGCCCAGATCGGACTGGCACGGCATCTCCAGCACCAGGAACTTGAACGGAGTCGGCTCTACAGCAGGATGCAGGATGTGGAGCGAAGCAAGATGCGGATGGAGCAGGACCTTACCGTTTCGCTGCGGCAGGGGTGCCGTCGTGAGCGGACCTAGGGTGGAGTCCGACGGAAGGTTGACCATGCCCCTCAGTCAGGTTCCAGCGGGCACCAGAGTTTCGATCGCCTCCCTGCCGAGCCATCCCGGCCTGCAGCGTCGGCTGCAGTCGATGGGTGTGCGGCCGGGGGTGGAAGTGGAGGTGCTGCGGCGCGGCAAACCCGGTGGCCTCCTGCATCTGTCCAGCGGGCTTCTGGAATTCATGCTCCGCCCCGAACATGCCGCCGAAATGGACGTCCATGTGATCGCTCCACACTGATCAGCGCCGAACCGTCAGCG
This sequence comes from Aphanothece cf. minutissima CCALA 015, assembly GCA_003003925.1. GTDB lineage: Bacteria > Cyanobacteriota > Cyanobacteriia > PCC-6307 > Cyanobiaceae > Cyanobium > Cyanobium minutissimum. Next base: position 511,341 of record PVWP01000002.1, read on the forward strand.
CCGAACGGTCAGCGCAGGGACAGGATCAATCCCCCACCCTGATAGACGAGGAAGGCCAGCACCCACGCCAGCACGAGGGACCATCCCAGGGACAGCAGGGCGAAACGGCGACTCCGGGCTTCCTGGATCTGGGCCGCCACGGTGCCCAGGCAGGGGGTGTAGAGCAGCACGAAGGTCATGAAACTCAGGGACTGCAGCGGCGTGATGGCGTTCTGGATCGCACCGCCCAGGCCGGATTCGGTGGTCCCGTAGATCACGGCCATCGCTCCCAGCAGAATCTCCTTGGCAATGAAGCCAAAGAACAGGGAAACGGTGAGCTCCGGGTTCATGCCGATCGGCCCCAGCAGCGGCTGGAAGAGCGCTCCGATGCCTCCCGCAAGGGTGCGGCCCGATCCCTCCGCCGCTCCCGGGGGAAGGTTGGTGAGCAGCCAGATGGCAGCGGCACCCACGATGATGAACACGCGGGTGGTGACCAGAAAGTTCAGCATCGAGGTCTAGCCCCGGCGCAGGATGGTGGTGAGGCTGGGGGCCCGGTAGGGGGGCAGCTCCAGCACGAAGGCTTCCTCACTGGGAAAGGCCCGCCGGAACACCAGGCCCGTGATCACGGCGGCGAGGAAACTCATCCCATAGAACCCGAACAGCACCAGCCCAGGCGCCCACCAGGGCCGGGGGAAGAACACGCCGGCCATGAACAGGAACACGGTCAGCCTGGCCTGGCAGAGGGCGAAGGGGATGCACAGCATCGCCAGCAGTCTCATGCCCCGATCCCGGATCACCCGTGTTCCCATGATCGAGGGCACGTTGCAGCCGAACCCCATGACCTGCAGCACGAAGGCACGGCCATCGAGCCCCAGCCAGCGCATGAAGCCATCCATCAGAAAGGCGGCACGCGGCAGATAGCCCGAGTCCTCGATGATGGCCATGAGCACATAGAAGACGAAGATCAGGGGCAGGAAGGTGGCCACCGTGCTCACCCCCAGCCAGAGGCCGTCCAGCAGGAAGCGCCGCAACCAGTCAGGCGTGCCCAGCCCCTGCAGAGCGGGCTCCAGCCCGCTGGCCTGGATCCAGTCGAGCCCCGTTCCCAGCAGCTCCTGCAGCGGAGCGGTGACCGCATAGAGCACCTCGAACACCGCCAGGACGAGGCCCAGGAACAGCACCAGGCCAACCAGGGGATGGAGCAGCACGCGATCCGCCAGACGGGTGCGGCGATTCAGCAACCGTTCCGGCAGCGTCACGTGACGGGCCACCAGATCCCGCAGTTGATCATCCACAGCCTGGAGCTCGCCCTGGCCGGCCGGCGGCGACCAGCCAGCCGCGCTGGAGCTCTCGCCCCACTGATGCAGCTGCTCGATGAGCGCGGCGATGCCCTGGTTGTGCTTGGCGCTCACGGGGAGCACGGGCAGGCCGAGGTCCTGCGACAACCCCCGGTGATCGATCCCGAGGCCGAAGCCGCGGGCCTCATCGCTCATGTTCAGCGCCGCCACGACCGGCAGTCCCAGCTGCTGGAGCTGCAGCAGCAGGCGCAGCTGGCTGGTGATCTGGCTGGCATTGAGCACCACCAGCACGAGATCCGGAGGCGTGTGGCGCAGGAAGCGCTGCACCACGGCCTCGTCTTCGCTGCTGCCGCTCAGATCGTGGATCCCCGGCAGATCCACCAGCTCGTAGGTGGTGCCGTTGCGGTCCGGCGGCATCGGTCCCCGCAGCAGCTCCACCGTCAGGCCGGGCCAGTTGGCAATCTGCGCATGGCCGCCCGTGAGGCGGTTGTAGAGCGTCGACTTGCCGGTGTTGGGCATGCCCAGCAGGGCGACCTGCCAGCCGGAGCCCCGTCGCCCGGCTCCCCCGGGACCATGGCAGGAGCCGCTGCCACCCCAGCGCCAGCCCGCCCGTCGCGGCGGTCGATCCTCCGGACGATCGCCGCAGGAGGGACAGGACTCGGCCGTCCCAGGGGCAGCGCCCTCAGAAGCGGGCATGGGCACAACGGGCGGGCGGATTCAGCGGAATCGGGACAACACGGTCGCGGGATGCGGTCAGCAAGGCTCAGGCACCGGTGGCGCCGCTGAGGCCGCCCTTGACGTGGGCCAGGGCCGTCCCCTCGAGGAACTGCTGGTCCAGCAGCAGCAGGGCGGCACTGTTGTCACCGGCCAGCCGCAGGCGCTTGCGCACGAACCGGGCCTCGGCCTCCTCCTGGAGCTGCTCGGCCACGAACCAGTCGAGCATGGCCGTGGCACTGCGCTCGCCCACATCCTCCGCCATGGCGTAGAGACGGTTGATGGAGGCGGTGACCCCCTTCTCCATGTCGTAGACCCGATCGAACAGCCCCTGCACCGACGGCCAGCTGCGTTCAGGCGCCTCGATGGTGGGCAGCTCCACCTGTTCGTCGCTGTCGACCAGGTAAGCAATCATGCGGGCCGCATGGTTGCGCTCCTCCTGGCTTTTCTCGAGCATGTAGGTGGAAAATCCGGCCAGATCCTTTTCCCGCAGCCAGATCGACATGGCCAGATAGGTGTGGCCGGCCTGAAACTCTGCGGCCAGGTGTTGGTTGATCGCGGAGGTGAGCTCTTTCACAGGCAGGGCAGGGATGTCCTTCCTACACCTAGCCAGGCCATGGCGGCGAAGCCGCCCCGATCTCACACTCTGATGTGACATTGGTCACCGTCTCCCTCCAGCGTCAGCAAAGGCACCGTCTGTTGTGTGCTTCGCCTACATCGACCCGCCAAAGATCGACAGATTGACGGCATCCATGGGCAGGCCAGCCATGACCAGTGTTCCCTCTTCCGAGGATGAAGCCCAGCTGCAACGCGTCCTCTCCCTCACCCACCAACGGGACTGGTGCATGGAGCGCCTGTCCCAGCTGTCTCTGGATGGCCGCATGGAGGAGGCCAGGGCGATCACGGCCGAGCACCTGGAGCTGCTGGTGACCCTGGATGCCCGCCGCAGTCTGTGGGTACGCATCGAGAGGGACGGCGGCTGAGGGGTGCGGCGGCCGGATCGCCCATCGCAGGGCGATGTCCTGCGTCGTTCCCGTGGAGCGGCAGCTCGCTCGGGGCACGACGCCGGCTCAACCGTGCTGCGGATCCGGAGCCTCCAGCAACCGCCGTCCCAGCAGGGCGCCGAACTCCTGGTGGAGGCCGAGCCGGCCGGGTAGGCGCATCACCCCATCGGCGGCCTCGGCCAGAAGCTCCATCTCCCGGGTGGAGCGGGGCGGGGCCGCCGTCGCCAGCACCACCTCAAACGGACAGTGCAGACCGCGGGCCTGCTCCAGCCACCAGCCGCTCTCGCCGGCGGCATCGAGCCCGCCGCTGACGAAGGCGGCACTGGCGAAGCGGGAGCCGGGTCGCCGGGCCAGCCGCTGCTGCTGCCGCAGGCGATCCGGCGTCAGCAGGCCCGGATCCAGCCACACGTGCCGTCGCAGCATCAGCCGGAGCAGGGCCCGGCTGGTGTTCAGCCGGTAGAGCGCCGGGCCGATCAGCGGCAGGGCCACCAGCCGCCGCAGCCAGCCGAAACGCCCCGGCGACCAGCCCGTCATCGTCGGCAGGGGCCCCCGCCAGGTGGGCGCCACCGCGACGAAGCGGCTCCAGCGGTCGGACCACTTGCTCGCCAGGGCCAGGGCCAGGGGGGCGCTGTGCCCGGCGGCCACCACGGTGAGGGGACCATGCTGGCGGGCCTCCAGGTCGGTGAGGACCGCCTCCAGGCAGCCGACCAGCAGAGCGGCGTCGTAGGCGAGCGCCGGACGGCCACTGTCACCGAAGCCCGGCCAGTCGAAACTGACCACCTGGACCCGGTCGTGCACGGCCGTGACCAGCGGCTGCCACTCGCTGCGGCTCGACACGGTGCTCAGGGCCGGCAGCAGCAGCCAGAGGGGAGCACCCTTCGGCCCCCGGCGCTCGATCACGATCTGCAGCCGTCGGCCGCCCAGCTGGACCTCCAGCGTGTCGACCGCGCCGCCGAACACCGCCGTCATGCGAACCCCTTGCGGCCGGTGGGGCTCATGGTGCCACCACGCAGGCTTCCAGCTGGGCCCGCAGGCTGGTCGGGTCCAGATCGCGGCCGATCGCCACCACCCGGGTGTGGCGCGGAGCGTCGTCGGGCCAGTCGGAATCATCGATGGTGAAGCGCTTGCCGCAGAGGTGGAACAGGTGGCGGCGCTCGCTTTCGCGGAACCAGAGCACCCCCTTGGCCCGGAAGACGGTGGCCGGAAGCTGGTTATCGAGAAAGTGCTGGAACCGGCGCAGATCGAACGGGGCCTCCACCGCCAGGGACACCGAACGGAAGCCCTCCAGCTCTGGGGTATGGGCTTGGTGGTGGGTATGGGCGTGCTCGTGGTGGTGATCGTGGTCAGGGTGGTGGTGCTGGTGCCCCTGGCCGTGTCCCTGGGCCTGCTCGCGGTCGTCCTCAGCGGCCTGGAGGGCCACCAGCCGATCGGTTTCGAACAGGCCCACGCTCAGCAGCATGGAAAGCGGCACGCCGGCGTGATCGGCGCGCAGCAGGCGGGCATCGGCCTTGATCGCCCGCAGGCTGGCCTCCACGGCAGCCAGCCGCGCCTCGTCCACCAGATCGCACTTGTTGAGCACCAGGATGTCGCCGTAGACCACCTGGGCCCGGGCGATCGGGCTCGTGAAGGCGGTGGCCTCGAAGTGTTCGGCGTCGATCAGGGTGATGATCGAATCGAGCCGCAGCCGGTCGCGGAAGTCCCCGGCCAGAAAGGTCATGGCCACGGGCAGGGGATCGGCCAGGCCGGTGGTCTCCACCACGATGAAGTCGATCGGGTCGGGGCGTTCCAGCACCCGGAGGACCGCCTCCTTGAGCTCGCCGTTGATCGAGCAGCAGATGCAGCCGTTGCTGAGCTCCACCATGGCGTCGCTGGTGGCCACCACCAGCTCGTTGTCGATGCCGATCTCGCCGAACTCGTTCACCAGCACGGCCGTGCGCACGCCTTGCTGGCGGGAGAGGATCCGGTTGAGCAGGGTGGTCTTGCCGGCGCCGAGAAAGCCGGTGATCACGGTGACGGGGATCTGGACCATGGGGGTCGGGACGGGCAACCACACCGCCAAGGGAATGGCTGATAACGGTTCTCATTCTGGACCTTCAGGCCCCGCCGCGGCTCCAGCCGATGCAGGGCCGCCATGAACCGGCCGGGACAGCCGCAGACGGACGCTCCGGGGACGTTTCACGGGACGTTTCAGCGGATGCTTCGTGGAGTGTTCAATCCTTGAACACCCGTTAACCTCCTCATAACACAAACGGTCAGAACGGGTTGCTATTCATAACTTGCCCCCAAATTGGCCATTCTGATGACCTTCGCGAAGAAGGCCCTGATCCTCTCCGCTGCCGGCGCCCTCACGGCTGGTGTGGCGGTTCCTGTGATCGCCCAGAGCAATTCGATCAACGGGGCCGGGGCCAGCTTTCCGGCTCCGGCCTATCAGCGCTGGGCCGTTGAATTCGCCAGGGAAACCAAACGGCAAGTGAACTACCAGTCGGTGGGATCCGGCGCCGGTGTGCGCCAGTTCCACGCCGGCAGTGTCGATTTCGGCGCCACCGATGAAGAACTGAGTGCCTCCAAAGGGGAGTTCACCAAGGGCGTGACCGCCCAGCGCGGCGCCCTGCAGATTCCAATGATGGGCGGCACCGTCACCCCGGCCTACAACAATCCCGGCTGCAAGAACCTCAAGCTCACCCAGCGCCAGCTCGCTGACATCTTCCTCGGCAAGATCCGCACCTGGGACCAGCTGAAGTGCGGCAGGGGACCGATCAACGTGGTCCACCGCTCTGACGGTTCCGGCACCACCTACGTGTTCACCAACTCCCTCTCCTGCTTCTCGCCCGAGTGGAAGTCGCGGGTGGGAGCCGCCAAGGCCGTCAAGTGGCCCGTGGGCGTCGGCGGCAAAGGCAACGAGGGCGTGGCCGGTCTGATCCAGAACACCCCCGGCTCCATCGGTTACCTCAACCAGGCCTTCGTGAAGGGACGGATCACCCCGGCGGCTCTTCAGAACCGGGCCGGCCGTTTCGTCCTGGCCAACGACGTCACCGGGGCCGCCGCCCTCAATGGCATCAAGCTGGATGCACGCCTCGGCGGTGAAGACTGCAACCCGGCTGGCGCCAACGCCTTCCCGATCGCCTCCTTCACCTGGGTGCTGGCCTATCAGCGCGGCAATGGCGACAAGGTGGGCACCATCCGGCAGTTCCTGAACTGGGGCCTCTCGCCCAAGGGCCAGGCCATCGCCAAGCAGCTGGACTACGTGCCCCTCACCGGTGCCGTCCTGGCCCGGGCCCGCGCCGAGGTGGCCAAGATCGGCCGTTGATCCTGGCGTCGCTTCACACCGCAGGTGTTGTTCAGGGGGCTTCGGCCCCCTTTTTTTTCTGGAGACCATCCTGACCTCAGCCCAGGTTGGAATGCGGCGACGGGGTGGTGGTGGACCCTATGGGGAAGACTCTGAGCTTCTGGATCCCAGCCAGCCCGTCGTCCTTCTCCTTCGGTGAACGGGCGGGTGAATGCATCCAGCAGGTGCATCCGACCATCCCATCAACCTCAGCTGAACCAGCTGACACGACAAGGAAGCAGGAAGAATCCGGGGAGTGATGGACTCCCCGGCATGGCCTTGGCCCGGGTTGAATCGGTACGACGGCGAGTGATCGTGGTGGATCAGTGTCTCACGTGTTACCCAACACCTGTCAGAATCACTCTGGAAAGGCGGGACACGATGGGTTCCCAGCAGGTGGCGGCCGGCTGACTATTCGGTGGCGTCTTCAACCTTCTTGGCAGCCTTGTTGGCTTCCTCTCTCACTTTGGCCTCCGCCTTCATGGCTTGGGCCTGCACCTGCTTGGCTTCTCCTTTGATTTGCTGGCCCTTGTCGCCGGTGAGGGAGCCGACGGCGGACTGGATTTTGCCCTCAGCATCTTTGGCTGCGGCATCAATTTTGTTGGACATGGTTCTCAGGGGTTTAGGGAGTGGGGCTGGGTTGTTCGTCGATGCCATTGCCGGTGGCTGAGCTGGCAAGGAGGCCATCAGCGTTGCCTTTGACTTGACGGCGATGCGTTGAGCCTGGATGTCAACGCTCACGGATCGTTTGCCGTGCAATGGCATGACTCCGTCCTACGCAGGAATCTGGGCGCCGGACGGCTGACACCGAAGCCGCCGGAGCTGCAGCCACGGCCAAGGAGGCAAACCCCTGCGCCCACGGCCCTTGCGGGGACGATTAAGATTTATGTGAGTATGGCAAAGCCAGATCTCAGTGCAGCAGATCTGCTGTTAAGGGACGTCTTCGGCATGGATTCGGGACGGCAGGGGCACCCTCCCTTGCCCATGCACAGCAAACCATCGGCCCCCAGGACCTCCTGCCAGTGCCGCACGCCGCCATCGACACGGACAGGATCGAGAGGGCCACCCACGTCTGGCCCCTGCCCCCTGGCCTGCTCGATCAGCCCTCCTTGGTCACCCCTTCGATCCGGTCCTCGATTTCCTGGTAGATCTCCTGGAGCTGGGCGATGTTCTCGTCGGAAGTTTCCCAGTAGCCGCGGCCATTCACCTCCAGCAGGGTGCCGACGATGCGGCGGAAGCTGTGGGGGTTGAGGTCCATCAGCCGCTTGCGCATCTCCGGGTCGTTGATGAAGGTCTCGTTGGCCTCCTCGTAGACGAAGTTGTCGACGGCTCCGCTGGTGGCGCTCCAGCCGAGGGTGAAGTTGAGCCGCTTGGCCACCTCCCGCACCCCTTCGTAGCCGGAATCGAGCATGCCCTCGTACCACTTGGGGTTGAGGAGCTTGGTGCGCGAATCGAGGCGGATGGTCTCGCTCAACGAACGCACCTGGGCGTTGGCCGTGGTGGTGTCAGCGATGTAGCTGGTGGGGGTCTTGCCGTCGTCCCGCAGGCCGGCGATCAGCTTGGTGGGATCGGAGTCGAAGTAGTGGCTGACGTCGGTGAGGGAGATCTCGGCCGAATCCAGGTTCTGGAAGGTGACGTCGGCGGTCTTCATCGCCGATTCGAACACCTCCCGGTTCTGGTTCATCTCGCCGGGGTTGTCGGCATTGAAGGCGAAGGTCTTGCGGGAGAGGTACATCTCCTGCAGTTCGCCCTCCTCCTCCCAGGTGCTGTTCTCCACCGCCAGGTTGACGTTCGAGGAGTAGCTGCCGCTGGCATTGGAGAACACCCGGGTGGCGGCCTCCCGCAGGGAGATGCCCTGGGCGGCGGCCTGCTCCTGGCTGTGCTTGCGCACGAAATTCATCTCCAGGGGCTCGTCGGCTTCGGCGGCCATCTTCACCCCCTGGTCGATCAGGGCCATCTGGTTGATGAACAGGTCGCGGAACACCCCGGAGCAGTTCACCACCACGTCGATCCGGGGCCGGCCCAGCTCCTCGAGGGAGATGAGCTCCAGCTTGTTCACCCGGCCCAGGGAATCGGCCATGGGGCGCACACCGATGAACCAGAGGATCTGGGCCAGGGATTCGCCGTAGGTCTTGATGTTGTCGGTGCCCCAGAGCACGCAGGCGATCGTTTCCGGCCAGGCGCCCTGCTCGGCCCGCTGGCGTTCGATCAGCCGGTCGACGACCACCTTGGCGGCGGCGATGGCGGCCCGGGTGGGGATGGCCTGGGGATCGAGGGCGTGGATGTTCTTGCCGCTGGGCAGCACGCCGGGGTTGCGGATCGGGTCACCGCCGGGTCCCGGCAGGACGTACTCCCCATCGAGGGCCCGCAGCAGGCTTTCCATCTCCATGTCGGCGCAGATCTGCTCCAGGCAGAAACGCAGATAGGCGAAGGTGCGGTCGAGCTCGGGGACATCCACATCCGGGAAGCCGGCCTGGCGGCAGGCGCTCAGCCAGGGGGAGGGCAGCCGGTAGCCGAAGCGCTCCAGCAGTTCGAAGAACCAGCCGAAGTTGCGGCGCAGGGTGACACGGCCATCGGCGCCGGTGACCTCCTTGACCATGGCACCGACGGCGGCACGGCAGGTTTCGGTGATCACCCGGTTGAGCTCCACATCCGCCAGGACCCCTTCATCGTTGCCCCGGTACACCTCGGCGATGGTGCGGCCGCGGCTCTCGGCCAGCAGCCCCGGCAGGGAACGCAGGCCGTCCTCCTCCCGCTCCAGGGCAGCGATGCTCACCAGGGTGGCGATGGCCTCCTCGGCGGTGGGGGGCTTGCCGATGGTGTGCAGGCCGCAGGGCAGCAGCCGGCTTTCGATCTCCATCAGCTGGCGGTACACCGCCCCGACCACGCCATCACGGGCGTCGCGATCCAGCTCCGCGGCGTCGGCCTCGGGCAGGACCACGTCCTTGTCGAGGTTGCACTGGCGGGCCGTCTCGATGATGGCGTTGACGATCTGCACACCCCGGGAGCTCTCCCGCAGCTGCTGGTAGGAGCCCACCAGCTCGCCCAGCTCCTTGAGCCCCTTGTAGAGGCCGGCGTTCTCCGCCGGCGGGGTGAGGTAGCTGATCGTGGAGGCGTAGCCCCGCCGCTTGGCGATGGTGGCCTCGGACGGGTTGTTGGCGGCGTAGTAGTAGAGGTTGGGCAGGGCGCCGATCAGGGAATCGGGGTAGCAGGTTTCGCTCATGCCCATCTGCTTGCCCGGCATGAACTCCAGGGAGCCATGGGTGCCGAAGTGCAGCACGGCGTCGGCGCCCCACACCTTCTCCAGATAGGTGTAATAGGCGGCAAAGCCGTGGTGGGGGCTGGCGCTGCGGGAATAGAGCAGGCGCATCGGATCGCCCTCGTAACCGAAGGTGGGTTGCACCCCCACGAACACGTTGCCGAAGTGGCGGCCGTAGATGAGCAGGTTGGTGCCGTCGGAATTGAGGTTGCCGGGGGGCTTGCCCCAGTTCTCTTCGAGACGCTCGGAATAGGGGGTGAGCCGCTCGTACTCCTCGACGCTCATGCGATGGGCGATCGCCAGCTCGGGGGCTCCTTCGAGGGCCTCCGGATCGCTGAGCACCGCCTCCATCAGCTCCTTGGGGGTGCGGGGCATGGCGTCCACCGTGTAGCCCTTCGCCTTCATCTCCTCCAGCACCCGGAAGATCGAGCCGAAGACATCGAGGTAGGCCGCGGTGCCCACGTTGCCCTTGTCGGGGGGAAAGCTGAACACGGTGATCGCCAGCTTCTTCTCGGCGCGGGGCTTGATCCGCAGCGAAGCCCAGCGGATGGCCCGCTCGGCGATCGCATCCACCCGGTCCTGCAGGGTGTGGGCCTTGCCGGTGGCGTCATCGCGCCCCGACAGCACGATCGGTTCGATGGCGCCGTCGAGCTCGGGGATGGCGATCTGCAGGGCCACCTGGACCGGGTGCAGCCCCAGGTCGCTTTCCTCCCATTCCTGGGTGGTCTGGAACACCAGGGGCAGGGCCACCATGTAGGGCCGGTTGAGCCGCTTGAGGGTCTCGATCGCCTTGGGATGGTCCTGGCGGGCCGGACCGCCCACCAGGGCGAAGCCGGTGAGGCTCACCACCCCGTCCACCAGCGGCTGGTCAGGGTTGAGGGGGTCGTAGAAGAAGGAGGAGACCGGCCGGGAGAAGTCGAGGCCGCCGCAGAACACGGGGATCACCGTGGCGCCCCGGTATTCCAGTTCCTGGATCACGGCCACGTAGTGGGCCTCATCGCCGGTGACGATGTGGCTGCGCTGCAGCACCAGGCCGATCACCGGTCCTCGGCGCGCCTTCTCGCTCAGATCACTGCGGCTGGCGCTCCAGTTGAGGTACTCCTTGAGGTCCTCGAACATCCCCGGGGCCAGCGGGTGCCAGATGCCCAGGTCCGGGAACACCACCGGGTCGGCCACCGTCAGCTGGGGCCGGCCCAGCTCCGCTTTGCCGAACACGTAGCGGTCGGCCAGCATCAGCAGGAAGTTGCGCAGGTTGTCCGGCGTTCCCCCCAGCCAGTACTGGAAGCTGAGCATGAAGGAGCGGGCGTCCTGGGCCTTCTCCACCGGCAGGTACTTGAGCACCGTCGGCAGGGTGTTCAGCAGCTTGAGCATGGCGTCCTGGAAGCCCGCCCCATTGGCCTCCTTGCGCTTGCGCATGAACTGGGCGATGGCGCTCTTGCTCTGGCCCAGCTGGGCCATCGAGAAGGTGCCCAGCTTGTTGAGCCGCATCACCTCCGGCATCGACGGGAACACCACCACCGCCTTGAGCCGGTCGCGGTGGGGGGCCACGGCGTCCACCACCTTCTGGGCCAGGTCCTCGATGAAGATCAACGAGGCGATGAACACATCGGCCGCCGCCACGTCGGCGCAGAAGTCGGCGTAGTTGGCCGGGTCCCGCAGCTCCTCGATCAGATAGCCGCTCAGTTCGACCGCCAGGGGACCGTTCTGGTCGTTGAGGCCGGTGGCGGCGGTGGTGAGGGCGTTCTGGTACTGGGGTTCGAGCACCACGTAGACGGCCTTCATCACCACCCGGTCGTTGGCGCCATCGGTGGGGGCAGGGCTGACCCGGCGGCTGGCGGAACGGACCTGCGTGAACATGCGGCGGATGCGTTGAGCAATGTGAAGCAGCCTACGGAGCTCCCGCCGGGGACGCGATCGGTTGCAGCGCAGCGTTACAGGCTGCAGCCCTGGCGGCGGGCCGGGCCACATAGGCTCGCCTGGAGTGGTAACTGCCCGATGAGCGCGATCTCCCCGTCCCCAGCAGAGCCGGCACCGATCCCGGTGGTGGTGGCCGGGGCCCTGGGCCGCATGGGCGCCGAGGTGATCAAGGCGGTGGTGGCGGCCCCCGACTGCACCCTGGTGGGGGCGATCGACACCACCCCGGGCCGGGAAGGGGAGGACGTCGGGCTGGCCCTGGGGCTGGGGGAACTGGAGGTGGCGATCAGTGCCGACTTCGAGGGCAGCCTCTGCCAGGCGGGCCAGGCGGTGCGGCAGTCCGGCCCGGGCGGCGGCGCGGTGCTGGTCGACTTCACCCACCCCAGCGTCGTCTACGAGCACTGCCGCGGCGCCTTCGCCTACGGCGTCCATCCGGTGATCGGCACCACCGGCCTGCGCCCCGACCAGCTGGCGGATCTGGCCGCGTTCGCCGAGAAGGCCTCCATGGGCGGGGCGGTGGTGCCCAACTTCTGCGTGGGCATGGTGCTGCTGCAGCAGGCGGCGGCGGCGGCGGCCCGCTTCTACGACTACGCCGAGCTCACCGAGCTGCACCACAACCGCAAGGCCGATGCCCCCAGCGGCACCTGCCTCAAGACCGCCGAGCTGATGGAGGAGCTGGGCAAGACCTTCAACCCCCTGCAGGTGGAGGAGCACGAGAGCCTGGCGGGCTGCCGGGGGGGCCTGCGGGAGAGCGGCCTGCGGCTCCACTCGGTGCGGCTGCCCGGGCTGGTGGCCCACCAGGAGGTGATGTTCGGATCGCCCGGCGAGACCTACACCCTGCGCCACGACACGATCGATCGCAGTGCCTACATGCCCGGGGTGTTGCTCACGGTGCGCAAGGTGCGCCGCCTGGGCGGCCTGGTCTACGGCCTCGAGAGGCTGCTGTGAGCCACCGCCCCGTGGACCGATGCTGATCCCCCTCAAACCCGGCGAACTGCTGCGCCTGATTCCGGCGGTGGCCACCGGACCCCAGTTCACCGCCTGCAGCGGCGACCCGCGCAAGCTGCTGCAGCGGGTGCTGATCTCGGTGATCGGCGGGGTGATCGCCCTGCTGATCAGCCAGACCCTGCTGTTCCGCAGCCAGGCCGGCCCGGTGTTCCTGGTGGTGGGCTTCGTCTTCCTTCTCTATGTGCTGTGGGGGCCGATCCTGGAGGCGGGACGCCGCAACGCCGTGCTGCGGCGCTACCCGGCGGCCGCCATCTTTGAGGGGGTGGTGGCCGACCAGTTCCGGCGGGAGGTGGTGGAGAACCGGCGGGAGCAGGCCAACCGCCAGGGGCGCCTGGAGCTGGTGGAGAACCGCCGCACCTGGCTCTGCCTGGAACTGGAGGACGAGGACGGCTACCTGGGCCAGATCCGCTTCCCCCTAGAGAAGAAGCATGAGCAGATCCGGCGCGGCATGGTGATCCGCTGCCTGGTGCTGAGTGAGCGCAAGGACTTCTCCCGCATCGGCGCCCTCTCCGATGGCTGGCTGCCCCAGGTCAAGCAGTGGGTGGGCGAGTACCCCTATCTGCTGCGGCCGGCCTTCGAGGAGCTCTGCCTGCGGCGGCTCGGGTGAGGACGCTGGACGCATTCGAAACAATGCGTTACAATTCTCGCAACACTTCTCAAGGAGTTCTCCCATGACTGCCGCCGCCCCCACCGCCCTGGATCGCTCCGCCATCCGCGGCGCCACCGTCACCACCGAAGACGGCGGCCGCCTCAACGCCTTCGCCACCGAACCCCGCATGGAAGTGGTGAGCGCCGAGAGCGGCTGGGGCTTCCACGAGCGCGCCGAGAAGCTCAACGGCCGCATGGCCATGCTCGGCTTCATCGCCCTGCTCGCCACCGAGTTCGCCCTGGGCGGCGAGGCCTTCACCCGCGGCCTGCTCGGCATCGGTTGATCGCGGCTCCCCCTCGGGGGACAGCCTTTCTCCGGTCCGCCGTTCACGGTGGACCCCTTCGCCGCAGCAGACTTTCTGTTGCGGCTTTTCTGTGGCCATGCCCGCTTTGCTCCACGCCCGGATCCGGGGCGCCGGCCCCACCGGCGCCCTGGCGGCCCTGGCCCTGGCCCAGGCCGGCTGGCGGGTGAGCCTGCGCGATCCCCTGGCCCAGGAGGCGCTGCAGGCCCGGGAGCGGGCCTACGCCTTCACCCACTCCAGCCGGGAGCTGCTGCAGCGCCTGGGGCTCTGGGGTGACCTGCGGCCCACCCTGGTCCCCTTCCGCCGCCTGCACCTGCGCGATGTGGCGGCGGGGCGTGATGTGCGCTTCGAGCCGGCCGACCTGGGCCAGGCCGACGCGGTGGGCTGGATCGGATCGCACCGGCCCCTGATGGCCCTGCTGCTGCTGCGCCTCGGCCAGCACCCCGCCGTCCGTCTGGAACTCGGCAGCGAGGTGCCCTCCGCCGCCGCGAACGACCCGGACGATGCCGACCTGCTGGTGGCCGCCGATGGCCCCGACTCGCCCAGCCGCCAGGCCCTGGGCATCGGCCAGTGGAGCCGTCCCTACCGCCAGGCCTGCCTGACGGTGCAGGTGGAGATGCGCGGCTGTGCCGACGACGAAGCCTGGGAACTGCTGCGTCCGGAAGGCCCCTTCGCCGTGCTCCCCCTCGGCGGGCGCCGCTTCCAGCTGGTCTGGAGCGCGCCGGCGGCCCGCTGCCGCCAGCTGGAGGCCCTCGATGCCCCGGCCTTCCTCGACCGGCTGGCGGGGGCCCTGCCGGACCGGCTCCAGCCCGATGCCCTGCTGACGCCGCCCCGGGCCTTCCCGGTGGCCCTGCAGCTGGCCAGGCGTCTGCATCGGGGCCGCACGGTGCTGGTGGGGGAGAGCGCCCACCGCTGCCACCCGGTGGGCGGCCAGGGGTTGAACCTCTGCTGGCGGGATGTGGCGGTGCTGCAGCGGCTGGCGGAACGGGCGGCCCGGGGCACGCTGTCACCCCGCCGCATCGGAGCGGCCTACGGGCGCCGCCGCTGGCCCGATCTGCTGCTCACCCTGCTGGCCACCGACCTGCTGGTGCGGATCTTCTCCAACCGCCACCGCTGGCTGCTGCCCCTGCGCCAGCTGGCCCTGGCCTGCCTGGCCCGCGTCGACAGCACCCGGGCCCTGGCCCTTCTGGCCATGACCCAGGGACCTTGTCGGCTGCGCCGGCCGCTTGCAGCATGGGGGGATGGTGATCAGCAGCTCTCCCCAGCCCCTGCCCTCTCCGGCCATGGTGCGCTTCCTGCGCCATCAGCTCGGCCTGAGTGAGAACGCGCTCCAGCTGGGCATCCGCCAGTCCCAGCTGGAGCAGGCGCCGCTGCCGGCCGTGCTCTGGCGGTTCGGCCTGATCAGCCTCGAGCAGTTCGACAGCGTCCTGGCCTGGCAGGACCAGCAGGGCTGAGGCTCAGCTGTAGATGATCAGGGACTCGATCGGATGCTCCTGGGGCAGCCGGCTGCGGCCGTCGAGGGCCGCCAGTTCCGCCAGGAAGCCGAAGCCGCAGAGTTGCCCCCCCGCGGCCTGCACCAGCTCGCTGCAGGCCGCGGCGGTGCCGCCGGTGGCGAGCAGGTCGTCGACGATCAGCACCCGTTGGCCGCCCTCGAGGGCATCGCTGTGGATCTCCAGGCGGTCGGTGCCGTATTCGAGGCTGTAATCCACGCCGATCACCGCGCCGGGAAGCTTGCCAGGCTTGCGCACCGGGACGAAGCCCACACCCGTGATCGTGGCCAGGGCCGTGCCGACGATGAAGCCGCGGGATTCGATACCCACGATCAGGTCCGGCTGCACCCGCTCACAGAGCAGCCCCAGCAGGCGGATGGCTTCGCCCCAGCCCTCGGGATCCCGCATCAGGGGCGTGAGATCGCGGAAGAGGATGCCCGGCTTCGGAAAGTCGGGAATGTCCCGGACCCAGGTGCGCAGATCGATCGAGGAAGGGCTGCTGGCCATCGTGCTGCAGGGTCGTGCTGGTGAAGGGACCGGTACCGGCGACGTGACGGATGGACGGCGCCGCTGGCATCATCGCAGTCATGGCCAAGGACACTTCGGAAGCGGCGATCCAGGACCGCTCCTCCCGCCCCCTGCCCCGCCGGGGTCTGGAGCGTCTCGATCTGATGCTGCTCTGCATGGAGGCGCTCGACCTCAACGGCGGCGAAGCGATGGTGTGGATGAGTGAGCAGCTGGGCTATGCCGGCCTCTTCCCCAACCGGGTAGAGCTGTGGAAGCGGCGTTGCCACAACCCCCTGCGGCGCTCCTGCCGCCGCGGTGAGGTCCCCGTCGCCGAGACCGATGCCCTGATCCGCATCCTCTGCGTCATGGCCGACCGCCTCTATCCGATGCTGCGTTCCCTGCTCTCCAGCAGCGAACCGGAGACGGTGGCGCAGGAACGCTGGGCCTTGTTCCAGGGGCGGCTGGGGGAACTGGTGCAGGAGCGCATGAACCCCCGCCGCAGCGGCGTCCAGAAACTGCTCGATCCCGACGACGGAGCCGCCCAGCGGCTCCAGCTGGTCCAGGGCCTGAGCCTCTGCGCCGGCCAGGGGGGCTTCGAGCGCATCAAGGCGAGCCTGATGGACGCGGTGGCGTGACGGCGGCCGCAGCAGACCCCCCATGGTTCAGAGTTCCGTGATGAAGCAGAGCCTCGTCTTCGATCAGCTCAGCTGCCGGCTTCAGGTGGAAGGTCTCCCCGACGTCTCCATCGGCCAGAGCGGCGCGGCCCTGGGCATCATCACCGGCTGGACCCTGCAGTGGCTGGGCCGGCCCCAGCTGGAGGGGCGCCGTGAGCACCTCCAGGCCCTCATGCAGGTGGTGCTGCCCTACGCCCGCCACCTGATCAGCGGCGTGCGCCGCGAGTTCAGCGTGGCCGGGGAACCGGTCGACATCGGCCCCCACCCCGACGGCGGCCACCGGCTCCTGCTGCGCAGTAGCCAGCCCGACACCCCTCCCCTGGAGGTGCGCCTCGACGATGCGGAACTGGCGGATCTGGTGCGGGTGCTGGATCTGCTGCGGCTCGATCCCCGGGTGCAGCTGCCCCTGGCGATTCCCGATCCGGAGCCCCTCGGGCCCAGGGAACTGATGGAGCGGATTCCCCTGCACCGTCGCCTCTCGGCGCCCGTGGGCGGCGCCGCAGCCCTGGCCGTCTCGGCGGCGCTGGTGCTGCTCCTGCCTCCGCCCGCCGTGCCTCCCGCGCCGACGCCGGCAGCGCCGGCGGCCCAGCAGGCCCCGGCCACCCCGCGGCCCTGAGCCACCACCGGGCGGCGAGCGGTTGACGTCGGCCCGGCACTGGTCACACTGGGGGCGACCATCCAGCGCCTCCACGGCCATGCGACGGCCTCAACGATGGGGATGAAACCTTGGGCATGACCTGGTCGGAACTGCGCCGCCGGGTGGCACGGCTCGGGGCTGCCCTGGATGTGGTGGTCCGCAGCGATCCGGAGGTCTGCGGCCTGAGCGGTTCCCATTTCCACCTGACGCTCCACCACGGCGGCCAGGGGGACTGCACGGTCAACGACCTGTCCCTGATCGATTGTCCGAACGAGCTGGTGCTGATGGAGTTCGAGCGGTGGATGCGGGGTGCCGGCTATCCGCTGGAGCCCTGACGACCCCGCCATGCCCCACACCCCCTATCCGCTCCATCTGCCGACGCCGAGGGGACCGACACCGGGGAAGGGCCTGGAACTGCGTCGCCGCCGGCGCCGTCCCTCCTCCCGCTGGCGGCAGGTGCTGGCGGGCCTGCTGCTGATCGGCGCGGGAAGCCTGATCCTGGCCGGGCTGATGCAGCTGCCGGAACGGCTGGATGCGCTGCTGCTGGTCAGCAATGCCATCGCCAACCTGATCGGCGGGCTCAGCCGGCTGAGCATGGGCATCCTGCAGCTGGGCAGCGTCATCGTGGTGGCCCTGCTGGCCCTGATGGCCCTGCTGCTGCTGGTGGGCGGCGGCGTCCGGCTGGTGCGGGGACTCACCGCCCGGCCGCGCCGTCCCTCCTGATGCGGGGGCACCACGACCGGAAGGGGCCGCGGGGTTCCTTCAGTGGTGCAGCTGCTGGAACCAGAACCCGGCCAGCTGCCAGGACGACATCAGGAAGATCGCCAGGATCAGCCAGTTGACCCAGGCGGGCCGTTCGCGGTTCTCGAACATGGCGGCGGGGGAGTCGCGTCCTTCCCCCTGATCCTGCCAGTGCGCCCGGTCGGAGCAGGGCCGCGGGACGGCTGGTGGCACAGAACGGCTGTCAGCGTTCCGCCCCCATGCCGAGCGACCACGACTCCGGCCCCGCCTCCGGCGCCCTGCTCTCCTGCCTGGGGTTTCCCGGCTGGGGGGGATTGCACCTGGTCGTCCCCAGCCGGGGGCAGCCTTTCGCCCTGGCCCGGCGCCTCCGGCTCTGCCAGCGGAGCGAGGGGGCCGACGGGGGCCAGCTGCTGCCGGCCCTGCTGCGCCTCCACCGCGATCTGGAGCCCCTCAACCCGGCCCAATGGCCCTGGGCCGGGGAAAACGCCACGGCCTGGCCGCGGACCTGGGGGCATCGCTACCTGCTCATCTGCCGCTGGGGAGCGACCACACCGCTGCGCATCGCCGCCTGGCAGCGACAGGGGGACGCGGGGGGCTGGACACGGCTGTGTCCGCCCATCCCCCTGTCCTGCTTCGGCGAGCGCTTTCCCGCTCCGCCAGCCGACGGGCCGGGCGGGGCGCCCGGGGGGACGGATCAGGAGACGACCAGGGCCACACCCAGGCCCACCACCATCAGGGCGATGGCCCCCACGGCCCAGTAGGCATGGCTCTGGGCATCCGCCCTGGTCTCGCCGATCACCATCGTGCCTTCGTCGGCGTAGAGGTTGTCGTGGTTCTCGAGGTCGTGGGTGTGCATGGGGCCTCCAGCAAGCTCGTCGGACCCCTCCACCGTAGGAACCCCGGACGGGCCGGTCCGCCGGCGCGATGAACCGACACTCCCGCCCCCACCACCCGCCTTGGCCCCGGCCATGGACGGCTCCCTGGCAGGGCCCAATAATGCGCGTGTCTGCAGAGTCCCGTGCCGCCCTGGCTGCTGATCCTGATCGCCGTTCTGGTGATCACCCTGGTCGTCAATCCCACGGAGCGGGATTTCGTCTGGTATCGCAGCCTCCGGCGACCGGAGTGGATCGGCCGGCAACCCTGGGTCGCGCTTGTCTGGCCGCTGATCACGGTCTGCTTCTACGGCTCGGCGGTCGCCTTCTGGCAGACGGCCGGCTCCTGGGGCTGGATGGGGGCCTACGCGGTCCTGCTGGTGCTGCTGCGCAGTCCCCACTGGCTGATCTGCCGCCTGCACAGGCTGACCGCCGGCCTTCCCTTCTGGCTGCTGAGCTGGACGCTCACGCTGGTGCTGGCCCTGATCGTGCGGCCCGCCTCACCCCTGGCCTCGGGGTTGCTGCTGCCGGCCCTGCTGTGGACGCCGGTGGAGGCCTCCATTGCCCTGCGGATGGTTGGATTGAACCGCAAGGAGCACCGGAGCGGCCGTGGACCCGATGATCGCCGCCCTGCTCGATCCCGGCGCCTATGACCACCCGGTCGAGCGGGTCGAGTGCCTGGAGACCCACATCTCCTGGGTCCTGCTGACGGGAACCATCGCCTACAAGATCAAGAAGCCGGTGAACCTGGGCTTCGTCGATTTCTCCACCCCGGAGCGGCGCCGCTGGTTCTGCCAGGAAGAGCTGCGCCTCAACCGCCGGCTGGCGCCGGACCTCTACCTCGGCCTCAGCCCGATCCATGGCCCGCCCGAGCGGGCCCGCCTGCACGGCAGCGGGCCCACACTGGAGCTGGCCGTGCGCATGCGCCAGTTTCCCAAGAGCGCCCTGCTGGGGGCCGTTCTGGCGCGCGGAGGCCTCAGCGCCGACCAGCTCGAACGGCTGGCGGATGATCTGGCGGCCTTCCATGCCCTCGCCGCGGTGGCCGGCCCGGAGCAGGACGACGGCGCACCGGAGCTGGTGAAGGCCCCGGCGGTGGCCAATCTGGAGGTGCTGGAGGCCGGCGCCGATGCCGCCACGCCGGAGGTGGCCGCCCTGCGGCAGTGGACGGAGGAGAGCTACGAAGCGCTGCGGCCCACCTTCGTCCTGCGCCGCAGCCAGGGGCGCATCCGCGAGTGCCATGGGGATCTGCACCTCGGCAACCTGCTGCTGGAGGGGGGGCGCATCCGGGTCTTCGACTGCCTGGAATTCAGCCCCGAGCTGCGCTGGATCGACGTGTTCAGCGACCTGGCCTTCCTGGTGATGGACCTGGAGCACCACGACCGACCCGACCTGGGGGCGGTGCTGCTCAACCGCTGGCTGGGCCGCTGCGGCGACTGGGGCGGCCTGCTCACCTGGCGCTGGTACCGGGTCTACCGCTCCCTGGTGCGGGCCAAGGTCTGCGCCCTGCGCCTGCGCCAGCCCGACCTCGACCCCGGCACGGCGCAGGGACTGAAGCGGGACCTGGAGCGCTACCTGCTCGGCGCCCGGGACACCACCGGGATCCCGGCCCCGGCCCTGGTGATCACCCATGGGGTCTCCGGCAGCGGCAAGAGCCACCGGGCCCGCCAGCTCTGCCGGCGACAGGGCTGGATCCAGCTCAGCTCCGACGTGGAGCGCAAGCGCCTCTTCGGCGCCTGGGGCCAGGGGGAGTCGCCCCCCCTGCACGGGGATCCCTACCGCAGCGAGGTGAGCGACGGGCTCTATGGGCAGCACCTGCCGGAGCAGGCGGACCGCATCCTCACCGCCGGGTACGCGGTGGTGGTGGATGCCACGTTCCTGGGCCGTGACCAGCGCCGGCGGATGGAAGATCTGGCCCGACGCTGCGGCGTGCCGTTCCTGATCCTGGATTGCCGCTGCACCCCGGAGCAGGCCAGGCGGCGCATCGAGGAGCGCCGGCAGCGGGGGAGTGATCCCTCCGACGCGGACTCGGCCGTGCTGGAGGCCCAGCTCCGCAGCCGGGAGCCCCTGGAGGAGGGGGAACGCCGGCACGCCCTGGAGGTGGGGGCGGAGCTGACGGCCGGGGATCTGGTTGCCCGGGTGGAGAAGCGGCTGGGGGCCTAGAACCACTCGGCCACGGAGGCCTCGCGGGTGTTGACGTTGGCTTCCGGCGTGGATCGGCGGAACTCCATGGTGATGCTGCGCTTCTGCTCGCCATCGGCCGCCAGGGCTTCGATCGGGTAGAGTTGCTGGCCGTCGTGGAAGGGCACCTGCACCCGGAAGGTGCCGTCGGCCGAGAGGGGCACCTCCTCACCGCCGATGCTGAGGCGGGCCGCCGGATCGGT